>CAWGVW010000001.1:0-1873196 GCA_963826145.1 uncultured Gammaproteobacteria bacterium
AGTTCAGGCAACATAGTGGATTTTGCGGGCGCCGCATCGACCTTCTTGCCTCGGCCGGCCCTGTGTGCTCGACGCTCTTCCATCGTGCCATCAAGTAGTTGAGAGCCTGTCTCAAAATCTCGACCTGCCGTTTGGCTGAGTTCATCCTCGGTGGGGACGAGGCGACCTTCGACTGCGGCCCTGAGGATTGCGGTCTTGTAGCGTTTGAGGTTGGCCTTGACGCGCTTTAGGTTGGCGACGGCTTCGTCGAGGCGGGAGAGTTGCTGTTCGATTTCGGCGATGATGCTCGCGCTGCTCGTCGAGCCGGCGGGATCGGAATTGGGAATTCTCTTGGCGCTAGCTGCCTCGAGGGCTCGAGTACGGTTGAGCCACTCCGCCAGCCTCTTGCGCGTTGCTCGAGCCATTGAGTCACCAATACGTACTCCGGCGAATACGCTGATCGTTGGATGAAGCTCTTGGTAGCCGCTGATTAGGTAGCATCCGGATCACGGATGATCGCTTTCGAGCCGAACTGGTCGTCGAGGTACAAGATCGACTGTACTGCAGGAACGAAGCCGTGGCAGTGGCATCCGGTGACCCGGCGAGTGATCGCTCGCGCGACCGTGAATGTCGGTGACTTCTCTTGTGGCGAGATGCACATCCGCGGGGTCATCCGCCGAACGATAGCCGGGATTCGAAATTGCTTGGGGTCATACGTATGCGCGGCATGCCCCCGCCAACGTACTCGGCGATCTCGCCCGTAGAGGCCGCTCCACCGCCAGCGACCAGCGTCGGTGAGTTCTCCGCCAGGCTGCGCTATCACGCCGCCAGCTCCTTTTCAATGCCTCAATCACCTCGGCAGCTCCACACCAAAGAGCTGATGCACCTGCCCAATCCACCCCGCTGGTCAAACGGCGCCGTCTCGAAGTCTTCGCCTCGATGACCGAGGTTGGCCGCAATGTGCTCGGCCATCTTCTCCAGCCACCAGCGCTGCTCGTCCGTGAAGCGCTTTGCCCGCTCGCCTGCTGCTGCGCCATCCACGCCTTGAAGTTGGCGGCCACGCGCTCGGGGTACGGCACCAGTTCGTTCTCCTGGTGTATGGCGTAGCGCACGAGCGAGACGAGGTCGGTGAGGATTCGCTTGTTGCTCGTGCCTTTGACCTTGGCCTTGTCCAGCGCGGCGTATGCGTGCCAGAGCTGGCTTTCGCTCCATCAGGTGCGGCGGAGCTTGCAGCATGTCGGCCAGCGCCTTCAGGTCTTCGAACTTGAGCGGCGCCTTGGTCGGGCGGTTGTAGAGAATCTGCAGCGCGGTGATTTCGTCCTTGTGCTGCTGGATGAACTGCTCGAACGTGGTGACGAGTTGTTTGGCGCGCTCGCGGGCAGCGTCATCAAATCCGGCGAAGAGGACCTCGTCCTGCGGTTACGTTGTCGATGATCTGGTCGTTCTTCTCCGCTTGAGCGTGAGGATCAGTTCGCGCAGTTTGGGTCGGCGGAGGTTTGACGGCGTTAGATCGAATGGAGGAGAGCAGCCCGTCACCCGACCCTCTCCCTCTGAAGAGGGAGCGGGAGCAAGAGAAAGAGGGAGATCGGGATTGAGAGCGTCGACCAAGCGGCGAGCGAGGTCTTTCAGAGAGCGACAGCCCGCCCGCTTGCCTGAGTGATCTTTCCTTGATCGGCGTCTGGTAGATCCTGTTCCAGTCGCGCGAGGCGCGCGGCGACCGACGACAGCACTTCGGGTTCGGTATTGCCGAGGGCAACGGCCTGCAGGAGCTTGTCGAGCGGCACGGACTTCTTCTGGTCCATCGGGCGGGAGTCGGTCTTGTCTTGCTCGCACACGCCCACGGCAGTCCACGATCACGAAGTGGTCCTTGGCCTCGGCGTCGGGCGTCACGCCCTTGCAGGTCGTCGGGCTTGATCACGCGCACGCCGCGGCCCTTCATCTGCTCGAAGAAGTGTGCGGCTCTTCACGGCGCGCATGAAGATCACGATCTCGAGCGGCTTGATGTCGGTGCCGGTGGCGATCATGTCGACGGTGACGGCAATGCGCGGGTAGTAGCTGTTGCGGAAGGCGTTGCGATCAGATCGTTCGGTCTTCGTCGCCCGTCGTTCGATAGGTGATCTTCTGGCAGAAGTCGTTGCCCTTGCGCGAACTCCTCGCGCACGATCTCGACGATGTCTTCGGCGTGGCTGTCGTCCTTGGCGAAGATCAGCGTCTTCGGCACTTCCGTGCGACCGGGAAAGATCTCGGGAACAGCTTGTCGCGAAACGTGCGGATGATGGTGCGGATCTGGTCCTCGGCGCACGACGTCGCGGTCGAGCTGGTTCGGGTCGTAGGTGAGGTCTTCGTCCAGCGTTCCCAACGCACGTCGCGCGTGAGCTCGTCCGCGAATCCAACGTAGTAACCGGCTCGACCGTCTGCCGCCGTGCTCGGTGACTGCGGTGCGGATGCGGTACACGTCGTAGTCGACGTTGACGCCATCGGCCACGGCCTGCTCGTGGCCGTACTCCATCACGAGGTTCTCGGTTGAAGAAACCGAACGTCTGCTTGCTCGGCGTCGCGGTGAGGCCGATGAGGAAGGCGTCGAAGTACTCGAGCACCTGCGCGCCAGAGGTTGTAGATGGAGCGGTGGCATTCATCGATGACGATGAAGTCGAAGGTCTCGATCGGAAGCTGGGGTTGTAGACGATCGGCACCGGATCCTTGAAGAGGATTCGATGCGAGTCGTCGAGACCTCTTCGTTCTCCTCGACAGCTCGCTCGCCCTTGAGCATCGAGTACATGCGCTGGATCGTGCTGATGCACGACCCTGGCCGTCGGGTCGAGGGCGTTGCTGTCGAGCCGCTGGACGGTGTACTCCTCGGCGAACTTGCAGTTGTTGTAGGCCGAGACGTAGGCTGGAACTCCTTCTTGGTCTGCTTGCCGAGATTGCCGCGGTCCACGAGGAAGAGCACGCGGCGCGCGCCGCGAACTTGATCAGCCGGTAGCCGAAATTGATGGCGGTGAATGTCTTGCCGCTTCCCGTCGCCATCTGAATGAGCGCACGCGGCTTGTTGGCCGCGAGAGACTTCTCGAGGTTCTGAATGGCTATGATTTGCGCCGGCCAGAACTTGTGGTCGCCCCACTCAGTGATGAGCGGCGGCATGTTCTGCATGCGCGCGAGAAAGGTCGGGCCGCGGTCGAGGTATTCCGGCGCGCCGCGTCGCGCACTTGGCCCGGCGTTGCCTTCAGCCACTCCGCCAGCGTTTCGGGCCGGTGGAATGTGAAGACGTCTCGGGAGCGCGCGGCTTGCGGATCGAATCCATTCGTGAATGCGTGTTTCGATGCCCGTCGACTCGTAGGCGAAGGGCAGCGGTCGGCTCCAGGCGGGTAGGGAGGCCGGCAGCCCCTTGATGTACTTTTCAGATTGACGCTCGACGCCGGTGAGCGTGGCGCCTTGCTTCTTTGCCTCGACGATGCCCGCGGCCTTTCCGTCGATATAGAGCAGATAGTCCGCTTCACCGTGACCGGGATCGAGGGGAAACTCGCGGATGGCAACGCCGCGCGCTGCGTGGATGTTGGCGGCTTTGTAATCGCAGACGTGCCAACCAGCCTGCGCCAGCAGCCCGTCAATCTCTTTTCGTGCTTGCTGCTCAGGCGTCACGCGCCTTGAGCCTCCCTGTCTAGGTGCTGGGCGGGGATGCTAACACACGGTAATTCCTGAGTCGGGGCGGGAGGTTATGTCGCGGGTACCAGCCCAGTTCATGACTTCTTATCCGCGCGATTGCGGCGCCCGCTCCAGTTCGCCAGAGAGTTCGGCTTCGATCTCCTCTACCGTCGGCAAGCTGCCTTTCAGGGCCTTTGGAAGCTTATCGACGAGCTTCGTCTCCCATCCGGCGACGCCGATCGGCTTCTTCAAGTCGCGCAATGCGTACTCGACGACGATCTTGTCCTTTGAACGGCAAAGCAGCAGACCGATCGTCGGCTTGTCGTCGGGATGGCGCAGGAGATCGTCGGCGGCGGAGAGGTAGAGGTTTAACTGTCCAACGAAAGCCGGCTCGAACGGAACAGCCTTGAGTTCGATGACGACGTAGCAGCGGAGCTTGAGGTGATAGAAGAGAAGATCGATCTGGAAGTCCTGGTCGCCGACTTCGAGCGGCACTTGCCGGCCGACAAAGACAAAGCCCTGCCCAAGTTCGAGCAGGAACTTCTGGATGTGCGCGACCAGGCCCTGCTCCAGTTCGGCCTCCCGGTGCGGTGCGTCGGTACCCAGGAAGTCGAAGAGGTAGGGGTCCTTGAAAACCTGCGCCGCCATGTCGGAGTCCGTCGGCGGCAACGTGGCCTTGAAGTTGGTGAGGGCCTTTCCATGGCGTTTGTGCGCGCCTCCCTCGATCTGCAAGGCCAGGATGTTGCGCGACCAGCCATGCTCCGTCACCTGGCGCGCATACCAGAGCCGGTCCGTTGCGGCGTCCAGCTTCTCGATCAGCGTGATGTTGTGATACCAGGTGATTTGTGCAAGCGCCTCTTGCACGATTGCCCGCGCTGGCCACGCCGCCCCGAAGGCGCGCATGTACTTGAGGTTGCGCGGCGAGAATCCCTTCATGTCGGGAAAAGTTTCGCGCAGGTCGGCTGCCAGTCGGTCGATCACCCGGGCGCCCCAACCGGCACGTTCCTGACGGTCGAGGATCATCCGTCCAATATCCCAGTAAAGCAGAACCATCGCGGAGTTGGCGGACAGGACGACGCGAAGGCGCTCTTGCTGGATGCGCTGCTTGATCTCTCCGAGTGTCTTCGCATAGCCGCGCGGCAGCTCTGAACGCGGAGGTGGTGCAGGGAAGGAGACCCGCCCGGGTGAGTGCGCCCGCGCGACACACGGGCAGCCGGCCTCGCGCCGGTGTCTGACACGGGCTGCGTCAGTTTTTTCAGCGCCCGGGTCGTCTTTTGCCTACCCGCCATACCCAAACCCCTTCAAGTTGGCGATCGCGCGGCCATCGACAAGGTCGCTCACGATATTGCTGACGAACGTGCTGATCAACGCGCGAATCGACAATAATGCAAACCATGGCTCGTCGCTCCGCCATCGAATGGACCGAAATGACCTGGAACCCGGTAACGGGTTGCACGAAGGTCAGCCCCGGATGCTTGAACTGCTACGCCGAGCGCATGGCGAAGCGCTTGCAAGCGATGCGCGCCGCGCGCTACGTCGATGGCTTCAACCTTCGGATGCATGAGGATGCGCTGACTGCGCCGCTTCGATGGAAGTCGCCGCGCAAAGTGTTCGTGAATTCGATGTCGGATCTCTTTCACCAAGACGTGTCCATGGAATTCATCCAGCGCGTGTTCGACATCATGCGCCGCTGTCCGCAGCATCAATTTCAATTGCTCACCAAGCGCGCGGTGCGTCTTCGCGCGCTCGCGAACCGGCTCGACTGGGCGCCGAACATCTGGATGGGCGTGAGCGTCGAGGACGCACGGCGCGCTCGACGAGCCCGCGAACTCGCACTGATACCTGCGCACGTGCGATTTCTGTCAGTTGAGCCGTTACTGGGCCCGATCGATGATCTACCGCTCGACGACATTCACTGGGTCATCGTGGGCGGGAGTCGGGGCCCGGCGCGAGACCCATGCAATCCGACTGGGTTGAAAGCATTCGCGAACAGTGCGAGGCCAGAAACGTCGCGTTCTTTTTCAAGGAGTGGGGCGGGGTGCAGAAACATCGCACCGGCCGCGAGCTAAACGGCCGGACGTATGACGAGATGCCGGTGCACTCGGCGATATAGTTAACGGGCACAGCCACATGCGTGCCACCGGAAACCTGACGCTCGCGCTCACGCTGCTCGTCTGTGCCACGGCATCCCCCGCCCTCGACGCCCCCGCCTACGCCACCCTCCACTCCGTCAGCCACCCCGCCCAATCCCCGAGCGGCCGCTCCGTCGCCTACCGCGTCCGCTACATCGATCTCCAATCCAACAAACTCATAGAACAGATCCGCGTGCAGCCGACGAGCGGCGGCGAAGCGCGAACGCTCGGAGAGGGAAGGGCGCCGCAGTGGTCGGCCGATGAGCGATGGCTCGCGTACTGTCGCGGAGGCTACCCCTGCGGGCAGGTCGTGATCGTCGAAGTCGCGACGGGCCAGGAGCACGTCTTCGCGCCGCCCGAGCAATCCTTCCGCGCGTTGCACTGGATGAATCAGCGCGCCGCGCTCGGCGTGCTGGTGACGCCGGCAACAGGGCAAGGCACCCATCTGGCAATACTCAACCCTGAAGGCGTCATCCAGAAGGACCTGCCCGGCTTCGACGGCGCGCGCGACTACGACTTCTCGCCCGACGATCGCGAGCTCTCGGTGACGCTGCCGCAATCGATCGAGCTTCGCAGCATCGACACACCCGACAAGCGCGAGATCGCGAAGGGTCCGTCGCGACGCTCGGTCGCGCTCTACAGCCGCGACGGCAAGCGACTCCTCTACTTCGAGAACGAAGGCACGCTCGGCACGCCGATGCGTCCCGTCGTGCTCGACCTCGCGACGATGAAAGCGACGAAGCTCGGCCAGGCGTTTCAGTACTGGCTCTTGAACTACCCGCCGCAGTGGTTCGAGTGGAGCGCCGATGGCCGATCGATCCTCTTCGGCGTGCCCGAGCACCAGGGCTTTCGCCTCTATCGCCTCGACCTCCGCTCGGGCCACACCACCGCGATCGATCCGCCCGGCGTCGCGCCGTTCTGGATCACGCTCGATCGCGAGCAGCGCACGATGATGTTCTCGCTCTCGACCTCCGACACCGCGCCCGAGGTGCACGCAACGCCGCTCGCGAAGTTCGCGCCGCACGCCGTGACGCACGAGAACCCGAAGCCCTACGACTTCGCGAAGGCGACGCCGCTCACCTGGAAGTCGCGCGACGGCACGCCGATCGAGGGGCTCTTCATGCGCCCGCGCTCGGCGCCGACCGGCCGCGTGCCGCTCGTCGTGCTGATGGAAGGCACGTTCGGCACCTTCGACACCACCTTCTCGGGGCGCGAGGTCGCCGACGATGGCGCGCTCTTTCCCATGTCGCAGCAGCTCTTCGCGAACGAAGGCTGGGCGGTGCTGATGCCGAACGTGCGCGGCAGCTGGGGCTACGGCATTTCGTTCGCGCAATCGATCGACGGCCATTTCGGCATCGAGCCGGCGGAAGACGTGCTCACGGGCATTGCGGCTTTGGATGCGACCGGCGAGATTGACGCCGATCGTGTCGCTATTGTTGGTCTTTGGCTCGACGGCTATCGCGCGGCGCTCGCCTCGGCGCGCGAGCCTCGCATCCGCGCGGTGGTGGTGATGAATACGATGCTGGATCTCAGCGCGTGGTATCCGGTGGATGGGTGGCTCGGCCCCGAGCGCCTCAAGAAAATGATCGGCGGCGATCCGTGGGGCAGCCCCGAGCTCTTCGCGAGCCTCTCACCCTTCGCGCAGCTCGGCCACGTGAAGGCGGGCACGCTCTGCATGGTGACGGAGCCAGAACCCGCGTGGCTCGCGGCGCAGGGGGAGGCGTACTGCAACGGCTTGAAGACACTCGGCGTGGATTCCCGCTACCTTCCGCCGCCGCCGGGAGGAATTGAAGTCGTTGAAGCCGCAGGACTATCTCGGCCTGCAGCGCGCGATGAACGCGTGGATCCGGAAGCAGTTCGAGAAAAAGGGGACAGAGCCAATTACGTAAATGGGGACGGGTCCCATCTAATTCCGGCTGGCGGATCAGGCGGTTACAAACTTGAGATCACAGTTTGTGATCTCAAGTTGGCGGCGGAATATCGGCACATTTGCGCTCGAATGTCGCCGTGACGGGAAGGCAGTGCGACCACTAGCCTCGGTCTCATGGCTCGTACTGGAATTGAGGCCTCGCCGGTCGAACGTCGAATCCAGATCTTGCGCGGTCAGGCGATCCTCCTCGACGAGGACATTGCCGAACTTTACGGAGTTGCCACTCGCGTATTGATCCAGGCCGTGCGGCGGAATCGCGTGCGGTTCCCCCCGGATTTCATGTTTCAGCTGTCCAATCAAGAAGTTGGACGTTTGAGATCACAATTTGTGATCTCAAACGTTGGCCCCGGGCGTGGCGGCCGGCGCTACATCCCGTATGCGTTCACCGAACAAGGCGTCGCGATGCTCTCCAGTGTTCTTCGCAGCCGAACGGCAATCGCCGCGAACATCGAAATCATGCGCGCCTTCGTCCGCCTGCGCCGCGCTTCCGTCGTGAGCCAGCAGTTGATGAGCGTCGTTAATGAGCTCGCCAAGCGCGTCGATATTCACGACTCGGCGATCAAGGACCTCATCGAGACGATCAGTCGCCTGGTTGCCGCGCCGCCGGGGAGGAAGCGACCGATCGGGTTCACGGCGGAGTGGACCGAGGAGCGGAAGTGACGTTGGGAACTGGTCGCAAATTGCGACCGGTTGCGACAGATACCGCGTCCCTCGCGCCCGCAGGCATTTCCGTTGATACCCATCGGATTGGAAGCTCGCCGCGTAGGCGTAGCGGCCGGCAAAGTGTCGGTTTTCGCACCTGGGCATACGGACATGCCGACAATCCGCCGTCACGGATCGTGGCGATTCTTCTTCTACAGCAATGAGGGCTCCGAGCCACCCCACATCCATGTAGAAATCGGCGACGGTGTCGCCAAGTTTTGGCTTGAACCGGTCGCTTTGGTAGGCTCCCGCGGCATAAGCCCTCGCGACCTGCTGCGCCTGCAACGCTTTATCGAAGAGCACAGCTTGGAATTCACTGGGGCATGGCATGAGTATTTTGGCAGCTCACGTGAATCCTCGAGCATCGGACGTTCGCATCGCCGACGACAAGCTGGCGGTAACGCTTGTCGACGGCCGCACTTTGACCGTGCCACTGCGGTGGTTTCCGCGGCTGCTCAACGCGTCGACGGATCAGCGTTCGCGCTGGCAACTCATTGGTTCTGGCGAAGGCATCCGCTGGCCGGATGTCGATGAGGACATCAGCGTCGCCGGCCTGCTACGCGGGGAACAGGATTCAACTTCGCGTACCACGGCACGATAAGCAAAATGATTCCTCGAATTACTGACGCGCGTTACAAGTCCGGGCACCGAATCTGGGTGTGCTTCAGCGACGGAATTCAAGGCGAAGTCGACCTGAGCGACGAGCTGAGCGGTCCGATGTTTGAGCCGCTGCGGAACCTGGACGTTTTTCGCGCCTTTCGACTGGATCCGGAGTTGCATACCCTCGTGTGGCCGAACGGTGCAGACTTTGCGCCGGAGTTCCTGCGGTCAAAGCTTAGGTTTGTGGCTTGAACGCCCCGGATGAGCAAGGAATTCATGAGAATCTCGCCAGGAAAAGTTCACGGCGGCGCCATCGACCTGGAAGGCGACGCGCTGCCCGAGGGCACCACGGTCACCATTCTTGCCGCGGACGGCGATGAGACTTTCGCGCTAAATCCCGCCGATGAGGCACGCTTGCTCGAAGCTATCGAAGAAGCAAACCGGGGAACGGCAGTCGATGCGTCCCAGGTGCTGGGGAATATCCGCCCTGCGTGACCCGGCGCCTGCCGGTCCGAATTGTCGGCAGCCCCGCGTGAGGATACGTCGGCAGCGCGACGGCCACAGGGAGCTCGAAACATGCCAGATCGACTCAAGGGAAAAATCGCATTGGTGAGCGGCGGAGCCGGCGGATGCGGCGCCGCCGCGGTTCGCTTGTTCGCGGCCGAGGGTGCCGCAGTCGGCATCGTGGATCGCGATGCTGCGGCGGGCAAAGCCCTCGCGGCCGAACTGAAGAAGCACGGCCACAAAGCCGCGTTCGCCGCCGCCGACGTGAGCAAGACAAGCGACGTCAACGCGGCCGTTGAGTCCATCACCAAAGCGCTCGGCGCCCCGAACGTGCTCTTCAATCACGCCGGCACGATCGTCGTGAAGCCCTTCCTCGAGATCACCGAGAACGAATGGGACTGGCTGATGGCGGTGAACGTGAAGAGCATGTATCTCATGACGAAGGCGGTGCTCCCCGGCATGCTCGCCGCCGGTGGCGGCAGCATCGTCTGCACGTCGTCGATCTCGGCGGTGGCGGCGACGCCGCTCGAAGTGCTCTACGACACCACCAAGGGCGCCTGCCACATGTTCGCTCGCGCGATCGCCGTCGAATTCCGCGATCGCGGCATCCGGTGCAACGCTGTGTGTCCCGGCTTCATTCGCACGGCGCACGGCATGCGCGAGGTCGACGCGCTAACGAAGGGCGGCGTCGACGTGTCGGAAGCCGCGATGGCCGTCCAGCAGGGCCGCATGTGCGAGCCGGAGGAGGTGGCGCGCGCGGCGCTATTCCTCGCGAGTGACGAATCGAGCTTCGTCAACGGCACGCACCTCTTCGTCGACAATTGCTTTACGGCGGTTTAACCCGGCGCAAATGGGGACAGTCCCCATTTTGCATTGCAGCCTTCTGATCACTCGACGCGCCGGATTGCGTTTCTGCGCATTCTGCGCGGAATTCACCGTGGATTGCCTTAGCGGTCCGCGGGACCATGCCCAGACAAACCACCTCGCTTCATATATGCATAAAGTGCATATACAATGCTGTCACGTCGAACGGGCGAGCATATGAAGAAGGCGTATGACTTCAAGAAGGGTCGACGAGGCGCCGTTGTGCCGGCAGTGGGCAAGACCCGCATTACGATGTTTCTTGACGATCGCATCCTTCAACACTTCAAGGCGCTTTCGGAAAGTACGGGTAGGGGATACCAGACGCTGATCAACGAGGCTCTGGCTGCGGTAGCGGCGGCGGACGAGCGGCCATTGTCGGCGTCGGTCGTTCGCCGAATTGTCCGCGAGGAAATCACGCGGCGCGCGAATACGCGAGGGCGATGAAAGCAGCCATCCTTGCCGCCGGACTTCTCAGCTCTGCGACCTTTGGCCTCGCGCAGGCGCCGCCCGCCGCGAACTGGAGGGGTTGGGCCACGTGCGACGTTACGGTGACGGGCCCGGGCTATCGCGATCAGCAGACACAGAAGTGGCGGACAACGGGCGGCGCACCGACGAAAAGCGGCGCATTCGATATCTACCCCGGCACGTGGAGCGTGACCGGTGGCGGGAGTCTCGAGCGCACGGAAGGTTCGCAGACGCTGCGAGCGGAATGGAAGCGCAACGTCGCCGCCATGCCAGCGCCGATCTCGGTGGGGGTGCGCGCATCCGATGGCGCCATTCTGATCGCCGCGGGTCACGCGCAGCTGCGCGCTGCGAACGGCGTGACCGGCACGCAGGAGCGTGCGGATCGAGGGCAAGGTCACGAGCCGTGCGCCGATCGGCCTCGAGGCCTTTGAATACGCCTTTCCGTCGAGCCAGGCCGCTGCGAAGAGCCCGCATGTCTCGGGGGATAAGTCCGATTCGCCGGCCGGCAGCTTCGGGCCCATGCAGCCGGCGGACTCGAAAGTAGCGGTGAGGTGCCTCTGGGACTTTCAGCGGGGCGAGGCAATGCCGCGCGGCGCCGCAGTCAATCCGGCGTCCTCGGCGTTCACGGCGCCGACGGATTGCAGCCGCGTTGCATCCGACCTCTTTTCACAATTCCAGGCGGCGAAGTCGAACATCGAGATGGAGTACGGCCAGCGGATCCAGCAGAACGAAATCAAGCGTGCGCAGTTGAACGGTCAACTCGGGTCGCTGCTCGCCGCGAACAAGGCGGCGCCGAAGGATTACGCACAGGGCCAGATCAGTGCGCTTGAATATCAGATTCAGGCGCTGGACACCGAGCGGAGCCAGGTGCAGGACGAGCGCAACCGGAAGCTCGCGGAAGCGCAGCGCGATGCCGATCGCGCGCATGCCCAGTGCGAGGGCGCCCGGCCGGTGCCGGAGCAATAACCCCGGGGACGGATCCCAAATGGATCCGTCCCCATTTACGGTTTGCGTCTACTGCCGCTCGGCCTGCAAATGCCACTCGCTTATCTGTGTCCCGCCGCCGAGTCGTATCGTCTCGCTTCCGTTGATCGAACGGCCATCGGCGTCGATGAGAGCGCCCGTTTGAGGAAAGATGAGCCAACTGCTCGGGGTTGGGCCTGGAGTCACGATCGGATCGGAACCGGCGCAGGCCAGCGTGTGCAGCGTATTCTGGATGACGGTGATGCCGCCGCCGCCGAACGTGCCGTTCACAAATTCGACGTTAACGCGCGCGTCCATTGGGTCGATGGGGCCGGTGGCAAAATCGACCGACTGGGAGCACCCCGTGGATGACCCGACATCGACGGCCACAACGGTCGCCGTGCTCGTGCCCGGTTGCGGTACGAGCTGCGCGGCGTCGATCGTCTCGTCGATGGGATCGCCGGTCAGATCTTCGATGCGCTCGAGGACAACGTGGGCGGTGTATTCGGTGAAGCCGCCCAAGTCCCAGTTGACGCGCACTTTCGTGTTGCCGGTCCAGCGGCCGCAGGGGAAGGTCGAGGCGCGCAATTGCGGTGTGAAGCTGGAAGCCGGATCCCCAAGCGAATCGAGGTCGTACATGGATTCAGGGCCGGTGCCGCGACCCGAGGAATTGCCGTTACTATAGATGAGCACCAGCTCTTCGATTCTCTCCTCCGGCTTGTCGCGGCAAAATGCCTTCTCCTTCTTGCTGGTCCAATCCTCCGGAGCTTTCCAGGTGCCATCGATGCGCTGGATGGCCCAAATCTTGATGTCGGGGTCCGGAAAGGCGCTTGCCAGCGGGTTGGTGAATACCGCACGCCGCACGTTTGTGTCCGAGAACTTGAGATCGACAGGAACGTTCGCGAGGCGATAGAGGGGAGCATGGCCTTCTTCGAGCGGGTCGATGCGCTTGAAAACATTGTAGAGAGCATTGGACAGGTCGACGCTTTTCTTGCCCTGAAGGTTCACTTCGACGGTGGCACGCGCACTGTCGGGGATCGATGTGTCTTTGAACCCGCTGGGGTCGTTGTCCCACTGGTAGAAGTCGTCTGCGATATGCGCCTGGTGATCGTTATAGGCGGCCCGCGAGAAATCATGCCAGGCATCCCGCATTGATCCGCCGCTGCCAACGGCAGCGACGATCGAGTTGATCGCGTCCTGCGATTCGGTTGCTTCAAATATTCGTCGAATGCGAGACGGATCGTATTTGCGTGCGATGTATTGAAAAAGCGGATAGCTGCAGTATCCGCCGTCGCAGATGCGGTGGCCAGCAACGAGATCAAGGTCGATCGGGACGGAGATGCCCATGCGCGGCGAGATCTGTTGCGAGAAGTAGCCTAACGAGTAGTCCTGCTCCAGATCATCCTCGTGATAGACGTACTCCATCGCCCAATTGGCCGTTCCCTCTTCAAGCCATCCGTAGTCCCTGCACGCGGCGGCTCTGCCAAAGGCGAACTGCACTACGTGCATGAATTCGTGCGCGAAACTGTCGCGCGCCAGCTTGGGGTCCAGGATGGCATGCGGCGCCATCAGGATATATGCAGGCGAAGGTCCTTGAGTGCAGGAAACGCCTGGATAAGCCTGCGTTTGGGCGCGCCCACCAAATTCCGAAACGTAGACGTCGATTTTGTCATCGCCACCATTGCACGCCACATTCAAGTCGCTGGGCAGATTGCGGGGCGGTGGGAGCATCAGTCCAACGAGACTCGCGTAGACATTGTCCGCTTCCGCGGCCACGTTCACCGCCGCCGTCTCGGAGAAGCCCGCCATCGGCACGTTCGTTTGGTACCAGATATGGAATCGTTGCGTTGTCAGACGCGTCCAGCCTGTCAACAAACCCGGAAGTGGCGGCGAGGTATTGGCGCAGGGATTGGGATCGATCGGCGTCGCCGCAGAAGTGCTTGGGTCGCCTGCTTTCCTCGCCGAGACTGTGGCGGGCTTGGCAAGCGTCACCGGTCCAGCCTGCAAATTGGGATCGGCCCAACTGCCGGCGTAGATCGGCGGCATGAGGTAAGGCACAACTGCCGCCTGCGCCGCGGACGAGAGCGTCGGATAGCGTTGATTGATCTCGGTGCGTAGCGGGCTGTCAAGGCGTTCGTCTATTCGGCCGCGATACTGCGCCGGCAATTGCGTTGATCCGAAAGCCGCCAGGACGCGATAGACGAAAGCCTGTTCGTCGGTGATCAGCCCGCTGGCGCCGGCCGAAGCGATCAATTCGTCGCTGGTCTTCGTGTTGTCCGCCGCAGCGACCGAGATCGCAAGGTGGGTCGACGCGCTGCCGACGGCGCCTGAGAGCGCCGTGGCGATGATGTCTGCGTCGCCTTTGGCGACCCCTGTGATCGAAAAGCTTCCGCGAAGCTCGCCCGCTGCGACGGCAACCGTTGCATCGACTGTGAGCTTCGTCGCATCGCTCGAACTCAAATGAAAACTCGCGCCACCGATCGGCGCCGGCGCCTCGAGCGTGAGGCTGCCCGTCGCCGTCACGCCCGCGTTCAGTGCAGTCGGTCCGCCGATCGAGAAATCTCGATCCGCGACAGTCAGCGTTGCGCTGGCCGGCGTCAAGCCGGGCGCGCTTGCCGTCACGGTCGCATTCCCGGCAAGTAGGCCTCGGAGTGTGAACGCCGCTATGGTTTCGCCCGCTGGCACGATTAACTGCGCGGGTGTGCTCAGTGCCCCCGGGTTGGTATTGGCGAGCGGCACCAGCGTGTCGGTCGGTGCAATCTGCGGCAGCGTCAGCTTGGCGACGAGCACGTCGCCGCGCGACAGGGATGTTCTGGAGAGTGTGAGCTGCAACCCCGACGGCGCGGCATCGTCATTCCGTATCGTGCCCTGCGCTGTGGCGCGCGCGAGCGTGGCATTGGCTGGGGCGGAGAGCGTGACGGAGAACGATTCATCGGGTTCGACCGTCGTGTCGCCGTTGATCGTTACACTGATCGTCTGGGGTGACGTGCTGTTCGCCGGGAAATTCACAACGCCGCTCGCGCTTGCGTAATCGGAATCGGCGGTCGCCGTTCCGCCCGCCGTCGCGAATGCGACGCTCACCGCCCGATTGATCGCGGCCGACAACGTCACCTGGAACACGAGATTCGTCGTGCCGGAATTGCCCTCCGCATTCGACGCGTCGGCAATGGAGAGCGTCGGCAGCGCGGCCGCCGTCACCTGCACTTGATCCGGCGCGCTGTCGCTTACTCCATCGTTAACGATGAGCGAGAGCCCCCAGGTTCCTGCCGCAGTCGTTTGCAGCTGCGGCTGCGCGCTCGTTGCATTGATCAGTTGCGCGCCCGCGGGCCCTGAGACAATCGTCCAGTGGTAGGTAAGCGGTGCGCCTTCGGGGTCATGCGAATTGCGGCCATCCAGCGAAAAGGTATCGCCGACGTAGCCAGCCTGATCAATTCCGGCGTCGGCGACGGGCGGGGCATTGGCTGCGCCAGTCACAGTGACGGCAACCGTCGCCGAAGCCGAGTCCGCGCCATCCGTGACGCTATAAGAGAAGGAGTCGGGGCCAGCGTAGTTGTTCGCCGGAACGTAGTGCACCGCCAATCCCTGAATCGTTGTCGTGCCATGCGCGGGCTGCGTCACGGACGCAATTGAAAGCGTGTCGCCGTCGGGATCGTTGTCGTTGCCGAGCACCGCGACGTCGACGGCCGTGTTCTGCACAGTCGTCGCGCTGTCATTGCCCGCAACGGGCGCCTGATTCGTCGCAGTCACCGACGCGGACGCCGGCGCACTGTTGACATGCCCGTCGTTCACCACGAGCTGCACGACGTACACGCCCGGGCGATCCGCCTGGAACGTCGGCTTGATGGCGTTGGGATCAGAAATCACGGCCTGGCTGCCGGCCGGGCGCGAGAGGAGCGACCAGGTGAATCCGAGCACGTCGCCGTCCGCATCCGTCGACGCGCTGCCGTCAACCTGCACCGTGGTGTTCCAGTGCACGCTCGCGGGCGCGCTGGCGTTTGCGACGGGCGCAGTGTTCGTTGTCGAAAGCGACACGGTGTCCGGGCTGCTGTCGGCGGCGCCATCCGAAACGATCAGCTGCGCCACGTACGTGCCGGGCTTGTCGATGGCGAGCGTCGGACTCGGCGACGTCTCGCCCTGCAGGCCCGAGCTGCTGTTCGCCGGGCGCGCGTTGAGCGACCACCGATAAGTGAGCGGATCGCCGTCGGGGTCGCTCGATGCAGTTCCGTCGAGATGCGCGGTGTCGCCGACTTGCACGGTCTGGTCTGGCCCCGCGTTCGCAACCGGCTGGCCGTTCTGTTTCGTGGTCGTGATGACCATCGTGTCCGGCGCGCTCGAGACCGTGCCGTCGTCGACAATGAGTTCGATGACGTACTGGCCGGCGAGATCCGGTGTGAAGCTCGGCTTCACCTGCGTGGGATTGACGATCGACGCGAGGCTCCCGGACGGAGCCGTCATGATGCTCCACGCGTACGTCAGCGAGTCGCCATCGATGTCACTCGATGCGCTGCCGTCGAGCGCGACCGCTAGTCCGGTCAGCGCCGCCTGATCGGCGCCGGCGTTCGCGACCGGTGCGCTGTTCAGCGTGCTGATTTCGACCGTATCGGGGCTGCTCGAGAGCTGGCCGTCCTTCACGATGAGCTGCACGATGTAGCTGCCGTCGCGATCCGGCACGAAGGTCGGCTTCACGTTGGTCGCGCCCGCGATCGAAGCGGTGCTGCCTGTCGGGCGGCTGACGAAGGACCACGCGTATGTCAGTGCCTGTCCGTCGGGATCGGTCGAGGCGCTGCCGTCGAGCGTTACGGTTTGTGTCGCGTAGACAGTCTGGTCGGCGCCCGCGTTGGCGACGGGCGGGCGATTGACGCCGCAGTTGCCGCAGTTCACCTGCCAGGCGAGCGACTGATGGATCGAGCGGATGAAATCGAGAAGGCCGCTGCGATTGCGGCTCGCCGGCAGGATGACGCGAAGCTTGAACGTGTCGAGGCTGATGACCGGTCGCAGGATCGGCGTGCGTGGCACGCTGCCGAAGGTGACATCGCCGTCCAACACGATAAAGCTCGGCGAGGAACTCATCAGGCGCGCGGTGACCGCCGTGGCCGGATCGCCTGGGTTGAAGACGCCGGCGCGTGCCGTGACGTCGAACGCGCGCGGGTTGCCAGGCACAGCCTGCACCTGAATGATCTGGTAGCCGAATGGCGAAATCGCGAGCTGCGGGGCGGCCTGGGCGGCGGCGCACACGAGGAAGCAAAAGAAGACTGCGGCGATTCGCAGCGGCTGACGCGACATAATCATGGTGGCAGTTCCTCCCTAATCACCTGCGCAACCGCAGGCTGCCGCCTTCATCAAGTCTTTCTTTCGGCGGGCTTCAATCTACTTCCGGACGTGTAGACGCGCAATCGCCGTGCAAGCTGGCTCACGAAATGCACGAAGAGCGGCCGAGTCAGGGCGTCTGCGTTACTGCGTCGATCTCTGCCTGAACGACGTCTGGAAAATCCCTTGGGAAAGGAATCTCAGACGTCGGGTAATTGCCGCCAGCCATGAACAGCTCCATGACGGAATTCCAGCGGTCGCGCCAGGCGGAGGCGTAGTTGCGGAACTTGTCTGCCTCCGTCGTGAACGCGGTCGTGCGCGCGTGCGGCGCGTACGTCTTGATGAGCGTGACGATGGCGGTGTTGTTCTCCGCAAGCGCGTCGAGCCACTGCTTCATGTCGGCGTGCTTTGGTACGCCGTCGCGGCGGATCTTGGCGAGATAGGACGCCAGAATCCCGACGCCCGGCTCGGTGAACGGCTCTGTCTGCAGCGCCGTGATGAGCGCCCGGTTTTCATTCAAGAGTGTCGCGATCGGTTGAAGCTCACTCGCGACGATTTGGGTGCGCAACTCATCACGGACATCATGCTCGTGATACCCGAAGGCCGACGCGAGCAGAGCCACGACTACGGCCGCGATGCATATCGGCCATGCCGCCCGGTTGTTCAATTGAATTCCGCGTGTAGCGGTGCAAGTCGAGCCGTCATCACGGGCCGCCACGAACTGCTCTCGCCAAATCGACCGGGCCCTTGGGGTAGTTGACTACGCTTCCATCGGCGAAAGTGACGAGCAGGGCGAGTTGCGAATTGCTGGGTGACGAGCTGGACGACCAATACGGGAGCGAGTACGTCGGCCCGAAAATCGGATCGATACACGGCGACGTCGCACAATTGGGATAGGGCGTGACGAGAAGCGACCGCAGTTCGACGATTGTTGGAATCCGCCAGTCGCAGTGGTAGGCAAAGCACAAGGAGTCACCACTGCTGTTCACGAGATTCAGTGTGGCCAGGAACTCGGTGTACAGCGTTCCGTCCGCGTCCTCGCCCGATAGGCTCCAGAAGTAGCAATTGTTCACATTGCGCACATCCGCACCGTTGCCTGTGCAGACACCGTCGATATTCCCCGTCTTCGTCTCCCACATCAGGCCGGTCTGGTTGTCTGTGACCGTCCCGTCACGGTTGTCCACGTAGCGCGGTTGGCACGCCATTGCCGCGCCGGTATTGACCAGATAGTTGTTCGGCGGCACACACGCAAAACCGGTGCCCGGATCGCCCTTGTCGCCTTTGGGACCTTGCGCGCCGTTATCGCCTTTCGGGCCTTGCAGGCCGATGTCACCCTCGTCGCCGGTTAGCCCTTTCTCGCCGGCGGGCCCCATAGGGCCAGGCGGACCGATCGCGCCGGGCATGCCAGGCAATCCTTGTTGTCCCGGTGGACCTTGAACGCCCTGGGCGCCAGGCGAACCGGGGTTGCCTTGCGGACCGGGAATACCTTGCGGTCCTTGCGAGCCCGTGGAGTTCCAGGAAATCTTCGTTTCAATCTGGCTGCAATTCTGCGTGGCGCTCGACCAGTCTGATCGTGCCGAGCCCATTCAACTTGCACGCGTAAAGCGTTTCGGCGCTGGCCATCGTCGGCGCCGCAACGTATGCCAGTGCGAAAAGCAGCAAGGTTCTGAGGTAAGTTTTCACGTCAATCGTTCCCTGAATGACGTGAGCGTCATAGCCCGCGCTCGACTACCGCTCTCGTCACGGCTGCATCGATTGAAGAAACCGGCGAGTCGCGGCCGACCCACGGGCTGCCTCCGAAATGGCGCACGACAATTCGCTCTGCGGTGCGCGTCGCAAGCGCCTGCGTCGTCAGCGTCGGATTCGGTCCGCCGATTCCGTTGGCGAGCGCGGAATTGTCCGCGACGTAGAGTCGCTTCACCCAACGCGACTCGGCGTGCGCATCGAGCACGGAATCCGCGTCGCTAAAACCCATGCGCATGGTGCTGTGGCTGTGAATGACGAACGGCGGCTTGTTGATCCGGTGAATCGTTCGTGCGCCGAGTCCCTTCAGCAGTTGCACGGCCTTTTGCACGAGCAATTCCCGATTGCGTATCGTGCGCGCCGATCGCTGCCGCTGATGGATTTCGATTCGCGGCACGGCGCCGTGTTCGTCCGGCGGCAGCGTGTTGGAGAGCGTCACGCGGTTCTGCGCTTCGACGTCATCGTCCGTGAACACGTCGATGTTCAGCATGCGATCGACGTTCGCCATGACGGATTTCAAATCGGTGCCGATGAGGCGACCGACCGTGTTCGCGCCGTAAGCACCACCGGGAAGACCGTTGTCATAGAACCCAGGGACGCCCGCATCGCTGAAGGCGGAGAGCCCCGCGCGCAGTCCCGGGGTTTCTCCGACGACTTCGATCATGCCGAGGCCGGGATAGTCGATGCGCGCGCCCGAGCCCGAGCCTTTCGTCGATCCGGTGTAGAAGGGCATGACGCCGGTCACCGCATCGACGAAGTGGTCGGTGAGTCCGCGCCCCACCCAGCCGTTGGGATTGGGCAGACCGCTGTTCAACCAGAGTCGCGGATTCTCCACCGTGCCGCCCGAGAGGACGATGACGCGCGCTTCCTCGGTCATGTGCTCGCCCGTGCTTCCGATACGCCACGTCACGCGACGAGTCGAGAAGTCGTCATCGGCACCGACGTTGACCGCGAACGCATCGGCGATGAGAGTGATGGCCTTGCCATGCCGTGACCATCGGTCGCAAGTGAGCGCCATCGGAATGTAGCTCACCGAGGTTGCACGTTTGGCTTTGAGGTTGAGCGGCGCGCGCCGCGGTTCGAAGCAGCCTTGTGAGCAGTGACCGCACATGGTGCAGCCGCGAGCCTGCGGGAAGGAGAGCTCCGAGCCATTCTGCGTCAATCCTGCCGTACCGTGCGGTTGCAGGATGGCGTTCTCTTGCGGGCGAAAGGCGGCTCGTGAAATATTCTTGGACGTCTGCAACGGCAGGCCGAGGCGTTGCGCGCCGTTGAGGAATATCTCCTCTTTGGTCCCCATCGGCGCGGTCTGCACCGGCAGTGTCTGCTCGACCCAGTCGTAGTACGGAATCAAATCCCGGTAGCTCAATGGAAACAGGTGGCCCGTGTCATACGTCGCTGCGTCGGCGCCGCGATAGCCGACAAACGCGCCCGGCATCGCGCGCGGCGAATTTCCCTGGTAGTGATTGGTGCTGCCGCCGACGCCCGCGAGCTGCACGAAGAGCGTACTCTGTGGGAATTCGCGTATCCACGCCGGCTTTGCGCGGTCTGCGGGACCGAAGCGCATGTAGCCGCTGAACGGATTGTTGGCATCGCTCTCGAAGTGCGTCCAATCCGTTTCCGGATGGGCAAAGCGGGCGCCCGCTTCCAGTACCAGCACGTCGAGTCCCTGCGCGGCGAGTTCCTTCGCGATCACGGCGCCACCGCCGCCGGCTCCAACCACAATGACGTCACGCATGGCGGCTCCTAGTGCTCACAGTGATCGTCGCAATCGGCGCTGGTGCGCCCCCGAAAGTAGCCGCGGAACTCGTTGCGGCCGTCCGCCGTTCCGGAATAGTTGGAGAGCTGCCAGCCAACGGGCGGTCCGGTGAGCGAGCGGGTGGCGGGATCGAAGCTGCCCGTATCGGAGTAGCACAGGAACGCGACGATGCCGGGCAGCAGGCCCGACAGGAATTTCAGCGAGTCGGTCCCATCCATGATCTGCAGGACCAAAACTTTCTCGGGGAACGAGAGGCAAGCGAACGGCGATGTGAATACGCCAGAAATCCCCGGATGCACGGCCTGCGCGATGTTGTTGAGAATCCCGGCAACGATGGCGGAGAACTGCGGCAGGAACGGCGTCGATTGATCGATGGTCCCGATCAGCGCATCGGTAATTCCGGTGTCGATGCCGCCTGCTTCAGCGGTGCTGACACCCTGGGATACGGAATAGTCGTCCGCGCCCGGGACGACCATCGCGATCAGTCCGTTGTACGTCTCGTGAACGAGATCGGTGGTTGTCGCTTCCGCTGCCAACAGCCACTTGGGAAAGAGTGGTGATGCCGCGACGGCGGCGCCGGCGCTCGCCAAAGCTGCGATGCGCAGGAATTCCCTGCGACTGGTGCTCGGTTGGTCCATGGCTGCTGCTCCGGCGATCGGTTATCGAAACTTCGTCACCGGCCGCCGCGGACGGCGCGCGCGTAGTAGGGGCCGACCTTGTTGCCGTTGAAGAGGAGGCCAGTGAGGAAGTCGGCCTGCCACACGTTGGTGGAAGAGCTCGCAATTGCACTTGACGACCAGTAAAACGAGCCCGCCGTTGGCCCGAATACGGGATCAATGCAAGGGAATACGGTGCAATTGGGGTAGTCGGCGATTAGGATGGACCGCAGTTCACCGAGTTTTGGAATACGCCAGTCGCAGTGGCCCGCGAAGCAAGTGGTGTCGTTGAGTTGGGGCAGAAAATCGTTGTACAGCGTCCCGTCGGCAGCGCTCCCTGACGCGGTCCAACCGTAGGTGTTGTTTACATCGTGCACGTCACCGGGGTTCGGCTGAGAAACGGTCCCTGTCTTCTTTTCCCACATCAGTCCGGTCTTGTTGTCCGTCACTGTTCCGTCGCCATTGTCGACGTAGTGCGGCAGCGCCGATCGGCACGCCCACGCCCCCTGGTACACCACCGCCTCGTCGATCACGGCAGTGCAATTGCTAAAATTGGTGCCGGCACCGGACTGCCCGGCGGGGCCAATCGGGCCTTGCGCTCCGTCCGCACCCGTTGCCCCGGTGGCGCCCGGCGGCCCAATCGGACCCGGCAGGCCTTGAACGCCGGGAAGTCCCGGCGCACCCGGCGCTCCCGTGGCACCGATGGGTCCTGGCGGACCTTGAATGCCTTGCTGGCCGGGCGTTCCCGAAGCGTTCCAGCTGATCTTCGTCTCGTACTGACTGCAGTTGACAGTGGCGCTGACCAGTCGAATGGTCCCGATGCCGTTCAATTTGCACGCATAGAGCGTCTCGGCGCTGGCCATCGTCGGCGCCCACAGGTACACGAGTGCGACCAGTAGAAAGGACCTGAGATAGCTGTTCACGTCGATCACCCCCAAGGACTGTTGGTCTCGCGGGGTGTAGACGCGCAGACGGCGTCAGGACTGGCTCACGAAATGTTGGAGCGGCGGGAGAGCGTGGTCAGCGTGATCACAGCTTCAGAAGGGCAGCCTCGCTGAGCTTTACACCGGCTGCCGCCTGATCGACGGGTTGCTGGTCCTGATAGTTCAAGATCGCGCCAGTGCCTTCGAGAATGGCCTTGAACTGCTGGTCACACTTCAAGAAATAATCATGGGCGGCGATCCAGTGCTGCCGTTGTCGAACAGGATCCGTAGCGCGCTGCGCTCGAAGCATTTCGATGCTGCCCAGCTCCTCTTGCGCTTCGGTCCTGAGGAACTGCATATCTTTGGCATCGGTGTGTTTCAGGATTTCATCGAAAAGTGCCACGGTCTTGGTGAGCAACGCGTTCGCCTCATCCAGGCGCCCGGCCCAGCGCAGCGCGCGCCCACGGCTCACCTCGATGCGTGCCAAGTCGATTTTCGCCTGCAGGTTATTCGAATCTGCTGGAATGCTCTCGAGCACGGCTTTCGCCTGCGCATAGTTTTCGGCCGAACCGTGGTAATCGGCCTTCTGGAAGAGAAAACTTCCGATGCCGGCCCAGTCCGTCGCTACGCTGCGGCGTTGCTCGACGGTTGGATTCTTCTCGGTTGTCAGCAGCCACTGGTCGATCTCCATCCCCTTACGACAGATATCGAGGCCTCTCTCGATTTCTGCCGAGGTCATCCTGCGCGGCGGAAACACGGTGGCTCTCGAATAGACCCGGCTCAGGAGTCGCGCGACGCTTCGATCGGATGGACGCTGCCTATGCAGCTCTTCCCCGATGGCAACCGCCTTGTCGGCAACCGCGAGCGCCGCATCGTATTGGCCGGCAAACGACTCGACGATTGCATCGGCAGCGTACGCCTGCGCCAGTGATTGCCTGGCGACCAGGTCATCGGGCTTCATCCTCACAACGGCGTCCAGCAACGCCACCGCCTGTCGCGCTTCCGTCACTCCCGATTGAACATCGCCGTTCACCATGAGCAAAATCTCGCTGCGCTTCGTATGAATCAAGGACATCGTTGACAGAAGCACCGGATCCGGGGCACCCGCGTTGGCCAACTTCTCCAGCAGGCTCAAGCTCGCGGCATAGTTGACGAGCGCCTCGTGGGATTGTCCCAGGTTCTGGGTATTCTGCATGCCCTGGATATCGGCCAGCCGCTCGTAGGACTTGGCCAACTCCATTTGCAGGCTGCTATCGGAGCCGGCCTGTTTGGCGAGCGAATCCAGATAGCTCTGCGAGGTTGTCGCAATCAGATTGCGCGCCGCCGTCGCGCCCGGCAATTCATCGATGGCGTCGTTCACTTTGAACATGAACGTGGTGGCCAACCTTCGTACGTCCGCGAAGCGTTGGGCGGCGAGGGCGCGCTGTTGCTCGGCGATCCTCGCCTCGCGCACGTAAAATCCGAGCGCCACAACTAGCACGGTTACGAAGAGGGCGGCCGTCGTCGCAGCCAGCCAATGACGGCCCCAGAATTTTCGGATCCTATAGGCCATCTGATCGCCGCTGGCGATGACAGGCAGCCCGGCGAGATACCGGCGCACGTCCTCGGAGAACTGCTCCGCAGAACCGTAGCGCTCCTCCGGTTCCTTGCGCAGTGCGCGCAAAGTGATGTGGTCGAGATCCCGGTCGAGCAACGGACGTTTCATTCCACCGTCGACGCTTTTCGACGCAGCAGCACTTGGACTCAGTGGTTCGGTTTCACAGACGTCGCGAATCGCGTCGCGGGTCGAGACCACCGTGCTCCGGTAGGGGCTCCTGCCCGTGAGCAGATGAAAGAGCACGACGCCCAGCGAATAGACATCGCTCGCCGTTGTGATTGGCAGTCCAAGGATCTGTTCGGGACTCGAGAATTGCGGCGTCATCGCGCGCACGGCTGTTTGCGTGGCCTGCGCTGGCTCGCTATCCGGCGATTCCGCCGTCAGGAGTTTCGCGATGCCAAAGTCCAGGAGCTTCACTGTGCCCTGGGCGGTTACCAGTACATTGGCCGGTTTCAGGTCTCGATGAACTACCAGTCGCCGGTGCGCGTAGGCGACGGCGTCGCACACCTGGCGAAAGAGCAATAGTCTCTCGTCGATGGAGAGATCGCGCTTTTCGCAATACGCATCGATCGGCTCGCCGGTCACAAGCTCCATCACGAGGTAAGGTTCACCGGTTGGCGTGACTCCGCCATCGAGCATTCTTGCGATGCCCGGGTGATCGAGACTCGCCAGGATCTGTCGTTCCGCTTTGAATCGTCGTAACAGGTCGCTGCCGGAGCCCGCGCGCACCAGCTTGATCGCGACTTGCATGTCGAAGCCGGATTCGACGCGATGCGCGCGGTAGACCTCGCCCATGCCGCCGCGCCCCAGGCATTCGACCAGTTGATAGGCGCCGAGTCGCTGGCCGACCAACGACGAGTCGATCGATTCGACGTCATCGAGCGACACGAACTGGCTGACGGGTCTGTCGACAACCGCATCCTCGCTGTCGCTCACCGCCAGCAGGGAGTCGACTTCAAGTTTCAGCTCGGCGTCAGTCCCACAGGCTTCCTCGACGTATTGCCGACGCGCCTGCCCTTCAAGTTCGCTGGCGTGAAAGAAAATGGGTTTGACCCGCTGCCAGAGCTCGGGAGTCATTGGGCGTGCCCCGTCGTCAATTCGCGCTGCAACCAGGCACGCGCCAGTGTCCATTCGCGCTTGACGGTCGCCGGCGAGACTTCGAGCACGCCTGCGGCATCCTCGATGCTCAACCCGCCGAAGAATCGCAGTTCGACCAGTTGGCCTTGGCGCGGGTCCAGCTGTTCGAGGCGGCTCAACGCGCGATCGACTGCTGCGAGGTCCGCAGCGGATTCGACGGTCATCGTGCTGCAGGGGGCTTGGGCCTGGGATCCCGCGTCGCCGCCTGCGGCGAGCGAATCCATCGGCATCCTTTGCTGATCACCGCCGCGCTTCTGCGACAGATGCCTGCGCGCGTGATCGACCAGAATGCGGCGCATCAGCTGTGACGCTACGGAGAGGAACTGCGACCGGTTGAGCCACGTGACCCGCGTTTGATCAACGAGCCGAACGAAGACTTCGTGAACCAGTGCCGTGCTTTGCAGCGTATGAGACGCCCGCTCCTGGCGCAGGTGACGCGCGGCCATCGAACGGAGTTCGTCGTAGACGAGCGGCATCAAGGCATCGAGCGCCTCCTTTTTCCCGGCGCCCCATTCCTGCAGCAATTGCGTCACCAGGCCCGATGGCTGGCTGTCCATGTGCGATCACCGAACTGGAGTATCCCTTCAGCCGCGCAGCACGGGCTTGTTAGACATATCGTTGTGCCCGCGCCTCCCTCGTCGTGAGCCACATTAGCGAATAGGCGGGCGTCGATCCAGTTACCGTTGCACCTGACACCAGGCGCCGATCAGCGAGTACGTCTGGATCAAGCTGGAGTTGGCGATCGCCTCGCTGCGCGCCCGCTCCGCCAGTGTCGGAAGGTCCACCTCGGCGGCCGTCGCTACGCCGAGTCTCTCCATCGCGGGCAGCTGCACTCGCACGAGATCCACGACCAATTGCAGGGCGTCGGCGCTCTTCGCGCCACCACCGACGACGGCCTCCAGCCGCATCGACGGCGGCGGCAGCCCCGCGGCGACGAACTTCGAATGAAGCTGGCTGCCCATCCGTGTTTCGGCGCCGCCCAAGCGGAGTGTTTCGACGCACCACCGGCAGCAGCGATCATAAGTCTCCGATCGCGGCAGCGATCGCGCGCCGTCCCAGTCGGATTCCTGGAAGGCGATCACGCCCCCGGGGCGCACGTGGGTGGCGAGCCTTCGGAGCAGCGCGCTCGCGTCACGCTGAAACTGGAGCACGAAACGTCCGATGACGGCGTCGAAGGGCCGTTCGAATTTCATCTCGGCGGCATCCCCCTCGCGAAAGGTCACGTTGCGCAGTGACCTGGCATCGGCGCGCGCGGCGGCCGTTGCCAACGCGGCCGACGCTCGGTCGACTCCAACCACTTCACCGGTGCTGCCGACCAGATCCGCCGCGATGAAGGCGACGTCGCCGGCGCCCGATCCGATATCGAGCACGCGCATGTCGGGGGCAATCCCGGCGGCGCAAAAGAACGCACGCGTGATCGGATCGAGGAGCCGCGCTTGCGTGCCGAGGCGCTCGAGTTCCTCGATCGGAATGGCCGAGCACATACAAGAGCTTGCTCTGCGCGTCGGCAGGTGAAGCCATCGTATCTTCGCTATCGCTCCGGTACCGTCGCCTGTCGCACTGGGTCGCGCCAGCAAACGCGCGCTCCACGCGGCGACGCCGCGGCCCGGGCTCGAATCTCCATCAGCGTGAGGAATTGCAGGAAGGGGATGTAGGCGATGTCGGCAATCGTGAACGCATCGCCCACGAGGTACTCGCGGTTCCCGAGCGTCGCTTCGACGATCGCCAGGTGCTTCTCGATCTCGGTCTTGGCCTGCGCCATGGCAGCCGCATCCCACTTTTCCTTCGGCACGAAGCGCTTCGGAAAGAGGATCGCGCCGGCGTGGCGCCCGAGCTGCCCGTCGCAGAGCCGCAAATGCATGTCCACCAGCGCGCGGCCCTTGGCGTTCGACGGCGTCAGCGCCGGCGAGGGCCGCGTTGCCTCGAGGTACTGGAGGATCGCCGCGGACTCGTAGAGCACGAAGCCGTCATCGTCGATCGTCGGCACGCGCCCGTAGGGATTGAGCGCGAGGTACTCGGGCGCCTTGTGCGCGCGGTTGGGCAAGTCGACGGTGATGGCCTCGTGTTCGATCTTCTTCTC
The DNA here is from genome assembly GCA_963826145.1 of uncultured Gammaproteobacteria bacterium. GTDB lineage: Bacteria > Pseudomonadota > Gammaproteobacteria > Steroidobacterales > Steroidobacteraceae > JBGPLJ01. The sequence goes on from CAWGVW010000001.1 coordinate 26,981, forward strand.
GATGAGCGCGATGCGCACGCGTCGGCCGAAAGTCGAAAAGGGGTGGTAATACAATCGAAGCATGGCGGCACTCCTCTGTGGCAACTCTCGGGTCTACGGACGGGCGGCGACGGTCTCTGCGGCGGACACCAATTCTTCCGGCGAAATCCGCGTCGTGTAGTCCGGATTCGCATGCACGAAGCGGATGATGCCGGCCCGGTCGATGATGAAGACCGCCGGCACGGGCAGTTGATGATGCTTCTGGCCCGATGCGGCCTCGAGGTCGACCCCGAATTCCTTGTACTTCGCGATCGTGGCGTCATCCACCCGGAACGCGACGTGATAGGCGCGCGCGGCGGCCATCGTCGCGTCCGAGAGCAGCGTGTAGTGGATGTCGGGTTCCTTGAGACTCGAGAAGAGAATCTCCGGCCGGTCGGCACTCAGAAACAGAAGGTCATAGCCCATCTTCAGGAGCGCGGGTTCCGCCTTCTTGAGCGCACCGAGGTGCCGGTTGCAGTACGGGCACCAGCCGCCGCGATAGAAGATGAGGACGGTCGGCGTCGCGAGCGGCCCGGGCCCGATCTTGTGCCCGCTGCCATCGGGGTTGCGTACGGTGACGGCAGGGATGGCATCGCCCACCTTGAGCGGTACCACCTTGGCGGGGTCTGCAGGAACGTCCATCGAATCCGCTTGTGCCACCGCGCCCGCAAGGGCGAGCAGTGCAACCGTGAGCCAACGCACCATGAGTCTTCTCCTTATGTTGTGCCGAAGAATCATAGACCGTCACGCGCCGACATTTGTTACCCGATCTGCACCTTGGCAGTCCGCCAGCCGCGGCGCACAAGAATAATTTGCGAGCCCGTGGCCGGTTCCGCGGCGAATCCCCGACTCCTACTGATGCAGACCCCGAAAATTCCATCAACAAGGACTCGTTCGAGCGGTGACCGACGTGGCTCCGGAAGTTCGTGGCATGGCACTGGCGCTCGTTCTGAGCGGCATCGGCGTCGCTGCCGATGCGGTTCTCAAGATCGCGAGCAGCCGCCCGCAGCCGCTCCTCACGCTCTGGTTCGTGCTGGGCTGCGCATTGACGGCCGCGTTCGCCGTGGGCTGGGTGTTTCTCATGCAGACCATGAAGATTGCGACGGCGGGCATTGTCTACGCTGTGGCGAGCGCGCTCATGCTGGTGCTGATCGGCGTGGTGTTTTTCGAGGAGCGGTTGAGCGCGAGTGAAGTGACGGGCGTCGCCATGGCCCTCGGCGCCGTTGTTCTCCTGGGTCGGCTAACGGGCTGAACGGCGGAAACGTATAATGATTGCCGCCGATCGCACCGCCAGCCAGAGCAGGACGCCCGCCGGTGAGCGAGGAATCGCAAGCCGATCTGACCGACTTGATTCACCGCGCGCAGGGCGGCGATTCGCTCGCGTTCGACGCGCTCTTCCGCGCCACCTACGACGATCTGCGCGCGCTCGCCCGCGCGCGGTTGCGGCGCGATCAGCGCGGGACCCTCCTCGATACGACGGCGCTCGTGCATGAGTCCTACCTGCGCTTTGCCAACGCGAGTCGCGTGCGCATCGAGGATCGCGGCCACTTCCTGCACTTTGCGGCGCGGGTCATGCGCTCGGTCGTGATCGATTTCATTCGCGAGCGCCGCGCGGAGCGTCGCGGCGGCGGACAGCGCGCCCATTTCGCTTACGACGTCGAGCGCCGAGGCACTGGCCGACCCGAAAACCGGTGACGGCGAGGATGAGATCCTGCGCGTGCACGAAGCACTCGACGAGCTCGCGAGGCTCGACGAGCGACTCGTGCGCGTGGTCGAAATGCGCTACTTCGGCGGCATGACCGAAGCGGAGGTCGCGACCGCTCTTGAGATTTCGGAGCGCACGGTGCGCCGCGACTGGGAGAAGGCGCGCCTGCTGCTCGCCGAGGCGCTCAGCTGACGCGCGGAGGGCTGCCGTGAACCGCATACCTGAAGATGCCGTTTCCTGGGCCGAATTGAGCCGCCTTCTCGACGAAGCGCTCAGCCTGCCGCCGCACGAGCGCATGTCCTGGCTCGATACACTGCCGCCGGAGCACGCGTCGCTCGAACCGCGGCTGCGTTCGCTCCTCGAGCGATCCGCGCGGATCGAAACCAGCGACTACCTTGGCGCGATGCCACGCATCGGCGTCTCGAAGGAAGAGGACAAAGCCCTCAGGCCGCCGACCGGCCGCGCGGGCGATGCGATCGGCCCGTACCGGCTGATCCGCGAACTCGGCAGCGGCGGCATGGGCGCCGTGTGGCTGGCCGAGCGCACGGACGGAATCCTCAATCGACCGGTAGCGCTCAAGCTCCCGCACGTTGCCCTGCGCGTTGCGGGCCTCGCCGAGCGCATGGCGCGCGAGCGCGAAATACTCGCGACGCTCGCCCATCCGTACATCGCACGCCTCTACGACGCCGGCGTGACTCAGGAAGGACAGCCGTATCTCGCGCTCGAATACGTGGAGGGCGTCGCAGTCGACGAGTATTGCGTCGCGCGCAAGCTTGGTTTGCGCGAACGCCTGCAACTGTTCCTGCAGATCGCGGCGGCGGTGGCGTATGCGCACGGCAAGCTGGTCGTGCACCGCGACCTAAAGCCTGCCAACGTGCTCGTCACGAGCGAAGGCGAGGTGCGACTGCTCGACTTCGGTGTCGCAAAGCTCCTCGAGGAGGGCCGCACGCACGAAACGGCGCTCACGCAGTTTGCCGGGCCCGCGTTCACGCCCGACTACGCCTCGCCCGAGCAGATTCGCGGCGAGCCGCTCGGCACCGCTTCCGACATCTATTCGCTCGGTGTCATGCTGTTCCGGCTCGTCACGGGCGAGCGCCCGTACCGGCTCGATCACGAGTCGCGCGGCGCGCTCGAGGACGCCGTGCTCAAAGCCGAGCCCGCCCGGCCGAGCGACGTCGTCGCACGCGCGCTGCGTCGCGAGGTGCAGGGCGATCTCGACACGATCATTCTCAAGTGCCTCAAGAAGGATCCGGACGAGCGCTACGCCACGGTGCACGCGTTCGCCGACGACATCGAACGCTTCCTCGATGGGCGCCCGGTGCTGGCGCAGCCCGACTCGCGCTGGTATCGAACGCGCAAGTTTCTGGCCCGCCACCGCCTGGCCGCGGGCTCGGCGAGCGCGGTGCTGCTCGCCATCGTCGCCGCCGCTGCCATCGCGTTCTGGCAGGCGCGCGTCGCCACGGCGGAGCGCGATCGGGCCCGGCAGATCCAGGCATTCATCGGCTCGATCTTTCAGGACGTCGATCCCGCCATTTCCGGCGCGCGCGAGCCCCTGGCGGCGGTGGCATTGCTCGATCGCGCGCAGCAGCGCATCGACAGGGAGCTCGCCGGCGAACCGGAAACGCGCGCCGAGCTGCGGGAACTCATCACGCGTGCCTACGCGGGCATTTTCCAGTTTCATCAATCGGCGTCGACGGCGGCGGCGGCCTTGAAGGACGTGGGAGACATCGGCGCGCCGCGTCGGCCGCTCGCTGCGAGCCTGCACATGCTCGAAGCCGAAGCGAACAAGAACGTCGGCGAGCTGGATGCCGCCGCAGCGAGCCTCGATCGCTTCTTCGAGCTGTACCGGGCGGGCGGCGTCGGCGATGCGCTGTTCGCGGAGGCGAAGATCGTCGAAAGCTCGCTCAGGATACAGCAGCAGGATTTTCCGGCGTCGATCGCGGCCGCCCAGGAAGTCGTCGATCTCGACGCGAAACGGCCCGGGCTTGAAGGCGATCAGGTGGGCGAAGCGCTCACGATGATCGCGCAGGCTTACGCCAGCATGGGCAAGCCCGCCGAGGCGCTCGACTACAGCGAACGCGCGTACCGGAAACTGCTCGCACTGCATGGCGACGATCACGCGAATCCCGCCGTGATCCAGGCGGAGAACACGCTCGGCGTGTCGCTGCTCGTCGTCGACTTCGCGCGCGCGGCGCCTTACATCCGGACGTCGCTGGAAAATGCACGCAAGGTCTATGGACCGGAGAGCCTGATCGTCGCGCACTATTCGGCGCGGGCGGGGCAGGTCGCGCTCGAGACGGGCGAGCTTCCCAAGGCCATCGAACTCCTGACGACGACCGACCGCATCGAGCAGCAGCTCGGCGCCGGCAACAACATGGCGCGTGCCGGAAGGCTGCGAACGCTGGGCCGGGCCCTGCTGGTCGCGCGGCGACCAGGCGAGGCAATTCCGTACCTCGAACGCGCGAAGGCGATCGCCGATGCCGTCGATAGAAATCCGCTGAGCCCGCGCATCGGGGCGGACCTGGCATTCGCGAAGTTTTCGAGCGGTTCGCTCGAGGCCGCGCGGGAGCTGCGGCAACTCGCGTCATCCGAGAATCACCTGTTCCTGATCTACGCGGGCAACGCGGCGCTGCGCAGCGACGACCTGCCGTCGGCGCGTGCGCCGAGCGCGCGCAGCGTGGAACTCGCCCGCAAGCAGCCGCGGCGTTCCGAACTCGCCGAGGCGCTGGTGCAGTCGGGGTTCGTGGAGCTCGAAATGCGGAACCTTGCCAGCGCCGAGCAGCAAGTGCAGGAGGCGCTGCTGGTGCTCACCGGCATTCCCTACGCTGCGTCACCGCTGCGCGCCGATGCGAATCTCGTCCTCGGGCGCATACGCCTGGCGCAGGGCAAGATGGCCGAAGCGCTGCCGCTCCTCGAGGGCGCGAATTCCTACTGGCAGGGCAGCGATTCCGCGAATGCCGCCGGCGGCGAGGCGGCGTTGTGGCTCGGCCGAGCTTATCGCGCGCTGGCCCGGGAGTCTGAAGCCGCAGCCGCCCAGACACGCGCGCATGCGCTCCTCGACGGCTCACCCTTCCCGCGCGACCGCCGGCTCACACGATAGGATCCTCCGGCGGCCCGTGGTCGTCAGTCGCAATCATCCTTGCGGGAGCTGATTGAACGTACAGCCTGTAACCACGATCGTGTCTCCAGCCGTCACAGCGCCGTCAAGGGACTTGTGGGGGCAGATCACGAACTCAATCGTCATGTCGAACGTCGGCGACGACGGTGCATTCCAATCCTTGGGCACATCGAATAGCAGGGAACGCAGAAGGTCCTTGACGGATCTGGAGAACGGCTTCGACGCGGCATCGAAGTCGAGTATTTCATCGGCGGGGTGGCCGTGCTTGTCGATCTTGAAGTGTGCAATGACCAGCCCTTCGACGTGAGTGGCGATCAAATCCGGCGGATAGTGGATGTGCGGAAAAAACTTCGGCTTGGGCATCGGTATTGCGACGGCTGGCGGTGCGGCCGTCGCGTCGGCAGCGGGCGCAACGGCTGGATCACCTGCCAATGCAGAAGCTGCTGCGAAACCCAAAATGAGGATCAGGCCCGACAGTCGCTGCTTTCCGCACATTGAACTAGGTACTTGAACCTGCACCGCGAACCACCGGCAGTCCCATCTGCCCCCACAGCAACATGCCGCCGCGCAGGTTCGCGATGCGCGGAAAGCCGGCACCGCGCAGGATGACCGTGGCCTGGCCGGAACGCATGCCCGCGTGGCACACGGCAATAACGGGCTTGTCCTTCGGGACTTCAGCGAGTCGGTCCTTCAACTCGTTGAGCGGAATGAGTTGCGCAGCCTTGATGCGGCCGAGATGCTCCTGCATCTCAGTGGCATGACGCACATCAAGCACGTGCACTTCGCCGAGATGTTCGGCAACCCACTCCGGGTCGATCTCGAGGAGCCCCGCGTAGCTTTGTCGCACCGGCCCCCAGTCCGCGGGCCGCATCGCTTTGGCGTCCTCGGTCATGCCGGATTGCAGGTTCGCCGGCAGGGCGACCGCGAGTTGCTTCGGGTGCGGAAGATTCAGGTTTTCCATGAAGCCGACGAAGTCGCGCTCGTCCGCCTGGCCCCCGATACGCGGATTGTGCCGCCGCTCCTCGCCCACCGATGACATCGTGCGGCCGCTGTAGTCGTGACCGGGATAGATGAGGCACTCGTCGGGCAGGCTGAAGATCTGCTCGGTGATGGAGTGATAGAGCCGGCTCGCATTGCCCTGCTGGAAATCGCAGCGGCCCGCGCCGCGTATCAAGAGACAATCGCCGGTGAAGGCCATGCTCTGATCGTCCATCACATACGTCATGCAGCCGTCGGTATGGCCGGGCGTCGCGCGCGCCTCGAGGTAGCGCTGGCCGAAGTGCACGCGGTCGCCGTGATCGAGCCGAAGGTCCGCACCGTGCAGCGCAGCGCCGTAGCGAGTGGAAATGCCAATGCGGCAGTCCGTCGCCTGCTGCATGAGCCACGCGCCGGTCACATGGTCGGCGTGGCAATGCGTGTCGAGCGCCGCCACGAGCTTAAGTCCCAGTTCCTCCAGCAGCGCGCGGTCGCGGAAATGCTGCTCGAACACTGTGTCGATGATCACGGCGAAGCGGCTGTGCGTGTCGCCGAGCACATACGTGTAGGTGGAGGAGGTCGCGTCGAAGAGTTGACGGAAGATGAGCTTCTCAGACAAGGGTTTGCTCCGCGGGTCACGAGGTGGCGGCATTCTACGCCCGCAGGAAAATGGGGGCAGTCCGTATTTTCCCGGCGTAGGCTAAGCGTATGTGGGTGGGGCTCAGGCGATGAAAATTCTGATCACGGGCGGCACTGGTTTCATCGGCCAAGCCTTGTGCCCGCGCCTCGCCGCCGCGGGCCACGAAGTCGTGATCCTCACGCGACAGGCCACGCCGCAATTGCCCGCAGGCGCAACGACTCTCATCAACCGACTGGAGGACGTCCACGCCGATTCCTTTCGAGCCATCATCAATCTCGCCGGCGCACCGACAGACACGCACTGGACGGAGAAGAACAAGCAGCTCCTCATCGAATCCCGCGTCGGCACCACGGCGAAGCTGATGACATGGATGCGCCGCGCGCTGCAGCCGCCGGCGACGTTCATCTCCGCATCGGCGGTCGGCTACTACGGCGAGCAAGGCGACCGCGAGGTCACCGAGGACACAGCGCCCTCGCCAGGCTTTACGCACGACCTCTGCGCGGCGTGGGAGAAGGAAGCGGCGAAGGCGGGCGACATCGGCCTGCGCGTTCGCATGCGCGTGTGCGTGATGCGCATTGGCGTCGTGCTCGATATCGGGGGCGGCGCGCTCGGAAAGATGCTGCCGGCCTTTCGCCTCGGTGTGGGTGGCCGGCTCGGCTCGGGGCGTCAGTATTTCCCGTGGATTCACCGCGAGGACCTGGTGTCCCTCTGCCAGTGGCTCCTCGAGAATCCGAGCGCCCGCGGCGCTTACAACGCGTGTGCGCCGAATCCGGTGACGAACGCCGAGTTCACGCGCGCGCTCGGGAAGGCGCTCGGTCGCCCTACACTCCTGCCGATGCCGGCGATGGCGCTCAAGCTGCTCTTTGGTGAAATGGCGGCACTCTTATTAATGAGTGACCGGATGCTGCCGAAGCGGGCGGTGGAGGAGGGGTTCAAGTTCAAGTATCCGGAGTTAGAGGGGGCGCTGGAGTCGATCCTCGCCCGGTGATCCCAAGCTCGCTCGGGCCTTCACCAGTGAGCTGCTGCTCACCGAATACCCCAGCGCCTGTCGCCAGACGATCTTCACGCTGCATGCCACTCTGCAGAACGCCGATGGCGAGCATCTGGCGCAGCAGGACCCCGTATGCCGGGTTCGCAACCCGACGCTCATCCCCGAGCGGCTCGAGGAGCTGGCGCGCGGAATCTATCGCCAGATGGAAGGGGCCAGTCTAATTTCTCGCGGCGAAAAATAGATCTGACCCCTTTTTCCCGGCCTAGGCGGCCTTGCCCCTGGCGAGCGCGTGGATGTCCGCGGCTTTGAGCGCATTGCCGCCGATCGCCCAGTCGCCACCCTCGAATTCGTTGATGCGAACCCAGGTCACGGGGCGCATGTTCTCGCCTTCGACGGCGACCATTGCCTCGGTAACTTTGGTGATGAGGTCCCTCTTCTGTGTCGGCGTGAACGCGTCCTTGATAACGTCAATCGTAACGAGCGGCATATCGTGTCTCCTTGCTGAACTTCGCAGCCGCGGACTATTCCCGACTGCTTGGTCGAGGCTCTCACGCTCATGCAGCAGAAGCTTGCAGAGGGGCTGGAGATTTCCTGGAGATTTCACTGGGGGCGCGAGGAGGCCTGATCTATTCTTGCCCGCGATGATCTACCGATTCGGTCATTTCGAGCTGGACCTCGCCCGGGTGGAGCTGCGCGCGGCCGGCCAGGCGGTGAGTCTCGAGCCCCAGGTCTTCGCCTTGCTCGCGCTCCTCGTCGGGAACAGCGAGCGCCTCGTTTCCAAGGACGAGCTCATTGAAAAGATCTGGGACTGCCGCGTCGTTTCGGATGCCGCCGTCGCGAGCCGGGTGAAATCGGCGCGCCAGGCGCTCGGCGATGACGGCAAGTCACAGCAGTTCATCCGTACGCTTCACGGCCAGGGCTACCGTTTCGTGGCCGAGGCCAAGGCTGTGCGCGGCGCCGAAGGCCCGTCCGCAGTGGAGCCTGTCAGCGACCCGCACGAGCCTGGCCTTGGCGACATGGTGCAGCGTCTCGGGCGGATCGCCCGCCCGTCGCTCGCCGTGCTGCCGTTTCGCTTCGTTGGCGACGACGAGCGCTACGCCGCGCTCGCGAGCGCGCTGCCGGATGAGCTGATCACGGACCTCGCTCGTCTGCGCTGGCTTTTCATCACCGCGCGCGGATCGTCATTTCGGCTGCGTGCCGCCGACACCGAGTTCGCCGAGATCGGCCGCCTGCTGCGCGTTCGCTATTGCCTGTCGGGAACTGTCGAGGTATCGGCCCGCAAGCTCGTCGTCATCGTCAATCTCGTCGACACCGCGGACAGCGGCGTCGTCTGGGCGGACCGCTTTTCGGGACGCGTCGACGACGTGCACGTGATGCGCGAGCAGATCCGCACGCAGGTTCTCATGGCGCTCGAGATCCGGATTCCCCTGCACGAGGCCGAGCTCGCCCGTCTCGCGGCGGTCGAGAATCTCGACGCGTGGTCCGCGTACCACCTCGGTCTGCAGCACCTCTATCGCTTCAACCATGTCGATAACGCCGCGGCAGCCGGCTTGTTCCAGCGGGCTGTGAAGCTCGAACCCTCCCTCGCGCGCGCCCACGCCGGGCTGTCGTTCGTCAACTTCCAGACGGCCTTCATGCGTTACACGGACGATCTCGCGGGCGCGATAAGCGAGGCACGCCGCCACGCCGAGCGCGGGCTCGCGCTCGATCCGCTCGATCCGTTCGTCAACTTCACCATGGGGCGCACCTTCTGGCTCGAAGGGGATCTCGACACGAGTCTTACCTGGCTCGAGCGCGCGACGGAGATCAGCCCGAACTATGCCCAGGGCATCTACGCCAGGGCGTGGACGGAAGCCCTCGCCGGGCGGGCGCTTGCTGGCCGGGAGCATGTCGATCTCGCGATGCGCCTGAGCCCGCTCGACCCGCTGCACTACGCGATGCAGGCGACGCGAGGTTTTACGCACATGGTGCTCGGCGAGGACGCGGAGGCGGCGCACTGGGCCGAGCGGGGCGCGCGTTCACCCGGCGCGCATGTGCTCATCGCGATGATCGCGGCGGCGGCGCACGCACTGAAGGGCGACAGCGAGCGCGCCGCCTTCTGGGCCGCAAACGTTCGCGAGCGCAATGCCGCGCTCACCCGCGAGGACTTCTTTCGCGCCTTTCCGATGAAGTCCGAGCCGATGCGGCGACGTGTCTTTCAGGCGCTCGCGCAAGTGGGGTTTTGATCCTTGTACGGACGCGATTGCCGGTCGGCAATCCTGATCAAAACGTGCGCCGGGGTTCCCGGAACTCGGTTGGCATGACGAAACTCATGTCGTGCCCACCCGAATCCCGGGAACCCCAGTCGTTACGTCCGCGTCGCGATCAATCCGGATTCACGCGCTTGCCGGCCAAGCTTCCTGTTCCCGAAGCGACGGGCCCGCCACTCTCATCGAACGGATTGGCCGGACTCGCGGCGAAAACGTTGACGGTGTAGCTTCCCGTGAGCGTGTTACCCGAGACCTTGATCAGCATGTGGATGCGGATCAACAGGCCGTATTCCACCCCGGGTGCAACCCATCCCATGGCAATGTGGTTGACCGTGTAGGTGTTCCGTCCGACCTTGCGCCACACGCCCTGGCACACGTCGCCCGTCGCGGGATCGACCCCGGCGGAGAACATCGTTTCGGTGCCGCCCGCATGGAAGGCCTGCGTGCCGAAGTCCACGAGAAATCCGGCCAGCGAGAATTTCCACAAGCCCACGATCGAAGCGTTGTCGTTCGAGTCGTTCACCTGCATCAGCGATGCGCTGGACGTGTCTGGGTGGTACACGGCCGGGACAAAGTAGACGGGGTCGGACGGCTTGGCGGGCGTTACGCCGTGCAACAGGTCTTGCGCGCATCCCGCGTTCGCCTGGGTTGCGGCGAAGCCGATCAGGCCAAGGCTTGCGGCAATGCCGAAGGCCCGGCTTCGCAGCCTTTTGGTCACTTTACTGGTCATGGCAAATTCCTTTTGGTTCTTAGGGTTATGTCAAAGGTAGTCACGCCTGCGGCGTGCGCGTAGATTTACTCCGCGCGCCGGGACGAAGCTTTTGCCGATTACTGAATCGTTATGAAGATGTATGAAGGGCGGCAGTGAGCGCAGAAAAAGAAGAAACGGACGTCTATGTCTTTGGAGGGTTTTCCCTCGAACGCCGCCGGCGCCTCTTGTTCCGGGCCGACGGCCAGGCCGTGCATCTGAACCCCCGGGCCTTCGATACGCTCCTGTACCTGGCCGAGCACCCGAACCAGCTCATCGACAAGCGGACGTTGATGAAAGCCGTGTGGCCGAACGCCGTCGTCGAGGAGAACAATCTCAACCAGCAAATCGCGGCCGTACGCCGCGCTTTGGGAGAAGCCCCCAGCGAGCACCGCTTCGTGGTTACCGTCCAGGGCCGCGGGTTTCAATTTGTGCCGCCCGTTACAACGGCGGCCGCTCCGCGAAGCCCCGTAGTGCAGTCGCGCACGACGGGAATGTCATGGGCATTCGGCGTGACAGGGCTCGTACTGGTTGCGGGCCTGTCTTGGTTCGTCACGCACCTGCCAGCCCACGGAGCAAGTCCTGCAGTCCGCGCCTCATCCACTCCATCGGCCGCAGTCGCTCCCCTGCGCGTCCTGCGGCTTGCCGTGCTGCCATTCGAAAACCTGAGCGGCGATCCCGCGAACGCATTCTTCGCCGACGGCCTGAACGCGGAGATCGAGAGCACGATCGCCGAACGCGTGCCCGGCATCGAAGTGATCTCGCGCGCGACGATGATGCACTATCGCGCGGACGCGCCGAAGCCGCTCGCCATCGTGGCGCGCGAGCTCGGAGCGTCACATCTCATGGAAGGTTCGGTGAAGCGTGAGGCGGACAAGATTCACCTGGCCTTGCAGCTCATTGATGCCGGCACCGACAACCAGGTCTGGTCGAGAAGCTACGATTCGACGGTCGCGGATGCGTCGGCTCTGGAATCGCAGGTCGCCGATGAAGTGGCGCAGCTGTTGACCGCGAAGCTCACGCGACAGATGCAGGCCGCAGCGGCGCCGTAATTGGGGACAGTCCCCATTTAAATAGGGAAGTCCCATCTTTGCGACCCGTTTGTTCGGCGGCCGCGTTTCAGTCCCTCCGTGATTCAGCCGGCAGTACACTGAGCGCCTCCACCAGGGGCCAGGGATAGCACATGTCAAAACGAGTCCTGTCGTTCGCGTTGATCCTGCTCGGAACCGCGGCGCTGCCGGCATTTTCCGCATCGCCGTACGTGCCGAGCGAGCTCGCGGGCTGGGAAGCGTGGGTTCTGAAGGGCCAGGAGTATCGCCGCTGCCCGCTGATGCACGCGGTCGACGCAGATGTCGATACAAACGACGAAACCTCGTTCCGTTGCATGTGGCCGGAACGCTTGGTCGTCGAGGTCAACGCTCGCGGAGGCACTTTCACGCAGCGCTGGCAGGTGTTCGCCGAGGGCTGGATCACGCTGCCCGGCGATCTCGAGCATTGGCCGCGCGACATTCGCTCGAATGACGCACCGCTCGCCGTCGTTGCGCGTAACAATCTGCCGCAGGCGCGGCTCGCGCCCGGAGCCTATTCGATCAGCGGCCGCTTCGAATGGTCCGATCGGCCCGAGGCGCTCACCATCGCGGCTGAAACCGCGCTCGTCGATCTCACCATCGACGGCCAGCGCGTCGCGCAGCCCGAACGGCCGCAGGGCAATCTCTGGCTCGGCAAGCGCCACACCGTGAGCGAGGCCAACGGCCTCGAAGTTGCAGGTCTATCGACAGGTGCGCGATGAGATCCCGGTCGAGCTGATAACGATCGTTCGCCTGCAGGTTGCGGGCGAGGGACGCGAAGAGCTGCTCGCGCACGCGCTCCCCGATGGGTTCACGCCGATCAGCATCGACAGCGAATTGCCGGCACGGCTGGAAGCCGACGGCCGCTTGCGCGTACAGGTGCGGCCCGGCAGTTACGCGATCGCGCTCATCGCGCGCGGTGCGAGCGTCGCAACGACATTGAAGCGGCCAGCGCTTGCGCCGGCCGGCGCGACCTGGCCGCGCGATGAGGTCTGGAGCTTCGCGGGCAACGATCGACTTCGTGTCGCCGCCGCGGAAGGGCCGGAATCGATCGATCCGAAGCAGGCCAACGTGCCGCCGGACTGGCAGGGGCTGCCGGCCTATCGAATGACGGCCGACACCACGCTCACCGTGAAGGAGACGAGTCGCGGCCTCGGCGCCGGCGATGACAACCGCCTGAAGCTGAGCCGATCGCTATGGCTCGACTTCAATCACGAGGGGTTTACGGCCGTCGACCGCATCGGCGGGGACCTGAGGCGCGACTGGCGTCTCGACATGGAGGCACCGTTCACGCTCGCGAGCGTTCGCAGCGGCGATGAAAGCTTCCTCGTCACGAATGCGCCGGGAGCGGACGCGAAGAAGGGCGCCCGCACGGGCGTTGAGGTACGAACGCCGAACTTGCAGCTCACCACCATTGCGCGCATCAGCACGGGCGGCGGTGCGTTGCCCGCGACCGGCTGGACGACCCGCTTCGAACAAGTGTGGGGCCAGCTTTTCCTGCCACCCGGGCATCGATTGCTTGCAGCCATCGGACCGGACGAAGCGCCAGGCACCTGGTGGTCGCGCTGGACGCTCTGGAATCTCTTCGGCCTCTGCATCGTGGTCGCCGTCACCTACCGCATCGCGGGCCGCATCGTCGCCGGGATTGCGCTCCTCGGGCTTGCGCTCATGTACCAGGAGAACCCGGACATCATCTGGCTCTGGGCGAACGTGCTCGCGGCCATCGCCATTGCGCGCGCGGTGCCCGAAGGCCGTCTGCGCCGCGTCGCCGGTACCTATCGAATGTTGAGCATCCTGGTGCTCGGGCTCGCGTTGCTGCCGACGTTGTGGATGCAGGTGCGCTACGCGCTCTATCCGCAGCTTGAGAACAACGCGCTTTATGAGTTTGGCATCGTCGCGGCACGACGCGACGCAATCTATCCCGAAGCCCCGGCGCCGGCGGCGGCGCCACCGATGGAAGCTGCCGAAGGCAAGCTGGACAACATCGCGGTCACGGGCGGGCGACAAGCGATGGAGGAACAAGAAGTAGCCGCCAAGGAAATGCGGAAGAACGTGACACTCGGCTCGGTGAGTCGCGGGCTTAACGCCGCACAGGTCGTGCAGCGCTACGCACCGGGTACGCAGCTGCAAACCGGGCCCGGCATTCCCTCGTGGAACTACAACACCTATCGCTACAGCTGGTCGGGGCCTGTCGAGCCGGGCGACAGCGTGCACTTCATTTACATCGGACCGCTGTTGCTCGGTTTGTGGCGCCTGCTCGGAGTCGCGGCGCTCGCGGCGTGGTTCATCGCGTTGCTGCAGAAAGGCTTTGGCTGGCAGATGCGTACGCCCTGGAACGGAGGTCGCGTCATCGCGAGCGCATTCCCATTCATCGCCTGTGGCCTGTTGTCGGCACTTGCGCTCGTGGCTGCGCCGCAGGCGAACGCCGCCTCGACGCCGGACACTGCGCTGCTGAACGATCTTAAGGCGCGCCTCACCGAGGCGCCGGAGTGCGGAGCGAGCTGCGCTGAAATCACCGCCGCTCGCGTGAACGTCGGGGCGGGAACGCTGGAAGTCGACCTGAGTGTCAGCGCGCTCACAACCATCGCGGTGCAGTTGCCGCAAGCGGGCGATCGCTGGCAGATCGATAGCGTGAGCGTCGATGGCGCTTCCAGCCTCGCGCTTCGCCGCACGGACGATAACGCCGTATGGATTCCGCTCCGCACGGGTGCACACAGCGTTCACCTGAGCGGGCACGTTGCACCGGTCGATACGTTGCAGCTCGCGTTTCCGCAGGCGCCACGCACGATCAGCGTCGTCACGAATGGCTGGACGGCTTCGGGTGTCGTCGACGGAAGGCTGGCATCGGGGTCGCTCGAGCTCACTCGGGTGCGGGTCGCTGCCGTGGGTAGCGGCGCATCGCGCATTCCCGACACCGAGTTCCCGCCCTTCGTGCGGGTAACGCGCAACGTCGTCTTCGACACGGACTGGACCGTCGCAACCCGCGTCGAGCGCGTGGCTCCGGCGCGTGCGGCGATCAACGTCGCCGTGCCGCTACTCGCCGGCGAATCGGTCCTGACTGCCGGCATACACGTGACGAAGGAGAAGACCGTGCTCGCGGCGCTCGCCTCCGGTGAGGATGCGAGCGAGTGGAACTCGGGTCTGCCGCGTTCCGAAACACTGGAGCTGACGCTCCCCGCCAACCCATCGCGTACCGAGGTGTGGAATTTCCAGGTGAGCCCGCAGTGGCACGTCGACTTCGATGGTGTGCCGGCTGTTGCTCCGGAATCGGTCAACCCGGACGGCTGGATCTTTCAGTACTACCCGCGGCCTGGTGAAAAGCTGGCTCTGAGAATTTCGCGGCCGCAGCCGGCCGCGGGCGAAACGCTCGCCATCGATTGGGTGCGGCAGACGATGCGCGTCGGCGCCCGGTCATCGGATGCCCAGCTCGAGTTCGGCTACCGCAGTACCGAAGGCGGGCGTCATGCGATCACGCTCCCGACGGATGCGCGGGTGGAGTTCGTGAGCGTCGATAACACGCTCGTGTCATTGCGGCCAGAGAAGGGCGTGCTGTCGATCGGGCTCCTGCCGGGCTCCCACCATGTCTCCGTAACCTGGCAGTCGCCGCGGGGAGTTTCGGTGGCAGGCACGGCGGATGCCGTCGATCTCGGATCCACTGCGAGCAACGTCACGACGACGCTGCAATTGCCGGCGGATCGATGGGCGCTTTTCGCGCTCGGTCGTGGTGCAGGCGTTGGCCCCGCGATTCTCTACTGGGGCGAGCTGATTGTCTTTCTCGTGGTCGCGACATTGCTCGGCCGTTGGCGCCAATCGCCGCTGCGTGTGCATGAGTGGTTGCTGCTCGGGCTTGGCCTCTCAACGCTGTCGTGGTTCGTACTGGCGCTCGTCGCTGCGTGGCTGTTCGCGTTTCGGCTGCGCGCGCAGGTCATGCCGGAGAACTTCTCGCGCTGGCGATTCAATCTCCAGCAGGTGGCTCTCGCCGTGCTCGCCTTCATCGCGATCACGAGTCTCGTGTTCTCCGGCATCCGCTACGGATTCCTCTCGAGTCCCGACATGGGCGTGGCGGGCGTGGGCTCCGGAAGTGGCACGTTCAGCTGGTTCCGCGACCAGACCAGCGGGCCGCTTCCGCAGCCACTCGTCATCAGCGTGCCGCTCTGGATCTACAAGACGCTCATCTTTGCGTGGGCCGTGTGGATCGCCATAGCGCTGACGCGCTGGATTCGCGCGGCGTGGCAGGGCTGGACGCACGGCGGGTATTGGCGAAGCAAGGTGCTGCAGCCCGCTTCGACTTGAGCGTTCATCAGGCCTAGACTCGGCCTGCTGGCCGGTCAAGGCGCGCCAGCCCATTCGAATCGGAACAGACATGGGGGGACGTATGAAAGGACCATCCTGGTCGAATGTCTCGCTCGTCGCGATCGCGCTCGTTTTGCTGTCGGCGTGCAGCCCGCCGCCGGACTACGCCGCGCAATATCGGCCGCTGCAGGACGCATTCGTCGCGGTTTGGAACGGCGGCAAGATCGACAATCTCGACGCGATCGTCGCTCCGAACTTCAAGCGGCACGGTACCGGCCCGGCGACAGAAGATCTCGCAGGCTTCAAGAAGACCGTTGCTGAATACCGCACGATGTTTACAGACATGCATGTGACCATCGACGAGGCGTATTACATGGAGGGCCGCGCCTTCTACCTGTGGACCTTCAACGGCACGAATACCGGAGCCGGACCAGAAGCGCAGCCGCCCACGGGCAAGAGCGCGAAGATCTCTGGAATGTCGGCCGTCCGCTACGAGGGTGGGAAGATCGTGGACGAGGCGCTGTACTACGACCAGCTCGACTTGAATCAGCAGCTCGGTTACACGCTGACGCCGCCAAACTGAAAGGGGACTGCCCCCTTTTTGTCAAGCCGCTCCTGCGATGCCCCTGAGCGCGCGGAAGCGGCCTGTCGGCGAGAGACTTTCGTGGCCCGACTGGACGGTCCAGAGTTCGTTGCGTCTCGCGACGAACGAACTCTTTGAGAGCTGCTCGAGCGTCCCGGACTTCGCGAAGAGAAACCCCTGCCCTGCGACACAGCCGAGCTGCAGCAGCGCGTCCACCTGCGGTTCGAGCTCGATGCCTTCGGCCACGGTATCGAGGCCGAGCGTCTCGCTCAGCGTGATCACCGCGCGCGCGAGTTCCGGCCCGGTCGCTGTATTGGTGAGGCGCCCCACGAACGATCGATCGATCTTGAGAATGTCGATCGGGAAGCGGTGCAGGTACGAAAGCGACGAGTAGCCGGTGCCGAAATCGTCGATAGCGAGCCGCACGCCGAGCTTCTTCAGTTCCAGGAGCCAAGCAAGGTTCGCTTCGGTGTTCTGCATGATCGTGGTTTCGGTCAATTCGATCACGAGATTCCCGGGTTCGAGCCCCGATTCCTGGAGGGCCTGCGCAACGTCCCGTGCGAGATCGCCATGCTGGAGGTGGCGGCCCGAAATATTGACGGCGACGCGCAGCCCCGCGCCACCGGCCACGGAGTCACGCCAGGCACGGAGGTCGTTGCATGCGCGCGCGAGCACCCAGCGGCCGAGCTTCACGATCTGGCCGCATTCCTCGGCAATCTGGATGAAACGGTCCGGCATCAGCAGGCCCAGCTCGGGGTGCCGCCAGCGCACGAGCGCCTCGATGCCAAGGAGGCTGCGCGTGCCAAGGTCGACGATCGGCTGATATTCGACGAAGAATTCCTCGGCGGCGATGGCGCGGGCGATATCCGCCACGAGGCGCGATCTTTCCTGGAGCATCTCCTGCATCGGCGCCTGGAAGGTGAGGAAGCGGTTCTTGCCGGCGGCCTTGGCAAAGTACATCGCGGTGTCGGCTTTGCTCAGGAGCGCCTCGGCGCTCTGTTCCTTCGTCGAGAAAGCAACGCCGATGCTCGCCGATACGCGCACTTCGGCTGCGTTGAGATTGAATGGCTGGTCAAGCTGCTCGATCAGGGCGGCAGCGAGCTTCTCGACTTCTGCGGTGGTCGCGATTCCCTCGAGGAGGATCGCAAATTCATCGCCACCGAGGCGCGCCACCGTGTCGGAGAGGCGCGTCGACTTCACCAGCCGCTGCGCCACTGCCTGCAGCAGCCGGTCGCCGGCGTCGTGGCCGCGCGAGTCGTTCACAAGCTTGAAGTTGTCGAGGTCGACGTACATCACGGCGACCTGTTGCTGCCCGCGGTTCGCGAGCGTCAACGAATGATGCACGCGATCGCGGAAAAGGCCGCGATTCGCGAGCAGCGTCAGCGAGTCGTGAAAGGCGAGCTGCCGCAATTGCTCTTCGAGCGCTTTGCGTTCGGTGATGTCGCGAAAGTTGAGCGCGAGTCCATTGACCGCCGGGTCCCCGGTCAGGTTGCTGCCAACGATCTCGAGCACGCGCCGATCGCGATCGCGCTCAAGCCGTATCTCGACCGGACCCACCGCCTTGCCAGACGAGGCGGCCACTTCACCGAGGAACGCCTTCATGCGCTCGCGGTCATCGCCCACCCAGACCTCGAGCAGATTCCTGCCGACGATGGCCTCGGGCTTGAGCCCAAGCGTGCGCACGGAAGCGGGAGACACGAAGAGCAGCGAGCCGTCCAATGCAATCGTCATGATGACGTCCGAGGCATTCGCGATGAGCGATGCGTAACGCCGTTCGACGAGGCGTGCCGCGCGGCGCTCGCGGATCAAAGCGTCGTCGCGCAGGATCAGCGCCTGCCGCACCATCACGAGGAGCGCCAGGCCAAATACAATGATCGTCATCACCGTCGCCGGGCTGCCGACGTCGCCGCGCGTCAGGGTAACGAGCACGATGAACGCGGTCAGCATCGCAGCGTAAGGCAGCACCTGCGCGAGGGGCATCGATGCGCTCTGTTCGGCCACCGGCCCGCGGGCGGCAAGGCGCATCTGCTCGCGTCCGGCAAAAGCCATCGGCAGGTAGCAGGAAACGTACAACACGTCCTGGACATCGCCCGCGAGATAGCTGCCGCCGATCTTCGCGACCGACCACAGGATGTCGCCGAGGAACATCGTCGCGAAACCGATCGAGAGCAGGAGCGCCACCCGGCGCCCGATCGCAGTGCCAGCGCCGGCGAGGAGGAGCACGCCGAGCGTGAGCACTAGCACGCAGTTGAGCGCGATGTAGATCTGGCTCAACACGTTCTTGAGCAGGTCGATTTCGGTACTGGCAGCGGCGGTGCGGATGATCAGGAACCAGAAGAAGGCGCCGAATCCGATCACCAGGATCGTGGCGTCGACCAGGAATTGCGTCCAGCGGATCTGGACCGCCGCCGCGCGGATCATGAGCGCAACGGCCACAAGAAAGAACGGATAGAACGCGAGATAGAAAACGTCGGCGGGCCCCGGGAAGGGATCCACGTCGTGCAGCCACGAGATGACGCCGATACTCGTGCCGACGATATACGAGGCGAGGGCGGTGGAAAGACAGACCCACGCGGTTCGCGAAGGGCCGCGCGGTATCCGGCGCGTCGTCGCGATCGTGATGATGAGTGCGGTGAGGCTCGCCGGTGTATCGCCGAGCAGGCCCACGTAATGCCGGACCTCCTCGCCGCCGAAGCCTGTGAGCATGCCGATCGCACAGACGACGACGTAGACCGCAAGCCCGATGCAGAGCTTGTCGATCCATCCTGGAGGGGCGTCGGAGCTACCGTGCTCTGTCACTTCTGCTGCAACGTTCAATCCTGGCACCCGTCAACGTTTTGTCGACGCAATTTGTCGACGCGGTTCACACTCGAAAATTCGTCGGATCCGCGCCAGATTACAGAATGCGGTGGGATGGACAGGCTGGCAAGGCAGTGAATACCGGGTTGGGATGCAGGTCTCGTTTCAATTTGCACAGATGGCGTCCGGGAGTTACGGTCCAGCGGGGAGACAAATCATGCGCAACCTCATCGCCCTTTTTCTGATCATTCCGGTCCTCGCAACGCGCCTCGAGGCAGCTGCCCCAAGGAGCTGCGCTTCGCTCCGCGAGTTCGTGATGCCGGGCGCCGCGCTCCAGATTGTGAAGACGGAAACAGTCCCCGCCGGCCCGCCGCCCGCACCACCGTATGGTCCGCCTTACGAAGGCACGTTACCGGTGTACTGCCTCGCCACCGGCGTAATCGATCAGCGCGTCGGCCAAGGCGGCAAGCCCTACGCCATCGAATTCGCGGTCTCGCTGCCGGAAAAGTGGAACGGCCGGTTCCTTTTCCAGGGCGGCGGTGGATTCAACGGAACACTGTATCCGCCCGTCGGTGGCCAAGCCGTCGGTCACGAGCTCGCACTCGCGCGCGGGTTCGCGGTGGTGAGCACCGACGGCGGGCACAAGGGGGCGGTATTCGACGGCGCGTTCTTCGAAGACCAGGAGGCGATGCTGAATTTTCTCTATCGTGCGAACGACAAGGTGACCAGGGCCGCGAAGGCGATCATAGAGACGTACTACGGGCGCCGGCCCGATCATTCCTACTTCGTCGGCTGCTCCACCGGTGGTCGCGAGGGCATGCTGATGTCGCAGCGCTTTCCTGACTACTTCGACGGCATCGTCGCGGGCGCGCCCGCGATGCGCACGAGCTATTCCAGCATCGCGGACCGATGGATGCACGTGCACATGAATGCCATTGCACCGCGCGATGAGAAGGGCCTGCCCATGACATCGCGCGCGCTCTCGGATGGTGACCGCGCGTTGGTCCACAAGTCGCTCCTAGACGCATGCGACGCGAAAGACGGAGTGGCGGACGGCATGATCTTCGACGTCGAACACTGCGGTTTCGATCCATCGGCGCTCGTGTGCAAAGGTCCGAAGACGGAATCCTGCCTTACACCTGAGCAGGTCAGCGCCATCGCCACGGGTATGGCCGGGCCGAAGGACTCGCGCGGCACGCTGGTGTACCCGGGCTTCTGGTACGACACGGGCATTACGACGACGCGTGGGGTGCCGGGACTGCTCGCCGGGCCGGCGCCGTTCTTTCCGGAGTCCGCGACGACGATGGATGTAGATCGCGAGGCGGCACTCGCTGCAACACCTGCTGCTGCGGCTGGTGATACGGCCGCGTGGACGCTGCTCAATGCATTTTCGCGCCGCGGCGGGAAACTCATCTTCTATCATGGCGTCAGTGACCCGTGGTTCTCGGCGAAGGACACCACGCGCTACTACGGGAAACTCGTCACGGACAACGGCGGTAGCGACGCCGTAGCGAAGTGGAGCCGGCTCTTTCTCGTGCCGGGCATGGGCCACTGCGTCGGCGGCGAATCAGGGCTCGATCAGTTCGATCTGCTCGGCGCCGTCGTCAATTGGGTGGAGAAGGGCGAGGCGCCAGATTCGGTGATCGCCACCGGAATGGCGTTCCCTGGGCGAAGTCGGCCGCTGTGTGCGTATCCGCAGCATGCCGAGTACAAGGGAATGGGGGACGTGGACCAGGCGGAGCACTTTGAGTGCCGGTAATCCAGGAGAGCGCATGGCATTCCAGCCCGAAATCCGCGGCATCCTGAAGATCCGCTCCGAGCCGGAGCTGTTCTTCAGAGCCTTTCGCCGCCGCGTCAAGAGTGGCCTGCTCACCGGCGCACCGCACCCTCGCTCCAATTACATCGCCACAACGGTGGACCCGCATCACCTTTCGATTCGTGCTGCCGATTGGAAGAGCGCCGTCAATGTCGGGCTCAACGACCTGGACGTCGAGTGGGCGGGAAAGGGAAGTCTGCGTTACCGCGTCCGTTATTGGCGGTGGACGCTCTTTTGTGTGGCGTTGGGAGCGGTCCTCGCTGCGATCGGCATCGCGCTCGCACTCGCGTTCGACGTGCGCGGGTATCTCACGCGGGGGCCGGAAAGCATGCGGTGGGGACTCAGCGTTGATCAGAGCATCGCGTTGCTCTGGGCGTTCATCGTGTTCTGGGGCTTTGTGTGGCCCTGGCTTCTGGTCGCGCTCCATAAGCGGCCATTGCGCTCGCTCGTCAAGCGACTGGTGACGGCAGTGGATGAGTCTGCGGTGTGAAAATGGGGACAGATCTATTTTCCGAAGCGGAAAAAAGATCTGTCCGCATTTTCACATTTTTACGTGGCGGAGTTCATGACGACCTGCACGCCAGAACCGGGCGCCGTCGTTACATAGCTGCAGGCGCCCGCTTCGCGCCGCACGTATTCGAGCGCCTCGGCATCGCTTCCCTTCACGGGCGGCGGATTCACGCCATCGCGGAATGATTTCTTGGTCCAGGTCGTGGAATATTTCGCGAGCGCCATCTTAAGGACGCGTGCGAGGAAGGCGCCTTGCGCCGCGCGATTGTCTGCGGGCGCCAGTCGCACGGAGCCGGCGAATTGCTTTTCGCCGAGGAACACGTCGCGCAGATCCTCCTGCGAGACATGCACTGCCGGGTTGCAGATGACGTAGAGCACATCACCCGCCTGGGCCGGCTGTGCAGCAGCCTGGCCCATCGCGATCAGGACCGTCGCGAGGGCAGCGTGCGCTGCCAAGCGTGCAACTACGGCTTTAGAAGCGAATTGCATACTGCATCATCGCGTCACTGAACTCGTCGCGGCTGCGGTCCGTTTCAACCGTGCGGGCGAGTTCGAGCTTGATGGCCGCGGACAGGTCGAGGTCGAACCGGATGCCGAGCGCGGTCCGATAATACGACCCTCCGGTCGCCTGCGCCGCAAAATATGCATCGCTCTGATCGAGCGACGCCCGCTCGTAGCGGGCGTACGGCGAAAACCGGTTCATGCGGTACGCGAACTGCACGAATCCCGCGTCGCTCGTGTGCGAGCCGCTCGTTCCCGAGCGGTCATCGTTGTCAAAATGATAGAACTCGACGATGTTCTCCCACCGGTCGGTGTCGTAGACGCCGTAGAGGCCGAAGTTCAGGACGCGCGTGCGGTTCGGCACGACGGCATCGTCCTCGACGTTCGCCGCGAAGAAGCTCGCCCCGACCTTGAGGCCATCAAGGCTGCCGCCCGGCAGGTAGCCGATGTTGCCGCCGTAGCTCATTTCGGCGCTTGAGAGGCCGGCCTGGGCCATGTTGAGCGAGCCATCCTCGATCCGCTGGGCGTTGCCCATGAACGCGTCGTAAGTCCATTTGCCCGAGGAGAAGCGGTGACCGCCGGTCAGCCACAGGCCGACGGTGTGGGCCGGCATGACGCCGCCCTCGTCCTCGAACTGGATGAAGCGCGGCCGGCGCACCGCCATTGAGATCTGCTGGCCGTGGTGAAAGGCCGTGTTGTAGTAACCGTAGGGCGTGTGGAAGCGGCCGAGCCACACTGTCGCGTTGTCGGCGAACTGGTAGCCGATCTGCGCGCGCTCGAGGTCGGTGGCGATCTCACCCGACTCATCGACCTCGAAGTTGAGTTCGAAGAGGGAGCGCACGCGGTCGCCGAGCTCCGGCGTCAGGTAGAAATCGAGCGACCCGACGACGAAGCCTTTGCGATCCGGATCCGTGGCCGTGCGCGAGCCCGCGCCGACATCGGCAAAGCCGTGCACCGGGAGTCCCGATTCGTTGTGAGCCGTGGCGCCGGCGGCGGCCATCTCGGTGACTTCACGCTCCACGGTCGCGAGCCGCGCGTCGGTATCGCTTGGTGGCGCAGGATCTGGCGTGCTCGCTGGCGCAGCGGTGGCAGTCGCAGCGACGGATGCCGCTGGGACCCGCGCTTCGAGGCTGCGCACGCGCGCATTCAGTTCATCGATGAGCTTGGCGCTCTCATCGAGGCGACGCTCGAGCTCGGTGACTCGATCGTCCGGCTTCGGCGTTGCCGCCAAGATCGGTCCGTTCGCACCCATCGCGCCGGCGAGCAGCACGAGTGATCCGACGATGACAGCGGACTTTCTCATGGTCCCCTAACCTCTGCGATTGAAGACGTTGTGCCGGACATTCGTCCGTCGGCCGTATGCAGTAGCTCGAGCAGATGCGGCAGTGAGACCTGATCGTCGCTCCCGACGAAGTTCCCTTGCCCGTCGAGCACGATGACCCGTTGTTCGTGCATCACGTGCTCGTCCACCTGCCAATAGCGAAAGCCGAAGCGCCGTCCGAAATCCCTCGTGCTCGCGGGCGTGCCGGTCAGGAAGTGCCAGTGCGCGCCCTCGATGCCGTGGTTGGCGCGGTAGTCGCGCCAGGCTTGCGGGTCATCGTTCGCCGGGTCGAAGCCGACGACCACGAATTCGGCGGTTGCGCCGCGCGCCTCGAGGGTCTGCTGTAATTGCCGGAGCGTCGAGATCGTGACAGGGCAGGCTCTGTCGGCAGGTCGTATACGCCATCGTCGCGACTACCGGGTGCCCGCGCAGTGCTTCGAGCACGACCGGTCGACCCCATTCATCACGAAAATCAGCTTGTGGAGGAGTCGCGGATGCCGCCATCGCGGCTGCAATGCAAAAGACGAGGGCCAATGCCCGCTGTGTCACCGGTCCGATGGAGCTGCGCACCATGTCCGTGTGTCGACACCGACTGGAGGATATTTAGCCCCTGAACACAGAACTTCGTCGATAACCGCTCAACCCTTGCCGCGCTTGGCCTCTTGCCCCTGGGTTTCCTCGGCGAGAGCGGCGCGAAGGAGCGAAGGACGCGGGGGCCAGGTTTCGAGGGCCTCGTGCGAGCCGGTATCGAGCGCACCGAGGTCGATCGACGCCGGATGCTCGGCGGCATGACGTTTGCGATCGCCCAGCAATTGTTCGGGTTCCGCGATCGTCCAGCGGTCCCGGCCGGCATCCTTGGACGCATAGAGCGCATTGTCCGCGAGGCGCGCCACGTCGCGAAAGCTGGTCGCCATCGCTGAGTCCGAGATGCCGAAGCTCGAGGTAAAGGCCGGGATGGATCCGCCCGTGACCGCAACCTTCAGGGCGGCCTGGATGCGCGCCACGACTTCAGCGGCTTGCTCCGCCGTGGCTTTCGGCAGGATCAGCGCAAATTCCTCGCCGCCCCAGCGGGCCGCCACGTCCCTTTCGCGCAGCGCTTTTCTGAGGACATCGGAAAATGCACGCAGCGCGGTGTCGCCCGACTCGTGGCCGTAGCGGTCGTTCAGCTGCTTGAAGTGATCGAGATCGGCAAGGACAAAGGCATAAGACCTGTGATTGATCGAGAGCGCCCGAATGGCATCGCCCGCGGCGCGCCGATTCATGAGACCCGTCAGCGTATCGGTCGAGGCCTGTGTCTGCGTGCGCGCAAAGGCGCGGACCGTTCCGAGGCGGGCGCCGGCCTGGGAGCCGAGCGCGCCGAGGTGTTCGACCTGCCGCGCTGTCGGCGTCTCGCCGTAAGGTGCGGCCGCATGCAGCACACCGATGGCGCGACCCATGAAGCTAAGTGGCACGCAGACCGCGGACAGGCGACCGCACGCACGGCCCTGCAGGTGCGTGCATGCGTTGAGCGCCTCGCTGTCATTGAACGTCTGCGTCGTGCCACGGCGCACGGCGAGGCATTCATAGGGCGACTCGACATCGCAGCCGGGCGCGCCGACGCCCGAATGAATGGCAGCACGTTCGAGATGAGTGCGGCTCGAATCCGACACCAGCAGTTCTGCCGGCAAGGTCGGTGAAATGTCGTGCATGGCCCGCGAGATGATTCCGTACGCGGCGCCTTCGGTGTCTGCCGCTTCGAGCGCATCGCCGAGCTGCTTGTTGAACGCGTCGCGCTCGGCGTCTTCACGAAGCTTCCCGATGACGTTGTTCAGGCTGTCCGCCATCTGGTTGATCGAGGTGGCGAGCTGTCCGACTTCATCGCGGCCGAGCTGATCGTTGCGCACGGTGAGATTGCCGGAAGCAATCTGGCGAGCGACGTCGCGCACGCGCCGCAACGACCGCCGGATCGAGCCGCCGACCACAGCGACCAGGCTGGCGACGAGGAGCGTCGTGGCGAGGCTCGCGGCGACGAGCCACATCTTGGCCGTCTTGGCGGAGGAGTCGGCGAGTTCGTTCGCCGCGATGATGCGGGAGGCGAGCACCTGGGTCTGCTGATCCATGGCATCGCCAAGGGCATCGGATGCCTTCGTGAATTCTGCGATCGGGTGGCCGGCCGCGGGCGCACCGGTGCCGACGTTTCGAACCGCGTCGCCCGCGCGCGCGACGAAGTCGTCGGCGACCGA
This sequence comes from uncultured Gammaproteobacteria bacterium, assembly GCA_963826145.1. Taxonomy (GTDB): domain Bacteria; phylum Pseudomonadota; class Gammaproteobacteria; order Steroidobacterales; family Steroidobacteraceae; genus JBGPLJ01. The sequence goes on from CAWGVW010000001.1 coordinate 52,537, forward strand.
CTGAACCTTGCTGAGGCTTTCCGAGAGGTCCGGCGGCAGTTCGATCTTGGAAAGGGTCCTGAGGTCGCGGCGCAGATCCGCCACGTGCTCGGTCACGAGTTCACTGCCTGCGCTCGCGTCGCCGTTTGCCGGCGTCACGCTCGCAAGCGCCGCGTACACGTCGGCCCGGATGTTGGCGGCGAGCGTGTCCGCATCCTGATGGTAACGAGCAGCCTTGCTGATGAGCGAGAGTTCGCTCATGGCGCGGTTCTGCACGTCGATGGCGTGCCACGCGATCGCACCGACCGCGGCCTGCGCGACGAGCAGCAGCGCATTGATATAGAGGAGTCGGGAACGGACCGACGCCCCGGTGAGCGGGAAGCGGAAATGCGGCCAAGACATTGTGGCGACTTTCCTGCCCGGGTAGCTCGGTACCCTGCTAATGGTTCGAGCAGCCACATCTTGACGGCTGCCATATGTAACGTTGTGCTCGGCCTCACAAAACCACCGCAGGTATGCCCAGCCGTGACGCCCGTCACGGAGAAAGCAGGGGTCAGGTGTCGACTGAGTCTTATCCCAATGCGTGGCGCAGGGCCGCTCGGGCGAGGAGTCGCGTCGAGTCGAGGGTCGGGAGCGCCGAGTTCGCGTCGCTGATGATGAGCGGGATTTCGGTGCAGCCGAGGATCACGGCATCGCACCGTTCGGCCTTCAACTGTTCGATCACGCGCCGGAAGTGGGCCACGGATTCCGGCTTGAACACGCTGCACACGAGCTCGTCCATGATGATGCGGCCGAGTTCGCCGCGTTCTGCGGCCGGCGGGCGCACGCACTCGAGTCCGCGCGCCGTGAGTTTCTCCGGATAGACGTTACTCTCGAGGAGCCAGCGCGTGCCGGTGAGGCCGAGGCGCTTGAAGCCGCGCTTCACGGCTTCGTCGGCGACCACTTCTGCGATGTGAAGCCACGGCAACGGCGAGCGCGGCAGCACGAAGGGCAGCGCCTGGTGAAAGGTGTTGTCCGGGCAGATCACGAAATCCGCGCCGATCTTCGCGAGCTTCGCCGTCGAGTCGAGCAGCAGATCGCCGACGGCTTGCCAGTCGTTGCGGTAGATGCATTCCATGTAGTCGGCGAGCGAGAGGTTGTGCAGTGTCACTTCGGGGTGCGCGTGCGCGCCGAGGAACTGCGCGGCTTCCACGCAGATGGTGCGATAGCAGAGCGCCGCGCCTTCCGCGGACCCGCCGACGATGCCGATGTGCTGGGTCATGACGGCCGCAATTCTGGCACGGCGAGCGAACTAGCGTAATATGCCGCAATCGCCAGAAGGTCGGCGCCTGCCCGGCGCATGCCTCCCGGGCGAGTCCAATAGAAGACCAACAACTTTCATTTCCTGAAGGGGATACACATGTCGATGAATCATCGATTCGCCGCTGTCGCGGCGTTTGCTGCTTTTGCATTCACCAGCTTTGCCGCACTCGCGGATGATCACTCGTACACGGAAGGGGCGGTCGTCAGCGTCGGCTATATCCGCACGGTTGACGGCCATTTCGACGACTACATGAAGTGGCTCGACACGACGTGGAAGGCGTTACAGGAAGCCGGCAAGAAGAAGGGCTATATCGTCAGCTACCAGGTGGTTGCGGCGACTCCGCATGGTCCGAATGATCCGGATCTGCTCCTCATCGTCACATACAAGAATTGGGCCGCGCTCGACGGTTCGCTCGCAAAGGGAGACGAAATCTCGAAGGAGATCGAAGGGTCCGTGGAGGCGGCCAACAAGTCGCAGGCGGATCGCGCCAAGATCCGCACCGTTCTCGGCGGCGATACCTACCAGGTCCTCGAGCTGAAGTAAGGCAATGCAGGGGTCAGACCCGGAAGGGGTCTGACCCCCTTTTACGAAAGGCCGGAAAGGGCGAATGCTGCCGCGTCGTCGAGCGCGGCGCCTTCAGCGATAAGCTGCTTCAGCTCCCCCGCGGAGAGAGCGGCGCGCAGCAAATCCTCCGCGCGCTTCGCTACCTTGAGTTCAGCCGGTTCGAGCGGTAGTCCGTTCTTCTCGAACGCGGCACAGCCGTGGCCAAGGAGTCGCGCCGCGTCATGCGGCCGGCCCGATTGGGCGGCAAGGAGCCCGATACAAAGCGTCCGTGACTTGAGCGGCATCGGGTGCAGCGCGAGCAACCGCCGAGTCGTCTGTTCGGCCTCGCCCATTTCTCCGACAAAGAGTAGCGCCTCGACGAGATTCAACAAGGCGACGGCATAGAGATCGTAACGGCTCGTGCCTGGTGTGTCGCGCAGCTCGCGCCCGAGAGCGACCGCTTCGTCGAAGCGATCCAGGCAGAACAGGATGTTCGCATGGTAGAGGCGCGCACGAAAATGTCCGCGCGAATCGCCGGTTGCGGCAAACATATTCGCCATTTGCGCCGCAACGTCCAGCGTGTCCTCGGAGCGACCCGCCATGTACGTCGTATGTGATCGTGCCTCCAGGCCATGGACTTTCAACGCCACCGGCCAGCCCGCATCCTCCAGCGCATCCAGCTCGCGAAGCGCCCGGTCAGCCTCCGACTCTCGACCTCGATGCGCCGCGCCGCTCGCTTCGAACGCGAGCGCGAGATAAAGCCGCCGGCGATCCTTCAATTCGCGCGCGAGCGCAATTGCGCGTGCACACGCAGCATGGCCCTCGCTCGTCCATCGGAGGTAGGCCGCGCCCGCGAGCCAGAAGCGCAACTGGATTTCCTGCGCAACGCCCGCGACGAGCGGCTGGGCCCGAAACCAACGCCGCACGCCCTCATGCACGAGTCCGGTCGACATCCAGATCTCGGCGGAATCCGCAGTGAGTGCGACGGCCGTCCCTGGATCGCTCGCTTCGCCGACCGCCCAGTCCACGGCCGCGCGAAGATTGTCGAGTTCGCGCGCATGCTGGTGGCGCGTCTCATCGGCTGGGTGCTCGAACCACTCGCGGTCCATGCGCTCGAACATGGCGCGCATCGCAAGCGCGTGGCGCCGCTCAAGGGCCTGCTGTTCGTCGTGGCGCCGGAGTTCCTCGAGCGCGTAGGCGCGCATGGTCTCGAGGAGACGATAGCGCGGCGTCGTTTCGCTTCCCGCGACCACGAGTGAGCGATCGATCAGCGTCGCAAGGTGCTCGACCACCATCCACTCGTCGAGCGACTCATCGCTTCCTACGGCTCGTGCGAGTTCGAGGCTGAATCCACCCGCGAAGATGCCGAGACGGCGGAAGACCTTCTGCTCGTCCGGCGCGAGCAATCCATGACTCCAGTTGAGTGCCGAGCGCAATGTGCGATGACGCGGATGCACGCCCCGCAAGCCACCGGTCAGCACTTTGAATCGATCGCCAAGATGGGATTCGAGTCCGTCGAGACCAAGGAATGGCAGCCGCGCCGCGGCGAGCTCGATCGCGAGCGGAATGCCATCGAGACGTCGACAGATGTGCACGACCGCGGCGAGATTGTCGGGCGTCAATCGAAAGCCGGGCGACACGGCTGAGGCGCGTGCGTCGAAAAGCGCGATGGCGCCCGAGTCGGAAAGCACTGCTACATCATCGCCGGCCGGCAGCGCGAGTCCTTCGAGCCGAATGGTGCGTTCCTCCGGCAGGCGCAGGGGCGCCTGGCTCGTGATGAGCACACGCACCTCCGGTGCGCGCTCGAGGAGAGTACGAACAAAGTCGGCGACCGGATCGAGCAGGTGTTCGCAATTGTCGAGCACGAGCAGCATCGCGCGCTGGCGCAAGCCGTCAATGAGGGCGAAGTCCGCCGGACGGTTGGGTTCGAGGGAAATGCCCACCGCGGAAGCGATGGCGGAATACACAGCCGACGCGTCACTCACGCCGACCAGCTCAATGACCCACACGCCGTCGGGCCAGCGGCCGATGGCATTGAAGGCGACCGATTGCGCGAGCCGCGTTTTGCCGATGCCAGGTGGGCCAACAATACCAATCAGCCGATGATCGGCGAGGAGTCGCGTGATCTCGCCGATCCGTTCGGTGCGTCCATAGATAGGCGGCAGATGTTCGGGAAGATTGGTGGGCGTGCGTTCCCGTGGTACGTGCGCCGAACGGGGCGGGGTGGCGCTCTCGATGCCGTCGGGCGACAGCGTGAACTGATAGCCTCGCCCCGGAACCGTCGCAATCGTGTCGCGCCCGAGGATCTTGCGAAGCGTCGACACCTGGACCTGTAGATTGTTCTCCTCGACCACGAGATCGGGCCACACTCGGTCCATGAGTTCGCTTTTCGTGACGAGGCGGCCGCGAAGCTCGGTGAGCGCAAGCAGCACGTCGAACGCTCGAGGTCCGAGCGGAACCGGCTCGCCGTCGGCGAGCAACGCGCGCTCCGCCATGCGTAACTCGAAGCGACCGAAGCGCAGTCGGTCGGGCGCCATGCGGGAGATCCTTTGATCCAGGGCCGTACGGCAAGTATGCCACCGGGCGGGCGGCGCGCCGTCGACAGGATTGCAACTACCAGTGCCAGATGCGCGGAAACTGCTCGAGGAGCATCGCGATCTGTCCTCGCGGAATGACATCGACGCCCTCCACGAGTGCATTCCGCGAAATGCCCCGCACGTCAAAGTCTTCAGCCACCGCGAATACGCGAACGCCTTTTGCGAGGAGGTCCCCCAGGTCCGTCGCCACGCGCGGTGGATGTGCCTGGCGCCAGCCGCCAATCTGCAGACCCGCCGCATCCTGGGCGGCGACGGCGTAGTTGACGGCGTTGCCCGTGAGCAGGACCGAGAGATCGGCTCCGGCGCCGCGCATCGCGTGCGTGATCCAAAGCACCGGGTCATCCTGTTCCTCGAGCGTCGCGCGGTAGGCGACGTCGATGATCTGCAGCGTTCGCATGGTGTCTCCTAGCGCGTGGGAATGACGAGGGAATTGTCCGAGCGCTCCGCGAGCGCCCAGAGGTCGGCTGGGCTGCCGCGGCGGACGCCCTCGATCGTTTCGCCGACGCCGCGCTCGTCCACGCAGAGTCCGCAATTGACCCAGTCGAAGTGAACGTTGCGCTCGCGCGCTTGCTGCTGGAGTGCGGCGATCCATTCGCGAGGCAGCGGATGAAGTTCCTCCGCGTCGTTGCGTCCATGTACGGCGTTCGCGTGCCGCGCCTGCTTCGCGAAACTGAGCGCGACGGCGCCCTCGTAGGCGAAAACGTTGACGTGATGCCCATTGGCAATGGCGGCCGTGAGCAACCGGAACGCCGTTGCCGTGCGTTCACTTTCAAATGGTGCATCCATCAGGACGAAGGTAAGTGTCTTGGCGGTTTGCATGGAGTGCTCCTAGCGCCAGAGGGTGGTCCAGCCGAGCGCGAGTCGCTCGATGACGGTGTCGGAAGGTACGGCGCTCACGCCGGGCGCGAGCGTCGCGGCGGCGATGCCGCGCTCCCGCAGCGCGAATTCATCGGCGAGCACTTCGACGCCGGCGGCGAGCGCGGCGCGCAGCCCCGACGCCTTTGCATCGGGGCGCAGGGGTTGCACGCCGTTCTGCACGAGAAGGAGCGCGACATCATGACCGCGACGCTTGAGCGCCACGGCGTGCTCGGTGCACCCGGAAATCTCGCTGCTCGTGTACGGATCGTGCGATTCGATCAGGAGGTATCGGCTCATGCTGGCTCTCCGTTCGCAGTGTGTGGCGAGAGCCTGCCCCTTGCGGTCAGGCCATGTCCTTAAACGGCCTGAAACGTTCTCAAGATAACGTTTCAACAGGCTTCAGCTCGTTCAAGGACCGGGCACCACTCCCGTCCGTAGAGTTCGCCTCGTCGATTCAACCAACCAACCATGGAGGTCACATGGAACTCATAGTGGTGTCGATACTGGGAACGCTGGCGCTGCTCGTGATTGAGCTAGTCAACCTGCTGGGGTCAGGCCCGAACGGGGCCTGACCCGGCTACGCGGGCTGCGCGTCGCACCCTGTTACCCGGGCATCCAGCGGCAAATACCCCGCTGAACGAAAACTGAACCGAAATGGCCACTCTTATATATAGCGTGCTGGGGCTGGAGTCAGACCCCGGTGGGGTCGGACCCCAGCATCGGTTTATCATCCCGCCCGGAAACCGAAAGGGACGGGATTGCACCGAAGTCGCGCCACCATCATCGCCGCCGGATTGCTTGGTTCGCTGCCGGCGATCGGCGCGGACGTCATCACCATCGACGGGCGGCTCGATGAGGCCGAGTGGGCAACGGCCAAGGTCTACACCGACTTTCGCATCACGGAGCCTTTGACTGGCGACGTCCCGCCGTATCGCACGGAGCTCAGGCTCCTCGCGAGGCCGGACGGGCTCTATTTCGGCGCGCGCAGCGAGATTCCGCGCGACCAGCGTACGCACGGCCGGTCGCAGCGGGATGCGGAGAGTCTCGATGCGGACCCGATCATCCTGTTCGTTGACTTCGAAGGGCGCGGCCGCACGGCGTACGAATTCACGATCTCGATGAGCGGCACGCAGCGCGATTCGGTCGTCCTGAACCAGACCACCAACTCGCGCGACTGGGATGCGGTCTGGTTCGCGGCGGTGACCGAGGACGATACCGGCTGGACAGCCGAGTTCAGGATTCCCTGGTCGGTCGCGCCGGAAGGCATTGTGAACGGCGACAAGCGCACGATCGGCTTCTACGCATCGCGCTATATCAAGAAGACTTCGACGCGTTACGCCGTGCCGGGCGTCGAGCTCTTCAAGCCCACCTTCGTGCAGGAATTCCAGCGCGTCGAAGTGCCGCGCTTCAAGACCTCATCGCTCGATGTCGTACCCTATGTTGCGGCGACCACGGATTTTCTCGACTCGTCCACCGCGCTGCGCGGGGGACTCGACGTCACGTGGAAACCAAATGGCGCGAACCAGCTCACGGCGACCCTGAAGCCGGACTTCGGGCAGGTGGAAAGCGACGACCTCGTGGTGAATTTCTCGGCGATCGAGACCTTCTTTTCCGACAAGCGCCCGTTCTTCACCGAAGGCATCCAGCTCTTTGACCTCCGGATGCCGGTGAACGGCCGACTGGTCAATACGCGGCGCGTCGGCGGTGCGCCCGATGTCGGGCCGGAAGGAGCCACGGATGTCCTGGCGGGTGCGAAGTACACAGGCGGCAACGGCGCCAGCGAGTACGGCGTCTTCGCGGCGCTCGAGGAGGATTCGAGCGAAGCGGACGGCCGGCAATTCGTCGCCGCGCGCTTTCATCGCAAGTTCGATTCGATGAGCGTCGGTTACCTCGGCACCTTCGTCGATCATCCGACGATCGATCGCGACGCGCAGGTTCACGCCGTCGACTTCGATGCGACCTTCGGCAAGGGCTTCATCCTGAATGCGCAGGCGATCGCCACCGACATCAGTGATCCGGCGCTTGCGACCGAATCACCCGCGAACGACGGCAAGGGTTTCGGCGCGTGGACGACACTGCAATACCAGCCGGGCGGCGCGTGGCAGGAAGCGCTCCGACCTCATCTGGTACGACCGCGATTTCAACGTCAACGACTTCGGCTATATCGAGCGGGGGAATCTCCACCAGCTCAATTCCGAGACCTATTACTACACGCGCAGCTATCCGGACACGAGCGTGCTCGCGACCACGAACTGGTACCTCAACTGGAACCTGCGCTACAACGATCGCGGCGATCGGCTGCCGGCGAACGCCGAGCTCGGCTACTACTGGCAGTTCAAGAACGGCGACTACATCTACACGAGCTACTTCGGCGAATCCTCGGGACTCGACGACCTCCTGACGCGCGGCAACGGCAATGTGCGGCTGGACGCCCGCAGCACCTTCTATTCGGAATTTCAGAAGGCAGCGACCGGGCGGTTCCGGTTCATGGGCAAGGCGACCATCTATCAGGAAGGGATCAGCGGCTGGTCTCGCGAGATTATCGCCAACCCGAAGTATTTTGTGACCGAGACGCCTGAGTCTCGGGCTCAACGTCACGATCGTCGACAGCGACGACTGGCTCATCTGGACAGGTGGCACGCAGCTCGGGTCATTCAAGGCGCGTCAGTGGACGGTGGCCCTCGATGGGGCATGGTATCCCGCCCGCAAGCACGAGCTGCGGCTGAAAGCACAGTGGATCGGCCTGCATTCGCATGCCCGCCAGGCCTACGACGTCGTGAACGATCAGGAGCCCGATCCCGAGCGATGACGTGCTAGAGGACTTTTCGGTGACCCGCGTTGAGTTTCAGCTGCGCTATCGCTACGAGATCGGGCCGCTTTCGGACTTCTATCTCGTGTACAACCGCGGCGGCGACCTGTTCGAACAATCGGCCGAATCGAGCTTCGGTCACCAGCTCAGTGATGTCTGGAGCGACCCGTCGAGCGATCAGTTCCTGGTGAAGTTGCGGTACCGATTCTGACGCTGACGCCGGATTTGTCATGCGTCGCGACAATTGAGCGTAGTATGCCGCGCACGATCTGGGTGTCGCCGCCCAGGTCCAAGAACAAATCCAATACTGATTTCAAAAGGAAACTCATATGTCGATGAAGCATAGTTTCGCCGCGTGCGCGGCGTTCGCCCTACTTGCGTCCGCGAGCATCACGGCCAGCGCGGATGATCATTCGTACAGCGAAGGTCCGGTGATCAACGTTTCGAGGATCAAGACGGTCGACGGGCACTTTGACGACTACATGAAGTGGCTCGACACGACCTGGAAGGCCGAACAGGAAGCGGCCAAGAAGGCCGGCTATATCGTCAGCTACCAGGTTGTTGGCTGCGAAGCGCACGGACCGGCAGATCCGGATCTGCTCCTGATCATCACGTACAAGAACTGGGCGGCGCTCGATGGCGCGCTCGCGAAGGGCGACGAGATTTCCAAGCAGATCGAAGGGTCGGTGGCCGCGGCGAACGCATCGCAGGCCGACCGCGCCAAGATCCGGACCATCCTCGGCTCGGAGACGGTGCAGGTTCTCGAGCTCAAGTAAGACCTCGAAGATTTGCAAGTGATACGGGGAGCCGGGCTTGATGCCCGGCTTCCTTTTTTGAAACCCTGCCGCGTCTCGATCTACGAAGTCGGCGACACGTTCGAGCGAAGCTTCGTCATCGCATCTACATCGGTCCGAGTATCGAGATAGATGGGGTGCGTCCCCATTTCCTCAGGGGTAGGTGTACGCCGTCTCGCGCTCATCCGACATGCGCTGCACGCTCTTGCCGTCGTCGGAGAGATTCATTTCAATGTGCTTGGAGAGCGTGTAGCGATGTGTGATCAGGCTGTCCGGCTCCGTCACCACCTCGGCGTCGACGCTCACGGTCATCCCATGCACGGAACCGGGTTTGAGCTTGCCGTCCGCTGCCTTGCCGTAGACCTCGTTGGTCACGCGTTCGAGATCCGCGTCGTCCGGCTGCAAGTGCATTTGTAGAACGGCACATACACGGCTGACGCGCGCCCGCATGCAAGGTTGCAGCTGCGTGACGGTATATGTGCCGTGCATTGCGAGTTTCGGCTGTGCCTGTCCCGCGATCGGAAGCATCACGACGTCGCTAATCTGGTACTCGTTCCCCACACGTGCACGAACGCCGATCCAGCGCGACACCGTGCGGTGCCAGTCCTCCGCGAGCCGGCCTTCCAGGCGCTGTTGCGAGGTCGCGGTCTCGATGTAGCGATCGAAGTTCGACGAGTCGGGGCGGGTCATGTGCTTGCGAGCGAATGTATCGTTCACATCCGCGCGAAGTGCTGAGCGCAGGGCACCCACGTCCTGCAGGCCTACGAACCGGCCGCTCGTGCTCACGAGAGTGTCCGGCTGCGTGACTGCGCCGGTCATTCTTGCGAAGAGCTCGTCTTCATCGTTCGTCGGCTCGGGGATGAATCCCGTCAGCTGATGCCGGATTCGCAGATCCTCGCCGACGCCGTCCGTGACGAAGCTGAACCGGATGATCGAGCCCGGTACGCGAGCTGCCGTGCCGGCCACTTTCGTCTCACCTGTTCCGCTGATGCCCGGCTCCCAGGCGAAGGAGAACGTCACTGTCTTCGAATCAAGATCGCTCGCGAGCACGCTTGTACAAAGCGCACAGAGCAGAAGTGGCAGTGATCGAATGGCGACCTTCATGTGTCGTCTCCTTGTTTCTTCAGCAGCTGCGGCCAGTCTAGCCATGGCAGCGCTCGTGTCGATAGACGACGATATGTTCAACGGCGCGCAATGCATCACCGGAAGGCACGAAGCGCTTCTAGAATTTCTCCACCCACGGCCGCAGTTCGACTTCCCAGGTCCAGGCGCTGCGCGGCTGCATGATGACGTGCAGATAGTTCTCCGCGATCGCGTCCGGATCGAGCATCGAATCGGGATGGCCGGCGGGCTCGGAGCGGCCCGGGTTGCGGATCGCACCGTCGATCACGAAGTGCGCGACGTGAATGCCCTGCGGCGCGAGTTCGCGCGCCATGCTCTGCGCGAGTCCCCGCAGCGCGAACTTCCCCATCGCGAACGCCGCCGATTGCGGATAGCCCTTCACGCTCGCCGATGCGCCCGTGAAGAGAATGGCGCCGTAGCCCTTCTTCAGCATGCAGCGGGCCGCTTCCTGTGCGACGAGAAACCCGCCGAACGCCGATACGGCGAGCGCACGCTCGACGTCGTCCGCGTCGAGATCGACGAAAGGCCCGCGCATGCGCGCACTCGCGTTGTAAACAACGACATCGGGCGTACCGATGCCGGCTTCGAGGTTCGCGAAGAGCCGCCGCACCTGCGTCGCGTCGCTCGAGTCGCAGGCGTAGGCGGTCGCGCCGAATTCCGTGCAGAGCTCGGCGAGCTTGTCGACGTCACGCGCGGCAAGCGCAACGCCCAGTCCGGCTTTGTGAAACGTGCGCGCAAGGGATGCACTGAGGCCGGTGCCCGCGCCGACGATGAGGGCGGTGGAGTACTGAGGTTGAGTCATTGGCTTGCTCCGCCCGCTCGGGGTAGGTGTAGTTCATCTGGTCCACGCCGGAGAATTCGACATAATGGGGCGCCGCCACTTTGGTGTCGACAACGCTCGCTGGCACGCCCGAGACGATTCTAAGGTAGCGGGACCCTATCGTCGCCGAATGGCATGATGCAGTGAGAGTTATCCCTCAACCCGGAACGGTCATGGACACCAAGAAGCTCGATGACCTGGCGCGACGCCTGCGTGAATTTGCCGCCGAGCGCGACTGGGACCAGTTTCATTCCCCGAAGAATCTCGCGATGGCGCTCGTCGCCGAGGCGGGCGAGCTTGCCGCGGAATTCCAATGGCTTACGGAAGAGGAGAGTCGGCAGCCGAAGCCCGATCAACGGGCGCGAATCCAGGCCGAAGCGGCGGATGTGCTGAATTATCTCGTGCGGCTCGCCGACAAGCTCGGCATCGACCTGATCGCGGCTGCAGTGGAAAAAATTGCGGACAACGAGCGTCGCTACCCGGTCGAGAAAGTCCGCGGCAGCTCCCGCAAATACACCGAGTACTGAGTCGCCGCCCGACGACGGTCACGCGTCGTCGATTGACGACACGTAATTTCCCTATTTTTTCCCCGAGGCGCCTTGACGCATGCGAACGCGGCGCAGACTGGTTGTGTCTACGGTTCCGTGCGATTCCCCGGAGAATCACCATGAAGCATCTGATCAAAACATTCGCCATCACTCTCATCGCCGCAGCGGTCGCTTCCTGTGGAGGTGGCAGCGGTTCCATGCCGTTCACGACAGCGAACAGCGATCCCGTCTCGACCATGGGAACGATCACCGCCTTCGGCAGCGTGGTCGTCAACGGCGTGCACTACGACATCAACAGCGCCGCCATCACGCGCAACGGGCAGACGGTTACCCAGGCGAGTCTTGCCGTCGGCCAGATTGCCCGCGTGCACGGCAAAAAGAACGTGCACGATTCGAATGGTCACGCCGATCATGTCGACGTGGACGATCAGCTCGTGGGGCCGGTCACATCGATCGACGTTGCGGGCGGCTCGTTCGTCGCGCTCGGTCAGACCGTCACCGTGGATTCCGCCACTTCGTTCAACAAGGATCTCACGGGATTGAGTGCACTCGTCGTCGGCGACATCGTCGAAGTGTCAGGTCTTGCTGCGGCGGACGGACACATCGCGGCGACGCGCATCGAGCGCGACAACGTCATTACCACGTTCCAGGTGATCGGCACCGTCGCCGATCGCGACGCGATGGCGCACACGTTCAAGATCAACGCGCTCACGGTCGACTACAGCACCGCGATGGTCAATGACTTCGCAATCGGCGCACCGGCGGACGGCGATGCCGTCGAGGTCACGGGCGCCCCGTTCGACGCGGTGACGACGACGCTCACGGCAGCGCGCGTGTCGGCCGCAGACGATGAAACGACCGAGGCGGACCGCGGCGATGATGTGGAACGCGAAGGCCTGATCACGCGCTTCGTGTCGGCGACCGATTTCGATGTCGCCGGAAAAGCGGTGACGACGACGACGACGACGGTATTCGAGGGCGGCACCGTTGACGATCTCGCGCTCAACGTGCGCGTCGAGGCGGAGGGCACTCTCGATGCGAGCGACGTGCTCGTCGCTGACAAGATCGAGATCAAGAAGGCAGGCATTGCCGAACTCAAGGGCAATGTCACGGCGCTCGACGCCACGGCGGGCACGGTGACGCTCCTCGGCGTCACGGTCACGGTGACTGCCGAAACGCGCCTCGAAGACAAGAGCGACGCCGACGTCGAGGACTTCAGCCTGGCAGACCTAATGGTGGGCGACACGGTGCAGGTCCGCGGCTTCGAGAATCCGGTCGGGAGCGGCGCCATCACGGCGACAAAGCTCGAGCGCGAGCGCCCGAAGACCACGGTCATCGTCGGCGGATTCTTCCAGGCGACGCACGGCGCCCCAATTCACGATTCTCGGCATCACGATCGATGCGACGGGTGCGTCGTTTGCACGAGACTGGGAGCATTCGCTGACATCCGACGAGTTCTTTGCGGCGGCACCGGGCAAGGTGGTATTTGTCAGCGGAACGCTGAGCGGTACGACGGTCGTCGCTGACAAGGTCCTCCTCGTGAGCCGCGAGGATTGTGGCGACCACGACGACGACGGCGGCGATTGATGCAGGACCCCTGAACCTGCACCATGCGGGGCGCCGTGCAGTTGAACTGCCGGCGCCCCGCGCTTTTGCGGGATCAGCGATTACGGGGCGGCGGGAAAGGCGCGAACGCGAGGTCGTCGTTCCAGAAGCGGTTCCTCTCGCCGCAGTCGATCACGTTCTTCTGGCACAGCGTCTCGCGCCATTCGTACTTCAGGAAGACACGCGCGCTCGCCCGTGACTCGGACTCGAATTCGATTCGCGTGACGGGCTCATAGCGCTGCTCGCCGAAGCCGGTGCCCGGCTCGGCATCCTTCTTCTGCGCATTGGAGCGGGCGAGCTCGCCGGACGCGCTGGCATCCGCCGATGGGGCAGGCGGTGCTGCGCGGCGCCGCGCTCGGGCCGCTCTTCCTTCGCGGACGGCGACATGTTGAGTTGCGGCAGGTAACGCTGCTTCTCACGATAGGCCGCCACCGCGATGACGCCACGCGCCGAGCGGTCGCCGAAAGCGTCCGCATAGGAGTTCTGCCATTCCGTGAAGAAAAATTCGTGCACGTCGGTGAGGCTCGTGCGCCAGCCGGAATAGTCCTGCGATTCATAGGGACCGAGGATGTACATCGGTTCGGTGCGCTCCAGATCCGACTTCGCACCCGAAATGATATTGCGGCCGTCGACCGCGACCACGACGGCGACGCGCTGTCCCGTGCAGTTATGGATGCGGATTCGATACGGCGCATTGCGTTCGGCCTCGAGGTACGCACGGAACGCGGAACCGCCCTGGCTCACCGGGAACTGTTCGAACGTGGACCCGTTCGTGTTGATGATTTCCACTGTGACGTCGCGGTTGCGCGCCGTTGCCGAAGACGTCGCCGCCTGCAAGGCGGTCCCGAGAATTGCCACCACCGTCCAGATTCGTTTCGACATATCGTTCGCTCCGTCGACGCCTTGCGGCCAGGTGGACGGATGAAACGGAGCCGCTGCGGGACGGGGTTAGACAGCCGTCACAAGAAAAGGGCCGGAGCCGGACTTCCCTGTCCGGCTCCGGCCGGCAGGGACTTCAGTCTTCGTCGTTGTCGCAGTAGGAGTCGGAACGCGACACTTCGATCTTCAGGACCTGGCCCGCTTCGCGCGACGGCCGCGAGACCGGCGCATTCGTCAGGTCGTCACAGTGGTAGCCGCAGTTGCTCACGTAGAACTCGCCGCGGCGCCCGCGATGAGCGCCGTCGGAAAGCTCAAACCCGTTACCAGCGGCGTCAGCGTGCCATTGCGCTCGACGCGCACCAGGCGGCCCGCTGCGGGATTCGAGAGCGGCGGTGCGCTCGCATCCGTCGTTTCGAGCGCGTACAGGCGATCCTGCTTGTCGAACGCGATGCCGATGACGCCCTGCAAGCCCGAAGCCACCTGCTTCACCCGGCGCCCGTCGAGCGATACGCGGTAGATGAAGGCTTCGAAGCCCGTGTCGATGCGCCCGAGCGTCCCGATGTAGAAGTAGCCCTTGTGCTTGATCAGCGAGGTGTAGGTCTTGTCACCGTCGCCGTTCGCATCGATCGCGGCGACTTTCGCGATCATGTCCGCGACCGGCGTGATGGCGCCGTTCCTCTCGATGCGGACGAACGCTCCATGATTCGGTTCGACGGCATAGAAGCCGCCGAGCGCGTGAATCAGATTCGTCCACGTGCCGTCCGCTTCGAAATCCGGCGCGTCCGGACTCTTCGAGTCTTCGGTCGTGCGGAAATAGTTGCTGAGGTCGCCGAACGGCAGGGTGACGCCGTTGTTGAAGACGCGCATCAAGCTGTTTGGCTCGGATGGGTGCTGGTGCGAGCAGCCGCCGCCCGCGAGGATCGCAAACAGTCGATCGCCGACGAACGTGACGGCACCGACGCCCATGCGATCGCCGCCGACGAGAGAGTTGTAGCCCGTGGACGGCAGCTCGTCCGCCACCGTGCTCACATGGCCGTGACGGCCGATCTTCGAGATGCGGCCCGTGTAGCCGCCGGCGACCGGACCGAGCGGCCAGCCGATCGAACACGTCGTGCGTGACGGAGGCTCAGCCGGCGGCGGAGGCGGTGGAGGTGTGAATGGACCCTGCGTCGTGCCGGCTTCGGCGACGTAGATGTCGCCATCCGGCGAGATGGCAAGGCCGCGTGGATCGTGCAGTCCGCGGGCGACGATGGAAATGCGCACGCCGGCCGCCGCGGCGGGCGGAACCGGATAGTCATCGGCCATTGCGGCCTGTGCGCCTGCAAGCAGCAGAGCCGCCGACGCCGCAGTCCACTGGATCCTGGTGTGGTTGAACATAAGTGCTTGTCCCTACGATGAGTTTATGAATTTATCTTGCCGGGCGGCAGCCACGCCGTCGGTCGCTTGACTGTCTGCGAAGGGGGCGAGCACAGTCCTGCCGGAACGCTGGTGTTTTCCTTCCGGGCACATGGATAAGAACGAATTCCGGATTGGCGCCTTCCTCGTGGAGCCGAATCTCGATCGCCTGACCGCGCTCGAGGACGGACGGCGTCGTATCGAGGTCGAACCCAAGACGATGGCGGTGCTGATGGCGCTGGCCGCGCGGCCGGGCGAAGTCGTCGCGAGCGAGGATCTCATTCGCGACGTCTGGCAGGGCCGTCCGATGGGAGACAACCCCGTCTACAAGGCAATCACGAAGTTACGCCACGCGTTCAACGACGATGCCGAAGCGCCACGTTTCATCGAGACGATTCCGCGCAAAGGCTATCGGCTGATCGCACCGATCGAAGCGCGCGGACCCTCAGAACCGCCGGCGGACGTCACGCCGACTGCCACGCCGCGCTCCCCGACGCCGGGCTCGCGGACGCTCCTTCGGGTTGCCGTACTCGCGACGGTGTTCGTAATGGTGCTCATCACGATGAACTACCAGCGGCAACCAACCGCGGCCGTTACGAACGCCGCGCCGCTCCTTGCCAGCGGCACGAGCGTGCCGGTCGTCCTCGCGCCGTTCGACGATGGCGGTTCCGGTCTCGGCCCGACGCTCGACAGCGGTCTGCGCGAACGAATCGCGGCGATTCCCAGCGTGTCGCTCTCCCAACCGTCCGCGACGCTGCCGAGTCGCGGCCTCGTTTTCGCCGGTTCGCTGGTGCAGGGCAAGAGCGGCCTGCTCGTGACGATGCGCGTCGATGGCGACGGCGTACGCGACATCTGGCATCGCGACCTGGAAGTCGATGCGAAGGACCCTGCGAAGATTCTCGACGTGGCGGCGGGCGCGATCCAGGATCTTTCCCGGCAACGCGTCCGTTCGCTGCAGAGCACGGCTCCCGATTTCACGACGCTGCAGCTCTATCTGATCGCGCGCTCGATCCTGCGCGAGCGTCCGCGGGGCTTCGCCGCGCAGCTCCACAGGAGAAGCGACGAACTCATCCAGCGCGCACCGGATTTTTCGCAAGGCCATGCGCTGCGATCGATTGCCTGCCATTTCGAAATCGTCTACTCGGGTCCGGGTCCGGACGATCAGCTCTGGTCGTGCATGACGTCGTCTGCCGAGAAAGCCCTGCAACTCGGGCCGGACGTGGCGGAAGCGTACGCGGCCGCCGGATTCACGGAGAACCTGCAGGCGGACCGCTGCCGCTACGAGCACTGCGACGAAGGCAAGCTGCTCGAGGCGGCGCAGATGCATCTCGAGCGGGCCGTGCGCCTCGACCCCCAGCTGCTCGAGGCCCGCATCTGGCTCGCCGTGCTGTTCGGTTCGCGCATGCAGTTGACGCGCGCCCACGAACAGTCGCTGGCCGCACTGAAGCTCGATCCGCTGAGCCCGATTGCCGCTTACAACGTCGCCGACGATCTCCTGAGTCAGGGTCATTACGGCGAAGCCGGAGACATCCTCGGACCGGTACTTGGCCGTCCTGGCGCGCTGCCGCAGGGTTACCAGCTGTTGGCGCTCGCCGCGCGCGACACCGGCAACCCCGAGGAATCGCTAAAGTGGGCGCGCGCTGGCCTTGTTGCCTGGCGAGAACACGCCCAGCCGGGGCTCGAGGGCTACGTGGTGTTGCCGGCGGCGGAGACGCTCGCGCGCTTCGGTCAGCCGGCAGAGGCTCGGCGAGCGCTGGCGGAATTTCCGGTCGACCGCACGTCGCCGGAAGATACGACGCTCGTGCCGATGCGAAACTGGGCGCACGTGTGGCTTGGTGAGCGCGCAGCCATTCGACCGTACCTCGAGGGACAGATGCACATGCTCAGTGCGTTGCCTCCCGAAGTCCGGCGGTTCTGGAATCGCCCGGTGCGCGACGCCGTGGCCACGGGGTACGCGCTGCTCGGTGATCCGGACAGCGTCATCCGCGTGCTCGAACCCGTGCATCCGCCGAACACGCCGACCAGCCTCGACACCACGGATTTCTACAACGAGATCGCAGCGCTGCAAAGTCTCGCCTGGGCCTATCGGCAACGCGGCAATCCCGGCCGCGCGCGGGAAGTGATCGCGGTCGCCCAGGACTGGATGGCGAACGTCGAATCGCAAGGCTTCGGCGGCAATTCTTACTTCAAGCTCGGCCATGCGCTCGGCTATGTGCTGGCGGACCAGATGCCGCAGGCGAGGGCGGAAGTGAAACGCGCCATCGCGATCGGATGGCCCTCGGCGGGGGATATCGAACTCGATCCAACCTGGGGCGACGCGCGCCAGGACCCGCAGATCAAGGCCCTCCTGGCCGGGCTTCATCGCTGACTTAAGTCATTGAATCGATTGGCGACGCGCCAAATTCACAGGTCGTCGACGCAGCCGGTCGGGTAGAATCGCGCCTCCTCCGGCGGGTCCGAACCTTCGGGCCACTGCCGCAATAAGCAAGATCCGGCGACGTCCATGGCTCTCACGCCTTATCAGCAGCTCGAACAGGAGTTTCGCAAGCTCCACGCATTCCGTGGCGCGTTGAGCCTCCTGCGCTGGGATGCCGCCGTGATGATGCCGCGGGGCAGCGCCGACGTGCGGGGCGAGCAGATGGCCGTGCTCGAGACCGAGTACCACACGATGCTGACGGCGCCGAAGATCTCGCGCCTCCTCGATCGGGCGCTCGCGAGCACGGCCCAGCTGGAGGACTGGCAGGTCGTGAACCTGCAGCGCATGAAGCACCAGCGCGATCACGCAATAGCGACGCCGGTCGGTCTCATTTCGCGCCTCGCCAAGGCGACGGCGCGCGCGGAAGTGCAGTGGCTCGAAGCGCGCGAGCAGAAGAATTTTGCCGCGTTCGCGAAGCACCTCGAGGAAGTCGTCAAGCTCGTACGCGACAAGGCGCAGATGCTGGGGCAGGCGCTGAATCTCTCGCCCTACAACGCGCTGCTCGACGGCTTCAGTCACGACATCACCGTCGAAGTGATCGACGACATCTTCAAGGGACTCGCGCGG
This sequence comes from uncultured Gammaproteobacteria bacterium, assembly GCA_963826145.1. Lineage (GTDB taxonomy): Bacteria > Pseudomonadota > Gammaproteobacteria > Steroidobacterales > Steroidobacteraceae > JBGPLJ01. Next base: position 70,832 of record CAWGVW010000001.1, read on the forward strand.
CGGCTTCCGACCCTCATCAAGGAAGTGTTCGTGCACCAGGCGGAACATCCGGCGCTCATTCCGACCGGCAAGTTCGCGGCCGGCAAGCAGAAATCGCTCGTCACGGAAATGATGAAGGCCGTCGGCTTTCCGTTCGATCGCGGCCGGCTCGATGAGAGCGAGCATCCGTTCACCGAAGGCGTGCCGGGCGACATCCGGGTCACGACGCGCTTCGACAATGCCGATGTGTTCACGGGATTTCTCGGCGCGCTGCACGAAACCGGCCACGCAATGTACGACCTCGGGCTGCCGCAGGAGTGGCGCGACCAACCGATCGGCCGCGATCGGGGCATGGCACTCGAGGAGAGCCAGTCGCTGCTCCTTGAAATGATGGTGGGTCGCAGCCGTCCATTCCTGCATTACCTGCGCCCGCTGCTCGAGAAGCACTTCGGCATCTCGGGCCCGGAGTGGGAAATCGAGAACATCTATCGCCACCTCATCTCGCTGCGCCGCGGCTCCATCCGGGTCGACGCCGACGAGCTCACCTATCCGCTCCACATCATGCTGCGCTACGAACTCGAGCAGCAGCTCCTTTCGGGCGAGCTTGCGGTGAAGGACCTTCCGGAAGCCTGGAACGCCGGCATGGACGCGAAACTCGGCGTACGCCCGGCGAACGACGCGGAAGGCTGCCTGCAGGACATTCACTGGGCTGTCGGCTCGTTCGGCTACTTCCCCTCGTACGCGCTCGGCGCCATGATCGCCGGCCAGCTCTACGAGGCGATCCTCACCGATGTGCCGGGCATCGAAGACGAATTCGCGAGCGGCAAGTTTTCCTCGCTCTTTGAATGGCTGCGCAAGAACGTACACGGCCTCGGCGCAAAATTCTCCGTGCAGGACCTGATCAAGCACGCGACCGGCAAGCCGCTGAGCGCTGCGGCGTTCCTGCGCTACGCCGAAGCGAAATACCTGGAGCCGCGCACCGGCACGGCGTAGGAGGCTCGACATGCGGGCTCGACGACTCATCGTTTTCGCAACGGCGCTCCTCATCGGGGCGGGCGCCGCTTCGGCACACGATCACTGGCTGAGCGCGGATCAACTCAATCTCGCGCCCGGTGACAGGCTCACGCTGCACCTGCTGCTCGGCGAGGATCTTTCTTCGCCGGTGGAGCAGGCGCTCGTCAGCAAGGACATCGAGCGCTTCGAGCTCTATCACGGCAATGCCATCGACAATCTCTTCGAGCAGGGCCAGGACGGCGCCAAACCGTTGTGGTCGCAGGCGCCCGACTTCGAAGGCGAATTCCTCGCGGTGATGACGCGCGGCCACCAGCAGATCGAACTCGAACGGCAGCAATTCATCAGCGAGCTCGCCGAGGAGCAGATTTCCGGCATCACGCCGACGAGCCGCCCGATGCAGCGCCTGCGGTACTGGCGCTTCCTGAAGCTGCTCGGCCGCATCGGGCCGGATGAAGAGGGGAGCCTCCATCACCGCTTCATCGGACAGCAGCTCGAGCTCGTGCTCATCCAGAACCCGGTGCTGATGAAGCCGGGCGATGAGGAGATCGTGCAGCTTTATCTTGAAACGAAACCGCTCGCGAACCAGATCGTGTTTGCCCTGCATCGCGACGGTGAGAAGTTCACCAAGCTCAGCGCGACGACCGATGCGCACGGTGTTGCGCGTTTTCGGCTGAACGAGCCGGGCGTCTGGGTCGTGCGCGCCGTCTATCTGCGCGCCTGCAAGAAATGTAATGACGCGGAATGGGAAGGCTTCTGGTCCGACTATACGTTCGAGCTCGGTCCATGACCTCATCGCAGCGCGGCACGGTCGCGCTCGTCTTCACCGCGGCTTGCGCCGTCGCGGCGCTCTTCGCGCCGGATTTCGCGCAACCGCTCAGCTACCACGATTTCGCTGACCGGCGCGCACTCGCCGGCGTGCCGAATTTCGGCGATGTCGCGTCGAACCTGCCCTTTCTCTTCGTCGGCGCGGCGGGGCTCTGGGCCATCCGGCGCGGGGGACGCGCGGTTTTCATTGAGAACGAGGAACGCTGGCCCTACCTGTTCTTTTTCACTGGTGTGCTGCTCACGGCCTTCGGCTCGTCGTATTACCACCTCGCGCCGGGCAACGGCCGCCTCGTTTGGGACCGGCTACCGATCACGATGGCGTTCATGGGCCTCATCACGGCGCTGGTCGCGGATCGGGTCAGCGTGCGACTCGGCCGTGCGCTTACACTGCCGGCGGTGGTCGTCGGTCTCGCGAGCGTCTGGTATTGGCAATGGACGGCGGCGCACGGTGCCGAGAACCTCATGCCCTATCTCATCCTGCAGGGCTACACCGTGGTCGATGGTGCTGATGCTCGCCGTGCTGTACCCGTCGCGATACACGCACGGGTCGATGATCTACGGTGTGTTCTCTGGTACGCGGCCGCGAAGCTGCTCGAGTTCAGCGACCGTGCGGCGTTTGCAGTCGGCGGCCTTGTGAGCGGGCACACCCTGAAACATCTCGCGTCCGAACTTGCGACATTCTGGGTCTTGCGTATGCTCACGGCCCGCCATCCGCTCGCCACCAAGGCGATACCCGCATGAATGCCGTGCTCGATCGACCGTCGAACAATGCGAAGCGCCTCGAGGCGCGCCTGCGCGGGCTCGTCGGCAAGGCGATAGGGGACTTCCGGATGATCGAGGAAGGCGACCGCGTGATGGTCTGCCTCTCGGGCGGCAAGGACTCGTACACCCTCCTCGACATGCTCCTCTCCCTGCAGCGGAGCGCGCCGGTGTCGTTCGAGCTCATTGCGGTCAATCTCGACCAGAAGCAGCCGGGCTTTCCGGCGCACGTGCTGCCGGAGTACCTCATGGCGCTCGGCGTGCCGTTTCACATCATCGAGCAGGATACCTACCGCGTCGTGAAGCGGGTGATTCCGGAAGGCAAGACGACCTGCGGGCTCTGTTCGCGGCTGCGACGCGGCGCGCTCTACCGCTACGCGTCGGAAAACGGCATTACGAAGATCGCGCTCGGCCATCACCGCGACGATATCGTCGAGACACTGTTCCTGAATCTTTTCTTCGGCGGACGCTTGAAGGCAATGGCGCCGAAGTTGCGGTCGGACGACGGCAAGCACGTCGTGATCAGGCCGCTCGCCTACGTGAGCGAAAGGGATATCGAGCGCTACGTGCGCACGCGCGATTTTCCTGTCATTCCCTGCGACCTCTGCGGCTCGCAACCGAATCTGCAGCGGGCGCAGGTGAAGAAGATGCTGAAGGAGTGGGAGAGCGAGTATCCGGGGCGGGTGGCGAGCATCTTCTCGGCCCTGCAGAACGTCGAACCCGCGCACCTCGCCGACAAGAGGTACCGGGATATGGATTACTGGGGATTTGCTGGAGCGGGGCCAAATCCCCAGTAATCCATATCCCGGTACCGGTCAGTCCTTGCCGTCGTCGGACATGCCGAGGACACGTTCGTGCACGCTGAACTGTCCGCACCATTCGTCGAGCTTCGAGTAGCGCTCGGAGTTCGCTTTGCGGAAGCTCTCGTAGGCGGGGCGTGAGCGCCAGGCGTCGACGGTGACGAACTGTCTCGGTTCGCAGGTCGAGCGATAGAGTTCGGTGCCGATGTAGTCGGAGCTCGATCGGAAGAACTGCACCCACTCGCCGTCCGGCCCATAGACCTGCTCGAACTCGGAGAGCCGCTCGGCGCGGACTTCGTACTGCCAGACAATGCGATACATGGACGTTCGGCTCCGGCCCCGGTTGACGCCGTTATAATGCAGGGCGCACAAACTAACAGGAACAAATGAGCGATTCACGCACGGCCGCGGTTATCGCCTCCCTCACGCCCCCGATCGCCAACAGCTATTGGGTGGAACCCGAGCGGCTGCTGGCCGGCGAACACCCTTTTGCCCTCGACCGCAAGGAAACCGAGCGCCGCCTTGCGAAGATTCTCGGGGCCGGGATCAACTATTTCGTCGATCTCACGCAGCCGGGCGAGATGACAGCCTATGACACGCTTCTGCCCTTGCAAACCGCCGCCGGCAAGCCGGTCATCTACGTGCGCAAGCCCATTCTGGATCATGGCATACCCGACGAACGCTTCCACATGGCGGAGATACTCGAATATCTCGGCCGCGCGTTGAACCAGGGCAACAATGTCTACGTGCATTGCCGCGCCGGCATCGGGCGGACGGGCACCGTGGTCGGTTGCCACCTCGTCGAACGCGGCACCCCGGGCCCCGTGGCCCTCGAGTGCCTGAACGTACTCTGGCGGGCGAGCGCGCGCTCGCCGATGTTTCCGATCGTCCCGGAAACGCCGGACCAGATCGACTATGTCCGCAGCTGGCGAGCGGGTGTCTACGAGGAAGATCTCGGTGGCCAGGCGGGGCTCGGCGCCGCGAAGAATCTTCGCGACCGCTATCACGGCGCGCTTGTCGGCCTCGCTGTCGGGGATGCACTCGGCGTGAGCGTGCAGTACCGCAGGCGCGGCACGTTCACGCCGCTCGGCGACATCATCGGTGGCGGGCCCTTCGAACTGCCACCCGGCGCATGGAGCGATGACACGGCGATGGCGCTCTGTCTTGCCGACAGCCTCCTCGAGCGCAACGGCTCCGATGCCACGGATCAGGTCAGCCGCTTCCGCCGCTGGCAGCTCGAAGGTTACCTGTCCGCGACGGGCCAGTGCGTCGGCATCACGGCCGCCGTGGCCAAGGCACTCGCAACCGCCCAATGGAGCGGCAAACCGCATTCCGGCTCGCACGATCCCGCGCGCCTCGACAAGGAAGCGCTGTCGCGGGTCATCGCCCCGGTGCTCTTCGCGTTTGCGACGCCCGCGCACGCAGTAGAACTTGTGACCGAAACCACCCGCACGACCCATCAGGCGCCGCTCGTTCTGGACGCGTGCCGCTATTTCGCCGGTCTCTTGATCGGTGCGTTGAGCGGCGTGCCCAAACAGAAACTTCTCGCCACACCGTTCGAGCCGGAGGCTGGTCTCTGGAAACGCCTGTCGCTCAAGGCGCCGGTGATCGAGGCGGCACGGGCTGCTGCGGCCTCCCAGAATCCGCCCGAAGCCGACGGTGGCGGCAACGCGCTTGACGCACTGCAAGCCGTGTTGTGGGCCTTCGGGAAGGCGCGCAACTTTCGCGAAGGTGCATTGCTTGCGGTGAATCTCGGCGGCGATTCGGATGTGACCGGTGCGCTCTATGGCCAGCTCGCGGGCGCGCACTACGGCGTTGCGGCGCTGCCGGCAACCTGGCGCGCCGCCGTGTTGCAGCGGGAAGTGATCGAAGGACTGGCTGATCGTCTTCTCGCGGGCGCGCTCTCGGGGCTTGCGACATGAAGCATCGCGCCTGGACACGCCTGCCGGAAGCGGAGCTCCTGAAGCTGCGTTTCTGTGACCTCAAGCTGAAACTCGAAGGCACGCGCGTCGCGCCGAAGATCCGGCGGCTCTACGCGGAGCTCGACGCGCGCGGGCTGCGCTTTCGCCCGCACTGCTGGCTCGCTGAAGAATGGTTCTCCCCCGATGGCATTCCCGGCATCGCGATTCCTTTCTATCTCGCGCATCCACGCCTCGAGCGGCTCGAGCGCCGTTTCATGCGCGAGGTGGAGGGTGGTAACGGCAACTGGCTGATGAGAATCCTGCGCCACGAAGCCGGCCACGCGCTTGACACGGCATTTCGCCTGCGCCGCAGGCGCGGCTGGCGTGAAGTCTTCGGTCCCGCGTCGCTCCCGTATCCAGACAGCTACCGCGCACGCCCCGGGAGCCGCCGCTTCGTGCAGCATCTCGGCGCGTGGTACGCGCAGAGTCATCCGGCGGAGGACTTTGCGGAGACCTTCGCTGTGTGGCTGCAGCCACATTCACGCTGGCGCGCGCACTACGCCGACTGGCCGGCGATCGAGAAGCTGGAATTCGTCGAGCACGCGATGCAGGAGCTGCGCGGCCGCCGGCCGAAGGTGCGGTCGCGCGATGAAATCGAACCTCTGAGGACCGACACGCATACGCTCGCCCAGCACTACCGGCGCAAGATCGAGCGCTACCGCCGCATGCGCAGAAGCCTCGCCGACCAGATCATCCGGCGCGTCTTCGGCCCGCCGCGCGACTCGCGCCACACGCTGTCCGCGGCCACCTTCATGCGGCGGATCAAGCCGGACCTGCTGCGTCTTGCGCGCGCGCGCTCGGACGCAAGCGATTACGTCATTCATCAAGTGCTGCGTCTCATCATCGAGCGTTGTGTCGCGGGCCACCTGACGGTCAATGGTTCGGCGCGGGCGGCCCGACGTAACGCGTTGTGGCTGACGCTGCGCCTTCTGAAGTTCCTCAACCAGAGCGGCGGGCGTCGCGTTGCGATATGAAGAAACTGCGCGCCCTGGTGCTGATGCACGAAAGTCTGGTACCGCCGGAATCACTCGAGGGGCACACGCCTTCCGAAATCGGGGAGTGGCGCACCGAATACGATGTGATGACGCACTTGCGGGCCGCCGGCCACGAGGTGCGTGCGCTCGGCATCCTCGACAGCCTGACGGAGCTGCGCACGGCGATCCAGGACTGGAAGCCCGAGATAGCATTCAACCTGCTCGAGGAGTTCAACGGCGTAGTCACCTACGACCAGCACGTTGTCTCGTATCTCGAGCTCATGCAGCAGCCCTACACCGGCTGTAATCCGCGCGGCCTCACGCTCTCGCGCGACAAGGTGCTCTCGAAGCAGCTGCTTGCCTATCACCGCATCCCGACGCCGCAGTTCCTGCTCTTTCCTCGCGGGCGGCGCATCCGCGTGCCACGCAAGCTCGAGTATCCGCTCTTTGTGAAGTCAGCGACCGAAGACGCGTCCGTCGGGATCGCGCAGGCCTCGGTGGTCGAGGACTCCTCGCGCCTCACCGAGCGCATCGAGTTCATCCACGAGCAGACCAAGAGCGACGCGCTCGTGGAGGAATACATCGACGGCCGCGAGCTCTACGTGGGCGTGATCGGCAATGATCGCCTCACCGTGCTCCCGGTCTGGGAAATGACTTTCGGGTCGCTCCCGGAGAATCTGCCCGCGATCGCAACGCGCAAGATCAAGTGGGATCCGAAATACCAGGCGAAATACGGCATCACCACGCGCGCCGCCGCCGAACTCGATCCGGCCGTGAACCAGCTGCTGATCCACCAGTCGAAGCGCATCTACAAGGCGCTGCATCTTACCGGCTACGCGCGCATGGATTTCCGCGTGCGGCCAGACGGCCGCGTCTACGTGCTCGAGGCGAATGCGAACCCGAACCTCACGGCGGAGGAGGACTTCGCCGAATCGGCGCTGTCGGCCGGCCTCGGGTACGATGAGCTCCTGCAGAAAATTCTGTCGCTCGGGCTCAACTACCGCGCGGCCTGGAGGCACGACGCATGAAGCGAATGACGACGGCGGCAATCCTGGGGCTGTGTCTGGCGCTTGCCGGCACGACGGTGCTCGCGAAGAACCCGAAGCTCAAGGACGGCGACGTCGAGCTCCTCGCCGACTGGCTCGCCGGCATCTACGACAGCGTGGCGCTGGCCGACGGGACGGCGGGCGATGGCCACTTGCTCGTGGTCGAACGCGTCTCCTCGCCGATGATCAGCTGGCACGTCTTCTACGTCGAAGAACGGGACGCCGCGGGCGCGGTGGTGGCGGAACAGCTCGTGAGCCTCGAGCTCGCCAGCGACAAGCGGTCCATCGTCCAGCAGAGCTTCTCGTTCAAGGATCCGCAACGCTGGCGCGGTGGCCTCGAGCGGCCGGACATCTTCAAGTCAATCGGCGCGGACGACATTTTGCTCGCGAGCGGCTGTGAGATCTTCTGGCTGCGCGACGCGACGGGCTATGCCGGGCACTCGCAGGCCGGATTGTGTCGGCTGCGCTCCCGCGCCACGGGGCTCTCGATGCAGGTCGATATCGTGACGAAGATTTCTGCGGCCGAATATACGTACGGCCAGCGCCGCTTCAGCAAGCGCGCCGCAGGCGTGCAATAGCTGGCGCCGCGCGGCTCATCCCACAACTGCAGCGAGGGGGCGAAGGGGAGGTGTCTGGTAAGGCCGGTCTGGCGATGTTTGCGGGCAGGACGCTCAAGGTTGGGGTGTTGAGTTTGGGAGGTCCTTTCGGGACCGCCGTAAATCCATCCCTGGAGGCTTCGGAAAAAACGTCCTGTTTTTTACGATCCCGAAAGGACCTCCCAAACCCAACACCCTTCGCGTGGAGCCGGCCGCAGACACGGCACCTCCCCTTCGCCCCCTCCCTGCAGGTGTGGAAAAAAAAGGGCGGCGACGCTTGAAGCGTGGCCGCCCGACACTTCCAGGGTATGAAGAAACTAATTCTTTGGCGGGTCGACGCGCACCGGAATATAGATCTGGTTGTCTTCGCGCTGCACGAGGAGCGCCACCGTCTTCGAGCTCTTGCTCGTCGCGGCTGACAGCTCCGCGACGCTGGCGACTTTGTTGCCATTCACGCCAAGGATGATGTCGCCGGGTTGGACCCCGGCGCGGGCCGCGGGTCCCGAAACGTCCTCGACCAGGAGTTTGCCGTCCGTTTCGGCCTGCTGCTGTTCGTCCGCCGTCAGCGGGCGCACGGAGAGGCCGAGCTTGTTCGGTTCCTGGCGGAGCGAGGCTTTTGCGACGCGCTCCGGCGTTTCCTGCAGTTCCGCGATCTTGACGTCGAAGGTCTTGCTGGCGCCCTTGCGGAAAACATCGATCGAAGCGCTGCTGCCGGGCTTGAGGCCGGCAACGAGCGTTGGCAGCGCCGTCGAGCGCTCGACATCCTGGCCGTTGATCTTGAGGATCACGTCGCCCGGCTCGATGCCGGCCTTTGCAGCGGGGCCGTCCTTCTCGACGGAGCTCACGAGCGCGCCGTGCGGGCGGTCGAGGCCAAAGGATTCGGCGAAGTCCTGGTTCACGTCCTGGATGGTGACGCCGATGCGGCCGCGGCTCACCTTGCCGTATTTCACGAGCTGATCCTTCACGCCGACCGCGACGTCGATCGGAATCGCGAACGAGATGCCCATGTAGCCGCCGCTCTGGCTGTAGATCTGGGAATTGATGCCAATCACTTCGCCCCGCATGTTGAAGAGCGGGCCGCCGGAGTTGCCCGGATTCACGGGCACGTCGGTCTGGATGAAAGGCGTGTAGTTGTCGTTCGGGAGCGAGCGTGATGTTGCACTCACGATGCCCGCGGTGACGCTGTTTTCGAGTCCGAAGGGCGAGCCGATCGCGACCACCCATTCACCTGGCTTCACCTTGCCCGGGTCGCCGATCGTCACGGTCGGCAGATTCTTCGCGTCGACCTTGATCACGGCGACATCGCTCTTGCGGTCGATGCCGACCACCGTCGCCGACAGTTCGCGACGGTCGCTCATGCGCACCGTCACTTCGGAGGCGTCCGCGACGACATGGGCATTCGTCAGGATGTAGCCGTCGGAGCTGATGATGAATCCGGAACCGAGACCGCGGTTCGGCTGCTGCTGGCCGCGCGGCGCGCCGCGAAAGCGCTTGAAGAAATCGTAGAACGGATCATCGGGGCTCAGGTTTGGGCCGCCGAATTCGGCCGTCGGCTGCAACTTTTCGATGACGCTGACATTCACGACCGCGGAGCCGTAGCGGTCCACAAGCACGGTGAAGTCGGGGAGCGAGCCGGAGTAATTGATGGCCGGGGCGGGAGCCGCGGCTGCGGCGATGACCGGAGCGTTGCCGGCCGGCTTGGCCGCCGCAACATCGGTCGTCGCAGCCTGCGAACAGGCGGAAACCAGCAGGGCGGTGAGGGTGAGCCCTGCGAGATTCAATGAAAATAGCTTCATGTTCAAAGTCCTGCGGATCGATTTATTCAGTGGGGGCGCGTTAGGGACTGTGCGTAGACATTGGGCGCCAGAACAAGTTTCAGGTCGGGGTCTGACCCCACCGGGGCCGGACCCCAGGCAATGGATTGTGGCACAGAGGCCTCAGGCAAGCCCTCCAGGATGATGCGGGCGAGGTTCTCGTAGTCGCCGCCAAAATGATGGCCGCCGGTGAGCTTCACCACGCTGAAATCCCCGGGGGCGAGTTCCGGGCAGATCGAATCGTCGTCATCCTCGCCGTAGATGCAGGCGACGGAGCTGCCGCGGAGTTTCTCCGCTTCCGGCAGGATCGGCGCGCCGCCCGTCGGTGTCCCGAGCCAATGCGAGACGTGAAACTCGAAGAAGGCTTCGTGGCCGGGGCCGAGCAGCACTGTATGCGCGATATGCGTGCGCGTGACGGGCGAGAGCCGATTCACCATGAACGGCAGTGTGTCGGCGCCTTGCGAGTAGCCGACCAGAATGACTCGGTCGCGCCGCCACGCGGCGGCATAGTGATCGATCACGCGCCCGAGATCGCGGCTGCTTTCATCGGGCGTGCGCGCTTCCCAGAAATACTTGAGCGAGTCCCAGCCGACTACGGGGATGCCTCGCTGTGCGAAGGCCGTCGAGAGGTCGCGATCGATGCCGACCCAGCCGCCGTCGCCCGACAGAATCACCGCGAATTCGCGCCGCTCGGTGACTGCTGCGGGCACTTCGATGAGCGGCAGATCGCTCACTGCGGGCGGCAGCGCCGGGGTTGACCCGACGCGGCGCGCGGCTATGCGCTGATAAGCAGCGCGGTATTGCGGCATCCAGTTGCGTTCGACGGAGTAGCCGTGACCGACGTGCGGCAGCATTACGAGTTCTGCTCCCGGCACCCGCGCTACGAAGTCCTGCGTGGGGCCCGGCAGGCAGACCTGGTCGATCGCACCCTGGAGTGCTATCCAGCGACCTTTGATATGCGAAGCGGGCAGCAGATTGAATCCGTTGTGCTTCGGCAGCGGTTCCGACACAAGGCCCGTGCCCTTGCAGAGCGGCTGCCTCACCTCGAGGTCCGGGCAGAACCCGAGACTCAGCGCGCCGACGAAGGTGCCGATCGGCGCCTGCGCGAGCGTGCCGTAGACGAGTGTCGCGCCCGAGGAGTAGCCGACGAGAATCGGCTCACGGTACTTCTTCACGGCGTATTTCGCCTCGAGGACATGGCCCAGGCGCTCAAAGTCCACGTCCGGCGTCGAACAGGCGTCATGCGATTGATTGAGCGCGGCAAGGTAGTGCGTGATGTCGACGCCGGCGACGAGCGCGCCCATGTCCGAAAGCGCCTGCGCCATGCCGACGACGCCCTGATTCCAGCCGCCATCTCCCGATACGAAAAGTACTACTTCCCGCGGATCGCCCGCCGCGGGGTAAACGGTGACCTTGCCGAAGCGCGAAAGTTCGAAGGTCGAGGTTTCGCGCGCGCCCGCCGAGCAGGCGAGCAAGGCCAGGACGAGGCAGGCGGAAATTCTGCGAATGCCCTGGATCATGCTGCGGTGGCCGTTGTGGAGCCTGGCGGGATGACCTCGCGCGATCCGCCGGAAATGAGCGCGGTCACGTCGAGGAGAATTCGGGGCAGCGCGAGCCCGCCGGGCGCCGCAAGGAAGCGGGGCCTCCACTCAGGCAGGAATTTTTCCTTGTAGCGCTTGAGACCTTCGAAGTTGTAGAAGTCATCGCCCCAGCGATACACGAGCCGGCCGAACTTGTGCCACGCCGGCGCGAGGCGGCGGTCCTCGAGGCCGGCGAGCGGCGCCATGCCGAGATTGAACCACTTGTAACCTCTCGCCTTGCCCCAGAGCATGAGCTCGACGAACAGAAAATCCATCACGCCCTTCGGAGCCTCGTCGGCGTAGCGCATGAGATCGACCGAGAGCTCTTCGCAGCCCGCGGTTTCCCAGAGATTTGCGAAGGCGACGATGCGTCCCTCGCGCCGCACCAGCGCTGCCGGGAGGGAGGCGAGGTAACGCTCCGAGAAGAAACCGAGTGAGAAGCCCTTCTCGACCTCATCGCGCGCAGCGAGCCAGGAATCCGAGACGCGCTTGAGCTCGCCCATCTGCCGCGCGACTTCGCCCGGCAGAATCGTCGAGAACTCGACGCCTTCGCGTGCAACCTTCCGGTGCGATTGCCTCAGGTGCGCGCGCTGGGGACCGTCGAGCGAAAAAAGACCGAGATTGACGCGCGCTTCTTCGCCGAGCTTGCTGAAGCTCAAGCCGAGATCGACGTAGAGGGGAAGGTGATCCGGGCTCACCTGGTAGAAGACCGGCCAGGCGCCGAAGCGATCGCAGCGCTCCCGGTAGTCCCAGGCGAGTTCCTCGAACTCCGTCGGCGGACCGATAGGATCGCCCATGGCGACCCAGCTGCGTCCCGAGATGCCGTACATGATGAAGGCGTTCCGCCGCTCGCTGAAGAGCAGGTGCTTGTCGCCGAGGAGCGCAAGATGCGCGGCGCTGTCCGTCGACCTGCCGATCACGGATTCAGCGGCGGCGAGTGATTCCTCGCTCACGCTCACGGTGCGCGGGCGGGCCGGCCGCAGCAGCCGCCACAGGCCGAAGAACCCGGCGAGCATGATGACGAGAAGACTCGCCCGCAGGACCCGCGGCGCATTCGCATCGAATGCGAAACGCCACCAGAGGTCGCTGTTGTAGGCGACATGCCGGTGGGCGATGAGGGCGAGCCAGATCGAGGTTGCGATCGCAACGATCACACTCGCCGACCAGCCTGCGGAGAAACGCTCCTCGAGAAACGAAGCGCGTCGATGGAACTGTGCGCGCGCCGAAAGGATGGCAACGAGCATGAGACTCAATACGACGGCTTCCTCGTAGTCGAGTCCCTTCAGGAGCGAGGCGAAGATGCCCGTGATCAGCATCCAGGCGGTCACGTGCCAGGCGCCATCGAGCCGCAGCGAGAGCCCTCGGGCGAGGATGAGGAGCCCGACACCCGCGGCACTGCCGACGAGATGAGAGAGCTCGAGGACCGGAAGCGGCACAATCCCGTGCAGCATGCGCAGCCGCTCATCGAGCGCGGGCGTTGCCCCCGAGAAGAGCAACACGACGCCGCCGGCGAACGTCATCAGCGCAATGCCCTGCGGCGTGAGGCTCGCGAGCCAGCGACGGGTCGCGGCGCCGGCATTCAGCATGGTTGCACGATGCCGCCAGGCTTCGTGCGCCAGCATCGCGGTGAGCGAGAGCAGGAACGGCAGCACGTAGTAGATCACGCGGAACGCGAGCAGCGATCCGAGAAGCGAGTGCGTCGGAACATCCGGCATGAGGAGCAGCAGGACGGATTCGAACACGCCGAGGCCGCCCGGCACCGTGCTCACGACGCCCGCCACCATGCCGATGAGATAGAGCGCGACGAAGGAGACATAGTGGACTTGCGCATCCGGAGGCAGCAGCACGTAAAGCGAGCCCGAGACGAGCGTGAGATCGACCATGGACAGCACGAGCTGCAGGCCGGTCGTCCCGGGCGAGGGGAGCTTCACCTGCCAGCCGCGAAACTCGAACGGCGCCTTGCGCAGCACGGTGAGCACCACGTAGGCGGCGACGCCGCTCAGCATGAGAAGCCCGAGCGCAAAGACAACGGCGGAATCGAGGTGCAGGAGCGTCGCCGAACGATGCGCGGTGCGTACCAGCGTGATGCCGAGGAGCGTCCCGGTGCCGAGCGCAAAGGTGAGCGTCGAAAAAGCAACGATCTGTGCGATCTCGCTCGCCGACAGGCCGAGGAGCGAATACGAGCGATAGCGCACGGCGCCGCCCGACAAGGTTGCAAGACCCACGTTGTGGCCCACCGCATAGGCGACGAACGAAGTCAGCGCCGGCGTGACATAGCCGAGGCTGCGCCCCGCGTTTCGAACCGCAAGGACTTCGAAGCTCGTCAGCACGAGGTAGCTGCCTGCGGCAAGCGCACCGCTCAGGAGCAGGGTCGACCACGGGATCGAATAGAACTGATCGAGGACGTCCCTGAGGCGCAGCGAGTGTGTCAGCCGCGCCAGCACGACGAGTGCGAGTGCCAGGACAACGACGCTCGCGATCGGGCCGAGCCACTTCCTGTAATCGTGCTGATTGGCTACGTTCAACGCTGAACCTTGAGGCGGTTTGGCGGGCGAGATTGAACGCTTCGGGCCCCCGGATCGATTACGAAAGCTTAAGCGACTGCCGCCGCGGGCGGAATGGGTGCCTGCGGGCGGTTCGCGACACTTTCATGCGCTGATTCAGCGTTTGCGGGCCGCACGCCGCCGGGCGCGCGGCCGCGCCTTGGTCGTGCGCTTGCGCGCCGATGACCGGGCCTTCGGCTTGGCACGACTGCGGTAACTGCGTACTTCATCGTGCGGTATGACGTGGTCATCGGCTTGCGCTGCCGCCAGCCATTCGCCGAGGAGCGGATCGCTCAGCACCGTTTCCAGGTAATCGCGCGATCGCGAGGAAAGCTCGCCCCCATACGTACGAAAGCGCAGCGCGACTGGCGCGAACATCGCGTCCGCTGCCGTGTATTCGCCGAAGAGCCACGCGCCGCCCGCGCCGAACCGGTGGCGGGTTCCCGCCCAGATGCGGTCTATGCGTTCGATGTCGATTGCCAGTTCCGGTGTCAACCGGACCTTCACGTTCCGTGCCCGGATGTTCATCGGGCAGAGCGCCCGCAAAGTCTGAAATCCGGAGTGCATTTCGGCGGCGATGGAACGCGCATGTGCGCGTGCCGTGGCATCCGCCGGCCACACACGCGGTTCCGCGCCCGGCACATCGCTACGCCAGCGGCCAATCTGATCCGCGGCATACTCGGCGATAGCGAGCGAGTCCCAGACACGCACGTCGCCGTCGATGAGCACGGGCACACGGCCTGATGGACTGTATTTCGAGATTTCCTGCTGGAACTGCTCGGTGTCGAGCTGCAGCACGACCTCCTCGAAATTCACGCCGAGGTGTTTGAGCAGGATCCAGGGGCGCAGGGACCAGCTGGAATAGTTCTTGGTTCCGAGAACGAGCAGGGGCTGGGCCATCAGACAGAACTCCGACACAACGGACACACACAGGGGGCGCGTACGCTAAAGGATGGGGGTGGGATGCACAAGGGAGGTGTTGCCATTTTCGGGCCATTTCAGCATGCGAAGCGCCGGCCGGGCCGCGGTTCCGTTGACGCAACAGGGGGCGCTGCCTACGCTTGTGACCAGTTGCTCAGGTGCCCGCATGTCCGATCAGGATTTCCCCGAAGGTCCGCCGAAGTTCCGCCTCGCGACACTCGCCGTGCGCGCAGGCCAGTCGCGCAGTCATGAAGGCGAGCATAGCGAGGCGGTATTCACCACCTCGAGCTTTGTTTTCAAGAATGCCGCCCAGGCCGCCGCTCGCTTCATGGAGACCGAACCCGGCAACATTTACTCGCGCTTCACCAATCCGACGGTGCGTTGTTTCGAGGAACGCCTGGCGGCGCTCGAAGGCGGCGAGAGCTGTGTCGCGACTTCATCGGGGATGGCCGCGATCCTCTGTCTCGGCATGACCGTGCTCAAGGCAGGTGACCATCTGCTCTGTTCCGACGCGGTCTTCGGCTCGACCATCAATCTCATCAACCGCTATTTCCTGAAGTTCGGCGTCACCGTGGATTATGTCGCCCAGGACCGGCCCGAGGCCTGGCAGCGTGCGCTCAAAGCCAACACGCGCCTCGCATTCCTCGAAACGCCGTCGAATCCGCTCGCGAGCATTTCGGACATCCGCGCGATCGCGGACATCGTGCACAAGGGAGGAGCGCTCCTCGCCGTCGACAACTGCTTCTGCACGCCGGCGTTGCAGAAGCCCTTCGAACTCGGTGCCGACATCGTAATTCATTCCGCGACCAAGTATCTCGACGGACAGGGCCGCTGCGTGGGCGGAGCGGTCGTCGGCGGCCGTGAACTCGTGGGCCGCGACGTCTTCGGTTTCATGCGCACCGCGGGCCCCTGCATGAGCCCGATCAACGCGTGGATCTTCCTGAAAGGCCTCGAGACGCTCGATCTGAGGATGCGGGCGCACTCCGCCGCGGCGCTCGAGATCGCTACCTGGCTCGAACGCCAACCGGGTGTGACGCGCGTTTACTACGCCGGATTGCCTTCGCACCCGCAGCACGCGCTCGCGCGCAAGCAGCAGTCCGCCTTTGGCGGCATCGTGTCGTTCGAGGTGGAAGGCGATCAGGCCGCAGCCTGGCGTTTCATCGATGCGACGCGGCTCCTGTCGATCACGGCGAATCTCGGCGATGCAAAATCGACGCTCACCCATCCGGCGACGACGACCCACGCGCGCATCACCGCCGCCGAACGCGAGCGGGCCGGCATCAAGCCGTCGCTCCTTCGCCTCTCCATCGGCCTCGAGGACATCGCGGACCTCAAGGACGACATCGAACGCGGCTTGAGAGCGACCCGGAAAAAGTGAGTTCACACCGGCCTCTTGCGCTCGCCTTCGATCTCGACAACACGCTGTGGGACATCGAGCCGGTAATGGTGCGCGCCGAGGGCGCGCTGCATGGCTGGCTCGCGCGTCATTACCCGCGCGTGACCGAACGGCATTCGATCGATTCGATGCGGGAGCGCCGGGTCGACATCGCAAGGCGCCGACCCGAGCTCGCG
Source organism: uncultured Gammaproteobacteria bacterium (assembly GCA_963826145.1). Lineage (GTDB taxonomy): Bacteria > Pseudomonadota > Gammaproteobacteria > Steroidobacterales > Steroidobacteraceae > JBGPLJ01. Next base: position 87,216 of record CAWGVW010000001.1, read on the forward strand.
CACGATTTCACGGCGCTGCGCAAGCTCTCGCTCCTCGAACACGCCCAGGAGGCGGGTTATTCCGAGGCGATGGTGGAGGAGGCATTCGAGCACTTCTATCACGAGCGCAACCAGGTCGACCTGTTCGATGACGTGTTGCCGACCCTCGAGCGCCTGCGCTCCGAGTATCGCCTGCTCGCCTTGACGAACGGCAACGCGGACCTGAAGCGCATCGGCATCGCGCACTATTTCGAACTGATTGTCACGGCGCGGGCCGTGGGGCACGCAAAGCCCGATCCGCGGATCTTCTCTGCGCTGCTCGCGGGCGCCGCACTCACGCCGCGCGATCTGCTTTATGTGGGCGACGAACCGCTTGCCGACGTGGAAGGGCCGCGCAGCGCCGGCATTGACGCGGTGTGGATCAATCGAAGCCGTCAGGAATGGCCCGCGGAGCTTGTGCCGCCGCGCCATACGGTGAGGACGCTCCACGAACTTGCCGACTGGCTGGTGGAAGGTACCGGGATTGGATAACTGGGGATTTGGGCCGCTCCCGCTCGCCCAAATCCCCAGTTATCCAATCCCGGTACCGGTTTCGGTGGCTATGCCTTCGTATCGATGAGCGTGCCCAGCGTGTCGTCGACGGTTCGCATCATGCGGGCCGACGCCTGCACCTGGATCCGGTCGACGATCGACTGCACCAGCGCATCGGCCAACACATTGGAGATATCCGTCACTTGGCTATCCGTGTCGACGTTCGCATGCGCTATTGTCTGGGCGTCGGCGGCCAGGCCGCGCATGCCGCGGGCGATTCCAGCCCGCGCACTTTCGAGTGCCGAGAGGCAGGATCCGATGCCGTTTACGTTTGCGACCTGGGTCACGTGCAAGCTCCTCGTCCCACCCTGTTATCGGCCGTAGGAGGGGGCCTACCGAATGACGATCGCCTCGGCGACTCACATTCGCGAACTTGATCACAGCCCCTCTTTCCATAATTGCGTGAACCTTGGCGCGGGCATCCTTTCCCATCCATACGTTGGGAGGCGGTATGACGGGCAACGGACCGGAGCAGGAGTCAGTGGTGGCGGTCAGCAGCTTGCGGGAGTTCTTCCGCGATTCGCTGCACCGGGCCATGTCGCGGCAGAAACTCGCTGCCGAAGGGCAAACGGAACAGTACGTCGTCAATCTGCTCACCGAATTTTCCCGCTCGGACGCCTTGTTCGAGCAGACACCCGATGGCCCGAAACTGCGGCCACTCGCGGCGATGTACTCCGACGCCCATTCCGCCCGGCTGGCCGACCGGAACCGACTACTCCAGCGCATCGGCGACGTCTCGCTCTTCATCGCGGGGTTCTTCGCGCAGGGATTCGCGCGCAAGCTCGTCGACATCGACTATCACATCGCCATGGGCGGTACAGCCTACGGGTCGCTCGCCGGGAGCCTTGGGCCGACCTCGCGTGCAGCCGTGCTTGCCGGCATTTTCAGCGAGCTTGCCGCCAAGTTTCAGCGCTTTGTCGATGCGTTGAACGACATCAGCGAGATGGCCCACGTCCACACGGATCGGGACATCCTGCGGCTCTATGAGATCTGGCTGAAGACCGGGAGCCTGCGGGCGCACGGCATCCTGCAGCGGCTCGGCGTCGATCCGAGCCTTGCGGCCCGCAACCGCTTCAGTCACTGAACTGCCCGGGACCCATGGTCCTTCAGACGCTCCAGTCCTTCCTCGCCCGCATCTACGATGTGGCGAGCGCCTATGACGTCTACGACTTTCTCGTGACCGACAGGCGAGCGCTGCGTCAGGTGGCGCTTGCCGCTCCGGTGCGCAGCTGCGAAGAGCAGCTCCTGGTCGGTTCGGACGGGGAGGCGCTGCGGCTCAGCCTCTACATCGACTCGGAAGTCCTCGGCCGGCTCGACGCCGACAGTCCATTTCGCCGCCTTTCGGAGAAGAATCTTGCGGACTACTGGACGGCGCTCGAAGGCGTGAGCCACTTCCTCTACGTTACCTGGTGCGCAGCGCGCGACCGGCACGTATCGCAGCTCGAGCTCGAAACGCAGGCGGAGGTGGATAAGTACGTCGCGACGCTGTTCCTCCTCGGCGAGCAGGGCGCTGGCCGATTCCCGGCGCGGCTCCACCAGTGGCTCTTCGAGCACACGGGCTTCGATCCCAATCTAGACGCGGTGGAACTCGATCGCTACCGGACGGCGAGCCGCTACGCGGCGCGCTACTGCCGCCGGCTCGAGGAGCGGTATTTACGGCGCCGTGCGCCGGCGCTCGAATCCTTCTTGCGCGAGATCCGCTGTTTCTACCGGCTGGGGACGCAGAGCAAGCTGCGGCGAATCGAGGTTGCAGGGCACGCCTGACGCGGGCCAGGTTTTCTACTCGTCGTCTTTCTTCTCGAGTTTCTTCTTCATCTCGATCCACTTCGAGAGCTCGCGCAAATCCGTTTTCTTCGGCTTCGGTTTCGCAACCATGTCGCTCTGATACGGATCGTAGCCGCTGCGCGCCGCCTTTTTGTTGACCTGTGCCTGGCCCTGCGTCGCGGGTGCCGGCTTTTCGTCTTCGACGATGGAGAGGCCGGCGTGCTCGAGGCGCTTGAGGCGCTGCGTCGTGACGTCGCGTTTGAATGAACCCGTCGACGTCGCCCACTCCCACACGGCGTTGCCGCGCTCGTCATGACGGACGCGGCCGGACTTCGGACCTTTCTCCGACTGTTCCGGCTCCGGCATGAAATCCATGTTGTCCGACTTCGACATGACTGCGTTGCGCGCGGGCGCATGCCTCCACAAATTCCAGCGCTATTTACGGACTTTCAGGTCGCTGGCGATACGAGTTCTATCACAGCTGCCGCGACAATATGTCAAAAGAGGGTCAATGGCCGACGAATGTGTGGCACGCCCCGATGAACGGAAATCGCGAGGGAACTTTGCGCAGAGAACTTCAGCTCAGCTCAGCGCGGCACGCGCGCGCAGCAGACCGATGACTGTCTTGGCATCGTCGATCTCGCCCGCGAGCGCGCGCACGCACGCCTCTTCGAGCGGTTCCCAGGTCACAGAAAAGAATTCGCCGGCCTCGGGCCGCACAGGGCGCGGGTCGAGTCCGGTGGCAAGGTACAGGTGGACGATCTCGGTGAAGACACCTGGCGATGTCAGAATGGCGCCGAGCGATGTCCACTCGGTCGCGTGCATCCCGCCTTCTTCCTCCAACTCGCGTTGCGCCGTGAGCAACGGCGCTTCGCCCGGATCGAGTTTCCCGGCCGGTAGTTCGACCATCCAGCGGTCGACCGCGGGGCGCAGCTGCTTCAGCAGGCAGACGCGCCGGTTCGCATCGACCGCGACGGCGGCGGCGCCGCCCGGATGGCGCACGACTTCGAATTTGCGTTCCTTGCCGTCCGGCAACAGGACATTTCGGACGTCCACCGTCACCACGAGTCCGTCGTACTTGCGCTCGTCGTGCTTCGCCACGGGCTGCTCAGCGGGCCTGCTTGTGGTATTCGCGATTCGGCATCATGTCGACCGCGGTCGCGACGCGATTCGACATGTTGAAGAAACCGGTGACGGCGGCGATGTCCCAGATGTCGCGGTCGTTGAAGCCAGCCCGCCGCAGGGCGCGCCGTTCGGCCGCACCGATTTCGGCCGGATGCGTCGTCAGGCGATGCGCTACATCGAGCATGACGCGGTGGCGCCTCGACAGGGGCGCCGCGCGGTAGTTCATCACGAGAAGTTCGCCGAGTTCGGGGTCGCTGGAGAGCTGGCGTACCGCGGCGCCGTGAGCCACCAGGCAGTAGTAACAGTGATTCGCGGACGAGACCACCACCGCGATCATCTCGCGCTCGAGCTTCGTCAGGCGCGAGTCGCCGAGCATCAGGTCGTTGTAGAGATCGCTGAAGGGTCGGAGCTTCGCCTCGCTGAAGCTGTACGCCTTGAGCACGTTCGGCACAAAGCCGAGTTTCTCCTCGCATTTCGCGAAGTAGTTCCGCATTTCCGGCGACAGGCGCGAGCGCTTTGCCGGGCGGATGCCCAAAGCCGTAACACGAGCCGTGACGTGCTTCGCTTGTCTCATGGTGAGCATGGTCCACAGGTGGGGCTCGTATTATAGTGTGCCTCCATGTCCGACACTGCTCAGGTCTTCGAGCGACTCAACGTCCAGCAGCGTCGCGCCGCCTCCCACGGAACGAAGAACAAGGAAGCGAACCAGTTCGACGCTGGTCCGCTCCTTATCATCGCGGGCGCCGGCACCGGCAAGACCGATACGCTCGCACATCGCGTGGCATACCTCGTGCTCCAGGGTGTGGATCCTGGCCGCATCCTGCTCCTCACCTTCACACGCCGTGCGGCGCAGGAGATGTCCCGGCGCGCCCAGGACGTCGTTAACGAGGTGCTCGCGAAGGCGAGAAAGCTTGGCGGCGGGCAGACGATCTCGCAGCGCCTGCAGTGGTCCGGGACATTTCATTCCGTCGCGAACCGGCTGCTCCGCCAGTTCGCGCGTCAGCTCAACCTCGATCCGGCTTTCACGGTGATCGACCGGGGCGATGCGGCCGACCTCATGGACGTCGTGCGGCACGAACTCGGCTTCTCACAGAAGGACAAGCGTTTTCCGAAGAAGGACACCTGCCTTGCGATCTATTCGCACCGGGTGAATACGCAGAAACCGCTGAAGGCGACACTGACGGATTACTACCCGTGGTGCCTCGACTGGGAAGCCGATCTCACGACGCTCTACCGCGAGTACGTCAGCCGCAAGCAGAAGAACGCGCTCCTCGACTACGACGACCTGCTGCTCTACTGGCACATCATGATGCAGGACAAGCAGATCGCGGCCGCTGTCGGCGGCCAGTTCGATCACGTGTTGGTCGACGAATACCAGGACACGAACAAGCTCCAGGGCGATATCCTGCTGGCGCTGAAGCCGAGCGGCAAAGGCATCGCGGTGGTGGGCGACGATGCGCAGGCGATCTACTCGTTCCGCGCGGCGGCGGTCGAGAACATCCTCGGTTTCGCCGACAAGTTCACGCCGAAGGCCGAAACTGTCACGCTCGCGCAGAATTACCGCTCGATCCAGCCGATCCTCGACGCCTCGAACGCACTCATCGGCGAAGGGCCGCGCCAGCACCGCAAGACGCTCTTCTCGCAGCGCGCTTCCTCGCAGAAGCCGTATTACGTGAGCGTCGATGACCTGCACGCGCAGGCCGAATACGTGGCCGTGAAGATCGTTGCGAGCCGCGAAGTGGGCGTGCCGCTGCGCCGGCATGCGGTGCTCTTTCGCAGTTCGCACCACAGCGACCTCCTCGAAGTCGAGCTCATGAAGCGCAAGGTCCCGTTCGTGAAATACGGCGGGCTCAAGTTCCTGGAAGCGGCGCACGTGAAGGACGCGCTCTCGGTGCTGCGCTGGGCGGAAAATCCCCGCAATCAGATCGCGGCATTTCGCGTGCTGCAGCTCCTGCCCGGCATGGGGCCGGCGCACTCGAAGGCCTGCATCGATTTTCTCGCGAGCAAGCAGAACGCGTTCAAGTCGCTCTCCGAGTTCACGCCGCCGAACGCGACGATCGAGGCCTGGCGGCCCTTCTGCGGCATGATGAATTACGTCGCCGATCCGACGAATCCCTGGCCCGGCCAGACGCAGCGCGTGCGCGAGTGGCTGACGCCGCATCTTGACCGGCTCTACGATTCGCCGCGTACGCGCGCCGCGGACATCGAGCAGCTCGATCGGCTGTCGACGCAGTATCCGTCGCGCGAGCGCTTCCTCACCGAACTTGCGCTCGATCCGCCGGCCGCGACCGGCGATCTCGCGGGCGTGCCGCTTCTCGACGAAGACTACGTGGTGCTCTCGACAGTGCATTCGGCCAAGGGCATGGAGTGGGAATCGGTCTATGTGCTGAACGTCAACGACGGCAGTTTTCCGTCCGAATTCTCGACCGGCAAGCCCGAGCTCATCGACGAGGAGCGCCGGCTCCTCTATGTCGCGATGACGCGTGCGAAGAACGAGCTGCACCTCATCTGCCCGCTCAAGTATCACATCACCCATCAGCCGAAGACGGGCGATGCGCACGTCTATGGCGCGCGCAGCCGCTTCATGTCGGACAAGGTCCTGAAGTGTTTCGCGGCGACCACCTTCCACGGCACGCCGTCCGCGGACCGCGTCGCCGCCGAGGGCGGTCAGACGATCGACATCGCCTCGAAACTGAAAGACATGTGGTGACGTTGCCGGTAGCCAGGTGCCGGGAGGTGCGGCAAGCGGGTCTGGCCATGTTTGCGGGCAGGATTCTAAGGGGGTGTCTACGTCGGGGACTCCTTTCGGGATCGCCGTAAATCCATCCCTGGAGGCTTCGGAGAAAGATCTGTTCGACGATCCCGAAAGGAGTCCCCGACGCAGCACCTTGCCTCGAGTCCTGCCGCAAACGTCGCCAGACCAGCTTGCGACACCTCCCGGCACCTGGCTACCGGCAACGCTACGGCTTGATGAATTTGAGGGTGAAGCGGTCGCTTTCGCCGATCGCGGCGTACTTCGCGCGGTCCTTGTCGCCTTCGGTGTAGTTCGGCGGCAGGGTCCAGACGCCCTTCTCGTAGTCCTTCGTGTCCTTCGGATTCGCGTTGATCTCCGAGCGCGCCACGAGCTTGAAGCCCGCGCTCTCGATGAGCGCGATCGCATAGTCCTCGCGCACGTAGCCCGACTTCGCCTTCGGGTCCTGCGGTTGATCCGCGCGGCCGCGATGCTCCTCGACGCCGAGAATGCCGCCGGGCTTGAGCGCGGTGTACATCGCCTTGAACGCCTCCGGCGCGTAGTCGTTACCCATCCAGTTGTGGATGTTGCGGAACGTGACGACCATATCCGCCGAGCCGGGCGGCGCGAGCTCGAGATGATTCGGGGCGAGCGCCGTCACCGTGATTTCGCCGTAGAGATCCGGTCGCGACGCCAGCTTTTCCTGAAAGCGATTGAGGCCCGCCTGCGCGTACTTGCTGTCACTGTCGCTTGGATAGTGGGCCGCATACAGCCTGCCCGTGCCGTGCACATACGGGCCGAGAATCTCGGTGTACCAGCCGTCGCCTGGAAAGATCTCGACGATCGTCATGTCGGGGCGCGCGCCGAAGAACGTCAGCGTCTCTTTCGGATGCCGGTAAACGTCGCGCGCCCGGTTCGCGTCGCTTCGCTGGTTGCCGGCAAGAATCTGATCGAGCCGTGCTGCGTCCACGCCCGCTGCTTCAGGTTTCGGCGCAGCGCTGCCGATCATCGCGCAGGCCAACAATACGGGGAGCAGCAAGCGTGCAAGGTTTTTCATGAGGGACTCCGAAAAAAAGAACCCCGCCGCAGCGGGGTTCTCAAGTGGTCTGTACTTGCGTACCCGGTTAGCGGCGGAAACCGCCACCCTTCGGACGCGCAGGACGTTCCTGAGCTTCGTTCACGCGCAGCGGGCGGCCACCCATCTGGAAACCGTTCAACTGCTGAATGGCCGTCTGGGCCTCGCCGCCACCCATTTCGACGAATCCGAAGCCGCGCGGACGGCCGGTTTCGCGATCGTTGATGAGTTTTACGGAGTCCACCTTGCCATGACGTTCGAAGAGGCCACGAACTTCATCTTCGGTTGCTGTAAAGGGGAGATTCCCCACGTAGATCGTCGTCATCGAGTAAGTCTCACTCTGCCTGCGGCCGCCGGCGGATTGCTCCGCTGCGTTACCGCGATTGAACAAACAGGTCAGCACTCATCAGCCAGGCGAGTCCGGCGCGGACACGAAAACAAGGCTTCAGCGTAGTAGGCCTGCACCTTTTGGGATCGTGCTCAATCGATTCGAGCCGGGTGAAGGGCGAGGTAGCCACGTGGGGACTCACTCGATCGCCCGCTAGAAGCGCATTCGGGTACGAACCGGGGCCGATCGTAACTGCACGCCAATACTCGTGGCAACAGACGTTATTGGCACGCATACAACATCGGTCGCGGAGTGGCCGGGCACGGACTCAGGCCGCGACCCTATGCAAAAGCCGTTCACGCCCCGGATCTCCGGGGCCGGTTGTCGTAAAAAAGCACCAAATGCTTTCGCTGACCCTGGCTGGGCCCCGATTCAGGCCGGGCCGGATGGGCCGATCGCTCAGCGCAGGGCTGTCCAGACCGTCCAGGCACCGATCGCTATGAACCCAAACCCCGCGATCAGCGTCAGGTGACGCGGATTAACGTAGCGGCCGACCAGCGAACCGGCCAATACACCGATGGCGCAGGCGATAACGAGCGCCGTCGAGGCGGCGAGGAAGACCGTCACGCGGCTGCCCGGACGGTTTGCCGAGAAGAGGAGGGTGGCGAGCTGAGTCTTGTCGCCCAGTTCGGCGACGAAAACCGTCGCGAACACGATTCCCGCGGTACGCCAGTCCATTGAAGCTGGCCGTCAGCCGGAGCCGTCCGGCTCGAGATAGGTATAGCCGTTCAGCTCGCTTTCGTAGAAGCGGCGCAGGGCCTGGCTCTCGGCAAGCGACATGCGCCCCTCGCGTACAGCCCGTTCGCAGTCGCGCGAGAGTTGCGGGAAGAGCTGCTCGACCTGGTACTGCATGTAGCCGAGCACTTCGTTTGCCGTGTCGCCTTTGACTATCTCCTCGATCCACCAGCCGCCCTCGTCGTGCAGGCGAATGTGTACAACGTGCGTGTCGCCGAAGAGGTTGTGCAGATCGCCGAGCGTCTCCTGGTAGGCCCCGACGAGGAACGCGGCCAAGTAATACTCCTGCCCGGGCACGAGGTCGTGCAGCACGAGCGTGCGCTGCACGTCCCTCAGGCTCACGAAGCGGTCGATCTTGCCGTCCGAGTCGCAGGTGATGTCCGCGAGCACGGCGTTGCGCGTCGGTTTCTCCGCGAGCCTGTGGATTGGCATGATCGGAAAGAGCTGATCGATCGCCCAGCTGTCGGGCAGCGACTGGAATACCGAGAAGTTGCAGAAATAGGTGTCGGAAAGCTGGGCCTCGAGGCCTTCAAGCTCCTCCGGCACTTCATCGAGCTTGCGGCAGAAGTCGCGCACCTTCGCGCAGGTTGCCCAGTAGAGACGCTCGGCGAGCCCGCGGAATTCGAGGCTGAGAAGCCCGAGATTGAACATCTGCAGCGTCTGTTCGCGTGCCTGCAGGGCGTCGTGATAGCACTCGACGAGGCGCCGCTCGCCGACCGACCGGTACGCATCGAAAAGATCCTGCACCGGCTGCGGGATGTCTTCATTGCCGCTGTAGTCGTCTTCAACCCGGCCCGATACGCGGAATTTGTCGAGCGCCGAGGAGCCGAGCGTATTGAAGATGAGCACGCTGTGGTGGGCGGCGACCGCGCGGCCCGATTCGCTGATGATCTTCGGGTGCGGAATCTCCCGTGCATTGCAGACGTTTGCAATGCGGTAGACGACGTCGCTCGCGTATTCGTTGAGCGTGTAGTTCATGGAGGAGGGGAAATTCGTGCCGCTGCCGTCGTAGTCGATCCCGAGGCCTCCACCAATATCGATGTATTCGAGCCCGGCGCCCATCCCTTTCAGCTCACCGTAAACGTGGGCGAGCTCGTTGATGGCTTCCTTCACCCGGCGGATATCCTGCAGCTGGCTGCCTGGATGGCAGTGCACGAGCTTCAGGCAATCGAGCATGTCGCGGCTCTTCAGCGTCTGGAAGAGCTCGAGGATTTCGCTGATGAAGAGGCCGAACTTCGCCTTGTCGCCGACCGAATCGCGCCAGCGGCCGGCGCCTTCGCTCGCGAGCTTCACGCGCACGCCGATCTGCGGGCGCACCGAGTAGCGCTCGGCGTGCTTCAGGATCAGCGCAAGCTCGCTGAAGTTTTCGACCACCGGGATGATCGAGCGGCCGAGCTTGGTCGCGAGGATGACGGCTTCGATGTAACTGTCGTCCTTGAAGCCGTTGCAGATGATGAGCCGGTCCGGCGCGTCTTCGGTGATGGCCATGACGGCGAGGAGCTCGGGCTTCGACCCGACCTCCAGGCCGAAGCCGAACTGCTTGCCGCAGCGGTAAACCTCTTCGACGACGGTGCGCTGCTGGTTGACCTTGATCGGGAATACCGCCGCGTAGCGGTTCTGATAATCGTTTTCGGCGATGGCGCTCGCGAACGCATCGTTCAGGTGCTTCAGGCGATGCGCGATGATGTCCGAAAAGCGCACCACGACGGGTGCAGTGAGATCGCGAGCCTTCAATCCCTCCACGACTTCGTGCAGGTCGATCGAGCGTGCCGGATTCATCTCCGGGCACACGATCACGTTGCCGTCGGGGTTGATGCCGAAATAGCCCTTGCCCCAGGCGCGCACCTGGTAGAGCTCGAGCGAGTCCTCGATATTCCAGCCGGGGGCTGGGCTCAGCTTCTTGGCGGTGCTATCCACTGCGTGAGGCTTGCATCGATTCGCTGCAGAAGGCCGCGGCCGTCCGCGAAAGTGCGCGCACGATAGCAAATCCGCAGCCAATAAAAAGGGGTCAGATTTATTTTCCCAACCGCCTCCGCGGTGCACAGGAAAATAAATCTGACCCCTTTTTATTGGCTGGCACTCGTCGCGACCGGGCGCGAGCGGTCACGGATCCATTCACTCCAGGAGCCGACGTAGAGCTTGCCGCTGCCAAGGCCCGCGACTTCGAGGGCGATCAGGTTGTGGCACGCGGAAACGCCGGATCCGCACATGGCGATGAGTCCCGCGGCTGGACGGCCGGCGAGTGTTTTCTCCCAGCGCTCCCGCAGCACCTCGGCCGGCAGAAACCGGCCGTTGCTGTCGAGATTCTGCGTGAGCGGATGACTCAGGGCGCCGGGCACGTGGCCGGCGATGGCGTCGATCGGCTCGCTGCGGCCTGCAAATCGGTCGGCAGCTCGTGCATCGACGAGACACAGCGACGGATCGCCGAGGCGAGCGACGAGGTCGTCCGTCGAGACCCACTGCGCCCGAACCGCGTGTGCCCGGAAGGCGCCTGGTGTCGGATTCGGCACCGTCGAAGTCTGCGGCCCGCCATGCGCGAGCCACTGCTTCCATCCTCCATTTAGCAGTGCGACGCGCTGGTGTCCTGCCCAGCGCAGCATCCACCAAAGCCGGCCCGCGGTCGTGCCACCCGAGTCGTCATACACGACGACCTGTGAGTCCGGCCCGACTCCGAAGCGGCGCAAGCTGGCCTCGAATGCTTCGATCGTCGGCAGTGGATGCCGCCCGCTTGCAGGTGTTATCGGACCGGCGAGGTCGTGATCGGCATGCGCATAGAGCGCGCCAGGAATGTGCGCGCGCGCATAGGCTGCGGCGCCCGCATCCGGTGCAAAGAGATCATAGCGGCAATCGATCACCACGAGCCCGGGCGAGCCGAGGCCACTTTCGAGTTCGGCGGGTTCGATCAGCGTCGTGCGGTCCATGGGTCTTGCCGACTGTTTCGGTGAGCGGTGCTTGTGGCTAGAATTCCCGCGCATTATGGCACTCGAACTCTATTGGGGGAGCGGCAGTCCTTACGCCTGGCGCGTGCTCCTCGCACTCGAGCACAAGCGTCTGCCTTACGAATCGCACCTGCTGCAGTTTTCCAAGCAGGAGCACAAATCGCCGCAGATGCTCAAGATGAACTTCCGCGGTCAGGTGCCCGTAATCAAGGACGGCGATTACGTCTGCTTCGAATCCCTCGCCATTCTCTATTACCTCGATCTCAAGTATCCGGATCCGCCCATCTTCGGCCTCAACCCCGAAGAGGGTGGCACGATCATGCGTGTGATCTGCGAATACCAGTCGTACGCGGAAATCGAGATCAACCGGATCGTGCGCACGATTTTCGAGGGCGGGCCGGATCCCGCGAGTGAGGAAATCACCCATGCAGCGCACCTCGTCGGCGGCGAAGCCCGCACGATCGAGCAGCGCCTCGCGAAATCGGATTGGGTGGTCGGCGAGCGCTTCTCGGCCGCGGACATGGTGATCTTTCCCGGCATCCAGCTCCTGCTGCGCGCCATGTCGAAGCCTGCCGCGGCGGTCATGCGTTCGCGTTTTCTGCCCCTCGATGTCTACTATCCGGCCATCGCGCGCTGGATCCAGCGCGTTGAATCTTTGCCCGGGTACGAACGCACATATCCGCCGCACTGGCGCGAGAGCGCTGCCGCTGCAATTGCCCCTGTCCCGGCTGGCGGAGAACCATAGTCATTGATCGTCATTTCGGGCTAGCCGCTCGCCAAGCGGCTGTGTAACCTCGACACCTTCGCAAGAGGGCGGCCCCGCAAGCTGCCCGCTACCAGAAAGTAAAGTGTCATGAGCAATCACAAGATTCACGTGCAGTTCCCGGGCCGGCTCATCTTCATTGGCTTCGGGAGCATCGGACAGGGCGTCCTGCCGCTCATCCTGCGCCACGTCGGCATCAAGTCCGAGCGCATCACGATCGTGACCGCGGACGAAAAGGGGCTGCGCGCGGCAGACCAATATGGCATCAAGTACATCATCGAGCCGCTGACGCGCGACAACTTTCGCCGGGTGCTCGATCCGCTCGTCGGGCGCGGAGATTTCGTACTCAACGTGTCGGTCGACGTGTCCAGCATCGCCCTGATCAAGCTGTGCATCGAAAAGGGCGCGCTCTATCTCGACACCTGCATCGAGCCCTGGCCCGGCGGCTACACGGATCCGGCGATTCCGCTGTCCAAGCGCTCGAACTACGCGCTGCGCGAGGAAGCGATGGCGCTGCGCGCTGCCAATCCCCGTGCGCCGACCGCGGTGCTGACCCACGGCGCGAATCCGGGTCTCGTGCAGCATTTCGTCAAGCAGGCGCTCCTCAATATCGCTGAGGACACGAGCGTCGATGCCGGCGATCCCCAGTCGAAACAGGACTGGGCGAAGCTCGCGCAGCGCCTCGGTATCAAGGTGATCCATATCGCCGAGCGCGACTCGCAGGTCTCGAGCATTCCAAAGGAGCCGGGCGAGTTCCTGAATACCTGGTCCGTCGATGGGTTCGTCGGCGAGGGTTCGCAGCCGGCGGAGCTCGGCTGGGGAACGCACGAGCGGAACTTCCCGCGCGACGGCCGCCGCCACGATTTCGGTACGCAGTGCGCGATCTATCTGAACCAGCCGGGCGCAGGCACTCGTGTGCGCACCTGGACGCCGCTCGCCGGGCACATCCACGGTTTCCTCGTCACCCATGGCGAGTCGATCACGATGGCCGATTTCTACACGGTGAAGGACGGCGCCAACGCCGTGTACCGGCCGACGGTGCACTACGCGTACCACCCGTCGGACGCTGCGGTGCTGTCGGTGCACGAGTTCGCAGGCCGCAACTGGCGGCTGCAGAGTCGTCACCGGATCATGATGGATGAGCTCACGAAGGGTATCGATGAGCTCGGCGTGCTGCTCGCGGGCCATAAGAAGAATGCCTACTGGTACGGCTCGCAGCTCTCGATCGACGAGGCGCGGCGCCTCGCCCCGTTCAACAATGCGACGAGTCTTCAGGTCACGGTCGCGTGCCTGTCGGGGCTCGTGTGGGCCATCGAAAATCCGAGCATGGGCATCATCGAGCCGGATGAAATGGATTTCCGACGGCACCTGGAAATCTGCATGCCCTATCTCGGGCCGGTGGTCGGGCAGTACACCGACTGGAATCCGCTCTTCGACCGCGGCCGGCTCTTCCCCGAAGACCTCGACGAAACCGATCCCTGGCAGTTCAAGAACGTCCGCGTCATTTAGCTGACCGGCGGCTGTTCCTCTGGCGCGAGGCAGGGAGGGGGGAAGTCCGTCGCGCTGCGGCGTTTGCAATGAGCGCGACGGACTTCCCCCCTCCCAGCCCCGTACCCGGCGCCCGCAACGAATCGACTGCCGCTACTTCGCGGAGGGCCGGGTTCCGTAGGCGATTTCGACGATGACGTAGGTCTTCGCGCCGCGGGGTAGCGCGACGCTGATCTCGGCGTCGAGCGCCTTGCCGAGCATCGCCCGCCCAAGCGGTGAGTCCATGCTGACGTAGTCGCGCTCCATGTCGAACTCGTCGGGCCCGACGATGCGATAGGTCGTGATCGTGCCGGCGTCGTCCTCGATGCGGACCCAGGCGCCGAAGAAGACCTTGCGCGGATCCGATGGCGGCTGATCGACGATTACCATGCCGTCGAGGCGCTTGCGCAGGAACCGCACGCGGCTATCGATTTCGCGCAGGCGCCGCTTGCCGTAGATGTATTCCGCGTTTTCCGAGCGGTCGCCCTGCGCCGCGGCCTCGCTCACGGACTGCGTTACCGCCGGCCGTTCCACGCTCCATAGCTCATCGAGCTCCGCGCGCAGACGCGCTGCACCCTGCGGGGTTATGTACTTCGAGCCGGGCCGGTCGGGCAGTCGAAAACGGGGCATGTGCGACCTGCTTCACACCGCTTAGGGGTGATGTGGGCGGGTAGTCACAGATTGCCCGCACGCCCGTCTTTAATCTGCCACCCCATGGGCGTCAAGTACTACACCCATTTCCTGATGAGCGAAGAGCAGCAGCCTTCGCCGAGCGAATTCAGCGGCGTCGTCGAGCTGAACCGCGTGCCGATCGCCCCGGGCGACCTGCAGGAAGTTGCGACGATCCTTGCACGGAGCCTCGACATCGATCTCGACGACATACGGATCCTGCACTGGTCGCGCCTGCACTGAGCGCCGCACGAATCCCCTAGCGGACTTTCCATCCCTTCGTAAAGTCCGCTTTTTTCGACCCCGAGCTTCACGTTCGGGGTTTTTTTTCTCAAGCGTCCGGTACTACCATTGGCACATGGCCTTCAAGGACCATTTCTCCAGGCAGTCGGCCGCCTATCGGCAGTTCCGGCCGACCTATCCCGCCGAACTCTATTCCTATCTCGCGACGCTCACACCGCAACGCTTGCTTGCCTGGGACTGCGCCACGGGCAACGGCCAGGCCGCGATCGGACTCGCGCGACACTTTCCGCTGGTGGTCGCGACCGACGCGAGTGAGGCGCAGCTTGCGCAGCACCAGGCGCACGATCGGATCGTGTATGCGTGCGGCACGGCCGAGCGCGCTCCGCTCAAGTGTCGCTGCTGCGATCTCATCGCGGTCGCACAGTCCGCGCACTGGTTCGACCACGCCGCCTTCTATTCCGAGGTGCAACGTGTCGGGCGGCCCGGTGCCGCGCTTGCGATCTGGACCTATGGCCATTGCACGGTCGATCCTGCCGTCGACGCGGCGGTGACCGGCTTCAATCGCGATCTCGTCGGCAAGTACTGGCCGCCGGAACGGCACTACGTGGACTCGGGGTATCGAACGCTGCCCTTTGCATTTCCTCGCGTCGAGCCGCCGCCCTTCGCGTTGTCGGTCGAGTGGGGCGCGGAGGATCTCGTCCGGTACGTCGGCACCTGGTCTGCGGTGGGGCGTTTCCGGGACGCGGTCGGCAGTGATCCGCTGCCGGTGCTGCGCGAGCGATTGGCGGTATCGTGGAGCGATGGAACAACAAGGCGCGTGCGCTGGCCGCTGCACCTGATCGTCGGCCGCGTCGCGAGCCTCGCCTAGCTTCTTATATACTTCGCGCCCCGCGCGGCGCGCCGCGTTTCAAACATGATTCAGACAGGAGTCCGGTAATGACACGTGTACGGGTCCGTTTCGCTGCGGCCATGGGTGCCGCATTGGCTGCCGCCGCAGTGCTGCTTTCGGTTTCTTCGCAAGGCGCCGCATCGACGCTCGGCTCCGGGATCGACACCTCCGGCTTCGATACGAGTGTCCGCCCGCAGGATGACTTCTTCCGCTATGTGAACGGCGGCTGGATCGCGAAGACCGAGATTCCCGCCGACAAGTCGAACTACGGCTCCTTCACCATCCTCGCGGACAACGCGGAGCGCGACCTGCGCGCGATCATCGAGGAGGCGGCGAACGACAAGACGCACGCGAAGGGTTCCGACTCGCAGAAGATCGGCGCCATGTACGCGAGCTTCATGGACAAGGACAACATCGAGAAACTCGGTGCGAAGCCGCTCAAGCCCGAGTTCGCCAAGGTCGACGCGATCAAGGATCGCGCAGGCCTCGTGCGCTACATGGGCCTCGCGCAGCGCGCGAACTACAACGTGCCGCTGTCCTTCTTCGTCGCGCAGGATGCGAAGAATACGACGCGCTACATCTCCTACTGGAACCAGGCCGGCCTCGGCCTGCCGGACCGCGACTATTACCTGAAGGGCGATCAGAAGTTCGTCGACTACCGCGATGCCTACGTCAAGTACGTGCAGAAGGTGCTGGAGCTTGCCGGCCTCAAGAACGCCGAGGCGTCCGCGCAGATGATCCTGAAGCTCGAGACGAAACTCGCCGAAGCGCAATGGTCGCGCGAGCAGAATCGCGACGCCGTCAAGACCTACAACAGGTACACGGTCGCCGATGCGAGCAAGCTCATGCCGGGCTTCGACTGGGCATCCTTCCTCGTCGCCGTGCAGGCGCACACCGACGAAATCGTGATCGGCCAGCCAACCTACTTCACCGCCCTCGCGAAGACTCTCGATGAAGTGCCGCTCGCGGACTGGAAGGTCTATCTCAAGTACCACGTGATCGACGCGACCGCGCCATACCTCTCCGATGCCTTCGTGCAGGCGAATTTCGACATGTATTCGAAAACCCTGCGCGGCAGTCCCGAGATCCGCGACCGCTGGAAGCGCGGCGTCGCTACCGTCGAAAGCGGCATGGGCGAGATGGCGGGCAAGCTCTACGTCGAGCGCCACTTCAAGCCCGAAGCCAAGGCGCGCATGGACCAGCTCGTGAAGAACATCCTCGGCGCGATGGATACGGGCATCGACAATCTCGCGTGGATGGGCCCGGATACGAAGAAGCGGGCGCACGAGAAGCTTGCGAAATACACCGTCAAGATCGGCTATCCCGACAAGTGGCGCGACTACACGAAGCTTGAGATCCGTCCGAGCGATCTCTTCGGCAACGTGATGCGCGCGATCGAGTTCGAGAACAACCGCCAGCTCGCGAAGCTCGGCGCCCCGATCGACCGCACCGAGTGGGGCATGACGCCGCAGACCATCAACGCCTACTACAACCCGGTCGCGAACGAGATCGTGTTCCCGGCCGCAATCCTGCAGCCGCCGTTCTTCAACGTCGACGCGGACGATGCGGCGAACTACGGCGCCATCGGCGCCGTCATCGGCCACGAGATCAGCCACGGGTTCGACGACGAAGGCCGCGAGTACGACGGCGACGGCACTTTGAACAACTGGTGGACGGACGAGGACGACAAGGCCTTCAATACGCGCGCCGACAAGCTCATCGCCGAGTACGAGGGCTTCAGCTCCGTGCCGGGCCATCATCTGAACGGCAAGCTCACGCTCGGCGAGAACATCGGCGACCTGTCGGGCATGGCGATCGCATACGCGGCCTACAAGCGCGCGCTCGGCGGCGCCGAAGCGCCCGTGATCGACCGTTTCACCGGTGATCAGCGCTTCTATCTCGGCTTCGCTCAGGTCTGGCGGCGCAAGTACCGCGAGGCGGACCTGATCCAGCGCGTCTCGACGGATCCGCACAGCCCGGCGGAATTTCGCGTGAACGGCATCGTAGTCAATCTTGACCCGTTCTACGCGGCCTTTGACGTGAAGCCGGGCGACAAGATGTACCGGGCGCCCGAGGAGCGGGTGAAAATCTGGTAGGGCTATTGAAGTTCGCGTCACCGCCGCCACAATGCCGCGGCGGTGACGCAAGATCTTCAAGGAGTCCCCCATGCGCAGACTGCTCTGGCTCGCGCCGCTCGTCGCGGTGCTCCTCTCCGGTTGCGGTTACAACACGCTCGTCAGCCAGGATGAAGGCATCAAGGCCGCCTGGTCCGAGGTTGTGAACCAGTATCAGCGCCGAGCCGATCTCATCCCGAACCTAGTGAACGTGGTGAAGGGCTACACGCAGTACGAGGAGAAGGTGCTCACGGAAGTCACCGAAGCGCGCAGCCGCGTCGGCGGCATCAACGCGACGCCCGAGCTCGTGAACGACGCGGAAGCGTTCAAGAAATTCCAGGCCGCGCAGGGTGAACTGTCGGGTGCTCTGTCGAAGCTGCTCGTAGTCGTTGAGCGCTATCCCGATCTCAAGGCAAGCGCGCAGTTCCAGGACCTGCAGGCGCAACTGGAAGGCACGGAAAACCGCATCACCGTCGCGCGCGGCCGCTACATTACGGCTGTGCAGCAGTACAACACGACGCGCCGCACGTTCCCGACCAACCTGACGGCCGCGATGTTCGGCTTCAAGGACAAGGCGAACTTCTCGGTCGAGAACGAAGCGGCAATTGCGAAGCCGCCGACCGTGGACTTCAATGCGCCTGCGCCTGCGCCTGCGCCTGCGCCTGCGGCCAAGCCAACCGGCAATTAGGCCGTCCGCGGGCCGGGCCCGATGACGATCCTCCTGCGCACCCTCGCTGCGTTCCTCGTGCTGACGTTCGCCGGCTTCTCGCCGGCGAACGCCGATCAGCCGGTGCCCGAGCTGCGCTCGCCGGTCACCGATCTGACCGGTACATTGTCGCAGGCCGAGTCCGCCGCGCTCGAGACGAAGCTGCGCGCCTTCGAGGCCCGCAAAGGCGCGCAGATTGCCGTGCTCATCGTGCGGACCACGGAGCCCGAGACCGTCGAGCAGTATGCCCGCCGCGTTCTCGACGTCTGGAAGCTCGGTCGCAAAGGCGTCGATGACGGTGCGCTGCTGCTCGTTGCGGTCGACGATCACGCCCTGCGCATCGAGACGCAATACGGCCTCGAGGGCGTGCTTTCCGATGCAAGTGCGAGCCGCATCATCCGCGAAATCATCGTGCCGCAGTTCAAGGCCGGAAATTTCAGCGACGGCATTGCGAGCGGCGTCGACCGCATGCTCTCCGTCATCGACGGAGAACCGCTGCCGCCGCCACAACCCGCGTGGAAGCAGCAACGCTGGCAGGACGGACTGCCGGTACTGTTCATACTGCCGATCGTGCTCGCTGGCATCCTGCGGTCGATCTTCGGACGCTTCCTGGGTTCGGTCGGCACGGGCGCCGTGATGGGCGTGATCGCCTGGTTCATCACGACGCTCCTGCCCGTTGCGATTGGAGCGGGAGCTCTCGGTTTTCTGATTGCGCTCATTGCCGGCTCGGGTCCTGGACGCTGGATGAGCGGTGGCCGCGGTGGTTGGGGCGGTGGCGGGTGGAGTGGTGGTGGCGGGGGCTGGAGCAGCGGGGGAGGCGGCGGCTGGAGTGGTGGTGGCGGTGGAGGCGGAGGCGGCGGCGCTTCCGGGCGCTGGTAAATGGGCTTCAAGCGCATGTTTCGTCACCTGTCGCAGACGGGGCGCGGTCTAAAATCGGCCTTCGCGCCAGAAGTGCTCGCGACCATCGAGGATGCGATCCGCCAGAGCGAGACAAGCCACAGCGGTGAGATCCGGTTCGCGATCGAAGGCGCGCTGCATCCCGTGCCCGTGTGGCGCGGTCTGACGGCGGCCGGGCGCGCTCAGCGTGTATTCGCCGAACTCGACGTCTGGGATACAGCGCAAAACAACGGCGTGCTGATCTATGTGCTGATGGCAGATCACGCAGTGGAAATTGTCGCGGATCGAGGCTTTGCCGGGCGCGTCGACGGCGCCGAATGGGCGGCCGCCTGTCGCGCGATGGAGAGGGAATTCTTACATGGCCGCTATCGAGAAGGGTCCGTGGCGGGCATCGAGGCCGTCAGCAGCCTCATCGCCCGGCATTTCCCGGCGACCGCGAACAATCCCAACGAACTGGCGGATCGGCCCGTAGTCCTATGAAGGACTGCGGCGGATGATGGATAATTCCGGCATGAAAGCCCGATTCGCTTCGACACGCGCTGCCTGCTTCGTCGGTGGATTGACCCTTGCGAGCGCGCTCGCCGGCTGTTCGCTCTTCGATGTTCCCTGGAGCAAGCACGAGGCGCCGCCGGCGCCGCCAGCATCGGCGCCCGTCGTGGAAGTGCCGAAAAATCCGCCCACCGCGACGCACAAGTTCCAGTTCGACCCGGCCAAGGACGACGTCGTCGGCTACGTGCAGACGACGACAGCCACTGCGGACGACACGCTCCCCGACATCGCGCGCCGTTTCGATCTCGGCTACGAGGAAGTGGTCCGCGCGAATCCGGGCGTCGATCCATGGTTGCCGGGCGTCGGCCGCACGGTCGTGCTGCCGACCCAATTCGTCCTCCCCGAGTCGGTACGCGAGGGCATCGTCATCAACGTGGCGGCGATGCGGATGTATTACTTCCCGCCGCGCAAGCCCGGCGAGCTGCAGACGGTCTATACGCACCCCGTCGGTATCGGCAAGATCGGCTGGAACACGCCGGAAGGCACCACGAAGGTCATCGCGAAGGAGAAGGATCCCGTCTGGCGCGTGCCGGACTCGGTGCGCAAGGAACACCTCGAGAACGGCGAAGAGCTGCCGGCGGTCGTGCCGCCGGGCCCGGACAATCCGCTCGGCAACCGCAAGTTCACGCTCGCCTGGCCGACCTATCTCATTCACGGAACGAACAAGGCCTATGGTGTCGGCATGCGCTCGAGCCACGGCTGCATGCGTCTTTATCCGGAAGACGTCGAGCCGCTCTTCGACATGGTACCGATCGGCGCGAAGGTGACCGTCGTCAACCAGCCTTTCCTTTTCGGCTGGCATGAAACGGCGATGTATTTCCAGGCCTATGGCGTTTCGCAGGACGACACCAAGAGCTGGCAGCAGGCGGAGAAGAAGCTCCTCAGCCGCACGATGGATGCGCGTCAGCGCAAGCGCCTGAAGGAACATTCAGCCGACGTGCGCTGGGATGTCGTGAACGCGATGGGCCGCGATCCGCGCGCGGTGGCGGTTCCAGTGACGACGCCCGAAGCTTCCGTCGATTCGGTGCTGGCGGCGGCGAAGAAAGTGGACAATATGCTGCCGGCCGGCTCGAACTGGAGCGGCAAGGATGAACTCCTGGTGAGCGAGCAGCAGTTCGAACAGATGCTTTCAGACCGCGAGCCCGGCTCCGAGGCGGCGCCCGCCGCGCCGGCGAATCCGCCGGCGGCGTCCAATCAATAGGGCGGCCTCGGGCAGGGGCTTGCAACCTGCTGGCGGAACCCCCATGCGAGGGTCGGGTCACACGAGAGCAGAATGAACAGCAAGTTCTATACTTCATTTGTCGTCGAGACGCCGGGCGCCGATCCGGAGCGTCAGTTCACGGGCATCATCGAGCTGCGCGGCCACGGCGAGGAACCGCCCGATGCCGATGAAATCGGCCAGCTTCTCGCGCAAAAGCTCAATCTCGAATCGAGCCGGGTCCGCGTGCTGACCTGGTCGCGCCTGCACTGACCGTCGCGTGACTGAACCTCTGTCGGAGTGGCTGCGCGTGATGCTCGATGAGATCACGCGCAAACGTCTTGATGCCGAGCGTGCCGGCGCCGAAGCGCAAACCCGCGCCAGTGAAGAGTCGGCCGCGGCGCATGCGGTCAAACATCGGGACGCAGGTCGGCCCAAAAGCTGACCGGGCCATGATTCCGCTTCGCGACGACAATCCCACGCGGATCATTCCGATCGTCAACTACGGACTGATCGGACTCTGCGTCCTCGCCTTTCTATGGCAGCTCACACTCGGTGACGAGGGAGGCCAGCGCGCCATCTTCGCACTCGGTGTCATCCCGGCGGTGCTGCTCGGCGACGCGCAATTGCCGCCGGAGATTGGCGGCGTGCCGGCGCCCCTCTCCATCCTGACGTCGATGTTCCTGCACGGCGGCTGGATGCATCTCATCGGCAACATGCTCTATCTCTGGATCTTCGGCGACAACATCGAAGAGGCCATGGGGCGAGTGAAGTACCTGCTGTTCTACGTCCTCTGCGGAACGGTCGCCGCGCTTTCCCAGGCGTTGCCGGATCCAGATTCGCAAGTGCCGATGATCGGCGCGAGCGGCGCCATTTCCGGCGTGCTCGGCGCCTACCTGATGCTTTTCCCGCACGCGCGCGTGCTCACGCTGATTCCACTCGGGCTTGCGACCCAGGTTGTCCGGATCCCGGCGATCTGGGTGCTGCTCCTGTGGTTCGGGCTGCAACTCCTGAGCACCGCCCTCGGCGGCGAAGGCGGCGTCGCGTTTTCCGCGCACATCGGCGGCTTCATCGCCGGCGTTGTCCTCATCGGCCTCTTCAAGCGCCGCTCGGTGCCGTTCGGATTCTCGCGTCGCTAGCCAGGCGCGCGACGGCTTCCGAGCGCGCTCACGACGGAGCCCGCGACGACGGCGAAGGCGCCAATCACAGCGAGGCCGTTGAGCGATTCCGGTCGCAGGAGCCCGGGCCAGAGGTGCTGGGTGAGCCACATGGCGCAGAGCGTGAAGATGGGTCCCGTCGCGAGAACGGCGCCCACGCGCGAAACCTCCCAGTGCTCGAGTGCTGCCGCGAAGGCGCCATAGCCCGCCAGCGTGTTGAAACAACAATAGGCGACCGCGATCAGCTGCGCCGGCGCCGCGTGGCGCAGCCCCGTCAGGTCGATCAACGGCAGCATGGCAACCGTCGCGCCCACGTAGATCAGCCAGAGGATCTGCTGCGCGCCGAGCGCGCGTAGCAGCAGCTTCTGGGCGATGCCGTACGCTGCCCAGACAACGGAAGCGAGCACCAGCAGCAGCACGCCGATGAAATAGCGGCCGTTCAGGGTTGCGATCTCCTCGAGCCGCTGATTGAAGAAGAGCAGGAGACCTGCGATCAGCACGCCGAGGCCAAGCTGCTGCGCGGTGCCAAGCCGCTCGCGCATGAACACGACGCCGCCGAGGAGCAGAAACATGGGGGCGAGCTGGATCACCGTCTGGTTGACGGTGGGCGAGGCGTACCCGAGTGCATACGCATAAAGCAGGTAATTCCCGATGATTCCTGCCAGTGAAACCACGAGCAGCAGCCAGACTCGGGGCTCCAGCCCCTTGAGCTTTGGGAGTGCACCGCGCACTGCGAGCCAGCCGCCCAGGATGAGAGCCGACACGAGGAAGCGCATCCAACTGACGGTTTCCGGGTCGAACTGCACGAACGCGATTTCGAGCCCGATCGGCAGCGTACTCCAGACAAGCGAGGTCGCGAGCGCCAGCACGAACCCGAGCTTCCATCGACCTGAAACCTGGTGCACGACATCCCTCCGCCAGCGTGTGCCGTGCATATGCTACAGTCCTCCGCGAATTCTTCCCGCCGGGAAAAGCATGGCCGAATTGCTCACTCCGGGCATACAGGTCGCCGAACAGTCCGGGCCCGATCACGCGATCCGACGCGCGAGCACGGCTGTCACCGCATTCGTCGGCCGCGCGCTGCGCGGCCCCTGCAACCAGCCGGTTCCACTTACAAGCTTCGCCGACTTCCAGCGTCACTTCGGCGGACTGTGGCAGCCGTCCATGCTCGGCTACGCCGTCGAGCAGTTCTTCGAGAACGGCGGGCGCGAGGCGCTCGTCGTGCGGATCCCGACCGGCGCACGCCCGAAGACGCTCACGCTGCCGGCCGCGCACGAGGCGCTGACGCTCGAGGCGCTGTGTCCCGGCACGCGCGAGTACCTGCGCGCTTCGATCGACTACGACAGCATTGGTGAGAACGAGGCGGACCGCTTCAACCTCGTGGTGCAACGGATCCGCACGCCAGGCTCGGAGTTCATCGACGAGCAGGAAATCTACCGGCGCCTGTCGATCGATCCGGCGAGTGGCCGCAACTACGTGCCTATCGCGCTCGCCGATTCGCTGCTCGTGCGCATGGTCGGCGAGATGTCATCGGTGCGGCCGGACCGGACGCTCCATCCGCACGGACGGCTCGCGGGCTACGTGCAGTCGAATCCGGACGGCGACGATGGCGCGGCGCCGACGGACTACGACATCATCGGTTCCGCGGTCGATGGCACGGGACTTCACGCCCTGCGCGCGGCTGACGGCTTCAATTTTCTCTGCATTCCGCCACTCACGCGCGATACGGATATGGGCCCGAGCGCGCTCATGGTCGCGGCGCGGCTTTGCCGGGAGCGGCGCGCGATGCTCATCGTCGACCCACCGGCCGAGTGGACGACCGCCGACGAAGCCGTCACGGGCATGCGCAACTGGTACTTCGCAAGTCAGAACGCGCTGATGTACTTCCCGCGCCTCGTGGCGTACGACCGGCTGCGAGGGCGACACGAAACCTTTGCACCGAGCGGCGCGGTGGCGGGCGTGCTGGCGCGGCTCGATGAGACCTGGCCCGTGTGGTCGCCGGCGGAAGGCGACGATGCATTGCTGCGAACAGGGTACCGGCCGCTCTTTGCCGTGGGAGAGCAGGATCGCGTGCGCCTCGCGCAGGTTGGCCTCAACACGCTTCAAGCCATGCGCTCGAGCGTGCGGCTCGGCCTGAGTCCCCGCACGCTCTGTGGCCCATCGGCCGAATCACCGGACTGGAAGTACGTCTCCGCGCGTCGGCTGTCGCTCTTCATCGAGCAATCGATTGAACAGGGCACGCGCTGGATGGTGTTCGAAACGAACGGGCCGGATCTGTGGAAGCGTGCGCGCACCCGGGTCGAGGAATTCATGGCGGGGCTTGAAGCTGCCGGCGCTTTTATCGGCAGCAACCCGGGCGAAGCCTATTTCGTGATCTGCGACGAACGCCTGAACGACGGCAGCCCGGAGCTCGTCGGGCGCGTGCGCCTGCTGGTTGGCTATGCCGCGGCGAGGCCCGGGGACTACCACACCTACCTCTTCACGCATAGCGCCGCTGGCAGCCGAACGGAGCGCGTGAGTTACAACCGGCTGCTCTCGCAGAGCTATTGCCTGGACGCCGACGAACCCGAGTACGACACGACCATTCGCATCCGCGCCCTGCAAGCCTAAGATTAGGAAAAGGGGACAGATTTATTTTCCGCTCCGGCTCCGCGGAAAATAAATCTGTCCCCTTTTCCTAATCTTTCCCTTTTTTCGCCGAGATGTGCATCGTGATCACGGCGCGCACGACTTCCTTGCCGTCCGTGTCGACCGCCGTCACCGGCACGCCGACGTTCTCCCCGGCTAACCAGTCCGTCTTGTCCAGGCGGGCGGTTGCCGTTACGTCGGTCTTGGCTTTGCTCAAGTACTCGATCGTCATGCCCCGCGGAATCCAGCGCAGGTGCGCCGGCAGGGTCGCCTCCATCAGCATGCCGGCGCACAGTTCGCAGAGATTGCCGATCGCGAGCGCATGCACTGTGCGGATGTGGTTGAGAACGCCGCGACGCTTGCGCATCGAAACCTGGCAGAAGCCCGGCCGCAGGTCATGGAAGCGCGGCTCGATGGTCGAGAAGTACGGCGCATTGAGACAAATGATCTCCGCGAACAGCCACTTGCCAAGCGGGCGGCGGGACAGGCGTTCATAAAGGTTCAGCGCGCGGCTGGCCATGAGCTTGAGTACGCCTCGAGTCGATGGGCTTCAGCGCGTAATTCTACAGAGCCGCAGGCTTTCGGCATCGGCGAATGCAAGCGCGCGGGGCAAACTCTCGCCGGCAGCCAACCGAGGAGTCACAAGGACGTGCGTACCCTGCGGAAACTGTTTGGCCTCGCCCCGGGCCGTCGAGCGTCGATACGCGGGCACCGGCCGGCCGGCGCAGCGCCTGCAAACCGCCGCCGGATGGCTGCGGCAGACACCCTGTCCTCGCTGCTGAAATCACGCGAGTTTCGCGAATGGCGGTTTCGCCGCCAGCATCCGCTCGGACCCTTCGTCGTCGACTTCGTGTGCGTCGAGCAGGCGCTCGTCATCGAACTCGCTGCGGAATCAACCGGCGACTGGCAGGAGAAGCGTCGTCATTTCCTGGAGCAGCTCGGGTATCGCGTATTGTGGTTCGCCGCCGCGGATGTGCTCGAAGATCTGCGGCAGGTTCGCCAGTCCATCAGCCGGTGCCTACAACAAATCGGGTCAGACCCGGGTGGGGTCTGACCCCATTTTCTCCTAGAATCGGGTGCATGCTTCGTACCCGACTCGTCGTTTTCGCTGTCGCCCTGCTCGTCGCCTGCGGCGTCAACCCCGTCACCGGCAAGAAGGAGTTGACTCTCGTCGGCACGGAGACCGAGCTCAAGATCGGCGCGGAGAACTATGTCCCCTCGCGCCAGATGCAGGGTGGGGATCTCACGGTCGATCCGGAACTCACGCGCTACGTGAACGACATCGGGCAGAAGCTCGGTAAGGTTTCGGATCGGCAGCTGCCTTACGAATTCACAGTCCTCAACAACTCCGTGCCGAACGCCTGGGCATTGCCCGGCGGCAAGATCGCGGTCAATCGGGGCCTCCTCACGCAGCTCAACAGCGAGGCGGAACTTGCCGCGGTGCTCGGCCATGAAATCACGCACGCCGCCGCCCGGCACGGCGCAAAGAGCATGGAGCGGGGCATGTTGATGCAGGGCGCGGTCATCGCGCTTGCGGTCGGCGCGCACGACAACCAGTACGCGAACTTGATCGTCGGCGGCGCGCAGGTGGGTGCCCAGCTCGTCACGCAGCGCTACGGCCGCGACGCCGAACTCGAGGCCGACCATTACGGCATGGTCTACATGAAACGGGCGGGCTACGACCCGGGCGCGGCGGTCGATCTGCAGCAGACCTTCGTCAAGCTCGAGCAGGGCAAGAAGGCGGGCTGGATCGACGGCATGTTCGCGAGTCACCCGCCCTCGCAGGAACGCGTTGACAAGAATCGCGAAACCGCCGCGAAGCTCGGAGCCGGCGGCGATCTGGGGCGCGAGCGTTTTCAAAACGCGATGGCGAACCTGCGTCGCGATGACGGCGCCTACAAGAAATACGACGAGGGTGTCGAGGCTCTCAGCAAGGGTGATGCTGCAAAGGCGCTCGGCCTCGCGCAGGAAGCAGCGAAGATCGAACCGCGCGAAGGAAAATTCGCGGAACTGATGGGTGACGTCGAGCTCAAGCGCAAGAACTACCAGGCCGCGATCGATCACTACCAGCGCTCGCTCGCGCTGAACGGCAGTTACTTCAAGCCGTACCTGCAAAGTGCGATCGCGCGCTACCAGCTCGGCGATCGTGAGCAGGCGAAGCCGCTGTTTGCGAAGAGCATGGAACTCCTCCCCACGGCAACTGCGGCTTATTACCTCGGCCGCTATGCGCAGGATGCGGGCGACACCGAGGGGGCCCTCAAGTACTTCCAGATGGCTGCAACTTCCGAGTCGGACATCGGCAAGGAGTCGGGCAGGCAGGTCGCGATTCTCGATCTGCCGCGCAATCCCGGCAATTACCTTGCGGCGGAGGCGCGCATCGACAAGAACGGGCAGGTGCTGATCGCAATCCAGAACCGCGCACAGGTTCCGGTCCGCGCGGTCGAGCTGCGAGTCGCGATCACGAACTCGGCGGGACAGGCGCTTCAAGGCCCGGTGCGTCTGACCTCGGGCAGCAAGACGATCGCCGCCGGCCAGATCATCGAAATCCCGACTGGCCTCGGCCCGGTCACCACTCAAGCGCAGCTGGCCGCCGTCCGCTGGCAGTTCGACAAGGCCGCCGTCGCGCAGTAGAGAAAAAGGGGACAGATTTATTTTTCTCCGAATCTGATGCAAACGCCCAGATTCGGAGAAAAATAAATCTGTCCCCTTTTTCTCTCAGTCCTTGCGGCGGGTCAGTTCGATGGAGCGCTTGCGCTTGGCGGGGCCGCTGCGCGTCGGCGGGAGGAGCGCGGCGGCCGAAGTCTGTAGGCGCTCGACCGCGTAGCGATAGCCCGCGTCGATCGCCCGATCGAAAGCCTGCCAGTTCAGCATGTCGATCTGCTCGAGCGGCGGCTGCAGCAGCAGATCCGTCATGTCGCGACAGGCGAGCGTGTTCGCGGACGTATTGATCATGCCGGCGCGCCACAGGATCTGCAGGATGTTCACGCGCCGCTTCTTGCCTCGAAACCACTGGTAGATTTTCCAGAACGGCGGCACTTCCGCCTCATCCATGTCGGTGCTGAACGCGCGATCTGCGCCCACGTCGACGCCGACAATCGGTCCGCGGCCAAGCTCGCGCATCACATCGACCGGCAGGTTGTTGATCGCACCACCATCGACGAGCACTTCGCCCTTGTGGAAGACCGGCGGCAATACGCCAGGAATCGCGACGGACGCGCGCAGCCAGCGCCAGAGTTCACCGGTGCGGTGAATGGCGCTGCGGCCCGTCGTCAGATTCGAGGACACGCAGAAATACGGCAACGGCAGGTCCTCGATGTCGATCGAGCCGAATTCCTGCCTGAGTAGCCGCCCGACCTTGCGACCCCTCACGAGCGACACGAACGGCAAGGTGTAGTCGTTGAGCGGATTGGTATCGACGAACGTACGCTTGAACCGTTCGCGCATGTCTTTCGAATCCCAGCCTGCGGCAACGCCCGCCGCCATGATGGCGCCGATGCTCGTGCCGCCGACCACGTCGACCGGGATGCCAGTCTCGGCAAGCGCCTGCACGATGCCGAGGTGCGCGAAGCCGCGCGCACCGCCGCCCGAGAGCACGAGCCCTACGCCGTGGCCGGTCAGAAGTCGCGAGACGCGCGCAACGTCCGATGGAGTGCGCACGTGGTGATGATTGAGCCCCGGCTTCTTCGCCAGCCAGCGTTGGGCGGCGCCCGGCACGAATCCGTCTTCGTGCAGCAGCACGAGTTCGGCGCGCTGCAAAGCGAGGCGTTCCTCGGGCAGGTCGGCAAGCACGGGCCAGTCGCCCGCCGGATCGGCGGCGCGGGCGACGAGGAGCAGCGCGTCCGCCTGACGCAAGCATAGTTTGCTCCACGCGGTTGGCGCGGGGTCGGCGACATACACGACGAAGTCGTTCGCGCTCTCGACGTTGTTGAACCAATGGCTCGTGTGCTCGGCGCCGCGCACGCTCCAGACGAGTTCGCTGCGCGCGATGCGATTGAGCGCCTCGACGAACTCGGTCGCGAAGCCGCCGACGTCGACGTCAATCCCCTGGGGAATGATCGTGAAGGTCTTCGGCATCGCCCGTGCGCTGCGCGCCGGCGCCTGGCTCGATTCGAGCCGTGCGACAGTGAGCTGCGCGATCTTGAGGAGCCCCTGCGGGTGGCTCAGCATCAGCCGTTCGAACGCTGCCTTCGAGAAGCACCCGATTTCCGTATCGCGCAATGCGATGACGGTGGCCGTGCGGAGCTTGCCAGAAATGAGCGCCATCTCGCCGACGGTCTCGCCGGCGAGCATCCGGCCGACAAGCTGCAGGTGTCCGTCGACCGCCTTGCGGTACGCGCCGAGACAGCCATTGATGACGAAATAGAGCGCGTCCGGCGCGGCGCCCTCTTCGAAGAGCGTCCGGCCGCCGGGCAGCGAGAACCATTCGATTTCATTCGCGATTTCGCTCAGAACCGCGACATCGAGGTCGCGAAAGAGCGGGAGCGAGGCGAGCATGCCTAGGACGCTGCGGCCCTCGATCGCCGTTTCGACGATGGTTTCGTGCTCGAGGCTCATGCGGCCATTGTTCGGACGGTGACCCTGCAAGGAGCGGACTCAGGTCACAATTCGGGGTCGGAGCGCTATTCTAAAGCCTATGGCCGACGAACCCCCACCAAACTGGGACGGACCCGAGCGTCGAGCGCCTCATCCCGCGCCGCGGGCCCGCAAGACACTCAAGTGGACGATCATCCTCGGCGCCGTGCTCGGCTTCGGCATTCTTTTCTATCTCAACGTCCTGCTGCAGCGGGTGATCGACAGGACCCAGGCAGTCTCGCCCGCCGACGCCGCGCAGCTCGCGCAGTGGCTGAAGGTCATGAGCGTCGTGATGGGTCTTTCGATGGTGGGCGTCGCGATCTGGATCGCGCACTTTTCGTGGCGTGTCAGCACCACTGCGGTTTATCCGCCACCGGGCTCGCGACACATCAAGCCAAAGCGCGTCCTGCGCGGCCAGCCGGCGCGCTTCTTCAGCCTGATCGGCTATTTCGTCGCGGCGGTGCTCGGCTGCTCGGGCCTCGCGCTCGTCCCGATCGTATGGCGGCTGCTCGGCAAGCTTTCCGCACCGGGCTGAGGCATTCAGCCGAAAGCGACAGGGGCGCGCCGGTCGCGGTATCGCGTCACGCGCCCGCAGCATTGCCGGTGCTATGATCCGGCGCACCGCGCACGCACGCGCCGAGTGAACAATGGCAGACCGTTACGTCGTTTTTTCCCACGGCAAGGAAAGCGGTCCCTGGGGCGCGAAGATTTCCGCGATGGCGGAGATCGCCCGCAGTGAAGGCTTCGAGCCCGAGTCGGTGGACTACCAGGGCATCGAAGATCCGGACGACCGTGTTACGCGCCTCCTGAGTTTCTGCAAAGACCTGCGCGGGTCGCTGGTGCTAGTCGGTTCGAGCATGGGCGGCCACGTATCGACCGCAGCGGCGCCGCTCCTGCAAGCGCGCGGCATGTTCCTGCTCGCACCGGCCTTCTACATGCCGGGACATGAAGCGCGGACGCCGAAGCCGCCGAAGATACCCATCACGATAGTGCACGGCTGGAAGGACGATATCGTGCCGGTCGACAACAGCTTTCGCTTTGCGAAGCAGTACGGCGCAACGCTGCACGTCATCGATGCGGACCATCGCATGCAGGACAACATCGCGCAGATCAACTACCTCTTCGAATATTTCCTCGTTACCCTCGAAAAATTCCTCTGACGCCCGCTACCGAGTGATGCGGAGCTGGGTACCGGGAGGTGCCGTGTCTGCGGCTGGCTCCAACGTGAAAGGTACGCTCGGCGCCAGTGTCGGGAAGTCCTTTCGGGATCGTAAAAAACAGGACGTTTTTTCCGAAGCCTCCAGGGATGGATTTACGGCGGTCCCGAAAGGACTTCCCGGCGCTGGCGCCTTTACCTTCCACGGCGTGCCCGCAAACATCGCAAGACCAGCCTTGCCAGACACCTCCCGGTACCCAGCTCCGCGTCGCCTAGTAGCGGCGCTGGATCGCGTTCGCGGCGATGCGGTCGATGAGACGCGGCGCGACGAGCTTGAGCCACCGGCCGATGCGGCCGCGCGCAGACAGGATGGCGAGGCGCTTGCGCCGCTCGATTGCCTTGACGATTTGAGCGGCGCATTGCCCGGCTGTCATGATGCGTGAGGTCTGCATCGGACTTGCACCGAGCGGCTTGCCGTCCGCCCCGATCGCTCGCTTGTGGGTTTCGCTCAGCACGAAGTCCGGTGCGACGATCGTGACATCGACACCGCTGCCCGCAAGCTCGATGCGTAGCGACTCCAGGAACCCGACGACTGCATGCTT
Source organism: uncultured Gammaproteobacteria bacterium (assembly GCA_963826145.1). Lineage (GTDB taxonomy): Bacteria > Pseudomonadota > Gammaproteobacteria > Steroidobacterales > Steroidobacteraceae > JBGPLJ01. Next base: position 118,213 of record CAWGVW010000001.1, read on the forward strand.
GGAGGCCGCGTAGGCCGTGCGCTCGGGTACTCCCGTGAAGCCGGCGACACTCGCCACGGTAACAATCACGCCTCGCGATTTCTTGAGCGCCGGCAGCGCGTATCTCGTCAGGTGCACGACGCCGAGATAGTTCACCTTCATCAGTTGTTCGAAGATGGAAAGGTCGCTGAGCGCATCGAACCGCGACCACATCGTGCTGCCCGCATTGTTGACAAGCACGTCGAGGCCGCCGAACTCGGCGAGCGCCCGCTCGATAAGGCTCTGGCAGTCCGCTGGCTTCGCAACGTCCGTTGCCAGGACGGCGACCTGCGCGCCTGCTTGTGCACAAGCGTCCGCAACCTGTCGCAGTTTCGCAGCGTCGCGTGCGGCAAGCATCAGCCTGGCGCCGCGTCTCGCGAGGGCGAGCGCCAGCGCCTCGCCGATCCCGGTTGAGGCACCGGTGATCACGATGCGCTTGCCCTCGAGCTGCATGCGGATTGCCATTTCGGTTTAAACTCGCGCCATGCGAATCTGGATCAGCGCATGGTTCTTGGCAATAGGGATCGCCGGCTGCAGCTCGAGCGCGCCGCCCGATAACCCGCCTCCTGACAAAGAGCAGCCCAAGGAAACCGTGTTCGATGACATGATCGCGACCGAGAATCGTGCGAAAGCCGCGGGCGCCCAGGTCGAGGACCGCGTGAACGAACTCAACAAGCAGCTCGACAAGCAGGAAAGCGGGGACGCTGCCGCGCAAGATCCGAACGCAGCGACCAGCTCGTCGGATGACCCGCGCTAACCGGCCGCCGACCTGGTGGGTTTACGTCGTTCGCGCGGCCAACGGTTCGCTCTACACCGGCATCACGACCGATCTGAAGCGCAGGCTCTCGGAGCACCGCTCGGGCCGGCGGGGCGCGCGATTCTTCCGCACCTCGCGTGCACAACGCGTTGTCTATACGGAAGCGGCGCGCGACCGTTCGAGCGCATCGAAGCGCGAAGCCGAGATCAAAGGACTCAAGCGCGCGCAGAAACTCGGGCTGAAAAGAGGGGTCAGAACCAATTAAGTTTCGGTAGCCGCGATATTGCGCGACAGTTGAAGCTTGCGCGAAACTTAATTGGTTCTGACCCCTTCTTCCTAGATCCCGCCGCGCGTAAGCGTGAACGGATCGAGCAGGCGCTTGAGTTCTTCGCGTGACATGCCTGTCATCTCCTCCGCCACTTCGAGGATCGGCCGGCCTTCCGCATACGCCTTCTTTGCGATCGCCGCGCCCTTGTCGTAGCCGATCACTGAATTGAGCGCAGTCACGAGGATCGGATTGCGTTCAAGTGCCCCGGCAATTTGCGCGGGATTGATCTTGAACCCCGCGATGGCACTGTCGGCGAGCGCGCGAATCGAGTTCGCGAGGAGCCGGATGCTCTCGAGCAGGTTATAGGCGATCACTGGCAGCATCACGTTCAGCTGAAAATTGCCCGCTTGGCCCGCAATGGCGATGGTCATGTCGTTGCCGATCACTTCCGCGCAGGCCATGAGGGCCGCCTCCGCGATCACGGGATTCACCTTTCCCGGCATGATGCTGCTGCCCGGCTGCAGGGCGGGCAGGGCGATTTCAGCAAGCCCTGCGAGCGGCCCGCTGTTCATCCAGCGCAGGTCGTTCGCAATCTTCGTGACGCTTACTGCAATCGTTCTCAACTGGCCGGAAACTTCCACCGCGGCGTCCTGCGAGGACAGCGACTCGAAGAAGTTCCGGCTCGGGACGAAGGTAACCGTCGTGAGCTTCTCGAGCTCGTCGCAGAAAAACGCGGCAAAGTCTGGATGAGCGTTGATGCCGGTGCCGACTGCCGTTCCGCCCTGCGCGAGTGCGAGGAGCCGCGGTTGCGCCGATGTGAGCCGCGCCATCCCGTTCTCGAGCTGCGTGCGCCAGCCCGACAGCTCCTGACCGAGAGTCACCGGCATGGCATCCATCAAGTGAGTGCGCCCGGTGGTCACAATGGCGCCGACTTCGTGCTCCTTGGCCCTGAGGACCTCGCATGCATGTTCCAGCGCGGGCAGCAGCTCCTCGCGCAGGGCCAGCACGGCGCTCACGTGAATCGTCGTCGGAATCACGTCGTTACTGCTCTGGCACAGGTTCACGTGATCGTTCGGATGTACGGGGCGGCCGAGCCGTGCGCTTGCGAGGTGCGCGATTACCTCGTTCGCATTCATGTTGGTGCTCGTCCCGGAACCCGTCTGGAAGACATCGATCGGGAATTGCTCGAGATACCGGCCGCCGGCGATTTCACCGGCCGCAGCGTCGATCGCACGTGCGATGGCGGGATCGAGGAGCTTCAACCTCAGGTTCGCTTTCGCCGCGGCTTGCTTGACGAGCGCGAGCGAGGCGATGAACCTTGGCGGGAGCTTGCGCCCACTGATCGGAAAGTTCTCGACAGCCCGCTGCGTCTGTGCGCCCCACATCGCGTCCGCGGGCACCTTGAGTTCGCCCAGGCTGTCGCGCTCGGTTCTGGAAGTTTTCGTCACATCGGCGTGCCTTGAGAAAATCTTAGCATCAGAATGAGACCCATGCCGGAGCCGAAACCGAGATCGGTGCCCTTTTCGCTGCGAAAGTTCGTCACGATGTGGGTGCGCGTCAAAGTCGCGCCCGAGGACATCGCGGGCCGGCTTGCGGGGCGCGGCCGGCCGGTCTGCTACGTGCTGGAACACGACAGTCTTGCGGACTTTCTGACGCTGCAGGATGTCTGCGTCGCGCGCGGACTCGCGCGGCCCTCGCGGCGGCTCAATTTCGGACCCCTGACGCAGCCGCGCTCGGTGTTCTACCTGGAGGCGCGCACGGGATTCCTGCGCCAGCGCGTCGACCGGCGCGTGCCGTCGCTCCTCAGGGAGCTCATCGCGCACGCGCGCGACAACCCCGAGCTCGACCTCGACATTGTGCCGGTCGCGATCTACTGGGGCCGCGCGCCGCAGAAGGAAGGTTCGCTCCTGCGGCTCCTCTTCACCGAGAACTGGGCGTTCGTCGGCCGAATCCGCAAATTCTTCACCGTGCTCGTCAACGGCCGCAACGTCGTGCTGCAGTTTGGCGATCCGGTGACACTGCGTAGTTTTTTCGACGACGGCATCGAGGAGAGCCGTGCGATCCGCCGCGCCTCGCGCGTGCTGCGCGCCTATTTCCGCAACCAGCGCGATGCGACCATCGGGCCGGACCTTTCCCATCGCCGGACGATCGTGGCGCAGGTGCTGCGCACGCGCGCCGTCCGCCAGTCCGTGCGCCAGGAGATGCGCGATCGCAAGCTGACGCGGCGCGCGGCGCTGCTTGGCGCCAAGAAGTTCGCCGACGAGATCGCGGCGAACTATTCGCACGCGTTCGTCACCGTCGCCGCGCGTTTGCTCGCGCGCGTCTGGAACCGCCTGTACGACGGCGTGATCGTGCGTAACCTCGACGTGCTGGCGCGTGCGGCGGAGGGCGCCGAAATCGTCTATGTGCCCTGTCACCGCAGTCACATGGATTACCTGCTGCTTTCCTATGTGATCTACCAGAGCGGCCGGGCGGTGCCGCACATCGCTGCGGGCGTGAACCTCAACATGCCCGTGATCGGGCGCTACCTGCGCAAGGGCGGCGCCTTCTTCATGCGCCGCTCGTTCAAGGGCTCGACGCTCTACACCTCCGTCTTCATGAAGTACCTCGGCGTGATGATGGCAAAGGGCCATTCGATCGAATATTTCGTCGAGGGCGGCCGCAGCCGCACCGGGCGGCTGCTCGCGCCGCGCACCGGGATGCTTTCGATGACGGTCCGCAGTTTCCTGCGCGATCCGAAGCGGCCCGTGATCTTCCTGCCCGTCTATTTCGGCTATGAGCGCCTGGTGGAAGGGGAAACCTACATCGGCGAGCTCACCGGGCAGGTCAAGCAGAAGGAGTCGGTCGGCGGCCTCATGAAGACGCTGCCGAAGCTGCGCCAGAAGTTCGGACACGTGTTCGTGAATTTCGGCGACGCGATCGCGCTCGAGGACGTGCTGAAGCGCCACAACCCGGAGTGGCGCAGCCAGACGCCACAGGATGACAGCCGGCCGCCGTGGATAGGTGCCGTGGTCGATGATCTGGCGACCGGAATCGTACGCGCGATCAACAGCGCCGCCGCTGTCAACCCGGTGAACCTCGTCGCGACAGCGCTGCTCGCAACGCCGCGGCAAGCTTTGCTCGTGCACGACCTCGCGCGCCAGATCGATTCGTACCGCAGGTTGTTGGCAGCGGCCCGCTACAGCGCCCGGGTCACGGTTTGTGAGGAGGACGGCGAGGCCTGCATCCGGTACTGCGAATCGATGGGCATCCTGCAACGTCAGACTCACACGCTCGGGGACGTGGTGCGCATGTCGGAGAAGAACGCGGTGCTGCAGACCTATTTCCGCAACAACGTGCTGCACCTCTTTGCCATGCCCTCGCTCATGGCCTGCTGCTTCGTGAACAACGCGACGATGCGAACGCAGGACATCTTGCGGCTCGCCTGGCGCATCTACCCATACGTCGCGGAGGAGCTGTTCCTGCAGTGGCGCGAAGATCAGGTGCCCGAAGTCGTTCAGGAGCAACTGCGGGTCTTCGTTTCGCTCGGCCTTCTCACGGTGACAGAGGACGGGACGCTCTGGAGCCGCCCGGCGGCGGCAACCGCTGAAGCGGTACAGCTTTCCCTGCTGGCGCAGGCAACGATCCAGACCGTCGAGCGGTATTACCTCGCCATCGCGGTGCTGGTGAAGGCGGGCAGCGGCGTGCTCGCGCCGTCGGAGCTCACCGGCCGCTGCCACCTGATGGCGCAGCGCATGTCGATGCTCTACGGCTTCAATTCACCGGAATTCTTCGATAAAGAACTCTTCGGGAGTTTCATCGACCAGCTGCGCCGCCGCGACGTCGTCCATGTGGATTCTGCCGGGAAACTGACTTTCAACGAGGTGCTGCTCAACGTGAAGATCGACGCGGAGTTCGTGCTCTCGGAACAGATCCGCCACAGCATCCTGCAGGTGGCGCACAGCTGAGTGTTTTGCACTGCAAACGCTCACCCGCAGGGCCGACTCCTCCGCGGGTTTGCACTGTTATACTGCCCCGCCAAAGGCCATAGCTTCGCGTCAGCTGTCTACCAAAACCAACACAGGGCGCGCGGCGGCACGGTCCTCAAGAGATCGCAGCGCCTGGCCACCACAACGACACCATTCAAGTGGGGGGAAGCATGATCAATCATCCCGCAGCAGCGCAGCCAGGGTATCGGCGCGCCTGGCGTAACCTCGGTCTCGCGGTCGCGCTCGGTGGTGCGAGCTTCGCCGCCCAGGCCATCGATTTCTCGAACGACACGGGATCGGTCACCGGCAACTGGGACACGACGATCACCTATGGCCAGGCGTGGCGGGTGCAGAGCCCCGACTGCGATCTGATCGCGACTGCAGACGGCGGCTGCGGGCGCTCGCCGAACATCGACGATGGCAATCTCAACTACTCGACAGGAACGGTGAGCCGGGCCTGGAAGATAGTCACGGAACTCTCGCTCAAGACCGAGCACTTTGGTGCATTCGTCCGCGGCGCAGGCCTCTACGACCAGGAGGTCGAAGACAGCCCGACGGAACGCACGCCCATCTCGAGTTCTGCGAAACACCTCGCCGGTTCTTATGCGCGGCTCCTGGACGGCTTCGTCTGGGGCAAATGGGATCTCGGCACGCACCCCTTCGAAGTGCGCCTTGGCAAACAGGCCGTGAGCTGGGGTGAGAGCACCTTCATCCAGGGCGGCATCAACACGCTCAATCCGTTCGACGTCTCGGCGCTCCGGGTCCCGGGTAGCGAGCTCAAGGAAGCGTTTCTCGCGCAGAACATGGTGTTCACGAGTCTGGGACTCACCGAGAACCTGACGCTCGAAGCCCTGTACATGCTCGAATGGAATGCAACGCAGCCGGAACCCGCGGGCACCTTCTTTAGTGCTAACGATTTCGCGCCCCGCGGCGGCGACAAAGTCGTCCTCGGCTTCGGCGCGTTCAGTGATCAGGGCGTCGACTTCACGCCGCTCGGCGGGCCCTTCATCGCGAATTTCCAGCAAGTACCGCGCGACAAGACCATTGAGGCCGACAAGAACGGTCAGTTCGGTGCAGCGCTGCGCTGGTTCGCACCGAATTTCATCAACGGCACGGAGTTCGGCTTCTACTTCACCAAGTACAACAGCCGGTTGCCGCTCATCTCAGGCCGCACGGGCACGCAAGCGGGCATCGGCAATGCCTGGGGCGCTGCCAATGCCGTCCAGGCCGCGGCGCTTGGTCTCGCGGCCGGCCTGCCGCCTGCGACGGCCATCGCAATCGGCGCGAACCAGGGCTTCAATGCCGCGCTGTCGCAGGGTGGCAATCTCTCGGCTGCACAGGCGCAGGCTTACGCGACGATCGCCGTCAATACGGCGCTCGGCGGCGGCAACGTGGCGGCGCAGGCGACGAACCTCGCAACGCACGAATACGCGCAGACCGCGGCCTACTTCACCGAATATCCGGAAGACATCAAGCTGATCGGCGCCAGCTTCAACATGCAGTTGCAGCGCACGGGCATCGCCCTGCAAGGCGAAGTGACCTACCGCATGGATCAGCCGATCCAGTACGACGACGTGGAATTGCTGTTCGCCGCGTTGACGCCATTCGAGCGGGGACTCGCCACGCTACAGGGTGTGACGCTGCCCGCAACCTGCCCGAGCACGCCCGGGCCAACTGCGACGCTCAATGCCTGCGGCCAGCTCGGCAGCTTCGGACTCGATCAGAAGGTGCAGGGCTGGGACCGGCATGACGCGATACAGGCGCAATTTACGGCGACCAAGGTGTTCGCCAACGTGCTCGGCGCTTCGCAGATGTCGATGGTCGGCGAAGTCGGCCTCACGCACTTCATGGGTCTTGCCGACAAACTCACCGGCGGTCCGAACGGCCAGGGTCTGCGTTACAACGGCCCCGGCACGTCGGTGAGCGGCAACCTCCCGCTCGAGGGCAAGCACTTCAACGAAGTCGAGCCGCAGGATCGTTTCGCTGACGCCACGTCCTGGGGCATCCGGCTCGCGGGGCGGCTCGATTACATCGGCCTCATCGGCCCCTGGAACGTGAGCCCGCGCTATTCCCTGCAGTACGACATCGGCACGACGCCAGGGCCCGGCGGCAACTTCGTCGACGGGCGCATTGGCGCGACGGTCGGCGTCAACTTCAACCTCATGAACAAGTGGGACCTCGACGCCTATTACACGAGCTACAGCGGCGCCGGCCGCTGGAACGATCTCAACGACCGCGACTTCATCGCGGCGAGCCTCAAGTACTCCTTCTGAGCGCGGGAGAATCATCATGCACACGAACAAAGTCCTTGCAGCGCTCAGCGCCTGCGCTCTGACCGCGGGCCTCATCGCGGGCATCGGCACGGCGAACGCCGGCATCTCGGCGCAGGAGGCTGCGCGACTCGGCGCGGATCTCACGCCGCTCGGCGGGGAAAAGGCCGGCAACGCGGCAGGCACCATTCCCGCGTGGGACGGCGGTCTCGTCTCAGCGGCGAAGGCGGGCTTTCCGAACTTCGAGGCGGGCGGCCACCACCCCGACCCCTACGCGGGTGACAAGCCGCTCTTCACGATCACCGCCGCGAACATGAATCAGTACGCGGACAAGCTGACGGAAGGGCACAAGGCGCTCCTGAAGGCCTACAAGGATTACTTCATCAAGGTGTACCCGACTCACCGCAGCGCCGCGGTGCCCCAACGCATTTACGATGCGACGAAGCGCATCGCGGTCACGGCAACGCTCGCCGAGGGCGGCAACGGCGTGCACGGCGCGGCGGAAGGCATTCCCTTCCCGATTCCGAAGGAAGGCGTCGAGGTCTTCTGGAACCACCTGCTGCGCTACCGCGCCGACGCGGCCCAGCGCGTGATCGGCCAGGCGCCGGTTACCGCGAGCGGCTCGTACACGATGGTGAAGTTCCGCGACGAGTTCTACATGGCGTACAACCTTCCCGGGGCCACGGAAGAGAAACTCGACAACGTCATCATCTATTTCATCCAGGAAACGATCGCGCCGCCGCGCCAGGCGGGCGAGATCCTGCTGGTGCACGAGACGCTCGACCAGTCGAAGGAGAACCGCCGCGCCTGGGTCTATAACCCCGGCCAGCGCCGCGTGCGCCGCGCGCCGAACGTCGCGTTCGACAATCCAGGCACCAACGCCGATAACCTGCGCACTTCCGACCAGTTCGACATGTACAACGGCAGTCCCGAGCGCTACACGTGGACGCTCGTCGGCAAGAAGGAAATGTACGTCCCCTACAACTCCTACATCCTGCACAGCGACAAGACGAAGTACGCGGACATCATCAAGCCGCAGCACATCAACCAGGATCTTGCGCGCTACGAGTTGCACCGCGTGTGGGTGGTCGATTCGGTGCTGAGGCCCGGCACGAGCCACGTCTACAAGCGCCGCACGCTCTACGTCGACGAGGACAGCTGGCAGATCCTCGCGGTCGACTGCTACGACACGCGCGATCAGCTCTGGCGCGTGCAGGAAGGCCATTCGATCGAGTACTACGACGTGCCGTCCTTCTGGACGACGCTCGAGCTCGTGATGGATCTGCAGAACCGGCGCTACCTCGCGCTCGGCCTCGACAACGAGGAACCGCGGACCTACGACTTTCACATCAAACGGACGCTCGCCGACTACCAGGTGAGCGCGCTGCGCAGTCTCGGAGTCCGCTGAGCGGGGAAAGGTGAGCGCAGCACGTCGTTTCGGGCTGGGAGCAGTCGCGCTCTGCGCGACGGCCCTCTGTGTGCTCGCCGATGACACCGCGACATCCCCTGCATCTCCAGCGTCGGCTTCGCCCGGTGAACAGGCGGAAATCGCGCCGCTCGCGAGCCGCTCGATGCTGCTTGGCGCAGCGTACGCCGGATCACGCATCGTAGTTGTCGGCGAGCGCGGCAACATCCTGCTCTCGGATGATCAGGGTGCAAGCTGGCGCCAGGTTCCCGCTCCGACCCTCTCGACGCTGACCGCCGTCTACTTTGCCGACCCGAGCCACGGCTGCGCCGTGGGTCACGATCAGGTGATCCTGCGCACCGAGGATGCAGGCGAGCACTGGAGCCGCACGCATGTCGACGTGACGGCGGCAGGTCCGCTGCTGGACGTGTACTTCCGCGATGTCGACCACGGTCTCGCGGTCGGCGCCTACAGTGCCTATTTCACGAGCGCCGACGGCGGGCGCAGCTGGCAGGGGCAGACCTTTTCGCCTGTGGCGATGAAGCCAGCGGCAAGGCGCAAACCGGCGGCCACTGCGGCGGACGACGAGAGCATGCAGTACCACCTGAATGCCATCTCGGCCGCCTCGAACGGCAAGCTTTATATCGCCGCCGAGGCCGGGCACATCTACCGCTCGGACGATGGCGGCGCCACCTGGCTCACACTGTCCTCGCCGTACGAGGGCTCGTTCTTCGGCACGCTGCCTCTCGACGGCGATGCGCTCCTCGCTTTCGGTCTGCGCGGACATCTCTTTCGATCGGAGAACGCGGGCGCGGACTGGACCGAGATCGCAACGGACGTGCACACGATGCTCACGAGCGGCGCGCGCTTGCCGCACGATGGGGCTGCCGTGACCGGACTCGCGGGCGTGCTGCTCGTGAGCGGCGATGGCGGCCACACGTTCCGTCTCGAGCAGCAAGCGGACCGCAAGGGCATTTCGAAAGGGGTCGCGGTCGGCGAGCGCGTGCTCACGGTCGGCGAAAACGGCGTCAAGCTGCGCGAGCTCACGGGGAAGTAGCATGGCGAGCGCCAGCCTCATCGACCGCCTCGATCGACTGATCTTCACGCGTCGCGCATGGGTCATCGTGATCTTCGCCGTCATCACGGCTGTCATGGCGGTGCTTGCCGCCCGCGGTCTGCGCATCGATGCGACCTACGAGAAGCAGCTGCCGACAAAGCACGAGTACATCCGGACGTACCTCAGCGAGAAGGCCAAGGACTTCCGCGGCGCCAACCGCGTGCTGATCGCGGTGATGGCGCGTGACGGCAACATGTTCACGCCGGAGTTCTTCAAGGCGCTCAAGACCGCGACCGACGAGGTGTTCTTCATCGAAGGCGTCGACCGCGCCCAGGTGCAGTCGCTGTACACGCCGAACGTGCGCTACACCGAGATCGTCGAGGACGGCATCAGCGCCGGCAACGTCGTGCCGGCCGAATTCGAGCCGACACCCGAAGGGCTCGCCCAGGTCCGCGCGAACATCCTGAAGGCGGGCATCGTGGGCCGACTCGTCGCCAATGACTTCTCCGGCGCCATCGTGAGCGCGCAGGTGGCCGAGGTTGACCCGACCGGCAAGCCCGTCGATCTCATTCGCGTTGCGCAGGATCTCGAGACGAAGGTGCGCCAGAAGATCGAAGGCCAGGGGGTCGAGGTCGCCGTGCAGGCCGCCGGCACCGGCGAATCGGCCACGGCGCAGGCCGCGGGCGGCGCCATCGGCGTGCATATGATCGGCTACGCCAAGGTCATGGGCGACATCGCGGACGGCGCGGGATCGGTTGCCCTGTTCGCGGTCGTCACCGTCGCCTTGACGCTCCTTTTCGTGTGGACCTACTCGATGTCGATCCGCGTCGCGGTGATCCCGGTCGTGTGCTCCATTGTCGCCGTCATCTGGCAGCTGGGATTGCTGGTGCTGCTCGGCTACGGCATGGATCCGATCGGCATCCTGGTGCCCTTCCTCATCTTTGCCATTGGCGTGAGCCACGGCTTGCAGGAAGTGAGCGCGGCGGCAAACGCTGAGCTCGAGGGCATGAACTCCCTGGACGCGGCGCGTGCGGCCTTCCGGCGCCTGATGGTGCCCGCGATTGTCGCGCTCATCGCCGACCTGGTCGGTTTCGTGACGATCCTCGTCATCCCGGTGCGGCTCATCCAGGAGATGGCGATCACGGCGAGCCTCGGCGTCGGCGTCGTGATCCTCACCGACCTCGTGCTGCTGCCGGTGCTCGTCTCCTACGTGAGTGTCGACGACCGCTACCGCGATCGGATGCGCCGTCGCGTCGCGCTGCTCGCTCCCGTGTGGGACTGGGTCGCGCGCTGCGCCCAGCGTGGACCGGCCGCCGTCATCGTCGTGCTGTCGCTCGCACTCGGCGTCGCCGGCTGGCTGTACGGACACAATGTCGCGATCGGCGACATGCGCTCGGGCGTGCCGGAACTCAGACCCGACTCCCGCTACAACCGCGACTCGGATTTCATCACGAAGAAATTCTCGATCGGAGTCGATATCCTGAACGTGCTCGTCGAGACCGAGCCGAACGGCTGCGTCGACTACGGCGTGATTTCGGCGGTCGACCGCTTCACCTGGCACATGGCGAACGTTCCGGGCGTGCAGGATGCGATTTCGCTCACGACCTACATGAAGATCGCGAGCTCCGCCTGGAACGAGGGCAGTCTCAAGTGGCGCAACATTCCGCGCGATGAAGCGCAGCTCGTGCAGGCGCAGAAGTACATCGAGACGAGCACGGGGCTGCTGAACGCCGACTGCAGCGTGATGCCCGTCATCATCTTCACGCGCGATCACAAGGCTGAGACGCTGGAGGGCATCGTCGCCGCGGTGAAGAAATGGAAAGCCGAGAATCCGACGCCCAAGGCCGAATTCAAGCTGGCGACCGGCAATGTCGGCGTCATGGCCGCGACCAACGAGGTCGTCGAGGCCAAGGAGTTTCCGATCCTCGCCGGCGTCTTCATCGCGGTGAGCGTGATGTGTCTCGTGACCTTCCGGTCGCTCCTTGCGACGATCTGCGTGATCCTGCCGCTCGCGCTCGTGTCGATCCTCGTTTACGCGGTCATGACCTTCGTCGGCATCGGCCTCAAGATCTCGACGCTGCCGATGGTGGCGCTCGGCGCGGGCATCGGCGTCGATTACGGCATCTATCTCTACAGCCGCATGCTCGAGTTCCTGCGGGAAGGGCAGCCGCTGCAGGAAGCCTTCCGGCATACGCTGCGCGTCACCGGCAACAGCATCGTCTTCACCGGCATTACGCTCGCGGTTGGTGTCGCGACCTGGGCGTTCTCGCCGCTCAAGTTCCAGGCCGACATCGGCATCATGCTCACGTTCATGTTCCTCGTGAACATGCTCGCGGCGATCTTCGTCGTTCCCGCGCTCGCGGTCTGGCTGATCCGGCCGCGCACCTGACCGGAGAACCTTCATGACTCGCTTGCCCCGCGCCGCGGCCATCGCGGTGTTCGCTGCCCTGATGAGCGTGGCTGCATCCGTCGCTCTCGCCCAGCAGAAGACGCAGAAACCGCCGCTGCACGCATCGCACTGGATTGCGATTACCGGCAAGCCGCTTGCGGCGACTGCAGGCGCGATGATGTTCGAGCGCGGCGGCAATGCAGTCGATGCGGCGTGCGCCATGATCGCGGCAACCTCGACGCTCTGGGACACGCTGGCCTGGGGCGGCGAGACGCAGGCGCTCATCTACAACCCGGAAACGAAGAAGGTCATCGCGATCAACGGGCTTGGCGTCGCACCGGCCGGTGCGACCGTCGCGTTCTACAAGTCGAAGGGCTTCAAGTATCCGCCGGAGTACGGCCCGCTCGCGGCCGTCACGCCCGGGACGCCGGGCGGACTGATGGTGATGCTTGCCGAGTACGGGAAGCTCTCGCTCGCCGAAGTCCTCGCTCCTTCGATCGAGCTCGCCGACGGCTATCCGATCGAAGCGGAACTCGTGAACACCATCGAGCAGCGCAAGAGCTGGCTCAAGCAGTGGCCGTATTCGAAAGCCGTGATGCTGCCGCATCTCGGCGAGGCGCACGAAGGCCCGGTCGCAGGCGAAACGTTCCGCCAGAAGGACCTCGCCGCGACGCTGCGCCAGCTTGTGGAAGCGGAGAAGAAGGCGCGCGCCGCCGGTAAGTCACGCAAGGCTGCGATCTACGCCGCGTACGATCGCTTCTACAAGGGCGACATCGGCGCCGAATATGCGCGCGGCGCTGAGGAGCAGGGCGGCCTCATCACGAAGGAGGACCTCGCGAACTGGCGGGTGCACATCGAGGAGCCGGTGAAGACGAACTATCGCGGCATCGACGTCTACAAGCTGAATACCTGGGTGCAGGGCCCGGTGATGCTGCAGACGCTGAACATCCTCGAGAATTTCGACCTGAAGTCGATGGGCTACAACTCGGGCCGCTACATCCACACCGTGTACCAGGCGATGAACCTCGCGTACGCGGATCGCGACTTCTACTACGGCGATCCGTACGTGCCGCCGGTGGAGCCCATCAAGGGGCTGCTGTCGAAGGACTACGCGAAGGCGCGCTTCGCGACGATCCATCTCGACGCGAACGATGCGAGCGCCGCTCCCGGCGATCCGTATCCGTATCAGGGCGAAACGAATCCGTACCGCGCGACGCTCGACAAGTGGGCGAGCGCATTACCGGCGTCACCCCTGCCGCAAACGGCCGAGGCGATCGAGGAATCGGAGCAGAAGTTCTTCAATGGGACGACCTCGGTGATTTCCGCCGATGCCGCGGGCTGGGTCGTTTCAGTCACGCCAAGCGGCGGCTGGGTTCCCGCGGTCATTGCAGGACACACGGGCATGGGCATGAGCCAGCGGGCGCAGTCGTTCGTGCTCGATGCGGCCGAGAATCCGTTCAACGTCCTCGAACCGGGCAAGCACCCGCGCGCGACGCTGACGCCGAGCCTCGCGATGAAGGATGGCAAGCCCTGGCTCGCCTTTGCCGTGCAGGGCGGCGATACGCAGGATCAGAACCTGCTGCAGTTCTTCCTCAACGTTGTCGAGTTCGGCATGACGCCGCAGGAAGCGGCCGAGGCGCCGAATTTCACGAGCTACCAGATGCACGATTCGTTCGACAAGCACGAGCGTTTCAACGGCCGCATCCTCATCAACGATGCGATCCCGGACTGGGTGCGCAAGGATCTCGTCGCGCGCGGCTACAAGCTCGAGTACGGCGCGCGCACGTCGGGGCCGATCAACGCGGTGATGTTCGATTTCGCGCACGGCACGATGTGGGGCGCCTCGAGCAATCACGGCGAGGACTACGGCATCGCCTGGTAGTGTCTTTACCCTCTCCCTTCAGGGAGAGGGTAGGGTGAGGGTTAATGACGCCTGAAGAATTTCGCCGTGCTGGCCACGAGCTGATCGACTGGATCGCGGACTATCGCGCCCGCATGAATACGGGCGAGCCGCGCGTGATGCCGGACGTCGCGCCGGGCTGGGTGCGCGGCCAATTGCCTGCGTCGCCGCCTGAGCAGGGCGAACCGTTCGAGAACTTGATGCGCGATCTCGATCGCATCGTGCTGCCGGCCTGTTTCAACTGGCAGCATCCGCGCTTCCACGGATTCTTTCCCGCGAACGTCACGCTCGTCTCGCTCCTCGGCGATCTCGTGAGCGGCGGGCTCGGCCAGCTCGGTCTCAGCTGGCAATCGAGCCCTGCGCTCACGGAAGTCGAAGAGGTCATGACGGACTGGCTGCGGCAGATGCTCGGCCTGCCGAACGCGTGGCAGGGCACGATTCACGACACGGCTTCGACCGCGAGCCTGGTCGCCATGCTGTGCGCGCGCGAGCGGGCGCTCGCCAAGGGCCCGCATCAGGGTGGGTTGCAGGCTGCCGAGCGGCCGCTCTCGATCTACTACTCGGTCATCAGTCACAGTTCGATCGAGAAGGCGGCGATGCTCGCGGGCTTCGGCCGCGACAACTTGCGGCCGATTCCGACGGACGCCGATCACCGCCTGCGCGTCGACGTGCTCGAGAGCACGATCAAGCAGGACCTCGTTGCCGGGCGCGTGCCTTGCGCTGTCGTTGCTGCGACCGGCACGACGGCCACCGGCTCGTTCGACCCCGTGGCGCCGATTGCGGAGCTCGCGAAGCGTCACGGTATCTGGCTGCACGTCGATGCGGCCATGGCGGGCTCGGGAATGATCTGTCCCGAGCTGCGCCCGCTCTGGGATGGCGTCGAGAGTGCGGACTCGCTGGTGTTGAACCCGCACAAGTGGCTCGGCGCGGCGTTCGACTGCAGCGTCTACTACGTTCGCGACGTGCAGCATCTCGTGCGTGTGATGTCATCGAACCCAAGCTACCTGCAGACCGCAGCCGACGGCAACGTGAAGAACTACCGCGATTGGGGCATTCCGCTCGGCCGGCGCTTCCGCGCGCTCAAGCTCTGGTTCCTGATCCGCGAACAGGGCGTCGAAGGATTGCAGCGCCGCCTGCGCCGCGATCTCGCGAACGCGCAGTGGTTCGCCGGGGAAGTCGCGCGCACGAAAGACTGGCGCGTGCTGAACAAGGTGGAGCTGCAAACCGTCTGCGTACGCCACGAGCCGCCGGGTCTCGAGGGCGAAGCGCTCGATCGCCATTCGCAAGGCTGGGCTAACCGCATCAACCAGTCCGGGCGTGCGTATCTCACCTCGGCGATCCTCAACGGCCGCTGGATGGTGCGCGTGTCGATCGGTGCGGAAGCGACGGAGCGCAAGCATCTCGAGGAGTTGTGGGCGTTGATGCGCGGCGAGGCGGAGGGAAGCGGGTCCGCATGAAAGTCGAAACGTTCACCCCCGCCGATGCGATGAAGCCGATCGGCCCCTACAGCCACATCGCCAAGGCGGGCTCATTCATCACGATCTCGGGGCTCGGCGGCATCGTGCCGGCAACAGGCGAGTTCGCAGGGCCGGATGTGTATTCACAGGCCCAACAGATCCTGAAGTCGTTCAAGTCGATGCTCGAAAGTGTGGGTTCTGACATGAGCCGCATCCTGCACATCCAGGTGTTCCTGAAGAACATCGGCGACTTTGACGAACTAAATCGCGCATACCGCGAAGCGTTCACGAACCAGCTGCCGGCACGCACGGTGATCGGCGTGAGCGACCTGCCGAAGCCAGGCGCGCTCGTCACGATGAACCTGACGGCAGTGACGGCGGATTGAGCATGACCGATACGGCTGTGAAGCGAAATGCGGCCATTCGCGGCTTCGTCGCGAAATTCGATGCGAAGATGGCGAAGCAGATTCGCGCGTGTCGAAGTGCCGTGCGCAAGCTCATGCCGACCGCCATCGAGCTCGTCTACGACAACTACAACTTTCTCGTCTTTGGCTTTTGCAGCACGGAACGTGCATCAGACTGCATCGTTTCGCTTGCCTGTTCGGCGAAGGGCGTATCGATGTGCTTCATCTACGGCGCGCGGCTCCCGGATCCCGATCGCATCCTTCAGGGCAGCGGCAACCAGACGCGATTCGTCCGGCTCGAAGGTCCGGCGACACTCAAAGAGCGGGCGGTCGCGAAGCTGATTCGTGCCGCGATTGCGTACGGGTCCACGCCGCTGCCCGTCGGACGCAAGGGCTATACGATCGTGAAGTCGGTTTCGGCGAAGCAGCGCTCGCGTAGGAAGGCGTAATTGCGGATTGCAAGCGGACCATGAATCTCGTAATCGTCGTTGTCATCGGTGCTGCGCTCGGCCTTCTTGGGGCGGCCGGCATCTATTTCGATGCGCGCGTGCCGAATCGGCACCGCATCGTGATCGCCGGCGTGATTCGCGGCGTGCTGGTCGCGCTCCTCACCGGCTTTTCGATGCAGTGGGTGGAAGGCTGGCTCGCTGGTGTCGTTTTCGGTCTCGTCTACGGCGGTCTCATGGGTCTTATGCTCTGTCTCGCGAAGGAGCAGGCGCCGTGGGCGCATGCCATCTATATCATTCCAGTGGGCGCCATCACCGGCGCACTGAGCGGGCTTCTCATTCTCAGGCTCGCGTACACAGCGTACGGATAGGCGCGAGCTGCTTCGGTGACGCGCTACGTGGCATTCCTCAGGGCCATCAACGTCGGCGGACGCTTCGTCACGATGGATCGCCTGCAAAAGCAATTCGAGAAACTCGGCTTCGAATCGGTCGAAACGTTCATCGCGAGCGGCAACGTCATCTTCCAGTCGAAGTCCAAGAATGCGCTTGCGATTGCGACGCAAGTCGAGAAGGGGCTGAGCGCCGCGCTCGGCTACGAAGTCGCGACCTTCATACGCACCGATCGCGAAGTCGCGGCGATCTCGGAACATGAGGCATTCGCCGCGACGGACATCGCAGCCGCTACCGCTTACGTCGTCGGCTTTCTGACGAGCCGGCTCGACAAGCGCGCAACCAGCGCCCTGCTGGCACTCGAGACGAGCATCGACCGCTTCGCGGTGCATGGCCGCGAGATCTACTGGCTCTGCCAACGCGGACAGAGCGCGTCGACCTTCTCGAACGTGCTCTTCGAACGAAGGCTCGGTGTCAAGTCGACCTTCCGCAATATGACCACAATTACGCGGCTTGCGGCGAAGCACGCCTTGACCTGAGAATCCGGCAGAGGAGGAACCACACGATGCGAAGCGCAATACTGCTCAGTGCCTTGCTCCTGTCGGCGACTGCGCTTGCAGACGAAACCTTTCGCTGCGGTCAGTGGATCATCACGGCCGACCTGTCGCTGTCGGAGCTGCAGGGCAAATGCGGCGAGCCGACCTCGAAGACGCACGAAGAAGTCGAGGTGCGCGGCAAGGTCGGGACCGGTTCGGTTTCGCGCGGCACGTCAGTCGTTGAAAAGTGGACGTACGTGCTGTCGAGCGGCGCGCACTATGAGGTTACGATCGTCGACGGCAATGTGCAGAAGATCGCCCGGGTGAAGTAGGAGGCGTCGTGCTCGCGCGCTTCTTCATCATCGCCTTCGCTATCTGCTGGGCGATCACCATTCCAATCGCCCTCAATGTGCAGGGCCTGCTTGC
Source organism: uncultured Gammaproteobacteria bacterium (assembly GCA_963826145.1). Taxonomy (GTDB): domain Bacteria; phylum Pseudomonadota; class Gammaproteobacteria; order Steroidobacterales; family Steroidobacteraceae; genus JBGPLJ01. Next base: position 135,904 of record CAWGVW010000001.1, read on the forward strand.
GCTACGACTGCTGCCGATGCCGGCGCAGTGGCTCATCGGTTTCGCGCCACTCGTTGCAGCCTGGTGGGTCACGCGCGGCTCCACCGTACGAACGGTGTGGCTTTCACGCGCGTTTGAACTGCGGGTCGGCGCGCTCTGGTACATCATCGCCGTCGGACTGCCGTGGCTCGTGCTCGGCGTCGCGATGGGCTTCGAGTCCGCCACGGGCCGCAAACCGCCGCAGCTCTGGTTCGACCCGACTCTGGCGCCTTTCGGCGTTGCGTGGCTCGTGCTCGCCTTCGGTGAAGAAGCGGGCTGGCGCGGTTTCGCACTGCCGGAGATGCTGAAGAACCGCGGATTCTGGCCCACCTCGACGGTTCTCGGCGCAGTCTGGTGCATCTGGCACTACCCGAAACTCTTCTCGAGTCCTTATCTCCACTTGAACGCGGAGGGCATGTCGCTCGTCGCGCAATTCTCGGTGCAGATACTCGTCGCGAACTATCTGATTTGCTGGCTCTTCGTGCGCACGCAGAGCGCGATCATCACGACGCTCTTTCACACCAGCATGAACGTGGTCGCTACCGCGTACTCCTTCGCTGCGCTCGACCCTGTGATCACCGTCACGATGGCCGCGATCACGCTCGGCGTGCTCGTGGCGGATCGCGCGCGTCTGCGATCGACGTCGCCGGCTACTTGATGAGGCCCTCGGCTTTCATGGCGGCCTGCGTGTGCGGACGTGCGGCCACTCGCTCATGGAGGCGTTTGAGATTCGACCACTCTGCAAGATCGATGCCACGCAAGCCAAACCAGCCGAGCACCGTGAAGAGGTAGGCATCGGCCACCGTGAACTGCTCACCCATCAGGTAAGGCCGCGAGCCGAGCTCGCGTTCGGTCCAGTCGGTTCGCCGCAGCAGGTTGCACTTTCGAATACGCCTTCGCTTCCTCGGGTGCGGCCGGGTTGAAGAGCGGGCTGAACGATTTGTGGATCTCCGAGTTGATGAATGCGAGCCATTCCATCAGCCGGTAGCGCTCCATAGTCCCCGCCACGGGCGCGAGCTTCGAGGCCGGCACCCGGTCCGCAATGTATTGCAGCACCACGACGTTCTCGGTCAGGAGCTCGCCGCTGTCGAGCCGGAGCGAGGGAACATAGCCCTTGCTGTTCACCTCATCGTAGTCGAAGCCGTCCGAGGTCCGCCGGTTCTTACGATCGACGCTCGCGACTTCAAAGGGAAGGCCGGATTCATAGAGGCAGATGTGCGGAGCGAGGGAGCAGGCGCCGGTCAGGTAGTAAAGCTTCATCAGAGACTCCGTTGGGGAAAATGGGATTCAGTCATCCCAGGTGACCCGGCCGCGGCGGGACTTGTGCACCTTGGTCGTGCGCTTGCCTTGGAGGCGCCGCTCCTTGGAGCCGCGCGTCGGCCGCGTTGCAACGCGGCGCTTCGGTTCGATCATTGCGCGTGCGATGAGGTCCTGCAAACGTCCCATCGCGGCGCGGCGGTTCTGTTCCTGGCTCCGCGTCTCGCGCGCGACGATGAGGAGCGACCCGTCCTCCGTCACGCGATTGCCCGCGAGGCGGCGCAGCCGCGCCTTCACATGTTCGGGAATGATCCGCGTCCCGGCGAGATCGAAGCGCAGCTGCACCGCACTCGCGACCTTGTTGACGTTCTGTCCACCAGGACCGGAGGAGCGAATGAACGCCAGTTCCACGTCCGTGTCGGGAATCTCGATCGCCGCCACGGTTTACTCGTCGCCGGGCGGCTTGCGTCTCGAGCGCAGCACGAAGAGCGCAACGACGACCGCGATAACGACGAGGATGAGGAGGTAGCGCTTCACGTCGATCCGGATCCGCGGTCGACCTCGTCCGCATCGAAGGCCGCGCGCGTCGTCACATGCACTTCGCGCTGTGCGACGGGGATGGTGATGCCGTGCTCCTTGAAAAGCCGGTAGATCATGCGATTGACGTCCGAGCGCACGTTGTTCACCCCGTTCTCGGGATCCGCGATCCAGAACCGCAATTCGAGCTCCATGCCGTGATCCGCAAAGCCCATCAGGCGCGACACCGCCGGCGGGTCCTGCAGGATGCGGCTGTTGCAGGTCGTCGACCTGAGGAGCACCGCGAGCGCGAGTTCCGGATCATCGGCATAGCTCATGCGCACGGGGAGCTTCAGGCGCACCTTGCGGTCCGAGTAGCTCCAGTTGATCACCTGGTTCGTGATGAGGTTCTGGTTCGGCACCAGCGTTTCGACGCCGTCGCGGTCGCGCACGACGACGTAGCGGCCGCGCAGCTCCTGCACCCAGCCGAAGTTCTCGGTGCTCGTGCCGGTGTGACCGGTGAAGCTGATCACATCGCCCGGCTTGATCGACTTGTCGATGAGGAGCACGAAGCCGCTCACGAAATTTGCCGCGATGCTCTGCAGGCCAAACCCGAGACCTAGACCGACGGCGCCTGTCAGCACCGTGAGTGCCGTAATGTCGACGTTTGCAGCATTGAGGCCGAGCAGCACCGAGAGGCCGACCATCACGACCTTCACGGACTTACTGATGCCGATGCGGGTCGAGAGGGCCACCGACTCCGAGCGCATGACACGGCGCTCGATCGCGCCCGCGACGAGGCTCGCCACCACGACGAAGAGCGTGACGACGACGATGCTCTCCATCAGCATCCACAGGCTGAACTTCGTGCGCTCCCCGGGCGCGAGGTCGAGTGAATCGAGGAATTGGCGCACCGGTTCGAGCCAGCCAAGCATCTGGGTCGAGACGCCGATCCACGCGATCCAGGTCAGGCGCTTCTCCCAGCGCACGAACCATGAACGCGGCCCCATCATCAGGCGCAGCGCGAAGGTGACGAGCCGCACGATCGCGAACCCGGCTGCCAGCTGCAGCGCGATGTCGAGGAGGCCGATGTCGAGCTTGGCGAAGACGAATGTGCCGCGGGCTGCCAGCAGCAGCACGATGATCACGAACGGCGGATTGATGAGCGCGCCCGCCTCGAGGGCGAGATCGGTCCAGTCAGGCACCTGCGGGCGCGGGCGCTTGATGTACGCAAGGCGGATGAAATGCGCGGCGAACAGGGCGACGAGACATGCGGCGAGGATCGCCACCTCCTGCGTCAGCATCTGCGGCGTCGTATAGCGCTCGAACCAGTCGGGGACGTCGGGGCTTGTCTGCATCAGGCGTTCAGATCCGGGATGAGCTGGCTTTCGAGACGGGCAATCTGGTCCTTCAGCATGAGCTTGCGCTTTTTCAGGCGCTTCATCTGCAGCTCATCCGTGGAGAAGTCGATCGACAGCCGGTTAATCACGTCATCGAGGTCCCGATGCTCGATTCGCAGCTGGCGGAGCTTCTCCATGTTTTTGAAGAGGTCGGTTTCGACCTTATTGTCCTCGGTCATGCAATGCCCGATACGCCCGCAGGAAAGCCGGGCTTCGTCCAGATCGGTGTCACGCTGGGCGGTAGATTAGCCAACCGGCCCGGGGGATTCCACGGGATGGCCGGGTCGTGGAAGTCCGATCCCACGGAGCCCGCGAGCCCCGCGCGCAGCGCGATGCCGGTGGCGGCCTCGACTTGCGTCACCGACTGGCCACCGGTGACGACTTCAATGCCTGCGCCGCCGGCACCTTTGAAATCCGACATCAGACTGCGCCGCTGGCCGGCCGAGAGGCGATAACGCAGGGGATGCGCGATGACAGCATGACCGCCCGCTGCGCGAATCCAGCCCACCACCTCGCCGAGTGCACAGAAATTTGCGGCGACGTGACCGGGCCGGCCCTGGCCCAGCCACTCGGCGTAAGCCTCCGCTGCGTCTGGAACGATTCCACGTTCCGCGAGTGCCCGCGCAAGATGCGTCCGCGTCACGACCTGCGCACTGGCGCTGGCCATCTCGAAGAGTTCGTCGCCCGGCAGACCATGGCGCTTCAGGCGATCTGCCATGCTCCGGGCCCGCTCCCGGCGCAGGGCGCGCGTGCGTTCCAGTCCGGCGGCTAGCGCCGGCGCCTGGGGATCGATGGCGAGCGCGAGCACATGGATCGCGCGGCCTCCCCAGTTGGCGGAGACTTCGGCTCCTGCGACGAAAGTGATGCGGTGCCGTTGCGCGGCCGCGCGGGCAGCATCGAGGCCCGCCGTCGTGTCGTGATCGGTCAGGGCGAGCATCCGCACACCGTTGCTCGCGGCCAGGTCGACCACGGCTTGCGGCGTCAACACGCCGTCCGATTCGATCGAATGTAGATGCAAGTCGATCAATGGAGTGCGGCCGGGGCGAGCCCAACTGCCTCGAGATGCAGGCCACGCAGCACGACGAAGCCCTGGCGCCGGTTGACGCCGTTGTCGGTGTAGTCGAATACGTAGGTGCGCAGCAAGAACCAGCGGCCCTCACCGTCGCGGCCGCTGCCGAAGCGCGAAAATGCGACTGTACCGTCGAGAAGCTGCACGTCGGCCTGCTTGCACGTGTCGTTTGCGATCCGGTTTGCGAGTTCGCGGCAGGCGAGATTGCGGTGCCAGAGCATGGTCGCCAGAACGGCAACGACGAGGAGCGTGAGATAAGTGTAGGGGGACCAGAGCATCGCCCGGAGTCTACCAGCCAGCCAGTTGCCGCCGGCGGCCGTTCGTTATCATGCGCGCATGGGGAAACACCTGCCCGTCGACTGGACATCGATCGAAACCGTGCTGCTCGACATGGACGGGACGCTCCTCGACCTGCATTTCGACAATCATTTCTGGCTGGACCTCGTGCCGAAACATTACGCGACGCTGCATGGCATCAGCGTCGCCGAGTCACTGGCGCGGTTGAAGCCGAAATTTCGTGCGGTCGAAGGCACCCTCGACTGGTACTCGACCGACTACTGGAGCCGCGAACTCGGCTTCGATGTCATGACCGTCAAGCAGGATGTGCGCGACCGCGTGACGTTTCAGCCGGGCGCCGAGAAGTTCCTCGAGCGGCTCGCGGCCCTCGGCAAGCGGCGGGTGCTGTTGACGAATGCCCATCCGCGCGTGCTCGCCATCAAGGACAGCCAGGTCGGCCTCGCACGGTACTTCGAGGTCATGTACTCGACGCACCCGTTCGGATTGCCGAAGGAACAGCCGCAGTTCTGGGGGCGCTTCCACGAGCGCGAGCCGTTCGTCGCCGAGCGCACGCTGTTCGCCGACGACAGCCTGCCGGTGCTGCACGCCGCGCAAGCCTTCGGCGTGCGCTGGCTCTGTCACATCCTGTGTCCGGACTCCGCGCAGCCCCGCCGCGCGGCGGCTGACTTCCGGGCGGTCGACTACATCGCAGAGCTCTCTTAGTCCGCAATTGCGGTGCGGTTCCTGGGGCCAGCGCCGAACGAACTAGCGGCGCGAGCCCGCGTGGCGGCGAGGGCCGCCGCGATTTCCGCCGCCACCGCCGCGATTACCGGGCCGGTGCGGGCGTTGCAAACGTTCCAGCGGGCCGCGGCCGGGCGGCAGGATCTCCGGTATGAGGTCCGGTGTGATCGTTTCGACCGGAATCTTGCTGCCGATGTAGCTCTCGATCTCGGGCAGCGACACGACGTATTCCTCGCAACCGAAGCTGATGGCGTCGCCTTCCGCGCCGGCGCGAGCCGTCCGGCCAATCCGATGCAGGTAGTCGGCAGCGTCCTGCGGCAGGTCGTAGTTGACGATGTGGCTCACGTCCGGAATATGCAGCCCGCGCGAGGCGACATCGGTCGCGATGAGGACGGCGAGGTCGCCGGCGTGGAAATCTTTCATCATCCGCAGGCGCTTCTTCTGTGGCACGTCACCCGATAGGGCCGCGGCGTTGAAGCCGTTCGCGACCAGCGACTGCTCGAGCTTGTCCGCGACGCGCCGCGTATTGACGAACACCATCGTGCGCCGCGCATCGATACGCTTCAGGAGCCCCACGAGGAGCGGCAGCTTCTCGCTCATCGCCGGGAAATAGATCGACTGGCGCACGCGATCGACTGTGACGCTTTCACTCTCGATCTTGATTAATTCCGGATCGTTCATATGTTCGTAGGCAAGCTCGAGCACCCGCTGCGAGAGCGTCGCCGAAAACATCATGTTGAGCCGCTCCTCGGGGGCCGGCAGCCGGCGCAGCAAGTAGCGGATATCCGCGATGAAGCCCAGGTCGAACATGCGGTCTGCTTCATCGAGGACGGCGACCTCGACGTGCCTGAGCTCGAACACGCGCTGCTTGAAGAAATCGATGATTCGCCCAGGTGTTCCGATCAGCACGTCGACGCCGCGCTCGAGCGTTTTGCGCTGTTTTTCATAATCGATGCCGCCGAAGGCGAGGCCGAGCGTAAAGCCCGTGTGCGCGCCAAGCACCACGGCATCGGTGTGAATCTGGACGGCAAGTTCGCGGGTCGGCGCCAGGATGAAGCCGCGAGGTGCCGTCAGGGGACGGGTTGGGCGGGGCTGGCGAGTTAACAGATGATTGAACATCGCAAGGAGGAAGGCGGCCGTCTTGCCCGTGCCGGTCTGTGCCTGTCCCGCGACGTCACGGCCGGCGAGGGCGATCGGGAGCGTACGCGCCTGGATCGGCGTACAGCGATCAAATCCCGCGTCGGCAATACCGCGTGCGACAGATTCTGGGAGATTGAGTGAATCGAACCGCAGGTCCGAAAGATGTGCGTCTGGCATTCGCTATGGAATTGAGACCGGGTCCAGGACGGAGGCTTGCAAATTGCAAATGGACATGAGCACAATACGTCTCAGCCAGCGGAGCCATCCGCACCTACCGTTGCTTCCCAGCAGGTTTCCCGAACAGATCCTTAGCCTTAAGGGTTGAGTGTAACTGCAGACAGCATACACCGCGCCACATCGGCGCCCAAGCGCGTAACTCAAAAGCGGCAGCGCGCGGCCGCAAACCAATCCAACTTTCTGTTCCCATTTTTTTTTCGAACCCCAACCGCATTCTCATTGCGAGCACTTTCCGAGGAGGAAGACCCTAGTGGGCAGCAGCATTGTTCACACCAGTGACGCCAGTTTTTCGAGTGACGTATTGAAGTCGGAGACGCCCGTGCTCCTCGACTTCTGGGCCGAATGGTGCGGCCCCTGCAAGATGATCGCGCCGATCCTTGACGAGATCGCCGAGGAGTACAAAGGCCGCGTCAAGATCGCCAAGATCAACATCGACGAGAATCCCCAGACGCCGCCGAAGTTCAACATCCGCGGCATCCCGACGCTGATTCTCTTCAAGAACGGTACCGTGGAGGCCCAGAAAGTCGGCGCTGTGTCGAAATCCCAGCTCGCCGCGTTTCTGGATAACAACCTGTGAGAGGCTACCTGGGTAACTCGGCCCGCAACCGGCCGAACAAGAACCGCGGCGGCGGCGGCGGCCAGCACGGCCAGCACGGCGGCAATCACAGCCAGCACCAGCAGCACCAGCAGCACGGCAATCGCGGCAACGGCGGCCGTTCCGACGACCTGCCGATGGACGACATGGGGCCAGAGGGCGAAGACCTCGGAATCATAGCGCCGGCCGATCTTGCGCAATCGCGCAGCTCGATGAACCTGACGCAGCTGAAGTTGAAGCCCGTCAACGACCTCGTCGATCTCGCGACCAAGATGGGTCTCGAGAATATGGGCCGCTCGCGCAAGCAGGACATCATCTTCTCGATCCTGAAGGCCCACGCCCGCATGGGCGAGGACATCTACGGCGACGGCGTGCTCGAGATCCTGCAGGACGGCTTCGGCTTCCTGCGCTCGGCCGACAGTTCCTACCTCGCGGGCCCCGACGATATCTACGTGAGTCCGAGCCAGATCCGGCGGTTCAACCTCCGCACGGGTGACTCGATCTCGGGCCTCATCCGGCCGCCGAAGGACGGCGAGCGCTATTTCGCCCTTCTCAAGGTCGGCGAAATCAATTTCGACTCGCCGGAGAGTTCACGCAACAAGGTTCTCTTTGAGAACCTGACGCCGCTCCATCCGACCAAGCGCCTGAAGCTCGAGCGCGGCAACGGCAGCACGGAAGATCTCACGGCCCGTGTGATCGACCTCTGCGCGCCGATCGGCAAAGGGCAGCGCGGCCTGATTGTTTCCCCGCCGAAAGCCGGCAAGACGATGCTGCTGCAGAACATCGCAACCTCCATCGTCGCGAATCAGCCTGACGTGTACTTGATCGTGCTGCTCATCGACGAGCGGCCCGAAGAAGTCACGGAAATGATCCGCACCGTGAAGGGCGAGGTGGTCTCGAGCACGTTCGACGAGCCCGCGAGCCGCCACGTGCAGGTCGCAGAAATGGTGATTGAGAAGGCGAAGCGCCTCGTCGAGCACAAGCGCGACGTGGTGATCCTCCTCGATTCGATCACGCGTCTCGCGCGCGCCTACAACACCGTGGTGCCGTCGTCCGGCAAGGTGCTGACGGGCGGCGTCGATGCGAATGCGTTGCAGCGGCCGAAGCGCTTCTTCGGCGCCGCGCGCAACATCGAAGAGGGCGGCAGTCTCACGATTCTCGCAACGGCCCTCATCGATACCGGCTCGAAGATGGACGACGTCATCTACGAGGAATTCAAGGGCACCGGCAACTCCGAAATGCACCTCGACCGGCGCATCTCGGAAAAGCGCATCTTCCCCGCGTTCAACATCAACCGTTCGGGCACCCGCAAGGAAGAGCTCATTACGGATAAGGACGAACTCGCGAAGATGTGGATCCTCCGCCGGCTGCTGCATCCGATGGACGAGCTCGCCGCCATCGAGTTCCTGCTCGACAAGATGAAGGACGTCAAGACCAACTCCGAGTTCTTCGAGTCGATGAAACGCTGAGCGAAGCGGCAACGATTGGCCTCCGCAACGACAGAGCGCGCAGTGAAACATCTGCGCGCCGCGGATCCCGTCCTCGGCGAGCTCATCGAGCGCGTCGGGGACTGCCGTCTGGAAGTCCGGCGTCGGCACTCACCGTATCAATCGCTCGTGCATGCGGTTGCCCATCAGCAGTTGCACGGTGCCGCCGCCAGGGCAATCCTCGGCCGATTCCTTGCTCTCTATCCGGAGAAGGATTTCCCGTCCGCCGCCGACGTCGCCGCGACGCCCGATCGGAAGCTGCGCGCGGCCGGTTTTTCCCGTGGCAAGATTCGCTGTATTCGGGATCTCACCGCCAAGACTCTCGCCGGCGTCGTTCCTGAGCGCCGCGTGATTCAGCGGCTCGAAGATGAAGCGATCATCGAACGCCTGACAACCGTGCACGGCGTCGGCCGTTGGACGGTGGAAATGCTGTTGCTCTCCACACTCGGACGACCGGACGTGCTGCCGGTCGATGACTACGGCATCCGCGCGGGCTTTCGCATCGCGTACGGCATGAAGTCGATGCCAAAGCCAATCACCGTACGCCGCCGCGGCGAGCGGTGGCGGCCGTATCGGAGCATTGCCAGCTGGTATCTATGGCGCGCGACGGAGCTGCGATAGCCTGCAGGTTGAGAACCAAGGGGGGGCACGCGATGGATTCGGAAGAATCGAACACCAGCCGGCGCCGGTGGCTGGCGGCCGCTCTCGCCGGTGGAACGGCTGTAGCGCTTGGCGTCAACACGACGCCGGCAACGGTACTCGCCGGCGAGCGAGAAGGAGTCGAAATCTGCGGCGATCCCGCCACTCGTCTCCGAATACGCGTTCACCGTCGCTATCACGCTCGGCGAAGTCTTCTGGGTGAAGCCGACGAGCCAAGGTGCAACACGCGGCGCGGTCTATGCGCTGAGCGGGGAGGTCTCAGGACCCGACATCCGCGGTATCGTGATTCCCGAGAGCGGCGGCGACTGGCCGCTCGTGCGGCCGAACGGCGTTATCGATTTCGACGCGCGCTATCTCCTGAAGACGGACGATAACGTCGTGATCTACATGCAGAACCGGGGCTACCGCTGGGGCTCGCCCGAGGCGATGGCGGCACTTGCGCGCCATGAACCTGTGCCGACGGGTTCGTACTACATGCGGACTTCACCGAAATTTGACGCGCCGGAAGGGCGCTACGAGTGGTTGAGCCGCCATGTGTTCGTCGGCGTTGCCGAGAAGACGCCGAAGGGCAACGCAATCCACTATTACAAGATTCTCTAGCGTTCGCGCTCGATCGCCCGCCCACCGATATCGTGGCGGTAGTGCGCGCCTCGCCATTGAATGCACTCCACGAGTGCGTACGCAGACCGCTGCGCCTCTGTCACGGTCGCACCGAGGCCCACTGCACAAAGGACGCGCCCGCCCGCCGTGACGATTCGGTCGCCCACGAGCTTGGTGCCGGCATGAAAGACCTTTCCGGGACGCTGCGCGGCACGCTCCAGGCCTTCGATGACATCCCCCGACTCGTAGTTCTCCGGATAGCCGCCTGCTGCCATCACGACGCCGAGCGCGGCGCGCGGGTCCCAATCGACCCTCGCCTGATCCAGCCGGCCGTCGAGGGCAAATTCACAGAGCAGACTTAGATCCGATCTCAATCGCGACAGGATCGGCTGGGTCTCCGGATCGCCGCAGCGGCAATTGAATTCGAGGACGTTCGGCGTGCCGTCAGCCGCGATCATCAGGCCCGCATAGAGGAAGCCCGTGTACTCGATGCCCTCGGCGGCAAGGCCGCGCAGGGTCGGCTCGATCACCTCGCGCATCGCTCGCGCGTGGATCGAGGGCGTCACCACTGGCGCGGGCGAGTAGGCGCCCATGCCACCGGTGTTCGGTCCCTGATCGCCGTCGTCGCGGCGCTTGTGATCCTGCGAGCTTGCGAGCGGGATTACCTTGCCGCCGGCCGCCATCACGATGAAGCTCGCTTCCTCGCCTTCAAGAAATTCTTCCACCACGACTTCCTGTCCGGCTGCTCCGAAGCGGCCGCTGAACATCTCTTCGACGGCTGCCAGGGCTTCCGCGGTCGTCGTCGCGATCACGACGCCTTTGCCGGCCGCAAGGCCGCTCGCCTTCACCACGACCGGCGTGCTGTGCTTGAGCACGTAGCTCGCGTCGTAGTTCTTCGCGGTGAACGTGCGGGACCGGGCCGTTGGTATCCGGTGACGCTCGAGGAAGGCCTTGGCGAAGGCCTTCGAACCTTCCAGCCGCGCAGCGGCTTGCGACGGACCAAAGCAGCGCAGACCCTGCGCGGCGAATCGGTCGACCACGCCGAGCACGAGTGGGGCTTCAGGTCCGACAATCGTGAGATCGATGCGCTCGCGCAGCGCGAAGGCCGCAAGCCCGTCAATATCGTCGGCGGCAATCGGCACATTCCGGGTTTTAGGCTCGAGCGCTGTGCCAGCGTTTCCAGGCGCGACATAGACCTGCGTGACACGTTCGGCGCCGGCCACCCGCCAGGCAAATGCGTGTTCGCGACCGCCCCCGCCGATGATCAGCACTCGCATGGCGGCCTTTTCCTAATGACGGAAATGGCGCACGCCGGTAAACACCATGGCGATGCCATGCTCGTTCGCCGCGGTGATGACTTCGTCGTCGCGCTTCGACCCGCCGGGCTGGATGACGGCGGCAATGCCCTGTTCGGCGGCGACGTCGACGCCGTCGCGGAACGGAAAGAACGCATCGGAGGCTGCGACCGCGCCTTCGACCTTGAGGTTCGCGTCGGCCGCTTTCATCGCGGCGATGCGGCTCGATACGACGCGGCTCATCTGGCCGGCGCCGATGCCGACGGTGGCGTTATCGCGCGCGAACACGATGGCATTCGATTTCACGAACTGTGCGACGCGCCAGGCAAACATGAGATCGCGCAGCTCCGCCCCGGTCGGCGCGCGTCGCGTCACCACGCGAAAGTCGCTCGCCTGCTCGCGGCCGATGTCCACGGTCTGCGCGAGCAGCCCGCCGTGTACGGAGCGGTATTCCATACGCGGTGATTCGGTCTGGCCGAGATCCCCGACGACGAGCAGGCGCACGCTTTCCTTGCCGGCGAGTGCCTGCTGCACGTCCGGCTCGACGGTCGGGACGACGATGACCTCGACGAACTGCCGCTCGACGATCGCGGCGGCCGTCGCGGCATCGAGGCGCCGGTTGAAAGCGATGACGCCTCCGAACGCCGATGTCGTATCCGTACGGTACGCACGGTCGTACGCCGCGAGGAGGGAATCCGACTGGGCGACGCCACACGGATTGGCGTGCTTCACGATGACGCAGGCGGGCTCCGAAAACTGGCGCACGCATTCGAGCGCGGTGTCGGCGTCCGCAATATTGTTGTACGAGAGTTCCTTGCCCTGGAGCTGCTCGGCTCGTCCCACGCACGCGACCGTGGCACAGGGATCGGCGTAGAGCGCGGCGCGCTGCTGCGGATTCTCGCCGTAGCGCAGGTCGAAGCGCTTCGCCATCACGAGAGTCAGCGTTTCCGGCGGATCAGCCGCCATGCCCGCCCGGCGGCCGAGGTAGCTCGCGACGCGGGCGTCGTATTCTGCCGTGTAATGAAATGCTTTGGCGGCGAGTCGCAGCCGCAATTCCCCCGAAACCTTGCCGTCGTTGCGTGCAAGTTCGTCGATGACCGAGCCATAGTCGCCGGCATCGACAACGACAGCGACTCCATCGTGATTCTTTGCGGCCGCGCGCAGCATGGCGGGACCCCCGACATCGATCTGTTCAATCGCTTCGGCAAAACTCGTGTCCACCCGGGCCACCGTGTCTGCAAACGGGTAAAGGTTCACGACCAGCAGGTCGATCGGGTCAATGCGATGCGCCTGCATGGTCGCTTCATCGATGCCGCGCCGGCCAAGGAGTCCACCATGAATCTTCGGATGCAGCGTCTTCACCCGGCCGTCCATGATTTCCGGAAAACCGGTGTGGTCGGCTACCTCCGTCACTTTGATGCCGGATTCCGCGAGGAGCTTTGTAGTGCCGCCGGTTGAGAGCAGCTGCACGCCGCGCGCGGTGAGCGCCCGCGCAAAATCGACCACGCCGGTCTTATCCGAGACGCTTAGGAGGGCGCGGCGGATTGGTCTTAGCATCCTACCCTTGGCCGCGGCCTTCGCAGGCCGGGCTATTCGGTGAATCCGAATTCGCGGAGCTTCTTGCGCAAGGTCCCGCGGTTGATGCCGAGGATGACCGCAGCGCGGCTCTGATTGCCCTCGGCGTAATCCATTACGGCCCGGAACAGCGGCTCCTCGACTTCGCGCATGACCAGGTCATAAAGCGCAGCCGGGCGATGCCCGTTCAGGTTCTCGAAGTATTTTTGCAAGGCGCCCTCTGCATGGTCGCGCAGAGGAATGTCTTTCGAAATCGAGCGTGACGGGGGCTCCCGCCGCCACCTCGGCTTTTTCTTCGTCACCATCCGACGATCCCCGCGAAAAAGCTTGTTCTTTTTCTACGCCGCTTCGACAAGATCCGCGGCACCAACGTCCCCAAACGCCCCCGCAAGCGCAAGCTGACTTCCGCTGTCCGATGCCGCGACGAATGCTCGCCGCAACTCTTCACTGCCCGGTTGTTGCCGGCAGTACCAGCCGAAATGTTTGCGCGCCACCCGAACGCCGGTTTCATCACCGTAAAATTCGTACAGGCTTTCGAGGTGGGCGCGGATGATAGCACGGACTTGAGTGCGGTCGACCGGCGCGAAATTTTTTTCCGCATTTCCTCTAGCGTCGAGCAGTGCGTTGACTTGACTGAAAATCCATGGCTGTCCCTGCGCCGCGCGGCCGATCATCACCGCATCGACGCCCGTGCGTTGCAAAACTTCCGCCGCATGGCGCGCGCAGGTGATGTCACCGTTCGCAACTACCGGAATTTTCACAATCGATTTTATTTCAGCCGCCGTCTGATGTTCGGCGCTGCCCTTGAAGTGGCACGCGCGAGTGCGTCCATGAACTGCGAGTGCCTGGATGCCTGTGTCCTCGGCGATGCGCGCGATGACGAGCGCATTGCGCTCGTCAGGGCTCCATCCGGTGCGGATCTTGAGCGTCACCGGCACATCGACGGCGCCAACGACCGCTTCGAGAATGCTCGCGACCAGCGCAGGGTCACGCAGAAGGGCTGATCCGGCGGCGCGATTGCAGACTTTCTTCGCGGGACACCCCATGTTGATGTCAATAATTTCGGCGCCGGCGTCCGCATTCAGGCGCGCGGCCTCGGCCATCATCGATGGTTCGCCGCCCGCGATCTGCACGACACGCGGTGCCTCTTCACCGGTGTGATCGAGGCGTCGGCGCGACTTGTCTGTGTGCCAGAGGCTGGTGTCACTTGTCACCATCTCGGAAGCGGCGAGGGCGGCGCCGAAACGCCGGCACAACATGCGAAAGGGGCGGTCGGTGACGCCCGCCATCGGTGCAAGCAAGGCCCGACCCCGCAGCTCATGACGGCCTATTTTCACTTCAACCTGCCGGAGCGGGGTCGTTTGCGCAGTGGACGCGGTGCTCGTCATCGCGCAGACACACGTCGATTTCGAAGCCGACCGCATCTTTGCCCGGGTCGACGATCACGACTTCCGCATCGATTCGTCGACCGGCGCCCAGCATGGACTCGTTGGCTGCCGAGACCGGCAGGTATTCGTGCGGTTCGAAGTCGCGCACGCCGACGCGCGCACCGGCGAGATCGGCGAGCGTAAGGCGCAAGAGCGGTAGTGGCTGGGCATGCTCAGCGCTGTTAACGACGCTTGCGCGCACACGCAGCTTGCCTTGTGCTCCGGGCGGCGCTGCGGCGCCCCACTGGCGAACCTGATAGGCCTTCAGGTTCCACTCCGGCGACAACTCGAGTCCGAACACGGCATAGGTGCGTTGCAGAAAGGGGCCGATCGTCGGCCGGCGCACCAGGTCGTGCCGGTCGTAGTGCACGAACTGGATCAGGAGCAGGAGTCCGAGCAATGCGCCGCCGATCCGCCATCCGTAGTGAACGGCACGCTCCCTGAGAACCGCGGTGTCGCCGAATTCGACGGCATCGTCCGGCGCGCTCTCGTCCGCAATGGCGATTGCCCGACGTCGCGGTTCCCCCGGCCGCCGATCGTCATTTGCAGGTTCGCCGGCTTCAACGACCTCAATGACCGCCCCCTCGTCCGATTGGACGATGTGGGTCGCACTTGTTTCCTGCAGCTCAGGCTCCGGCGATACGGGCACGGCGTCGATTTCCCAGCTGTCCTGTTCCTGCACTTCCGGCGGCTCGTCATAGGAGTCCGGTTCGGCTTCGACGGCGATGGGATCGTTCGACGGCTCGTCGACGTTGAGCGGAATGTCGATCTCCTCAACCGGTGCCAGCTCGGGCTCTGCCAGATGGACTTCGGCGGCCTCGCTCAATACGGCAACCGTTGCGAAAGCCGGCATCGCAATCTTGGGGGCCTCGACGAACACGCGGTCGACGGCATCGGGCGGAAGATTGAATTCGAGCGTGCGCTCCGACTCATCGCCGGACGGGTACGCATCGGGATCGAACGGCAGCTCGCCGGCCCGGTGCACTTCGGCAGTGGAACCTGGCGGCAGCGGAACCTGCTGGGCCGCCGTGCTCTGCGCTTCGGCAGCCTGGCCTTCGATGGCCTCGTCTTCAACGAGGAAGGTGAGGGCGTCGAATACGGCCGCACAGCGGCCGCATTGCACCTGGCCGCGTGCGGCACGCAGCAGCTCCGCGGTTACGCGATAGAGCGTCTGGCATTGAGGACATTGGGTATACACGTAGCGGCAGGCGGCTTGTCAGGTCGGGCGTCTCGTCCCGTCGATGCGTGCCCATTCATTGCGCGAGCGCGGCAGGTTCATATCAAACCACGACTGATAAGCCACTGTCACGGCGTCCGCCTCGGTTGCCAGTAACCCGCAGAGGACAAGATCGCCGCCTGCGACGACCAGGCCCGCAAGCCGCGGCGCCAGCTCAATGAGCGGGCCGGCCAGGATATTGGCGATGACGATGTCGGCGGGAGACGTTGCGCATTCGGGCGGGCCGGTTTCGATCCGTGTCGCAACCGAATTGGCTGCGGCGTTGGCCGCCGTCGCAATTAGCGCCTGCGCGTCAATATCGACGGCGAGCGCGTGCGCCGCTCCCAGCTTCAGCGCCGCGATGGCGAGAACGCCCGAGCCGCAACCGTAATCGATCACGCGGCGATCGGCGATCCGCGCGCCGTCCAGCCATTCGAGACAGAGCGCGGTCGTCGCATGCGTACCCGTGCCGAACGCAAGGCCGGGGTCCATGGACACGACGATGGCGCCCGGATCGCTCACCGCCTCATGGCGCGGGGCGACCCAGAGCCGGTGCCCGAAACGCATGGCATGAAAGTCACGCAGCCACTCGCGCTCCCAGGGCCGATCGGCGAGCTGCGACGCTTCGATGTCACGATCGTTCAGGCCGTCGACAGCCGCGCACAGGGACAGGCTCAGGGCCTGCGCGTTCGCGTCCGAGGGAAAGAGGGCTGTGACCTGAACGTTCGGCCAAAGTGGCGTCGTGCCCGGGGCCGGTTCGAGAATCGCATGGTCCGCGGCGTCGCACAGCGTGACAGCGAGTGCGCCAAGCTCGAAGCAGGCGTCTTCGGCCTGTGCGGCCGAGCCGTCGGGGGCGGCGAACGAGAGTTCGAGAAATGGCATGGCCGGCGTCCGGCCGGCTATTTCAGGCCAAGACGGCGCTCGAGGTAGTGGATGTCGAGCGCGCCCTGGCGGAATGCCGCGTGGTTGAAAATTTCCTGGTGCAGCGGAATGTTCGTCTTGATGCCCTCGACGACCATCTCGGACAGCGCGTTCTTCATCCGCGCGATCGCGACTTCGCGCGTTTCGCCATGCGCTATGACCTTGCCGATCATCGAGTCGTAGTACGGCGGCACGTTGTAGCCGCTGTAGATGTGGCTGTCGACGCGCACGCCCGGGCCGCCAGGGGCGTGCCAGAGCTTGATCGGGCCCGGTGAGGGGATGAATCCCTTCGGATCCTCCGCGTTGATGCGGCATTCGATCGCGTGGCCGCGAATCTCGACGTCGCCCTGTTCGTACGCGAGGCGCTCGCCGGAGGCGATATGGAGCTGTGCCTTTACGATGTCGATGCCCGTGATCATCTCGGTTACCGGGTGCTCGACCTGCACGCGTGTATTCATCTCGATGAAATAGAACTCGCCTTCCTGATAGAGAAATTCGAGCGTGCCGGCGCTCCGATAGCCGACGTCCTTGCAGGCCTGCGCGACTTTCTCGCCCATGGCCTTGCGCTGCTTCGCCGTGATGCCGGGCGCAGGCGCCTCTTCGATGACTTTCTGGTGCCGACGCTGCATGGAGCAATCGCGCTCGCCGAGATGGATCACGTTCCCGAAATTATCCGCGAGCACCTGGAATTCGATGTGGCGCGGCTTCTCCAGGAATTTTTCCATGTAGACCATGTCGTTGCCGAACGCCGCGAGGGCTTCACCCTTCGTGATGTTGATCGCGTTCAGGAGCGCGGCGTCGCTGTGCACCGCACGCATGCCGCGCCCGCCGCCACCGCCCGACGCCTTGATGATGATCGGGTAGCCGATGTCGCGCGCAACGCGAAAATTCTCATCATTGTCGGGGCCGAGCGGGCCGTCGGAGCCGGGCACGCAGGGGACGCCGGCCTTTTTCATGATTTTGATGGCCGAGACCTTGTCGCCCATCATGCGGATCGTTTCGGCGCGCGGCCCGACGAACGTAAAGCCGCTGCGCTCGACGCGCTCCGCGAAGTCCGCGTTCTCGGAGAGAAAGCCATAGCCCGGGTGAATCGCGACGGAGTCCGTCACCTCCGCGGCGCTGATGATCGCGGGCATGTTCAGGTAGCTGTCGCGCGACTGCGGCGGACCGATGCAGACGGTTTCGTCGGCAAGCAGCACGTGTTTCAGGTTGTAGTCGGCGGTGGAGTGCACGGCCACCGTCTTGATCCCGAGTTCACGGCAGGCGCGCAGGATCCGCAGCGCGATTTCGCCGCGATTGGCAATCACGAGTTTCTCGAGCATGGGGGGATCTACTCAATGACGAAGAGCGGCTGGCCGAATTCGACCGGCTCGCCGTTTTTCACGAGGATGGCCGAGATATTGCCGGCCTTGTCGGACTCGATCTGGTTCATCATTTTCATCGCTTCGATGATGCAGAGGGTCTGGCCGACTTTGACTTCCGAGCCGATGTCGACGAACTGCTTGGCACCCGGCGCCGGGGCCGAATAGTAGGTGCCGACCATCGGCGCAGTGACGACATTCTCGTCCTTATGAGCCTTTTCCGGAGCCGCCAAGGACGCTGCGCCGAGGTCGGCGCCCGGCATTGGAGCGCCCATGGCATGTGTTGCGCGCGCGGGTGCATGTAGCAGATGCGTCGCGACGTGCTCCGGTTCGCTCAGCCGGATGCGCACCGTTTCCTCGCCTTCCTTGATCTCGAGCTCGGCGATCCCGCTCTCCTGCACGAGCTCGATCAGTTTCTTTACCTTGCGGATATCCATCCGGCTCCCCTTCTTTTTGGCGTTGTTCACGAGGGCTGCTTGCTGGCAGCAAGCCGTCCGATCGCGGCTTCGAGGGCAAACTCATAGCCCTGCGGCCCGAGGCCGAAGATGCAGCCCACAGCGAGATCCGAGAAATACGAGTGATGGCGAAACGGCTCGCGCGCGAAGATGTTCGACAGGTGCACCTCGATGAACGGCACCTTCACGGCCAGCAATGCGTCGCGCAGCGCGATGCTCGTGTGGGTGAAGGCGCCAGGATTGATCAGAATCATCGCGATGCCATCTTGTGGGGCTTGCTGCACGCGCTGGATGAGCTCGTGCTCCGCATTGCTCTGGAAAGTCTCGAGCGCATGGCCCCTGGACCCGGCCTGCTGTGTCAGCCGTGCTTCGATGGACGCCAGCGTTTCGCTGCCATAGACCCCAGGCTCGCGCGTCCCGAGAAGGTTTAGATTCGGACCGTTTAATAGGAGGAGTCTGGCCACTGGCACAGGCTCGCTTACTGGCTACCCCGGAAGGGCGCAAGTTTAATCACATTTGCCGCGAATACGGTACTTTTCGCAGGAGATTCACGGTATTTCCCAGCGAGATCGGCACAAGATTGCTGTTGTTTTCGAGCCGCAGCCGGGTTGGCGATGCAAATTATGCACTATTTTCAGCCGCAGCCAGCGCTCTGGCCTGCCGCTACTGGCGTAGGGCGGCAGCAACACGCGCCTTGGCCGCCTCCAGGTCCAGCGTGCCGGAATTGAGGTCAAGCAACGCGCTGACGATGACCGCGGCCTGATCCTCGTGCAGCTGGCCCATTCGCAAAGCCAGAATGCGGCCCCGCCCGTCGACGAATACCGAAAACGGCAGCATCAGCTCATGCACACCAAAGGCGGATGCCACCTCGGGGCCGTCGTCCTCGCCGATCAGGATCGGATACTCGATCGAAGTCTGCGCGATGTACTTGCGCACGTCCGCAGCAAAATCGACGGCGATCCCTACTATTTCGAGCCGGTTCGCCACCTTTTCGCGGCGAAGTTTCTGCAGTAACGGAATCTCTTCGCGGCATGGTGCGCACCAGGTCGCCCAGAAATTGATGATCAGCGGTTGGCCCGCCCACTGGCGAATGGAATGCACCTTGCCGTTGAGGTCGGGCAGCGAAAAGTCCGGCAGGTTTCCAGGGACAGGCGCACCCGCGATCAGCGTCGCAGGGGCCGGCTCAATCTCTTCGGCTGCGCTGCCGGCTGGCTGGCCACCGCCTGGTCCGAAGTGCTTGTAAAGAAGCGCACCCGCCGCGAACGCACAAACCAGCAAGACGGCGGCAGTCCCCAGCTGACTCGACTTGTTCATGCCCCTTCGGCAAACGCCTTGGCGGCGAGTTCTCGAAATTGCTCAGCCTTGACGTAACCGACGATGCGGTGAGCTTTGAGCTCCGTGCCGGCGCGATTGAAGAAGAGCAGCGTGGGGGGTCCCACGAGGCCGAAGCGGGTCAGCAACGCGGAATCGTCGGTGACATCGACTCGGATGAGATCGGCGGCTTCGAGCGCCTTCAATACGCCGGCGTCGGTGAAGGTGTACTTCTCCAGTTCCTTGCAGGACGTGCACCAGTCGGCATAAAAGTCGACAACGACCGGCCGGTCCGCCGCTTTCGCAGCGGCCAGTTTCGCGTCGAGTTCGGCGCCGGTTGTCACCTTCGCGAAACGATCGCCCGATCCGGTGGGTGATGCGGCGGCGTTGGTCGCGCCAGCGACCACAAGTCCTTTGAGCGGTTGCAGCGGATCCGAACTGCCGGCGGCAGCGCCCATGGCCAGAATCGCTCCGTACACGACCAGGATCAGCCCGAGTGCCGCGACAACGACGTTGCCTTCCTGGCCGTCGCGGTGTCGCCCCAGCGACCAGAGCCAGTAGCCGGTGGCAAATGTCAGGACCGCCCAAAGTGCCATGATTACGGTTGCCGGCAGGATGCGGTCGAGCAGATAGATGGCGACGCCGAGGAAAAGTACGCCGAAAAAGGCCTTGATCGCGACCATCCACGGACCAGCCTTCGGCAGCAGCTTGCCGGCGGAGGCGCCCACGATGAGCAGCGGCACTCCCATGCCGATACCCATGGCGAAGAGCGCGAGTGCCCCGCGCAGCATCTCGCCGGTCTGTGCAATATAGCCGAGTGCGCCGACGAGGGGTGGGGCAACGCAGGTCGTGACGATGAGCGATGCCAGTATGCCCATCACGAAGGTGCCAATCAGGGTGCCGGCCTTCTGTTGATTGCTGATGTTGGCAAGCCGCGTCTGAATGAATGACGGCATCTGCAACTCGAACAGGCCGAACATCGGCAGCGACAGGAACGCGAACAGCGCAGCGAAAGTGCCGATCAGCCACGGTGACTGAAACGCCGCCTGCGCCTGCTTGCCCGCCAGCGCGAAGATTGCGCCGGCCGCTGCGTAGGTCAGCGCCATCCCGAGCACGTAGACCAGCGCCAGCAGAAATGCTCGCAAAGTGGTCACGTTCTTGCCCTGCGTGCCAATGATTCCAGAGAGGATCGGCACCATCGGGAGCACGCACGGCGTCAATGACAGACCCAGGCCGCCAAGGAAGAACCACATCAGCGCGGTAAGTAGCGGGCCCTTGAGCTTGCTTTCCAGCCAATCCTGCTCGGAGACATTGCCGGCGGCGCTGGCCGTGCTGGCATCGATGCCGATCGTTACCTTGTGCTGCCGGAGCGGATAACAGACACGTCCTTGCGCGCAGCCCTGGTACGAGACTTCGAGATCGACCTGCCCGCCGTCCGCGCGGGCGCGGGAAAACGGTACTTCAAGCTCGAGCACGGTTCGATAGATCTCTTGCTGGCCGAAGTTGTCATCGGTGATCGACTCACCGGGCGGAAAGGCCGGCGTGCCGAGTGCGATCAGCTTGCTGTCCGTTGTGGCCGTGATCTTGCTGCGATAGAGGTAATAGCCCTCCGCAATCACCCACGTCAGCTTGATCCGTTCCGGTCCCGAAGCTTCGGCACTCAGTCTGAAGGCTTGATCGACCGGCAGCAGATCTCCCGAGGCGGCGGCTCCGTT
The DNA here is from genome assembly GCA_963826145.1 of uncultured Gammaproteobacteria bacterium. Taxonomy (GTDB): domain Bacteria; phylum Pseudomonadota; class Gammaproteobacteria; order Steroidobacterales; family Steroidobacteraceae; genus JBGPLJ01. The sequence goes on from CAWGVW010000001.1 coordinate 157,176, forward strand.
CGGCCGCGGCTTTCCGAACGACAGTGGATTTACCGCACCGGTGCCGGCTCCGAGTGCGATATTGGTCAGCCACTTCTGCGGCGGGTAACAGATGCCGCGTTCTTCGTTGCAGCCCTGCAGCTTCAAAGTGAGGGCGAGTGCTGCCGGACGCGGGCCGGTGATCGCGAACGGTACCGTCACGACAAGGTGGTCGTAGTAGACCTCCTGCCGCCCGAAATTCTCGTCATCGTGAATCTTGCCGGTCGGGAACTCAGGAGAGCCAAGCGTGACGCCCGCCGTGTCCGTGAGGAACCCCATGCGCGAGCGGTAGAGATAGTGATGGGGCGCAAGCGTGTAGGTGACGACGATCGCATCGCCCTGGATTGCCGCCGCATAACGAAACGCCTGCTCCGGCTTGAGCAGGTCTTCCTCCGCTCGGGCTCGATTTGACAACAATACTTGTCCAATCGACATGACAAGCATGAAAGCGGCCATGATCAGCATTCGATTCGAACGCGGCGATCCGGTCATAAACCGTCCTGAAGTCAAAAGCTTACAGAGGGCACAGGGGGCTGGAAAACGGCCGCAAGCATAGCGGGGGGGAAAGTTATTGTCATTGCACCGTTTCGCGCTTGATTTCGAAAGTTCGGTCGCTATGATTAGCACCCGCCGGGGGAGAGTGCTAACCGCCCGATCCCCACCAAAATCCAAAACCAGAGACTTTTCAGGAGTGAGTTACATGAAGATCCGACCGCTTCATGATCGTGTGATCGTCAAGCGCCTCGAAGAGGAACGTACCTCTCCAGGTGGCATCGTGATTCCGGACACCGCGGCCGAAAAGCCCATCCAGGGCAAGGTCATTGCGGTAGGCAAAGGCAAGATTCTCGAGTCGGGCGAAGTCCGTCCGCTCGATGTGAAGGTCGGCGACAAGGTGCTGTTCGGCAAATACAGCGGCACCGAAGTCAAGATGGATGGCGATGAGCTCGTCGTGATGCGCGAAGAAGACATCATGGCAGTCATCGAGTCCAAGTAACCCGCCACCCGCAATCGCTAATTCTAGAGATAGAGGACCACTTCCATGGCAGCTAAAGATGTACGTTTCAGCGATGACGCGCGCAGCCGCATGTTCCGCGGCGTCAACGTCCTCGCGAACGCCGTAAAGGCGACGCTCGGCCCGAAGGGCCGCAACGCGGTGCTCGAGAAGAGCTTCGGGGCCCCGACCGTCACCAAGGACGGCGTATCGGTCGCGAAGGAAATCGAGCTGAAGGACAAGTTCGAGAACATGGGCGCGCAGATGGTGAAGGAAGTTGCTTCCAACACCTCCGACGAAGCCGGCGATGGCACGACGACCGCCACCGTGCTTGCCCAGGCAATCATCCGCGAAGGCCTCAAGGCCGTGTCTTCGGGCCGCAACCCGATGGACATCAAGCGCGGCATCGACAAGGCCGTCGTGACGGCTGTTGAGGACCTCAAGAGGCTCTCGAAGCCCTGCAAGGACTCGAAAGCCATCGCGCAGGTCGGCACGATCTCCGCGAACTCGGACGTCGACATCGGCAAGACCATTGCGGATGCAATGGAAAAGGTCGGCAAGGAAGGCGTGATCACGGTTGAAGAGGGCTCGGGCCTCAACAATGAACTCGACGTCGTCGAGGGCATGCAGTTCGACCGCGGCTACCTGTCGCCGTACTTCATCAATAATCAGTCCGACCAGACGGCCGAACTCGAAAAGCCCCTGATCCTTCTCTATGAGAAGAAGATCTCGAACATTCGCGAGTTCCTGCCGCTTCTCGAAGGCATCGCGAAGGCGGGCCGGCCGCTCCTCGTTATCGCGGAAGACGTCGAAGGCGAGGCGCTTGCCACGCTCGTCGTCAATACGATCCGCGGCATCGTCAAGGTCTGCGCCGTGAAGGCACCGGGCTTCGGTGACCGCCGCAAGGCCATGTTGCAGGACATCGCCACCCTCACGGGCGGCACGGTGATCTCGGATGAAGTGGGCCTCTCGCTTGAGAAGGCGACGCTGAACGACCTCGGCGAGGCCAAGAAGGTCGTCGCGGAGAAGGAAAACACCACGATCATCGACGGCGCCGGCAAGGCGTCGGACATCAAGGCGCGGGTCGAGTCGATCCGCCAGCAGGTCGAAGAAGCCACCTCGGACTACGACAAGGAAAAGCTGCAGGAGCGCGTTGCCAAGCTCTCCGGCGGCGTCGCTGTCATCAAGGTCGGTGCTGCGACTGAAATCGAAATGAAGGAAAAGAAGGCGCGCGTCGAAGACGCCCTGCACGCAACCCGTGCGGCCGTCGAAGAAGGCGTTGTTCCGGGTGGCGGCGTCGCCCTCATCCGCGTGCAGCGCTCGCTCGAGAAGCTCGAAGGCGCCAACGAAGACCAGACGGTCGGCATTCGCATTCTGTCGCGCTCCATCGAGGAGCCGCTGCGCCAGATCGTGTCGAACGCCGGTGAAGATGCTGCGGTGGTCTTGAATCGCGTCAAGGAAGGCAAAGGCAACTTTGGCTATGACGCGGCGACCGGCGAGTACGGTGACATGATCGAGGCGGGCATTCTGGACCCGACCAAGGTCACGCGCCTGGCTCTGCAGAACGCTTCTTCAGTCGCGGGCCTGCTGCTCACGACGGAAGTCATGATCGCGGAAGCACCGAAGGACGAAGCCGAGCATGCGCACGGTGGTCCGGGCGGCATGGGCGGCATGGGCGGAATGGACATGTAGTTCCGTTCGAGCGAAGTCGATACAAGAACCCCGCCACGAGGCGGGGTTCTTTTTTGGGCTACCATTTCGCGCGCAATGCCCGACCTCCCCTCGCTTGCCGCTCTGCCTGCTCCCCTGCGTGCTGAGGTTCAGCGAACCTTGGATGCGTTCGCGGCTCAGGATGGATCGGCAGATATCCTCGCGCGCCTGCCGGTGGCTGTCCGCGAATCGCTGCCCGCGGTCTGGGCATTCAGCGAATTCACCGGCCGGTCCTGCGCGCACGATCCCACGTTGCTGGATGCGCTTGTCACAAGCGGTGACCTGACCACGCGGCGCGCGTTGACCGCAAGGCGGTCTCAAGTTTTCGCCGCTCTCGCATCGCTCACCGACGAAGCGGAATTCATGCGTGAGCTGAGGCGTGCCCGGCGACGCGAGCTCGTGCGGATTGCCTGGCGGGATCTCGCTGGCTGGGCAGAGGTCGATGAGGTTCTCGCGGATCTTTCCGACGCAGCGGATGGTGCGATCGATTGCGCGACGCGCTTCGCCATGCGTCAGCTCGTTGCGCGATTCGGAACGCCGCGTAGCGCCGATGGCAGCGCGCAGGAACTCACCATCGTGGCGATGGGCAAGCTCGGCGGCCGTGAGCTTAACTTCTCGTCGGACGTGGATCTTGTGCTGCTCTTCCCCGAGCTCGGCGACACGGACGGCCGCCGATCGATAGCCAACGAGGACTTCTTCACACGTCTAGGCCAGCAGGTCGTCCGTCTCCTCGAATCGCAGACCGCCGATGGGTTCGCTTATCGCGTCGATCTGAGGCTCCGGCCCTTCGGCGATAGCGGGCCACTGGTCGCGAGCCTGGGTGCGTTCGAGAACTATCTCGAACAGCATGGCCGCGACTGGGAACGCTACGCCTACGTCAAGGCTCGTGCGGTCACGGGCCTCGGCCTGTTCGAGGAAGCCCAGCGCGACTTGCTGCGGCCCTTCGTTTATCGGCGCTACCTCGACTTTCGCGTATTCGAAGCGCTGCGCGAGATGAAGGAGCTGATCGCGCGCGAAGTCGAGCGGCGCGAACTCGAACACAACATCAAGCTTGGCCCGGGCGGCATCCGCGAAATCGAATTCATCGCGCAGGCGTTCCAGCTTCTGCGCGGCGGCAGCGATCGCCGGCTGCAGTCATCGAGCCTGCTCGGCGTTCTGCCGCTCCTTGCGGGAGAGAAGCTGTTGTCGCCGGCAACCGTCGATGAACTGCTGGCGGCCTATCGCTATCTGAGGCGGGTCGAAAATCGTCTGCAGATGCGGGCGGACGAACAAACGCATGACCTGCCGGCGGACGAAATCGGCCGTTTGCGCCTCGCTTGCTCCATGGGGCATGGGACTTGGACGGCGTTCAGCACTGAGCTCGGCTGGCATCGCGCAAACGTTAGCCGACACTTTCGCAGCATCATTCTCGCGCCGGCGGACAGCCGCAGCGGTGAGCAGCAAACGCCTGCCTGGATCGCATTCTGGTCGACCGGTAGCGACGGCCGCCAACTGCTCGAGGGTGGCCAGCTCACTGGCTTTGCCCAGCCGAACGAGGTTTTGCGCCGCCTGATCGCGCTGCGTGAAGGGTTTGCAGCACGCGGCCTGGATGAGAACGGTCGCCGGCGACTCGCTGCTTTGTTGCCGCGCGTGGTCAGCGCATGTGCTGCCGGCGCCGACGCCGACGCGACGCTCACCCGCGCCCTGGGCGTGCTCGAAGCCGTCGGTGGCCGCGCGACGTATTTCGCCCTCCTCAACGAGCACGTTGGAGCTCTCAATCGTCTGATCGATGTCTGCCGCCAGGGGGATTTTCTCGCGGCACAGATCGCCGGCTTTCCGCTGCTCCTCGATGAGCTCGTGGACGAGCGGGTGCTCGAGCAGCCGCTCACCCGTGCGCAGCTTGCGGCCGAGCTGAGGATCCGCTGCCAGAACGTGCCGGATGACGATCCCGAGCGGGAGATCGAGGCGCTGCGCCAGTTTCAGCGGGCGGCGGTTTTTCGCATCGCCTGCTCGGATCTCAGCGGCCGCCTGCCTCTGATGAAAGTGAGCGACCGCCTTACCGACGTCGCCGAGCTAATTCTCGAGGAGGCGATGCGCCTCGCCTGGGGCCAGCTCACTCGCGTCCATGGAGTGCCGCGCTGCGGGACTGGCGCAAGTCCGCGCGCCGTTGGCGTCGCGGCGGTTGCCTACGGGAAACTTGGTGGACTCGAACTCGGTTACGGATCGGATCTCGACCTGGTCTTCCTGCACGACTCGACGGGCGGCGTCGAACGGACTGACGGCGGCAAGCCGCTCGACAACGGTGTGTTCTTTCTGCGCCTGGCGCAGCGGATCGTGCACCTGCTGACGATGCATTCCGCGGCGGGGCGCCTGTACGAGGTAGACATGCGTCTGCGCCCGAGTGGCAAGGGCGGCATGCTGGTGACTCAGCTCAACGAGTTCGCGCGCTACCAGCACGAGGAGGCCTGGACATGGGAGCACCAGGCGCTCCTTCGAGCACGCAGTGTTGCCGGCGACGCGGGAGTGCGCGTCGCGTTTGAATCCCTGCGCACCGAAATTCTGAGCACGGCTGTGCGTCGCGATAACCTGCGCGAGGAAGTGCGACAGATGCGCGAACGCATGCGCGCCGAGCTTTCGCGGAGCGGCCCGGGCAAGTTCGACCTGAAGCAGGACCCGGGCGGCATCGCCGATATCGAGTTCCTGGTGCAGTACTGGGCGCTCAAGTGGGCCGCGGACTATCCGGCGATCACGATGTTCACGGATAACATTCGCCAGCTCGAGTCACTCGCGTCCGCGGTGCTCGTCGAGCAGGCGATCGTCGATGATCTGATTGCGGCCTATATCTGCTACCGGGCGGCAACGCACCGCGCATCGCTTGAAGGTCGCGGCACGATCGTTGCCGAGGAGCCGTTTGCCGACGCGCGAGCCGCGGTGCTGCGCGTCTGGACGCAGACGATGCTCGCCTGACGGCCGAGCGGCGCCTGCTATACTTCGCGCCCGAGTTGCACCCGTTCGAGATCGCCGGAAATGCCCGCCGCAGACAACGCTCGGCCGCTTATTCAGCCGAATGCGCAGAACCGTTACGAAGTTTCCGCTTCGGATCTGCCGCTCGCCTGTCCCATGCCGCAGATGTACCTGTGGAACTCGCACCCACGGGTCTACCTGCCGATCGAGGAGACAGGCAAGGCGAAGTGTCCGTACTGTGGTGCGGAGTACGCGCTCCGCGGTTGAAGAAGAAAGCGGACATTGCTGATCTCGCGCTCGTCCGCGCGAAATCAGCAATGTCCCCTTTTTCAGTACTTGCGGTAGGACTTCTCTTCGATGATCGATGAGCCAAGCTTGTCGTTGATGCGACGCTTGAGCTGTGCACGCTCGTCATTCTCGACGTAGACCGAGCGCGCGAGTTCGATGAAGCGGGCGTCGAAGCTGCGGGTCCGCTCCTTGTCGCGAATGTCGTCCTCGATCTCCCACAACCGGGTGTTTACCGCCTCGAGCGCCGCGGTCTCCGCCGTCACGTCCTTCGCCGGGCCTGCGCTGGCGTAGGGCGAGGCGCCCCAGGTCCGCTCGAGCACCTCGAGTTCGTGCCGCACGTTCGCGAGCTTGGTCTTATCGCCGATCCGTGCCGCCTTGATCCTGAGAATCGTGATCTTGTCGAGGAGTTCGCCGGGCGAAACCGGCACCAGCAGTTCAGACATGATTGACCTCGCTAGACCGCTGTGCGCCGGGGGAGGCGCGTGCGCTTGCGCATCCACTCATCGAGCTTGCGATTGACGTCGTTCGGCGTGATGAGATCCATGACGCCTTTCTTTTCGATCTTTGTTTGCCAGGGGATTTCGGCGGCCGACCGCTTGAGAAATCGCTGCGCCGCTTCCTCGTACTTGTTGACGCACCATTGCCGGCTGAAATAGGGGCCGCTGCGCTCGGGATTGGTCGCGGCGTACAAGCCGATCACCGGTGTTCCGACGGCGTTCGCCATGTGGACCGGGCCCGCGTCGGGACTCACCAGCACGTCCGCCTTCTCGAGCAGCGCGAGGAGCTCAGGCAGGGTGTCCTTGCCGATCTGATTGATGACCGGAACGGCCGTCAGACGCACAATGTCGCGCCCGTACGCACGCTCCATCTCGGACGGCCCGCCGCACAGCACGACACGCATGCCGTGTGCGCGCACCGCGTGCTCGATCACCCGTGCGTAATGCTCGACGCGCCAGTTGCGCCTTGCGTGGCTCGAGCAGGGACTCACGATGAGTGTCGGCCGCGCATCGTCGATGATGGTCGCGGCGTAGGCATAGGCCTCGTCCGGCAGCGGGATGTCCCATTGCATGATGTGGTCGTGCGCGCCGAGCGCCTCGGCAAAGCCGTACAGGCTGTCGAGAACGTGTTCGCGAGCGCGCGGCGTGATGCGATCTGTCGTGAAAAGCCACTGCAGCTCGCGTGCCCGCGCGCGGTCGAATCCGAGTTTGATCGGAGCACGGACGAGGGTCGACAGCAGGCTTGCGCGGATCGCGAGCTGCATGTGCAGCAGCAGATCGAAGCGGCGGCCGCGCAGCAGCTCGCGCAGGCGGAAGTATTCGCGGACGCTGTGACGTTTGTCGAAGGTGATAAACTCGACTTCGCCGACGAGGCTCATGAGCCGGGCCTCGTGCTTGCCGATGATCCACGTGATTTTCGCTTCCGGCCACCGCTGTTGCAGGGTCCGGATCACCGGCAGCACGTGGCAGGCGTCGCCGAGCGCCGAGAGACGCAGCACGCAGATACGGCTGGGAGGACTGGCGAGCTTGACCGGCATTGTGGAGCAGCGCGTCGCGATCGAAGGCGGCGCCATCCTAGCGGACACCTCCGAGAGCGGCAACGCTGCAACCGCCTGGTTTTTCGCTCATCCAGCATTCGATTCGATCGCTGCCGAGTCTGGGCAGATTTCGGTTGCGAAGGGACGGGGCGGGGCTTTTTTCGTGGACGTCGCCAACCATCGCTGGGTCACGCGTCCGTACCGGCGGGGCGGCTTCATCGCGCACTTCAGCCGCAGCCGCTACGTGTGGATGGGCGAGGAGCGAGTGAGGAGTTTCCGCGAATGGCGCACGCTCGCGGCGCTGAGGGCGCTCGCATTGCCGGTACCGAAGCCGATTGCTGCGCGCTACCGGCGCGAGGGCTGGACGTATCGCGCGGATCTCATCACGGAGAGGCTGGAGGCCACCGAACCGCTGTCGGTGCGCCTTGAAATCGAGCCGCTGTCGCTGACGCTCTGGATCGAGATTGGCCGGGTCCTGAGGCGCTTGCAGGATGGCGGGGCGTATCACGCGGACCTCAACGCCCACAACATCCTGATCGACTCGCGCAACTCGGTGTTCGTCATCGACTTCGATCGGGGTCGCCTGAGACATCCGGGACCCTGGCGCGATGCGAATCTTGCGCGATTGTACCGGTCGCTGCGCAAAATCAGCGCCCCGCTCGCACCGGATCGATTCGGCGACACGGAGTGGGAGACATTGCTCGCGGGCTATCGCGCGCCCCCCGCCGCTGCTGCGGGTCCGGCGCCAGGATCCTCCTGAACCGATGCGAATTGTCTACATATTGCTCGCGCGCCTGCTGGCACCGTTCGCTTTCGCCACCCTGCTCTGGCGCGGCTTCAGCGACCGCGTGTACTGGGAGAGGCTCGGCGAACGCTTCGGTTTCGGCGATGTGCGCCTCTCCGGGCCCAGCATCTGGGTGCACGCCGTTTCGGTCGGCGAAGTGCAGGCTTCGGCGGCGCTCGTGCGCGCGTTGCGCGCCCGCTATCCCGACATACCGCTGGTCCTCACGACGGTTACTCCGACGGGCTGGGCCCTTGCGAAGAGCCTGTTCGGCGACACGATCGAGTACAGCTATGCGCCTTACGATCTGCCGGGATCGGTGCGGCGATTCTTCGATCGCACACAGCCGCTTCTCGCGATAATTCTTGAGACCGAACTCTGGCCGACGCTTTACCACGAGTGCGGTCAGCGCAACATCCCCCTCGTGCTCGCAAGTGCACGCATTTCACCGCGCTCCGTGTCGCGCTACCGCCTGCTCACGAGTCTTTTTCGGCAGACGCTGTCGAACGGGATCGTGATCGCCGCGCAGAGCGAGAGCGACGCAGAGCGATTCCGCTCGATCGGAGCGAATCCGGCCCGCACCCACGTGACGGGCAATATCAAGTTCGACTTTCAGATTCCGGCTGCACTCGCGGCGGACGGCCGGACCCTGCGAGCCGTGTACGCGGGCGGAAGGCCGGTATGGATCGCCGGCAGCACTCACCCTGGCGAGGAAGATATCGTGCTCGACGCGCACGTGCGCGTGATGGCAAACCTCCCGGAGGCGCTGCTGATCCTGGTGCCGAGGCATCCCAACCGGTTCGAAGACGCGGCGTCGAACCTGAAACGGCGCGCCATGACATTCGTCCGTCGCAGCCGCGACCGGCCCACGGCCTCGTCGGCCGAGGTTTTGCTGGTAGATACGCTCGGGGAGCTGATGACTTTCTACGCGGCCGCGGATGTAGCGTTCGTCGGCGGCAGCCTCGTGCGCGTCGGTGGGCACAATCTGCTGGAACCTGCTGCGCTCGGGTTGCCGATACTTTCCGGGCCGAACACCTTCAATGCGGAGAGCATCGCGCGTCTTCTGATCGAGGTGGGAGCCGTGCGAACGGTGCACGATGAGCGGGAGCTCGGCGACGGTGTGGCTCTGTTTCTGCGCGATCCGGCCGCTCGCCGCGATTCAGGCGACCGCGGGCGCGCCACGGTCGAGGCCAACCGCGGCGCGCTCGAGAGGCTGCTCGCGCTGATCGCGCCACTGATGAGTTAGCGCGATCGCGCAGCTATTTCGGCGTGTCTTTCGACGTGTCCTGCGGCAGACTTTGCTCGGGCGTCTGCTCCTTGAACCAGGAATTGATTTCCTTCAGGTCTTCTTCGTTGAGATTGCCGGCGGCGATCTTCAGTCGAACCACGTTGAGGAGGTAATCGTAGCGGCTGCGCAGGTAGGTGGTCGCAGCCTGCACCAGGGTGCGCCGCGACAGCAGAACGTCGACTGCCGTGCGCGTGCCGACTTCGTAGCCGGCTTCCGTCGCCTTCAACGCCGTGCGGCTCGATTCAAACGCCTGCCTCAATGCGTTGACGCGCGACACTTCGCTCAAAACGCCGAGGTAAGCATCGCGCGCAGCGCGCTCGGTCTCGCGCGAGGTGCGCACGTAGCGCTGGTTCGCGGCCTGATAGCGATATTCCGCCTGGCGCACGCGCGACTGCGTGGCGCCGCTGGAAAAGATCGGCACGGTCAACTGCAGCAAGACTGCGTTATCGTTGGTGTCGCTGTCGGCCGGTGACGTTTGCCCCGGCTGCCCCTGCAACGTGACCGTATTGTCGCCGTTGATGTTCGTGTTGGCGCGCTGGACCTGCAAGGCAAGCGACGGCAGGTGGCCGCCGAATGCAACACGGACGTTGTCGTGCGCGATGTCGCTCGCGAGATGGCTCGAGGTCAGGGCGAGGTTCTGCTTCATCGACGTTTCGACCCAGCTTTCCTGATCCGCGGGGTTTGGCGGCAACAGGGGCAAGTCCTCCCCGGGGCGCGCAAGCCCTGGTGTCGGTTGTCCGGTAATTTCGCGCAGAAACTCCTGCGTGGTCGCGAGGGCGCGCTTGGCCGCGATGACGTCCGCGGTGCCTGTATCGTGAGCTGCCTTCGCTTCCTGCACGTCGGTGACCGCGATGAGGCCCACCTCGAAGCGCTTCTCCGCCTGCTCGAGCTGGCGTGTCACCGCTTCCGTCGCCGCCTCCTGTGCCCGCAGGTTGTCCTCCGCCGCAAGCACGTCGAAGTAGCGGGTCGCGACGCGCAGCATCAGGTCCTGCTGCGCAGCCTTGTAGTCGGCCTCGGCCTGCGCCAATTCACTGCTCGAGCGCTTCAAGGCGACCCACTGGTCCCACTGAAAGACGGTTTGCTTCAACTGCAACTGCCAATACTTCATCTTGGTGTCGCTCTTCGTCTCGGCTGGCAGGTACAGGCCGGTTGTCGTGTCGAAGAACGTCACTGTGCCGTCCGGCGTGCTGTGCTGATATTCCGCGAATCCATTGAGCTGCGGCAGCAGCGCCGCCCAGGCTTGCGGCCGCGATTCGCGGGCGGCGAGGCGGTTGGCATCGGCTTCGCGAATCGATGGATCGGCCTGCAAGGCCTGCTGATAGACGGCCATCAAATCGGCTGCAGGCGCCACGGCGGCCAGACCCAGGCCCAGGACGGTTGAGCAGAACAGGACACGGACTCGCATATCGCTCCCTCGGATAACAGGAAACCCCCCGAAGGCGGGGGGTCAACTAGTGTTATATAAGACTATATCACCTACCGTCGGCGCGGCAAGCGCAGGCGGTCGGACTTGGATTCCCCACTGACCTAATAGGTTGCCAGACTCGGGTCCAGCTCCCGGCCCCAGGCGAGTATGCCGCCCTTGAGGTTGGCGACCGAATGGAAGCCCTTCTGCTCCAAAAACTTTGCAATTTCCATGCTGCGACGGCCCGAACGGCACAAGACGACCGTCTGGCGCGCCGGATCGAGTTCCTGCAGTCGTTCGGCGACCTGAGCCATGGGGATATGGACGATGTCGTCGACGCGGGCGACATCCAGCTCCCAAGGCTCGCGCACGTCGAGCAGGACGACGTCTGCGCCAGATTGGCGGAGCGCGACGAAGTCGGTCGGAGTCATTTCCGGGATCATCTCGATATTCCCCTTCAGAACACGAACCGTGACGGCTGCTGCGCGTTCACCAATGCCGGGATGTCCGTTTCAAACAGGCTGGTACGTACGGCCGGCGTGTCGCCTGCCCGTCGCACCAGCATTGCCTGCATAGCCGGGGACTGGCCGACGACAACGAAAAGACGCCCGCCAGCTTTCAGGGCGCGCTCGAACCTGGCGTCATACGTTGGTATCGAACCGCTGACGACGATGGCGTCGTAGCGGCTCACCTCGTCGCAGCGCCAGGCGTCAAGGGTTTCGACGGACACTCCGGTAACACCGGCCGCACGCAGGTTTCGGGTGGCGAGCGCCGCGAGGTCGGGATAGATCTCGACGCTACGGACCGAACCCGCGAGCGCCGCAAGACAGGCCGTCAGGAATCCGGTGCCTGTACCCACCTCCATCACCGCGTCGGACTTGCCAAGGTCGAGCGCTTGCAGAATACGCCCGTCGACCTTGGGCGGGAGCATGACCTGCCCGTGGCCGAGCGGAATGGGGGTGTCCGCGAAGGCGCACTCGCGGAAATTCTCCGGTACGAAGTCCTCGCGGCGCACGGCGTCGAGCGTTGCCAGCACGCGCTCATCGAACACGGACCAGGCGCGCACCTGTTGCGCGATCATCTGCGTGCGCGCGAATTCGACGTTCAACATGAAGTGGTTCACCCCTGCGTAAAGGCGCGATCAATTATGGTGAATTTGATGGGGTGCGCCAAGGCCATGCGATATCCTTTCCCTGGGCGTCACTGGTCGCACGCGAGCGCAAGAAAACTGCATGGCGCCGGTGTTACCTGCCATCTCTGACTCTTGAGACAAAGGCGCTCCCCGGAACCGCGGCTTTCAGTCTGGCGGGCGACCGGCGGCAAAAAAAGAATGCGGAGCCCGACCGGGGCTCGGCAGGGGACAGAGGTTTCAAGCAAGTGATGCCGTTCATGGCCGTTGGCGGCGCGCTCGTGGCGCTGGGAGCGTGCGCACTCACGTTTCTCGTGCTGTGGCTGCGCGAACGCCGCCGCCGCGCTGCGGTTGCCGACCTCGGGGAAACGCTGCACACGATCGCCATCGACAACCGCTTCGACCAGCGCGTGCTCGACCTGAACGGCGAACCGACGGTCAATGCCGTGCGGGAAGCGGTCAACGAGATTCTCGAAAAGCTGTCCAAGAGCAAAGAGCGGGCGCTCGAGGGTGACACCCTGTTTGCGCGGCTCATGGAGTCCGTCTCCGAGGCCGTGGTCGTCCACCGCGAGCACATCGAGTACGCCAACAGCCGGTTTGGTGCACTTGTCGGTGTCACGCCGAAGGACCTCATCGGGCGGAAGTTGAGCGATCTCGTGCCGCCGGAATACGCCGAGCTTGTCAGCGACAACCTCCGCCGGCGCCTTACAGGCGAACCGGCATCGGAACGTTATGAAATCGAGCTCGTCGGCGCCCAGGGCCAGGTGAGCCGCCTCGAACTCGCGTCGACGCCCCTCAATCTCGGCGGTACGGCGGCGCTCCTCGTCACGGCCGTCGAAATGACGCCACGGCGCGCGCAAGCCCAGACGCAGGACCGTTCGCGGGCCCTTGCGACACTCGACTCGATCGGCGAAGGGGTGATCACAACCGACGCGCGCGGCCGCATCGACTATCTGAATCAAGCGGCGGAGACCTTCACCGGCACGACGAGCGCCTCCGCGGCCGGCAAGTTCTTCGCGGATATCGCCGGCCTCGTCGACGAAGGCAGCCGCAAGTCGCTCGGCGATCCGGTGCGCCAGTGTCTCGCCACCGGCGCGCGCGTGACGCTCGGTCGTCGGGCCTTGCTGCTTGCGAAGCAGGGCGGCACTGAATTTCATATCGAGATGAGCGCGGCGCCTATCCGCACGCCGACGCACGAGATCACGGGCGCCGTGCTCATCCTGCACGACGTCACCGAGATGAGTGGCATTGCGCGCCAGATGTCCTACCAGGCGAGCCATGATGCGCTTACCGGTCTCGTCAATCGGCGCGAGTTCGAACGTCGCTTGCAGGAAGCGATCGAAGTTGCGCACGGAGGGCAGACCTCGCACGTCCTCTGCTACCTGGATCTCGACCGGTTCAAAGCCGTGAACGACACCTGCGGACACCAGGCGGGTGACAACATGCTTCGCGAGGTTGCGACCCTCCTGAAAGACCAGGTGCGCGATTCCGACACGGTAGGCCGCCTTGGTGGCGATGAGTTCGGACTCCTGCTCATCGGTTGCCCGCTCGAGAAGGCACGCCAGATCGCAGAGGACGTGACCCACGCGGTGAACGATTACCGCTTTGTGTGGAAGGACAAGATCTTCAATGTCGGGGTCAGCATCGGACTCATCGAGATCGGGCAGGAGAGCGGCACGCTCGATGACGTGATGAGCGCCGCTGATTCCGCGTGCTACGTCGCCAAGAAACAGGGCGCGATGCACGTTCATGTCTATTCCGCGCGCGATGAAGCGGCGGCACGCCACCGTGGCGAAATCCAGTGGCTGCAGAAACTGCAGACGGCCCTGCGCGATAACCGATTCGAGCTCTACGTGCAGCCGATCGTCGCGACAAGCGAGGGCGGCGAAACGAGTGGCCCGGCGCTTGAAGTCTTTGTGCGCATGATGGATGGCGAGGATGCCTCCGTCGGGCCCGCGGAATTTCTGAAGACGGCCGAGCGCTATCGCCTGATGCCGCTCGTCGACCGCTGGGTGGTGCAGACGGCGCTTGCGGCGATCGGCCGCGGCGGGCTGCGTGTGCCCGAGGGACGGAGCGTCGCGATCAACATCGCCGGCCAGACGCTGGGTGATTCGCAGTTTCTTGAATTCGTGGTCGACTGCTTCGACCGCACGGGCATTTCGCCGTCGCAGGTGTGCTTCGAGGTCACGGAGAATTCCGTCGTCACCAATCTAGACTACGCGCGGCGCTTCATCGGCGTGCTGCACGGCATGGGCTGCAAGTTCGCGCTCGATGACTTCGGCAGCGGCCTCGGTTCCTTCTCGAACCTGAAAACGCTTGCCATGGATTACCTCAAGATCGACGGCAGTTTCATGCGCAACATCGCCCGCGATACGGTGAACCAGGCGATGGTGACGGCGATGATCAAGCTCGCGCGCACGCTCGATTTCAAGACGATCGCGGAGCAGGTCGAGGACCCCTCATCGCTCGAGGCGGCGAAAAAGATGGGTATCGACTTCGTGCAGGGCTACATCATCGGTCGCCCGCAGCCGATGCAGGCGTCCGGCTGATCTAATGCCCTCTCCCCGTCCCCGGGGAGAGGGTTACGGTGAGGGTGTCCTAGATCTGGAACGGCGGCGGAATCGGGAGGCCCAGTTCGATCTGGCCCCGGACCGTCGGCGTAATGGCTTGCGACTGGAAGTGCACGCGATACATCTGCACGTCGCGAAAATAGCGCTGCAATCGCTCGCCGCGGCGAACGACGGATGCGCCGACGCTATGGAACAACATCTCGACGGCCTCACACGCTGCGCGGCAACCTTCGCGTGAGACGCCCCACACCTGCATCGTCTCCTCGGCCGTGATGGGCGCCCCGGTCTTCATCCACCGCTGGCACTGATCCATGTAGAGACGGGTGGCGCCGAGCGTCAGTGCTTCGGCCGCGTCCGCACGGCACATCGCCTCGCCGTACAGCCGCTGAAACTCGGACTCGTGCATGCGCGGACGCGTCGGTTGGAGAAAACTCGGCTTGCTGCGCAGTTGCCGCTCAAATTCCTCGCAGGCCGCGCGCGCGGCGCCGGTCAGGATGGCTCCGAACTCGCAGCTGAACCAGCCGTAGATGATGCCGAGGAATAGGCCCTCTCGGTGCAGGCGCGTGCCGGGCGTACCGTCCGGCAGTCCTGCGGTCGAGAAGCGCACGATGGGGTTCGGCACGATGTGCCGATCCGGAATGAAGACTTTCGTGAGCTGCACGCTGTTCGAGCCGCTCGCCTGCATGCCCATCGTCGCATCGCCGCCCCAATCGGGCAGCACGGTGACCTTTTCGCGCGCGACGACGAATGCAATCGGCGTGAGCTTGCCGTCAGGTCCCGGGATCGGGGCGCCGGCGAGAAAATGATTCGACACGGGAATTCCCGAAGCGAACGGCCAGAGGCCCGAGACGATGTAGCCGCTATCGACGCGCTCGAACGTCGGGAGGCCCGCCGGACCCGCCGCGAAGGCGGCGCGGAAGTCCCCGTCCGGTCCGAAGAGCTCCCGTTGCGCGTCTTCGCTGAAACTCGACCCGAGGACCACCGCGTGGGAGGAGGCGAGCGTGTAGCACCATGCGCTTCCCGGGTGGCCGCGCGACAGCTCCATGATCACGCGGATGTAGGTCTCGCAATCCGTGCCGAAGCCGCCGAACAAGCGCGGCTGCAAGATGCGATAGAACCCGCCCTCGAGCAGCCGGCGGTGGATTGCCTCTGAGTAACAGCCGCGCGCGTCGTTATCGTCCTGCTGCTCGCGCAGTTCCGCGCCGATTTCCCTGGCCTGGGCTATGAGCGACTCGGACGATGGCGGCTTCATGAGTCGACTACGGCCAAGACGGCAGCGGCCCGCCCTGACGAGGTCTCGTAGTGTCTATAGCAGCGGCACGAGCAGCAGCGCGACGATGTTGATGATCTTGATGAGCGGGTTAATCGCCGGGCCCGCCGTGTCCTTGTAGGGATCGCCCACGGTGTCGCCAGTGACGGCAGCCTTGTGCGTCTCCGAGCCCTTGCCGCCGAAGTGGCCTTCCTCGATGTACTTCTTCGCGTTGTCCCAAGCGCCGCCGCCGGTGCACATCGAGATAGCGACGAAGAGTCCGGTCACGATTGTGCCGATCAGCAGCCCGCCGAGCGCCTTGATGCCCGCGCCCTCACCCATTAGATAGGTCATGCCGAAACCGACGACCACTGGCACGAGAATCGGCAGTAGCGACGGAATAATCATTTCCTTGATCGCCGCGCGCGTGAGCAGATCCACGGCGCGTGAG
Source organism: uncultured Gammaproteobacteria bacterium (assembly GCA_963826145.1). GTDB lineage: Bacteria > Pseudomonadota > Gammaproteobacteria > Steroidobacterales > Steroidobacteraceae > JBGPLJ01. The sequence goes on from CAWGVW010000001.1 coordinate 173,533, forward strand.
TAATCCGGCTTCGCCGTGCCTTCCATAATGCCTTTTATCTCGCGGAACTGGCGCCGCACCTCGATGACGACCGAACCCGCCGCGCGCCCGACGGCCTCCATCGCCATCGCGCCGAAGAGGTAGGGCACCATGCCGCCGATAAATAGACCAATAATCACGGGCGGATCCGAGAGTGTGAAATCCTGGGACTTGCCCACCGCAGCAAGGTTGTGTGTGTAGTCGGCGAAGAGTACGAGCGCGGCGAGACCCGCCGAGCCGATCGCATAGCCCTTCGTGACCGCCTTCGTGGTATTGCCGACGGCGTCGAGCGCGTCGGTGATCTTGCGGACTTCCTTCGGCAGGCCCGCCATTTCGGCGATGCCGCCGCCGTTATCCGTGATCGGGCCGTACGCATCGAGCGCGACGATCATGCCCGTCATCGACAGCATGGCGGTCGCAGCGATCGCGATTCCGTACAGTCCTTCGATCGTGTAGGCGCCGTAGATGGCGCTGCACACCGCGAGCACCGGCAGCGCCGTCGACTTCATCGACACCGCGAGTCCGGCGATCACGTTCGTGCCGTGCCCGGTCTGCGAGGCTTCGGCGACGTAGCGGACCGGCCCGTATTCGGTGGCCGTGTAGTACTCCGTGATCCAGATGAGCGCGGCCGTGAGGCCGAGGCCGATGAGCGTGCATTCGAACAGGCGAATCGCATCTGGCCCCATCATGTTCCCGGTCACGAACCAGAAGCCGACGAGCGCGAGCACGCCCGAGACGATCACGCCCCGATAGAGCGCGTTCATGATCTTGCCGCCTTCCTTCGCGCTCACGAAATACGAGCCGACGATGCAAGCGACGATTGAAACGGCGCCGAGCACGAGCGGATAGAGAATGTAGTTGAGATCAATGCCGGCGTCGGTCCGGAAGAGGAGGCCGCCGAGCACCATCGTCGCAACGACGGTAACCGCGTAGGTTTCGAAGAGGTCTGCCGCCATGCCGGCGCAATCCCCGACGTTATCGCCGACGTTGTCGGCAATGACCGCAGGGTTGCGCGGGTCGTCTTCCGGTATGCCCGCTTCCACCTTACCGACGAGATCCGCGCCGACGTCCGCGCCCTTGGTGAAGATGCCACCGCCGAGCCGCGCGAAGATCGAGATGAGCGACCCGCCGAAAGCGAGCCCGATGAGGGAATGCAAAGCCGTCTCGTCACCGACGAACCTGCGCAGCACCATGAAGTAGGCTGCGACGCCGAGCAGTCCGAGGCCGACCACGAGCATTCCGGTGATGGCGCCACCGCGGAAGGCAACCTGGAGGGCTGGATTCAGCCCGATGCTCGCCGCGTGGGCAGTGCGGACGTTCGCGCGCACCGAGATATTCATGCCGATGTAGCCGGCGAGGCCCGAGAGCAACGCGCCGACGGCGAACCCGCCGGCTGTCGGCCAGCCGAGCGGCGACAATCCGAGCACCAGGAGCAGCACGACGCCGACGATCGCGATTGCCGTGTATTGACGATTGAGGTAGGCGCGCGCGCCCACTTGAATGGCGGCGGCAATTTCCTGCATGCGTGCGTTGCCCGCAGGCTGCGCCAGGATCCAGCGCACCGACACGACGCCGTACAGGATGGCAATAACGCCCGCACCGACTGCGAGCCACAGGGCAATATCCGCTGACATGAGCTTTCCCCCCAGGAAGGGCAGTTCAATTTTTAAATGGGTTGTCGTCTACGGTTGTCGAGGACGCCGGCGCTTTTTTGGAATCCCTGTCTTGAGAGACTCTTAAGGCCTGCAAGCGCTTCTGCGCCCTCGAAAAAGGGGCGGGACTATACCACAAAGGCCGTCGCCAACTTCTTCCGCACCGGACTCAACTTAAGCACCGCATAGACTGGCAGGCCGTTGCGGTAGGGTGGGTAGTCTTCTCCCGTAATCAGCGGTTCGAGGTAGCGGCGGCAGGCCGCCGTGATGCCAAAACCGTCGTCCGTGATGTACTCCCGCGGCACGTGCTTTTCGACGTTCGCCACTTTGGCGAGCGGCACGTGATCGATCTTCCAGCGATACGGTTTCGAGGAGGTGCGCCTGATCATCGGCATGATTGCGTTGTGGCCCTTGATCGCAAGTTCCACCGCGGCCTTGCCGACAGCGTACGCCTGCTCGACGTCAACCTTCGAGGCGATATGGCGGGCGGAGCGCTGCAGGTAGTCCGCAACGGCCCAGTGAAACTTGTAGCCGAGATTCGCGCGCACCATATCCGCGACCAGCGGACCGACGCCGCCGAGCTGCGTGTGGCCGAAGGCGTCCTTCGTGCCGGCTTCCGCCAGGAATTTTCCGTCCGGGTGGTGCGCTCCTTCCGACACGACAACTACGCAATATCCGTAGTCCGTCACGCACTGCTTCACGCGTTCGAGGAATTTCGCCTGCTCGAAGGGAATCTCCGGGAACAGGATGATGTGCGGCGGATCACCCGCCTTGTGGCCCGCGAGGCCCGCGGCGGCCGCGATCCAGCCCGCATGCCGCCCCATCACTTCGAGCACGAATACCTTCGTCGACGTGCGCGCCATCGAGGCGACGTCGAGCGCGGCTTCAAGCGTGGACACGGCGACATATTTGGCGACTGAGGCAAAGCCCGGGCACTGATCGGTGAAGGGCAGATCGTTGTCGACGGTTTTTGGCACGCCGATGCAGGTGATCGGGTAGCCGAGTTCGCTCCCGATCTGTGACACCTTGTGGGCGGTGTCCATCGAATCGTTGCCGCCGTTGTAGAAGAAATAGCCGATGTCGTGTGCGCGGAAGACTTCGATGAGGCGTTCGTATTCGGCGCGATTCTTGTCAAGACCCTTGAGTTTGTAGCGTGCCGAGCCGAATGCGCCGCCCGGCGTGTGGCGCAGGGCGCGGATTGCCGCGGCACTCTCCTTGTCGGTGTCGATCAGGTCCTCGGTGAGCGCTCCAATGATGCCGTGCCGGCCTGCATAGAGCTTCCCGATGTACTTGCGGTGCTTGCGGGCCGCCTCGATGACGCCGGCAGCCGAGGTATTGATCACCGCGGAAACACCGCCCGATTGCGCGTAGAAAGCATTGCGCGCTGCGCTCTTTTTCATCTCGAACGTCCCCTTGGAAATTGCGTCGCCGCCCCATCCTTACCGCGAGCCAAGAATATCAGAGGGTCCCGCGCATTGACGCGTCTCGGTCGGACCCTGTAGCGTAGCGCGCCGTTTTTCGACTGGCAGACGGAGACGCGGACAGCATGCGATTGATTCTTCTCGGGGCACCCGGTTCAGGCAAGGGCACTCAGTCGCAGAAGCTCGTCGAACGCTACGCGGTCCCCCAGATTTCCACTGGGGACCTGCTACGCGAGGCGCGGGAGAAGGGCAGCCCGCTCGGCCTGCAGGCAAAAGCGGCCATGGACGCCGGCAAACTCGTCGACGACTCGATCGTGCTCGGGATCATCCGCGAGCGGCTCGCGCGAGCAGACACGGGCAACGGCTTCATCCTCGACGGTTTTCCGCGCAACCTCGCACAGGCCGACGCGCTCGGTACGATGCTGAAGGAGATCGGCCAGCCCATCGATGCGGTGATCCTGATGCAGGTCGACCCCGACGTGCTCTTTCGCCGTCTCACCGGCCGGCGCACCTGCAAGGAATGCGGGCGTATCTTCAACATCTACACCTCGCCGCCCGGGACGCTTCCTCATTGTGATCGCTGCCGCGACCGCCCCGTGCTCGTGCAGCGCCCCGACGACAACGAGGATGTGATCGAGAACCGGCTCAAGGTGTATGCAGCGCAGACGAAGCCCCTCATCGAGTACTACGACAAGCTGAAGCTCCTGCGGCGCGTCGACGCCGAGGGCGGCGTCGATGAAGTCTTCGCGCGGATCGAGCGCGTACTTGATGCGACAGCGGCACACGCCCGCAAATCCTGATCTTCGGGCCCGGATTTGAGCTCAGCCTGCCACTCGCAGAAGCGGTTCGCCGGCGACGGCTCGACGCCAGCCTGTCAGCACGCGCAGGTCGCGCTCGCCCCGCACCAGCGCGCGCAGTTCCTTCTGCGTCGCGAGTACTTCCGCGTTCAATTTGAGTTCCCCGGCAATCTTTCGGGTCTCGTCGGCGAGCCGCTTCACGAGCGCGAGCTGTTCCGGGTCTAGCCGGCCCCCTTCGCGTCGCGTTTCGAGGCGTTCGCCGCCCGCCGCCGCAATCACCTCCAGGAGTTCGCCGGAGCACTTGCTGCGCACCGCCGGCGGCAGCTCGGTCAGTCCTTCGAGTTCGCTCGCATCGCGCGGCATGCGATCGACGAGCGCCGAGAGCGCCGCATCGCTCAGGATCCACCCGCGAGGCCGATCGAGCCGCAATGCGCGCTCCTCGCGCCACGCTGCGAGGCGCCGCGCGGCCGCTGCCGGTTTTCCGGCGAGGGCGTTCACCCACTTCAGGCGCTCCCACGCAGTCGCGGGATCCTGCACATAGAGCGTCAGATCCTCGGCCGCCGCGGCATCCTCGGCGAGCCAGCCGGAGCGGCCGGCGGCTTCCAGCTTCTCGGCCAGGGCGTTCGCAAGCGGCAGGAGGTAACGCACGTCATCACGGGCGTACTTGAGCTGTGCCGCGCTCAAGGGCCTGCGCGTCCAGTCCGTGCGTGCGTGGCCCTTTTCGAGCGACACGCCGAGCACCTCGCGCACGAGATCGCCGAAGCCAATCTGCGGGGCGAAGCCGACGAGGCTCGCCGCCAGTTGCGTATCGAAGATTGGCCCGGGAACGGCATGCGTGGCATGCGCGAAGATTTCAAGGTCCTGATGGGCCGCGTGCAGCACCTTGGTGCGCTTGCGATCGGCGAGGAAACGATACAGTGGCTCGAGCGCGACGTCGGCGAGCGCATCGATCAGCGCGAGCGACTGCGCCCCGGCGAGCTGCACCAGGCAAAGCCGCGGAAAATATGTACGCTCGCGCAGGAATTCCGTGTCGACGGCTACGCGCGAGTCGGATCCGATGGCATCGAGGAGCGCCGCGAGCCGTGGTGCGCTCGCGATCGGTTCCTCGTCTGCAATTCTGCCGGTATGGGGCTCGGACATGTGAGCGTCACTTTCAGATGCGCTAGTCTCGCATCCCCATGACCGAACTCGCACGAATCTTCGTCAACATCGCGCTGCTGCGTCGAGGGCCACAGGACCTGCCGGCCTCGGGATTCCTGCTCGGCGTCCTGCTGCTCGTCTCCGGGCTCGTGAATCTCGGGGTGGCGTTCGCGTTCGAACTCGACGTGGGTCTCATGCTCGGGCGCTTCGTGCTCGCCGCGGCGTTGAGCCTGATCCTTACGATCGCCGTACTCTCGATCGCGTCGCGCCGGCAACGCTTTCTGCAGACCGCGACGGCGATGATCGGCGCCGAGCTAGTCACCGTGCCGTTCGGATTGCTGCTGTTCATTCTCGCGAAGCCCTATGGCAACTTCACGGAGCATCCCGAGTGGCTGCAGTTTCTGGACGGCCTGTACGAGGCATGGAACATCGTCATCGCGGGCTACATCTACCGCATGGCGCTCGAGCGCAGTCTCTTCGTCGGTGTCCTCGTCGCTTTCGCCTGTGAGATCATTGTGGTGCTCGCGATTCAAGGCGCATTCCCACCACCGTCCTGACACCATCCATGCACGTCCACATTCTCGGCATCGCGGGCACGTTCATGGGCGGCGTCGCTGCGATCGCCCGTGCCGCCGGTCACCGCGTCACCGGTTCCGATCGCAACGTCTATCCGCCGATGAGCACACAGCTCGAAGCGCTCGGTATCGAAATTGTCCAGGGCTACGGGCCCGAGCAGCTCAGTCCGGCGCCGGACATCGTCGTGGTCGGCAACGTAATGACGCGCGGTGTGCCCGTCATCGAGGCGCTTCTGTCGAGCGGGATTGCCTACACGTCGGGTCCTGAGTGGCTCGCGGCCAACGTGTTGCGCGGACGGTCGGTGCTCGCGGTCGCGGGCACACACGGCAAGACCAGCACGACCAGCATGCTCGCCTGGATGCTGGAGCAGGCGGGCCTCGAGCCGGGATTTCTGATCGGCGGCGTGCCGCCGAATTTCGGCGTGAGCGCCAGGCTCGGACGTCCGCCCTTCTTCGTCATCGAAGCGGACGAATACGACACGGCGTTTTTCGACAAGCGCGCCAAGTTCGTTCACTACCGGCCGCGCACGGCACTTCTGAACAATCTGGAATTCGATCACGCCGACATCTATCCGGACATCGAATCCATCGAGCGCATGTTTCATCAGCTCGTGCGCACCGTGCCGAGCGACGGGCTCATCGTCGCGCATGCGGCGGATCAGCATCTGCAACGGGCGCTCGCGCTCGGCTGCTGGACGCCCGTCGAAGGGTTTTCACGCATGCCGGTCCCCGGCGCGCGCTGGACCGTGGATGCCGCGAACGGCGGCGATTTCAGCGAGTTTCGGGTGCTCGAGGACGGCAAGCCACGGGCGACCGTGCGCTGGTCGATGTTCGGCGCACACAACGCGGAGAACGCCATCGCAGCCATCGCCTGTGCGCGCCACGCCGGCGTGCCCGTCGAGCAGGCCGCGGCCGCGCTCGAATCCTTTCAGGGCATCAAGCGCCGGATGGAAATGATCGGCAAGGCCGGCGGCATCACCGTGTACGACGACTTCGCACACCATCCGAGCGCGATCGCGACAACGATCGACGGGCTGCGGCGGCGCGTCGGCAAGGCTCGTATTGTCGCGGTCCTCGAACCGCGCTCGAACACCATGAAGATGGGCGTGCACCGGGAAACGCTCGGGGCGTCGCTCGCTGGCGCAGACGACATCTGGCTTTACGAACCGCCTGGTCTCGGCTGGACGATTGCCGATTCGACACGCTCGCTCGGCAGTCGCGCCCGGATCGTCAATGACATCGACACTCTGGCAACGGCGCTCGCCGCGTCGGCCAAGCCCGGCGATCATATTGTCGTCATGTCTAACGGCGGCTTTGGCGGTTTGCATCGCCGCCTGCTCGATGCTCTCTCGAAGTCCGGCCAAGGCGCATCCCGATGAGCCCGCAAGCGCGGACGAATACGTTCGCCGTTGGCATGACCGGCGCTTCGGGCGCGCAGTACGGTCTGCGGCTCGTGCAATGCCTGATCCGGTCCGGTCGTCGCGTGCAGCTCCTGCTGTCGAAACCCGCCCTCATCGTGATCGGTTCGGAAACCGATCTTTCGGTCTCCGCTCGCCCGGTGGAGATCGCAAAGACGCTCGGTGAACGTTTCGGTGCGACGTCCGGGCAACTGCTCGCGTATGGTCCGGAGGAGTGGACTGCGCCGCTCGCGAGCGGTTCAGGCGCGCCGGCTGCGATGGTGGTCTGTCCCTGCAGCATGGCAACGCTCTCGAGCATCGCGGCCGGGGCGAGCCGCAGTCTCCTCGAGCGCGCGGCGGACGTTGCCATCAAAGAAGGGCGCAAGCTCATCCTCGTGCCGCGCGAGACGCCGTTCTCCGCCATTCATCTTGAGAACATGCTGAAGCTTGCAAGGCTTGGTGTGGTCATCCTGCCGGCGAATCCCGGCTTCTACCATCGCCCGGTGCGCATCGAGGAGCTGGTCGATTTCGTCGTTGCGCGCATCCTCGACCATCTCGACGTCGAGCACGAGCTGGTGCCGCGCTGGGGTTCGGGGACGGACGAATGAGCGGGGCAGGGGGCGGTGCTTCGCTCGAGCACGTGCCGGGAGAGATGGCGCTTTTCCCGCTCCGGACCGTGCTCTTTCCCGGCGGTCCGCTCGAGCTTCGGATCTTCGAGCCGCGCTATCTCGACATGATCCGCGGCGTGCTCAAGACGCAAACCGAATTCGGTGTCGTGCAGATCCTGACGGGCGGCGAAGTCGGCGCATCGGAAACCGTCGAGGTCGGAACGGGTGCCCGCATTGTCGACTTCTCCGAGCTACCCGACGGGCTCCTCGGCATTTCCTGCCGTGGAACGCGACGGTTCCGGGTCAAGTCGCGCCGGCAGCAGCGCGATGGTCTCAATCTGGGCGTCGTCGCGTGGCTTGAGGAGCCGGGCACAATCGCACTGCCGCCTGCCTTTCGGCCGCTCGGTCAATTCGCCGAATCGCTCCTTGCTGAGTTCGCCGACACCTACTCCGGCACCGAGACGAAGCTCGACGACGCCGGCTGGGTCGGCTATCGATTGAGCGAGATACTGCCGCTGTCGCCGGCGGAGAAGCAGCGTTCACTTGAACTCGACGATCCCGTCGAGCGGCTCGCGCTGCTTGCGGCATTCACAGCCCGGCTGCGCGGGCGAAGGCAAGCCCGCGACGCTTGACGATGACGAACGCGACCCCCATGAGGACGGTCCAGCCGAATACCAGCCAGCCGACGAAGTGATCGAAGCTGCCCTGCAGGAAGGCGAGCGGCGCGGCATCGTTGGCAGTCGTCGATTCCCGGACGATCAGCATCGCAGTGACCCAGCCGGCATGCAGGCCGACGCAACCGGCTGTGTGTCCCATCCAGCTGCGGACGGCGCCGAGCAATACGGCGATGCCGAGGTAGACCAGAAACGCATCCACGATCGCTCCGGGCCGCGCGAACAGGCGAAGCGTCATTTCAAGCCAACGCCAACCGCTTGCCCAGTGCAGCTCAAGGTCCGGTACGCGTGCCTTGCCGACGAAATGCAGCACGGCAAACAGGAGCGACGTAGCGATGACCGCTGTGACCGTGCCCCGGTCGCGCTCGACGGCCGCGTGCAGGATGCCGCGAAAGAGAGTCTCCTCGATCAGCGCGACGATGAGACCCCCGACAATGCTCGAGATCACGAGATCGACGACGAACGCGCCGTTGTATGCAATGTTCGGTTTCGGCAGCCGCAGGTCCGCGGCGAACATGAGAGCGAGCATCGGAATCATCATCGCGACGCCGGCCACGAAGTACTTGAAGAGGATGGCGAGATAGTCACGCGTCGGCGGTGCGAACCCGAGGTCCTGGCGATTCCCGAGCCGGTACCGTCGCACCACCCAGATGACCCCGGACAGCGCGATGAGCATCGCGAGGCGGCTCGCAACACGGTGAAACTTCCAGCTGTCATCGATCGCGTGCGCAAGGAGGTAGCCCGGATAGGCAACCGTCGCCGTGAGCAGCAGGGTGACGACGGTGACGACGATGATCCAGACAAGAGCGCGCATGCCGCGGCAATTGTAGTGGAATGCGCGGCAAATTCACGTTGCCCGCATTGCCGCGCGCGGCGCTCAATATCCGCCCCACCGGTCAAACGAGTCGCAAGGAGAGAAGCATGGAGGCACAGGAAGCCCTCGGAATCGTTGCCGCCCTCGCCAACGGCGTGCATCCGTTCAGCGGCGAAGTGTTCGCGGATGGCAGCCCCTACCAGCACCCGGATATCGTGCGCGCACTGTTCGCCGCTACACGGGCGCTCGAAGGAAGCCGCCGCCAGCTGGCGCGCCAGCGCGAACTGCCGGCCAATGTCGGCAAGCCCTGGAGTGCCGAGGAGGACGAGCGGCTGCTCGCGGCATTTGATTCGGGGCAGGCCCGAGCCGCTATCGCACACGCACACGACCGCACCGCGGGCGGCATCGAGGCCCGGCTCGAAAAGCTGGGCCGACTCGCGCCCGGGGAGTCGGGCTTGCGCCTGCGCGGACGGGTAGTTGCCGGGTGATATCATCGCGGCCGCATGGCGAAGCCATCCAAAGACGATCCCAGCAAGCCGCAGGTCGAAAGCTACGACTACAAGAAGGCTTTCTATCGCAGCAAGGCGGTTGCGGACGACTACGATCAGCACCGCTTCACGACGCCGGCCCGCATGCGGCGCAACGAACGCAAGTGGCGCGCCATCGGCAAGGCCTTTGCCCAGGCACCGGGCATGAAGCGCGTGCTCGACTTGCCCTGCGGGACGGGTCGGTTCACCGGACGCCTGGCACAGAGCGGCTATGAAGTCGTCGGCAGCGACATTTCGCTCGAGATGATCGGCAAGGCCGTGACTGCGGGCGCCGCCGCGGGTTCTGCTGTCCTCGGCTTCGTGCAGGGCAACGCCGAAAAGCTGCCGTTTGGAAGCGCCGCGTTCGACTGCGTGATGTCGATCCGGTTCATGTTTCACGTCGACCCGGAAGTGCGGATCCGGATCCTGCGCGAATTCGGCCGCATCGCGCGCCGTCAAATCGTCGACTACCGCCACCAATACTCGATGCGCTATCGCAAATGGCAGGCGCTGCGCGCACTCGGCCTCACGCGCAAGCCCCTCGAGCGCGTATCGCGCGAGCGGCTGCAGCACGAGTTCACAAGCGCGGGCCTTACGATCCGCGCCATCATCCCGGTGTCGCGCGGCTGGTTTTCGGACAAGTGGGTCGTGTTGAGTGAGCGCACTGCCGGCTGACAGCGCGCGGCAGGCGGAGCGCTTCGCCGGCACGAGCTTCGAAGGCTTGGGCGTCCTCGAGGAAATCGGGCGCGGCCGGCGCAGCCGCGTTTATCGGTGCCGCTGGCAGGACCGCGAATGCGCGCTCAAGATCTACGAGCCTCAAGCGGCCCTGCGGCACCAGCGCATCACTGGCGAGGGCATTGCGGATTTCGAGTACGCGAGGAATCTCGCCTATTTTCGCGCTCCCGGCCTCGACCGCTATGTCGCGGAGCCGTTCGGGCGGGTCGCCCAGGGGCAACTGCAGGCGCTCGCACAGGAGCTGCTCGAGGGCCGGTTGTACTACGATTATTATCGTGAGCGATCGGGCGCTGTTGCGCCGAGCCTCGCGCGCGATCTCGAACGACTCGTTGCACTCGCTCATGCGGCGGGGCTTTATGATATGGACCTGCATGCCACGAATGTCATGGTGGTCGAGGATGCGAGCGGCGCCCCGGTGCCGAAGCTCTTCGACTTCAATCTCATTCCATTTCACGTGCGTCCGCAGAATTTCCTCATCGGGTGGCTGCTGCGCGCCGGGCTCGTCAGCCCCGAGTCGCGGGACTTGAGGCGCCTGAAGAATTTCCACGATTTTCGTCCCATAGAGCGGCGGCTCAAGCGCCGAGCCACGGAGTCTTAAGCGTTGAGCGAACTGAAGACCTGGATCTGCCTCATCTGCGGCCACATCTACGATGAAGCGCAGGGTGACCCCGAGCACGGCGTCGCGCCGGGGACTCGCTGGGAGGACGTGCCCGAAAGCTGGAGCTGCCCCGATTGCGGGGCGATGAAGAGCGACTACGAGATGGTCGAGCTTTAGAGCTGCCGGGCGTGGTGCCCGTCCTTCTTCAGCATCCGAAGGACGCTATCGCCTCCGACCAGATGTCCGGCACCGATGATGACGAGGTAGTCGCGCCGCTCCTTGAGGAGCCCCTCGATGCCGCCGGCAAAACGCCGGTTGCGGTCGAGGATCATCGCCCGGTACAGCTCCGGATTGCGCTCCATCTGGCGGAACGCCGTCTTGCGCAGCGTGCGTTCGTCGCCGCGCTTCCAGGCGTCGAGCATCTCGTTCATCTGCGTCTCGACGTCGCCGAGTTCGTCGATCGACTGCGTGAGGAGCGCCGCCTGCTCATGCGGACTCATGCTCGAAAAGAGCTGCAATTGCTCCTCCGCCGTCTCGAAGCCGCAGATCTCCTTGTGATCCTCGCGCGCGCGCGTGAGAAAATGCTTCTCGACGCCCTCATTCGGATTGAAGCCGAGTTTGACGAGTTCGGTCACCGACGCGGTAATCGCAACGAACCAGGGCTGATAACCGTCGAGTGGCACGAGATCGATTCCGAGGGCGCTCGCTTTGTCGCGCACGGCCGGATAGTCGGGCCCGAGCTCGCTCGTCAGGGTCTTGCCCGGCGGCAGGCGGGCGAGCGACAGCATCTTCAGGGCGAGCGCGCCTTCGTCGGTGTCGTCGAAGTCGATCTCCATGCAGAGCGCCTCGGCGTCCCGGTAAGCGTTCTCGAACTCCGGCGCCAGCGGATAGTCGCTCGGGCGCAGCAGGTGAAAGGAGCCCATGACGTAGACGTGGTTGTGCTCGCCAGGTACGACCCAGAGGAAGTGCCGGTCGTGCGCAGGCCGGCTGGCGCAGCTGCCGAGGAGGGCGACTGCGAGGAGGGCTGCGACGAAACGCTTGAGTTCAGGCCCAGACGACACGGGTGCCGATCGTGCCATCCGCGCCGAGTTCGAGCCAGCGATATCCGGGAGGACGCCGATCGAGCTCGAAGTGGTCGCTTCCCGGGAGGAATTGCGCGCAGGTCGAGGGCGTCGACATGAAATGAACACCGGCGCGGTCGCCGTCGTAGGCCTGATGCACATGGCCCCAAAGCACGCCCCGGACGTTCCGGTGGCGGTCGAGCACGTCGAGGAACTCGCTGGAGTTCTTAAGCCCCACATCATCGAGCCAGCGGCTGCCCATCGGAACCGGCTGGTGATGGAGGCACACGAGCGAGTGCAGGTCGCGACCGTCGGCGAGCTGCTGTTCGAGTGTTGCGAGGCTTGCGCCGCTCAGATGCCCCGCTGCGGCGCCGTCGATGCAGCTGTCGAGCATGACCACCTGCCAGTTGCCTTTGCGCAAGGTGCCGCCGAGCTGGTAGGGCTCGTTCGCGAGGGCGCTGCGCATGGCAGGAAGCTCGTCGTGATTGCCCGGAATACAGTAGACGGGCACGCCGAGGCTTCCGAAAACCTCGCGAAACGTCTCGTAGCCGCCCGGATCGTCCTGCACCAGGTCGCCCGTCGCGAGGACACCATCGCAGGGCCAGTGGTGGTGGCGTGCATGTTCGATGACCTGCAGCAGGGCACTGTACGTCTCCACGCCACGCAGTCGACCATTGCGGTCGGCGTAGAGGTGCGGATCCGTGAACTGCAGTAGAAGCATAGAACTCATCGCCCGCCATGCCCGCTCATGCGGAGATCAAGTAAGGTGAGAGGCGAATTTCCCGATCTCGGCAGGGCGTACGCAGACTCGGGATTCGCGGCGCATGATAACAAACGCGCTTACGGGGAATCTTGAACCCGGTCATGCCAAGCGGATCGGCGCCGCACGTCTGCAATTCGAGACAGAAGCGGGATTGCGGGCATTTTGTGACGGATGGCGCGTTTTGGTGCGCCGATAGCGGACGGGCGACGATGCAAAGCGTCCGTTGCTCCGGGCGGCGGAGTGTCGGAGAATCCGCGCCTTTCTTTTTAGGGGAAGCCAAGAGAATGCCGAGCCGAAGAGAGCTCGCCAACGCCATCCGCGCCCTCGCGATGGATGCGGTACAACAAGCGAATGCGGGCCACCCGGGCGCACCGATGGGGATGGCCGACATTGCCGAGGTCCTGTGGCGCGACTTCCTCAAGCACAACCCCGGGAACCCGCGCTGGCCGGACCGGGACCGCTTCGTCTTGTCGAACGGTCATGCGTCGATGTTGCAATACGCCGTGCTCAACCTCACCGGCTATCCGCTCGGCATGGACGAGATCCGCAATTTCCGCCAGCTCGGGGCCCGCACGGCGGGTCACCCGGAGCACGACCTCGATATCGGCATCGAAACGACAACCGGCCCGCTCGGCCAGGGGCTGGCGAACGCGGTAGGCATGGCGATCGCCGAGAGGGCGCTCGCCGCGACGTTCAATCGGCCAGGATTTGAAGTCGTTGATCACCACACCTATGTATTCGTCGGCGACGGCTGCCTCATGGAGGGCATCTCGCACGAGGTGGCCTCGCTCGCAGGCACCCAGCGGCTTGGCAAGCTCATTTGCATCTATGACGACAACGGCATCTCGATCGACGGCCACGTGCAGGGCTGGTTCACCGACAACACGCCCGAGCGCTTCAGTGCCTACGGTTGGCACGTGGTGCCGGGCGTCGACGGCCATGATGCCGAGACAGTGAAGCGCGCAATCACGGCTGCGCGAGCGGAGACAAAGCGACCCTCCATCGTCTGCTGCAAGACGATCATCGGCTGGGGCGCGCCCAACAAGCAGGGCACGGAAGCGACGCACGGCCAGGCGCTCGGCGCGGACGAGGTGGCCGCGGCCCGCAAGACGCTGGACTGGAAATACGCGCCGTTCGAGATTCCGGAGCCGATTCGCGCCGCCTGGGATGCGCGCGCAAGCGGCGCGCGACGGGAAGCCGAGTGGCGTCACCTGTTTGAAGCTTATCGTCGCGAATATCCGGAGCTCGCAGCCGAGTTCGAGCGTCGGACGAAGGGCGAGCTGCCCGCGGAATTCGTCAAGCGTGCGCGCGAGCTGCCCGGCGACGCCGCCAAGGACAACAAGCCCGCGGCGACGCGCGTGTCGTCTCAGGCTGTTCTCAACGCGCTGACGCCGCTGTTGCCGGAATTCGTCGGCGGATCGGCGGACCTCACGGGCTCGAACAATACACTCAGCAAGAGTTCGAAGACGCTGAATGTCGAGAACCCGGGCGGCAACTACATCTATTACGGCGTGCGCGAATTCGGCATGACTGCGGTGATGAACGGACTCGCGCTGCATGGCGGATTCATCCCGTACGGCGGTACCTTCCTCACGTTCTCGGACTACGCGCGCAACGGCGTGCGTATGGCTGCGCTCATGCACCAGCGCAATATCCTCGTGTACTCGCACGATTCGATCGGTCTCGGCGAAGACGGCCCGACGCATCAGCCGGTCGAGCATCTCTGGAGCTTGAGGCTCATTCCGAATCTAATCCTGTGGCGGCCCTGCGATGCCGTCGAGACGGCGGCGTCCTGGATCGCGGCAGTCGAACGCGTAGATGGACCAACGGCGCTCGCGCTGACGCGCCAGAACCTGCCGCAGGAGCCGCGTACGCTGGCGCAGATCGCCGACATCCGGCGCGGCGGCTATGTGCTCGTCGAGCCGGTCGGCGTGCCGGAGTGCATTGTCATCGCGACAGGATCGGAGGTCGGCATTTCTGCCGAAGCTGCGCGCGGACTGAATGGTAAGGGCCGCCGCATCCGCGTCGTCTCGATGCCGAGCACCCAGGTGTTCGAAGCGCAGGACCCCGCGTATCGCGAGCGGGTGCTGCCGGCAGGCGTTGTGCGCAGGTTGGTCGTCGAGGCGGGCGTGACTCTGCCCTGGCGGGCCTACGCGGGTCCCCAGGGGCGCGTGATCGGCGTCGATCAGTTCGGCGCATCCGGCCGGGGCCCCGATTTGTTCAAAAAGTTTGGCATCACCGCGGAACATGTGACCCGCGAAATTCTGGAACTCGTCGATTAAGAGGAGCTCACGATGGCGATCAAGATTGGGATCAATGGCTACGGCCGCATCGGCCGCAACGTACTGCGCGCACTCTACGAATCGAAGCGCACCAAGGACATCCAGATCGTCGCGTTGAACGACCTCGGCGATGCGAAGACGAACGCGCATCTCACGCGCTACGACACTGCGCACGGCAAATTCCCCGGCGAAGTATCGGTCGACGGCGATTCCATGGTGGTGAACGGCGACCGCATCCGGGTGCTCGCCGAACGCGATCCGGCCAAGCTCCCCTGGGGCCAGCTCGGTGTCGAGATCGTGCTCGAGAGCACGGGACTCTTCACGAGCAAGGCCAAGGCGGGGCTGCACCTCACCGGCGGCGCGAAGAAAGTCATCATTTCCGCTCCGGGCGGCGAGGACGTCGACGCGACGGTGGTCTACGGCGTGAACCACGGCGTGCTCAAGGCCTCGCACACCGTCATCTCGAATGCGTCGTGCACCACCAACTGCCTCGCGCCTGTCGTCAAGGTCCTGAACGACAAGATCGGCGTCGTCAACGGCATCATGACGACGATTCACTCCTACACCAATGATCAGGTGCTGACCGACGTGTATCACACGGACCTGCGCCGCGCGCGTTCGGCGACGATGTCGATGATCCCGACCAAGACCGGCGCGGCCGCCGCGGTCGGCCTCGTGTTGCCGGAACTGAAGGGCAAGCTCGATGGCTTCGCCGTGCGCGTGCCGACGATCAATGTCTCGCTCGTCGATCTCACCTTTGTCGCGAAGCGCGCGACGTCGATCGATGAGATCAACAAGTTGATGAAGGAAGCCGCTGCCGGTGCGTTCAAGGGCATCCTCGCCTACAGCGACGGACCGCTCGTCTCGGTCGACTTCAACCACGATCCCGCGTCCTCGACCTACGACGCGACGCTGACCAAGGTGATCGACACGACGGTCAAGGTCTGCTCCTGGTACGACAACGAGTGGGGTTTCTCGAACCGCATGCTCGATACGACGGTCGCGTTCGCGAACGCGAAGTAACCGGACGCGAAGGGAGTGGTTCCATGAAGGTACTGCGCATGGTCGATCTCGACCTGAAGGGCAAGCGCGTCCTCATCCGCGAAGACCTCAACGTGCCGGTGAAGGGCGGAGTCGTGACGAGCGATGCGCGCATTCGCGCGTCGCTCCCGACCATCCGGCACGCCGTCGACGCCGGCGCCCGCGTGCTGGTGATGTCGCATCTCGGTCGGCCGGAAGAGGGCATGTTCGATGACAGCCTGTCGCTCGCACCCGTCGCCGCGCGCCTGTCGGAGCTCCTGGGCCGCAAGGTGCGCCTCGAGCGCAACTGGCTCGAAGGCGTGAGCTGCGAGCCGGGCGAAGTCGTGCTTTGCGAGAACGTCCGCTTCAACAAGGGCGAGAAGAAAGACAAGGACGATCTGGCGCAGCGCATGGCCGCGCTCTGCGACATCTACGTCATGGATGCATTCGGCACCTCACACCGGGCCGAGGCGAGCACGCACGGTGTCGGCAAGTTCGCGCGGGTCGCCTGTGCGGGACCGCTTCTCGTCAACGAGCTCGTCGCGCTCGAGACAGCTCTCGAGAAGCCTGCGCGTCCGCTCGTGGCGATTGTTGCGGGCTCGAAGGTCTCAACCAAGCTCACGGTGCTCGAGGCGCTCCTCGCGAAAGTCGACCTGCTGATCGTCGGCGGCGGCATTGCGAACACGTTTCTCGCCGCCAAGGGCCTGCCGATCGGCAAGTCGCTGCACGAGCCGGACATGATCGGCATAGCACGGCGCCTCCTCGACGCCGCGGGCAAGGGCGGCGCAGACATCCCTCTGCCTACCGACGTCGTCGTCGCGACCGAGTTCTCCGCGACTGCGGAGGCTGACGTCAAGCGCGTGGACCAGGTTGCCGCCGATGAAATGATCCTCGACATCGGCCCCGATTCGGCCGAGCGCTTCGCGGCGCTGCTCGGCAAGGCGGGTACTATCGTCTGGAACGGACCGGTGGGCGTTTTCGAATTCGACCAGTTCGGCGAAGGCACGCGCACGCTCGCGAACGCGATCGCGAACAGCAAGGCGTTTTCCATCGCGGGCGGGGGCGACACGCTCGCGGCCATCGAAAAATACAAGATCGAAGAAGGAATCTCGTACATTTCCACGGGTGGGGGAGCATTCCTCGAGTTCATCGAGGGCAAGACGCTGCCGGCGGTCGCCATGCTCGAAGCACGCGCCGCCTAAAGCGTACGGAGTCGACTCTTGAGACGGACGAAAATCGTTACCACCCTGGGGCCCGCGACCGACGATCCCAAGGTGCTCGCCGAGATGGTGAGCGCCGGCGCCGATGTCGTGCGGGTGAATTTCTCGCACGGACGTTATGAGGATCACGCGAAGCGGGTCCAGCTCGTGCGCGACGCGGCCGCAGCCGCCGGCAAGTACGTCGGTGTGCTCGGCGACCTGCAGGGCCCGAAGATCCGCATCGAGCGGTTTGCCGAGGGCCGGGTGTTCCTGAAGGAGGGCGATCCCTTCGCACTCGACGTTTCACTCGATCCCAAAGCGGGCACGGCGCAGCGCGTGGGCTGCGCCTACAAGAATCTTCCGGCGGACGTGTCCTCTGGCGACACGCTTCTGCTCAACGACGGGAATATCGCACTCGCGGTCACCTCGGTCGCGGGGCCGGTGGTCAACACGAGGGTCGTGGTGGGCGGGGAGCTCTCGGATAACAAGGGCATCAATCGACAGGGAGGCGGCCTTTCCGCAGGCGCGCTCACGGAAAAGGATCGCGAGGACATCAAGGTGGCGGCGCGCCTCGGCGTCGACTACATCGCGGTATCGTTCGCACGCAACGCAGACGATATGCACGAATGCCGTACGCTCCTCAGGGCCGCGGGGGGCGATGGCCGCGTGGTCGCGAAAATCGAACGCGCAGAGGCGATCCAGAAGCTCGATGAAATCATCGATGCAAGCGACGTCGTCATGGTCGCGCGCGGTGATCTCGGCGTCGAGATGGGCTATGCGGAGCTCACGGGCCTGCAGAAAACCATCATTCAGCACACGCGTCACCGCAACAAGGTCGTGATCACCGCGACCCAGATGATGGAATCGATGATCAACAATCCGATTCCGACGCGGGCCGAGGTCTCCGACGTATCGAACGCCGTCATGGATGGCACGGACGCCGTCATGCTTTCCGGCGAGAGCGCGGTCGGCAAATATCCGGTGAAGGCCGTACAGGCGATGGCGCAGGTCATCGAGGGCGCGGAGAAGTATCAACTTGCGCCCGGCCGCTCGCGCCATCGTGACGATCGCGTGTTCAATCTCACGGACGAAGCGATTGCGATGGCCGTGATGTACACGGCGAATCACATGAAGGTGCGCGCCATCGTTGCGCTCACCGAATCCGGTTCGACGACACTCTGGATGTCGCGCATCCGCTCGGACATCCCGATCTATGCGTTCACGCGCCAGGAGGCGACTCGCCGGCGCGTCACGCTCTATCGGGGCGTGTATCCGGTTGCATTTGACGTCGTGCAGACGCGGCCGGACACCGTGTACCCGACGATCTTCCACATGCTGCTCGAGCTCAAGCTCGTCGACGAGGGCGATCACATCATCGTGACCCAGGGGGCGCTCTCGGGCGTCGCGGGCGGCACCAATTCGATGCAGATTCTTAAGGTGACGGGCGGCTGACGCCGGCCCGCCCCCCGCGGAGCGCCCCGAACATGAGCGCCGTACGATTCTCAGGAACGGACCGCTACGTCGCGGGCGAGGATCTGGCCGTCGCGGTGAATGCGGCAGTAATCCTCGGGCGACCACTCCTCATCAAGGGCGAGCCCGGCACCGGCAAGACCGAGCTCGCCATCGAGATCGCACGTTCGCTGAAGCGCCCGCTCTACGAGTGGCACATCAAGTCGACGAGCAAGGCCCAGCAAGGTCTCTACGAGTACGACGCGGTCGCACGCCTCAGGGACTCGCAGCTCGGCGATGCGCGCGTGCACGACATCCGCAACTACATCCTGAAAGGCAGGGTCTGGGAGGCTTTCGAAGCCGAAGTCCAGCCGGTGCTCCTTATCGATGAGATCGACAAGGCGGATGTCGAATTTCCGAACGACCTGCTGCGCGAGCTCGACCGCATGGAGTTCTACGTGTACGAAACGCGCGAGCTCGTGCGCGCGCGTCACCGGCCGATCGTCGTCATCACGAGCAACAATGAGAAGGAACTGCCGGACGCTTTCCTGCGCCGCTGCTTCTTCCACTACATCAGATTTCCGGATCCCGAGACGATGGAGCGCATCGTGCGCGTGCACTACCCGACGTTGAAGCGCGAGCTCCTGAGCGAGGCGTTGAACGCATTCTTCCGCGTGCGCGAAGTCCCGGGGCTCAAGAAGAAGCCCTCTACTTCGGAACTCCTCGACTGGCTGAAACTCCTGCTCGCAGAAGACATCGACCCGGCCGCACTCGCGGCGGGCGATGACAAGAAACTCATTCCGCCGCTCTATGGCGCGCTCCTCAAGAACGAACAGGACGTGCACCTCTTCGAGCAGCTCCTCTTCCTCAACCGGCGCAATGCTCGTTAAGTTCTTCCGCGACCTGCGTGCCGAGGGCGTGCCGGCGACGCTCACCGAATTCCTGACCCTGCTCGAAGCGCTAGATGAGCGCGTGACCGATTTCGACGCCGAAGCCTTCTACCATCTCGCGCGGGCTGCGCTCGTCAAGGACGAACGCCATTTCGATCGCTTCGACCGCGCCTTCGCGCGTCACTTCGAGGGTGTCGAGCAGATCGCGACTGCATTGGCGGCCGCGATTCCGGACGACTGGCTGCGCGCCGACGTCGAGCGGCTGATGACGGCCGAGGAGAAGGCGAAAGTCGAGGCGCTCGGCGGCTGGGAGCGGCTCATGAACGCCTTGCGGGAGCGCCTCGCCGCGCAGCAGGGCCGGCATGCGGGCGGCAATCGCTGGATAGGGACCGGCGGCACTTCGCCCTTCGGCAATGCCGGCTTCAATCCCGAGGGAGCGCGCGTCGGCGGCCAGTCGCGCGAGCGGCGCGCGGTCAAAATCTGGGAACGGCGCGAGTATCGCAATCTCGATGATCGCGTGGAACTCGGAACGCGCAATCTGAAGCTCGCGCTCCGGCGGCTGCGCCGCTTCGCAAGACAGGGCGCCGCGGAGGAACTCGATCTGCCGGACACCATCGATGCGACTGCGCGCAATGCCGGATTTCTCGACGTGCGTCTGGTGCCCGAGCGGCGCAATGCGGTGAAGGTCCTGTTGCTTCTCGACATTGGCGGCTCGATGGACGATCACGTGCGGATCTGCGAGGAGCTCTTCTCCGCGGCCCGCAGCGAATTCCGTCATCTCGAGCATTTCTATTTTCACAACTGCGTCTACGAGAGCCTTTGGCGCGACAACAGCCGGCGGCACGGCGAGCGCGTGCAGACGTCCTGGCTCATCCACAAGTATCCGCCGGACTACCGGTTGATCTTCGTGGGCGATGCGACCATGAGTCCCTACGAAATCGTCCAGCCCGGCGGCAGCCTCGAGCACTGGAATGAGGAAGCGGGGAGCGTCTGGATGCGCCGGCTCTGCAGCGCCTGGCCGAAACACGTATGGCTCAACCCGGAACCCGCGGAACGCTGGGACTATGCCCCTTCCATCCAGCTCGCGCGCGAACTCGTCGACAATCGCATGTTCGCGCTCACGTTGCAGGGGATCGACGAGGCCATGCAGGCGCTCAACTGACCACTGCGCGGACTTATGGACTCGTCCCTTTGCCGCTGCCGGTCATCGTGGTAAACAGCACCCGCATGATGACGCACCCTCCCGAACGCCGGCCCGCACCGAAGAACGGCCTCGTACTCACGGGCGGTGGTGCGCGCTCGGCCTACCAGGTCGGCGTCCTCAAGGCGCTAGCGGAACTCACGCCAGCGAAGGCGCGCTGTCCCTTTCCGATTGTCACCGGGACGTCGGCCGGGGCCGTGTCGGCCGCCGTGCTTGCCTCCGATCCGCTGCGATTTCGTGCGTCGGTGCAGAACCTCGAACGTGTTTGGCGCGGGTTTCATTGCGATCAGGTGTTCCGGTCGGACTCTCTTACCGTCATGCGCTCGGGACTTCACTGGCTCCTCGCCCTCGTGTCGGGCGGCCTCTTCGCGAAGGCGCCGCGCTCGCTCCTCGACAACAGTCCCCTGCGCAAGCTCCTCAGCGAACGCGTCAACTTCGATCGCATCGCGGCCTCGATCCGGCGCGGCTCACTCAACGCGGTCGCGCTTTCCGCGACCGGTTACGGGAGCGCGCGCTCGATTGCGTTTTTCGATGCCGAGCCTGATATCGCTCCCTGGGAGCGCGTGCTGCATTCCGGCGAACGCGCCCGGCTGACGCTCGATCACCTGATGGCGAGTCTTGCCGTGCCCTTTCTCTTTCCGCCGGTGCGGATCAACGAGCAATTCTACGGTGACGGAGCGATGCGGCAGCTCGCTCCACTGAGTCCCGCGATTCACCTCGGCGCGGACCGCCTGCTCGTGATCGGCGTTCGTGATGCAGGAGATCGCGGTACGTCGATCGCGACGGATATTCCCATCTCGCCGACGCCGGGACAGATCTTCGGCTTCATGCTCGATACGCTCTTCAACGACCAGATCCAGGCCGATCTCGAACGGCTCGAGCGGGTGAATCTTCTGGCCGCGACCTATCAGGGCGGGGGACTGCGAGAGGTGGAAGCGATCATCATTCTGCCGAGCGAGGACCTGCGACGCATCGCTGCACGCCATGCGGCCGATCTGCCGCGGTCGCTGCGCATGCTGATGCGCACGATGGGGGCGTATAACGCAAACGGCACGCAGCTCATGAGCTACCTGATGTTCGAGGCGTCCTACACGCGCGAACTCATCAGCCTCGGGTACGCCGATGCCATGGCGCGCCGCGCCGACCTTCTCAAATTCGTCGAGCCGTCATTCGCCGTTTCGCCCGTCCACGACACGGCCGCTCGCGCCAGCTGATTCGCTGCCTTCCATGGCACCAGGTACCGGGAGGTGCCGTGTCTGCGGCCGGCGCCAACGTGAAGGGTGTCTACGTCGGGATGTCCTTTCGGGATCGTGAAAAACAGGATGTTTTTCTCGAAGCCTACAGGGATGTATTCACGGCGGTCCCGAAAGGACATCCCGACGTAGACACCCGAATCGCCGATGTCCTGCCCGCGAACATCTCAAGACCGGCCTTGCCAGACACCTCCCGGTACCTGGTGCCATGGAAGGTCAGTCGCTTTGCGCGCGCGCGGGGCCGGTGTCGGGCAGGGCGTTGTGGCGAGCGAGCACGTGCCGGAATTTCGTCGCGAAGTGGGCCGCCAGCCTGTCGGTTATGTAGACCGAGCGGTGCTGGCCGCCCGTGCAGCCGATCGCGACTGTCAGGTAGCTCCGATTGGTCCGCTGGTACTCGGGTATCCACTTGTCGAGAAAGCCGGAGATGTCGTCGATCATCCGCCGCACGGCGGCATTCGATTCGAGGAAAGCGACCACGGGCGCGTCGCGCCCTGTCTGCGCGCGTAGCGCCGGTTCCCAGTACGGGTTCGGGAGCGAGCGCACGTCGAATACGAAGTCGGCGTCACCCGGGATGCCGTGCTTGAAGCCGAACGACTCGAACATGATCGAAAGGCGTCCTTCGCTGCGCTGTTCGACCCGCTTTCTGAGGAGCTCGCGCAGCTCGTGCACGCTCATGCGCGTAGTGTCGATGACAAGGTCGGCCGCATCCGTCACCGGTTCGAGCAGGCGCCGCTCCGCGGCGATCGCCTCGCGCAGGCTCACGCCGTCGCGGCTCATGGGGTGTTTTCTGCGCGTCTCACCGTAGCGGTTCAGGAGTTCCTCGTCGCTCGCCTGCAGGAAGAGGACTTCGCAGGTGATGCCGCTGCGGCGCAGTTCGCCGACGAGCGCCGGAACGCTGGCGATCTCGGATGCGGTATTGCGCGCATCAAGCCCGACCGCGGCCCGCGAATAGTCCGCTTCGCTCGCGTGCACGGTGTGCGAAATGAAGGGTTTCAGGAGCGCAGCGGGAATATTGTCGATGCAGTAGAAGTCGAGATCCTCGAGCATGTGCAGCGCCACGCTCTTCCCCGAGCCGGAGAGGCCGCTGACGATGATGAGACGCATGGCACTAGGCACCGTTGGGCCGGCCGTGCGGCGCTTCGGCTGCATGATGGTCCGTGAGCTTTTCCTTGCGCTTCTTGACGCGCCGGTCGAGCTTGTCGACGAGCGCGTCGATCGCAGCGTACATGTCGCCGTCGACGGCATCGGCATGGATGCGGCCGCCCGAGAGCGACAGCGTCGCTTCGGCCTTGTGTCTCAATTTCTCGACGGTGAGCACGCAGTGCACGTCGATGACGTGATCGAAGTGCCGCACTATGCGTTCGAGCTTCCTTTCGACGTAGCCCTTGAGCGCAGGCGTGATTTCCACGTGATGACCGCTGAGATTGAGCTGCATCGGCTTCTCCTTATTTGAGACTGGGGTGCGCGGCTAACGCGATGCCGCCTTCTTGCGTTCGTTCGAGGGAGCGATCGCCATCGCCTCACGGTATTTCGCGACCGTGCGGCGCGCGACCGGAATGCCTTCCTGCGACAGGAGCTCGGCGATGCGTCCGTCGCTCAGCGGGTTGGTGGCGTCCTCCTGCGCGATGAGCTTGCGGATCTTGGCGCGGATCGCGGTCGAGGACATCTCGGTGCCATCGTCTGCGGCCACGTGGCTCGAGAAGAAGTAGCGGAATTCGAAAACCCCGCGCGGCGTGTGCATGTACTTGGCGGTCGTGACGCGCGAGATCGTCGACTCGTGCATCTCGATCGCTTCGGCGACGTCCTTGAGAATCATGGGCTGCATCGCTTCATCGCCCAGCTCAAAGAACGCCGATTGCCGCTGCACGATTGCGCGCGCGACCTTCAGGAGAGTCTCGTGGCGGATTTCAAGGCTCCGCAGGAGCCACCGCGCTTCCTGCAGCTGCGCGCGCAACATCGAATGGTCGGCGTTGCGCCCGAGGAGGTCCGCGTAGTTCTGATTCACGCGGACGCGCGGCACGGTGGACGGATTGATCTCGACGATCCATCCATTTTCGCCGCGGCGCACGAACACGTCGGGTACGACGTACTCGGCGGTCTGCGCATGAATGGATGCGCCGGGTCGCGGCTGACAGGCGCGCACGAGCGCGATCGCCGCATCGAGTTCCTCGTCGCTCACGCGCAGCTGGCGCCTGAGGAGTGCTAGCTGCTGTTCCGCGACGAGGCCCAGGTGTTGCGCGGCGATGCGCTTGGCGAGTTCGAGCTGCGGCGTTGCCGGGTCGAGCTGCGCGAGCTGCAGCCCGATGCACTCACCGATCGATCGGGCGCCAATGCCGACGGGATCGAGGGTCTGGACCGCGGCCAGCGCGCGGTCCATGTCCGCCGGGGAGCAGACGACCTCCGGCAGGAGGTTGCGCTGGATTTCCTCGAGGCTGTCGCTCAGGTAGCCGTCGTCGTTGATGGCATCGACGATCGCGCGCGCAATGGCGAGATCGAGCGGGGAAAGGTGCGCGAGCTCGAGCTGCCAGAGCAGGTGATCGTGCAGCGTCTGCCCGCGCTGGTCCGCAAATTCCTGTGACTTATCCCCATCGCCGCTCCACACCGTATCGCCGGCTGCGGCGGTTCGCTCCGTCCAGGGGTCGTCGATCACCTCGACGTCGACTTCCTCGTACTCCTGGTCGTTCTTGTCTTCACCGGTGCCATC
Organism: uncultured Gammaproteobacteria bacterium; assembly: GCA_963826145.1. Classification (GTDB taxonomy): domain Bacteria; phylum Pseudomonadota; class Gammaproteobacteria; order Steroidobacterales; family Steroidobacteraceae; genus JBGPLJ01. Next base: position 198,311 of record CAWGVW010000001.1, read on the forward strand.
GCGGGAGTCGTCGCGAATTTCCTCGCGAGCTTCCTCGCGGACCTCGTCGCGCATCTCGGGCGTTTCGTTGACGCCGGTCGCATCGCCTGTGTCGTCGAGCGACTCGAGCATGACGTTCGACTCGAGCGCTTCGCGCACATGCGCTTGCAGGTCGAGTGCTGGAAGCTGCAGCAGTCGTATGGCCTGCTGCAGCTGGGGCGTCATCGTCAGCTGCTGGCCGAGTCGCAGTTGCAGGGTGGGTTTCAGCATGGGTCTCGAAGAGTCGTCCGTACCGAAGTCTAGCGCGAAAAATCGGCCGTAAAGCACGGCGCTCGGGGACTGTGAACCGCGGCCCATGCAGGAAGTGTGCAATGAGCACAATCACGAGTAGATTCAATGGTTTGGACGAGTGAAAGTTCTACAGGCGGAAGTCGTGACCGAGGTAGACCTCGCGCACCTGCGGATGGGCCAGGATTTCTTCCGCGGTGCCCTGCGCCAGGACGACGCCCTGGCTCACGATATACGCGCGGCCGCAGATGCCGAGCGTCTCGCGGACGTTGTGATCGGTGATCAGTACGCCGATGCCGCGCGCCGTGAGCTGGCGGATGATGCGCTGGATGTCGATGACCGAAAGCGGGTCGACGCCAGCGAACGGCTCGTCGAGCAGCACGAATTTCGGTTCTGCCGCAAGCGCCCGCGCGATTTCGACGCGCCGCCGCTCGCCACCTGACAGGCTGATGCCGAGATTTTCGCGGATGTGGCTGATATGCAGCTCTTCCAGGAGCTCCGTGAGCCGCTGTTCGCGCCCGTCCGCGTCGAGATCCGCTCGCGTTTCAAGGATTGCGAGCACGTTGTCGGCGACCGAGAGCTTGCGGAAAACCGAAGCCTCCTGCGGCAGGTAGCCGACGCCGAGCTGCGCGCGCCGATGCATCGGCAGCGTCGTGATGTCTTCATCGTCAAGCACGATGCGGCCCTTCTGGCAGGGTACGAGGCCGACGATCATGTAGAAGGCCGTCGTCTTGCCGGCCCCGTTCGGTCCAAGAAGCCCGACGACTTCGCCGCTCGAGACCTCGAGCGACAGGTCGCGCAGCACCTGGCGGGACTTGTAGCTCTTCGCCAGTCCCGAAACCACCAGGCGGCTCATTGCTTGGGATCCGCAGTCTCCGCAGCCGGCTTGCGGGTGCGCGGGATCCTGATCTGCACGCGACCTTCGCTCGTCGCGGGCGAGTTGGCGACGACCCTTTCGGCGCGGACGTCGTACACGAGGATGTCGCCGGTCAATTCGACTTCGCCGTCCGAGAGCCACGCCTTCTCTGCGAGCCGGACCGTGCCGTTCTTGACGTCGTACTCGATGACGTTCGCGCGCCCACGCGCAATCTGCGCCGGTTGATCCAGCGTCTGCTCGAAGTTCGCCGGCGCGCCGTTGATGACGGCTCGCGAGATCTGGTTGTCGACGAAGGTGACATCGGCCCTGTCCGAGCTCAACGAGCCCTTTTCCATCCGGATATGGACGTCGCCCGACAGCTGCCACTGGCTATTGTCGAAATTGAGTCCCGTTGCCGCGGCTTCGCCGGCATCGACGCGCAGATTCCCCTGGGTGATCGTCACCGCGTGAAATAGCAGGCGGTTTTTCTTGTAGTCGAATTCCGAAGACCGCGCGTCGACCAGGATCGGAAGGTCGCTCTGCAGGCCCCCGGCAGTTTTTCCTGCAGGCTTGGCCGTTACGGGCACCACGGGCGCCGCCGGCGCCGGTTCGCTGGTCGCGCCAGCCGCCGCCGCTACCAGCGCGAGCAGGCCCGCGCTAGCGACCGAACGGAGGATTGAACTGACCATGTACGCGCGATTGTAGCCGCACGCGATGCTGCTTCAAGTCGGCGTCGAGGCCGCGAGCCGCCAGCGCTCGCGTGCCCATGACAATTTGCACCTCGTCGTTCGTGTTGGCAGTCGACTGTTCGGTATCGAATTCGAGGGTGGGCGTCTCGATCACGGCTTCCAGCCCACCTTCCCCGACGGCGCCGCGGACCTGCACATTGCCGGCAAGGCGGACGACCTTGGAGGTTTCCGGCACGACCCCGTGTTCGGCCGTCACGATCCAGTCGTGCATGTCGGCGCCGGTGTAGGTCAGCTGCAGCGCCGAAAGTACAACACTGTTGTCCGCCGGCCGCTGTTCGATGCGCTGCGCGCGTATGCGCATGCGGGCTGCGCCGTCATCGCCCGTGTCCGTGATGGTCGCACCGGTAAGAAAGTAGCCCGGCTGGTTGGCCGGTGCGACCGAGTCGCGACGCACATCGGCGGATTCCCCACCGACGAACGACAGCCCGATGACGATCACCAACGCGATAACGACGAGGATGAGCAGGGCGCGCGTCATGCCTTCCCTCCATGCGCTTCAAGAACGAGCCGGTCGCAGACTTCGCGCACCGCGCCGCGTCCGCCGGCATGCTTCGTCACGTGCCGCGTCGCGAGCTTCACGTCCGGATGGGCGTCGGCAACGGCGAACGCGAGGCCCACCGCGACCGCGAGCGGCAGGTCGCTCGTGTCATCCACGATGCACGCGACGTCGTTCATGTTTATTTCGAGATCGGCTGCGAGGCGCGATACGGCGGCGACCTTGTCGTCGCAGCTCTGGACCAGGTGGGCGATGTCGAGTTCCCGGCATCGGCTGACAACAGCCGGCGAACTGCGCCCGGAGACGACGGCGACCGCGATTCCGGCGCGTTGCAGGAGCTTGATACCGAGGCCGTCGCGGACGTGAAAGACCTTGAGCGCTTCGCCGTCGGCGCCAAAGTACAGACGTCCGTCCGTCAGCACGCCGTCGACGTCGAGCACGAGCAACCGGATATTCGGTCGCTCGGAGCCGCGTCGCGATTTGCGTTTCACCACTAGATGACACCGGCCCGGAATAGGTCATGAATGTTGAGCGCGCCTATCAACGTGTTGTCATCCTCGACCACGAGGAGCTGCGTGATGTGGTGCTTCTCCATCAGATGTACCGCCTCGGCGGCGAGCATGCGCGGACCAATGCTCTTGCCCTGGCGCGTCATGACCTGGCGCATGCGCGTCGCGTGAACGTCGACCAGGCCATCCAGCGCCCGGCGCAGATCGCCGTCGGTGAAGACTCCAACGACGTGCCGGTTGGCATCGACAATAGCTGTCATGCCGAGGCCCTTGCGGCTCATTTCGACGAGGCCGGCGGCGAGCGGCGTATCGACGCCCACCATCGGAATGTCATCGCCCGTGCGCATTACGTCCTCGACGTGAAGCAGCAGCCGCCGGCCTAGACTGCCGCCCGGATGCGACAGCGCAAATTGCTGTTCCGTGAAGCCGCGGCATTCAAGCAGCGCAACGGCGAGAGCATCGCCCATCGCGAGCGTCGCGGTGGTGCTGGCGGTCGGCGCGAGATTGAGCGGACAGGCCTCCGCGGGCACGCTGACGTCCAGATTCACGGCTGCGGCCTTCGCGAGCGTCGAATCGCGTCCGCCGGTGAGCGTGATGAGCGGAATGCCCAGACGCTTGAGGTATGGCAGCAGCGTCACGATCTCCACGGTTTCGCCGGAATTCGAGATCGCGAGCAGCGCATCCGGGCGGGTGATCATGCCGGCATCGCCGTGACTCGCTTCGCCCGGATGCAGGAAGAAACTCGGCGTGCCGGTGCTCGCCAGCGTCGCCGCGATCTTGCGGCCGACGTGCCCGGACTTGCCCATGCCCGAGACGATCACGCGCCCTTGGCGGCTGCTGCACTCGAGACACAGCTTGCAGGCGGCAGCGAATTCGCTGCCGAGGCGCCCGACCAGCGCGCCGACCGCTTCCGCCTCGGTGGCGAGCGCCCGCTTGCCGAGCGCGATCAATGCTGCGTCATCGAGTCGGACGGTCATGCCTTTTCCCAGTGAAACCGGCGCATCATAGCGCCCCGACTGTTTCGGTGCCGCACGGTTTTCTTTACTATCTTTGCTCCATGAAAGCCGTGGTCGCCCCATGAAATCCGAAGAAATCGCCGCGCTCATCCGCTCAGGGCTCCCGACCGCCGACGCCCGCGTGGCGAGTCCCGATGATGTGCATTTCGAAGCGGTCGTGATCGCGGCGGAGTTCGCCGGCAAGCGTACGCTCGAGCGCCACCGGCTCGTCTACGGCGCGCTCGGCGAGCGCATGGGGCGCGAGATTCACGCGCTTGCGCTGCAGGTGTTCACGCCCGAGGAATGGGCCGCGCGGTCTTAAGGCAGCTTCCATGGACAAACTCGAAATACAGGGCGGGAAGCGGCTCGAGGGCGAGATCCGCATCTCCGGCGCGAAGAACGCGACACTGCCGATCCTTGCCGGCGCGCTGCTCGCCGACGGCCCGGTCACGATCGCGAACGTGCCGCATCTGCAGGACGTGACGACTTTCATCGAGTTGCTGGGGCGCATGGGTGTCGGCGTCACCGTCGACGATCGCATGCGGGTCGAGATCGATGCGGGCTCGATCCGCGAATACTTCGCGCCCTACGAGCTCGTGAAGACGATGCGGGCGTCGATCCTCGTGCTCGGCCCGCTGCTGGCGCGCTTCGGCAAAGCGGATGTGTCACTGCCGGGCGGCTGCGCCATCGGTTCGCGGCCGGTGAACATCCATGTCGCCGGCCTGCAGGCGATGGGCGCCGACATCAATATCGAGAACGGCTATATCCGCGCGCGCAGTGACGGGCGCTTGCACGGCGCGCGTCTCGTGCTCGACACGGTGACCGTGACCGGCACCGAGAACCTGATGATGGCCGCGGCGCTCGCCCAGGGCGACACGGTCATCGAGAACGCGGCGCGCGAACCCGAGGTGGTCGACCTCGCGAATTTTCTCATTGCGATGGGAGCGAAGATCCGTGGCGCGGGCACGGATACGCTACTCATCGAAGGCGTCGAGCGACTTTCGGGGACGCACTACGAAGTGCTGCCCGATCGCATCGAAGCCGGGACCTATCTCGTGGCCGGCGCGATCACAGGCGGTCGCGTGCGCGTCAAGAATGCGCGCGCCGATCATCTCGACGCGGTTCTCGGGAAGCTCCGGGACGCAGGCGCACGCGTCGACTCGGCGGACGGCTGGATCGAAGTCGACATGCAGGGCAAGCGTCCGCGCAGCGTCGACGTGCGCACGGCGCCGTATCCCGCGTTTCCAACCGACATGCAGGCGCAGTTCGCGGCGCTCAATACCGTGGCGGACGGCGTCGGCACGATCATCGAGACAATCTTCGAGAATCGCTTCATGCACATGCTCGAGATGCGGCGCATGGGCGCGGAGATCCGTCTCGAGGGCAACACGGCGATCATCAAGGGTGTCGATCGCCTGACCGCGGCACCGGTGATGGCAACGGACCTGCGTGCTTCGGCGAGCCTCGTGCTTGCCGGCCTTGTGGCGGAGGGCCGCACCGAGGTCGACCGCATCTATCACATCGACCGCGGCTATGAGTGCATCGAAGAGAAGCTGCAGCAACTCGGCGCGCAGATCAGGAGGATTCCGTCCTAGCCGACCTTCGCTGGCCGCTCGATTACCTTCGACTCGATTTCGAAGGGTGTCCCATCGCGTATCCCCGAGATCTTTAGCTTGGCGCCCGGACGCAGCGCCGCTATGAAGGCGAGCGATTCCTGCGCGCTGCGCATCGGCTTGTCGTTGAGCTTCAGGATCACGTCGCCCGGACGCAGCCCGATGTCATAGGCGGGACTTTTAAGGTACAGGTCCACGAGCTCGACACCGGTGCCGTCAGTGATGCCGAATTGCCGGGCGGTGTCTTCCGGCAGGTCCTGCGGAACGATGCCGAACCAGCCGCGGATCACGCGGCCGTTCTTCTGCATTTCGGCCATTACGCCGCGGACGAGATTCACTGGAATCGCGAAGCCGATGCCTTCCGTGCCCATATTTTTCGAGAGCACTGCCGTGTTGATCCCGACGAGTTCACCGCGTGAGTTGACGAGCGCGCCGCCGGAATTGCCGAAATTGATCGCTGCATCCGTCTGGATGAAGTTCTCGAACGTCGCGACACCGAGCTGACCACGCCCGGTCGCGCTCACGATGCCCTGGGTGACCGTCTGGCCGAGTCCGAGCGGATTGCCGATCGCCAGCACCACGTCGCCGATCCGCAGCTGGTCCGACCGGCCGAGCGGCATGACCGGCATCTTCGGCAGGTTGACCCTGAGCACCGCGAGGTCCGTATCCGGGTCACGTCCTACAACCTCGGCTGTCGCCTGGCGGCCATCGGCAAGTTGCACCCGTATCTCCGACGCATTCGCGATGACGTGATAGTTCGTGACGATGTGTCCGCCGGCGTCGACGACGACACCCGATCCGAGGCTGCGCTCGATGCGCTTGCGCACCGACGGCCAGACATCGCCGAACATCGAATCGAATTGCGAAGGGTAAGTGCGTTCGGTGACGACGCGCGCGGCAAAGATATTCACCGACGGAAGGCGAGCTGCGCGCCACTGCCTCCGCGTACGAGCCGACCGCAGCGGGTGCACTTGGCACCGCTGATTTTTCGATGGCGGCGGCTGGCTGCGCCTGCACCTCGTGGACCGGCACCTCAACGACCGTTCGCGGCAGCAGGTCGGGCTTCAGCGAGGAGCAGCACAAAGGCGCCGGCGAGCCCCACGACGGTGGAGGCGGCAAGAAACAGCACCAGCTTGGCGAGCTTGGACATGTTTTGGGCCCAGGGCCCCTTAAGGCGGCCCATTCGATTTGTGTATAATGCGCAACTTCTTGAATTCTTGGAACCGGAGCGCTCATCACCGCGCCTTCCGGGGGCCCAAAAGAACCAGCATTGCAAGCTCGCCGGGAGAGGCTTGATGAGCGATGAGGTCGACAAGAGCCGCCGCAACTTCCTGACGGCGGCGACCGCCGGCATGGGTGCGGTCGGCGTAGCTTTTACCGCAGTCCCCTTTATCAGTTCCTGGGCCCCCAGCGAGCGCGCCAAAGCGCTAGGCGCGCCGGTCGAAGTGGACGTGAGCAAGCTTGAGCCTGGAGCCATGATGACAGTCATGTGGCGCGGCAACCCCGTCTACATCGTGCATCGAACCAAGGCGATGCTCGACCAGCTGGCGTCGAACGAGGAGAACCTGCGCGATCCGCAATCCCAGGAGTCGGATCAGCCCGCGTATGCGAAGAACGAGTCCCGTGCGCGCGAACCGCAGTACCTCGTGCTGATCGCAACGTGCACCCACCTCGGCTGCCTGCCGAAGAACCGCTTCGAGCCGGGCACCGTCGATATCGACGTGCCGGGCGGCTGGCCGGGCGGTTTCTTCTGCCCCTGCCATGGGTCGAAGTTCGACCTGGCGGGACGGGTCTTCAAGGACGTGCCGGCGCCGCTCAATCTGCGCGTGCCTCCATACTCCTTCCTGTCGGAGACCGCGCTCGTCGTCGGGCTCGATGAGACGGACAAGAAGGGAGCCGCGTAATGGCCGCCGAAACGCAGTTGCCGTCCGGCGCCGGGCGCTGGGCGCGGCTTGGAACCTGGATCGATGCGCGCCTGCCGGTGAGCAAGTTCTATCAGAGCCAGCTCCTCGACTACTACGCGCCGAAGAATTTCAACATCTGGTACTTCTTCGGCTCGCTTGCGCTCGTGGTGCTGGTGCTGCAGCTTGCGACCGGCATCCTCCTCACGATGTTCTACAAACCGGATGGCGTGATCGATAGCGAGGGCTTCTCCGGAGCCTTCCGAAGCGTCGAATACATCATGCGCGAGGTGAGTGGCGGCTGGATCATCCGCTACCTCCATTCCACCGGCGCCTCGGCTTTCTTTGTTGTCGTGTACCTCCACATGTTCCGCGGACTGCTCTACGGATCGTACAAGAAGCCGCGCGAACTCCTTTGGATCGTCGGCGTGATGGTGTACCTCGCGCTGATGGCCGAGGCGTTCTTCGGCTACGTGCTGCCGTGGGGCAACATGTCGTACTGGGGCGCGACGGTTATCGTCAATCTCGCCGGTGCCATCCCGGTGATCGGGACCAGTCTTATCGAATGGATCCGCGGCGACTACAGCATCGCGGATGCAACGCTCAATCGCTTCTTCGCCCTGCACGTGGTCGCCGTGCCGCTGATCCTGCTGGGGCTCGTCTTCGTGCACCTCTGGGCTCTGCGCACGGTTGGGTCGAACAATCCGGACGGCATCGAGATCAAGAAGAAGCTCGGCGCCGACGGCAAGCCCCTCGACGGCATTCCGTTCCACCCCTACTACACGGTGAAGGATCTGTACGGCGTCGGGATCTTCGGCGTGGTATTCGCCTCGATCGTGTTCTTCATGCCGACGTTCGCGGGCCTGTTCCTCGAGGCGCCGAACTTCGAGCCTGCGAACCCGCTCTCGACCCCCGAACACATCGCGCCAGTCTGGTACTTCACACCGTACTACGCCATCTTGCGCGCAGTACCGGACAAGCTCACCGGCGCGGTGCTCATGGCCCTTGCCGTGCTCGCCTTCGCGTTCCTGCCCTGGCTCGACCGCTCGCCGGTAAAGTCGATCCGCTACCGCTCGAAGATCTGGCTGTACGCGCTCATGGCGTTCGCCATCGCCTTCTGCGGACTCGGGTACCTGGGCCTGAAACCAGCGGAAGGCACGTACGTGTTGATGGCGCGAATCCTCTCCGTCGTCTACTTCCTGTTCTTCCTCGGCATGCCGTTCTACACGCGCAACGATCGTGGCCGGCCCGTGCCCGAGAGGTTGACCTACCATGCTTAAGGGCGCAGCGATCGTGCTCATGTTCGCGGCCTGCGCGGCGGCATTCGGTGCTGACAGCCCGAACCAGAAATGCATCGAGGGGCTCGGCGCAGCCGAGGCCGATGTGACGAACGTGGCGTCGCTCCAGAAGGGCGCCCGCAACTTCGTCAACTACTGCCTCGGCTGCCATTCGCTCGGCTTCATGCGCTGGAACCGCCTCGCGAAGGACCTGCGCTTGAGCGACGAACAGCTGCAGCAGAACCTCATATTTACCGGCGCCAAGGTCCACGATTACATCAAGAGCCCGATGCCGCGCAGTGATGCGACAGAGTGGTTCGGCCGCGCGCCGCCCGATCTCACGCTCATCACGCGCGCCAAAGGGACGGACTACGTCTACCGGTTTCTGAAGGGCTTTTACCGCGACGATTCGCCGTCGCGGCCGACAGGCGTGAACAATCTGGTCTTTGACGGCGCCAGCATGCCGGCGGTGCTCTCGGATCTGCAGGGCGTGCAGCGGCTCGAATCGCACGCGGAGCTCGGCGCGAACGGCAAGACCAAGGGCAAGCTCTGCGACAAGGTCGTGCTCGAGCACCCCGGCCGCATGAGCGCCGCGGAATTCGACGTTTTCGTGCACGACACCGTGAACTTCCTGACGTACATCGGCGAACCGGTGAAAGCCGAGCGCCAGTCGATGGGAGTCATCGTGATCCTGTTCCTTCTCGTATTCACCGCGTTCGCCTATCTCCTCAAGAAGGAATACTGGAAGGACGTGCATTGAGGTCGGGTGACGAGGCCCCTTTTTCGGCGCAGGCGGCCGCGAAACATGAGCCCGGTTGGAGACGCGAGGAGATGACACAGGTGTCGAGCCGACGCTCCGTGATGACTCTATTCTCGGCGGGCAACGAGGCGGCGAGCCATCGCACGCGCATCGTGCTGGCCGAGAAGGGCATCAGCATCGATATAGTGAACGTTGAGCCGGGCAATCTTCCGGAGGACCTGCTCGATCTCAACCCGTATCACAGCGTGCCGACACTCGTCGACCGCGACCTCGTCCTCTACGATTCGCGGGTCATCTGCGAATACCTCGATGAAAGATTCCCGCACCCGCCGCTCATGCCGGTCGATCCGGTCACGCGCGCGCAGTTTCGCCTCGCGCTCTATCGGATCGAGCGCGACTGGTACGGTCTTGCGACCGAGATCGACGCCGAGCAGGACAAGAAGCAGTCGCTGAAGCTCAAGAAGATCCTGCGCGACTCCATTCTCGCGAGCGCGGAAGTCTTCAAGGCGAAGCCGTTCTTTCTCTCCGACGAATTCTCACTGGTCGACTGCACCATCGCGCCCGTCCTCTGGCGGCTCAATTTCTGGGGCGTCGATCTTCCGGCACAGGCCCAACCGATCGTGAAATACATGAACCTCGTGTTCGCGCGTCCGTCATTTCGCAATAGCCTGACGGAGATCGAACAGGACATGCGCCCCTGAACCGCACCCGGATGAGCGGCGCGTGGCCAATACTCCCGTAAATTCGCGCCGGCCCTACCTCTTGCGGGCGATGCACGAATGGATCACCGACAACGGGCAGACGCCGCATATTGTTGTGGACGCGGAAATCGAAGGCGTCGGCGTGCCGCGGCAGTTCGTCAAGGATGGCAAGATCATCCTCAACATCAGCCGCAGCGCGACTCAAGGCCTGAGACTTGGCAACGAGGCACTGACGTTCCAGGCCCGCTTCTCCGGTGTCACCAACTCGATCGCCATTCCGATCCGCGCGGTGCTCGGGATCTATGCGCGCGAGACCGGCCAGGGAATGATATTCACCGAAAACGACCTCGCACCGGAGCCGACGGATCCACCGGCCGGACCGCCCGCGAATCCGCCAGGCAAGGCGGGGAGCACGCGCTCCGCAGAATCCAAGCGGCCGAAACTCAAGGTCGTCAAGTAGCGAAGACCGCGGCGTGCTAGGCATGGAACGCGGCGCGCAACCATTCCACCCGCATAGCGCCTGCGGCCGGCTCGAGCGTCACGACGTCAAAGCGCACGGGCAGGCGGCGCAATTCGGGATGCATCATCAGCAGGTGCCGCGTCGCAAGCACGATGCGCCGTTGCTTGCTCGGAGTGATGCTGGCGGCAGCGCCGCCAAAGTCCTTCGCCGCGCGCTGGCGGACTTCGACGACCACGAGCGTTGCGTCATCCCGCATCACGAGGTCGAGTTCGCCAAAACGGCTCCTATGATTGGCGAGCACGAGTTTCAGACCCCGCGAGCCCAGGTATTCGGCCGCCTGCCGCTCCGCCTGCAGCCCGACTTCCTGTCGGGGCGTGAGAGCCACGTCAGTTGCTCGTGGTGGTGCCCGGCAGCGCGCTTACCGTCGGGCTGATGTAACGCGGTTGCCCCGAACGAATCTCCACCCAATCGAGATCCCGGCGGATCCGGCCGTTGCTGTCGAGACTCAGGCGCCCGGTCATGCCGGCGATCGATTCGACTCGTGCACTGGCCGCGTCCTTCAAGAGCGGAATCAGGCGGTAGGCGTCGAAACCGAATGCGAACAGTCGCCCGCGCCGGCTTGCGCGCGCAGGCCACGCGCTCTGGACCGAATCTCGTACCGCTGCGGACACCGGGTCCGATGAGATCATCCACGGCATATCCGGAAACTGGATGCCGTCGAGTTCGAGATTCGCCTGCGGATCGGGTTCGTAGGCGTCAGATGTCGCATAGACGGGCAGATCGCCCGCGAAATGGAATCGCAGCTGCGGTCGAATGAGCCGTGCCTGCGCGGGCTGGCTCGCGACGAAGATGAATTCGGCATCGCCGCGCCGTCGCGGCTCGAACTCGAGCTTCGAACCGAGCATCGCGGCGAGCCGCTCGTCCCGGGTCCGGCTTTCATCGAGCTTGAGGAGACCCGTGATTTCGGGGGAAAAATCGTTTTCCTGCGGATCGAAGTTGCGCCGCGCGATGACGCTGCCGCCGGCGCGTTCGAGCTCTTCGGTGAATGCGCCTGTTACCCGATTGCCCCAGTCTCCGCTCGGCGTAAGTACGACGCCGCGCCGGCGCCCGTCCGCGACGATGCGCCGGGCGGCAAGCCGCGCTTCATCCTCCGGCGTCAGCGCGAACTGGTAGAAGCCACGCGGCGTGCGGGCATCGGCCGGCAGAAAATTAAGAGCGAGGACCGGAATACGGCCATCCGCGACCGCCGCGACAGCGGCGATCTCATCCTTGGTCAGTGGCCCAATGATGAACTCTGCGCCGTCTGAGCTTGCTGCCATGTATGCGTCTTCGGCGCGCTGCTCGGCGACGTCGTAGATGCGCACGCGGGGACGCAAGCCGCTGGTGTGCTGGTAATAGGCGGCCAGGAAGCCGTCGCGTACGACCGCGCCCGCGGCCTGCTGGCGACCCGACAGGGGCAACAGCAGAGCGACATTGGGCGGGTATTCGAGATCGGCTGCGTAGCTGTGCAGCAACTGTTCGAGCACCGACGACTGGCCCGGGTGTGTTGGATAGCGGGTCCGCCAGTCGTTTACACGTTCCGCCGCACCGAAGGGATTGCGGCTGAGTTCTAGCCCCACGCGACCGAGGTCAAGCCAGCCGGCAACAATGGAATCGGTTCCTGGCGGTGGGGTAATGGATGCGCCGTGCATGGCGGCATCGCGCACGCTTTCGAAGATATGCCAGCGGTTTGCGCGCAATTCGGCTTCCTCGCTCAACCAGCGTTCGCGCTGCATGAGGGCACGAACTGCATCCGCGGAGCGATTGACGCCGAAGAGCGCCTGCGCCTCGATGTCGTAGAAGCGGCGAGCGACGGCCAGGGTTGTCGGTTCGCCGAGGAGCTTGATCTCGCCGAGCGCTCTCTCTGGCTGCGAATTCGCGAGCGCAAGTTCGGCAACGAGGAGGCCTCGCCGCTCCTTCGCTTCGCCCGTGAGTCCAGTGCCGACGAGTGCAGCGACTCTCGCTGCGTCCGCACGGGACCCCGCCGCCAGCCATTCTTCGCCCGCGGAAATCAGGCGGCTGTCGCGTTCGGTTCCGGCCACAGCGCCCGCGAGCTGCTCGTATGCGCGTGCGGCGCCGGCGTGATCGCCGGAGCGGGCGAGTCGTTCCGCCGAGTCAGTCGACGGCGCGCGACCGCCGCCCGGCACGACACCGCCGGGGCATGCAACCAGCTGCAGGATCAGGGCAGCGGCGCACAGCGAGCGGACGACACGCAGGGCGACACGGGCGGGCCTCACTTGCATAGCGAATTCCCCTCCATGCACGATGCGCGCGACTTCCGGTGAAGGGCGGCTAGGGAAGGAAAGATTATAGTGGCAAAAGCGGCCGGCACGCTGTACGTCGTCGCGACTCCGATCGGCAATCGCGGGGACTTCAGTGCGCGTGCGCGGGAAGTGCTGGCGTCGGTCGAATGTGTCGCGGCCGAAGACACTCGCCACAGCGCACCGCTCCTGCGGGAGTTCGGCATCGCATCGCGACTGGTATCCCTGCACGAACACAATGAGCCGGCGCGGGCCGCGGAACTGATCGAGCTGCTGGCGGCGGGCAAGGATGTCGCCCTCATCAGCGATGCCGGCACGCCGCTTATCAGCGATCCGGGATTTCGCCTGGTGAACGCCGCGCATGCAGCAGGCGCGCGCGTCTGCGCCGTGCCGGGACCGAGTGCCGTGACCGCGGCTCTCAGCATTGCAGGAATTGCAACCGACCGATTCATTTTCGAAGGCTTCCTTCCCGAGAAGGCTGCGGCGCGACGCGAACGGCTCGCGACGCTCGCAACAGAGACTCGAACGCAGATCTTCTACGAAGCGCCGCATCGCCTCGCCGATTCACTCGCGGACATGCTGAGCGCGTTCGGCGGCGCCCGACAGGCCGCGATCGCACGTGAAATGACGAAAATGCACGAGACGCTCTATCGCGGTTCACTCGATGCGCTTGTCGCGGCGGCAGCCGGCGATCCCGACATGGCGCGCGGCGAAATCGTGATCGTGGTTGCCGGCGCCGAATGCACCGAGAAAGAAGTGGACGAGGAGGGCGAAGCCTTGCTTCGGGTGCTGCTCAGCGAACTTCCGCTCAAGCAGGCCGTCGACCTCGCGGCCCGTGCGAGCGGCGCGCCCCGCAACGCCCTCTACCAGAAGGCCCTGGCAATTAAGGCCGGCAAACAAGTCGAGTAGGCCCGGAGCACGCAAAGGGACGCGGTCTGGCGGGTTCGCGCGAAAGCTTGTCTATAGGGCCTTGCTCGCCTACAGTCCGCGCCGAGTCAGCCAGGCAATCGCTGTATTTCTTCGTGAAATACAGAGGAAAGTCCGGGCTCCACGAGTCAGGGCGCCAGGTAACGCCTGGGGGGCGCGAGCCCACGGAAAGTGCAACAGAAAGCAAACCGCCGATGCACTCTCGCGAGTGCAGGTAAGGGTGAAAGGGTGCGGTAAGAGCGCACCGCGCCGGTGGCAACACTCGGTGGCACGGCAAACCCCGCCCGGAGCAAGACCAAATAGGAGAGTTGTGGGCCCGCAAGGGTCCAAGGTGCGGCTCGCATCGACTCTCGGGTAGGTCGCTTGAAGTGCACGGCGACGTGCATTCCAGAGGAATGATTGTCCACGACAGAACCCGGCTTATCGGCTGACTCTTTCTTTTCTCCACCCCAATCCCTTGGGGCCGTGCTGACAGGGCATCTCAAGTCCGAACCGTAAGCCTCTGATTTGCGGCCACCTCGATTTTTCGGCGCCGGCTCTTCAATCCGGCGCTAAGTCTCTGTCACCACAGAAATATTTCATCGTTATCCGTTGACGACCTCGAGACGCCTCCCTATAGTGGCCGCAAGTGGGAGAAAGTGGGAGGAAATGGGAGCCTTTCCCCCCGTAAATATGTTTCGCGGCGCAACAGAACTCACGTTGGACTCCAAAGGCCGGCTGGTATTGCCCACCCGGTATCGGGAACGCGTCGCCGAGCGTTGCGGCGGGAAATTGATCGTCACCATTCATCCGGGCGGCGAATGCCTCCTGATCTACCCGCTTGCCGGACTGGGAAGAGCTCGAACGCAAGCTCATGCGCTTGCCGAATCTGCGCCCCGACGCGCAGCGCGTACAGCGCCTGCTCGTCGGTCATGCCGCAGACATCGAGCTCGACGGTCACGGACGCATGTTGCTGCCGGCCAATCTGCGCGACTTCGCCTCCCTGAGCCGCGACGCCGTGCTGATCGGGCAGGGCTCGCATTTCGAGCTCTGGGATGAAGCGCGTTGGTCCGGACGGCGCGATGAATGGCTGAAGGCGAAGACATCGAGCACCGATCTGCCGCCGGAGCTCGAGTCGCTGACGCTCTAGAAGTGGACGAGCACGCGCCGGTTCTTGTCGAGGAAGTGCTGGCGGCGCTCGAAGCGAAGGCGGAAGGCTGGTACTGCGATGCCACCTTCGGCCGGGGAGGGCACAGTGCCGCGATTCTCGCGCGGCTTGGAGAGCAGGGCCGGTTGATTGCGTTCGATCGCGACGCGCAGGCGGTTGCGGTTGGCCAAGGCAAGTTCGGCGCGGACCCGCGGTTTGCCATCCGGCACGCGGATTTCGCGAGCCTCGAAGCCGAGCTCGATGCGCTCGGTGTGAGGCGGGGGCTCGATGGCGTGATCTTCGATCTCGGCGTGTCGTCGCCGCAGCTCGATGACGCCGCGAGAGGTTTCAGTTTCATGCGCGACGGACCGCTCGACATGCGCATGGATACGCGCCAGGGGCAGAGCGCCGCCACGTGGCTAGCACGGGCGCCGCTCGAGGAGATCGAAGAAGTGATCGCGACGTTGGGCGAGGATCGATTCGCAAGGCGCATTGCACGCGCGATCGTCGAACCGCCGCAGCCACCGTCCCTTCGAGCGCACGACCGACCTCGCCGCGGTCATCGCCGACAACGTCAGGACGCGCGAGCCGGGCAAGCATCCGGCGACCCGCAGTTTCCAGGCCATCCGCATGCACGTGAACGACGAACTCGGACAGCTCGAGTCGGGCCTTGAAGCCGCGCGCCGCCGCCTCTCGGGCCGCGGGCGCCTCTGTGTCGTCAGTTTTCATTCGCTCGAAGACCGCCTCGTCAAGCGTTTTATGCGCCGGCATGCACACGCTGACCCGATGTACGCGGGCATGCCGATGATTCCCGAGGCGGCGCGCCCGACGTTGCGCGTCGTCGGCAAGGCCATGCGCCCTGGAGCCGCGGAAGTCGCACGCAATGCGCGCGCTCGCAGCGCGACGCTGCGCGTCGCCGAGAGGCTGGACTCATGATTTCCCGAAGGCTCACGGCCATTTTGCTGCCGCTTTTGTGGGTCAGTGTTCTGGTATCGGCGGCCGGTGTGATCTACGCGAAGCACCGTTCCCGCGCGCTTTTCGTCGAACTGCAAGCGCTCAATCGCGAGCGCGACGACCTCGAAACGGAGTGGGGCCAGCTGCAGCTCGAGCAGAGCGCGTGGTCGACCCATGGATTCGTCGAGCGTGTCGCAAACGCGAAGCTCGCCATGGATCTGCCGGCTCCGGCGGAAGTGAAGATCGTACGACAATGAAATCGGCCCCGGCACGCAAACAAAGTCCCGACTGGCAGTACCGCTGGCGATCGCTTGCGGTGCTGGGACTGCTCATGGCCTGCGCGCTCACTCTTGTTGCGCGCGCCGTGGAGCTGCAGCTCGTCGACAGGGATTTCCTGCGCGGCCAGGGCGAGGAGCGCTATTCGCGGGTCGCGCGGATCAGTGCCCATCGCGGCACGATTACGGATCGCTTCGGCGAGCCGCTTGCCGTCAGCACGCCGGTTGATGCGGTCTGGGTGAATCCACGGGAGCTGCGGCAGGTGGCGGACCAGATTCCGAAACTTGCCAAGGCGCTCGGCAAGGACAAACAGTGGCTGGCGCGGCGCGTGAGCGCGAGCCTCGATCGCGACTATCTGGTGATCGCGCGTCCGGTGCATCCGGACCTCGGCGCGCGAGTCAAGGCGCTCGGCATACCGGGCGTCTATCTCGACCGCGAATACCGGCGGTATTACCCCGCCGGTGAAATTGCCGGGCACGTGCTCGGATTCACGGGCCTCGACGATCTCGGCCAGGAAGGCCTCGAGCTTGCATACGATCACTGGCTTGGCGGCGAGGACGGCGCCAAGCGCGTCATCCAGGACAGCCTTGGTCACGTGGTCGAGGACGTCGAGAGCATCCGGCCCGCGCGCCAGGGCCAGGATCTCATCACGAGCCTCGACCTTCGCATCCAGTACCTCGCCTACCGGGAACTGAAGGCCGCGATCATCGCCAATCGAGCGCGCTCGGGTTCCGTGGTCGTGCTCGACGTCAATACGGGCGAAGTGCTCGCGATGGTGAACCAGCCCGCCTACAACCCGAATGATCGCGAGCAGATCGAAGCCGCGCGCTTTCGCAATCGCGCTGCGACCGATATCTTCGAGCCGGGTTCAAGCATCAAGCCCTTCATCGTCGCGGCGGCGCTCGCCTCGGGCCGATACAACGAGCGCAGCCTCGTCGATACCTCGCCCGGCTTCATCCGCGTCGGCATCAAGATCATCGAGGACAAGAAGAACCTCGGCAGCATTGGCTTGAACGAGATCCTCGAGAAGTCTTCCAACGTCGGCGTCGCGAAGGTCGCTCTCACGCTCGAGCCGGAGAAGATCTGGCGCACGCTTTCGGATCTCGGCTTCGGCCAGGTTACATCGAGCGATTTCCCCGGCGAGTCCGCTGGGCTTCTGAGCAACTACGCGCACTGGCGCCCGATCGGTATCGCGACCATGGCCTACGGCTACGGTCTTTCGGTGACGCCGCTGCAGCTCGCGCACGCCTATGCAACGCTCGGTTCGGGTGGCATCTCGCGCCCGGTTTCGTTCGTGCGAGTCGATGAAGCGGTTGAAGGCAACCGGGTCCTCGACGAACGGCAGACGCGCACGCTGATTCACATGATGGAGTCCGTGGTCACTGCCGAAGGCACGGGCTTGCAGGCGTCGGTGCGCTGGTACCGTGTGGCCGGGAAGACAGGCACCGCATGGAAGTCGAACGCCGGCGGTTACTCCACCGACAAGTACATGGCGGTCTTCGCCGGGCTCGTTCCGGCATCGCGGCCGCGCTTTGCCTGTGTCGTCGTAATTGACGAACCCGGCGCCGGCAAATTCTACGGGGGCGACGTTTCCGCTCCGGTCTTTTCGAGCGTGATGGCGGGAGCTCTGCGGCTCATGGCCATCGCGCCGGATGCGCGCCTGCCCGTCGATGTGCAGCAGCCCACGCTCGCGCAAAGCGGAGTCGCTCCGTGATGCCCGCCCACGCCGATAACCCGACCGTCGAGCTCGCGGCCCTCGTCAGCGGAATTGTCGCGAGCAAAGTCGCGGACCTGCGAATCTCCGATCTCACGCTCGACAGCCGCGCGGTGACGCCGGGCGCGCTGTTTCTCGCCTGCCCGGGACTTAAGCATCACGGCCTCGAATTCCTCGACGCGGCAGTCAAGGCGGGTGCAGCCGCAGTACTTTGGGAGCCTGCCCCAGGCGTGTCGAAGCCACGGTTGCCGGCCGGCGTCATCGCGCACGAAGTGCCGGGGCTCTCGCGTTACGTCGGCACGCTCGCAGACCGCTTCTTCGGCAGCCCCTCGGCCGCGCTCACGGTCGCGGGCGTCACGGGCACGAACGGCAAGACGACGACGGCATTCCTCATTGCGCAGGCGCTGGAGGCTTGCGGCGAGGCGAGTGCCTACGCCGGCACGCTCGGCTTCGGCCGGCCGCGTTTCCTGCGCGGCACGACCCACACGACGCCGGATTGTGTCTCCGTGCATCGCGAACTTGCCGACGCCCGTGGCCTGGGCGTGAAGAACGTCGCAATGGAAGTTTCCTCGCACGCGCTCGATCAGGGCCGCGTCGACGCAGTGCGGTTTCGCACGGCGATTTTCACGAATCTCACCCGCGACCATCTCGACTACCACGGAACGATGGAATCCTACGGCGCGGCCAAGGCGCGGCTCTTTCAGACGCCGGGGCTGGAGGCCCGTGTGATCAACGTCACCGACCCTTTCGGTCGTGAGCTTGCCGCGCGCCAGGATCCGGGCGAGCTCATCGCAGTTGCGACGGATCGCACCGAGCCGCGCGCCGAGCGCTTCGTCAGCGCACGTCACGTGCGCACCATGCCGCGCGGCCTCGATCTCGATGTGGAGACCCACCTCGGCGCGGTCAATTTCCCGGCGCCGCTCGTCGGACGATTCAACACGGAAAATATTCTGCTGACGCTCGCCGCACTTCTCGTGCGAGGCCACGGCCTCGCACGGGCGACGCGTGCGTTGGCCAATGTGTGTGCGCCCGCTGGCCGGATGGAGACATTCCACCGGCAGGGCCGAGCGGTCGCCGTCGTGGACTACGCCCACTCTCCCGATGCGCTCGCGAAAGCGCTCGGAGCCTTGCGCGAGCATTGCGCGGGCAGACTGTGGTGCGTATTCGGCTGCGGCGGCGACCGCGATCCTGGCAAGCGCCCGATGATGGCGTCGGTAGCCGAGCGGCTAGCCGACGTTACGATCGTGACCGACGACAATCCGCGCACCGAGAGTGGCGATGCCATCGTCGCCGGTGTGCTGCAGGGTTTCGCCGATCGCACGCGTGTACGCGTGATCCGCGATCGCGCGGCGGCGATTCGCACGGCCCTCGCAGAAGCCGAGGCGGCGGACGCGGTGCTGATCGCGGGCAAAGGCCATGAGCACTACCAGATCTACGGCACCGAGAAGCGCGACTTCAGCGATCGCGCCATCGTGCTCGCGGCGCAGGAGGGCGCATGAAACGCACTCTCGCAGAAGCGGCACGCGCCGTCGGCGCGACGCTCAGCGGCGCGGACCGGCCCTTTGACGAGGTTTCCTCCGATACGCGCACGCTGGAGGCCGGACAGCTGTTCATCGCGCTGCGCGGAACGAATTTTGACGCCAACGATTTCGTCGCCGAGGCGGCGCGCCGCGGCGCGGTCGGCGCCGTCGTCGAGCGGCTGCAGCCCGTCGCGTTGCCGCAGATCGTCGTCGCGGATTCGCTGGCGGCGCTCACAACGCTCGCGCGTGAATGGCGCAGGCAGTTCTCCATTCCGCTCATCGGAATCGCCGGCAGCAATGGCAAGACGACCGCCAAGGAGATGACGGGCGGCATCATGTCACAGGTCGGCGCTTGCCTTGCGACACGGGGCAATCTCAACAATCACATCGGCGTGCCGCTCACGCTGTTGCGTCTCGGCGAAGCCCACCGCTCGGCGGTCGTCGAGATGGGTGCGAATCGTGCAGGGGACATCGCAGGCCTCGCAGCGCTCGCGCAACCCACCGTCGGGCTCGTCACGAACGCGGGCGATGAGCACCTCGAGGGCTTCGGCAGCCTCGAAGGCGTCGCTCGCGCCGAAGGGGAAATGTTCAGCGCCCTCGGCGGCGCGCAAACGGCCGTGATCAATGCGGACGACCCCTTCGCGCCCCTTTGGCGGGAACTGGCCGGCGCGCGCCGCACGATCACTTTCGGCATGAATCCGGGCGCGAATGTCACGGCGCGGGACGTGCAGCAGTCAGGGCGCTCGCTCGATTTCGCCTTGCGGACGCCCGATGGCGAGGGCCGGGTACGCCTGCAGCTACTCGGTCGTCACAACGTTCTCAATGCCCTCGCCGCCGCCGCCGCCGCCGGCGCGGCAGGCGCCGAACTCGAACATTGCATCCGCGGCCTCGAAACGGTGCGCGCGGTGCGCGGCAGGCTCGATCTCAAGTCCGCGGCCAATGGCGCCGCGGTCATCGACGATTCGTACAACGCGAATCCGAGTTCTGCGCGCGCCGCCATCGATGTGCTGCGTGAATCGGCGGGGGTCGGCTGGCTGGTGCTCGGCGACATGGCGGAGCTCGGCGACTATGCGGTCCAGAGTCACGTGGATATCGGCCGTTATGCGCGCAGCAAGGGTGTCTCGCGGCTGTTCGCGGTCGGCGAGCTGACTCGCCATGCGGTCGAAGCATTTGGTCCCGGAGCCGAGTGGTTTGCCGGCACCGATGTGTTGATCGATCGACTGCGCGAGGACCTGACGGCGGATGTGACCCTCCTCGTGAAAGGGTCGCGCGTCAACCGGCTCGAGCGCGTCGTCGACGCGCTGACCCGTGCCGAGTGGATGAAGGCCGGCTGAGAGGAAAAGAGTCAACGTGCTCTATTGGCTGACACAACAACTCACGCACGTCTACACGGGCTTCAACGTCTTCAGCTATCTGACGCTGCGCGCGATCCTCGCAGTGGTCACGGCGCTTGCGATTGCGCTGCTCGTCGGACCATGGATGATCCGGCGCCTGACGCGCCGGCAGATCGGGCAGGTCGTGCGCGACGACGGCCCGCAGTCGCATCTAACCAAGGCGGGAACGCCGACCATGGGCGGCGCGCTCATCCTGGTCGCAATTGCGGTCGGCACACTCGCCTGGTCGGATCTCAGGAACCGCTTCGTCTGGATCGTGCTCGGCACGACGCTCGCCTTCGGCGTGATCGGTTTCTACGACGATTACCTCAAGCTCATCGTCGGCAACTCAAAGGGTCTCGCCGCCCGCTACAAGTATTTCTGGCAGTCGGTGGCCGGCCTCGGCTGCGCGATTGCGATCTTCACGACGGCGACAACGCCGGTCGAGACGGCGCTCTACCTGCCGTTCTTCAAGCACTTCGTTCTGCCGATGAACGCCGTCACCTTCATCGCATTGGCGTACTTCGTGATCGTCGGCACGTCCAATGCGGTGAATCTCACTGACGGGCTCGACGGACTCGCGATCATGCCCGCGGCGATGGTCGGCGGCGCCCTTGGCGTCTTCGCGTACGCCACCGGCAATTTCAACTTCGCGACCTACCTGCAGATTCCCTACATACCGGGCGTCGGTGAACTCCTCATCTTCTGCGGCACGCTGGTCGGCGCGGGCCTCGGCTTTCTCTGGTTCAACGCCTATCCCGCGCAGGTCTTCATGGGCGACATCGGCGCGCTCGCGATCGGCGCCGCGCTCGGCACGCTCGCGGTCATCGTGCGCCAGGAGGTCGTGCTCCTCGTCATGGGCGGGCTCTTCGTGCTCGAGACTGTCTCGGTCATCCTGCAGGTCGTCTCGTTCAAGCTGACGGGGCGCCGCATTTTCCGCATGGCGCCGATCCACCATCACTTCGAGTTGAAGGGCTGGGCCGAGCCCAAGGTGATCGTGCGCTTTTGGATCATCAGCCTGATCCTCGTTCTCGCGGGTCTTGCGACCCTGAAGCTGCGGTAAGCCGAACCATGCCGACCGCAGCCACGCAACCTACGAATGCTGACAGACGCCATGTAGTGGTCGTCGGGTTGGGGCGCACGGGATTCTCGTGCGCCCGCTTTCTTGCCGCTCGCGGCGAACGTGTCGTCGTCACGGACAGCCGCATCGGAACCGCCCGAGTTGCCCGCGTTGAGGGCGCTCGATGCGGGAATCGAAGCGCGCGTCGGCGGGTTCGATGACAAGGTACTCGAGGGCGCACGTCAGGTTGTCGTGTCGCCCGGCGTGTCGCTGCAAGAGCCGTTCGTCACGCGTGCACGGCAGCAGGGGCTCGAAATCGTAGGTGACATCGAACTCTTTGCCCGCGCCGTCGAGGGACCGGTCGTCGGCGTCACCGGCACGAATGGCAAGAGCACCGTCACTACGCTCATTGCGCTGATGGCCGAGAGCGCGGGCCGTCGCGTGCGCGCGGGCGGCAACCTCGGCGAGCCCGCGCTCGATCTGCTCCAAGGCGAGGCAGGCGAGCTCTACGTGCTCGAACTCTCGAGCTATCAGCTGGAAACGACGCAGTCGCTCAAGCTGCGCGCGGCGACCATCCTCAACATCACGCCGGACCACCTCGACCGCTACGCGAGCCTCGCTCCCTACGCGGCCGCCAAGGCGCGCATTCTTGAGCGCTGTGACGTCGCCGTGCTGAATGCCGACGATGCCGCCGTGATGCGCCTTGCGCGTGCTGGCCAACGTACGGTCACGTTCTCGCTCGATGCAACCCGGAGCGCGGATTTCCGCGCGTTGCGGGAAGGTGGCGACGTGACGTTGCTTCGCCGTGGCGAGCGTCTGCTTGCGATGAGCGAGCTGAAGATCACGGGCCTGCACAACGCCGCCAACGCACTGGCAGCGCTCGCGGTCGCGGAAGCGATCGGAATCGCCGATCGCCACGCGCTCATGGCCTTGCGGGCATTCCCGGGACTCGAGCACAGAACCCAGTGGGTCGCCGACGTAGACGGCGTCCGCTACGTTGACGATTCGAAGGGCACCAACGTCGGCGCCACGCTTGCCGCGGTCGCGGGGTTCGAAGGGCCGCTGATCGTCATCGCAGGGGGGGACGGGAAGAACCAGGACTTTGCGCCGCTCGCCCGCGCCTTTCGCGGCAAGGTCCGTCATACGGTTCTCATCGGCCGTGACGCCGGGATCATCGAGCAGGCGCTCGCTGGCACGAGCGAGACCAGCCGCTCGGCGACGATGGAAGATGCGGTGCGCCGTGCGCAGGCCGTGGCGCGCCCCGGCGACACTGTGCTGCTGTCACCCGCGTGCGCCAGTTTCGACATGTTCCGCGACTACCATCACCGCGGAGCGGTCTTCGCAGCCGCTGTCAAAGGCCTGAGCGCATGAGCGCAGCCGCCGCCAGCGTCACTCGGGGCCTCACCCGCGGCCAGCGGTTCCAGTGGGATCCCGTGATGCTTGCCGTCACGATGTCGCTGCTCCTCGTCGGCCTCATCATGGTCACTTCGGCGTCGATCTCGATTGCCGATACGCGCCAGGGCGACCCCTTCTTCTACCTCGAGCGGCAGCTCCTCTTCGCATTCATCGGCTGCGCGGCGGGCGTCGTGCTTGCAACCGTGCGTGCCGATGCCTGGGACCGGCTGGGCGTCGTGCTGCTCATCGTCGCGATCGGCATGCTGATTGCCGTGCTGATCCCCGGCATCGGCGCAGTCGTCAACGGCAGCCGGCGATGGCTGCGCGTTGGTCCACTCAACTTCCAGGCGTCCGAGCTGGCGCGAGTGTTCGTGCTCGTCTACCTCTGCAGCTACGCCGTGCGCCGGCGCGATGAACTGCGCGACACCCTGCTCGGATTCGTGAAGCCGATGGCGCCGCTCGCGCTTGCCGCGGGGCTCCTCCTCATCGAGCCGGATTTCGGTGCGGCGTCCGTGCTGCTCGTGACCGGCGTCGGACTCCTTTTCATCGCGGGCGCACGGCTGCGTTACGTACTCATCCTTTGCGCGGGCGGCGCGGCGCTCCTCGGGATCATCGCGGTCTCTTCCGCCTACCGAGTGAAGCGGCTCCTCGCGTTCCTCGATCCCTGGGCCGATCCCTTCGCGAGCGGTTTCCAGCTGACGCAGTCGCTGATCGCCATCGGCCGCGGCGAATGGTTTGGCGTAGGACTCGGCGCAAGCGTCCAGAAGCTCTTCTATCTGCCGGAGGCGCACACGGATTTCGTGTTCGCCGTGCTCGCCGAGGAACTGGGGCTCATCGGCATCGTGATGATCGTCGGCCTGTTCGTCATTCTTGTCTGGCGCTCGTTCTACATAGCGCGGCTCGCGCGCGATGCAGGCCTCGCATTCCAGTCCTATCTCGCGACGGCATTTGGTCTCTGGATCGGTCTGCAGGCATTCATCAACATCGGCGTGAACATGGGGCTCCTGCCGACGAAGGGCCTGACGCTGCCGCTCGTGAGTTACGGCCGCTCGAGCCTCGTCGTGACGCTCGCCTGGGTCGGCCTGATGCTGCGCATCTATCACGAGTCGATGCTGGCCGGCCGCACGGCGACCGCACGGTTGGCGGAGAGTCGGGCATGACGCCGCTTGCGCTCATCATGGCGGGAGGGACCGGCGGCCACGTTTATCCGGCGCTCGCCGTCGCGGAACAGCTGCTCGCACGTGATTGGCGTGTCGTCTGGATGGGCACACGGACGGGCATCGAAGCGCGGGTCATTCCGGCGCGGGGGATTCCGATCGAGTGGGTCTCGATTTCGGGGCTCCGCGGCAAGAACCCCTTGACGCTGCTGCTCGCGCCGTTGCGCCTCGTAAGGGCCTACTGGCAAGCGCTCGCGATCGTGCGACGTCTGCGGCCGACCGTCGTGCTCGGCGTCGGCGGTTTCGTCACCGGACCTGGCGGTGTCGCGGCGCGCACTCTCGGCCGGCCGCTCGTAATCCACGAACAGAATGCGATCGCGGGTCTCACCAATCGATTGCTCGCCCGCATTGCGAACGCGGTGCTCGAAGGCTTTCCGCACAGCTTCGGCACGAGCCGCGAGGCAAAGTACATCGGCAATCCGGTGCGCGACTCGATCGCGCTCCTGCCCTCGCCGGAAGCGCGATTCGGCGAACGCCAGGGGCCGGCGCGCGTGCTCGTGATCGGCGGGAGCCTCGGTGCACGGCGTCTCAATTCCGTCCTGCCCCATGCGTTGGCGCAGATGCTGCCGGCCGAGCGTCCACAAGTCTGGCATCAGAGCGGCGAACGCGGACTCGCCGAAGCGGAGTCGGCTTATCGCGAAGCGGGTGTCAGCGCGCGCATCGTGCCCTTCATCGAGGACATGGCCGAAGCCTACGCATGGTGCGATCTGATCGTTTGCCGTGCAGGCGCGCTCACGATTGCAGAAGTCACGGCGGCGGGGCTCGGTGCGATCCTCGTGCCGTTTCCGGCCGCGGTGGACGATCACCAGACAGCGAATGCGCGTCTGCTTGTCGACGCAGGGGCCGGCATCCTGATTGCCGATGCCGATCTCACGCCGGCCCGGCTGTCATCGGCGATCGCGGAACTCACCTGCAATCGTTCACGTCTTCTCGACATGGCGCGGCGTGCGCGTGCCCTTGCGCGGCCCGACGCAACGCGGGATCTCGCAGCCGCCTGCATGGCGTTCGCTGAGGACTCGGCATGATCGACCGCATGCGCCGCATTCATCGCATCCATTTCGTCGGTATCGGTGGCGCCGGCATGGGCGGCATCGCGGAAGTGCTGCTCAATCTCGGTTACGCCGTCTCGGGTTCGGACCTCAAGTCGAATGCGGTCGTGTCCCGGCTCGAACGCCTTGGCGCGACGGTCGTCGTCGGCCACTCGGCGGGCAACGTCGAGGAGGCGGACGTCGTCGTCGTCTCGAGCGCAGTCGCCGAGGACAACCCGGAAGTCGTCCGCGCCGTCGAGCGGCGCATACCGGTGGTGCAGCGCGCGGAGATGCTGGCGGAGCTGATGCGCTTTCGCTTCGGTGTCGCCGTGGCAGGCACCCACGGCAAGACCACGACGACGAGTCTCGTCGCCAGCATTCTCGCGGAAGGTGGCGGCGATCCGACGTTCGTGATCGGCGGCCGGCTGAAAAGCGCCGATAGCAACGCGCGCCTCGGCACCGGCCGCTACCTCGTCGCCGAAGCCGACGAGAGCGATGCCTCGTTCCTGCACCTGCAGCCGATGATCGCGATCGTTACCAATATCGACAACGATCACCTGGGCACCTATGGAGGCGACTTCGAGCGGCTGAAGCAGACATTCGTCGAGTTCCTGCACAACCTGCCGTTCTACGGCCTCGCCGTGCTGTGCGCGGATGACGCGCAAGTGAGATCGATCCTGCCGCGGGTCGGGCGCTCAATCGTGACCTACGGATTTGACGAAGGCGCCGATCTGCGCGCCATCAATGTGGAGCCGAAGGGCCTCGCGACGCGCTTCGACGTCGTGCGGCCGGGCCGCGATACAAATCTCGCTGTAACGCTCAATCTTCCCGGTCGTCACAACGTGCTCAACTCGCTCGCCGCGATTGCCGTTGCGAGTGAACTCGAAATGGCGGACGCCGCGATCCAGAAGGCGCTCGCTGGCTTTCAGGGGATCGATCGGCGGTTGCAGGTCATCGGCGATGTCGACACGGCTGCCGGCCGCATCACACTCGTCGATGATTACGGCCATCACCCGACGGAAGTCGGCGCGACGCTCGCGGCCGCGCGCCTCGGCTGGCCGAACCGGCGCCTTGTGCTCGCCTTCCAGCCGCATCGCTACACGCGCACGCGCGATCTTCTCGATGACTTCGCACAGGTGCTGACGGCGGCCGACGTCGTGCTGGTGACGGAAGTGTATGCGGCCGGCGAAGCACCGATCGCCGGCGCCGACGGACGTGCAATCTGTCGTGCGCTGCGTTCGCGCGGCAAGATCGAGCCCATCTTCGTCGAGAGCATCGATGACCTCCCCGGCGCGCTCGCGGGCGTGATCAAGAACGGCGATCTCGTCGTCACCATGGGCGCGGGCAGTATCGGAGCGCTCGCGCATGAATTGCCGACGCGGCTTTTCGCATTGAAACCCGACCGGAGGCGTTCATGAGCCTCGCCGAGCTCTCGGGCGACTGGATGAAGCGCGTGCGGCGCGACGAGCCGATGTCGAAGCACACGTCCTGGCACGTCGGCGGTCCGGCCGATCTCTATTTCGAGCCGCGCGACGTGGAGGATCTTGCCGCATTTCTGCGCTCGCTCCCGACGGACGTGCCTGTCTCATGGCTCGGTCTCGGCAGCAATCTGCTCGTGCGCGACGGTGGCATCCGTGGCGCGGTGATCGCAACCTCCGGTGCCCTCGGCCGCGTCGACCGGATCAGCCAGACTCGTGTTTACTGCGAAGCCGGTGTTCCGTGCGCGCGGCTTGCCAAGCTCTGCATCAAGTGGGGCCTTGGTCCCGCGGAATTCTTTGGCGGCATTCCCGGAACGATGGGCGGCGCGCTCGCGATGAACGCAGGCGCCTTCGGCGGCGAGACCTGGCGCCACGTTGTCGAGGTCGACACGATCGCGCGCGACGGCAAGCGCACTACGCGCACGCCAGCCGAATACCGCATCGGTTACCGCAAGGTGGCTGGACCTCAAGACGAGTGGTATCTCGCGGCGCGCCTGGAGTTCGAACAGAAGGAACGCACGGGCGACGATGACCTCAGGCAGATGCTGGCTCGCAGGAAGGAATCGCAGCCCATCGGTGAATGGAGCTGCGGTTCGGTCTTCACGAATCCACAGGGAGATCATGCCGCGCGGCTCATCGACAGCGCAGGGCTCAAGGGTCTTGCCATCGGCGGCGCGTCGGTTTCGATGAAGCACGCGAACTTCATCATCAATCACGGCGGCGCCAGCGCGGCGGACATCGAGTCGCTCATAGCGCACGTGCAGTCGACGGTCGAAAGGGCGCACGGCGTACGGCTGGAACCGGAAGTGCGGGTCGTCGGAGAGCGGCGATGAGCAGTCGTGCAGCAGCAACGCACAAAGTCCGGCGCGGAGCGGTCAAGGCACGCGACTTCGGGCGCGTCGCCGTGCTGATGGGCGGTCATTCCTCGGAGCGCGAGGTGTCGCTCGATTCCGGCCGCAACGTGCTGGAAGCCCTGCGCTCGCGCGACGTCGACGTGCAGCCGGTCGACGGCATTCCCGCGCTCATTGCGGCGCTCGTCGCGAGGAAATTCGACCGTGTGTTCAACATTCTGCACGGCGGCGATGGCGAAAACGGCGTGCTCCAGGGCCTGCTCGAAGCGATGCGCGTGCCATACACCGGCTCGGACGTCCTCGGCAGCGCGCTCACGCTCGACAAGATCCGCACGAAGCAGCTCTGGGTGGCGACGGGGTTGCCGACGCCGCGATTCGCTCGCCTCACGCAGGGCGACGACGTCGTCGCCGTGGCGCGCGGCATCGGCCTGCCGGTGATCGTGAAGCCTTCATGCGAAGGGTCGAGCGTCGGTGTCAGCCGCGTTTTCGATGAGTCGGGCCTCTCATCCGCGGTCGAGCTCGCTGCGCGCTATCCGGGCGAGCTCCTGATCGAGGAGCTCATCCGCGGCGAGGAGTTCACCGTTGGCATCCTCGGTTTCGAGGCGCTGCCGACCATCAAGATCGTGCCGAAGGGCGAGTACTACGACTACCACGCGAAATACGTGGCCGAAGACACGCAGTACATCTGTCCGGGGCTCGACTCGGACGCGGATGGGGCGATGCGCGCGCTTGCGCTCGCGGCGTTCCGCGCTGCGGGCTGCTCGGGCTGGGGTCGTGTCGACCTGATGCGCGACGCGCAGGGCCGCAACTATCTGCTCGAGGTCAACACGGCCCCGGGCATGACCAGTCATTCGCTCGTGCCGAAGGCGGCGCGCGCGCTCGGAATCGAATTCGACGAGCTCGTGTGGCGCATCCTCGAAATGAGCCTCGCGCGCGATCGTCCGGGCGGAGGGTCACGAGCATGATGCTGTTCGGCAAACGCAATCGCCGTCGCAAGGAACAGGGCGAGAAGAAACTCCCGGCATTGCCCTGGCGTCGTATCGTCGCGTGGACGGTGACGCCGTTCGCGGTCGCGGCCGCGCTCTACGGCGCCGGTATTGCACTCGATCAGCCGGTGCGCGCGGTGGCGGTGGAAGGGCCGTTCCAGCGCGTGTCCGCCGTGCAGGTCGAAAAAGCCGTGACCGCCTCGATCCGCGGCGGATTCCTGACCGCCGATCTCGAGCGCGTGCGCCGTGCGGTGCAGTCGATTCCCTGGGTCGATCACGCCTCGGTGCAGCGGCGGTGGCCCTCCGGCCTCAAGGTGATCGTCGAGGAGCAGGTGGTTGCGGCACGCTGGGGCGACTCAGGCCTTCTCAATGTGCGCGGCGAACTCTTCATGACCGACGCACGCTACACCCTGCCTGAACTGCCGCGGCTCGACGGTCCTGAGGGGAGCGAGCCGGAAGTTGCCGAGCGTTACCTCGCAATTCAGGGCCGCCTGGTCGAAGCGGGCCTGCGACTTTCGGCGCTCAGGCTCGACGATCGCGGCGCCTGGGAGCTCGATCTCGCGAATGGCGTCACCGTCAAGCTCGGGCGGCGCCAGGTCGATGAGCGCCTCGATCGCTTCCTCGAAGCCGCCGTGCCGCTCGTAACCGAGCGCGCGACCGATATCCGCTACGTGGACCTGCGCTACACGAACGGCTTCGCCGTCGGCTGGAAGACGGGAAGTGTCGTCGCGCACAGCAATGACAATACAGGAGCGCCGGATGCTTAAGCGCACAGAACGCAGTCTCATCGTCGGCCTAGACATCGGCACGTCGAAGGTCGTCGCCATCGTTGGAGAGCTGCAGGCGGATGGAACACTCGAAGTGATCGGCATCGGCTCGCACCCCTCGCGTGGCCTGAAAAAAGGCGTCGTCGTCAACATCGAGTCGACGGTGCAGTCGATCCAGCGTGCGGTCGAGGAAGCCGAGCTCATGGCCGGCTGCGAAATCCATTCGGTGTACACCGGGATCGCCGGCAGCCACGTACGGAGCCTGAACTCGCACGGCATCGTCGCGATCCGCGACAAGGAAGTGACCGAGGCCGATCGCCTGAAGGTCATCGACGCGGCAAAAGCAGTCGCGATTCCGGCCGATCAGAAGATCCTGCATGTGCTGCCGCAGGAATACATCATCGACAGCCAGGAAGGCATTCGCGATCCGATCGGCATGTCGGGCGTGCGGCTCGAAGCGCGCGTGCACATCGTCACGGGCGCCGACAGCGCCGCGCAGAACATCATCAAGTGCGTCGAGCGCTGCGGCCTGCACGTCGAAGACATCGTGCTCGAGCAACTCGCGTCGAGCTACGCGGTGCTGACCGACGATGAAAAGGACCTCGGTGTCTGCATCGTCGATGTCGGCGGCGGCACTACGGATATTGCGGTTTTCTCGCACGGCGCCATTCGCCACACGGCGGTGATTCCGATCGCAGGCGATCAGGTGACGAACGACATCGCTGTCTCGATGCGTACGCCCACCCAGTACGCGGAAGACATCAAGATCCGCTATGCCTGTGCGCTCTCGCAGCTCGCGAATCCGGACGAAACCATCGAAGTGCCGAGCGTCGGCGATCGTCCGCCGCGCAGGCTTGCGCGCCAGACGCTCGCGGAAATCGTGCAGCCACGCTACGAGGAGCTCTTCACGCTCATTCGCGACGAACTGCGCCGCAGCGGCTTCGAGGAGGTGATCGCGGCGGGCCTCGTCCTCACGGGAGGGAGCGCCAAGATGGAAGGCGCCGTCGAGCTCGCGGAGGAAGTCTTCCACATGCCGGTGCGCCTCGGCGCACCGCAGTACGTCAAGGGGCTCAACGACGTCGTGAGCAATCCCATCCACGCGACGGGCGTGGGCCTGCTTCTCTATGGCCGCGAGGGCATGGAGATGCAGTTCGGCGGCGGTCCGCTCACGGGTTCCGTGAAGACGGCGGTGAGCCGCATGCGGCAATGGTTCCAGGGGAATTTCTGATGAGGATTGTGTGTGGCGCCCAGGGGCAGGGCGCGAGGCGAACTGAACTTCCGAATCTTTCTTTTGCACGAGGAGAACGTCGATGTTCGAACTAATGGATGCATACAGCCAGACGGCGGTCATCAAGGTGCTGGGCGTCGGCGGCGGCGGCGGCAACGCGGTCTCGCACATGGTGAGCTGCGGCATCGAGGGGGTGGACTTCATGTGCATCAACACCGATGCGCAGGCACTGAAGCATTCGCGCGTGAAGACGGCCTTGCAGATCGGTTGCAACATCACCAAGGGACTCGGCGCGGGTGCCGACCCCGAGGTCGGCCGTCAGGCGGCCATGGAGGATCGCGACCGCATCATCGAGCTCGTAGAAGGCTGCGACATGCTGTTCATCACGGCGGGCATGGGCGGCGGCACCGGCACGGGCGCGGCCCCGGTCGTTGCACAGATCGCGAAGGAGCTCGGCATCCTCACGGTCGCCGTGATCACGAAGCCATTCGACATGGAAGGCAACAAGCGCACGCTCATCGCGGACCACGGTATTACCGAGCTCGGCAAGTTCGTCGATTCGCTCATCACGATTCCGAACCAGAAGCTCCTGACCGTGCTCGGAAGCACAACGACGCTCCTCGACGCCTTCAAGTCGGCGAACCAGGTGCTGCAGGGGGCGGTACAAGGCATCGCCGAGCTCATCACGCGCCCGGGTCTCATCAACGTCGACTTTGCCGACGTGCGTACGGTCATGTCAGAGACCGGCATGGCGATGATGGGAACGGGCGCTGCGAGCGGCGAAGAGCGCGCGCGCACAGCAGCGGAAGCTGCCGTGTCGAGCCCGCTCCTCGAGGACATCAATCTTGCGGGTGCCCACGGCATCCTGGTGAACGTCACGGCCGGCATGGACCTGTCGATCGGCGAATTCCAGGAGGTCGGCAACACGGTGAAGCAGTTTGCGTCGGAAGACGCGACGGTTGTCGTCGGCACGGTCATTGACCCGGACATGAGCAATCAGATCCGCGTAACGGTCGTGGCAACGGGGCTCGGTCGTCCCTCGGCGCGCATCCAGCATTCCGCGCCGCAGGCGGCAGCTCGCCAGGAGCCGCAGATGCGAGTGGTCCGCCGGGCAGCGCCGATGTCCTCGAGCGACTACACGGCGCTCGAGAAACCGACGGTGCAGCGCCAGCGAGCTGTCGGCGATGGCATCCGGCCGGCTGCCGACGAGGAGTCGCTGCTCGATATTCCTGCATTTCTCAGAAGGCAGGCCGACTGATGTTTTCGGCAACACGCTATCGTTGAAAGGGTTGCAGGGAGTCACGGGCGCGGCCCGCCGCCGCGCCCGCGCGTCCTGTGTCAGCTAACCACGCGAATTGCCGCGACTTTTCGCTGTGTGCTAGGGTAGCCATCCGCCCGACGAGATATTGATGCTCAAGCAACGCACGTTGAAAAACACGATCCGCGCCTCCGGCGTCGGATTGCACACCGGCAAGAAAGTCCTGATGACCCTGCGCTCGGCGCCGCCGAACACGGGCATTGTGTTTCGCCGCGCCGACCTTGATCCGCCCGCCGACATTCTGGCGAACGCGGAAAACGTCGGCGAGACGATGCTCGGCACGACGCTCGGGAGCGGTGACGTCAAGGTTTCGACAGTCGAGCATCTGCTCTCCGCGTTCGCCGGTCTCGGAATCGACAACGCGGTTGTCGAAGTAACGGCGCCGGAAGTGCCGATCATGGACGGGAGCGCCGGCCCGTTCGTATTCCTGCTGCAATCCGCGGGCATCGAGGAGCAGTCCTCGCCGAAGCGTTTTGTGCGCATCAAGCGGCGCCTGCGCGTCGAGGACGGCGACAAGTGGGCGCAGTTCTCGCCGTTCGACGGCTTCAAGGTGAATTTCGAGATCGAGTTCAATCACCCGATGTTCAAGAAGCACTCGCAGACGGCGTCCATGGATTTCTCCACCACGTCGTTCCTGAAGGAAGTGAGCCGCGCGCGCACATTCGGCTTCATGCGTGATCTGGAAACGCTGCGGGCGCGCAATCTCGCGCTCGGCGGCAACATGGACAACGCCATCGTGCTCGACGATTTTCGTGTCTTGAACGAGGATGGCCTCAGGTACGAAGACGAGTTCGTCAAACACAAGATTCTCGACGCGATCGGTGATCTGTACCTCCTCGGGCACAGCCTGATTGGCGAATTCAGCGGCTTCAAATCGGGCCACGCGCTCAACAACCGCCTGCTGCGCTCATTGATCGCCGACAAGTCGACGTGGGAAGAGGTGACCTTCGAAAATAGCGCCGACGCGCCGATTTCCTACGTCGCTGCGGCAGCCACGGCCTGATCATTCAACCGTCGGGGCCACCCGGCCGCATCAGCGCCGCGCCCCGCGCGGTACGACCCGTACCCGAATTTCCGTCACTTCCTGTCCGACGATTGCGGAAAGTCGCTCCCGCAGGCTTGCAGTCCGGTAGCGCAAGCGGGCGCACCAAGCCGATGAGTCGACGAGGATGACAATAATATTGTCGCGCTGCACAATTCCGGTGATGTGGGATGCCTCCGCAGCCGGCAATACCGCTTCCAGACGCTGTTTTAGGGCGGAAAACGCCCGTGCCCGCGCATGCAGCTCGCCCAGCCTGAGGCCCGCCGCGACCGGCAATTTCGCTGCTGTTTCTGATCGCTGGGTCACACTCGGCAGCCTTTTGGGGGTCCCTAAAGCGTGCAGAACCGCTTGTTTCATGTCAGGTTCTTTTGCATAGTCTATGCCACTGTAAACGGCAAACTCACCGAAAGGTGCGGACGCAAAGCCACCGGTCTACGGCCCTATTGGCTATGACAGCGGGGTTGCCAGCATGGTAACGAAAACAATTCTATTTCCAGCGTTGCTTCGGCAACGGCGTGTCGTCGCCAGTCAGACTCGCCGAAGCACAGGTTCGTCGGAATGGAACGTAGCTTCGCTTCGGGGGCGAACTGCATGAATGTGATTATATTTGGCCGGCGGCATGGCCGCGTTCGGCAATTCAATCTTGCGAGCCCAAGAGTCTGGGGCGCCGCGGCTGCCTCCGTTCTGGGCGCGATCGCGCTCGCATTCGTTGCTGGCCACTACTTCGGATTTCATCGCGGTCTCGGCGAGCCCGCGGAACAGCTGACAGCCTGGTCGAAGGAGCTGTCGCAGCAGCAGGCGAGCGTCGACGACACGCGCCGAATTCTGCAGGAGCGCCTCAATTCCCTGGCGGCCCGCATTGGCCAGATGAATGCCCACGTGATTCGCCTCGACGCACTCGGCCGGCGGCTCACGCAGATGGCGAAGCTCGACAGCCGCGAATTCGACTTCGACCACGCGCCGGCGCAGGGCGGTCCCGAGACTCCGGCCGATGGCGTTGGTCCCGCGATGCCGACGCTGACGGCGATGATCGATACCCTCGATCAGCAGCTGACGCAGCGCCAGCAGCAGATGACGACGCTCGAGAACGTGATCCTGACGCGCGACCTCGAGGAACAGATCCATCCCGAGGGGCGCCCGGTCCGCCAGGGCTACCTGTCATCGTATTTCGGCGAGCGCACCGATCCGATCAACGGCTCTACGGCGTACCACAAGGGCGTGGATTTCGCCTCGGTGGAAGGCACTGAAGTCACGGCGGTCGCCGCGGGCGTCGTCACCTGGTCGCGCGAGCGCTTCGGATACGGCCGCATGGTCGAGATCAACCACGGCAACGGCTACGTCACTCGCTACGCCCACAACGAGCGCAACCTCGTGAGCGTCGGCCAGACCGTGCAGAAGGGCCAGGCCATCGCGTTGATGGGATCGACCGGACGCGCGACGGGCCCTAACCTGCACTTCGAAGTGCTGTTCAACGGCCGCCAGGTCAACCCGCTCCAGTTCCTCGGCAACTCCCGGTAACGGCCGGAAAGGGTGAATCCGGGAACCTTCCTCGTTGAGGAAGGCCCGCAAAACCCCATTTCCCCGCCCAACGGTCTCTTACGTAGAATACCCGGCCTTTGACCCCCGCGCCCGACCGCCCCGGTCGGGGCGCAGGTCTTTTGAATTCATGAGGTTGACTTAGTGCTCGCGCTGATCACCAAGATTTTCGGCAGCCGTAATCAGCGGCTGCTCAAGGAGTACGCAGGCTACGTCGAGCGCGCGAACGGCTTCGAGTCGGGCCTGGCTGGCCTGTCGAACGACGAGCTCGCCCGCAAGACCGACGGGTTCCGTACCCGTCTTAAGGACGGAGCGACGCTCGATGACCTGCTGCCGGAGGCGTTTGCCGTCGTGCGCGAGGCGGCGAAGCGCACGCTCAGGATGCGCCATTTCGACATGCAGCTGGTCGGTGGCATCGCCCTGCACCAGGGCAAGATTTCCGAAATGCGCACCGGCGAAGGCAAGACCCTGGTCGCGACGCTTCCGGCCTACCTCAACGCTTTGCCGGGCAAAGGCGTCCATGTTGTTACCGTCAACGAGTATCTCGCTCAGCGCGATGCCGACTGGATGGGGCCCGTGTTCCGCTTCCTCGGTCTCTCGGTGGGAGTCATCAAGAATGCGCAGTCGAGCGAAGAGAAGCGCGCTGCGTATGCCGCCGACATTACCTACGGCACCAACAATGAATACGGCTTCGACTACCTGAGGGACAATCTCGCATTCCGGCTGGAGGATCGCGTGCAGCGCGGCCTCAACTACGCCATCGTCGACGAGGTGGATTCGATCCTGATCGACGAAGCGCGCACGCCGCTCATCATTTCGGGACCCGCGGAGGAGAGCACGGAGCTCTACGTGAAGATCAATGCGCTCGTGCCGCGGCTCACGGTGCAGAAGCGGGAGATTCCGCACGATTCGCCGCTCGCGGCGAAACTCCTGAAGGGTGCCCAGCAGAAATCGCGGGCCAACGGCGAAGACGTCGAAGCCGACGAGGACTACGTCGAACCGGGCGACTACACGCTCGATGAGAAGCACAAGCAGGCGCACCTTACGGAGCAGGGTCACGAACGCGTCGAACAGCTCATGGCCGAGACCGGCATGCTGGGCGAAGGCGAGAGCCTTTACGATCCGGCGAATATCCGCCTCATGCATCACCTGAACGCGGCGCTCAGGGCGCACGCGATCTACAAGCGCGACGTCGAATACATCGTGAGGAACGGCGAAGTCGTCATCGTCGACGAGTTCACCGGCCGCACCATGCCGGGCCGGCGCTGGTCCGACGGCCTGCACCAGGCGATCGAGGCGAAGGAGGGCGTAAAGATCCGCGAGGAAAACCAGACCATCGCATCGATCACCTTCCAGAACTACTTCCGCATGTACGGCAAGCTCGCCGGCATGACGGGCACCGCCGACACGGAAGCGTACGAATTCCAGCAGATCTACGGCCTCGAGGTCGTCGTCATCCCCACGCATAAGCCCATGATCCGCGCCGACATGTCCGATCTCGTGTATCTCACGAAGGAGGACAAGTTCACGGCGATCGTCGAGGACATCAAGGACTGCGTGACGCGCAAGCAGCCCGCGCTCGTCGGCACGACGTCCATCGAGACCTCCGAGATGCTCTCGGACATCCTGCGCAAGCAGAACATTCCGCACGAGGTGCTGAATGCGAAGCAGCACGCACGCGAAGCCGAAATCGTCGCGCAGGCAGGCAGGCCCGCCGCGATCACCATCGCCACCAACATGGCCGGTCGCGGCACGGACATCGTGCTCGGCGGCAACGTCGAAGCCGAAATCGCGCGCCTCGTTGAAGTGGACGAGGCCACGGCTGCGCAGATGCGCAGCGAATGGCAGGTGCGCCACGACGAAGTCCTTGCCGCCGGCGGACTGCATATCGTCGGCACCGAGCGCCACGAATCACGCCGTATCGACAACCAGCTGCGCGGCCGCTCCGGCCGGCAGGGCGATCCGGGCTCGAGCCGCTTCTACCTGTCGCTTGAAGACAACCTGATGCGCATCTTCGGCGACCCCGCACGTACCAAGGCGCTGCTCTCGCGCGTCGGCATGAAGCCAGGTGAGGTCATCGAGAGCCGCCTCCTCACTCGCCAGATCGAGAAGGCGCAGCGCAAGGTGGAAGCGCACAACTTCGACATGCGCAAACACCTGCTCGAATACGACGATGTGGCCAACGAGCAGCGCAAGGTGATTTACCAGCAGCGCACGGAGCTCATGGCCGCCGAGGACGTCAAGGAAGCGGTGCGCGAGATCCGTGGTGAAGTCACCGCCATCCAGATCGAACAGTTCGTGCCCGCAAAGTCCCTTCCCGAGCAGTGGGATCTCGATGGTCTCGCGCGGGCGGTCGAGCGCGACTTCGCGGTGCAGCCCGACCTCAAGACGGGCGCCGAGAATTTCAACGACGAGACCGATGTTCGCAAGCGCGTAGTCGAAACGATCGAGCAGGAATACGAGCGCAAGGTCGCGAACGTCGGCGAACCGGTCATGCGCTCGATCGAAAAGCAGGTAATGTTGCAGCAGCTCGACCAGCATTGGCGCGAGCACCTCGCCGCCATGGATTACCTTCGCCAGGGCATCGGCTGGCGTTCGCTTGCCGGCCGCAAGCCCGAGCAGGAGTACAAGCGCGAGGCGTTCGATCTCTTTTCCAACATGCTCGACCGCATCAAGCATGATTCGATTTCACTGCTGTCCCGCATCCAGGTGCGCAGTCAGACGGAAATCGAGCAGGAGGAAGAGGAGCGCCACCGTCGGCTCGCGCGCGCCATGCAGTTGCAGCACGCCGAAGCGCCGTCGGTGGTCGCGCAGCCACCGCAACCCGAGCAGGCGCCGGGCGAGCAGGAGGCCCAGATTCTCGCGACGCCGTACGTGCGCAAGGATCTCAAGGTCGGCCGTAACGAGCCTTGCCCCTGCGGTTCCGGCAAGAAGTACAAGCACTGTCATGGGTCGCTCGGCTGAGCGAATCGTGCGTGTCGTCGCGGGAATCCTCCGTGACGGCGCAGGGCGGGTGCTCATAGCGCAGCGACCGGCCGGGAAGCACCTGGCTGGCGGCTGGGAGTTCCCCGGCGGGAAACTCCACGACGGAGAATCCGCGGAGGATGCGCTCGTGCGCGAGCTCAAGGAGGAACTCGGCGTCGAGATCGCTGGCCTCGAGCGGTTCATGACAGTCGATCACGCGTACCCGGATCGGCGCGTCATCCTGCAGACGTTCTTCGTCCGCCAGTGCCTGGGAGAGCCCGAGGGGCGGGAGGGTCAGGCGATCCGGTGGTGCCCGATAGCCGAACTCGCCGAAGCGGGCATTCTGCCGGCCGACCTGCCGATCATTGCCGCCCTGAAGACCGCACAATAAAGAAACTCGACGACTCTGACGGAGCTTCCCCATGCCGATCTTCAAGCGGAGTTTCTCGCTATCGGGCGCGCTGCACCTGTTGTCAGTCACCGGCTTCGCCCTGTTGCTCGCGTCCTGCACGACGCCGGCGGCGAAGCAGCGGGCCGAACCGCAGGTGCCTGCTACGCAGACCGAGGCTCGTCTATCCGGCAGCGCGCCGCTCCGACCATGTCGACATCGTATTTCGGCGAGACCGTCGCAGATCCGTATCGCTGGATGGAGGCCACGGAGTCGCCTGAAGTGCACGAGTGGGTGACCGCAGAGAACAGGATCTCGCGCCAGTATCTCGATGCGATACCGGCACGGGAAATCATCAAGAAGCGCCTGGATGCGCTCTGGCACTACGCTCATTTCAATGTGCCGCAACACGCCGGCGACCGGTATTTCTACCTGAGCAACGACGGCACGCAGGATCAGAGCGTGCTCTACGTTACCGAGGGGCTGAGCGGGACGCCGCGCGCGCTCATCGATCCAAACAAGCTGACCTCCGACCGCACGACCGCTGTCTCGGAAATCTCGCCGTCATCCAACGGGAAGACTGCTGGCGTACTCGGTTTCGGAAAGCGGATCCGATTGGCGCATCTGGCGGGTGCGCAGGGTGGATTCCAATGAGGAACTGCCGGATATCGTGCGTCACACGAAGTTCTCGACCGTCGCCTGGGACAAGGCGGGTGCAGGCTTCTACTACCTGAACTACCCGGCGCTTGCGGACGGTTCGGGTGACGGCAATGCGCAGGCAAGCGTGTACTACCACCACCTCGGCACGGTCCAGAACACGGACAAACACATCTATACGGTCGCGGAGAAGACGACCCGCAATCCCTTTCCTGCGGTCACCGACGATGGCCGGTACCTGATCATGTTCATCTACGACGAGCAGATCGAGAACGCGATCTACTATCTCGATCTCGAAACGCCCGGCGCTTCCGTGGTGAAACTCTTCGACCGTTGGGACGGTGCCTATCAGGTAATCGGCAACGAAGGACATGTTTTCTACGTATGGACGACTGCCGGCGCGCCACTTGGACGGGTTGCAGCGGTCGATCTCGATCGGCCGGATCCTGCCAGCTGGCGCATTGTTGTGCCCGAGGCGAAGGAAGCGATCGACAGCGCACAGTTCGCAGGTGGCACGGTGATCGTGTCGTATCTGAAGGACGCGCATTCCGTCGTACGCCTTTACGGAGCCGATGGTTCCGCCAAAGGTGACGTAAAGTTGCCTGGAATCGGCACGGTCGAGGATCTCAATGGGCGCGGGGACCGGAACGAGGCCTTCTTCCAGTACTCCGATATTTTCACTCCGGAGTCGATCTACAGGCTCGAACCTAAGGGCAATCGCCTCGAACTCTTCCGCAAGCCATCGAGCGGACTCGACGCCGCACGCTACGTCACCGAGCAGATTTTCTATTCGAGCAAGGACGGCACCAAAGTGCCGATGTTCATCACACATCGGCGCGACCTCAAGCTCAATGGCGAGAACCCGGTCCTGCTCTACGGCTACGGCGGCTTCAACAACGCCGAATCGCCGCGGTACCGGCCGCACATGGCGGGCTGGCTCGAGATCGGTGGTGTGTACGCGCTGGCGAATCTGCGCGGCGGCTCGGAGTACGGTGAGGCGTGGCATGTCGCGGGCACGAAGCTCAAGAAGCAGAATGTATTCGACGACTTCATCGCTGCCGCGGAGTGGCTCATCGCGAACCACTTTACGAACCCGAAACGCCTTGCGATCCATGGCCGCAGCAACGGTGGGCTTCTCGTCGGCGCGGTGCTCAACCAGCGACCGGACCTGTTCGCCGCGGCGCTGCCCAAGGTCGGCGTCATGGACATGCTGCGCTATCACACGGCAAGCGCGAATGCGCGCAATTGGGGCGCCGACTTCGGTCTCAGTGAGAATGAAGAGGAGTATCGGGCGTTACGGGCATATTCGCCGTATCACAATATTCATGCCGGGACCTGTTACCCGCCAACGCTCATAACGAGTGCGGAACAGGACGATCGCGTGGTTCCGTGGCATAGCTACAAGTTCGGCGCCGAGCTGCAGCACGCCCAGGGTTGTGCGAATCCGATTCTCGTCAGCGTGGAGACGCGCGCCGGCCACCGTGATGGTCGCCCGGTGTGGATGTGGGTCGAGGACTACACCGACCAGTGGGCGTTTCTCGCGAAGGAGCTCCACATGACGATTGTAGGGGGGACAGACTAAAGTCTGTCCCCGGGCGAAGGGGCGTTCTCGTCCTCGTCGTCCGCGGGCACCGCCTCGCCGGCAACGCGATGTTCCTCGGCAAGCCAGGCGCCGAGATCGATGAGCTTGCATCGTTCGCTGCAGAACGGACGGAACGGGTTCGTCGCATCCCAGTCCATCAGGCGTTCGCAGGTCGGACACTTCGCACGCATCGCGCGCCGGCTCAGTAGCAGCAGGTGAGGAGAAACGATACGTCTTCCTGCGTCTGCGCCGGGCGATTGAAGGCGTCGCGCCAGGCGAGAAAGCGCACGCTGCACCGATAGTGGCTGCCGCTGATCTCGGGGTAGAGCGGCGAGCCCTCCGGCAGCGCGATCCGCAGCAGCT
Source organism: uncultured Gammaproteobacteria bacterium (assembly GCA_963826145.1). GTDB lineage: Bacteria > Pseudomonadota > Gammaproteobacteria > Steroidobacterales > Steroidobacteraceae > JBGPLJ01. Next base: position 238,945 of record CAWGVW010000001.1, read on the forward strand.
GGCAGGGATTCTCGCGCTCGAAGGTGATCTGGTACACGCCGCCCTGGCCGACTTCGCGCTTCTGCTTGGCATTCGCGCGGATCACCCACAAGAGCTCCGCTATGCTGTCGCAGAGTGGACGGGCGAGACTCAGCCAGTCGTTGAAGTCCTGGATGCGCGCATCGCCGGACCGGTTCAACCAGTGGAAGTAATCGGGCAGGTCGAATTCGCAGGTGCCGCCCGGGATGGCACTTCGATGTTTCACTGCATTTAGAAATTCGGAGTCCCTGAGCGGCTGCATGTAAGTTCCGCCAATGGTCGTCAAGTCGTTACGCAGCCGCATCAGATTCGAGAGCACGGCCCGCAAGCGCCCCGAGTCGACGCTCGGATTCGATTGATACACGTTGAGTCCATGAATCTGCCGCTCGAGCTCCTTCAGAACCTCGGTCCGGACATCGCCACGGGCGCTTATTGCAAGAATTTCAAGGAGGCTCGCGACCGCCGCGCGGCTGCTCCACACGGTCGGCGTTTCGTTGTGGTAGAGCGCCTGCGAATAGAGGAAATCGAGCCTGAGGAACGTCCGCATGCGTTCGGTGAGCGGCTGCTCGTACACGACCCAGCTGTCGGCGGTTCGAGGATTGGCGTGGGTTCTGGACTCGGGCGCGATGGTCTGACTCATCGCGATATTCTGAGCCACCCGCTTGCTCGGGAGCAATGCCCCGTTGACGCTCAGTTGCGCTTGTCGGACGCCGCCGAGCGGTCGGCAGCGAGTTTGCGATAGCGGGTGTCAAGCTCGCGGACCTTGCTCGCGAGCGCGGCGACGTCCGAGTCGTTCGCGATGACGTCATCCGCCTGGGCGAGGCGTTCATTGCGGCTCGCTTGTGCCGCGAGCATCGAGCGGGCGTCCTCCTCCGTCGAAGCGTCGCGCTGCATGAGACGTTCGATCTGAACCGCAGGCGGACAGTCAACGAGGAGCACACGATCGACGCTTGCCTTAAGCCCCGCTTCCACGAGGAGCGGTATCACGAGGACCTGATAGGGTCCGCCGCTTGCCGCGGAAAGCTCGTTCATGCGCACGCGAATTCGAGGATGGAGGATATCTTCGAGGCGCCGGCGCTCGGCGGCATTGTGAAACACGATGGCGCGCAGCCGTTTGCGATCGAGCCCGCCGTCCGGGCCGAGCACCGTCGGGCCAAAGGTCGCGACGACCGCAGCGAGGCCGTATGTATTCGGCGCCACGACTTCGCGCGCGATCTCGTCGGTATCGATGACGGGAACCCCCAGCGAGCGAAAGACATTCGCGGCCGCGCTCTTGCCACTGGCAATCCCGCCGGTGAGCCCGACACGAAAGTGCGGTCGAGCAGGGCCTCCCATGTCGCGGGGTTGCTCAGGCATGGCCGACGCCTGCCATCCTCAGGTAGGTGCGGGTGATATCGGGGCCCCACATTAGCGCAATCCAGCCGGCAGCCGCGAGGTATGGCCCGAATGGAATCGGCAGCTGCCGGTCGCGTCCACGAAAGACAATAAGCGCTATCCCGACGATTGCCCCGGTCGCCGCGGACATCAGGACAATTGGCAGCAGCATTTGCCAGCCCATCCAGGCGCCGAGGGCACCCAGCAATTTGAAATCACCGTAACCCATACCCTCCTTTCGGGTCAGGAGCTTGAAGAGCCAGTACACGCCCCAGAGGCTGAGGTAGCCGGCGGCGGCACCGGTAATTGCAGCGACAGGATCGACCGGCAGAGAGAAATTGGCGTCCTGCCGGCCTACAGCCGTGCTGGCGACAAGGCCTAGCCAGCAGAGCGGGAGCGTCAGGCTGTCCGGCAGCAGCTGTGTATCGATGTCGATCGCGCTCATCGCGATCAGGAACCAGGTGACGGTGAGGCCGCAGAGCGCCGTCCAGCCGAATCCGAAGCGCCAGGCGACCGCAGCCGAAAGGCACGCAGTGAGGAGTTCGATGATGGGATAGCGGGCCGAAATCTTCGCGCCGCAGCCGGCACATTTGCCTCGCAGCACGAGATAGCTGAAGACGGGGATGTTGTGGATTGCCCAGATCTGCTTGCTGCACGATGGGCAGCGGCTTCGTGGGGTGAACAGGTTGAATGGCGGTAGCGCGGGACTTTCTGTGCCGTCGAGCTCGGCGCACTGCTGGCGCCAGTCGCGATCCATCATGATGGGCAGGCGATAGATGACGACGTTCAGAAAGCTGCCGATCGCGAGCGCCAGCACGAAGACGATGGCACTGAAGAGGGCAGGCGATTCGTTCAGGAGCTGAGCGGCTTCCATCGCCGGGTTCGCCCTGTCCTTAAAGCAAAAACGCCGCGGCCTCGGCCGCGGCGTCTTGCTCCAGTGTCGGGATTCGGCGCGAGCGCAGAGCGCAGTTCGTCAAACGACCGCTCCGAGCTTGAAAATCGGCAGGTACATCGCGATCACGAGGCCGCCGACGAGCACGCCGAGGATCGCCATGATGAGCGGCTCGAGCAGGCTCGACATCGCATCGACCGCGTTGTCGACTTCCGCCTCGTAGAAATCCGCGACCTTGGCTGACATCGCGTCGAGCGAGCCCGACTCTTCGCCGACCGCAATCATCTGCACAACCATGTTCGGAAAGAGGCCCGTCGTTTCCATCGAGCGTTGCAGACGCTGGCCGGTCGACACCTCGTCGCGCATCCTGAGCACGGCGCGCTCGTAGACGATGTTGCCGGTCGCGCCGGCAACCGATTCCAATGCCTCGACGAGCGGGACGCCCGCGGCGAACATGGTCGAGAGCGTACGGGCAAATCTCGCGATCGCCGCTTTCACCATGATGGGACCGATGATAGGCAGCTTCAGCGTCATACGGTCGATCCACTCGCGCATCTTCTTGGAGCGCTTGTGGAAATAGGCGAACGCATAGATGCCCGCGCCGACGACGACAGCGATGTAGATGCCGTTGTCCTGCACGAAGCGCGAGATGTCGATAACGAACTGCGTGAACGCCGGCAGATCCGCGCCGAAGCCCTTGAAGAGGCTCTCGAACTGCGGGATCACAAAGATGAGCAGGATGATTGTCACGATGATGGCAACGACGAGCACGGCGGCAGGATAGAAGAGGGCCTTCTTGACCTTCTTTTTCAGCGCCTCGGTCTTTTCCTTGTAGGTCGCGATCTTGTCCAGGAGGCTCTCGAGTGCACCCGCCTGTTCGCCGGCCTCCACGAGGTTCACGAACAGGTCGTCGAAGTACAGCGGATGTTTGGCGATCGCCTCGTGAAGTGAGGTACCGCCCTCGATGTCGGCCTTGATGTCGAGGATCAGCTTCTGCATGGCCGGCTTTTCATGGCCGTTGCCGACGATCTCGAAGGCCTGCACGAGCGGGATGCCCGCGCCCAGCATGGTTGCGAGCTGGCGGCTGAAGATGGCGATGTCGCCAGGATTGACCTTGCCACCGGACTTGAATGACTGCGATTGTTTCTTGACGCGCGTCGGCACGACGCCCTGGCGTCGCAAGTCGGCACGCAACGCCGTCTCGCTGGTCGCGAGCTGCTTGCCCTTGACCCTGTTTCCCTTCTTGTCCTTGCCCTCCCAGGCAAAGGGAATGTCCTTCTTCAGTGCGACTGCTGTCTGCGCCATATGCGATGTTTCCTGTTGCGAGCCCCTTGCGTTCGCCTGCCCCTTGAAAGAATCGACGTCAGTCGACCGTTACCCGGTTGATTTCGTCGAGACTCGTCATGCCGTCTTTGACTTTGTTGAGACCCGATCGCCTGAGGTCCAGGACGCCTTCCTTGGTCGCCTGATCGGCGATGTGCATCGCGCCGCCGCCTTCCATGATGATCCTGCCGATGGCTTCGGTGACCGGCATGACCTGGTAGATGCCGACCCGTCCCTTATAGCCGTCGACGCAGTTCGAGCAGCCAACCGCTTTGAAGATCGTGACTTCCTTCTTGAGATCCTCTTCCGTGAATCCTTCCCGGATCAGCGCGTCGTGTGGAATTTCGAGCTTCGTCTTGCAGTTGTTGCAGAGCCGGCGCGCGAGCCGCTGCGCGATGATCAGGCTCACTGAGGTTGCGATCGCGTAGGGCTTGACGCCCATGTCGACCATGCGCGTCAGCGTCTGGGGCGCGTCATTCGTGTGCAGTGTCGAGAGTACGAGGTGACCCGTCTGCGCGGCCTTGATCGCGATTTCCGCCGTTTCGAGGTCGCGGATTTCGCCGACCATGATTACGTCCGGGTCCTGGCGGAGGAAAGCGCGCAGGGCGGATGCGAAAGTGAGACCGACCTTCGGATTCACGTTGACCTGATTCACGCCGGGCAGATTGATTTCCGACGGATCTTCGGCCGTCGAGATGTTCGTGTCTTCGGTGTTGAGTATGTGCAGGCCCGTGTACAGCGACACGGTCTTGCCGCTGCCCGTTGGGCCGGTGACGAGGATCATGCCTTGGGGTTTCGCCAGGTACTTCAGGTAGAGGGCTTTCTGCGGCGCCTCGTAGCCGAGTGCATCGATGCCAATCATCGCGCTCGAAGGATCCAGAATACGCAGCACAATCTTTTCGCCGAAGAGCGTCGGGCAGCTCGACACGCGAAAGTCGATGGCACGATTTTTCGAAAGGCGCATCTTGATGCGCCCGTCCTGCGGCACGCGCCGCTCGGCTATGTCGAGGCGCGACATGACCTTCAGGCGCGCCGCGATCTTCGTCGCGAGCTGCACGGGAGGCATCGCGACTTCCTTCAGCACACCATCAAGGCGTGTGCGGATGCGGAAGGTCTTCTCGTAGGGTTCGAAGTGCACGTCGCTCGCGCCTTTCTTGATGGCGTCGAGCAGCACCTTGTTCACGAAGCGAACGATCGGGGCGTCTTCGACGTCGTCGCGCGTCGCCGCATCGGTATCGAGTTCCTCGTCGCCGCCGGTGACTTCGAGATTTTCGAGGTCGAAGTCATCGTCGCCCATCGCCGGCATCGAGACGTCAACCTGCTCGATCGCCTTGGTGACGGCGATTTGCAGCTTGTCGTCCTCGACGACAACCGCCTCAACACCCATGCCGGTCTGAAACTTGACCTCGTCAATAGCGTGAAGGTTCGTCGGGTCCGAGACGGCGAGGAACAGCCGCTTGCCACGCCGCGCGAGCGGCAGCACCCGGTGCTTCAGCAGGAGCTTGTCGGCGACAATCTTGACCGTATCGAGATCCAGATTGACGGCGTCCAGGTCGAGCAGCGGTACGCCGAACTCGCCGGATGCCGCAATGGCAATCTCACGAGCGTTGGCGAGTCCCGCGTTGACCAGGTGGGTGACGAAGCTGAGTTTCTTTTCCTTCGCCTGATTCAACGCGTCGAGCATCGTGGCCTCGTCCAGGAGACCATCCTGGACAAGCCTCTGCGGCAGGCCGCCAAGCGATGCTTTGGCGGCGTTACCGACCGCCATGATTGCGTTGTCGTTCATAGCCTTATGTGATCGTGGGCGACGACCAGCATGCGTCCGAATCGGGCCCTAGTCTACCCAAGTTGCCCCTTGGATCAATTGTCAAATCGCGGTGATCGTCGCATATCAGCCAATGGCCCCGCGTGATTCGACTCACACAAAAGAAGAGGCCCCTCGGGTGAGGGGCCTCCAGGGTCAAATGCCTGATCTGTCGACTTACGGTCGGCAGTTGGCGGGCATGTACTTGTTCAGAACCGTCGTCACGCCAGCAGCTGAGGGCACGAGTGGATCGTGACACGTTGGTCGGGCCACCATTGTTGCCGCATATCCAAACAACGTCGTTGTTGCCACCGACTGCACCGCTCAACACCGGACGGAGCGAGAGCGTCAGACCGTTGATATTCGCGTTGGCCTGATAGCCGGCAGCGTTCGAATACGTGATCTGAAGTGTGCCCGGGTTCAACATCTGCACCTGGCTCACGTACTTGCCTGACGGGATTTCGCCAGCCTGGTGACCAAGGGTACCCGCGAGGCCCACGATCGCGGTCGGCCACGCGCCGTTCTGCGCATAGTACTCGGCCACTTCCGCCTTCAGCGAACCGGCGAGATTGAGACCTTCAGTGACCTGCGCACGAATCGTGTAGTCCTGATAGGCCGGGATCGCGATTGCGGCGAGAATGCCGATGATCGCGACGACGATCATCAATTCGATAAGGGTGAAACCCTTTTGGATCATCTTCATGGGAGCTCCTGTGAGAAAAGACAGCGATAAACACAGACGGCGCCGAGCGCCAGTGCGGAGGGAAAATGCAAGGCGTGTGCCACCACGACCCAGTCGCGCCTAACCGCTTGAAACAAAAGCCTAATACGCTCGATTAACAGTTCTGGCTTGACTTATTCGTGTGTGTCTTCGCGGACGCAGCAGTCAGTTGATGTCACAAACTGACACGACTTGTCAGTGTGCGTTGCCAGATGAGGACAGCAGACTTATTCAAGTCCCAACTTCTTCACGCGGTACCTGAGCGCGCGAAAGCTCATGCCGAGGAGCTTTGCCGCCGCGGTCTTGTTGTAACGCGTCTGTTCGAGCGCTTTGACGATGGCTTCCCGTTCGATGTCCTCGAGCTGCTCGCCGAGCGGACCGATCCCCGGCGGCGTGCCCGGCGCGGCGACGGACGAGGTCGCGCGAAGCTGGATGTCATTCACGCCGATGACGCCGCCCGCTGACAGCGTGATCGCCCGCTCCAGGATGTTTTCAAGCTCACGGACATTGCCCGGAAATTGATAGGCCTCCAGGGCCCGGATCGCATCGGCATGCAGGGCTGGCACCTCGATCTTCATGCGTCGCGCCAGCCGGTTGAGGATTGCGTTCGCAAGGACCGGGATGTCCTCGACGCGCTCCCGCAAAGCGGGCACCCTCAGTTCGATGACGTTCACGCGATAGAACAGGTCCTCGCGGAATTTGCCCTCGGCGACAAGATCCGCAAGCTTGCGGTGCGTCGCCGACAGGATGCGGACATCCACAGGTGCCTCGCGCGACTCACCGATCGGCCGCACAGTTTTTTCCTGTATCAGACGCAGCAGCTTCACCTGCATGTGCAGCGGGAGATCCGCCACCTCATCGAGAAACAAGCTCCCGGTCTCCGCGGTCTGCACGAGGCCCTTCTTGTCTGCGATGGCGCCGGTAAAGCTGCCGCGCTTGTGACCGAACAGCTCGCTTTCCATCAGCTCCGACGGGATGGCGCCGCAATTCACCGGGATGAAGGGCCCCTCGCGGCGCGCGCTCGATTCGTGAATCATCTGCGCCACCAGTTCCTTGCCGGTTCCGGATTCACCGAAGATGTGTACAGGTGCCTGGCTGCGCGCGACTTTGCCGATCATTTCGCGCAGCTGCTGGATTGCGGGCGACGCCCCCAGCAGGCGCGGGCCGAACGTTGTCGTCGTTTCGCCGGCTGCAGTGCCGCCGAGCTTGATGGCGCTCGCGACAATCTTGCGCAGGTCTGCGAGGTCGAGCGGCTTCGATACGAAGTCGAAGGCGCCGAGCTTCAAAGCCTTGACGGCCGACTCGACGTTGCCGTGCGCCGTGATGACAGCGACCGGCAGGTCCGGCCGGTTGTTCTGGATCCATTCGACGAGATTGAGGCCGTTGCCGTCCGGCAGATTCATGTCGGTGAGGCAGAGGTCGAACTTCTCATCGCGCAACAGGTCGCGGGCGCTCGCCATGTCGTGAGCCGCGCGCGATTCGAGATTCATGCGGCCGAGGGTGATCGAAAGCAGTTCGCAGAGATCGGGCTCGTCGTCGACAACCAGGACGGTGGGGCGGGGCATCGAAAGTCTCTTATCCTGTCCAGCGCTGCGGATCGGCGAAGACGACGCGGAAAATACTACCACCGCCCTGACGCGGCTCGTAGATCAGCACGGCCCCGTTGCACTGGCAAAGCTCTCGCGCAAGAAAGAGCCCGAGGCCGGTGCCGCCCTTGTGCCCCGTAAAGAACGGCTCGAAGATGCGTTCGGCATCCTCCGTGCTGATGCCCGGTCCCCGATCGCAAACCTCGAGGAACGGACGCGAGCTCAACGAAGCACGACCCCAGCGAAGTTCGACCGTGGCCGCAATGCCATCCACCGTCGCGTACTTCAATGCGTTGTCGCACAGGTTCCACATCACCTGATGCAGGTGCGACGGGTCGGCACTCACTTCGACATCGAGCTCGGGGTCGATGAGCGTCAGGCGCTCTTCCGGGATCTGGGTGGTCTCGACGAACTCTTCGACGAACGCGTGCATCCAGTCGCCAAGCGCGAGGCGCTCCGGATGCGTCGCATCCCGGCGCGACAACTTGAGCACGTTGTTGATGATGGTGTTCACTCGCTCGGAGTTGGTGCGGATGATGTCCGTCAGCCGGTGCTCTTCGGCGCCGAGTACCGGTGATTCCCCAAGGAGCTGCCCCGCGTGACTCATCGCTGCCACGGGATTGCGAATTTCATGCGCGATGCTCGCGCTCAGGCGGCCGAGTGCCGCGAGTTTCGATTGCTGGATCTTCTCCGCGAGGAGGCTCGTGTCTTCAAGAAATATCAGGATGGGCGCCGGCGGTTGACTGCCAAGTGCCGCGAAGTGTGGCTGCACGACGCGTGAGCCGTCGGCCGCGATGAACGAGGGCGGAGTCGCCTGCAGTTCCTGCGGATCGCGCCGCCAGGTGCTGAGGAAATAGAGAAGTTTGGGCGAAACTTCGCCAAGCAGCGCGCCCGGCAAAGCGGTTGCGGGACCCAGGATCTGGGCGGCAGATTCATTGATGAGACGGATCCGGTCGCTCGAATCGACGACCACGATGCTTTCACGCATGCGCTGAATGATGTACTGGCTTAGCTCCGCGAGGTTCGCGAGGTCAACGTCCCGCTGCAGCACAAGAGCTTCGCTCTCGCGCAAACGCCTGCCGAGGAGGCTACCGGCCGACGCGAACGCAAACACGATGACCCCGATCACACCAGCCCCGGTCAGGTAGGTCGAATCGCTGGTGCCCAGCCGGACGCCGAGAAGTTCCTGACCGATGATCGCGATGGAGCAGACTGCGGCGATGAAATACGCGCGACGCCCCTCGAAGAAGAGACTACCCGCCGCCACGGGAATGATGATGAGGATGCCAAGGCCACCCGCCATGCCGCCGCTTGCGAGCACCAGCGTCGTGATGGCGACGATGTTGAAAACGAGATGTACGACGATCTGCACGTCGATGGGCGGCCAGCGCTTCTTGAGTCCGACGATCCCGAGGCTCGCAAGTGCGAAATAGGTCGCGACGGTGACGAGAAAGAGGATCGGGTAGGGATACGCCGCGTCGAGCAGGCGCGTCGTGCCGCTTAGCCAGAATGCCGCTGCCGCGACCAGCGGTGAAATGAGGCCGAACAAATTGAAAAGGCCCAGGACGCGCCAGCTGAGCGATGAATTGGTTGGCCTGCCGGAATGTTCCATGAACGCTTCGGTCGCGATGCGCTGCGAGTCGGTCCGATTTTCGGCCGGTCCGTGCCGGCGGCGCGCAACTCTAACATGCTTGCCGCGCCCGGAGGTTTTGCGCGCTCCCAGCCTTTCCTTCAGAATAACGAACGCCGCACATGAATCTGCACGAATACCAATCAAAAGAGCTTTTCGCCCGCTACGGCATTCCGGTTCCTCTGGGTCGGGTCGCAACGACAGCCGATGAGGCTGCCGCTGCCGCTCAAAGCCTTGGTGGCGCTGTCTGGGTCGTCAAAGCCCAGGTGCATGCCGGAGGCCGAGGCAAGGGTGGAGGCATCAAGCTCGCGCGCGACATTGCAGCCGTGCGAGCCGCGGCCGGGGAAATGCTCGGCCGGCAACTCGTGACACATCAGACGGGACCGGAAGGTCTGCCGGTCGCGAAAGTCTACGTCGAACAGGGTTCGGCGATCGCGCGCGAGATCTATCTCAGCCTCGTGCTCAATCGCGAGAAAAGCCGCATCGCCTTCATCGCATCCGCCGCAGGCGGCATGGACATCGAGGAAGTCGCCCGGCATTCGCCGGAGAAGATTGTCACGGTGAATATCCATCCCGCGGCGGGATTGCAGCCGTACCAGTGCCGGCTGCTGGCATTCGGGCTCGGCTTCGAGGGCGAGCAGATCGCGGAGTTCTCCTCGCTTGCCGAAAAGCTCTATCGCCTCTATCTCGAGCTCGATGCGAGCCTCATCGAAGTGAATCCGCTGATCGTCACCAAGGACGGCAAACTGGTCGCGCTCGATGCGAAGATCAACGTCGACGCGAACGCGCTCTTCCGGCAGAAGGAGGCCGAGCGCCTGCGCGATCCGGGCCAGGAAGATCCTATGGAGCGCATCGCGAGCGAGCACGACCTCAACTACGTATCGCTCGACGGTGACATCGCCTGCATGGTGAACGGCGCGGGTCTTGCGATGGCGACCATGGATCTCATCAAGCTGCACGGCGGCGCCCCCGCGAACTTTCTCGACGTCGGCGGTGGTGCGACCGCGGACCGCGTGACGGCGGCGTTCAAACTGATTCTCTCGAACCGCAACGTGCGGGCGATTCTCGTGAACATTTTCGGCGGCATCGTCCGCTGCGACCTCATCGCCGAGGGCATCATCACCGCAGTGAAGGAAGTGGGCGTAAGCCTCCCGGTTGTCGTGCGACTGGAAGGCACGAACGCGGGCGAGGCGCGCAAGCTCCTCGCAGACAGCGGACTTGCGATCACGGCGGCGGCAGATCTCACGGATGCGGCGAAAAAATCAGTCGCGGCCGCGCGCAAGTCCAGCCGATGAGCATCCTCGTCGACAAGAAGACGAAAGTGATCTGCCAGGGCTTTACGGGCAAGCAGGGCACGTTTCATTCCGAGCAATGCCTGAAATACGGGACGAGGCTCGTTGGCGGCGTCACGCCGGGCCGCGGCGGCCAGAAGCATCTCGGCCTGCCGGTGTTCGACACGGCGAGCGCCGCGGTGCGGGCGACCGGCGCCGAAGTGAGCATGATCTATGTGCCGGCACCGTTCGCGGCGGACGCCATTCTCGAGGCGGCCGATGCCGGCATCCGCCTCATCGTCTGCATCACCGAGGGCATCCCGGTCAACGACATGGTGAAGGTGAAAGCGGCGCTCGCAACGAGCGGGAGCCGGCTCATCGGCCCGAATTGCCCGGGTATCATCACGCCGGGCGGCTGCAAGATCGGCATCATGCCGGGCTTCATCCACCGGCCGGGACGCGTCGGCATTGTTTCGCGCTCGGGCACCCTCACCTACGAGGCCGTGTTCCAGACAACGCTCATCGGACTCGGCCAAAGCACCTGCGTCGGCATCGGCGGCGATCCGGTGCGTGGCATGAATTTCATCGATGTGATCGCGCTCTTCGAGGACGACCCGCGCACAGACGGCATCATCATGGTCGGCGAGATCGGTGGGAGCGATGAAGAGGCTGCGGCCGAGTTCATCCGAAAAAACGTGTCGAAGCCCGTGGTTGCTTACATCGCGGGTGTCACAGCGCCGCCCGGCAAGCGCATGGGCCACGCGGGCGCCATTGTCGCGGGTGGCAAAGGCACCGCGGCCGACAAGTTCAAGGCCCTGGAAGCCGCGAAGGTGCGCACGGTGCATTCACCCGCGGACCTTGGTTCCGCTATCGCGCAGGCACTGGCGCCGCGCAGGCGGAGCAAGCCTCGAGCGGCGACCAAGTCCGCCCGCCGCAAGAAATGATTTCTTAGGGGACCCCGTTCACCGGGGTCGCGGCAATCGTGTCAAAACCGCTGCGCATTGCACTCGCCCAACTCGACTTCTTCGTCGGTGACGTTGAGGGCAATGCGGAGCGCGTCCTGGCCGCGGCGGCCGACGCGCGCGACCGTCTGAAGGCGGATCTCGTCGTGTTCCCCGAGCTGACGCTCTCGGGCTATCCGCCGGAAGACCTGCTGTTTCACGCGAGCATGCGGCGCAAGATCACCGAGGCCCTTGGCCGCGTGGTCCGCGAACTCGCGGGTATCGCTGCGATCGTCGGCTTTCCGGAATACGACGGACGCGCAATCTACAATTCGGCGGCGTTCATCGACGGCGGGCGCATAGCGGCGAAGCACCGCAAGGAATGCCTGCCGAACTACAAGGTGTTCGACGAGAAGCGCTATTTCACCGCATCGCCAGTCGCAACCGTCGTGGAATTCCGGGGCATGCGCCTCGGGCTCCTGATCTGCGAGGACATCTGGGAGCCCGAGCCGGCGCGCAGGGCAAAGGCGGCCGGCGCGGAGCTCCTCGTTGTCATCAACGGCTCGCCCTACGAGGTCAACTACCAGGCACGGCGCGAGCAGGTGGCGCTCGATCGTGTGCGTGACGTCGCGCTGCCGATGCTCTATGTCAACGTGCTGGGGGCGCAGGACGAACTCGTATTCGACGGCGGCGCGTTTGCGATGAGTTCATTTGGCGATGTCGTCAGGCGCGCACGCGCGTTCCAGCCGGGCCTCGAGCTCATGGAAGTCATTCGTGCTGCCGGTCGCGTCGAGCCCGTTGCGGGTGAAATCGTACCGTGGCTCGCGCAAGAGCCGAGCGTGTATGGCGCGCTCGTGCTTGGCGTGCGCGACTACGTCGAGAAGCATCACTTCCCGGGCGTCGTGATCGGACTCTCCGGCGGCGTTGACTCCGCGTTGACGCTTGCGATCGCCGTCGATGCACTCGGCGCCGACCGTGTGCAGGCGGTCATGATGCCGTCGCGTTACACATCGGCCATAAGCCTCGAGGACGCCGAGGGTCAAGCGCGCAGGCTCGGTGTGAAATACAGTGTGATCTCGATCGAGGGTATGTTCGAAGCGACGCTCGCTGCGCTCCGCCAGGAATTCGAGGGCCGCAAGCCCGACACAACCGAGGAGAATATCCAGGCCCGGTGCCGCGGCGTGCTGCTGATGGCGATCTCGAACAAGACCGGGCGGATGTTGCTCACAACCGGCAACAAGAGCGAGATGGCGGTCGGCTACGCGACACTCTACGGCGATATGAATGGTGGTTTCGCGCCTATCAAGGATTGCAACAAGCTCCTCGTTTACCGCCTCGCGCGCTATCGCAACGCTCGCGGCGCCGTGATTCCCGACCGCGTCCTGACTCGGCCGCCGTCGGCGGAGCTGCGCCCAGATCAGAAGGACAGCGACTCACTGCCGCCATACGAGATTCTTGACCCGATCCTCGAGGCATTCATCGAGGAGGATCTGTCGGTCGATGGCATCGCGGCGCGCGGCTTCGATCGATCGACAGTCGGCCGCGTCCTCGAAATGGTCAAGCGCAATGAGTACAAGCGCCGGCAGGCGCCACCCGGTGTGCGCGTGAGTCGGCGGGCCTTCGGTCGCGACTGGCGTTACCCCATCACGAGCGGCTACAAATGAAACCGGTTTCCTTCTAGGCGGTAGGCCCCGGCTCGTCGACGGAGCCCGGTGCGGTGTCGTACACGCGCCTGAATTCCAGGTTCGGCAATTCGCCGTGGCCGTTGATTTTCACGACGATGATGAGCTGACTACGATCGGCGGTCAGGCTGTAGCGCTCGATGATTTCCGGGCGGTTGCGTCCGCCCGTATCAATGACGAATTCGTGCCCGTCCCAACCGGTTTGCTGATCGGCAACGCCCCCCGGCACCGACACGACGCTCCTGCCGCCGGGACTGAATTTTCGCACGCGCGTGCCATTGTCGATGGCAATCTCCGTCGCGCTCTGCCGGATCCTGAGGATGCCGCGGCCGGCCCCGAATTCTCGCTCGACGTCCGACACCATGCCGCTGTCCTGGTGCCGCTCGGCTGAACGGCCGCCGTGCTCCGCCGCTTCGGATGTCCGGCGATGCGTGCCGGGCTCTGCGGGCGCGCCGGCCTCGGATTCATCACTGTTCTGCACATCGGGTGGTGGCGCGCGTCTCTGCCGCTCGCGCAACTGTTCGAAGAGTTTCGCCGGGTCGTCGCTCGCGGCGCGATTCAACTTCCAGGTGCCGCTGAGATCGACTTCTGGTGGTGACGAGCTGGTGAGCTTCCCGACCGACGTGCACGCCGTGAGCGCGAGGATGGCCGCGAGCAATGTCATGCCCGCGCTCAGCCGCTCGACAGGATTTCGATGCATCGGCAATCGCGTGGATCTGAAGGTCAGCCCCAGAAATGCCACCAGCTCTTCTTTTCCTTGGGTGCGCCAGATTCGCCTTCCGGGTAGTTTGCCTGATAGACGGCCTGCGTCTTCTCGGCAAGATCCGGAAGATCCATCTTGCGATAGGCGTCGATCATCATCTTGAGCGCCTCCGGCACGGCGGGCGAGCCATCGTAGTGCTCGATTGTGTACTGCGCGCGATTGAGCGCCGCGACATAGGCCTTGCGCTTCATGTAATAGCGGGCGACTTCGATTTCATAGTTCGCGAGCCGGTTGCGCAGAAACACCATGCGGCGCTCGGCGTCATGCGCATAGATGCTGTGTGGGTATTGCTGCAGCAGGGTCTGGAACGCGGAAAAGGACTTCAGACCTTCGGCCGGCGGGCGTTTGGTCAGATCGACGCGAAAGAAGCGCTCCATGAAATTGGGCACCGCTTCGAAGTAGACGAGCCCCTTGATGTAATAAGCGTAGTCGCAACGCGGATGCGTCGGATTTTCCCGGATGAATTGGTCGGCTGCGTCGACGGCGGACTCCTGTTCGTTGCTCCGGTAGTACGCGTACATGAGATCGAGCCGCGCCTGTCTGGCGGATTCACTGAAGGGATAGCGTGCTTCGAGCGCTTCGTACAGCTTGATGGCGAGCTCGTAGTTCGAGTCCTTGAGTTCTTTGTGCGCCCGCGCGTAGATCTGCTCGGGGTTGGACAGCTGCGCTTCGTCTTTCGACATGCCGCGATGGCAGCCGGCCATGGCGGCAAGCGCGGCGCAAAGCGCCGTGGTGGCGAGCCACCGGGCGGGCATTCGGGTGATCACAGGTCTTGTTATCCTGGGTTTATAGTGTCGTGAATTATAGCCCAAAGGGTCCGCCAGCCTTTGACAGGCCGCGGGACCCGAGTTCCACCGAAGCCGCATGACCGAGAAGAACGACACTACCGTGGTCGAGGTGCCGGCCGCCCTCGCGGGATCGCGGCTCGATGCCGGGCTTGCCAAGCTCTTGCCGCAGCATTCGCGGACACGGATCCGCAGCTGGATCGACCAGGGCTTCGCCCGAGTCGATGGCCGTATCTGCCGCCCGCGGGATCGCCTCTTTGGTGGCGAGCGCATTTCGGTCGCTATTCCGCTTGTTGCAGCTGCCGCAACCGAAGCCCAGCCAATGAAGCTCGCCATCGTGCACACGGACGACGCGCTGTTCGTGGTCAACAAGCCGGCGGGTCTTGTTGTGCACCCGGGCGCCGGTAATCCGGACCGCACGCTGCTCAATGCATTGCTTGCGGTCGACCCCGGGCTTGGGGAGGTGCCGCGTGCGGGCATCGTGCATCGCCTCGATAAGGACACGAGCGGCCTGCTGGTCATCGCCCGAACGATCGAAGCACATACCGCGCTCGTGCGCTTGCTCGCCGCGCGCGCGGTCCAGCGTGAATACGTCGCGATCTGCGTCGGCGTCGTACGCAGCGGCGGCAGCGTTGACGCACCGATCGCGCGTCATCGCGGCGATCGCACACGCATGGCCGTGCGCAGCGATGGGCGCGACGCGCGCACGCACTATCGGGTCATCGAACGCTTTCGCGGCCACTCGCTCCTGCGTGTGGCGCTCGAAACGGGCCGCACTCACCAGATCCGAGTCCACCTCGCGCACATCAAGGCGCCGATTGTCGGCGATCCCGTTTATGGCGGCCGGCTGCGCGTCCCGCGCGCTGCGACGCCGGCGCTTGTAAAATCGCTCGGCGCATTCAAGCGTCAGGCATTGCATGCCGAGCGGTTGGCACTCGAACATCCAATCACAGGCGAGTCGCTCGTCTGGACGGCGCCAATGCCCGCGGACATGACGGCCCTCGTGAAAGCATTGCGCGTCGACGCGCTGGAGGCGCAGTGACCGCCGCTGTTGAGATGATTCTGTACCCGGACTGGCCTGTGCACGCCCGCGTACGGGCGGCCCAGTCGCTTCGCCTCGGCGGTGTCAGCCAGGGGCCCTTCG
The DNA here is from genome assembly GCA_963826145.1 of uncultured Gammaproteobacteria bacterium. Taxonomy (GTDB): domain Bacteria; phylum Pseudomonadota; class Gammaproteobacteria; order Steroidobacterales; family Steroidobacteraceae; genus JBGPLJ01. The sequence continues at coordinate 254,879 of CAWGVW010000001.1, forward strand.
AGGCGCTCAATCTCGGCGCACATGTTGGCGACGCCCCGGAGGCCGTCGCGGAGAATCGTTCACGTCTGCGGCGGGTGCTCGATCTTCCGGCCGAGCCCCTCTGGCTTGAGCAGGTTCACGGCATTGAAGTGATCGACGCGGACAGCGACGTCTCGCGGCGCGCTGATGCGGTCGTCACTGCGCAATCGGCGACCGTTTGCGTCATCCAGACGGCCGATTGCCTGCCCGTGCTTTTTGCCGACTCCAAGGCTTCGCGCGTAGCAGCGGCGCACGCGGGATGGCGCGGCCTCGCGGCCGGTGTTCTCGAAGCGACTGTGCAAGCCATGGATCGCCCGGCCGAATCGCTGATCGCCTGGTTTGGCCCTGCGATCGGAGTGGAAGCCTTCGAAGTGGGCTCGGAAGTGCGGGATGCGTTTGTCGCGCACGATGATGCTGCGGCAGCTGCCTTTGCACCGAACGCCCGCGGGCGCTGGCAGGCTGATATCTACCTGCTGGCGCGCCAGCGGCTGGCGGCAATCGGCGTCGACCGGATTTACGGCGGCGGCTGGTGTACGTATCTCGACTCCAAGCGATTCTTCTCGCATCGGCGGGACGGGCGCAGCGGGCGCATGGCGACTCTCGTGTGGCTCGATCGCTGAAGGGCGCATGCTAGGATCGGCGCCCAAGAGCTACTAATAAGAATCAAGCGGCAGTCTTAAGGATGTCGACCCTCGCCTGGATCATCATTGCGGCTGCCGCGGGCGGCGTGCTGAGCGTGCTCTTCGCCGCACTCTTTCTCTTGTCACCGGAACGCGCGCGAACGGCCGCGCTGCCGCACTTCGTCAGCTTCGCCACCGGCGCCTTGCTTGGCGCAGCGCTGCTTTCGCTCCTGCCGCAGGCGATTCACATGGCGGGCACAGAGCACGCGAACCGGGTCGGACTCGCTCTCGCGATCGGGATCCTGCTTTTCTTCATACTCGAGAAGTGGGTCCTGTGGCGGCACTCGCACGACGAGGACGGTGCGCACGGGCACACGCATGAGCATATACACACGCACGCACACGGGCCGGCCAGGAACGATCGCGTCGCGGCAAGCCTGATCCTGATCGGCGACGGCATACACAACGCGCTGGATGGCGTGGCGATCGCGGCGGCATTCATGAGCGGCACGGAAGTCGGCGTTGCCACGAGCGTTGCGGTCATCGCGCACGAGATTCCGCACGAGGTGGGCGCCTTCGCGGTTCTTCTGCACGGTGGGATGTCGCGCTCACGCGCGCTCGCGTTCAACCTGCTGTCCGGCCTCACGTCCGTCCTCGGTGGTGTCGCCGCATATTTCGCGCTGAGCCACGCGCTATCGGCGCTGCCGTACGCAATCGCACTGGCTGCCGCCTCATTGCTCTACGTCGCCGTTGCCGATCTCATCCCGGGCCTGCACCGGCAGGTCAATGTCGCAGCCGGCGTGAGGCAGGTGCTTCTGATAGGTATTGGAGTCGCACTCATCTTCTATCTTGCTGATTGACGGGAACAGCGACTGGCCGGCAGATCGGGCGCCGAAAAGCATCGCCAAGCCATTGAATCGGCTCGATGCGGCCCTAGATCCCGGCGCGAACCCCGAGGAGAGTGGCCCATGCGGATGGATAAGCTGACCAGCAAATTCCAGGAAGCGCTTGCGGATGCGCAATCGCTGGCCCTCGGCCGTGACCATCAGTTCATCGAGCCGGCGCACCTGCTGCAGGCCCTGATAGACCAGCAGGGCGGGACTGTGCGGCCCCTCCTGTCCAAGGCGGCCGCCAACGTCAACAAGCTCCGCTCGGATCTCGGCGGGCTGCTCGACCGGCTCCCGAAGGTCGAGGGCGCGTCCGGCGACGTACACATCTCGACCGACCTCAACCGCCTCCTCAACGTCACGGACAAACTTGCCCAGAAGCGGGGCGACCAATACATCGCCAGCGAACTCTTCGCGCTCGCCGCGTTCGAGGACAAGGGTGAGCTTGCGCGCATCCTGAAGGACGCAGGGGCCGTCCGCGGCGCGGTCGAAAAAGCGATCGACGAGGTCCGCGGCGGCGAGAAGGTCGACGATGCGAATGCAGAAGAGGGCCGCCAGGCGCTCGAGAAATACACGATCGACCTCACCGAGCGCGCCGAACAAAGCAAGCTCGATCCGGTCATCGGCCGCGACGATGAAATTCGCCGCACGATCCAGGTGCTGCAGCGGCGTACGAAGAACAATCCCGTCCTTATCGGCGAGCCGGGAGTAGGCAAGACGGCTATTGTTGAGGGACTGGCGCAGCGAATCGTCAACGGCGAGGTGCCAGAAGGCCTGAAGAACAAGCGCATTCTCGCTCTCGACATGGGCGCACTCATCGCGGGCGCGAAGTTCCGCGGCGAATTCGAAGAGCGGCTGAAGGCTGTGCTCTCGGATCTTGCGAAGCAGGAAGGGCAGGTCATCCTCTTCATCGACGAACTGCACACGATGGTCGGCGCCGGCAAGGCCGAAGGCGCGATGGACGCCGGCAACATGCTGAAGCCCGCGCTCGCGCGCGGTGAACTGCACTGCGTCGGCGCGACCACGCTCGATGAGTACCGCAAGTACCTCGAGAAGGATGCCGCGCTTGAACGGCGCTTTCAGAAGGTACTCGTCAACGAACCGACCGTGGAAGACACCATCGCGATCCTGCGCGGCTTGAAGCAACGCTATGAAACGCACCACGACGTCGAGATCACGGATCCCGCGATCGTCGCGGCGGCGACGCTCTCGCATCGCTATATCGCAGACCGGCAGCTGCCCGACAAGGCAATCGACCTGATCGACGAGGCGGCGGCGCGCATCCGCATGGAAATCGATTCGAAGCCCGAAGCGCTCGACCGACTCGAGCGGCGCCTGATCCAGCTCAAGATCGAGCGCGAGGCGCTCAAGAAGGAAAGCGACGAGGCTTCGAAGAAGCGGCTGTCGGCGCTCGATGTCGACATCAAGGCGCGCGAAAAGGAATACGCCGATCTCGAAGAGGTCTGGAAGGCCGAAAAAGCGGTGCTACAGGGCGCCGCGCAGGTCAACAAGGATCTCGAGCGCGCCCGGGTCGAGATGGAAGCGGCGCGTCGTGCGAGCAACCTGCAGCGTATGGCGGAGCTGCAGTACGGAACGATTCCCGAGCTCGAGCGCAAGCTCGCGCAGGCCCTCGAGGCAGAAAAGCGCGCGCCGCAGCTCGTGCGGAACAAGGTGACCGACGAGGAAATCGCGGAGATCGTCTCGAAGTGGACCGGGATTCCGGTCTCGAAGATGCTCGAGGGCGAGCGCGAGAAACTCCTGCGCATGGAAGCGATGCTCGAGAAACGGGTGGTCGGCCAGGACGAAGCCGTGCACATCGTCGCGAACGCCATCCGCCGGTCGCGTGCCGGACTGTCAGACCCCAAGCGCCCGACCGGCTCTTTCCTCTTCCTTGGGCCGACCGGTGTCGGCAAGACCGAACTCTGCAAGGCGCTCGCGGAATTTCTCTTCGACACGGAAGATGCGCTCGTGCGCATCGACATGTCGGAATTCATGGAGAAGCATTCGGTAGCGCGTCTTATCGGCGCGCCACCCGGCTACGTCGGCTATGAGGAAGGCGGCTATCTCACCGAAGCGGTCCGGCGCCGCCCCTATTCGGTGATCCTGCTCGATGAAGTCGAAAAAGCGCACCCGGATGTCTTCAATGTACTGCTGCAGGTCCTGGACGACGGCCGGCTCACGGACGGGCACGGCCGTACGGTCGATTTCCGCAACACGGTGATCATTCTCACTTCGAACCTCGGCTCCGGCCTCATCCAGGAACTCGCCGGCGAGGCGAACTACGCGAAGATGAAAGCCGCGGTGCTCGAGGTCGTGCAGCAGAATTTCCGCCCCGAGTTCATCAACCGGCTGGACGACATCGTCGTCTTTCATCCGCTCGGCGCGGATCAGATCCGGGTCATCGTCGACATCCAACTCGGGTACCTCCGCAAGCGCCTCGCGGAGCGCGAGATCGAGCTCGTGCTCGACGACGCGGCTCGCGATCACCTGGGCGAGGCCGGCTATGATCCGGTGTATGGCGCGCGGCCGCTGAAGCGCACCATCCAGCAGCGCATCGAAAATCCGCTTGCCCAGAAGATCCTGAAGGGCGAGTTTGGTCCGGGCCGGCGCGTGCGCATTTCTGTCAAGGGCGGAGAGCTCGTGTTTTCCTCCGAAGCCGCGAAGCGCGCCTGATTCCCCTGTAAAATCCGGACCGACGGAATTCTTTTCAGGCGAGGCGGATCCTTCATGCCGTTTTACGAGTACGAATGTGCAAAGTGCGGTCACCAGCTCGAAGCCATGCAGAAAATCTCTGACCCGCCGCTGCGCAAGTGCCCGGAGTGCGGCAAGCCTGCCCTGAAGAAGCTCATGTCCTCGCCCGTCTTTCGCCTTAAGGGCTCGGGCTGGTACGAAACCGACTTCAAGTCGGACAAGGAGGGCAAGCGCAATCTCGCCGACGCACCCGACAAGGACGAAAAGAAGGACGAGAAGAAGGAGGAGAAGAAGGAAGAGAAGAAAGAGGACAAGAAGGACGAGACGAAAGTCGACACGAAGAAGGACGACTCCAAATCAGAGACCCGGACCGAATCGAAGGCCGAGAGCACCCCGAAACCGGCAGTGCCAACCGCGTCGAGCCGCAAGGCGTCGAAGCCGCACGCGCGGGCGCCGAAACGCACGGCGCGCAAGTCGAAATGAACGACGTCGACACGACGCCCATTCGATCGTCCTGGATGCGCGCGATCAGGCGGTACCTCGTCGCCGGCATGCTGGTGTGGGTGCCCATTGGTGTGACGCTCCTAATCGTGCGTTTCGTCATGGGGTTGATGGAGGGGTTGCTGCGCACCTTCCTGACGAATCATGTCCAGACGCAGCACATGTGGCTCAGCATTCCAGGCGTAGCCGCCGCGGTGAGTCTCGTGCTGACCGTCACGGTGCTCATTGTCACGGGCCTGCTTGTTACGAATCTTCTCGGCAGGCAGCTCGTCGAGGTCTGGGAAGGATGGCTGCAGCGGATTCCCGTCGTGCGCTCGGTGTATTCCGGCGCCAAGACCTTCGCGGAAACGATATTTTCAAAGAAGGGCAAGGCCTTCAAACAGGTCGTGCTGGTGGAATTTCCGTCGCCCGGCACGCATACCATCGGCTTCCTGTCGGCCCAGGACGTACCCGAGGTGCGTGGCCGGACGGGCGTCGATGTCGTCGGGGTGTATGTTCCGACCGCACCCCTGCCGACCACGGGCTTTGTTCTGATGGTGCCCCGCGCGAAGCTCATCCATCTCGACATGACGGTCGATCAGGCGATGAAGATGATAGTGACCCTCGGGGTCGTCACTCCGCCGTGGCCGCCGCACGCGCCGCCCCGCGCACCGGCCCAAGTGTCGGGCGACAGCCTTGCTAGGCCGGGGTCCAACTCTTAACATTCGCGGCCCTTCGGGATTTGTGTGGCTTTCATGCGCTCTCATTACTGCGGCCAGGTCAACTCAACGCTCATCGACCGTGATGTCGAGGTGGCCGGCTGGGTCCATCGCCGCCGCGACCATGGCGGCGTCATCTTCGTCGACCTGCGTGATCGCGAAGGCCTCCTGCAGGTCGTGTTCGATCCGGATGCGAAGGAGGTATTCGCGGCCGCCGAGCGCCTGCGCAACGAATACGTCGTGCGCGTGCGCGGGTCGGTGCGTGCGCGTCCCGGCAACACGGCGAACGTGAATCTCGCCTCGGGAGCAGTAGAGCTCGTCGCGCGCGAGCTCGAGGTACTGAACCGTTCGGACCCGCTGCCGTTCCAGCTCGATGAGGATGTGAACGAGGAAGTCCGGCTCAAGTACCGCTACATCGACTTGAGGCGCGACGTCATGCAGCAGCGCCTGCGGCTGCGTCACAAGCTGACGCGCGCGATGCGCGAATATCTCGACGGCAACGGTTTTGTGGATATCGAGACACCAATGCTGACGAAAGCGACGCCCGAAGGCGCGCGCGACTATCTCGTGCCGAGCCGCACGCATCCGGGGAAGTTCTTCGCGCTGCCGCAATCGCCGCAGATCTTCAAGCAGCTCCTCATGATGTCGGGCTTCGACCGCTACTATCAGATCGTGCGCTGCTTTCGCGACGAGGACCTGCGCGCGGACCGCCAGCCCGAATTCACGCAGCTCGACATCGAGACCTCCTTCCTCACCCAGGAGGAAATCCTGCAGCTGATGGAGGGACTCGTGCGCCATCTCTTCACGGCGACACTCGGCGCGGAGCTCCCGAAGCCCTTTCCGCGCCTGACGTACGCGGAAGCGATGCGCCGCTTCGCCTCGGACAAACCAGATCTTCGAATCCCGCTGGAACTCGTCGACGTGGCGGATCTCGTGCGCGAGTGTGAGTTCAAGGTGTTCGCTGCGCCCGCAGCGGATGCGAACGGCCGCGTCGCTGCGCTCCGGGTTCCGGGGGGCGGCGCGCTCTCCCGCAGGGAAATCGATGACTACACGGCATTCGTCGCACGCTACGGCGCAAGAGGGCTCGCGTACGTCAAGGTCAACGACGCGGCGAAGGGCCGCGACGGCCTGCAGTCACCGATCCTCAAGTTCCTGAGCGATGCGGCTGTGGCCGGCATTCTCGAGCGAACGCGCGCGCAAGGCGGCGATCTCATCTTCTTCGGCGCCGACAAGGCGCGGGTAGTCAACGATGCACTCGGCGCGTTGCGGGTGAAACTCGGCCACGACCTCAAGCTCGTGGAAGCCGGCTGGCGTCCGCTCTGGGTGGTCGACTTCCCGATGTTCGAGTGGGACGCGGACGAGAAGCGCTGGCTCGCGATGCATCATCCCTTTACCTCCCCGCGGGACCCCGAGCCCATCGAGCTTGCGCGCGAGCCCGGTGCGTCGCTCGCAAATGCATACGACTGCGTGCTGAACGGTTCGGAGATCGGCGGCGGGTCGGTGCGTATTCACCGCGAGGAAATGCAGTCGGCCGTCTTCGACCTCCTTGGCATCCAGCCGGAGGAGGCGCGCATCAAGTTCGGATTCCTGCTGGATGCGCTCAAGTACGGCTGTCCACCGCACGGCGGGATCGCATTCGGCCTTGATCGTCTCTCGATGCTGATGGCGGGCGCCGACAGCATCCGCGACGTCATCGCATTTCCGAAGACGCAGACCGCGGCGGATCCGCTCACGGACGCGCCGACCGAAGTCAGCGAGGCGCAGCTGCGAGAGATCCACATTCGCGTGCGAGTACCGCCCCCCGCTTGAAAAACGACACCGTCGTCTTCGTCCACGGACTGTGGATGATGAACCTCAATACGTTGCTGCTGCGCCAGCGGGTGCGTGCGGAGTACGGCTTCGTGTGCGAAGCGTTTCACTATTCGGCGCAGGCGTCGACGCCGACACAGATCGTCGAGCGGCTCGCCGGTTTCATCGGTGCCCTTGGCGTCGAACGGCTGCATCTCGTCGGCCACAGTCTCGGCGGACTTATCGTCATGCGCCTGCTCGCCGAATCGCACACGCTACCTCCCGGGCGCGCGGTTTTGCTCGGGGCACCCGTCGTTCGCAGCCGGGCTGCGGAGCGGCTGGCGGCAACCACGCTCGGGCGCGCGATGCTCGGCACCGCGGGTGTCGAGGAACTCGCACGCGAACAGGACCGGAGCGCCTCCGGCGAGCGCGAAATCGGCTGTATCGCCGGCAATTCCCGTTTCGGCCTCGGTCGCGTCATCGGGCGCATCGAAGAAGAGAACGACGGATCCGTGGCAGTAGGGGAGACGCGCCTCGCCGGCGCGAAGGATCACCTCGTGCTGCCGGTCAGTCACACGGGCATGATGTTCTCGCAGGACGTCGCTCACCAGGTCGGCCAATTCCTTAGCCGTGGCTCGTTCGACCGGACGTCATAAAGCGCCACAATTGCGTCACGGCTGCGCCTGACTCGTCCGCCAGTCTTCACTCCGTCATTGGGAGCCAATAGGGAGGAAGACGCATGTCCATCGCCAGGGCGATCAATCCGCTCTTTGCCAAGACGCTCGTCATCGGTCTCATCGTCGTCGGGCTGCTGCTGCCGCTCGGCCGCGTCGAATCGCTCGTCGCCGAGCGCGGCGCGATGCGCGACACCGCCGAGCAAAGGGTCGCGGCCGGCTGGGGAATGGCGCAGGACATCGGCGGCCCGATGCTCGTGATCCCGGTCGATACGCGCACCGTTGATTCCACGGATTCGCGCCGCGAAGTGGTCCACCGCGAATTGCGCTACCTGCTGCCCGAGACGCTCGATGTGGTCGCGGACCTCACACCGGTCGAGCGTCATTCGGGTATTTACCGCGTGAACGCGTATACCGCGGACCTCGCCATGACCGCGCGATTCAAGAGCCAGGCGCTTCAGGCCGCGCTCGGCGCGGGGCCGGACAGCAAGATCATCTGGGCGGAAATCAAGGTGCTGATGCCGATCACCGACCTGCGCGGCATCCGTGAAATCTCGGAAGCAAGCTGGAGCGGGGCCGCCCTGGCGATGAGTCCACTCGCCGTCGGCGCATTCGAAGGCATCGCCGCGCCCGTCGATCTCAGCGCCGAAACGATCAGCGGGTCGAGCTTCGTATTTCGCGGCATCATCGCCGGCACGCGGAATTTCGCGATCATGCCCTTCGGCCACAGCACGGCGGTGCGCCTGCGCTCGAGCTGGCCCCATCCGAGCTTCTCTGGCGCTTTCCTGCCCGCGCATTACAAGCTCGATGCGAAGGGATTCGACGCCGCATGGCAGATTCTCGAGGTCAACCGGGACTATCCGCAGCGTTGGAGCGATGGCGACGTCGCCGGTGATCGCGTCGCGGCGTCGGCGTTCGGCGTGGCGCTCTATGATCCGGTCGATGTCTATCAGCGCAACTATCGCGCCATTCACTACGCGATCCTTTTCATCGCGATCACTTTCCTCTCGCTCTTCCTTTGGGAGCAGATCGCGAGGCGCCGCCTGCACGCCATGCAGTACCTGCTCATCGGCCTTGCGCTCGCCACGTTTTACCTGTTCCTCATCGCGCTCAGCGAACACATGAGCTTTGCGCTCGCCTATGCGCTCGCGGCAGTCGGGCAGGTCGCGGTGCTCGGCGGCTATCTGATCGGCGCCATGCGTGCAAGGCTCGCTGGGAGCATCGCCACTGCCGGCATTGCGGCGGTGTATGGCGCGCTCTATCTCCTGGTGCTGTCGGAGGAGTACGCGCTGCTGCTCGGCGCGCTGCTGCTGTTCGTGATCCTTGCCGCAGTACTCTGGGTGACCCGGCGCGTCGACTGGCATCAGCTCGCTAACGAGATGCGGGCGGGGCCAACTTCTTCTTGAGCCGATAGAGCGCTTCCAGGGCCTGCTTCGGCGACAGTTCGTCGGGATTGAGGGCCGCAAGCTCGCTCACGAGTTCTTCGGCTACGGGGTCACGCGCGGCTCCGGTGAACGGGAATTCCGCTTGCGGTGTGCTCCCCTTTAGATGGGCACGTTCGCGCTCGAGCTCCGCCAGATACTTGCGCGCGGCCCGCACGACGTTCTTCGGGACGCCCGCAAGCGCCGCGACCTGCAGCCCGTAGCTCTGATTGGCGGGCCCGGGCCGGACGGCGTGCAGGAACACCAGGCGATCGCCGTGCTCCGTTGCATCGAGATGCACGTTGGCGACGCCCGGAATTTCCTCGGCGAGCGTCGTCAGTTCGAAGTAGTGCGTCGCGAAGAGCGTGAACGCGCGGATATGTGTTGCAATGTGTGCGGCCGCCGCCCAGGCGAGCGACATGCCGTCGAAGGTGCTCGTGCCGCGGCCGACCTCGTCCATGAGCACGAGGCTCTGGGCGCTTGCGCTGTTCAGGATGGCCGCAGTCTCCGTCATTTCGAGCATGAAGGTCGACCGGCCGCCCGCAAGATCGTCGGACGCTCCAATGCGCGTGAAGATTCGATCGATCGGACCGAGGATTACGCGGCGTGCCGGAACGAAGCTGCCCATCGAGGCGAGAATCGCGATGAGCGCCGTCTGGCGCATGTAGGTCGATTTCCCGCCCATGTTGGGGCCGGTGATGATCAGCATGCGCCGGGCGTCGTCGAGGTCGAGATCGTTCGGCACGAACGCCTGATCGATGAAGCGCTCGACCACCGGATGCCGCCCGGCCTCGATCTGCAAGCAGGGTTCCTCGACGAGTTCCGGCCGCGTGAGGTCGAGGGCGACGGCGCGCTCGGCCAGGTTCGCGAGCACATCGAGTTCGGCAAGGCCGGCCGCGCTCGCCTGCAGCACCACGAGCTTCTCGATGAGCAGGCCGAGAAGCGCGTCGTAGAGCTCCTTTTCACGGGCGAGCGACTTCTCCCGCGCGCCAAGCACTTTGTCCTCGAAGCTGCGCAGCTCCGCGGTGAGGAAGCGCTCGGAATTCTTGACGGTCTGTCGCCGGACGTAGTCCGCCGGAACGTTATCCGCCTGGCTGCGGTTGATTTCGATGAAAAAGCCGGACACGCGGTTGTAGCCGAGCTTGAGGCTCGACAAGCCCGTGCGCTCGCGCTCGCGCCGCTCGAGGTCGATGAGAAACTGATCCGTGTCCGAGCTGATGGCGCGCAGTTCGTCGAGTTCGGAATCGTAGCCCGTCGCGATAACCCCGCCCTCGCGAATGACGGGCGGTGGCGACTCCACGACCGCCGATTCGAGCAGCGTCACGATGTCGGGATGGGTCGCGATGCAGGCGCTCAGTTTGCCGACGAGCGGGGAATCCATCGTCCCAATGTGCTGCTGCACGACGGGCAGCCTCGCGAGTCCCGTCCGCAGCTGCGCAAGGTCACGCGGCCGCGCCGAACGCAGCGCGACGCGCGCCAGGATCCGCTCGATGTCGCCGACCGCGGCAAGTTCTTCCCTGAGTGGAATATCGATGCGCCCGGCCATCAGGGTTTCGATGGCGTGATAGCGTTCGCGCAGGATTGCCCGGTCGCGCAACGGCCGGTGCATCCAGCGCCGCAGTTCCCGCCCGCCCATGGCGGTTGCCGTGTGGTCGAGCACGCCGGCGAGCGTTGCATCCGCATTGCTCGCGTGGCTTTCGTCGAGTTCGAGATTGCGCCGGGTCGCGGGATCCATGAGCACGGCGTCGTCGCGCTCCTGCGTAATGAGGCCGACGAGGTGCGGGAGTGCGGATTTCTGCGTGTCGCGGACGTATTGCAGCAGCGCTCCGGCGGCAGCGATCGCGAGTGGCTTGTTGGCGCAGCCGAAGCCTTCGAGGTCCCGCGTGCCGAACTGTTCCGTGAGGTGACGCTGCGCCGATTCGAATTCGAAGTGCCACGGCGGCCGCACCCGTATGTTTCTTTCACCCTCTCCCGCTCGCGGGAGCGGGCCGGGGTGAGGGTGTCCGTCCGCCACCAGGATCTCGGCCGGCCGCAGCCTTTCGAGTTCGGCCGCGAGCGCCTCATCGCCCGCAAGCTCCATGACCGTGAATCGTCCTGCGCCAAGATCGAGCCAGGCGAGTCCGTAGCGCTCGCCGTTCGCATGGAGAGCAGCGAGCAGCGTGTCGCGCCGCTCCTCCATCAGCGCGTCGTCGGTCACCGTGCCGGGCGTGACGACGCGGACCACCTGCCGCTCGACCGGTCCTTTCGATTTGGCCGGGTCGCCGATCTGCTCGCAGATCGCGACCGACTCGCCCTTGCGAACGAGTCGCGCGAGGTAGCCATCGACGCTGTGCGCCGGGACGCCCGCCATCGGAATGGGCGCGCCCGCCGACTGCCCGCGGGCGGTCAGCGTGATGTCGAGGAGGCGCGCGGCGCGCTTCGCATCGTCATAGAAGAGTTCGAAAAAATCGCCCATCCGATAGAGGAGGAGCGTGTCGGGGTATTCCGCCTTGACGCGCAGATACTGCTGCATCATCGGCGTGTGCACACTGGAGTCGGCGGCGGCCATCGGGGCCGAAGTATGCCGAATCGCCGCAGGCGACGCCTTCCTCTATTCTCCGGGCATGGCTCTGCCGACCGATACTGATCTCGCGCGTCTCGCAGGGCGTGTCGCACGCCGATTTCTCGCGGCCGGCGAGCGCCTGGCGATTGCTGAATCCTGCACCGGCGGATTCGTCGCCAAAGTGCTGACGGATATTGCCGGGAGCTCCGACTGGTTCGAGGGCGGGGTTGTCAGCTACAGCGACGCCCTGAAGCGCCGGCAACTCGGCGTTCCTGCATTGACCTTGCGTCACCACGGCGCCGTCAGCGGGCAGACTGCGCGTGCCATGGCGCTCGGCATCTTGGGGCGGACGCGCGCACATCGTGCGGTCGCGGTTACCGGTATTGCCGGGCCGGCCGGGGCCGTGCCCGGAAAGCCTGTGGGTACGGTCTGGTTCGGATTTGCACTCCGCGCCGGCGGCAGCGCGCGCACGCGGGTTGTTCACCGGCATTTTCGCGGGAATCGGGACGTCGTGCGTCGTAAGTCCGTGGCATTTGCGTTGCGTCAATTGGCGCGCAGATGAATCGTCGCCTGTTCGTCGCAAGCTGGCCGACCGATCGCTGGCGGGCCGAACATGGAGCATCGCTCCCGAAGCTCGAATGGGCCAGCGGCGGCAAGCGCGTGGCCGTCGCGAACTACCACCTCACACTCGCGTTTCTGGGGCAGGTGGGCGATGACCGAATCGACGCTGTTCGCACCGGCCTCGGTCGAGTAAGAGCGGCGTCCCTGGGGATTGTGCTCGATCGACTGGAGTACTGGCCGAAGCCGAGAGTGCTGTGCCTGGTTGCGTCCGCCCTGCCAGAACCGGCGCACGCGCTGGTCGCGGAGCTGTGGCGAGCGCTGGTCCGTCTTGGATTCAAACAGGACGTGCGCCCGTTCAAGGCGCACCTGACGCTGGCACGCCATGTCGAACGCCCCCCGCAGGACGGCGCCATCGGTCCGGTCGACTGGCCGATCGATCGCATCGCGCTCGTCGAATCGACGACGGGTGCCGATGGCGTGATCTATACGCCATTGGCCTTCTGGCCGCTTACTTCATCCAGTACTTGAATTTCGCGACTACTGTATAAGTGTTCGCGCAATTGAATTTCGTGCGAAAAAATCCTGTTTCGCGCGTTTCGCCCGCGACCCTTTATGAAATAATGCGCGCCAGTCAAACGAGGGGATCTTCGATGGAAGAAAATCGCAAGAAGGCGCTCGCCGCGGCTCTCGGCCAGATCGAAAAGCAGTTCGGCAAGGGCACGGTGATGAAGCTCGGCGATGCCGCGGCCGCCGCCTGGGACATCGAAACCATTTCCACCGGGTCACTCGGCCTCGACATCGCGCTCGGCATCGGGGGGCTCCCGAAGGGTCGCGTCGTCGAGATCTTTGGACCGGAATCCTCGGGCAAGACGACGTTGACGCTGCAAGTCATCGCGGCCGCTCAAAGAGCGGGCGGCACAGCAGCGTTCGTCGACGCGGAACATGCGCTCGATCCCGCGTACGCCGGCAAGCTCGGCGTCAACGTGGACGACCTGCTGGTCTCGCAGCCGGACACCGGTGAACAGGCGCTCGAAATCACGGACATGCTGGTGCGCTCCGGCGCGGTGGATGTCGTGGTCATCGACTCGGTCGCGGCGCTCACCCCCAAGGCCGAAATCGAAGGCGAGATGGGCGATATGCATGTGGGACTGCAGGCTCGCCTCATGTCGCAGGCCCTCAGAAAGCTCACCGGCAACATCAAGCGTTCGAACACTATCGTCATCTTCATCAACCAGATCCGCATGAAGATCGGCGTCATGTTCGGAAACCCCGAGACGACGACGGGCGGCAACGCCCTCAAGTTCTATGCTTCGGTCCGGCTCGACATCCGCCGCATCGGCGCTCTCAAGAACGGCGAGGAAGTCGTCGGCAACCAGACGCGCGTGAAGGTGGTGAAGAACAAGGTGGCGCCGCCGTTCCGCGAAGCGGAGTTCGAAATTCTCTACGGCGCCGGCATCTCGCGCGAAGGCGAGATCATTGACCTCGGTTCGATCCACAACATCATCGAGAAGTCCGGCTCCTGGTACAGCTACAACGGGGAGCGCATCGGCCAGGGCAAGGACAACACGCGGGTTTATCTGCAGCAGCATCCGGAAATCGCAAACGAAATCGAAGGGAAGCTCCGCGAGCTGTTGATGCCGAAGCGCGGCGCCGAGGCGCGAGGTGAGGCTGCAGGCTAAGCGGGCGCGGCGCGCCGCGCTCGAGCCTGAAGCGGCCGTCGATCCGCGCGCTATCCGCGAGGCGGCGCTCGGGCTCCTCGCCCGTCGCGATCACGCGACCCACGAACTCGGGCGCAAGCTCAAGGAGCGCGGGTTCGACGCAGTGGCAATCGCTCCCGTCCTCGCAGAGCTTGCTGCCAATCGGTTCCTCGACGACGAACGCTTCGCCGAGCATTTTGTTTCCTACCACGCCGCGCGCGGGCAGGGTCCCGTGCGAATTGGGGCCGAGCTGCGCCAGCTGGCCCTGTCCGCCGATGTCATCAACCGCCACCTCGAGGCTGCCGTCGACTGGCGCGAACTCGCCCGGCGCGCCAGGCGCAAGAAATTCGGTGCCGCTGTGCCGAGGGATTTCAAGGCAAGGGCGAAACAGGCGCGATTTCTTGAATATCGGGGGTATTCGGCGGAGCAGATCCGCGCCGCGCTCGAGGGAGAGGTCGTGGCCGAAGGCTGCTGACAACGCGTAACCCGCTGAAGGGCCGTACATTCCCGCCAGCGCCTCGCGTATCATGTCGCGCTCCCGAAGGGCGCGGTAACAGGCATGACGACGAGCCGGAAAGCAGCAAAGCCGCTTGGCAGCAGCGAGCTGCGCAGTCTTTTTCTCGAATACTTCCGCAAGCAGGGGCACACGGTCGTGCCCTCGAGTTCGCTCGTGCCCGGCAATGATCCGACACTCCTTTTCACTAACGCCGGCATGGTGCAGTTCAAGGACGTGTTCCTCGGCAAGGATAAGCGCGCCTACGTCCGTGCGGCGAGCTCGCAGCGCTGCGTGCGTGCCGGCGGCAAGCACAACGATCTCGAGAACGTCGGCTATACGGCACGCCATCACACGTTCTTCGAGATGCTAGGCAACTTCAGCTTCGGCGACTACTTCAAGCGCGACGCCATCCGCTTCGCGTGGGAGTTCGTGACGGGCAAGGACTGGCTCGGCATCGATCCGAAGCGGCTGATGGTCACGGTGTATGCGACCGACGACGAGGCGTACAACACCTGGCACAAAGAGATCGGTCTCGCGTCCGACCGGATCGTGCGAATCGGCGACAATCCCGGTGGCGGTTCGGACAATTTCTGGCAGATGGGTGACACGGGTCCCTGCGGTCCATGCACGGAGATCTTCTACGACCACGGGCCCGAAATTCCGGGCGACCCGCCGGGCTCGCCGGATGCCGAAGGCGACCGCTGGATCGAGATCTGGAATCTCGTCTTCATGCAGTTCGAGCGCTCGGCGGAGGGCAAGCTGACGCCGCTGCCGAAGCCGTCCGTCGATACGGGCATGGGCCTTGAACGCGTCGCCGCCGTCATGCAGGGCGTGCATTCGAATTACGAAATTGACCTGTTCCAGAACCTGATCCGGGCGGCTGGCGCGCTCGCCGTCAACAAGGGCCACCTCAACTCATTGCAGGTCGTGGCGGATCATATTCGCGCGACGTCTTTTCTCATTCTCGATGGCGTGACGCCATCGAATGAAGGGCGCGGCTATGTCCTGCGCCGGATCATGCGCCGGGCGCTGCGTCACGGCTGGAAGCTCGGTACGGTCGGCGATTTTTTCTGGCGCATGGTGGCGCCGCTTGCCGCGCAGATGAGCGACGCCTATCCGGAGCTGCGGGCGAAACAGGCGTACATCGAGACCGTTATCCGGGCGGAAGAGCAGCGCTTCGCGCAAACGCTCGATTCCGGAATGACGCTGCTGGAGGCCGCGCTACGACGTACCGGTGGCTCGATCCCGGGCACCGAAGTATTCCGTCTCTACGATACCTACGGATTTCCGCCCGACCTGACCGCCGACATTGCGCGGGAGCGCGGTGTGACGGTGGATCTCGAAGGCTTCGAGCGCGAAATGGAAGCGCAGCGCGTGCGTGGACGAGCCGGAAGCAAGTTCGGCGTCGACCTGCGCGACGACGTCAAGCTCGACGCGGCCACGGAATTTCGTGGCTACGACCGGCTGACGGACGTAGCCCGTGTCGTCGCTCTTGTTCGCGACGGCGCCGCAGTCGACGCGTTGAAGGCTGGCGAGCGCGGCCAGGTCGTGCTTGACCACACGCCGTTCTACGCGGAATCGGGCGGGCAGGTCGGCGACACGGGTCTTCTGACCGCACCCAGCGTCAGCTTTCGCGTCGACGACACACAGAAACTCGGGGATGCCCACGCACACATCGGTGAAGTTGTTCAGGGAGCCGTCAGGCTGGCCGATACGTTGACGGCGAGCGTCGACGGCGCGCGCCGGGCCAAGACCGTGCTCAATCACTCGGCAACGCATCTCCTGCACGCTGCCCTGCGCAAGGTGCTTGGCACGCACGTGACTCAGAAAGGTTCGCTGGTCGCGCCCGACCGGCTGCGCTTCGATTTCGCGCACTTCCAGGCGGTGACGTCCGCGGACCTGCGCCAGATCGAGAATCTCGTGAACGGCGAGATCCGTGCGAACGCGGCAGCGGAAATTCGAGTCATGCCGTACGACGCCGCGCTCGCCGCCGGCGCCATGGCGCTCTTCGGCGAAAAGTACGGCGATCAGGTTCGCGTGCTGAAGCTCGGCGAATTCTCGACGGAACTCTGCGGCGGCACCCATGTCGAGCGCGCAGGCGACATCGGTTTCTTCAAGATCGTCAGCGAGTCAGGCGTCGCCGCGGGCGTGCGCCGGATCGAGGCCATCACGGGTCAGGCGGCACTCGACTACGTCGCGGCCGCCGATCAGCTGCTCCGCGACGTCGCGGGTCTCGTGCGCGGCGGGCGCGATGACATCGAAGCCAAGGTCCGCGGGCTCATCGAACAGAATCGGAAGCTCGAAAAGGACCTGTCGGACGCCAGGAACAAGCTCGCGTCCGGTCAGGGCAGGGATCTCGGCGCACAGGCGATCGATCTTGGCGGCGTCAAGCTCGTGGTCAGCCGGATCGATGGTGTCGATGGAGGCGCCTTGCGCGAGGCCGTCGACAAGCTCAAGGACAAACTCAAATCCGCGGTCATCGTGCTCGGTGCGGTGGATGGCGGAAGCGGCAAGGTTGCGCTCGTTGCTGGCGTTACGGCGGATCAGACTTCGCGGCTCAAGGCTGGCGAACTCGTCGGCATGGTTGCCGCACAGGTCGGCGGCAAAGGCGGCGGGCGGCCCGATTTTGCGCAGGCGGGCGGCACGGAGCCGCAGAAGCTCGACGCGGCGCTCACCTCGGTGGAGCCCTGGGTGCGGGACAAGCTGGCGGCCAAGTAAGCCCGTGACCCTTATCGTGCAGAAGTTCGGCGGCACGTCCGTCGGGTCCGTCGATCTCATTCAGGCCGTCGCCGGGAAGATCGCGGCCCAACGGGCGCTTGGCACCCAGGTGGTCGCGGTCGTTTCGGCGATGGGCGATCACACCGATCGCCTCGTCGATCTCGCGAAAGGCGTTTGTCCCGAACCCGACCCGCGCGAACTGGACGTGCTGCTCTCGACGGGCGAGCAGATCTCGATTGCACTGCTCGCAATGGCGCTCAATGCGCGCGGCTGCCGCGCCCGTTCCTACACAGGCTCACAGGTTCGCGTGCTGACAAGCGCCGTGCCGACGAAGGCTCGAATCCTCGGCATCGACACCGGGAAACTCGAGCGCGATCTCGATGCGGGCTGCGTGCCGGTCGTCGCGGGATTCCAGGGCGTCAACGAGCAGGGCGACATCACGACGATCGGGCGGGGCGGCTCCGACACAACGGCCGTCGCGCTTGCGGTTGCCTTGCAGGCCGACGAGTGCCAGATCCTCACCGACGTCGACGGCGTCTACACGACGGATCCACGCATGGTGCCGGACGCGCGCCGGATCGAACGTATTTCGTTCGAGGAAATGCTGGAACTTGCCGGGCAGGGCGCGCGGGTCATGCATCTTCGGGCCGTCGAGTTCGGCGCCAAGTACAATCTGCCGATCCGCGTGCTGTCGACATTCAATCCGGGCGCGGGGACCTTGATCTGCCGAGAGGAAGAGCACGTGGAAGCGCCAGTCGTCGCCGGGATCGCATTCAATCGGGATGAGGCCGAGCTCACCGTGACGGGCCTGCCCGACACGCCGGCTGTCGCGGTCGGCATGCTGAAGCCTGTTTCGGATGCCGCGATCGAGGTCGACATGATCGTGCTCAACGCGCCGCGCGACGGCAAGGTCGATCTCAGTTTCACGGTACACCGGGACGACTTCGCCGCAGCGCTGCGACTGGTGCGCGCGGCGGCTGGCGCATACGCAGGCACACAGGTGACGGGCAATGACCGCGTGGCGAAGCTCTCCGTCGTCGGCGTCGGCATGCGCTCGCATGCGGGTGTTGCAACGCGACTCTTCGAGACGCTGGCGCGCGAGAACACTCGCGTGCGCATGATCACGACCTCCGAAATCCGCATTTCCGTGCTCATCGAGGAAGCTGCGCTCGAACGCAGCGTGCGGAGTCTGCACGCAACATTCGGCCTCGCCGCCGCAAAAAATTGAGTTCCGCCTAGGCTCCGGACCGATTTCTTGAAGTGGGATTTGGAGCACAAAGCGCGCGCGCTGCGACGATTCGCGTTCACGTAATTCTCACACCGAAATTTCTAACTGAAGATCATCACTCGCGGCTCGCGCTATTCGGTATCATCTCAGCCCTCGAGTTGGAGCCCACGGATGTTGGGCGGAGCATCAAATGCTGATTCTTACTCGCCGTGTCGGCGAATCCGTGATGATCGGTCATGACGTCACGGTCACGGTCCTCGGAGTCAAGGGCAACCAGGTTCGCATCGGCGTCAACGCGCCGAAATCAGTTGCCGTGCATCGCGAGGAAATCTACGAGCGCATCAAGCGCGAGGAACAGGGACTCGGAAACGGCAACGGAAATGGCAATGGCGCCGGCCAAACGCAAGAATCCGACGACGGTTACGACGAACACAAGTAAACCTCGCGCGCAGCGCGCGCCGGCTTTACCTCGCTAATCCCGCTCAGTATGATTTGCCGCCCCGCAATGCGGGGTGGCCCGATTGCGTGCGCGCGGCGGCCAGACAGGGAAAATCGCGATACGGAGAGATGGCCGAGTGGTCGACAAGTTCGCCTCCTGGCGAACTTGGACGACGAATCGACGCGGCTTGAGCGTCGAATCGTCGCCCGGCAGGGCGGCGCAGAGGAACGAGCGCCGTCAACGCGCGCCCCGAGAGGTGCGCCGCGACCACGAAACAACGACAATTTGAAGCACGGAGAGATGGCCGAGTGGTCGAAGGCGCGCCCCTGCTAAGGGCGTATGGGTCAAAAGCCCATCGAGGGTTCGAATCCCTCTCTCTCCGCCAATTCTTAGAATTGCTCAGCGTGATTTTCTCACGCGAGCAAAGGCAAGTCAGCGCAGGGTTTCGCGGAATATTCTGTCGATACTTCGTCGAGCGCGACCCCGAGCCGCCGAATGAGTGCTTTCTTGATCGACGCGTCGCGCCGTTTGGACCGTGTCATCCGAACGGCGCGCTACCGTATTTCGTTTGAATACCGCCTCTGTGTCTCCAGGCACTCCTTCCTCTATCAAGTCGAAGTCTCCGGGAAAGCCAGCGCGATTCGTGGCTTCGCATTGATTCTGGCGGAGACATTCATCGCCATCCCGGCAAGCCGCGCGAGACTGAGTAAGAACCCGTCGGGATTGTTTGAATCTAGCTTGACGTTTCGATAGTAGTCGTAATATGGTGCGACACCATGAAAACCACCGACGTCACCAGCGCCCTGGGTGCCCTCGCGCACGAGTACCGGCTTGCGATCTACCGACTGCTGGTGGAACGGGGTCCCGAGGGTCTGCCTGCTGGCGCCATTGGCGAAAAGGTGGGGCTGGTCCCATCGTCGCTGACGTTTCATCTCCAGGCGCTGCAGCGCGCCGGCCTGATCACACAATTGCGCGTCAGTCGGCAACTGATTTACAGCGCGGACTACGGCGTGATGAATGAACTGGTCAGCTATCTCACCGACAAATGCTGCGCGGTGGGTGGGGAGAATTGCGCCACTGATTGCAAGCCGGCGAATGCGGCAAAGAAATCCGGGCGTCGCAATGCGGCCTGAGACAATTGAAATGAGCGCGCGACAATTGATTCTGGCTCGCCCAGGATTGTCGGCGGCCAAGGCGCTGCTGGCGTCAGCGGGATTGCTCACCGAAGACCTGACCGAGCAGCACTGCGAGCACTTCTTCTATTTGGGCACTGCCGACGCTCTCGCTGGGCTCGTCGGACTCGAAATCTTCGGCGACGTGGCGTTGCTGCGATCGCTGGCGGTTGCCCCCTGTGAGCGCGGAAAGGGCACAGGTTCCGCACTCGTCACCCGGGCAGAACAAGCAGCTCGTGATGCCGGCGTCGGGACGATCTACTTGCTGACGACGACCGCCGAAACTTTCTTTGCCAGGCGTGGCTATCAACGGACACCGCGTGAATCGGCGCCGCCCGCCATCCGCGCAACGCGCGAGTTCGCCGGACTCTGTGCAGCCAGCTCCGCGTTCATGATCCGAACACTCTGACTCGAACAGGGGTGATTTATGACTGAACGTCTATACAATGTCTTGTTTCTCTGCACCGGGAATTCCGCGCGCAGCATCCTGGCCGAGGCGCTGATCAATCATTGGGGCCGTGGCAAGTTCGTCGGCTTCAGCGCCGGCAGCAGCCCGAAAGGCGCGGTCCACCCCATCGCACTCGAGCTCATGAGGCATATGAAGATGTCCTCCGACGGCATGCGGAGCAAGAGCTGGGATGAGTTCGCGAAGCCTGGCGCACCGCATCTCGATTTCGTGTTCACAGTCTGCGACAACGCCGCCGGCGAGATGTGCCCGATCTGGCCGGGCCAACCGATGACCGCCCACTGGGGTGTAGCCGATCCGGCCGCGGTCGACGGGTCCGATACGGAAAAGTGGCTGGCATTTCGAAATGCGTTTCGCGAACTCGAGAGCCGCATCAAGATCTTCACCAGCCTCCCGATTCGATCTCTCGACCGCGTGAAGCTCCAGGAGCGCCTGCACGCGATTGGCAAGTCGACAGCGACCGATGAAGTTGCCTGAATCGAATCTCCACCCATGAGGCAGCATTGAACACCGTCACGATCTATCACAATCCTCAGTGCGAGACTTCGCGCAATACACTCGCCATGATCCGAAGCGCGGGCATCGAACCGGCAATCATCGAATACCTGCGCACGCCGCCAACTCGTGATCAGCTCGAACGCATGATTCGCGACGCCGGACTTTCCGTCCGCGCCGCATTGCGCGAAAAAGGGACGCCATATCATGAGCTGGGGCTCGGCAACCGGGAACTGACGGATGCACGGCTTTTCGATGCCATGATGATGCATCCAACCCTCATCAACCGTCCCTTCGTGATCACTGAACTCGGGACGCGATTGTGCCGTCCTTCCGAAGTCGTGCTCGAAATACTCCCGCAGGCGCAACGCGGTTACTTCGCGAAGGAAGATGGCGAAGTGATCATCGATGACAGTGGTCACCGCGTTGGCTGACGAGCTGCTCGACTTGCCGAACGTTCAGCCACGGGAATTCCAGCTGCCTGAGGTCGTGCGGCTGTTTCGGCCACCTACGATTCGTGCGCCGGTGCGCTCCTGATTTCATCGAGGACCTCATGTCATTCTTTGAACGGTTTTTGACGCTTTGGGTTGCCCTGTGCATCGGCGTGGGCATCGTCCTGGGCCAGTTTCTTCCGGGGGTCTTCCACGCCATCGGTGCCATGGAAGTCGCTCAGGTCAATCTGCCGGTGGCTCTCCTCATTTGGCTCATGATCATCCCGATGCTGATAAAGATCGACTTCGGCGCGCTGGGTCGCGTCAAGGAGCACTGGCGCGGCATCGGTGTCACTCTGTTCATCAACTGGGCCATCAAGCCCTTCTCGATGGCTGTGCTCGGGTGGCTCTTCGTCGGCTATCTATTCCGCCCGTATCTGCCAGCGGAGCAGATCGACAGCTACATCGCCGGATTGATCCTGCTCGCGGCGGCACCCTGTACGGCAATGGTGTTCGTCTGGAGCAATCTGTGCGAGGGCGAGCCGCACTTCACGCTGAGCCAGGTCGCATTGAACGACGTCATCATGGTGTTCGCGTTCGCGCCGATCGTGGGTTTGTTGCTTGGGCTCTCTGCGATCACAGTGCCGTGGACGACGCTGTTGCTCTCGGTGGGGCTGTATATCGTGGTGCCCGTCGTCATTGCGCAAATCCTTCGCAGGCGAGTTCTCGCGGCGAGCGGGGCGGCGGGATTGGCGCGAGTGCTGGGCACTTTGCAGCCGCTGTCACTGGTGGCGCTACTCACGACGCTCGTGCTGCTATTCGGTTTTCAGGGCGAACAGATCGTCTCGCAGCCGCTGATCATCGCGCTGCTTGCGATTCCGATTCTCATCCAGGTTTACTTCAACTCCGGGTTGGCCTATCTGCTCAATCGCGCGACGGGCGAGGTGCATTGCGTGGCCGCACCTTCGGCGCTCATCGGCGCCAGCAATTTCTTCGAACTTGCGGTCGCGGCCGCGATCAGCATTTTCGGCTTCAAGTCCGGCGCCGCCCTCGCAACCGTCGTCGGCGTGCTGATCGAGGTGCCGGTGATGTTGTCCGTGGTAAAGATCGTCAATCGCACGCGGCCGTGGTACGAGCGTGGCGCCGCCGTTCGGCGTGCCCAGCGCGCTGTCGAATCGGAAGCCGCGAAAGCGTCCCCATGAAACGCATTCTGTTCCTGTGCGTGGCCAACTCCGCGCACAGCCAGATGGCCGAAGGTCGTGGCGCGGCACCGGCGCTTTTTGCCACATGAGCAGAAACACGTACTGCATTAGGCGGGGTCGCGGATGAGATTTGAGCCAGACCCAGCAACCATGCACACATGGCGATCCCTTTGACGCAAGAATCTGCGGGCTCAACTATTGCGCGTGCGGACGACGCGCTCAACCTCGACTGCGCATGCACCAGCCTCGATGCGCAGGCGCTCGAGCATGCGCTCGAAGCAGAGCTGGCCGGTCGCGAGCTCGTCGATCTCATCAAGCATCGCTGTCCGCACCTCTTTTCCGCTCAGCCGGTCTTCGTCTCGAGACAGCGCCGCGAGACCATGGGACAAATTGTCCGGGCGATCGAATCGGTGATCGAGTTGCCGGCGTATCGCAAAGCAATTCTGCCGTCGGCGTCCGAGATTGCCCGCTTCGATCCGGGTGGCCCCAGGGGCGTGTTCTTCGGCTATGACTTCCACGTGACGCCCCACAAGCTCGGGCTCATCGAAATCAATACCAATGCGGGTGGAATCCTCCTGAGCGCCATACTTGCGCGGGCGCAACGTGCGTGCTGCGAAGGGATGGAGCCGCTGCTCCCATCGTCCGCGTCAATCGATGCGCTCGAAGTTCGGATCGTCGCGATGTTTCGGAACGAGTGGCGACTGTCCGGGCGGCTGCAACCTCTGCGCACGATCGCGATCGTCGATGAGGCGCCGGCCAGTCAATACCTCTACGCCGAATTCCTTTTGTTCAAACGGCTGTTCGAACGTCACGGTCTGGAGGCAATCATTGCTGATCCGGCCGAACTGTCATTGCGAGAGGGCAGGCTGTGCCATCAAGGGAAGCCGATCGATCTCGTGTACAACCGATTGACGGATTTTGCGCTGGAGTCGAGTGCCACCGCCGTTCTGCGGGAAGCGTACTTGCTAGGCGCCGTCCTCCTGACACCGCATCCGCAGGCGCACGCGCTCTTCGCTGACAAACGCAACTTCGCGTGGTTGAGCAACGAAGCCTGGCTGGTCGAGCTGGGCGTCCCGCTGGAAGGGCGCCGCATCCTGCTGGAAAGCATTCCGCGGACCGAGATCGTTGATGCGGCACACGCGGAGCGACTGTGGAGCGAACGCCGCAAATTGTTCTTCAAGCCGGCCTCCGGGTTCGGCAGTCGTGCGGCCTATCGGGGCGACAAAATTGCACAGCGCGTATGGCGGGAAATCCTCGCGGGCACCTACATCGCGCAGGAATTCATCGCGCCAGGCGAGCGAAAGGCCGGCGATCCCGGCGCGCGCGCCCCACATGCCGGGCAGCACCCTGCATTCGGGAATCTCAAGTTCGACGTGCGCAACTACGTTTACGACGGCGATATTCAGTGGCAGGCGGCCCGCTTGTACCAGGGACAGACCACCAACTTCCGCACGCCCGGTGGTGGCTTCGCACCGGTCTACGCCACCGATGCATTGGAACCCGTCGACGAAGCAGGCCGCAACTGCGCATGAGCATCCAGCAAGGTGCGATGACTGATTCCTATCCCCGTTTGGAAATCTTGAGCGCTCCGCGCCGGTTCATGTTCTTCACCGGCAAGGGCGGCGTCGGCAAGACATCGATCGCCTGCGCATGCGCGCTGGCATTGTCCGACGCGGGTCGGCGCGTGCTGTTGGTCAGCACCGACCCAGCATCCAATCTGGATGAAATGCTGCGTCAGAAGTTGACCAACCAGCCGATTGGAATTCCAGGGGCGCCGAACCTGCAGGCAATGAACATCGATCCGGAAGCGGCGGCTCAGGATTACCGGGATCGTGTCATCGGGCAGATGGCCGCGGGGAGCACGACCCTCGAGCAGGCGAACGTGCGGGAACAGCTTTCCGGCGCATGCACGACAGAAATCGCGGCGTTCGATGAATTCGTGGGTCTCTTGGCCGGTGACGCGCACGACTTCGATCACGTGATCTTCGACACCGCTCCCACGGGCCACACACTGCGATTGCTCAGCCTGCCAAAAGCGTGGACCGGCTTCCTCGAAAACAATGACCGAGGCGCCTCGTGCCTGGGCCCGCATTCAGGCCTCAAGATGCAGGAGGCGCGTTTCAAGACGGCCCTGCAGGCGCTGGGCGATGCTTCTCAAACAGACATCGTATTGGTTGCCCGACCTGACACGGGGTCGCTCGCCGAAGCCGCGCGCACGAGCGCGGAACTGGTCGAGATCGGATTGAGCAATCAGAGAGTCATCATCAATGGGGTGTTCCGCGCGCTCGCAGCAGACGACGCTGTTGCTCTCGCCATCCAGGCGCAAGGCGAGCAGGCGCTGTCCGCGTTGCCCGCCCCATTGCGAACATTGCCGCGTGACCTGATACCCCTGCGCGCCTTCGACATGGTGGGTCTCGATGCGCTACGCGCCTTGCTGAAGCCTGCCGACGCCGCGCAATCGGCGGCGATCGGCAACGCAACTGTATGTGCAAGCGATCTGCCGACATTGGGCGTACTCGCCGACGAGCTGGCGCGCGAGGAGCAAGGGCTCGTAATGGTGATGGGCAAGGGCGGCGTAGGAAAGACGACCGTCGCAGCAGCGCTGGCTGTGGCACTCGCTGCGCGCGGCAAGAGCGTGCATCTATCCACGACCGATCCCGCGGCGCATCTCATGGCTACCCTCGCCGATGCCGTGCCCAATGTACGGATGGACCGCATCGACCCCAAGGCTGAAACGCGGCGGTACATCGACAAGATCATGACGAGCCGTGGTGCGGGTTTGGACGATGCGGGCCGCGCGTTGCTGCTCGAGGATTTGCGCTCGCCTTGCACGGAGGAAGTCGCCGTGTTCCATGCCTTCTCGCGCATCGTGTCCGAAGCGCGCAGCGCCTTCGTTGTGCTCGACACCGCGCCCACCGGGCACACACTCCTTCTCATGGATGCGGCCGGGGCTTACCACCGGCAAATGTTGCGCGACCTGGCGTCCACCGGCCAACACGTTACGACGCCGCTGATGCGGCTGCAGGATGCAGCGTATACGCGCATCGTGCTGGTGACATTGCCGGAAATCACTCCCGTGTCGGAAGCCGCGGCGCTCCAGGAAGACCTGCGCCGTGCCGAGATTGAGCCGTTTGCGTGGGTGATCAACCGAAGTTTGTCAGGCTCAGGAACCCACGATCCGGTGTTGGCCGCGCGCATGAACCTTGAAAAGGCGCAAATTGCCCGCGTGGCCGCCGGTTTGGCACATCGCGCGTATCGAATTCCGTGGCGTGCGAAGCCACCCATCGGTCTTACCGAACTGTCTGCGCTCACGGCATCGCCGATCTCTGCCAAGTGATTTGCATGCGATTGGCACCGCGAACAGCCTGCAATCTTGATCTGGAGCATCGAACCTGATGGCAAATCTGGTGGCAAATACGGGGACTTTGGGGGGATTGGAGGGGACAAGGGCCTCTTTGTGCATCAGCAACTTACTGATCTGTAACGTCACTTGCCCGATTTCGAATCCCTCTCTCCGCCAGTATCTTGCAGTGGTTACGAGCGAACCACTTCGCTGCGTTCTCGCGGTACCCCCCGCCGGGGATTTGAACCCGAGAACACAGGAAAAGCATGGGTTCAACACCCTCCAGTTCCGGGCTCGCCTTCCCTGGAGCCGTTGCGCGCAAGCAGGGGCTCAGATCACATGTGAATTTCCTGTAATAGACTACTGCGGCGGGGAATCGTCGCTCATTGAACGGAGGAAATACTGTGTCCACTCCTGCCAAGCAGATATCCCAGGGCGTGATTGCAGAGATAGAACGGGTGTTCGCGATCCAGCAGTCTCATCAATGGCAAGTGAAAGCCACTACCGCCGAGCAACGGAAAGAAAAGCTGAGGAAGTTGAAATCGGCCGTGGAGGCTCACGCCGATGAGATCGTGGCGGCGGTGAAGCAGGACACCCGGAAGCCTGAACAGGAAATCAGGGTGACGGAGATCCTGGGCGTCATCGGCAATATCCAGAGGAACATCGACAATCTCGATGAGTGGATGAAGCCTGTCGAAGTGATTCCCTCCCAGAACAAGAACGACAAGGCGAGAATCGTCCACGAGGCGCGAGGCGTATGCCTCATTCTGGGCCCCTGGAATTTTCCGCTCGGACTGACCATGGGCCCTCTCGCGGCGGCCATCGCCGCGGGAAATTGCTGCATGGTCAAGCTCACGGACCTGTGTCCGGCCACCGCCAGAGTCGCCGCGAAGATCATCAAACAGGCATTCGATGAAAAAGAAGTCGCCTTGTTTGAAGGCGGTGTCGATGTGGCAACCGCGTTGCTCGAGCTCCCGTTCAGTCACATCTTCTTCACGGGGAGCACGCGAGTAGGAAAGCTGGTCATGGCGGCGGCCGCGAAGAATCTGGCGACCGTAACACTGGAGCTCGGCGGGAAATCACCCGTCATCGTCGATGAAGGCGCGGATGTGAAGAAGGTTGCGGGGGACCTGGCGGCAGCCAAGCAATTCAATGGCGGGCAAGCCTGCATCAGCCCCGACTATGTATTCGTCAAGGAGTAGCAGAAGAGCGCCTTGATCGAGGAGTTTCGAGCGAAGGTAAAACAGAACCTCTACCGGGACGACGGCAGCATCAAGAAGGAGAGCATCGCCCAGATCGTCAACGATCAGAATTTCGCGCGCATCAAGAAACTCTTCGATGACGCCGTTGCCAAGGGCGCCAAGATCGCCGTTGGCGGCACGCTGGAACAAGCCGACCGCACGATCCATCCAACGATGCTCACCGATGTCACTCCCGACATGCAGATCATGCAGGAGGAAATCTTCGCGCCGATCGTGCCGGTCATGACTTACAAGAACATCGATGAGGTCCTTCAGCACATCTCGGGCCGCGGCAAGCCGTTGGCGCTCTACCTCTACAGCAACAATCAGAACAACATCGACAAGGTGCTCGGCGGGACTTCATCGGGCGGCGTGACGATCAACGGATTTTTCTCCCATTACCTGGAAAGCCAGTTGCCATTCGGTGGTGTCAATCAGAGCGGCATGGGCAGCTATCACGGTGTCTTTGGGTTCAGAGCGTTCTCGCATGAGCGCGCAATCTACATACAGGAGAGCCGATAGCCGCCGTCCTCCTTGACGAATCGGCTGCCTTCGACGCGGCGTGTATTTCGAAGGGATCACTTGCTACGCGCAAGCGCACGATTATGGCTACGGTCTGGTAAGGTACCTGCCGTAGCGTCTACATCAATTAAGAACTTACGGCGCGTAGAGCAAGTCCCTCTGTCTCCGCCAACTTCACTTCTCGCGGCAGCTCGCGGGCGATTCAGCCGCCCAACGTGACCGCAATCGTGACGAGCGTGATGCCGATCGCGGCCATCGCAAATTCGGTGCGCAAGTGAAGCGTGCCTGCCGCGCCGCCGACTGAGCGCCCGAAGTTGAGTTGCCCACGATTCCAGTCGATAAGCGCACCGCCGAGGTCCGAGCGATCAAAATGAGCTGATACAAATCGTAACGGCTCGTCGTCCACCTGAATCGCAATTCGGTGGTTGCGAAAGGTACCTATATCTTGTGCGGGGCGCGTCAACTAGGCTGCGCCGCTGGAATCGTAAACTGGTGGGCTTTTTTCTTCCGCTGCATGCAATTAAGACGTGAGGGTTAGGTAACTCCATGAAATCGGCATTTCTGTCTACCGTTCTCGGCCTTACGCTGGGCGCGACGCTTTCTTCCGCGGCAATGGCCCAGGAAGACCAACCGGTCGGGCCCTACAAGGATTTCAAGGGCACCATCAAGCTCGACGTCCGCGATTCCAAGGCCGACTGGGGCCCTTTCACGCCGAAGAAGGCGCCCGCGGGCGCACCTAACATCCTGTTCGTGCTCTACGACGACACCGGGCTCGCCGCTTGGTCGCCCTACGGCGGCCGGATCAACATGCCGACGCTCGACAAGCTGGCGAAGAACGGACTGACCTACACACAGTGGCACACGGTGGCACTGTGTTCGCCGACACGGTCCACACTCCTGACGGGCCGCAACCACACCTTGAACGGCATGGCTGCCATCACGGAAGCCTCCAATGGATTTCCAGGCTGGGCCGGCCGTATCCCGCCGCAGGCCGCCACCGTCGCGCAGATCCTCCAGGACAACGGCTACAGCACCTTCTGGCTGGGCAAGAACCACAACGTGCCGGAGCAGGATGTCGCCGAGGGTGGCGACCGCAAGACGTGGCCGCTCGGACAGGGATTCGAGCGCTACTACGGATTCATCGGCGGCGAGACCAATCAGTGGTATCCGGACCTCGTCGAGGACAACCATTTCATCGAGCCGCCCTCCACACCGGAGCAGGGCTACCACCTTTCCAAGGACCTGGCCGACCAGGCGATCACGATGATCCGCAATCAGAAGGCCACCAGCCCCTCGAAGCCGTGGTTCATGTTCTACAACCCGGGCGCCAATCACGCTCCGCACCACGCCCCGCAGGAGTACATCGCCAAGTACAAGGGCAAGTTCGACGACGGCTACGAGGCCTACCGCACCTGGGTGCTGGCACGCATGATCGAGAAGGGCGTCCTGCCGAAGGGCACGAAGCTCACGCCGATCAACCCGCTGCCGAAGTCCCAGGCGAACCCGGCCGACGCTGTCCGCCCGTGGAACACGCTCAACGCGGACGAGAAGAAGCTGTTCTCGCACATGGCCGAGGTCTTTGCCGGGTTCTCGGAGTACACCGACGTGCAGGTCGGCCGCGTCATCGACTACCTGGAGAAGACCGGGCAGCTCGAGAACACGATGGTCCTCTACGCCGCCGACAACGGCACCTCCGGCGAAGGCACGCCGAACGGCTCCGTCAACGAGAACAAGTTCTTCAACGGCTACCCCGATGATCTGGCCGAGAACATGAAGATGATGGACAAGCTCGGCGGACCGGATACCTACAGCCACTTCCCCACCGGTTGGGCGGTTGCCTTCTCGACGCCGTTCCAGATGTTCAAGCGCTACGCGCAGTACTCCGGCGGCACGGCCGATCCACTCGTCATCTCCTGGCCGAAGGGCATCAAGGCGCGTGGCGAGATCCGCGACCAGTACCACCATTCGGTCGACATCGTGCCGACGATCCTCGACATCGTCGGCCTCGAGATGCCCAAGGTCTACCGCGGCGTCGAGCAGTTCCCGCTCTCCGGCATCTCGATGCGCTACACGTTCGATGCGGCACCGCATGCGCCGACGCAGAAGAAGCGCCAGTTCTACTCGATGCTCGGCACCCGCGGGATGTGGGAGGACGGCTGGCTGGCGGCCACCGTGCACGCTCCGTTCACCGGCAAGGGCCATTTCGACCAGGACCAGTGGCAGCTCTACCACGTCGATGCGGACCGTTCGGAATCCACCGACCTCGCCAAGCAGTATCCCGAGAAGCTGGCGGCGCTGAAGAAGGCGTGGGACGAGGAAGCCCGGATCAATCTGGCGTTGCCGGTCGATGACCGCACCGCGTCCGAAATACTGGGGATCGAGCGCCCCTCGGCAGAACCGCCGCGTGACCGTTACGTCTATTACCCGGGCACGGCTCCGGTTCCGGAAGGCGTTGCCGTCAGCGTGCGCAATCGCTCGTACAAGATTCTCGCCAATGTCGAGATCACCGATGCGGATGCCGGCGGCGTGATCTTCGCCCACGGCTCGCGCTTCGGCGGGCACGCGCTGTTCATCAAGGATCACAAGCTCCACTACGTCTACAACTTCCTCGGCATCAAGCCGGAGCAGAAGTTCGTCTCTTCGCAGGAGCTGAAGCCCGGCAAGTACACGCTCGGCATGGAGTTCACGCGAACCGGCGCCGGCCCGAACAAGGAATCGCTGGGCACGATGAAGCTGTACGTCAACGACAAGGTCGTTGCCGAAGGCCCGATGAAGACGCAGCCGGCCAAGTTCACGCTGTCCGGTGACGGGCTTTGCGTCGGCTACGACAGCGGCGACGCCGTCAGCGCAGAGTACAAGACGCCCGGCACGTTCCATGGCGGAACGATCCAGGCCGTCGGTGTCACGGTCGAAAAGGCGGCGTACTCCGATCTCGAGAAAGAAGCGCAGAGAGCGCTGAGCCGCGACTAACGGCAAGTCATTCACCGGCACTGCGTGGTGCGCGCAGTGCCGGTGGACTCAGGTGATCAAGGCGCCTTCTTCGCTGCCCAGTCCCCGCGCCAATTGAAAGTCGTTGCGGGACAATCTAGGGTCCCGCAGATGCTATCCACGAATCCGGCGCGCGAATCGGGCGGAGCGCGCACGGGAAGTACGCGTGCCGGCGGAAGGCTCTTGTGCCTTGTGGTCGTATCGTCCGCCTGGCTCGCCGTGGGCCGTACCGCACGAGCAGCCGACTCTTCGGAGTTTTGGCCCGAGGCCAGCGCATTCATACCTCTGAACTCGCGTACACGTCTCTTCCTGGACGCCGCCTACGCCGACGGCAAGGAATCGGACCATGCATCGCTTGATCTTGCCGCCTACCTCGACATCTCCCTGAAGCCGATCAGAAAGAAATTGCAGGGGGAGGACTGGCAGCGAAACCGGTACTTCTGGGCGAGAATCGGTTACGACCGCATATTCCACAGCACCGACGATTCCGGTGCAGAGGTCGCTGAGAATCGCGGCATCGTGTCGTTCTATGGCAAGGCGCTGCTGCCCGGCGAGGTTGTGGCGGAGGCACGCGTCCGGGCCGACTTGCGCTGGATCGGCGACCAGTACTCGACTCGCTATCGCTTCCGCGTTGAGGTCAACCGCGCGTTCAATGTGCGGGAGCACACGGTTGCCCCCTACTTCAATGTCGAATGGTTCTACGACACCCGCTACGACGGCTGGGCAAGGACGCTCTACCAGCTCGGCCCCGAAGTCACGGTGAACCCGCACTTCCGCTACGAGATCTACCTCGCGCGACAGCACGATCGCCTGCCGGAGAAGAGCGACCTCAATGCTCTTGGCGTCAATCTCAAGTGGTACTTTTAAGCCGCGACGACGCGGCGGCGAGAGTCGGGGCAGCAGGCGGGTATCCAGTCGCGCAAAATTCGAAGGGTGGGTAATATGGCCTTCGCGTATCGCAGCTCAGCCAAACAAGGAGAACTTTCATGAGCGCATTCCGACCCGTGTCGATCATTCTGGCGATGTCGTTGACGACCGTCGCCTTCGCCGAGGAATTCGATGGCACGAAGCCTCTGGAGTGCACTGCGATTGAAGGTCACGATTGCCTTCCCGACTCGGCCGACTGCAAGCCCTTGAAGCCTGAAGCCGGCAAGAACCCGGTGTTCCTGGTCGATGCCGCCAAGAAAGAAATCCGCTCGCCGTTTCGCACTGCACTGCTGCCGGTCCTGACCTCGACGTCGAATCGGGAGTCGCTGGTGCTGCAAGGCGCCGACCTGCTCTTCGCCTGGAGTGCGCTCATCAACAAGACGACGGGCAGGCTCACCGTTTCCGTTGCGGACAGGAAGGGCGCCTACGTCGTCTTCGGTCAGTGCAAGATCGCCGCAACCGGCTGACGCGCATCGCCGACATGTAGCGGCCGCCGCAAACGCGGCCGCGCTACTTTGCGGCGAGCCAGGTGCGTGCGGCCGCTAGTTGGGCCGGTTCGAAGAATTCGATCGGAAACGCGCGCAGGCCCTTGGCGGTGAACATGAGCGCCAGGTCTTCCCACTTGCGTTCCGCGACTATCGCCATCCGTTCGATGCTCGCGTCGTGCTCGGTCTGGAATGAAAAATCGTTCCAGTTGCCGCCGCGCTCCCAGCCGGCGAAATTCTCCGTCAGCACGAGAATGCGCAGTTTCTTTTCCTTGCCGAGGACGTTACCGGTTGCCTTCTGCACGGCATTGAGTTCGGCCTGGGTCAGCTTGCCGCTGACCTTCAGGGTTAGCACTCCGCCTGCGACACTCACGATTTCAGCGGCCATAGCATTGCCTCTTCATTAGAACTCCTTCTCAGCTCCCTCAAGGCTTCGCAGCTTATCGACCTGGTAGAACTTCGCCCAGGTATTGGCCATGGAAAAGAGGACGGGCTTGCCGACAATCCTGCCGAGTCCGCTTGGCAGGGCGAAGTAGCGATGGTTCGAGAAGTAATTGAAGTACTTCTTGTAGTCCTCGTCCGCTTCGCCGAGCACGTTCCGCGCCGCGAAACTGCCGCAGAAGGTCGCCCACGGAATGCCGACGCAGCCGAGTATGAAGCGGATGTGCGGGTGCCCGGGCGGTCTCGCGATGACCGGCAGCAGGTCTCGAGCCATGTCGATCTGCCCCGGCCAGTATTGAATGAACGTCAGATCCTTCAATTCCGGAAAATGGCTGCGGAAGTCCTTGATGACCCGACGGATGATGCCCGGATTGTTATAGGCGTCCTTGAGGAAGGTCGTGACCGGCGTGCCGCCTCCGAGGAGCAAGCGGTTGTCCCCGGTGAGCCTGAAATACGAATAGACAAGCTTCGAATCCCAGCACTGCATCTGTTCGCCGGCCGGAAACAGGATTCGCAGCTCCTTGTCAGTCAGCGGCTCTGTGACGCTCAGGAATGTCTGCGCGTGGAAGACTTCGTCGGCGAGCGGGCTGATCGACGAACTCAACTTGTCGACAGCGACGATGATGTGGTCGGCGGTGACGCTCCCGGCATGCGTGTAGGCCGTGTGATCTTCGAGCCGGACCATTGCGGTGCTCTCGAATATCTGCATGCCTGCCTCGACCAGCCGGTTCTTGAATCCCTGCAGGCACGCGAGCGGGTTGACTCCGTAGGTTCCACCGTAACGTATCCCGGCCGTATACCCCTCGGACCCGAGGATTCCCTTCAACTCATCGGTGCCGTACGTTTTTTGATCGGTGAATCCGACACTCTGGCGGCACTCGAGCTCTGATTGAACGGCGTCCTTGCCGCCTGAGCCGAGCCCGAGGAAGAGCGAGTCCTGGCGAAGCAATCCGCACTCGATGCCATTCTTCTTGATGCTGGCGACGATGCGCTCGATGCCGCTGACGGGGGCATCCCAGATTTCCCCTGCGGCAGTGGTGCCGTAGCGGCGAACCAGCTGATGCAGTTCAAGCTCGCTGTCGGGCGTGAGAAAGCCGGCGCTGCGGCCCGAAGAACTGCCGCCGATGATGTTCTTCTCGATGAGCACGACGCTCAGGCCCTTCAGCAGGAATTCCGCCGCCGCGCTGACGCCGCTGAATCCTCCGCCGACGATGAGTACATCGCACTTGATGTCCTTGGTGAGCGGCGGGCAATACCTGTGCTCCTTGATCATCAAGGTGGTGATCCACCAGTTTTGATTGACCATCCTTGTCTTTGCGGTCACTTCGCACCCTGCTTGTTATCCTCGATCCAGGATTGCAGCAGCGTGTAGGTCACGGCGAGGATCACGGGGCCGACAAAGAGTCCGAGCACTCCGAAGCCCATCAGGCCGCCGATGACACCCGCAATGATGAGCAGCATCGGCAGATCCACGCCGCGGCGGATGAGGATCGGCCTCAGGATGTTGTCGAGCGCGCCGACCAGCACCGACCATATGAGGAGCGCAACCCCCCAACCGGTGCTCCCTGACCAGAAGAGCCAGCCAACGGCCGGCAGAAGTACCAGCAGCGGCCCGAGCTGAGCCACGCAGAGCACGAAGACAATCGCGAGCAACAGCCCGGCGTACGGTACGCCGCTGACCCAAAGGCCCAGCCCGGCGAGCAACGACTGCACGAGTGCGGTCACGATCACCCCGAGCGCCACGCTGCGCACTGCTTGCGCAGCGAGACGAACGACCTTATCGGCGCGTTCGTGGCCAATGCGCCGCGCAAACAGGAGCACGCCATGTGCGGCGTGCTCGCCTTGCGAATAGAGAATCGCGGCGATGATGACCGTCAGGATGAAATGCACGATGACGAGGCCGAATCCCCCTGTAACGGAAAGCACCGTCGACGCCGCCGTGCGCACGTAGGGCCTGAGGGTTTCGGCCAGCGCCTCGGGACCGCCCGCGGCGAGCTGCTGCCATTCGTCGACAATGCGCTTGCCCACCCACGGGATTTTGTTCAGCCATTCCGGCGGCGCGCCGAGCCCTTGCGTGGAAAGGGTGCGAACGAAGTCCACTCCCTTGCCTGCAGCGTCGATCAACATGCCGATGGCAAGCGAGAACGGCACGATGAAGATCACCAGCATGACGACGGTCATGACCACGGTGGCAATCGATCGGCGGCCGCCCGCAGCCTTCTGGACCCGAAGCAACAGGGGCCAGGTCGCCACGACGATGGTAGTTGCCCAGATCAGGGCGCCGAGGAATGGCAGCATCGTCCAGAGGCTGGTGACGATCAGCAGGACGATGATCAGGATGACGAGCGTAATGCGCGTGAGGTCAATCGGAGATTGTTGATTCATTGGGGTACCCGCCGACCGTAAATCGCGCCCACGGTGCAGGTAAGCGCGCTGTTCTTGGATTTTCTGCTACAGACGCAGAGGCGAGTATGAGCCAAAACACGGCGCCGAGCACCGCCGAAACGCCCTCTGGAGCGCTAGCGCATCAAAACGCCGATGACGTCAGCGTGATGTCGGCCTTCTTCCATGCGACCTGAAATCGCTTGTCGACGGCTGCAGCCTCCGCATTCTTGTGCTGCGCCCGGAGCGCTTCGCCCAGTCCATAGAGCGCCCAGCCATTCTCCGGATGCTGTTTGAGATCCTCGCGGTAGACCGCTTCGGCATCGGCGGGCTTGTTCGCTTTCAGGAGCTCGGCACCGAGCAGGTGACGCGCGGGAAAGAACCAGTCGCTCGGCTCGTCGTATGAAAGCTTGTCTTCGCGCGCAACAGCATCGCGCAACAGTTTCACCGCGTCGTCAGGTCGCTGGTCGGCGTCCGCGATGCGGGCTTTGAGCTCCGCGATGGCGACACCGAAAAGATCCTTGGCCGTGTTGAATCCCGCAGGTGTGTCGGCGGAAACGCTTTCGTCGAGATGCTGGAGGCGCGACAGCGTTGAGATCGCTTCGTCGATCCGCCCCTTGGCGGCAAGCGCCATGCCGCGGCCATAGAGATAACCGCCGCCCGCCGTCGCAAATTTCGAATTCGGCGCGGGCTTCGCCAGCATGTCGTCCCAGCGGCCGAAGCGGATCGCGGCCGCGTATTCCTCCGTGAGCGGCCAGTCGTAGCCTGGCATGGCGAGCACCATCTCGTCTGAGATCGCCTTGCGCATGCGAGCGACGGCATCGAGCGTCTCCGCCTGGCGGCCTTCCATCGCCGTGGAATACGCGAGGAACTGGTAGTTGTGAGCCGTGTACATCGAGTAGTAGTCGAGCGGGCTTGTTTTCGCGTAGTAGGCCTCGTCCGCACTCGCGGCCTTGCGATTGGCCTCGGCTGCGTCCTCATAACGACCCACCCGCTGCATGATGTGCGCCGGCATATGCACGAGGTGACCTGCGGCCGGCATCATGTCGCGCAGCCGTTCGGCGGCGGCCACGGCTTTTTCGGGATGCGGCGAAGCCTCCATCGCATGCACGTAGTAATGATTCGCACCCGGATGGCGTGGATCGCGCTTGAGGACCGATTCGAGCGTCGCAAGAATCTCTGCCGTTCCCTGTTCGGGCTTCCCGTCCGGCAGCCAAAGTTTCCAGGCGTGGATGTTCATCAGCGACTCGGCATAGAGCGTCTGGACGTCCAGATCGTTCGGAAATTGCTCGGCCACGCTCTTCATGGCCTCGGCGTAGGCCGTTACGACCGGACCGAGGTTCGATGGATCGAGCGGCTGCGCGGACGGATAGCGCTTCCCGAGGGCGGCGATGAGCGCCTGCTCAACCGGCGATGCTTGTGCGGCGTTTTTCGTGGCTTCCTGCATCGCTTGAGATGCCACCCGGCCGCGCGGCTCGGCCATCATCGGTACGTTGTAGTTCGGACCGACCGTGAGCGCGACGCCCCAGTAGCAGATCGCGCAATGCGGATCGAGCTCCGTGGCTTTTGCGAACGACCGCGTCGACTCGTCGTGGTTGAATGCCCAGAGCAGGCGCAGGCCCTGATCGAAATACCGCTGCGCGTCGGCCGATGCGGTTGTGATCTTGCGATGGGAATCGCCAAGGCCATCGAAGAGCTGCGCGCCCTTGGCCCAATCCGCAATCGTGGCTGGCACGTGTGCCATGGCATGTTGATCCGGGGCTCGCGGGCGCGGGCGCGGGCATAGCGGGCGCGGTTTGCGCCAACGGTTGCTTGGCCGATTCGCCGCAGGCAGCGAGTGCGAGCGTCGCGATGGAGATCAGAACGACAACCCTGTTCTTCATGTCCGTCCCCCGTGGCTGCCCCGGCGCGGACTCTAGCGCTACGGTTGTCAAAATTCGATTAACCTTCGGGCTACGACGAATCGGGAGGAAGGGGGACTTCTCATGCTGCTCGTCTGGCTAGGCGTCGCGATTGTCGCGACCGTCGCATATCACCTCGTGCTCAAGCTCACGCCGGCCGGCGCCAACCCCTACCTCTCGCTCACGGTGACCTACGTGATTGTCACCACCGCTTTCGCTTCGCTCTACGCATTGATGTCCGGCGGCGTTCCATTGCGGGAGTCCTTGCAGGCGCTCAATTGGACGGCGGTGGTCCTCGGCGTCTCCATCGTGGGTCTCGATTTCGGTTTTCTCATGCTCTACCGCTCGGGATTCGACGTGAGCCTCGGCCAGCTCGTCACTCAGTCGGCCGCGGCGCTTCTCCTGCTCCTGGTGGGGGTCGCGTTCTTTCAGGAGAAGCTTTCGCTCGCCAACGTTGTGGGCATTACGCTCTGCGTCGTCGGCCTTTGGCTGGTCAGCCGCCGCTGAATCTACGGCCGAGATGGGGTTCGGCCTCGAATTTGCGGGGGTTAGGCCGGCCTGGAGCCGCAGGCATCCCGTTTTTCGCGGAGCCGTGTAAACTACGCGCCCTTTGCAGGGACCGGCGAGGGCCAAGTCCCTGATTAGAAGAACGATTGTCGGCTAAGACGCGCCTGTAGCTCAGTTGGATAGAGTACCTGGCTACGAACCAGGGGGTCGGGAGTTCGAATCTCTCCAGGCGCGCCAAATTCCCCAAGAGGAATGCTGACTTACGCTTCAACCACCTGACGTTTTCTTCCGCAACAGAACCAATGCGGGAGTTTTGCGTGACGGCAGTGCGCAAACTCTTTCCGCCGCCGCAATCAGGTTCTCAAGCTCCGCCTGCGAGTAGTGCGTTGTGATGCGTCCACTCTTGTGACCGAGCAGGTCCTGCCGGTCTTCAAACGAAACGCCCGCCGCGCGCAGCCTCCTGCCAAACGTGTGCTTGAGATCATGAACCCGCACATGTCGAAACCCCCAAGGTGCCGTCTCCTTCGTGTCCTCTTCCAGCTTGTCGGCCGCCCGCTCGCGCGCGCACTTCCAGGCTGAATTGTTGACCTTGGTCACCGGGCGACCTCGATACGTGAACACCAACTCCGGATGCTCGTTTCGGACTTCATCGATCACCGAACGTGCCACGCGATTCAAGACGACGAGACGATCCTCGGCATTCTTGACGTACGTGTTCGGGATGATGAAGACGGACGAGCCGAACTCCGGCACCTTCACTTCCCAGTCCCACCGTAACCTGCACACCTCCTGTTCACGGCATCCCGTGTTGACCTTGAAGAGCGCCATCCGGGCGAGATGCGCGGGCAACTCGCGAAAGAGCCGAGTCTGCTCGTCGAAGTTGATCGGGTAGGGGTCCCGGCCGTCGGTGATTCGAAGCAGCTTTATTTTCGGCGCCGCTTCGAGCCACGTGAGGCCCTGAGCATCGATCCATTCACTCGCGGCCAGATTCACGATTCGTCGCACGACGGCCAGCGCGTGATTGATCGACTTGGTCTTTAGCCCTTCCTTCCTCCGACTCGCAATGAATTCCTGTAGAGCCCCGATGTGCACCTGTCCGAAGCGGCAACGACCCGATGAATGGGTCCAGAAGCCTCAGCTGCAGCGCGTCGTCTCGAATACGCCGCCGGTGCTGGTTCTCGTTCAGGAATCTGGTAGCGGCAGCACGGACTGTGTGCTCGGCGCGGATGCCGTAGAGGCTGGCTTCGCGGACCTGGTTGATCCGTTGGGCGAGAAGCTCTTCGGCCTTTCGCTGGTCACTCGTTCCAGTGCTTTCGCAAACTCGTCGTCCTCGGATGATCTTGTCGATGTGCCAGAGCCCACCACGTTTGATGAGTCCCTGGCGTCTTCGGTTGTCCCATGGCTTGCTCCTTGGTTGAGCCGCGGGACGCCCGTTGCGGGTCTTATAGTCCTCGGCGGCGCTTCCATTTCAAGGCGGTCGAAGGCTCGGCCCTGGGTGACCGATCTGGATCTCCGTGAGGAAGGGTCGGACCTCGCGGTTGAAGCGGTTCTTGTCCATGCCGAAGAAGTAGGGCGCGTCGCGAAGGCGGATGAGGCGAGGGAGGAGGGATCGGCCGCTGTAGCCCGGTGTGCTTCGTTCGTGAAGCGATTCGGATTGTTCGGTGGGATTCATTGTCGCGACCGTGAACTCAGTGCCGAGCTTCGGCGTTGAGGGCGACTTGTAACGACCGTTGCTTGCGCCTGTCGAGTCAAAAGTCTTCGGCGGACACTCCCGTACATTCCCGGTCATCGCGATCATCGCTCGACAGACAGGTCGCGCGGATGCGGACCATCACCGTCGCGTCGATTGTCCGGGAGTGATCGTGACGATTGCAACGGGCGTCACGCAGCAATTTCAATGACTAACAATCCGCGTCACTACGAACCAGGGGGTCGGGAGTTCGAATCTCTCCAGGCGCGCCAATGAAATGAAAAAGCCCCGCTCTCGGCGGGGCTTTTTAGTTTCTTGTGTTTCATAGGCGTCGAAGCGTCGACGCGAGTGTCACCAGCGCGAGTCCGGTGCCGAGCAGATTGACGCCGACCAGAATGCCGACGGCCCACATGCCGGAAATGGGCCATTGACTCC
This sequence comes from uncultured Gammaproteobacteria bacterium, assembly GCA_963826145.1. GTDB lineage: Bacteria > Pseudomonadota > Gammaproteobacteria > Steroidobacterales > Steroidobacteraceae > JBGPLJ01. Next base: position 294,486 of record CAWGVW010000001.1, read on the forward strand.
AGATCAAGGCGCCGAGAAGAAATGAAAGCAAGCCGCTCGTGAGCAGCCACACCCAGCCGCTAGCCGGGCGGTAGCGAAAGGAAACGACGATCTTGCAGATGCCCTCCGTCACGAAATAACCGACGAGGAGCAGTGTCAGGAACGCCAGGCCGAAGAATGGACGGGCGATCACCGCGACTCCCGCCAGTGCAGTGACTACACCGAGCACGAGGCTGATCGTCTTGTCGAGCTTCGTTTCGGCCCCGCGCATGCGCACGATGGCTACGATCCCGGCGAGCAGCAGGATGATGCCGATCGCAATTACCACGGCGCTACCCGCGACGGCGGGCATCAACACCCCGGCGAGGCCCAGGATGATCAACACGATGCCCAGTGTATTCAGGCGGGCAATTCCAGGTCGCACTTCATCTGCCATGAGTCTTCTCCATCACGGATAGATCTGCTTCCAGTCGTCCTTCATGCTCACGACCGTCCAGCCTTTCGCTTTCGCTTCATCGAGTCCCTTGTCGAGCTTGCCGATGTGCGACTCTCGATCGTACGCCCACTCACGCACGGCGTCGGTGTGATGGACGTATAGGCAGAAGCGCAAGCCACTGCCGGCGGCCGTCCATTGCAGCATCTGCAGGTCGCCATCGGAGTTGCCGAAGGCGGCGATGGGACGGCGACCGATGTGCCGCTGGATACCGACGGGCTTGCCCTCCTTGTCGTCGTTGAGGACGAGTGTCGGCAGCTTGACGATGACGGGATGGCCGTCGCGGTATTCATATTCCAGGCCGCCACTCGAGCCCGACGACCTGCTCGGGTGGAATGCCATAGACGCGCTCCGCCCATGGACGCATGAACTCGATGCCGCCGCCGGAAACGATGAAGGTCTTGAAGCCGTTCGCACGCAGGTACGTGAGAAGTTCCAGCATCGGTTGATAGACCATCGACGTCAGGAGCTTCCCGGTCTTCGGATTTTTCGCAGTCTTGATCCAGTCATTGACGGCCTTGTCGAAGTCATCGGTCGTCATCCCCGCATGGGTCGCGGCCAACATGGCCATCAGACCCTTCTCGCCCGAGGCGGCGACGCCCTTCATGTCGCCCTTGAGAAGTGAGGCGAACGGCTCTGTCGTCTTCCATTCGGGATGCTGGGGCGCGAGCGCCTTCACGCGATCCGCGACGAAGAAAAACTGAAAATACATCGGCTGCTCGGCCCAGAGCGTGCCGTCGTTGTCGAACGTCGCGATGCGTTCCGGCACCGGGACGAAGTTCGCCGACCCCGCTTTCGTCACCTGCTCGACGAAGTGAATGATCGCCTGCTTGGGCGCCGTGTTGTTCCAGGACGGCAAGGGATCGGCGGCGACCGCCTTGGCCGCCAGAAGTGCCGCTGCGACGACGAGCCCTGAGTTCTTCATGGTGCGTCCTTCAGGAGAAAATGGCCGCGCGCGGGGCTACCGCGCCCTGTGGCACGGCCAATATCGAATCGCCGGCCACCCAGTGGTATTGGACCTTGGTCTGACTGGCGCCGGCCGTCGGCCCCCTGGGGTTGGCGCTGTCTCGGCCTCTGTGTTAGAACGCCGACCGATCGCGCAACGCGACCAGAAGAACAACTCACGGTAGGGCATCAATGCGGCCATCCGCCTCGAGGCGCAGCCGGTGAAGGCCGGCATCTCAGGTCTCGTCGCGCTCGCTCTGATCGCGTTCGTCGCGTGGCTTGCGATTGCCTTGCAGGAACCGCCGAGTGCGGGCGGCGGCGAGACGCCCGCCAAGGATTTCTCGGCTGCCCGTGCCATGCTCGACGTGCAGGCGATCGCCGAAAGGCCGCATCCCATCGGGTCGGCCGATCACGCGCGCGTTCGCTACCACATCGTTGCGCGGCTGCGGGCCCTCGGGCTCGAACCGCAGCTTCAGGAAACCACGGCAGTTTTTGCACGCGATGGCGTCGCAGGGCGCGTGACCAATATTCTGGCGCGGGTCAAAGGCACAGCGAACACGCGGGCCGTGATGCTGTGCGCCCACTATGACTCGGTGCCGTCGGGTCCCGGCGCCGGCGATGACGCGTCCGGTGTCGCGGTTCTCCTTGAAACACTGCGCGCCTTGCGAGCCCGGCCGGCGCTGAAGAACGATGTGATCGTGCTCATCACCGACGGCGAGGAGGTCGGTCTTCTCGGTGCGGCGGCGTTTACGGCAGAGCACCCCTGGGCGCGCGATGTCGGTGTCGTCCTCAATTTCGAAGCGCGCGGCAATCGCGGGCCCGCGATGATGTTCGAGACGACGGCCGGCAACGCGCGCTGGATTGATCTGATGCGAGACCGGGTGGCTGATCCGCGCAGCTCATCGTTCACGCAGGCGGTCTATCAGCACATGCCGAACGACACGGATCTCACCGTGTTCAGGGGCGCCGGCCTTGAGGGTCTCAACTTCGCATTCATCGGCAATCTCCCCGCCTATCACACGCGCCTCGATACGCCGGAGAACCTGAGCACCGCGACTCTCGAACAGCAAGGCAACTACGCGCTTGGCATCGCGCGGGGAGCGGGCAACGCGAAGTCTGCCCTGGTCCGGGAAGTCCGATGCCACTTACTTCAACATGCTCGGTTCGACGATGATCGTTTACCCGCGAAGCGTGGGTCGATCGCGCTAACGATCGGCGCCGCGCTGCTCACCATTGCGGTCGTGATTCTTGCGTTCCGGCGTGGCCAAGTGACAGTCCGCAGTCTTCTGCTGTCGTTGTTGTTGCCACCGTTCTGCATGGGGGCTGCGTCGGGCCTCGCGTTTCTGATGCTGGGCATCGCACGATGGATGCATCGAACGATCGTTCCGGCCGGCCCCATCCTGATGAGCAACTGGTATGCCGGCGCAATCGTTGCGATCGCCGTCACGGTTGCGATGACGTTGATAGCGTTACTACGCCGTAGAGTGACGGCAACGGCCCTGAGCGTCGGTGCGCTCGTCTGGTGGACGGCATTCGCCGGATTGACGGCCATGTTTCTCCCCGGTGGAAATTTTCTGTTCCTGTGGCCGACGGTGCTGCTCTCGTTCGCGGTGCTGACGGGCCTGCGCTGGGCTCCGGGCACTGCGCCGGGCATCGCTGCGCAGATCCTGTCGCTCCTTCTTATATTGCTGACGGTCATCCTGCTTGCGCCCGTGGGTTACTCGTTTCATGTCGCTTTCCCGCTGCACGCCGTTGGTACCGATCGTGCTCGCGACATTCTACGTCGATCGCGCTGGCGGTGATCGTCGATCCGCTCTATCGCACGGTGGCTGCCTTTGGCTGGCACGCAGCAGGTGGAGCGGCAGCGGCGGTCGCACTGCTATTCAGTGGCGGGCTGGTCTACACGCGCTATTCCGCGGAGCATCCGCAAGTCTCGAATCTCTTCTACCTGCTCGACGCGGATTCCGGTCACGCCTTCTGGGCCACGCGCGAGTCGACCGCGAATGACTGGACGGCGAAGGTCTTGACGATCACACCGGAAAGGGGACCGATGCCGGTATTCTTTGCGACCGACACCGGGATGCTGCTGCGGCATGAAGCGCCGATTGCCGACCTCGCCCCGCCGCAGGTCGAGGTCTTGAGCGACACGACGAAAGGCGACCGTCGATTGCTGCGGCTCAACATGCGGGCCGGGCAACCCGCGTGGGAATTGCGTGTGCGGCTGAGTGGTAGCGTTGTAATTTCTGCAACGGTCGATGGCCGGCCGATGGAGCGATCGCCTGCAATCGGGCCGCGAGGGTCCGGTTCCGACGGCGATGAGTGGAGTCTGCGTTACTTCAACCCCGCGCCGGGTGGCGTACGCCTGTCGCTCGAGGTGCCGGCGGGCAAGGCCCTGACGCTGCGCACGACGGCCTATCTGCTGGGCTTGCCGGCGCTTGCGAGCGGCGCTGCACCACCGCGCCCCGCAAATCTCATGCCGAATCACGAGGGCGATCTCACGCTGATCGCTCGTGCAACCGAGATTCCCGCCACCGCCAAATAGAATTCCGGCCGCTCGCGAGCGCTGTCGCCGATCGCCGACGCGTTGACACATGGCGCGGCGCGGTGTCATCTACCCGCACTCGAAAGTCGAGTGAAAGGGGAATGAATCATGAGCCTGTGGAAAGAATTGACGGCAAAAGAAGCTGAGGCCGCCCGTCGTGAATCGCCGGTGGCCGCCCGCGACCCGGTCGTCGTCTCGCACGAGCTGCAGCAGAAGCCGGCGGAGCGCAATGTCGAGAACCACCCGGCGGCGGTCGACGCGCGGCGCGCACGCACGGGCGCTGTGGACACGACTCGCGAGGCGCTGATTGCCGCGGGCCTCGTCATAGAGGGCAAGATCCAGGGCAGCGGTCATGTCCGTATCGCCGGTCAGTTCAATGGCGACGTGCAGGTCGAAGGCAATCTCACCATAGAAGCGGGTGCGCGGGTCACGGGCCAGGTGCGCGCGCAGAACGTGGTCGTCGGTGGCGAGCTCGAGGGCAACATCGAAGGCGCCACGCGCGTCGAACTCCTCGAGACGGGTGTTCTGTCGGGCGATCTCAAGGCGGCTTCCCTCGTCGTCGCGGCGGGATCGCGCATGCGCGGACGCGTCGAATTCGGTTGGGAAGGTAAGGCCGACAAGACGCAGAAACTGCGGGAGACCGGCTCGGGATCATGAGCGCGGCGCGCGCTCCGCTAGCCGGCAAAACTCGAACCTGTCCGCACTGCAAGGCGACGATTCTCGAAAGCGCGGCCATCTGTCCGGCCTGCCAGCACCACCTGCGCTTCGACAAGGGAGCGGAGGAGCGCGCACGGCCGGATGCGGTGCCGCTGCGCGTCGAGGGCCTCATTCGTCAGCCGGCGAACGCACCGCTTTCCGAGTATTCGGTCGTCGTGTCGATTCGAAACGAGCATGGCGAGGAAATCGCCCGGAAGGTGGTCGGCGTCGGTGCGTTGCGTCCGGACGAAGAGCGGTCGTTCACGCTCAGCGTCGAACTCTTCAAGGTGAATGGGCTGGTGCCGCGCTAGCGTCGCGAAGAAGCGCTCCGAGGTCGTCGGTCATTTCGAAATAACGACCGCTCAGTGCATCGTATGCGCCGGACGCCAGATCCACGCAGCGCCCGGCGCATCGGGCGAAGATCGCGTCTTTGTCGGGCTCGACTTCTTTTTCGCGCAGCCGCGCCACCATGCCGGGCAGCCAGCGCTGCGCGTCGGGCGAATTCATGGTTTCGGCTGCAAGATCCGTGAACACGAAACCCGGATCCATGGCGAAAAGGCATACGCCCTGATCTTGAGCTTCGGCCGCGGCCTGGGCGATGACGCGCGCCTGTGCCGTCTTGCCGACGCAGTACGCCGAGAGGTGCGGCGCCACGATGCGGCTCGCGGTGGCGCAAATCGCGATCACATGGCCACGGCGGCGCTCGACCATTCCTGGCATTACCTGTTGAAGAAAGAGAAATGGCGCGCGCACATGGACTTCCTGCGCGGCCCACCACGCGTCGGCATCGACGCTCCAGATCGGGCCGAAAGGGCCCGGTACGCCCGCGTTGCTCACGAGCAGATCGACTGGGCCGAAAGTGTCGGCAGCCGATCTCACGACGTTGGCGACATCTGCCGCAACCGTCGCATCGCCTGACACGGCGAGCCCGCGCCCGCCTGCCCCGGTGATTTCATCGATCACCGACTCGAGCTGGCGGCGGTTACGCGATGTCACGACGACCGCTGCGCCCTCGGCCGCAAGGCGAAGTGCAATCGCGCGACCGAAGCCACGGCCAGCCCCGGTCACGATGGCGGTACGTCCCGCGAGGATTGCGGCCATGCGTTGAACTTTTCCCCTTTCGATGATCGGATCACTCTATAGGCTTGGCACGCGGGCGCACAATGACGTCAGGAGACAGGTGGAGCCGGCTTTTCGTCGCAGCTCTCGCGGCGTTGCTCGGCGCGTGCGGTGGCGGCTCGAGCCACCCGAACCCGCCGCCGCCACCACCACCGGTTGACGCGAACCTGGCGGTCGCGTCGGCCGCCACCTCGTTCGTCGCCGGTTGCAATGGATCGCCGCAGGTCGGCACGGACTATGTCAACGCGGAGGTCGAACCGTCCGTCGTCGTGAACCTGACGAATCCGGCCAATGTCGTCGGCGCGTGGCAGCAGGACCGCTGGCAGAACGGCGGTTCACAGGGCATCACGACAGGCGCCTCCTTCGACGGTGGCCACACCTGGGCGCGCTCGAATCCGATGTTCTCGCATTGCGCGGGCGGCAATGCAGCCAATGGCGGTGACTTCGATCGCGCTTCCGACCCCTGGGTGACGGCATCGCCGAACGGTGCGATCTACGCGATGGCGCTCGTGTTCACGGGGGCCGTACTGCAGCCGGGTTCCTCGAGCGGGATGCTCGTCGTGCGCTCGGGAGACGGCGGCATGAGCTGGGGACCGCCGAGCGTGCTGATCGCCGACGGCGCGAGCTTCTTCAACGACAAGGGCTCGATCACTGCCGACCCGACGGACTCGAATTTTGTCTATGCCGCGTGGGATCGACTGGATCCGGGCAATCATGGCCCGGCCTACTTTGCGCGCAGCATCGACGGCGGAACCAGCTGGGAAGCAGCTCGAGCGATCGTGGACCCCGGCTCCGGCAATCAGACGCTAGGCAACGTGATCCTGGTGTTGCCGTCCGGTGTGATCGTCGACCTCTTCATTGAAATCGACGCGATCGCGGGCGGAGGCACATCCGATTTGATTCGTATCGCGGGTTCCATGGATCACGGCCTGAGCTGGAGCGCGCCCGTGACTGTGGCAGAGTCCCAGGCGCTCGGCGTCATCGATCCGGACACCGGCATGATCGTGCGCGATGGCTTCGATCTCTTTTCCGCCGCGGCGGATGCGGCTGGCTCGATCTATGTCGTCTGGCAGGATTCGCGATTTGCGGCCGGTGCGCATGACGGCATCGCGCTGTCGCGCTCGGTCGATGGCGGATTGACCTGGTCGGCGCCGGTCCAGGTCAATGCGCAGCCGGCCGTCGCCGCCTTTACGCCGACGGTGCACGTGCGCGCGGATGGTGTCATCGGCGTGAGCTACTATGACTTTCGAAGCAACACGGCAAGCACTGCAACACTCCCGACTGACTACTGGCTTGCGACATCGACGGACGGCGTTGCCTTTACGGAATCGCACATCACCGGCCCCTTCGACCTCGCTCTTGCGCCGGATGCCGACGGTCTCTTTCTTGGCGACTACCAGGCGCTCGCAAGCATCGGCGCCGAATTTCGCCCTTTCTTCGTGAAGACTACGCCGGCTGGCACCGCGAATCGCACCGACGTCTTCATGGCGTTCGGACCGGATCGCTGACTCCCGCGACAAGCGCGCGCCGAAACGGCATCATTCCCCGGACGCAACGGAAGGGGAATGAGGGGTGCCCATCATCACCAGCATCGCGGACCTGCGCGCCGAGGCGCGCAGACGCGTGCCTCGCGCGATCTTCGACTACTGCGATCGGGGTTCGTACGACGAGGTCACGCTTCGGCGCAATCGCTCCGACTACGAAGCGATCCAGTTTCGCCAGCGCGTCGCCGTGGATGTCTCCTCGCAATCGCTCGCGACGACTCTGGTCGGAGAGCCGGTCGCCATGCCGCTCGGCATTGCGCCGACCGGGCTCGCGGGCCTTTTCCACCGCGATGGCGAGATCGAAGGCGCCCGCGCGGCGCAGGCCTTCGGCGTTCCGTTCTGCCTGAGCACGGTGTCGATCTGCTCCATCGAAGACGTGCACGCCGCGGTAGAGAAGCCCTTCTGGTTCCAGCTTTACCTCATGCGCGATCGCGCGTTCAACGAGGAACTTATCGGGCGTGCACGGGCGGCGAAGTGTTCGGCGCTCGTGCTGACGCTTGACCTGCAGATGCAGGGCGTGCGCCGGCAGGACATCAAGAATGGCCTCAGCATCCCGCCGCGCATGACTCTTCGCAATGCACTCGAGATCGCCGCGCGGCCGACGTGGGCCCTCGGTGTACTCCTCGGGAAGCGCCGCACCTTCGGCAACCTCGCCGGCCGCATTGAGGGCTCGGGCGGACTCGCGACGCTGTCGCAATGGATCGGCAGCCAGTTCGATCCGACGGTGAGCTGGAAGGACGTCGAGTGGGTGCGCAAGCAGTGGCCCGGAAAGCTCATTCTCAAGGGCGTCCTCGATCCGGACGACGCGAAGATCGCGTGCACTACCGGCGCCGATGCGATCGTCGTTTCAAATCACGGCGGGCGCCAGCTCGACGGCGCGCCATCGACAATCGCGTCATTGCCCACGGTCGTCGACGCGGTGAACGGCCGCTGCGAAGTGCTGCTCGATGGTGGCATTCAATGCGGGCAGGATTTGCTGAAGGCGCTCGCGCTCGGTGCGCGCGGCTGCCTGATGGGGAAGTCGTTTCTCTATGGACTCGCGGCAGGGGGTCGCGCAGGCGTCACGACGGCGCTCGATCTCATCAGCAAGGAACTGGCCGTGACGCTCGGCCTTGCAGGGTTGTCGGACGTTCGCCAGGCCGACCGCTCGATCCTCGTCGGCGGCGGTCCGCGCTAGCGTTTCGTCCGCGCCAGGTAGGCGGAGAGCGTCGTGAGTTCCGCGTCGCTGACTTCGGTCTTGCGAAACGGAGGCATGATCGATACGCCGTGGCGCACGTATAGCTTGACGAATTCTGGTGTGAGATCCGTTCGATCCTCGAGTTCCGCGGGCTTCGCGCCCTTGTAAAGTGCCTGCAGTGCAACGGTCCCCGGTTTGTCCGGGCCGCGGCCATGGCAGGGCGCACACCACTTCTGGAAGACCGCATCGCCCGCTTTCACAGCGCTCATGTCATCCGCACGCGCCGATCCCATGAGGAGGGCGCTCGCGACGAGCACGGTCAGGACCGTTGCACCGAGCCGGCTCATGGACGCGCTCCGCGCAATCGTTTCGGCCAGATGCCGTAGCGGCCTGGCGAGAGAATGCCGTTCGGATCCACTGCATCCTTGAGAGTTTCGTGAAAGCGCAGCAGCGCATGATTGTTGAAGGAATAGGTTCCCATGATGAGGTCCTGGTATGCCGGCGCCGTGCGGTATTCGCCCCAGCCGTGCTCGGCGGCAATCTCCACCAGACGCTTGAAGGCCGCCCGCGTCGCCTGGTTCTTCGCGGGTTCGTGCGTGACCGGGAAGCCGAATAGAAAGAGAAAGGAGCGTTCCCAGAAGTAGAAAGGGATCGAGTAGGGCGGAACCGGCAAGCCGAAATCGCGGCCAGCCGCCGCGAACACCTTGTTCGCCTCGAACACCGCTTCGCCGTTGCGTGGAATGATCGGCGAAAACCACTGGTGGCCCTCGCCCGGCGTCGGGTTGTTGGCGTTGCGCGCGCCCATCGCGAAGATCGAGAGGTTCGGGATGCCGAATTCGACTTTGTGCACCTTGTCGCGCTGTTCCGCCGTGAGGGGCAGCTTGATGAGCTCGCCGTCAATGAATTTCGCGCCCGCGATGACCGCGAATTTCTCCTTCGCGTACTCCCATTGCGCGGCGATCGCTTTCGCGGGCCCGTAGAACTTGATCGTAACGCTCCACGCCGCGAGGCCTTTCGATGCGCCGTACGCGTCGAGTTCCGCCGCATTGCCCGCGATCGCCTTGTTGATGAGCGCGACGAGTTCGGGAGCCACCGGCGGCGCATCGTTCGGCGCGGGCTGACCCATTGCCGGGCTCGAGAGGTCGCTCATGCCCTGGCAGACGCGGCTGTTCTCGAGATAGTTAAGGACTTCGACGAGCGGTACGAGATCTGCATGGCGCGGTACCAGCACCGTTCCCGTCAGATACGCGTCCGGTTGCGGCATCAGCCAGAAGCCCATCTTGGTGACGATGCCGAAGTTCGATTGCGAGAAGATCCCGTCGATCCAAGGGCCGAAGCCGGTCTTGTACTGCTGCCAGGACTTCGAGCCGGGCATGGCACCCATGCCGGTGCGCAGGAGTTCGCCGTTCGCGAGCACCACTTCCATGCCGCAGTGCGAATCGAAGTGATTGCGGAATTCGTGCGTCGTGTAGCCGCCGCCGCGATCGAGCGCATTGCCGATCGGGCTGCCCCAGCCGGGGTCCGGCACGTCGATCCACACCTTGAGCCCGCGTTCCTGGATGTGACGGTAAAGATCGAAGTAACTGACGCCCGGTTCGACCAGCGCATACGCGTTGTTTTCATTGACCTCGAGGACTCGGTTCATGCGCTTGAGGTCGAGCACGACCGAGCCCGTCGCGTTCGGCGCCGAACCGCCATAGCCGAGGTTGCGGCCGGTTGAAATCGTATAGAGCGGGATCCGGTAGCGATTCGCGATGCGTGCGATCGCCTGCACCTGCTCGACGGTGTCCGGGGCGAGAGCGGCCGCGGCCTTGCGCTCTTCCGGCTCGCCCCAGAAGGGCGAGTACGCGTCCTTGTAGAGGTCGACGTCCTCGTCGCTCGTGAACACCGAATTCTTGCCGATCGCGCTTTCGAACTGCCTGAGCGCCGTTGCAAAGTCGGCCTCGCTGACCCCGGGCGGCGTTCTCATGCGCGGGTTCCCGGCGCGATGACCCATGAGATGAGGGCGCCCGGCCGCGCTTCGCGCGTTCGGACTCTCATCCCGAAGTCCCAGGCCAGGCGCTCGAGACAGAAGAGCGGGCCATGCGCCGTGAGCCCGGCGATCGCGACCGGTTGTCGCCGCCACTGCAGGTAGAGGTCGTCGTACCAGAGATCCGTCATGTCCCCGCGGATCGCGTGGACGGCAAGTCCGGATCGCATCGCCTCGCGACCGAACGCGACGCTCAAGGGAAAGCGCTCGTCGTAGATGACCTTGTAGAGCGCGGATTCGCCCGCCAGTCCTCGAATGGCGGACGGCGAGGCGAGAGCGCCCGCGAATCCGGGCAGCACGGAGGCTGCCATTGCGCCGAGGACAATGTCACGACGGGTGACCATGGACGGAAGTATCCCGCCCCGGAGGCGCGCTGGGTAGTCCTTCGGGGAAGTCGCTATCGATGCAGAGCGCACCCCACCGGGCGCAGGTCAGCGGACTCGCATGTGCCGGATGAGACTCCGGTCGACGGCAATGCGCGTGTCAAGGACCAGCCGGTCCTGGGCCTGCTGCAGCTGGTGCAGGCAGAACATCACGATGATGCAGAGAGTCAGGGCGACGAGCGTCGCGTTGAAGGTCACACCGAGGCCGAGCGTGACGCCCGAGATATCGCCCTGGATGGCGCGCTGGGATTCCTGCAGGGCGACGCCGATGCCGCGCACCGTGCCGACGAAGCCGATCGCGGGAATGGCCCAGGCGGTAAAGCGCACCATCGAAAGCTGCGCATCGAGCCGCGAGAGCTCGAGTTCGCATTCATCGCGCACGGCTTCGGCCGTGTCCTGCACGCTTCGCGTTGCGCCGAAGCGATTGAGCGCCATCATGAGCGTGCGCGGCAGGAGCATGGTCTGCTCCGCGTGCGGCAACTGCTCGATCGGCCGTCCGTAGGCTCGGGCGTCTTCCGGGAGGACCACGCGGTTCTCGCCGACTTCGATGTATTGCTTGTCGAGGAGCGCGCGACTCTGGCCGACCTGACGTCCCTGGATCCCGAGCATCGAGAGCGACCAGATCGTCAGGATGATAGCGGTCTCCTGCTCATAGTCCTTCAGAATGATCCAGGGTGAGCGCAGGTGAAGGATGGGGCGCTTGCCGTCGGCCCCGACGGTTGTTTGTTCGGCGAGTATCGCCTCGGCGTGCGGCCGGATCACGAGTGCGTAGACCGCCTGTACCAGGATTGCCACGAGCGCGAGCGTGCCGAGGCTGATGAGGAGTTCCCGCCCTGCCGACACTTCACGGGTGACCGAAACCGTGGCGGGCGATGCGCTCTGGGGTACCTGATTCATGGCGGTCGACATGTTAGCCGACGGACCCCGGTTGCTGGGTGGATTGTGACTGGCGGCTGGTGATGCGTGCGGGCACGGGTCGGGTGGACCGGCATCGGCGCTCCCGGGTTCCGTTCGGACGCCGGTAGATCGGCGAAATGTATCGTCAGTGAGCTGGCGGCACGAGTGCGCGGGCGGCGGCGACTTGCTCCTTCGAAACGGCAGCGCCCTGTTCCCCGAACGTCGCTCGCACGTAGGTCAGGATGGCGGCAAGGGTCGCATCGTCGAGCCGCATGAAGGGCGGCATGACGTTTTCGTTGGCGCTCAACTTGCGCCCCGCGCTGTCAAATCCGCCCGTCAAAACGAATGTGGCGAGCGCTTGCGCATCGCCCTGGACCCAGGCGCTGCCAACGAGGGCGGGCTGGAATCCTCGAACCCCCGCACCATCGGCTTGATGACAGGCCAGGCAGTTCGCCTCATAGGCGGCCTTGCCCTGATCGGCTGCCGGGCCGGGCTTCGTCCCGCCGGCACAGGCGGCGAGAGCGGCGACGGCTGTCGCAGCGGCGAGGGCCCGAATGGCTTTCATGAACCGCGGTAGGTCACGCGCCAGATCCGGCCCTTCTCGGAATCGACGATATACAAGGCGCCTTCGGCATCGACGGCGAGCCCCATCGGCCGCGTGCGCGCCTTGTCCGGACTGTTGTTCGGCAGCGGGCCGCCCGTGAAATTATCCGCGAACGTCTGCCATTGGCCGGACGGCTTGCCGGCTTTCATCGGTACGAAGACCACGCTGTAACCGGCTTGCGGTTCGGGCGCGCGATTCCAGCTGCCATGGAACGCGATGAAAGCACCGCCGGAGTAGGCGGCCGGGAAGTTCTTGCCGGAATAGAAGAGGAGATCGTTGGGCGCCCAGTGCGCAGGGAAAGCCACCAGGGGATCCGGAGACTTGCCCGCCTCAGCGCGCTTCTTGCCGTCGCCACCGTATTCCGGCGCGACGACACGCGCTTTGAGCTTCGTGTCGTAATAGGCGTAAGGCCAGCCGTAGTTTGCGCCCTCGACGATGCGCTGAAACTCCTCGGCGACACGCTCGGCATTGTCTTTCGCCGTGTATAGCTTCGGGAAAATCGTATCGAGCTGATCGCGGCCGTGGATCACCGCGTAGAGCGCGTTAACGTCGCTGTTCCAGGCGAGCGCAATGGTGTTGCGCATGCCGGTCGCGTAGCGGGTACCGTCCTTCGGCGTCTGATTGAGGCGGTCCGCATCGAATCGCCAGATGCCGCCATAGTGCTCGAGCAGCGGGCAAGGATTCTGGCCCATCGAGCCTTGCGCGCGATCCTGCACCTGGCAGGAATTCGACGGTGCGCCGACATTGACGTAGAGGTGGCCGTCGTTGTCGAGGGCGAAGGTCTTGTCCGCGTGCATGCGCTCGAGCGGAAAGCCGCCGACGACGGTCTCTGCCGGTTGCTTCGGCAGGAGTGCGTTGCCGTCGAAGTGATAGCGGTAGACGCCGACGTCGTCGGAGACATAGAGCATGCCCTTGTAGATCGCGACGCCCGTCCCGTCGAGTTCGCTGAAGTGTTCGACGACGTCGGGGACGTGATCGCCGTTCGTATCGCGGAGCGCCACGATACCGATGCGCTTCGCGGGGTCGAAGCCGAGGAAAGCCAGCTGATGCGTCGTGACATAGAGGTCGCCGTTGTCGCGAATCGCAATATGTCTCGCGACGCCGACCCCTTCGTGCACGACCGTGGCCGTGAATCCCTTCGGCAGCACGAGCCCGTCGTTGTCGGCGGCGAATGACGCGGCGCAGGCGAGGCCCGCGAGCAGGGATGAAGCGATGCGTGTGAGTGTCATGATGCCTCCTCGTCGCATTTTCGGCCCTTGGACGCGGCGCGCACAAGCGCTGCGCGCGCCTCGCTCTTTGACGCAAAGCTGATCTCGCCCATAGAGCAGGAGTCCATTAGTATCTTTTCCATGAAACATCCGATGTCGCGCCGCGACCTCATCCGCCTCGGCCTCCTCGCCGGAGCAGGCCTTGGTCTCGCCGAAGCCGGTGAGACCCTGACCCGCAAGGCCATCCCGTCGAGCGGGGAGAAGATTCCGGTCGTCGGTCTCGGGACGAATGCTTACAGCGTCACGGATGCCGGCGAGCTCGAGTCCAGACGGGCAGTGCTCAAGCGTATGTCGGAGGCCGGAGCGTCCGTCGTGGACACCGCGCCCGCTTATGGGGACTCGGAAAAAGTGCTGGGCGGATTCCTGGCCGAACTCGGTATTCGCGAGCGCATGTTCCTTGCAACGAAGATCACGGCGGGTGAGGGCGAGCCGGAGCCGGGCAAAGCGCTGTTCGAAGCGTCCCTCGAACGCCTGCGCACGCAGCGCATCGACCTGCTGCAGGTCCATAGTCTCAAAGGGGTCGATGTCCTCATGCCCGTGCTGAAGGAGTGGAAGGCGGCGAAGCGCATTCGCTACATCGGTGTCACGACTTCCCGGGGCGAACAGCACGAAGAACTGCTGGGGACGATGAGCCGCCACCCGCTCGATTTCATCCAGGTCAATTATTCGATCGGGGACCGCGCCGCGGCTGAAAAAATCCTGCCGCTTGCCGCGGAGCGCGGCGTCGCGGTGCTGCTCAATCTGCCGTTCGGTGGTCGACGCGGCAGCCTCTTCGCGCAGACGAACGGCAAGGCGCTCCCCGCATACGCCGCGGAACTCGGCATCGCAAGCTGGGGGCAGTTCTTCCTGAAGTATGCGATCTCGCACCCGGCGGTCACCTGCGCGATCCCTGGAACGACGAAGGTTTCGCATCTCGAGGACAATCTCGGTGCGGCCCGTGGACCGTTGCCCGACGCCGCCCAGCGGTCGAAAATGCAGGAAACCTGGGAGGCGCTCGCATCATGAGGTTCATCTGCCTCGCCTGCGCGGTGCTCCTCGCGGCGGCGCAAGTGGCGCTCGCCGATGAGCGCGAGGATCTCGAGCGGGCCCTTGTGCAAGCCCTTGGACGCGGCAATCACGATCTCATCAACGAGGAAAACGAGTTGCCAGAACGCGGGCCGGCGACCGCGGCCGCGCTTGGGTATCTCCTGAAGAAGGACTGCGTCCGGATTGCGCAAGCGGCTGGCACGAATACCTGGACCGTGGGGCCCGGATGCGGCAACGAGTGTCACATCGGCCGTTTCACCTCGCCCGTCATGCCGGGCGAGGGCCTCATCTGCCGCGTCGCCCGCCAGGTGGACATCCGCGTCGTGAGCTTCACGCCGCCGGAGCGCGATCAGCGCGGCGATGTCAAATCGCGTGTCGAATATTCGGCAAATCTCGTTGATGTCGCGGCGTGGGCGCGGGATCCGGAATACGTCGCCATCTGGAAGTCCTACGGACTCAACCTCGAGACCTTTCACGCTTACGCGGATCTCGTGAAGACTCCGGACGGCTGGATCCCGTATGAGTGAACGCGCGACTGCGCGCGATTGCGCGACGTTCGTCGTCGTTTTCCTGCTGGCCGTTGCCAGCTGCAGCGCAGCCGAAGCCCCGGCGGCCGATCGCCGCGCCCGGCAGCTCGAAGATCTCGAATTCGCGCGCACTCAGTATGTGGAGGTGAGCAAGGCCTTTTCGGCGGCCGATCGGGCAGCGGCACGCAAGTTCATCGCAAGGCTCGAACACCGCGCGGGCTCGCTCAGCGACGAGGATTTCCTGGTTGCCGTGATCCGCATCGCCGCGCTTGCCCACAACGCTCACGACAGCTTCGACGATGGCGACGGCGCTTGGCTGCCGCCAAGGCGCGCCCCGCTTCGAATACTCTGGTTTCCGGACGCTCTCCTCATCGCGCGGACGGGTCCGGAGCTTGCGGAGCTGCGCGGCGCACGCGTCCTCAAGATAGAAGGCCGGACGCCGGAAGATCTGCTGAACCGGCTTGCTGTGTTATCCGGTGGCATCGAGAGCTATCGGCGCTGGAACGTCACGTGGTTCATCGAGAACGGCCTGCTGCATCCGCTCGGCCTCGCGCGGTCGAGCGAGCACCTGCAGATGGAGCTGAAGCTCGTGAACGGCAGTCGCGTGACCCGAACGATCGAATTCGTGCCGCGTGCTTCCATGCCGCATGGCATCCACGCGCCGCGGCTTTGGTCCGCGGCACCGTACGACGCCGAGATCGAGCACAAGTGGCGAGCGGCCACCGATCCGGCGCATGAGCCCATGTACCTGCAGGAGCCCGATCAGCTCTACCGCATGAGCCGCATCAATCCCATCGATGCGCTCTACGTCCAGTTCCGGGCGAATGACGATGAGAAGGACGCCATCAAGGACTTCGTTGTTGACGTCGAGAAGCGGATCGAGAGCGAGCATTCCGCGAATCTTGTGCTCGACCTGCGCTTCGACGTCGGCGGAAACTGCGATTACACGCGCGAGCTGATGCGGTGGCTCGCGACGCACGTGACGGGCCGCATTTTCGTGCTGACCGGACCCTATACGTTTTCCGCGGGCATCGTGAACGCGGCGGCCATCAAGCACGATGGCGGCGATCGCGTGACGCTCGTCGGCGATCTCGTCGGCGATTCGCTGCGCTGGTGGTCGGAAGGCAAGCCCCAGTGCATGCCGAATTCAAAGCTGTGCCTGCGTCCGACAACCGGTGTCTGGGATCTCATCAAGGGCTGCGCGGGCGAACCCGCGTGTTACGGCGACAAGTACGACGTCAACGTCGGCAGTCTCGATCCGGACCTCGCGGCACCCCTGAAGTCCAGCGACTGGCTGGCGGGCCGCGATCCGGGCATGGAGGCAGTCATGCGCGAATTCACGCGCACCTGGGCGGCCAAGGGCAAGGTGGTCCATTGATCCTCATCGGCATGTTCGATTCGCCCTTCGTGCGGCGCGTTGCCGTCACCATGAAACTGCTCGGGATCGCCTTCGAGCATCGCAATTGGTCGGTGGGCCGGGATTTCGATCAGATCCGCAAGTACAACCCGGTGGGACGCGTGCCGACGCTCGTACTCGACGACGGCGAAGCGCTGATGGAATCGTCGGCGATCCTCGATTTTCTCGACGAACGCGTCGGGCCCGAACGAGCGCTGCTCCCGCGCACCGGTCGGGAGCGGCGCACGGCGTTGCGGCTGATGGCGATGACGACGGGCGCTGCGGAGAAGGGCGTCGCCCAGGTTTACGAAGGGATCTTCCGGCCGGCATCCAAGCGTCACGAGCCCTGGGTTGAACGCTGCCGCACACAGATGCACGGTGCGCTGCACGAGCTCGAACGCTGGTGCGTGGCACGCGGGCCTGGCAAGTGGCTGGTCGGCGATCGCATGACGCAGGCGGACGTCACGCTCGCTTGTATATGGGCCTTTCTTGCCGAAGCGCCAGGGCTTGATGTGGCGACGGCGCCCTACGAATCGTTACACGCGCTCGCAGTGCGCTGTGAAGCGCTGCCGGAGTTCAGCTCGACCCACGTCGCTTATTTCGTTCCGAAAGCAGGCAGTTGATCAGGCCGCTCCGTACTTCTTGAACCAGGCAAGGGCCTTCGCCCATCCCTCCTTGGCGGCGGCGGCGTTGTAGCTCGGCCGATAGTCGGCGTTGAAGCCATGCTCGGCTTCGGGGAAGACAATGATCTCGGATTTTGAATTCGCCGCCTTGAGCGACTCGCGCATCTTCTCGACGTCGGTTTGCGGAATGCCCTTGTCGAGTCCGCCGTAAAGGCCGAGGACCGGCGCCTTGAGCTTGCCGGCGACGTCGATCGGATACGTCGGTTGCAGATCGGTGCGCTTGCCGTCGATGCGCCCGTACCAGGCGACGCCGGCCTTCAATGCATCGCTGTGAGCGGCATACAGCCAGACGATGCGTCCGCCCCAGCAGAAGCCGGTGATGCCGAGATGCTTCACGTGTCTGCCTTGCCGGTGGATTTCGCCCAGGCGACGGTTGCATCGAGATCGGACATGACCTGCGCATCGGGGACGCTGCCCACAATAGGCATCAGCTCCTTGAAGTCCTCGATCTTCGACACATCGCCCTGTCGCGCATAGAGCTCGGTCGCAACCGCGAAATAGCCGGCCTTGGCGAAACGCCGACACAGATCCTTGATGTGCTCGTGCACGCCGAAGATTTCCTGCACGACGAGCACCACTGGAAAGTTCTTGCCCTTCGCCGGCATCGCACGGTAGCCCGGCACTTCGCCGTCGGCCACGGGGATCTTGACCTCGCCCGCAACGAGCCCCTCGGTGTCGGTTGTGATCGTCTGCGCCGATAACCGGCTGCACGGCGAGGGCGAATCCGGTGGCGAGCGTTGTCACGAGGATGTCGCGGCGGCTGAGCGAGAGGGCGGGGAGAAAGCTGACGAGCTCGGGATCGCGATTGTCGTTTTTCATGGTCGTGCTCCGGGTGCCATATAAGAAGAGTGGCGGCACTATGTCAAAAGCGTTCAGATTCTATTCAGGCAAGCTTTTCGAGCAATGCGACGAGTTCCGCCGGCAGGTCGAGCATCACGTCGTGCCCGCAATTCATCGTTACAGTCCGCCATGTCGGGTCCTGCCTGCAACGCGCGAGCGCGGCATCGAACGTCGGGCTCGGAAACCCGGTTGCGCGGATGTAGAGCTTCTTCGCGATCGACTGGTACGCGCCGGTGACCTTGAGTTTTTCGGTGAAGCAACGCACCGGCTGCGGCGTCATCTTGCTGTCGACCCAGGCGCGGTCCTTCTCGTTCACCTTGAAGACTTCCGCGGGAATCGGCGGAGCAAGGTGCTCGGGCCACTGCGGCGCTGCGGGCCCGAGCAGATCGGAGAGCGATTGTCCGTCCGCCGGCATGAACGCGTCGAGATAGACGATCGCGGCAATCCGCTCCTTCAGCTGCTCCGCGGCGCCGGTGATGACGCAACCGCTGTATGAATGGCCGACGAGCACGATGCCCTCGAGGTCCTTCCAGCGGATCTCGTTCACGACGTCGTTGACGTGTGTCGTGAGGTCGATCGCATCACTCGCGAGGTGCGAGCGCTCGCCGACGCCGGAGAGCGTAGGCGCGACGACGTAGTGATGCTTCGCCGTCAAACGGTCTTCAACGCGCCGCCAGCTCCACCCGCCGTGCCAGGCGCCGTGCACCAGCACGAAAGTGGTCCGCTTCGACGCGGCTTCAGACGCGGGAGCCATCAGCGTGCCTGCTGCGACGGCGGCGGCTCCCGTGAGGAGGTGTCGGCGGGAGAGGGACATGGCGCGGAACTCCGTTGACTGACGGGGCGCGCAGTTTAACGCCGCGATTCGAAATCCAATCGCCTCACAGCGAACTCGCGCCACCCGTCAGAGCAGCGGCAGGCGCATCTCGTTCGTCGGTTTGAAGCCGAGCTCTTCATAGAGCGGCCGGCCCGCGTCGCTCGCATGGAGCTGTACGCAGGCGAGGCCCTGGGAGCGGCACCAGTCGATAACGGCGTGCATCAACCGGCGCGCGAGGCCGCGCTGGCGGTAGCCGGGCTCGGTGTACACGTTGAGCACAGTGGCGCGAAAGAGCGCAGGTTCCTGGGGCATCGGCAACCAGCGGGCAATCAGGACGCCGGCACCGGCGACGATTGCGCCGCCGTCTTCGGCGAACCAGTGGCGGTAGTAGCCCTCGGTCATCGCGTGCAGCAATGCCGCCTTGGATTCACGCTCGACGACGTCGAGCGCGGCGCCGGTCGCGAGGCCCATTTCTTCGAACATCAGGCGGCGATGGCGTGCGATGGCGGGCGTGTCGCCCGTGCCGGCAAGACGAATTGGAAATACCACTTTATAGAACCAGTTGTCCCGATTGGTCTCGTGCCGCCAAGATAGGGCTCCATATCCGGCCGGCATAGCTCCACTTGCCGGGAAAGTGGTCCGCAATGACAAGGTTCGCACAGCTGACTTCCTTCACACGCGCTCTCGGTCCCTGGTCGGCGGGCGACGGCACGCTCCAGCAGCGGCTGGAGCGGGCGGTGCAATCGATCATCGAACGCGAGGCGTGGGACACCGCGCATCCGTTGCCGCCCGACCGTGTCCTCGCGCGCACGCTCGGCGTCAGCCGCACGACCGTGATCGGAGCCTATGAGGCGCTCGCCAGCCGCGAACTCATCGAGCGGCGTCACGGCAGCGGCACGTACCTGCGCGAACCGAGGCCGCTGCGATCGATCGGGCCCCGCGATCTCTCATCGGTACGCCTCGCCATGCAGTTTCCGGGCGGTGGCGATGACGCGTCGAGTGCGCTCGCCGTGGGTTCGATGCCCGCACTCGAGCCCTGGGTGCGGGACGCACTGGGTCGTGCTCACAAGTCGATGGGCCGCTATCTGCGCTCGCACGGCATGTCGCCCGCTGGAATGCTGGACCTGCGCGAAGGCATTGCGTCCTATCTGTCCCACGGCGCGATGTCGAGCCGGCCGGAGGAGGTGCTCGTGACCGGCGGCTCGCAGATGGCCATCGCCCTGGTCGCGCAGCTCTATTTGAAGCCTGGCGCCGTGGTGCTCGTCGAAGAGCCGACCTATCTCGGCGCGCTCGATGTGTTCGAGCAATGTGGTGCGCGCGTCGAGGGTGTTCCCGTCACGGCGCACGGGATCGATCAGGATGCGCTCGCCCGTGCGGTGGAGCGTTTTCGCCCGCAGCTCATCTATTTTTCGTCGACTGGCCAGAATCCGACCGGCGCCATCATGGGCGTTTCGGCCCGGCGCAGGCTCGCGCGACTGTTCGATCAATGGCAGATCCCAGTCCTCGAGGATCTCGCGCTCGCGGAACTCGTGATCGATCTCGACCAGCCGCCGCCGCCTGTCGCAAGCTTCACGACGCGGGCACCGATCTGGATCGCAAGTTCCGTGAGCAAGCTCTTCTGGAGTGGCCTCAGGATCGGCTGGCTGCGCGCGCATCGGAGCCTCATCGACACGGCCGCGCGGCTGCGCCTCATCTCCGACATGGGCAGCTCGCCGATGCAGCAGCTCGCCGCCCAGTTCCTGATCGAGAACATGGACGAGGCGCGCAGGCAGCGCCGGGCGGAGCTACGCAAGCGCCGGACGCTGCTGCAGACGGAACTCGCGAGCGAGTTCCCGACGTGGCGCTGGCAAGAACCCGCGGCGGGCATGTGCCTCTGGGTCGACACGGGTGAGGCGAATACGCATGCGCTCACCCAGATCGCGGCGCGTCACGGGCTCATGCTGCTGCCGGGCAATACCTACTGCCTCGGTGACCGCGGCCATACGCATCTGCGGCTGGCATTCGGTGCCGCGGAGTCCGACACTCGCGAAGCGGTGAAACGGCTCGCCAAGGCCTGGCACTCGTATCGCGGCAGGAGCGCGCAACTGCACGCGGCGGTCTGATCGGAAAAAAAACGGATCCGGACGGAGGATGGTCCGGATCCGTGCCTTGCGGCCAGGGAGAGTCAGCGAATCAACGGTTCGTGGACGCAACGGCTAGGGCAGGGGCCGACTGGCCGGTCTTGACGAGGTAGTACTGAGTGAGCTGCGGCTGGTTGACGTCCGCGACGGCATGGGCAATGGCTTGCTTCATGCAGGCTTTGGTTTCCGTGGCGAAGCGTAGCTCGGGGCTGCCATCGCTCGCGCAAACGTTGCGTGCCGCCGACCGGATCCGGCCGTAAAGCGCCACGGCACCTGCGGCGTGCGCGAGGTTGAGATCCCCGTACTTCACGGTCTGCGACACGACTTCGACTTCACCGGCCAGGGACGGGGCGGCGGCGAACGTGAGTCCGGCAACGGCCAGAGCGGCCGTCACAGCGAGCGTGCGGATCGAGAAGAAGGTGTTGTGGCTGATGATGTTCATGGCAATCTCCGTAAGTTGTATGGGTCGTGCTTCCGTTTTCGCCCGTCGGGGTCAATCTGATCGGTTTCGACGGTGGTGAAAGGTTGGCCCCAGCCCGTTCGGCGCGCTTGAAAGCGTCCTGAAACTTGGCCAAAGTTCGCCAAAGCCCGGCTGAAACCTCGATGCAGGGGCCGTTTGAGGGGTGAGGTGGTCCATGGCAGTGCGATTTGTCCCGAATCCCATGTTCGCCGGCTGGGGCCCGGTGCGGCTCGAAGCCGACCTGCGCGACTGCGAGGTCGAGGGGGAGTTGCCCGCGGATCTGGACGGCGCGTTCTACCGCGTCGGTCCCGACTATCAATATCCGCCGAAGTTTCCCGAGAACATTCCGTTCGACGGCGAAGGGCACGTGAGCATGTTCCGCTTCGCGAACGGGCACGTGGACTACAAGAGCCGCTACGTGCGCACGCAGCGCTTCAAGGCGCAGGCCGAGGCGCGCCGCGCCATATTCGGCATGTATCGGAACCCCTACACCGACGATGCCGTTGTCGCCGAGAAGAAGATCAGCCGCGGCACCGCGAACACGCAGATCGTGTTCCACCATGGCAAGCTCCTCGCGCTCAAGGAGGACAGCCCGCCGGTCGCTATGGATCCGAACACGCTCGAAACGCTCGACGACTATTACACCTTCGGCGGCAAGTACCCCGCGCTCGCGCATACGGCGCATCCGAAGATCGATTCAGAAACGGGCGAGCTCGTCGGCTACGGCTATGAAGCCCGCGGCGAAATGAGTAACGACGTCTACGTCTACTCGGCGGACCGGCACGGCAAGATCAATTGGGAAGCGTGGATCAAGGTGCCATATGTCGGCATGCTGCATGACTTCGCCGTCACCTCGCGCCACATTGCCTTTCTCGTTATTCCGATGGCGACGAACGTTGCGCAGATGAAGCAGGGCGGGGTGCGTTTCGCGTGGGATTCGAAGTTGCCCACCTGGTTCGGCTTCATGCGCCGGGGCGGGGATGGGAGCGACCTCCGCTGGTACAAAGGGCCCGAACGCTGCGCGACTCATGTGATGGGCGCTTTCTCCGACGGCGATCGCGTGTTCGTCGACATGGACATGGCGGCGAAGAACCAGTTTCCGTTCTTCCCGAACCTGCACGGGGAAGCTTTCGATCCGATCGGCGCTTCGGGGCAGATCACGCGGCTCACCGTGAAGCCCGACCGCAAGAGCGACAACTACGACATGGAGGTGCTATTTCCGGAGTCGGGTGTGCTGCCGCGCCAGGACGACCGCTATCACACCATGCCTTATCGCTACGGCTTCATGCCGACGACCGACTACGCGCGTCCGCTCGATGAGCATCTCGCAAAGTCGCCGCTGCGACCGCTCAACTGCTATACGCGCTTTGATCAACTGAAGCGCAAGACGTCGAGCTACTTCGTGGGCCCGGCGTCCGGGTTGCAGGAGTGCTGTTTCGTGCCGCGGCGGACGGGCGCACCCGAAGGCGACGGCTATCTTGTCGGCATCGCGAACCGGCCGCTCGAGGGCCGCTCGGATCTCGTCGTCGTCGACACCTCAGATCTCGAGGCGGGCGCCATCGCAACCGTGAAGCTTCCCTTCCGGACCTTCGGCCAGATCCACGGCTGGTGGGTGCCGGGGGATCAGTTGCGGCGGGGATGATACGCGAGGTATTTGGAGACTAATTTCCCTCTTGAACTGCGTGGTATATCGTCTCCTGTAAGGGCTTGTTGGGCAGAGTGCCACTGGACAGAGTTCGGCGCGTCACTCGCGTCCCATCGAATTCGATTTTGACTATGTAGGCCTCTGACGCATCCCCTCCGCCAAGCCTGAGAATCAGACCATTCGTGCCCGATACGATCTCGGCGTCGTTTAAATCAGCCAAATCGCAAAATGCTGAGCGCGGAATAAAGAGTGCATTTCCATTTACCGTGATCTGAAGGCGATCAACGACGCTGCACGGATATCGGCTATAGGTGCAGCTGGATTGAATCACCTCTGGCCTGCCATCGCTCGGTTTGCCAATCTGCACTTCATGTGTCGTGATCGTTGCGCGAGCATTCCATTTGTCGATCGTCGCCGAGATAGTTGTATCCCCGTGGGTCGCTACAAGTTTTGCTAGCTGATCCGCGCGCCCGTACATCCCGCACGCCACTACGCAAGAGAACGCCGTGATCAAGAAGCGCCTCATTGCACAACCTGAAAGCAGTTGTCGCCGCTTGTAACGCGCCAGCTCATTTGCGCAATTAAGCGAAGCAAGACTACCTAACACCATGCGCCGATTTCCTGTCGCAGATATCCCACGTGTTCGAGCCTTAGCTCGATCGCGAGACGCTCGGCCAGATCCGCGGGCTAATCACGGACCGTGAGTGTACGCGCGATGCGGATCGCGCGGCCTCGGACGTCCTCGCGGAACGCGTGCGACCCTCACCCCAGCCCTTTCCCCCGAAGACGGGGGAGAGGGAGTCGGACCAAGCTCAACCGCGCCAGACTTTCCCGGTGACCGGATGCGGATAGTGGAAGGGCACCACGTCCGTATCCGGCCATAGCGGCCGCTTCGCCATCAGCGCGTCCGGGCCCCTCGGGTCCTTCGGATAGAGAGTCGATTCCTTCGGTACGTAGTTCGGCCGACTGTGGCTCCAGCCGGTCGCAAAGTCCGCGTGCCAGAGCGGGTTGTAGTTGAGGAGCTTCAGTTTCCAGACGCCGCCTTCCTTGACGTACTCGTTTTCGTAAATGCCGCCTTCCCACCAGGCCATGAGCGGCGTGCCGTTCTTGCGCGCCATGCGCGCGAGCGGGGCTTCCGAGGATTCGTGCACGCCCGCCTGCATGAAGCAGCGCAGGCGCCCCTTCGCGGTCCGGCGGTCCGGCGCGACGTGGATGATGTCCTGCAGCAGCAGGTGTTCGAGGAGGAATCCCGGCAGCGGCCCGTTCTTGCCGTCGACGAAGTCCTTGCCGAAGCGCTCGACGTACAGCCGGTGCACGCCCTGTTTGCGGCCCCGGTAGATGCCGCCGTTGAACTGGACGACGCCGTCGTCCGCGAAGAGATCGACCACTTCCCGGTAGAGGCACTTGTCGAGGTAGTACCCGTACTGGTGCTGCAGGTTGCGGATCGACGCCAGGTCTTCGAGCGCTCCCAACCGATGGGTGAGACTCGCGATCTGCTTGCTGAGTGCCGCGGTATTGCTGACGGCCGCCTTCTTCTGTTTTGCCTTCACTTTCTTCTTCGCCATAAGTCCTCCGCCGTCCCGGTACGTTCGATCGGACCGGAAACTTAGCAGACGGCGTCGTCCTGCAATCGACTGCGAGCGAAATCAAACGCCTGTGGCGGCAAGGTCCGCGCCGAGCTTCAGCACGGCGTCGACGAGGATCGCGAGATCCTCAGAACGGGTGCGGTGATTCGACAGTGCCGCGCGCAGGCAATACCGGCCGTTGAGCGTCGTGTAGGACGGTGCCGCGATACCGCTTTCGTGCAGGCGGATCAGCAGTTCCTCGTTGAGTTTGTTGAGCTCGGTTTCACCGGGTCCGGCGGCGCGGTAGCGAAAGCAGACGATATTGAGTGCAACCGGCGCCATGATCTCGAGCTCGGGCCGCGCGCCGATAAGCGCAGCGAGTTCATGTGCCTGGGCGATGTTCTGGTCGATGAGCCGGCCGAACTTGTCGAGACCGTGCTCCTTGAACGACAGCCATACCTTGAGCGCGCGAAAGCCCCGGGACAGCTGCAAGCCGTATTCGCTGAACCATAGCGGACCGCTCGCGAGGCCGCGTTCGGTGTGCTCGAGATACTCCGGCGTCAGCGCGAAGGCGGCGCGGTGGGCGGACCGATCCCGAACGATCGCGCAGCCCGCCTCGAAAGGTACGTGCAGCCACTTGTGCAGATCGAGCGCGACCGAGTCTGCGCGCTCGATGCCGGCCACGAGGCCGCGATTTCGCGGCGCGAGAGCCACGACGGCTCCGATCGCGCCATCGACATGGAACCAGATCTGCTCGCGTTCACAGATGGCGGCCAACGCCTTGAGATCATCGACCGCTCCTGTGTTGATCGTGCCGGCGTTGCCGATAACACAAGCCGGAATGAGACCGGCCTTGCGGTCCGTTGCGATCAGGTCCTCGAGCGCCCCGACCTCGATCTGGTACCGGTCGTCCACCGGCACCTTGCGCAAGGCAACGCTGCCGAGCCCAAGGAGCTCTAGCGCTTTTTGCACGCAGCTGTGAACTTCCGCCGATGCGTAGTACGTCAGCGGCGCCGCCAGTGCGCGCACCCCGTTGCGGCGCAGGTCGACATCCGTCGCCGTATTGCGCGCGACCGTGAGTCCGACGAAATTCGCCATCGAGCCGCCGCTCACCAGCAAACCGCCGGACTCGCGCGGCAGGCCGACGATTTCCTTGCACCAGTCGACCACCTGGCCTTCGACGTGGTTTGCAACATGATTGCCGCCGCCCATGTTGGGATTCACGATGGCGGCCAGGAAATCGCCGACGGCGCCGAGCGCCGTGCCGTTGCCCATGTACCAGGCCCAAAAGCGCGGGTGGACGTTGCCCATCGGATAGGGAAGGACGAGCTTGCGAAAATCCTCGTAGGCAGCTTCCGGTCCCTGGGGCCCGCGCGGCAGCGGCTCGTGGAAGCGGGCGACGACGGTGTCGGGCGTCGGCCGCCAAACCGGTCGTTCGCGTGCCGTGCTCAGCCAGTCGAAGGCATCGTCGACGGCGCGATGCGCCAGCGCACGGATGGCGCGCCAATCCTTGGGGTCCAGCGTTTCCTCGGAAGTCAGTTCGGCCATCGCAAGTCTCCTTGGGGTCCGGTTCGCGTCGATCCCGGGGCCCCGTATAATGCGGCTGGGGAGTCAAAATCAAAATCCACCAAGACGAACAATAACTAAAGGAAAACCATGAGCTATGCGAATGTTGCGCGGGCCTTGCGCTACGCCGCCGGCGCCGCGGTCGTCGCGGGATTATCGGCCTGCGGCGGGAGCTTCAGCGGCCCCTATGCCGACGAGAGTGGACTCATGAAGTTCACCTTCAAGTCTGGCCACAAGGTCGAGATGGTTGCGCCGTTCGGTGGCGGAAGCGTCGAGTACAACTATGAGATCAAGGACAAGACCCTGCGCATCCTGATGCCGCAGGGCACGCAGATTTTCCCGATCGACGACAAAGGCTGCTTTGCCGTCACGTTCGTCGGCAAGGTCTGCAAGGTCAAGAACTGATCGGCGCCGGCCGCAGGCCGGCTTGCCGGATGCACCGGGCATGCGCGTCGCCGTTCCCGCCATTTCATTCTGCCAGCACGAGGGTCTGGTGGAGCTTCTGCGCAAGACCTACCCCGACAGCAAGGTGAATACGGAGGGCCATCCGTACTTTCGCACCGAAGAAGAGACGATCGAGTATCTGCGCGGGTTCGACGCCGCGATCGTTTCATTCGAGCGCATCAACGACCGCGTGCTCTCGGCTTTGCCACAGCTGAAGGTCATCGCGAAACTCGGAGTCGGCCTCGACAAGATCGACCCGGTGGCGATGAAGAAGCACGGTGTGCGCCTCGGCTGGACGGCGGGCGTCAACAAGCGCTCGGTCGCCGAACTTGCCGTGTGCTTTGCCCTCGCGGGATTGAGGCACGTGATCGCGACCAACGTGGCGATGCGCGCGGGCGCGCGTCCGCTCGGACGCATGGGCCGGCAGTTGACGGGCCGCGTCGTCGGCGTGCATGGCTGCGGCGAGATCGGCAAGGAGTTCGTGCGCCTGCTGCAGCCCTTCGATTGCGAAGTGCTCGCCTGCGATATCAAGGACTACGCAGAATTCTATTCGCGCTACAACGTGACGCCGGTCGGATTCGATGAGCTCATCGCCCGCTCGGAGGTGCTCTCGATCCATCTCACCGTGACCAACAAGACACGCGATCTCTACACGGCTGAGGTGCTTGATCGGCTGCGGCCGGACTGCGTTCTCATCAACACCGCACGGGGCCATATCATCGACGAAGCAGCGCTACGCGAACGCCTGAAGAGCGGGCGCATCGCGGCGGCCGGCATCGATACCTTCGCGATCGAACCCGCGGATGATGATGAACTTCTCCGGTTGCCGAACTTCATTGCGACTCCTCACATAGGCGCCGGCTCCATCGAGGCCCGGTGGCGCATGGGAACGAGCGCGATCGATGGGCTCAAGAATAATTTCGCTCCGGAACCCGGCCATTACCCCTTCGAGGATCGATGTTGACAGCCGCCGAATGGCAGGCCGTCTGGACAAGCCTCGTCGTCGGCACGCGGGCGGTCGCCATCGGACTGCCGCTCGCGCTCGGCGCGGCCTGGCTCCTCGCGCGCAAGCGCTTTCCCGGCCGCACGCTCCTCGATGCGGTCGTGCATGCTCCGCTCGTGTTGCCGCCTGTAGTCGTCGGGTACGCGCTCCTCCTCGTATTCGGTGTGCGGGGACCGATCGGTCACTGGCTCGATGTGACGTTCGGGACCCGCCTCGTATTCACATCGGCCGGCGCGTCGCTTGCCGCGGGCGTCATGGCGTTTCCGATGATGGTGCGGGCGATTCGCCTCTCGCTCGAAGGCATCGACCCGGGACTCGAGCTCGCGGCGCGTTCGCTCGGCGCGCGTGCGCTCGATCGATTCTTCACGATCACGTTCCCGCTCGCATTGCCGGGCATCGTCGCAGCTGCGATCGTCGGTTTCGCGGCCTGCCTCGGCGAGTTCGGAGCGGTCATTACCTTCGCAGCGAACATTCCAGGCGAATCGCAGACCTTGCCGCTCGCAATCTACGGCGCGCTGCAGGCACCGGGCGGCGAGCAGACTGCGCTCAACCTCGCGCTGATCTCGCTCGGCATCGCAGTCGTCGCATTGATCGCCGCTGAGTTGCTCGGGCGCTGGGCGCGCCGCTGGGCGAGCCGCTGAACCGCCCGCCGTCATGATCGACTTCGACGCACAGGCGGCGCTCGGCGAGTTTCGGCTGAACGTCAGGTTTCGGGTGCCCGAGGCCGGAACGACGGTGCTCTTTGGACCTTCCGGCGCCGGAAAGTCGACCGTGCTCGCGGTCCTCGCCGGCGCACTCAGGCCCACTTCCGGGCGCATCGAGGTCGGTTCGGAGACCTTTGTCGATGCCGGGCGGGCGATCTTCATGCCGCTCGAGAAGCGGCGGCTTGGCTGGGTGTTCCAGGACGGACGGCTCTTCCCTCATCTGACGGTTGCGCAGAATCTTGACTACGGCCTCAAGCGTCGCGGCGGGGATCGCTTAGGTGTCGAGTGGCAGCGTGTCCTCAACGTGCTCGGCATCGCATCGCTCCTTGCGCGCTGGCCGCGCGATTTGTCGGGCGGCGAACGCCAGCGCGTCGCCATCGGCCGCGCATTGCTCGCACAGCCACGGCTCCTGCTCATGGATGAGCCGCTCGCCTCGCTCGACCTGCCGCGCAAGCGCGAGATCCTGGAGCTCCTCGCGAGCATCGGCACGGAATTCGCTGTGCCCATTGTCTATGTCACACACAGCCTGGCCGAGCTCGTGCGTCTCGCCGATCACATCGTTCTGCTCGATCGCGGGCAGGTCGTTGCCCAAGGGCCGGCGAACGACGTGCTCGGCAGGAGCGACACGCCGCTGCTCGCGATGCGCGGCGACGCGGGTGCCATCATCGAGGCGCCGATCGCCGCGCAAAATGCTGCGCGTGGCACGACTGTGCTCTCGCTCGGCGCACAAGCGCTCGTTGTTCCGCACCTTGGCGGCGACGTTGGCCGTCGTGTCCGCGTGCACGTGATGGCGAATGACGTGATTCTCGCGACGGAACGGCCTCGGGCGGTTTCGGTGCGCAATGTCCTGGCGGGTACGGTCACTCGCCTTACGGCCCGGGAAGACGGAGCCGTCAACGTGGAGCTTGCACTTTCAAGCCAGCATCGCCTGCTCGCAACCGTGACGCAGGAGGCTGCGCGCGACCTCGTGCTTGCGCCGGGGCAGGCGGTCTTCGCGTTGCTGAAGTCCGTCGCTATCGACGCGCCGGCAGGCATGCGCCTGCTGGAATCGGCGTAGAGCGCGAACGCTTAGCTCGCGGGTATCGGCTTGACCTGAATCGACTGCAGGTAGTCCACGAGCTTTGTCAGCATCTCGCCGACTTGCTTGGCGGTGTTGGGGTGCGTCGTATCGGTCGCATAGAACTCGAGGCCCCAGACTGGCATCTCGCGCGTGCCATGCGGCCCATGCGCCTCGCGGCCGTCGATGATCTTCCTCACCTCATCCGCCGGAAATTTGCCGCCGTGACGCTTTGCGATCTCAGTGAGGTCCGGCGGATGCAACTTGAAGAAGGGCGCGACGACGCCATCGCCGTGCGCGTTGTCGCCATGGCACGCCGCGCAGAATCGGGTGTAGAGCTGGGCGCCCGTGTGATTACTGAAGTCTTCGGCCTGCGCCGTGCCGATGAGCAGGAACAGGACTATCGCGCCGAGTCGAAGTATCGCCATTGCCTTGAATCTCCAGGTTGCCAGGGTCCTTGCACCCCCATCGTGCAGCGATGCGCCGATTTGGCACAAGCTGTTTCTGCCCGGCCGCTGCCGTCATCGCTGGACTCGCTGCTTAAGTCCCTGAACCATCGGGTAACCGCGCCGCCAGGCGACTCGCTCCGCCGGCATCCCTCGCGGTCTGCACGATTGTTGCATCTGCCAGTTCCAGGAGTTCGTGGCTGCAAGGGGGAGCGCGGCTTTGAATGCGCCGGTATCGATTCTCCGCAACGAGTCGGTCATTGACGATGACCGCACCGCGCTCGGCAAGGAAGCGCTTAAGCGGGCTTTTCTCGACGATCTCTTCTACATGCAGGGCAAGTTCCCGGGGCTTGCCACGCAGAACGACTACTACATGGCACTCGCGTATGCCGTGCGCGATCGCATGCTGCAGCGCTGGATCAGCACGGCTTCGGCCTATACGAAACAGGGCTCGCGTACGGTCGCTTACCTGTCCGCGGAGTTCCTCATGGGGCCGCACCTCGGTAACAACCTCATCAATCTCGGGATCTATGAATGCGCTCAGCAGGCGATGACTGAGCTCGGCTTCGACTTCGACGGGCTGCTGGCGCAGGAGGCGGAGCCGGGCCTCGGCAATGGCGGCCTTGGCCGGCTGGCCGCCTGTTTCATCGATTCGCTTGCAACGCTCGAGATCCCGACGCTTGGCTATGGCATCCGCTACGAGTTCGGCATCTTTCATCAGCAAATCGTCGACGGGTGGCAGGTCGAGAAGACGGACAACTGGCTGCGTTTCGGCAACCCGTGGGAAATCCCCCGTCCGGAATGGGCTGTGGAGGTGAAGCTCGGAGGTTCAACCGAGCACTACCGCGATGCTCACCGGCGCCTGCGAGTGCGCTGGACGCCGAGCAAGATCGTGAATGGCATTCCCTACGACACGCCGATCCTGGGGTTTCGCACCAACACGGCAAACACGCTCCGTCTGTGGCGCGCGGAGGCGCCTGAGTCGTTCGATTTCGAAGTCTTCAATCGTGGCGACTATTACGGCGCCGTGCATCAGAAGGTCGTCTCCGAGACCCTGAGCAAAGTGCTCTATCCGAACGATGAGCAGGTCCAGGGCAAGGAGCTGCGCCTCGAGCAGCAATACTTCTTCACT
This sequence comes from uncultured Gammaproteobacteria bacterium, assembly GCA_963826145.1. Classification (GTDB taxonomy): domain Bacteria; phylum Pseudomonadota; class Gammaproteobacteria; order Steroidobacterales; family Steroidobacteraceae; genus JBGPLJ01. The sequence continues at coordinate 325,590 of CAWGVW010000001.1, forward strand.
TCATGTTCGCTGCAGGACATGTTGCGGATTCTGCGGGTGCAGAAGATTCCGCTCGCGCGCTTCCACGAGAAGTTCGCCGTGCAGCTGAACGACACGCATCCGGCTATCGCTGTCGCCGAACTCATGCGCCTGCTCGTCGATGAGAACCAGCTGTCCTGGGATGAGGCATGGTCGGTGACGCGCGGGACATTCGCCTACACCAACCACACGCTTCTGCCCGAGGCGCTCGAGCGCTGGCCGCTTGCCGTCTTCCGGCGGGTGCTGCCGCGCCATCTCGAGATCATCTGCGAAATCAACGCACGCTTCCTCGATGAAGTGCGCATCCGCTTTCTTGGCGATGAGGAGCGGCTCGCGCGCCTGTCGATCATCGATGAGGACGGTGAGCGCTACGTGCGCATGGCCCACCTCGCCTGTGTCGGAAGTCACGCAATCAACGGCGTCGCGGAGCTCCACAGCGAGCTCCTCAAGCGCGACGTGCTCCGGGATTTCCATGCTCTGTGGCCGGAGAAGTTCTCGAACAAGACCAACGGTGTGACCCCGCGCAGGTGGCTTGCGCTTGCGAATCCGCGCCTCGCTTGCCTCATCACCCGGACGCTCGGCGAAGGTTGGCTGAATGATCTCGGGCTCCTGCGCCGGCTCGAACCGCTGGCGGACAACGCAGGGTTCCAGGACGAGTGGCGCAACATCAAACGGGCGAACAAGTGCGAGTTCGCCGCCCTCGTCCGTGAGCGCACCGGCATAACCGTCAACCCGGACTCCATTTTCGACGTGCAGGTGAAGCGCATCCACGAATACAAGCGCCAGCACCTCAACGTGCTGCATATCATTTCCCTCTACCGGCGCATCAAGTCGGACCCGGCATTTGACGTCGAGCCCCGGACTTTCATTTTTGGCGGCAAGGCGGCGCCGGGGTACCGCATCGCGAAGCTCATCATCAAGTTGATCACCGCCGTGGGCGATGTAATCAGCCGTGACCCGGACGTGCGCGATCGCGTGAAGGTCGTATTCCTGCCGAATTTCAACGTGTCGAACGGCCAGCGTGTGTATCCGGCTGCCGATCTTTCCGAGCAGATCTCGACCGCCGGCAAGGAAGCGTCCGGTACGGGCAACATGAAGTTCTCCATGAACGGCGCGCTCACCATCGGCACGATGGACGGCGCGAATATCGAGATTCGCGATGAAGTCGGCGCGGAGAACTTCTTCCTCTTCGGCCACGATGCCGGGGCGATCGATGAGCTCAGGACGCAGGGCTACTGCCCGAGCCGCTACCTTGGAGCGGGAACCGAGTTGCGGGCGGTGATCGACCTGATCGAGAGCGGCTTCTTCTCGCGCGGCGATGCCACGCTTTTCCAGCCGCTCCTCGACGGGCTGCTCGGTGAGGACCCGTATTGCGTGCTGGCGGATTTCGAGCCGTATCTCGAGTGCCAGGCGCGGATTGCGAGCGCATACCGGCAGACGCAGAGCTGGACGCGCATGTCGATTCTCAACGTTGCCCGCTCGGGCAAATTTTCCTCCGACCGCACGATTCGCGAATACTGTGCCGAGATCTGGAAGGTGAAGCCCGTGCCCATACACCTCAAGACGCAGGCGGACGTGCGCGCCGGGTTCATGCAATAGGAGGAATTCGGCTAACATGCGGCGCTCATGGCCGCTTACGACTACGACTTGTTTGTCATTGGCGCTGGCTCGGGCGGCGTGCGCGCAAGCCGGATCGCGTCCAGCCACGGCGCGAAGGTCGGCATCGTCGAGGAGTATCGCGTCGGCGGCACCTGCGTCATTCGCGGCTGCGTTCCGAAAAAGCTCCTCGTGTTCGGCTCGCATGTTCGCGAGGAGCTCGAGGACGCAGCGAGTTACGGCTGGCTCGGTGTCGAGGGAAAATTCGACTGGCCGACGCTGCGCGACAATGTTCAGCGGGAAGTGACACGGCTGAACGGTGCCTACACGGCAACGCTTGAGAAGAATCACGTCGGGATTGTCCTCGGCCGCGCGGTCTTTCTCGACCCCCACACGCTCGAGATCGGCGGACGGCGCATCACCGCGAAACACTTTCTCGTGGCGACCGGTGGGCATCCCGTCCTCCCGTCGTTTCCCGGCGCGGAGCTCGGATTCAATTCGAACGATGCGTTTCTCCTTGAGAAGCTTCCCGCGCGGCTCGTGATCGCGGGCGGCGGTTACATCGCGACGGAATTCGCGGGCATCTTCCACGGACTCGGTGTCGACGTTACCCAGCTCTACCGCGGCCAGCTGATCCTCAAGGGCTGGGACGCGGAGCTGCGCGAGAAATTGCAGTCGGCTTACCTTGCAAAGGGCATCCAGGTGAAGCTCGGCGCCGAGATCGCGTCAATCGCGCGCGCCGGGGCCCACCTGAATGTAACCTTGAAGGATGGCGCGGTTCTCGAGACGGACGGCGTCATGCACGCCGTCGGCCGGCAACCGAACACGAAGGGTCTTGGACTCGAGCGCGCCGGCGTCGCAATCGACCAATGGGGTGCGGTCAAGGTCGACAAGATGTCGAAGAGTTCAGTGGACCACATTTACGCGATCGGCGATGTGACCAATCGACTGCAGCTGACACCGATTGCGATTCGCGAGGGCCATGCCTTTGCGGACTCGGTCTTCGGCAACACGCCATGGTCTGTCGACCACACGCACGTACCGACTGCCGTCTTCAGTCAGCCGGCGCTCGCATCCGTCGGCATGACGGAGGAAGCGGCACGCACTAGCGGCTTCGCGGTCGCGATCTTCCGCTCGGATTTTCGCCCCATGAAGAACACCATCTCCGGGCGGCAGGAGCGCACGACGTGCAAGCTCGTCGTCGATGCGAAGACGGATCGGGTGCTCGGTGCACACATGCTTGGCGCCGACGCGCCGGAGATCATCCAGGCGCTCGCGGTTGCGGTGAAAATGGGAGCGACAAAGAAGGACTTCGACCAGACGGTTGCGCTGCATCCGTCGGTCGCAGAAGAATTCGTCTTGATGCGCTAGGGGGAGGTTTCGCCGATGGGTAGCACCCGAAGATCGTTTCTGATGGCTTCGGGCCAGACGCTTGGAGCCGGATGGCTCGCACTCAACTGGCCGAAGATCAGCGCGGCAGCCATGCACGCGCATGAGAATGCGGCTGTGCCCGAACCCAGGATTTCCGTTCTGAGCGCAGGGCAGGCGCGCGAATTCGACGCCATCGCCTCACAGATCATTCCAACCGACGACACGCCCGGTGCGCACGAGGCGGGTGCCGTGTATTTCATCGATGCCGCGCTCGCCGGATTCTTTTCCACGCATCGCGAGGAATTGCTTGCGGGTCTCGCGGAGTTTGTCGCCGCGTTCGCCAAGCGCTTCCCCGGAGAGTCGTTCGCCATGAGTCCGGCTGAGCGACAGATCGAGTTTCTCAAGAGCGTCGAAACGACGCCTTTCTTTCAGACGACGCGCTTTCTCACGGTGCTCGGCCTCTTCGCGAATCCGCAATACGGCGGCAATCGCGGCGGCGCCGGCTGGAAGCTGATCGGCTTCGAAGACACGCACGCCTTTCAGCCGCCGTTCGGCTACTACGATCGCGACTACCCCGGCTTCGTGCCTTACGCGAAAAAGGGGCAAGCATGAGCACGCGAACCTACAAGCCATCGGAGACGGTCGATTTCGCGATCGTCGGCTCCGGCGCCGCAGGCGGCGTGCTCGCGCGCGAACTGTCGCAGGCGGGATTCAGCGTCGTCGTCTTCGAGCAAGGTCCCCGCCTCGGGCCGGCGGACTTCAAGCACGACGAGCTCCAGTACTGGTTCAACAACGGGCTGACCAACAAGCCGTCGGAGAATCCCCAGACCTTTCGCCAGGATGCAACCGCCAACGCAACGCTGACGGGCGACACTCCAGCGCTCATCTATGCGCGAATCGTCGGCGGCAGCAGCGTGCACTTCACTGCCAACTTCTGGCGCTTTCACGAGATCGACTTTCACGAGCGCAGCGTCCTTGGCGCAATCCCGGGAACTGGCTTCGCCGACTGGCCGATTTCCTACGCCGATCTCGAGCCGTATTACACCAAGGTCGACTGGGAAGTCGGAGTCTGCGGGCTCGCGGGGGCCAGTCCCTTCGATCCGCCGCGCTCGAAGCCCTATCCGATGCCACCGATGCCCGTGAAATCGTCCGGGGTTCTGCTGGAACGGGGCGCCCGCAAGTTGGGCCTCCATCCGTTCCCGGCGCCGCTCGCCATTGCCTCGCAGCCGTTTCGCGGCCGGCCGGCCTGCGTGCACTGCGGGTTCTGCATGGGCTACGGCTGCGAGGTGATGGCGAAATCCTCGACGCTTTACACGATGATCCCGGAAGCAGAGGCGACCGGGCGTTGCGAGATTCGCACCGAAAGCTACGTCGTGCGGGTGGAGACGGACGCGCGCGGGCGGGCGACGGGTGTCGCATATTTCGATGCTGCCAGGCGCGAGAACTTTCAGAAGGCGCGTGTCGTCGTGGTCTCTGCGAACGGCGCGGAAACGCCGCGCCTGCTCCTCAATTCCGCCAGTCCGAAATTTCCGCAGGGGCTCGCCAATTCGAGTGGCTTGGTCGGCAAGTACCTGATGTTCAATTATGGCGGTGACGTTGCCGGAACGTTCGAGCATGAGCTCAACGAGTACAAAAGCGTGCAGGCAACGCGCAACGTCCACGACTTCTACGATGCGGACCCGAAGCGCGGCTTCTACGGCGGCGGCGGTTTCGATGGGCGCATCGGCCCGGCGCCCGTACTCTGGGCGCTGGAAACGGCGCGCCAGGAGCCCGACTGGGGATCGCAATACAAGGCGGCGATCCGGGAGTTTCCGCGCTCCATGATCGTCGAATGCCATGGCACCTCGCTCGCCGTGGAATCGAACAGCATCAGTATCGATCCCGATGTCAAGGATGCGTGGGGCGTGCCGGCGATTCGCACGACCTATCGCGACCATGCGGACGATGTCGCGACCGCACGCTTCAACCAGGCGCGCGCCGAAGAAATCCTGCAGGCGGCGGGCGCGCAGCGCACGTGGAGGGTGCCGCTGCAGGAATCGAAACTTGCAGTGCACCTCCTTGGCACCTGCCGGATGGGCGAGCGATCCGAAGACTTCGGTCGTCGACAAATACCACCGCACGCACGATGTGCCGAACCTGTTCCTGTGCGACGGCAGCAGCTTCGTAACGTCGGGGCGCGGCCAGCCGACGATGACGATCCAGGCGCTCGCGTTTCGCGCCGCGGATCACATCGCGCAGTTTGCGCGCAGGAACGAGATCTAGGCGCTGAAAACGACCGACAGCATGCTGATCGACCCGAGGTCGACGCCGTCGGTGAGCACCTCGATCTTGTCCTCGTCGGCCGCTGCGCCGATGGTGTAGATGAGGGGCAGATAGTGTTCCGGCGTCGGAATTGAGAGTCGCGCGGCGTCGCCGAACTGCATGGGATTGACGATGGCTTGCGCGTCGCGCGCGAGCAGCCGTTCGCGCAGCCAGTCGTTGAACGCAAGAGCCCAGTCAAATGGCTGCGCATCGTCCGTTCGACGCATGACGCCGAGGTTGTGGACGACGTTGCCGCTGCCGAGGATGAGCACGCCCTCATCGCGCAATGGCGCGAGCTTGCGGCCTGCGTCGAAATGAAAGGCAGCGGGCTGGGTTCCGTCGATGCTGAGCTGGACCACCGGGATCCCGGCTTCGGGGTACATGTGCGCAAGCACGGACCACGCACCGTGATCGAGACCCCAGGTCTCGTCCGCGCGAACATCGACACCGCGCAAAAGCGTGCGCACACGCTCTGCAAGAGCCGGCTCACCGGGCGCCGGGTAGTCGTAGGCAAAAAGCTCTGGCGGAAAGCCGTAGAAATCGTGAATGGTTTTCGGCTGCGCCATTGCCGTTACCGCGGTGCCTGCAACGTACCAATGCGCCGAGATGACGAGGATGGCTTTCGGTTTCGGGAGCTTACTCGCGAGGCTGCGCCACGCTTGCGTGTAAGCATTGTCCGCGAGCGTATTCATCGGCGATCCGTGGCCGATGAATACGACGGGCAGGCGTGCCGCGGCCTCAGGCATTGACGACCCGTTCCGCCGGCCTTTCAGCGAGCTTCCCGCTCTGATAGTCGTGAATTGCCTGCTCGATTTCCTCGCGCGTGTTCATCACGAACGGGCCGTACTGCACGATCGGCTCATTGAGCGGCCGTGCGGCGAGCAGCAGGAACTTCGCTCCGTCGGTGCCGGCCGCGACTTCAATCGTTTCGCCCTTCGAAAGAACCGCCATGCTTTGCCGCGCGAGCTTGCGCGTAGCTCCCGCAGGTCCGACTTCCAGCGTACCTTCGTACGGATAGAGGAGCGCCGTGTAGTCCACATTGAGCGCATGCGTGAAACGCCCGCGGGGCCCGATTGCCACGTCGAGATAGAGTGGATCGGTGCTCACGCCCTTCTTTGCGCCGTTGATCGGGCCGTGCGTTGTCTTCCCGCCCGCCGTCATTGAACCGGCAATGACTTTGACGCTGACGCCGTCGCCAGCCTCGACGGACGGAATGTCCTTGGGCGAGATGTCCTGGTACGCCGCCGGCTTCATTTTTTCGCGTGCCGGAAGGTTCAGCCACAGCTGAAAGCCCCGCATGCGTCCTTCAGCCTGTTGCGGCATTTCCGAGTGAATGATGCCGCGCCCAGCCGTCATCCACTGCACGCCGCCCGCGATGAGCTCGCCTCGATTGCCGAGGTGATCCTCGTGGCGCATGTGCCCGTCAAGCATGTACGTGACGGTCTCGAAGCCGCGATGCGGATGTGGCGGGAAACCCGCGATGTAGTCGCGCGGATCGTCCGAGAAGAACTCATCGAGCATGAGGAAGGGATCCGCGCGCAGCGTCTGGCGCGAACCCAGGCTCCGTCGCAGCTTCACGCCCGCGCCGTCCGACGTCGCCATGGATTCGATGATGTTCGTGATCGTTCGGGTGGTCATGTTGGTCATCCTCCATTACGCGGCGAGTTGCCGCGGTTCAACGAGGCTCTGGATGCGCGTCATCGCCCCGGTCAGGGCCTCGACCTTCTGCGGTTCGCCGTATGCGAGCCCTTCGGCATAGACAAAAGTGATGTCCTCGATCCCGAGAAACCGGAAGAACTGCTTCACGTAATCGGTTTCCGTATCTGCGGGCGTGCCTGCATGCTTTCCACCCCGGGTGGAGAACACGAAGAGTTTCTTGCCCTTCAGGAGTCCCTCCGGCCCGTTCGCGGTGTAGCGGAACGTTACACCGGCCCGCGCGACATGGTCGAAGTACGCGCGCAGTGTCGAGGGAACGCCGAAGTTGTACATCGGCAATCCGAGGACGATGACATCCGCCTCACGGAGCTCGCCGATCAGCTGGTCGGAATACGCGACGATGGCACGCTCATGGTCGCTTCGCTGCTCGGGCGACTTCAGGAAAGCCTGAAAGCGTTCGGCGGTGAGGTGCGGCACCGGCTCCCGTGAGAAGTCGCGCCGGATGAGCGTCGAGTCGTCCTCGCTGGTCCGCCAGAGTTCGGCGAATTGATCGGCCAGTCGGCTCGACTGCCCGGCGTCGCCGAACAAGCTTGAATTGATGGTGAGTAGCGTCGTCATGGCTGCCTCTCGTTGTTTCGTGGGCAGCATTTAACTATCAGTAGAGAAGATAAAAAAGTAGAATAAACAGTCCATATTAATCGAAATAGCTAATATGAATTCGGCTCCGAGAATCTCGCTCGAACAATGGCGGTCGCTCGTGGCGGTGGTCGATGCCGGCGGCTATGCGCAGGCCGCCAATACGCTGCACAAGAGCCAGTCCGCAGTGACCTACGCAGTCCAGAAGCTCGAGTCACAGCTCGGAATCAAGGCTTTCGAGCTCCAGGGACGCAAGGCTGTGCTGACGCCGACCGGACAGCTCCTCTACCGGCGCGCTCGCGCCCTGCTCGAGGAAGCGAGTGGCGTCGAAGGGGCGGCGCGTACGCTCTCGGCCGGGTGGGAGGCGGAGATCCGCGTCGCCGCCGAGATAGTCTTTCCGACCTGGCTGCTGCTTGACTGCTTCGCGAAATTCGGCGGCGAGAGCCCCCACACCCGCATCGAGCTCATCGAATCGGTGATGGGTGGCACGACCGAGGCGCTGCTCTCGGGCCAGGCGGACCTCGCCGTCACGGGAACGATCCCGCAGGGCTTCACCGGCGATTCGCTGCTGCGCGCGCGCTTCGTCCCGGCGGCGAGCCCGAATCACCCGCTGCTTGGGCTCGGGCGCAAGCTCGGCCCGCGTGACCTCGCCGCGCACCGCCATCTCCTCGTGCGCGAATCCGGTTCGCGACGGGATTCGCGCCCGATCATGGACGTCGAGCAGCGTTGGACCGTGACTCACATGGCAACGTCGATCGAAGCCGCGACGCGCGGTTACGGCTGGGCATGGTTTCCGGAGGAAAAGATCCGCACCGAACTGACGGCCGGCGCGCTCAAGCCTTTGCCGCTGCGTGATGGCGGCGAACGCTTCCTGGAACTCTATCTCGTGTTCGCCGATCGCGAGGGAGCGGGGCCGGGCACCTTGCGGCTCGCCGAGATTCTGCGGGCGGAGGTGGCCCGCAACTGTGCGAATGCTGCGCGCCGCGCAAGCGCACGCGGCCAATAGGCTAGCTGCTAGCGATCCAGCTTGTTCGCCATGGCTTCGTCGGCTTTCGATTCGGCCGTCTTGCCCATGTCGTTGTAGATGTCCGAGCGCAGGTAGTAGGCGTCCGCGCTCTTCGGGCTCAGTTCTATCGCCTTGTTGACGTCCTTCAGGGCTTCATCGTACTTCTCGTTGCGCCGATTGACGCCCGCGCGAATCATGAAACCGGAGGCGTCGTTCGGCGCCATCTGGATCATCTTGTTCGCGTCCTCGATGGCCTTGTCGTATTCGCCGCGCTCATCGTTCGCCTTCGCCCGCAGGCCATAGAGATCGATTCGGTCCGGCGCCGTGGCGATTGCCTGATCGAGCGCTGCCAGGGCGACCTTGTACTTGCCATCCTGCAAAGCCTTCTGCGCCTGTTTGACGAGGTCGTCGACGCTCGCGGCACCTGCCTCAAAGCTCATTGAGAGCGTGCCCAGCGCCAATAGCAGTGCGGCGACAGCGGAGACTTTACGTGACATGGAACCCCTCCTCGAACATCCGAAGGCGCAATCATTGCGCCTAGCAGCGCCCCGGAGCAAGACCGGCATCGCGCACCGCGCAATCCCTGCTAACATTCGGGGCGAGATCAATAATTCCAAGCCCTCAAATTCCTTTTGATCCGAGCGTGGTGTCTCATGAGCGGGAATTTCGCACTGATTGCAGCCGCCGGGGCAGTGCTGGCTTCGACTCCCGCGCTGGCTGGCAACACCATTGCCGTCGTCGAGCACGCGGCAACGGACGCGGTTACGGACACAGGCGCTCCCGGCGATACGGCGGGCGATCTGCTGACGTTCGCGAATCCCGTATTTGACGCGGCCAACAAGAAGCAGATCGGCACTGACCAGGGCTATTGCATCCGCACGGAGGTCGGCAAATCCTGGGAATGCTTCTGGACGATCTCGCTCGCCGACGGCCAGATCACGGTCGAAGGCCCGTTTCTAGACAAGGGCGACTCGGTGCTGGCCGTGACCGGTGGCACCGCCAAGTATGCCGGTGCGCGCGGCCAGATGAAGCTACACGCGCGCGATGAGAAGGGCAGCGAATACGACTTCGTGTACGAGCTCGAGTAACGCGAGAGGATCCAGCGACGATGGCCATGAGCGAAATCCGGAATCTCGCGCTCTTCTGCGACTTCGAGAACATCGCGCTCGGCGTGCGCGAGTCGAACTACGCCCGCTTCGACATGCAGAAGGTGCTCGAACGGCTGCTGCTCACGAAGGGGAGCATCGTCGTAAAGAAGGCGTACTGCGACTGGGAGCGTTACAAGGAGTTCAAGACGGGCATGCATGAGGCCGCTTTCGAACTCATCGAGATCCCGCACGTGCGCCAGTCTGGCAAGAATTCGGCCGACATCCGCATGGTCGTCGACGCGCTCGACCTCTGCTATACCAAGGTGCACGTCGACACCTTCGTCATCATGAGCGGCGATTCGGATTTCTCGCCGCTCGTGTCGAAGCTCCGGGAGAACGCGAAGCACGTGATCGGCGTCGGCGTGAAGAATTCCTCGTCGGACCTTCTCATCGAGAACTGCGACGACTTCATCTTCTACGACGACCTGGTGCGCGCCGCGCCGAAGCGCGGTCGCGGCAAGGCGGCGTCCGCGAAGGCACAGTCGGATGCACCGCCGCCGCCCAAGAAGCCCGAGGAGGAACGCCGGCAGGAAGCCTTCGACCTGATCCTCGAGACCGTCGCAGCGCTGCTCGCGGAACGCGGCGCCGAAGAAAGAATCTGGGGCTCGATGGTCAAGCAGGCGCTGAAGCGCCGCAAACCCGGCTTCAACGAGTCTTACTTCGGTTTCGGTTCGTTCAACGAACTGCTGGAAGAGGGCGGGGCCCGCAAGCTTCTCGAGCTCGAGCGCGACGAGAAATCCGGCGGCTACATCGTCCGCCTCCCGAAATAGTCCACTCCCTCTCCCGCTTGCGGGAGAGGGCTGGGGTGAGGGTCAATAGCCCTTGCCGATGTCGACGACGGAGAGCATCGGCTCACCGGCGATGTAGCGTCTCACGTTCTCGTGCACCACGGCGTTGCGCATCTCGTCCGCGAGCGGCGTGTAGGCCGAGACGTGCGGCGTGATGATCACGTTCGGCAGCTTCCACAATGGACTGTCGGACGGCAGCGGCTCGGGGTCCGTGACGTCAAGTCCCGCTCCGGCGATGCGCTTGTCCCTGATGGCTGCGATCAAGTCCGCGGTGACGGTGCTGCGACCGCGCCCGACGCTCAGGAAATAAGCCGTCGGTTTCATGACCGCAAAGAACTGTGCATTGAAGATGCCGGTGGTCGCCGGCGTGAGCGGCAGGCAATTCACGACGAAGTCCGCGTCCTTCGCGAGCGCGGGAAGTTCGTCGGGCAAGCCCACATAGCTCACGTAGTCCGGCCCGGTCCGGCCGCTCGCGCGCGTTGCCGTGACCTTCATGCCGAACGCATGCGCCCGCCGGGCGACCTCCGTGCCGATGCCGCCGAGTCCGACGACGAGCACGGTCTTGCCTTCGAGATCCGCCATCGCCGGCATCGTCGGGGAGTATCCCGACCAGCGCGCCGCCCGCTGCTCGCCGATGTAGAAGTCGAGCTTGCGGCTGAGCATGAGCATCAGTCCCATGACGTGCTCGGACATGCTGCCGGCTGCGGCACGCTGCAAGTTCGTGACGAGCGGCTTGCGTTCCTGGACAACGGGTAGCGTCACGCAGCGCTCCGCGCCCGCCGCGAGCCACTGGATCCATTGGAGCTTCTTTGCCTTGAGCAGAATGTCCTCGGAGCAAATGCCGAGCGAGGCGTCCGCGTCGGCAATGTCACGGGCCACGGTATTCGACGACAACTCGACGAATTTCACCTTGGGCGCGAGCTGGCGAAGCGAGTCGAGCTGGTCGTGAAGCTGCGGTGACACCAGCATGATGCGCGGAATCTTCCAGCCTGCGCGCTCGCTTACAGGCTGCGATGCGATGTGCAGGCCGAGGTCGGCGATGAGTTTCGAGGAATCGGGTGCCGGTGCGGCTTCATCGGCGCGCGCGCCGCAGACGAAGGTCGCCGCGATCAGAATAGCGAACGAGAAGCGACGCAGATCAAAGCGAACCATCATGGCCGGGTCCTCCCGAGGCCATGATAGCGTGTGGGCCGTTCGCCGCTATTTGAAAATCTTGCGGAAGCGCCCGGTGTGGTTGTACGGATCGCTGCCCGAGTCGTTGTCGGCGAACGTCGCCGGGGGGGCGATGACAACCTCGCTCGCAGGCGCGCTGCCTTCACGAATCAGCCGCTTGATGAGCTCCTCCACCGGACGGGAGTGCTCGGGGCCGCCGGCGCGGACCGGCGTATAAGTGGTATTCCGTGTCATGGAAACATCCTCATTTAACGCTCGTGACAGGGTAATACCGCTACCGCCTCACGGGGTTCGCCGTTCGGTCGGTTCGCCGGCTCCGTTGGTCGGGTTGAATCCATTCGTCCGTGCGGACGCGACGCTCGTCGGCGGTCCGCCGCAGTGCGGGTGATATCCTTGGTGGCATGAAGATCGAATTGAGCCCGCTCGAAGCCCGGGTCATCGGCTGCCTCATAGAGAAAGAGGTGTCGACGCCGGACCAGTACCCGCAGTCGCTCAATGCGCTCACCAACGCCTGCAATCAGAAGAGCAACCGCGACCCCGTGCTCGAGCTCGACGAGCGCCAGGTGCAGGAGATCGTGGACGCGCTCATGAAGCGGCACCTCGTGAGCGATCGGTCGGGCTACGGCGGCCGCGTGACGAAGTACAAGCACCTCTTCTGCAATACGCAGTTCGGATCGCTGCAGTTCACGGAACAGGAGCGCGGCATCGTCTGCGAGCTCCTGCTGCGCGGCCCGCAGACGGCGGGCGAACTGCGGTCGCGGACGGCACGCCTCTGCAAGTTCAACGATTCGGCGGAAGTCGAAGCGGCCCTGCAGGCTCTGATGACGCGCACGGACGGACCGTTTGTCGTTCGTCTCGACCGGGCGCCGGGCGAGCGCGAAGTGCGCTATGCGCACCTTTTCAGTGGAACACCGGTTGTCGCGCCGCGCGCGATTGTTGCGGACGAATCGGCCGCCCCTTCGAGTCGAACGGACCGTGATGCGCGCATCACTGCGCTTGAAGTGGCGTTCGCCGATCTTCGTCGTGAGCTCGATGAGCTGAAGCGGCGGTCGCCCTAGCGACGTCGCGCCGACGGACGCCCAAGGCCACCACCGCCGGGCGTGCTGATCGCGAGTATTTCGCCCGCGGGGATCTGCTGCGTGCCTTTACCTGCGAGGACGCGTCCCGACTTCTTGAGCGAGAGCGCGCCGGGGGCGCCGTCGCCGCCGCCTTCACGACCCCGCGCCGGGTGTTCGATTCGGTCGAACGCCGCGAGCAGGTCGAGTGGCCGGCCGCTGCGATTTTCGATTTCGAGTTCAAGTCCGTCGCCGCCGCGCCATTCGCCATCGCCGCCGCTTTGCGGGCGCAGATCCTTGCGCCAGAAGACGAGTGGCGTCATCGATTCGACGATCTCGACCGGCGTGCCGCGCACGCCGCTCGGATACGCTGTTGCCGAAAGACCGTCCGCTCCCGGGCGCGCTCCGGTACCGCCATTGGTCACGACCGTCGTCGCAAATCGTGAACCCGTGCGCTCGTCTTCCCCGCGCACGGTGATCATCCACAGGCACGAGGTTCCTTCGGCCGGTACACGATCCGGTATGGCTTGGCGCAGGCACCCGAAAACGACGTCCGGCAGCATCTGCCCGACGATGTGACGCGACGACACGGCGCGTGGCCGTGTCGGATTCAGGATGCAGCCGGCGGGCGCTGTCACGCGATACGCGGCGAGCGATCCTGCGTTGTTTGGAACGGCGCGCGCGAGTGCACAGTGCAAGCCGAACACGGTGTACGCGGTTGTGTAGGCGAGCGGCACGTTGATGCCGTAGGACGACGTGGGCGACGTGCCGGAGTAGTCGACGGTCACGCCATTGGCCGCAATTGTCACGGTGGCCGCGAGCGTGATGGGTGATTCCTTGCCGTCGATGGTGAGGCTCGAGCGAAAGCGGCCCTGCGGGACGCGCGCGACTTCCCTTAGCACTGCGGCCTTCGAGGTCACGATGACGTGATCGGCGAGCGCCGACAGGTCCCGGAGCCGGAATTCGTCGAGCATTTCGCGGAGGCGCCGGGCGCCGACGTCGTTCGAAGCGACCAGCGAGTAGAGGTCGCCCTCGAGCTCGACCGGAATTCGCGTGTTCGCTTTCAACATCGCCATGAGCGTCGCATTGACCTCGCCACGGTCGACGAGCTTCAGGAACGGGACTGACAGTCCCTCCATGTAGAGGTCGCGGCCATCCGGCCCGAAGCCGAGCCCGCCGATATCCATCACGTGGCTGGTCGAGGCGAAGAACGCGACGAGCTTTCGCCGATGGAAGACCGGCGTCATCACGACGAAGTCATTCAGGTGACCGGTGCCCTTCCATGGGTCATTCGTCACATACACATCGCCGGGCGCCATGCGCTTTGGCGGCAGCCAGGCGCAGAAATGGCCCACGGATTCCGCCATCGTATTGACGTGGCCCGGCGTTCCGGTCACCGCTTGCGCGAGCATCCGTCCCTTCAGATCGAAGACGCCCGCCGAAAGGTCGCCGCACTCGCGCACGATCGTGCTGAACGAAGTTCGCAGGAGTGCTTGAGCCTGCTCTTCGACGATCGCGAGCAGACGATTCCACTGGATTTGCCGCTCGAGCGGCCGCATTCGTGTCATCGCGGTTTCCTCCGGGGACTACGGCGTTCGAGCAGGAGATTGCCGCGCCGGCTCATCGCAGCTGTAAAGCCCGATGGCACGACCGTGGTCGTGTCGTCTTCGGCAATTAGCGCGGGACCGCGCAGCCAGCTGCCAACCTTGAGGTCCGCTCGCCAATACACGGGCCAGCGCGCGCTTCGACCCTGCGATTCGATCACCGGGCGGTGCGCGGCGGGTTTCGCGCGGTGCGTGCGCCCGGCAACGCTGTCCTTCGCAATGGCGCGCGCCGCCGTGGTGAGGGACAGGGACCAGGTGAGTATCTCGATGCCGGCACCCGGAATGATACGGCCGAAGAGTTCGCGATAGCGCTCCTCGAAGGCGAGCCGCAGAGCGGCCGCGTCCCGTGACTTGAGCGCGCGATTCGGCAGGCGCACGACGATTTCGTGACCCTGGCCAAGATAGCGCATGTAGGCCGCTCGCGATTCGCGCAGGGCCAAGCGACCGGCGCCGCCGCGCACGACGTGCTGCGCTTGGCCGTGCATCGAGCGCATGAGCCGGTTCGCGTCCGTGGCGTCGAAGGCATCGAGCGACATGTAGCGGCTGCGGACAACTTCAAATGCGATCGGCGCGAGCAGAAAACCGAAGGCGGAACCGACGCCCGCAAATGCCGGCAGCACGATGCGGTCGATGCCGAGTTTCGTGGCGAGGCGCGCGGCATGCAGCGGCGCTCCTCCGCCAAAAGCGATCAGCGTGCGCCGGGACGCATCCTTGCCCCGTTCGGCTGCGTGCGTGCGGGCCGCCGCGGTCATATTCTCTTCGACAATCTCGGCGATACCGAGCGCCGCGGCGTCCGCCGAAAGGCGCAGTTGCTTTGCCACCCGTGCGTCGATGGCTTGCGTGCCAAGCGCGCGCTTGAGCCGCAGCCGTCCCGCGGCGAATCGTTCGGGATCGATACGGCCGAGGTGCACGTTGGCATCCGTGACCGTCGGTTGGCCGCCGCCGAGGGCGTAACACGCGGGACCTGGCGATGACCCGGCGCTCTCCGGACCCACCTTCAAGCGACCGAGCGCGTCGATCGACGCAATCGAACCGCCGCCCGCGCCAATCTCGACCATCTCGATGACCGGGATGCGCAGCGGCAGCCCGCTGCCTTTCATGAAGCGGGCGCTCCGGTCCACTTCGAAGCTGCGCGAAGTTTCAGGCTGCCCATGATCAATGAGACAGATCTTGGCCGTTGTTCCACCCATATCGAAAGAAAGCACGTGCTCGCGTCCGAGCGATCGCGCAATTCCGCTCGCGAGAATCGCGCCGCCCGCCGGGCCGCTTTCGATAAGGCGCACGGGATGCCGGATAGCGGCATCGAGCGTCGTGAGACCGCCGCCCGACGTCATGAGGTAGAACGGGCAGCGCACAGAGAGTTTGCCGAGCGCCAGCCCGAGGCGCCGCAAATAGCCTGCCATCACTGGCTGCACGTAGGCATTCGCGACAGTGGTCGAAGTGCGCTCATATTCGCGGATCTCGGGACAAACCTCGCTTGCGAGCGACACGGAGACCTGTGGCAGGCGCTCGGCGATGCGCTTGCCGATTGCGAGTTCGTGGCGCGGATTCGCGTAGCCGTGCAGCAGCGCGACGGCGACGCTCTCGATCCGGGCGCGCTCGAGCTCGTCGATGACCCCGTCAATGGCTGCGGCATCGAGGGCGCGCAGCACCTCGCCGCGCGCATCGACCCGCTCCGCAATCGTGAAGCGCCGTTCGCGCGGCACGAGCGGCGTCGGCTTCATCAGGAAGATGTCGTACTGGTCGAAGCGACCTTCGTCGGCGATGGCGAGCACGTCGCGAAAGCCCTGCGTCGCGATCAGGCCGACATTCGCGCCTTTGCGCTCGATAATCGCGTTCGTTGCGAGTGTCGTGCCGTGTATGACGAGTCCGAGATCCCGCGGACGCAGCTGCGTGTGCGCGAGCAGTTCAGTCGTGCCGCGGATGACCGCTTCCTCGGGCGCCGCCGTGGTCGTCAGGAGTTTCAGCGAGTGGCATCGCCGGCCGGTGTCGAGCACGAAGTCGGTGAAGGTGCCGCCGATGTCGATCGCGAGCCGGATCATCGGCGGATTGTAGTCGAGCCACGTCGCGTTACGTCTCCAATGGGCGACAAAAGGTTCTCCGGCAGCGCAAATAATGCAGGGCCGGCGGTCCGCATTTCACAGAACTCCGCGCGCGCCAGCCGGCCGCGCGAACTCTGGATAGAATGAGGACACCAATTCGCGTGCTCGATTGAGGGTGGGAGGCGGCCATGTGCACGTCCAGCGGCAGCGCAAGCAGGATCCTCGCGGCTATCTTCTTGTTGGGGTGCGCACCACTCGGGCTCGCGGCCGAGGACAATGGCGCCGTCCGCCACCATCAGCCGGCTGCCGCGTTCGTTCCGGGCCGGATCCTCGTCATCTGGAATACGGCGGCAGAGACGAACAAGGAAACGAAGCTCGCCGCGATGGCCAAGATGTCCGGTGCGTCGATCGCCGCCACTCGCCAGATCACTCCGCGCATGCAGCTTCTCAAGCTCGCGAGTACCTCGCAGTCCGCATCCGCCGTCATGCTCGCGAACCTGCGCGCCGATCCCCGCGTGAAATACGCGGGCTACGACTACCGCAAGTTTCCGCTCGAAATTCCGAACGATCCCGACTTCGCCTACGTCGCCAATGTCGGGGGGCAGTGGTATCTGCAGAGCGCCGCGCCGACGGCGGTTTCAAACATCCACGCCGACGCGGCGTGGGATATTACGAAAGGCAACAGCGGCATCATTGTTGCCGACGTTGACACCGGCATCCGCTATGACCACCCTGACATTGCGCGCGCGACCGCGGCCGGCAAGATGCTGCCGGGCTACGATTTCGTCGATGCCGATGCCGGCGGCACCTTTCTGTCGGCGAACGATGGTAATGCCCGCGATCCGGATGCCAGCGATCCGGGCGATTGGATCACGAGTGCGGAATCAGGGTCGGGTCCGTTCCAGGCCTGCCAGTCCGGTCCCAGCTCCTGGCACGGAACGCGAACCGCGGGCCTTATTGGAGCGCTCACGAACAACGGCGTCGGCATCGCCGGCGTCAACTGGAATGCGTACATCCTGCCGGTGCGCGTGCTCGGCAAATGCGGCGGTTTCGATTCGGACATCATGGACGGCATGCGCTGGGCGGCTGGACTCCCCGTCGCCGGAGCGCCACTCAATCCGTATCCGGCGCGCGTCATCAACCTGAGTCTCGGCGGCAGCGGACGCTTGCACGCTCGACTACGTCGAACTGTTCAATGAGTTGATCGCCGCCGGCGTTACCGTGGTCGTGGCGGCCGGCAATGAGGGCGGGCCGGTCTCGATACCGGCGAACTGTCCGGGCGCCGTGGCGGTGGCCGGTCTGCGCCACATCGGCACCAAGGTGGGCTTCAGCAATCTCGGTCCCGAGATCACGATCAGCGCTCCCGGCGGCAATTGCGTCAATACGAACGGCGGTCCCTGCCTCTTTTCAATCGACACGCTGACGGATGTCGGCACGACAGCGCCGCAGGGCCCTGGTTATACCGACATGACGAATTCCAATGTCGGCACGAGTTTCTCGGCACCGCTCGTCTCCGGCGTCGCCTCGCTGATGCTCGCGGAAAACCAGAACCTGCAGCCCGTGCATATCCAGAGGCGGCTGCGGCAGGGCGCAACGAAGCCGTTTCCAACGAATGTCGTGCCGGATCCGAATACCGGTCCCATTCCCACGTGCCACGTGCCCGGTCGACGGCAACGACATCGAGGACTCGGAATGCAATTGCACGCCAACGACCTGCGGCGCCGGCATGCTGAACGCAGCCGGCGCGCTCATCGCCGCGCGCAAGCCCATCGCGAGCGTCGCGCTGCCGGCCAGTTTTCCCGCGGGCGGCAACGTCAGTTTGATGGGCAGCCGGAGCGTCGCCTCGTGCGGTCGAACCATCACGGACTATGCCTGGACGGTACAGTTCGGCGCCGCGATCATTTCGAATCCGGCCGTGGCGGACACGAGCGTCATCGCGCCATCGGGCACCGATTTCTACGTGGTGCGTCTGACGGTGACGGACGATCAGGGGGACACGGATACGGTGGACATCACGATTACACCGACCGATGCTTCCTCGAACGCACCGACGATCACGCCGGTTAATTCCTGCCCGACGCCGATCACGATCGCGCAGATCCCGATACCGACTGCCACACTCACCGCGAATCCAATGACGGTGATGTCGGGCCGGACGACCACGCTTACGTGGTCATCGACCGATGCCACCGGTTGCACGGCCTCGGGTGCCTGGTCCGGCGCGAAATCCGCGTCGGGCAGCCAGAGCAGTGGCGCGTTGACCGCGAGCGGAACCTTCACGATTGCCTGTGATGGCGCGGGCGGCACCTCCAACCTGCATTCCGTTACTGTGACAGTGACGGCTGCTCCCAGCGGTGGTGGTGGTGGCGGCGGCGGCGGCGGCGGCCTGTTAGGTGGGTTGTCGCTCTTCGGCCTCTCGGCGGTGCTCGCTGCCTCGCGCCGTCGCATCCGGCACTGAGCCAGACCGTTCGATTGCCGCGTCCGGCCGCGCTAACCGCGGCCGGATTCCCTTACCTTTCCGTCACGTGGTAACTCCCCAGTGACTTGTCAGTCATAATTCGCGCCCCACCACCGGCGACGATCGGCCACCGGGAGTTCTGATCATGCAATTTGCGACACCGGCCTTCGCGGCCTGCGGTCCTGTTGACCCTCATCGCGAGCGTTCCGGCACGGGCCGACGATGCCGCGTCGCTGCGGGCGGAACTTGAAGCCGTCAAAGCGGACTACGCGGCCAAGATGAAATCACTCGAAGACCGCATTGTGCAGCTCGAAACACAAGCGTCGGCGACCGCCGCCACCAGCGAAGCGCCGCCCGAACCGGCACCCGCTCCGCCCGCAAGTGGCGGCTCGAACGCACTTGCTGCATTCAACCCCGCGATGTCGGTGATCATCGCGGGCAGCTACGCGAATCTCGAGCAGGATCCCGCCGACTATCACATCGCCGGCTTCATACCGAGCGGCGGCGAAGTGGGTCCCGGCGATCGCGGCTTCAGCCTCGGCGAATCGGAGCTCACCCTCTCGGCCAATGTCGATCCGTATTTCTTCGGCAACGTCACCGCGGCCATCACGGGGGACAACGAGATCGCGATCGAGGAGGCATTCTTTCGCACGACGGCGCTCCACGACGGCTTCACGCTCAAGGGTGGGCGCTACTTCTCCGGGCTCGGCTACGTCAACGAAGTGCATGCGCACGCCTGGGACTTCGTCGATCAGCCGCTCGTCTACCAGGCATTTCTCGGCGGGCAGTACGCGCAGAATGGCCTCCAGCTGAAATGGCTCGCGCCGACGGACCTTTTCCTGGAATTCGGAGTGGAAGGCGGCAGCGGGGAGAACTTCCCCGGCACGCGCCGCGACGCGAACGGCCTCAACGGATTCGTCGCGTTCACCCACGCGGGCTACGACATCGGCGATTCCGCGAGCTGGCGCGCCGGTCTTTCATACATGTCCCAGCAAGCCGACGATCGCCGATTCGACACGAGCGACGCGCTTGGCACGCCGATCGTCAACAGCTTCACCGGAACGTCGCATCTCTGGGCCGCGGACTTTGTCTACAAGTGGGCGCCGCACGGCAATACGACGGAGCGCTACCTCAAGATCCAGGGCGAGTATCTGCACCGGACGGAAAGCGGCGACCTCACATTCGACTCCGATAACCTCGCGCTCGCCGACGCCTATCACTCATCGCAGTGGGGCGCGTATCTTCAGACCGTGTATCAGTTCCGGCCGCGCTGGCGCACCGGTCTGCGCTACGACTACCTCGACTCGGGTGATCCCGAGATTGGACTCGTCGATAGTGCGCTCCTGAGTCCCGCGGAATTTCCCGATCTCCTGAGCGCAACGCCGTCGCGCCTCACGTTCATGCTCGACTGGAGCCCGAGCGAGTTCTCGCGCCTGCGCGCGCAGTACGCTTGGGACGACGCGCGTGACAGCACGACCGACGGCCAGTTCTTCCTGCAATACCTGTACAGTCTCGGCGCGCACGGCGCTCACAAGTACTGAATCATTCGAGGATCCACGACATGCTGAAACGACTTGCAGGCTGCGTCCTGTTGCTGTCACTGATCGGAGCGCTGCCGGCGCAGGCGGCGCTCAGGGTGCTCGCAACGACACCGGAGTGGGGCGCTCTCACGACGGAACTCGGCGGCGACAAGGTCAGCGTCTACACGGCGACTACGGCCTTCCAGGATGTGCATCGCGTCGAAGCGAAACCGAGTCTCGTCGCCCGTGCGCGCAACGCGGACCTGGTGGTCGCGGCCGGCGCCGAGCTTGAGGTCGGCTGGCTGCCGGTGCTGCTCCAGGAGTCGGGCAACAGCAAGATCCAGCCGGGAAGCACCGGCTACTTCGAAGCCGACAAGCAGATTCAAATGCTGGAGGTGCCGACGTCAGTCGACCGGTCGATGGGCGATGTGCATCCGCTCGGCAATCCGCACGCGCATCTCGACGCACGCAACATCGCGATCGTCGCAAAGGCGCTCACCGCGCGACTCGAAGCCCTCGACGCCGCCAATGCCTCCTTCTATGAGACGCGGGGCACCGACTTTCAGACGCGCTGGCGGGCAGCAATCGCCAAGTGGGAAGCCGAAGCCGCGCCGCTCAAGGGAGTGCCGGTTGTGATCATCCATCGCGACCAGGTCTACCTCATGCATTGGCTCGGATTGCGGGAGGTTGCGGCGATCGAACCGAAGCCGGGCGTGCCACCGAGCACGGCGTACCTTGCAAGCCTCGTTACGAAGCTCACCGCCGACCCCCCGAAGATGATCCTGCGCAACGCATACAATGATCCGCGTGCCGCGGAATGGCTTTCGGGGCGCGTGCATGCGCCGGTGGTCCTGCTGCCCTATTCGGTCGGCGGGAGCGATGCGGCGAAAGATCTTTTCGGACTCTTCGACGACACCATCCATCAACTGCTGGCAGTGAAATGAACTCCTACCTCGATTCGCTTACCACGAACTTCAGCATCCTCTGGCCGGCGCTGATCGCCGGCATCTTCGTGTCGCTCTCGCACGTGCCGCTCGGGCAGCAGGTGCTTCGCCGCGGGATCGTCTTCATCGACCTCGCGATAGCGCAGGTTGCGGGCGTCGGCGTCGTCGCCGCGCACTACATGGGCCTGGAACTTCAGGGCTGGCTGACGCAGTTCGCGGCGGTGACCGCGGCGCTCGGCGGCGCATTGCTCCTCACCTGGACGGAGCGCAAGCGCCCGGAAGTCCAGGAGGCGCTGATCGGTGTGATGTTCGTCGTCGCGTCCACTGCGCAGATCCTGTTGCTTGCGAACGATGCGCACGGCGGCGAGGACCTGAAGGACCTCCTCGCGGGACAAATTCTCTGGGTCACACCGGAGCAGCTCTGGCGCGCGGGCATCGTGACGGCCGGATTTCTCGCGCTCTGGTGGACTGTCGCCCCGCGGCTCGGACGCGTCGGCTTCTATGTGCTATTTGCAGTCGTTGTAACGGTGTCGGTGCAGCTGGTCGGCGTCTATCTCGTCTTCACGAGCCTGATTGTTCCTGCGATCGCGACCTATCGACATCCGCCGCGGCGCCAGTTGTGGCTAGGCATTGCACTCGCCGTGCTGAGCTATGTTGTCGGCCTCGTGCTGTCGGCAGTTACGGATCTGCCGACGAGCGCACTGGTCGTGCCGGTCATGGTGGTTATCGGCGTCATCGTGCATCTCGCGAGCCCGCGGAATGCCGTGCATTCGCTCACACACCCTGGCGCGCTGGAAACACGCTGACGGCAACGCCCGTTGCCTGATTGGCAACGACGATCGGGGTGGCGCGGGCGCGAAGCTCGGGCTGCGACGGGCCGCCGGTGCGCAGCGTGAAATCAGTGGCGCGCTGATCATTCAGCACCTGCATCAGGAGCTGCATGAGCTGCGCGCGCTCCTCGGCGCCGGCAAGCTCCACGAAGGATTTCCCGACCATCGCCTGCACGCTCAGGTCACCGATCGCGCGGCTCGCCGAGCGGATCGTCAGAATTGCGTCGAGCTGCAGCAGCGCCTCGGGCACGGTCGCCGCCATCGCCTGGAGCACCGCCTGGCACGAGCGTAGAGCGTCCTCCGCCGCACGGCGCGGATTGATGTCCATGCAGGTGCCCACCATCTTGAGCGCACGGCCCGATTCATCGCGCGCGACCACGCGCCCGCGCTCGCGGATCCATTGCCACGCGCCATTGGCGTCGAGGATGCGGTACTCCGCTTCATAGAAGGAGTTGATGCCCGCGACATGGTTCGAGAAAGCATCACGCGCCGCGGCAATATCGTCGGGGTGGATGCGCGAGTCCCAGCGGTCGACGTGATCGTTGCCGTCGCAGGGATCGAGGCCGAGTGCCTCGCACCAGTTGTTGAGCCAGACGGTCTTGTCCGTGTCGAAGTCGAGTTCCCAGAAACCGATCTGCGTCGCCCACATGGTGGTGTTGAGGCGGATTTCCGAATCGCGCAGCGCGATCTCGCCCTGCTTGCGCGCCGTGATGTCGCGGCCGATGAGGACGATGCCGCTCACGGCCGGGTCGTCCAGGAGATTGCGCGTCACCGACTCGATCCAGCGGTAACCGCCGGCCGCCGTCGCGATCCGGTACGCGACAGGCGGCAACAAGGTGCTGGCGCCGACACGGATGAGCTCGGCGAGGTGTGCTTCAAGCGTTTCGCGATCGTCGGGATGGGTGATGTCGAGCAGGCGCCGCGCCAGATGCTCGTGCGGGCGACCGCCCAGGATCGTCGCGGTCGCTCCGCCCATGAAGATGATGATGCCGTGCCGGTCGGTCACCGTGACAATGTCATGCAGATGCGCGGCCGCCGCCCGATAGAAAGCCTCATCGGCGTTTGCGTGGCCCTGCAGGAAGGCGCTTCCGGCTGAATTGCGACGCGGGCTCATGTTCAACGACGTTCCTGGATGACCGAAACCCAATCACCCTCAGTGGGTTAGCGGCACGAGAGCTGAAAAGCTGATGCTGCGGTCCATCGCCGTGCATCGAAGCTGTGCAGCTGCCTCTTTCTGGTGCAGGAAGCTCGCGCCCAGTCCGGCAAATCCTTCTAACCCGCTGATTCGTCAATCGGGGCTGCCGCTGGTACGGCACATGCATTCGGTCTCCCGTCCACAGAAAACGCACCCATGCGTCTGGACGGAGTTGAATGCAATGAAACTTATCACCGCAATCATCAAGCCCTACAAACTCGACGACGTCCGCCAGGCCATTGCCGACATCGGCGTGCGCGGCGTCACCGTGACCGAGGTGAAAGGCTTCGGGCGTCAGCGCGGCCATACGGAGCTCTACCGTGGGGCCGAATACCAGGTCGACTTCGTGCCCAAAACGAAGATCGAGCTCGCAGTCGATGACGCCATCGTCGAGCAGGTCATCGAAGCAATCTGCAACATCGCGCGCACCGGCAAGATCGGCGACGGCAAGGTCTTCGTCGCGCCGCTCGATTCCGCCATCCGCATCCGCACCGGTGAAACCGGCACCGAAGCGCTGTAATCACGAGGAGCCCATCACGATGAGTCCAACCAAACACAACACCGGCCTGGCGGGGGCGACGGGGAAGAGCCTGCTGGCGCTGGCGCTCGTGCTGCTGCCGGTATTCGCCCTGGCGGACGCGGCGGCGCCCGTACCGAACAAGGGCGACACGTCCTGGATGCTGACTTCGACCGTGCTCGTCATCCTCATGACGATCCCGGGCCTCGCGCTCTTCTACGGCGGCATGGTGCGATCGAAGAACGTGCTGTCACTTCTGATGCAGGTGCTGATCATCTTCTGCATGTGCGCCGTGCTGTGGGCGCTTTATGGCTACAGCATCGCGTTCACGCAAGGGCACGGGAGCCTCGGCGCGTTCTTCGGCAGCTTCGACCGCGTCTTCCTGAAGGGCCTGACGCCTGACTCGAACGCGGCGACCTTCAGCAAGGGTGTCGTGATTCCGGAATACGCATACTTCGTGTTCCAGCTCACCTTCGCCGCAATCACGCCCTGCCTGATCGTCGGCGCGATCGCCGAACGCGTGAAATTCTCGGCGGTGCTCCTCTTCATCGCGCTCTGGTTCACCTTTGCCTATCTGCCGGTCGCGCACATGGTCTGGTTCTGGGCCGGACCCGACGCCTACACCAGCGCCGACGCTGGCGCGGCCGCAACTGCGGGAGCGGGGTGGCTGTTCCAGAAAGGAGCGGTCGACTTCGCCGGCGGTACGGTTGTGCACATCAATTCGGGAATCGCGGGACTTGTCGGCGCGTTGCTCGTCGGCAAGCGCATCGGGTACGGCCAGACGTCCATGCCGCCGCACAACCTGCCACTTGTCCTGATCGGCGCGACGCTCCTGTGGGTGGGTTGGTTCGGCTTCAACGTCGGATCGAATCTCGAGGCCACGGGCTTTGCGGGCATGGTGTTCGCCAACACGCTGCTCGCCACGGCCATTGCGACTCTCGTCTGGTCCGCTTTGGAATGGATCGCGCGGGGCACCCCAACGGTTCTCGGCGGCGCATCCGGCGCAGTCGCGGGCCTCGTTGCGATCACTCCGGCCTGCGGATTCGTCGGACCGATGGGATCTCTCGCGGTCGGTACAGCCGCGGCGATCGTCTGCTTCTTCGCGGTCACGAAGCTCAAGAACTGGCTGAAGTATGACGATTCGCTCGACGTCTTCGGCGTCCACTGTCTCGGCGGTATCACGGGCGCGGTCCTCACCGGCGTGTTCGTCAGTCCGGCGCTGGGTGGAACGGCCGTTTACGACTATGTTGCGAACGCTCCGGGCGCCTACGACATGTGGACGCAAGTGAAGTCGCAATTGTGGGCGGTTGGCACGACGCTCGTCTGGTCCGGTGTCGTCGCCGCGATCGCTTACAAGATCGTCGACGTGACGATCGGCCTGCGCGTAGCGGAAGAAGCCGAACGCGAAGGCCTCGACACGGTCGAGCACGGCGAACGCGCCTACCAGGACTAGCTCCCCGGCGATCATTCGTCCGATCAACCCTCTCCCCGCAGTCGCGGGGGGAGGGTTTCTTTTTCCCCAGAGCCCTTTCTGAATCATTAGGTTACAGTGTAACTAAATGATCGTTCTAAGCGCTAAATGGCCGTTGAGTTAACTGGCTGGCCGCCCTAGAATGCCTTCGAGAAATCAAGGGGACCCGCGTCATGGCAGCCAATCTCGAACCAACCACCGCCCTGCGGCCGAGCGGCTCGAAGCTGGACCTCATCAACGGCGCGGTCGACGCGATCTCGCGCCATGGCCTGTCGGCGCTGACGTCCGCCAAGATTGCGAGCGCGGCCGGCCACACCGCCGCTTCCATCAACTTTCACTTCGGCAGCCAGGAAGCCTTGCTGCTCGCGACGCTGCGCGAATTGTCGGAGGAGTTCGCCGAGGTCATGGAAGTGGCGCTCGCTGCGGCCAGTGACGATCCTTTGCGGAGCTTGCTCGCGGTCGTCGATGCGAGCCTCGATCGCAGAGTCAGCGAATCGCGGAAGGTCGCCGTGTGGTACGCGTTTCTGGCGGAGTCGAATGCGCGCGGCGACTATCAGCGGATCTGCGGCGATCGCGACCAGTCGTACTGCCAGACGGTGACGGCGCTGTGCCGGAAGTTGATCGCGGCGCGCGGCGTGCAGGGCTGGCCCGATGCGGGTGCAGTGTCACTCGGGCTCACGGGCCTCATCGACCAGTTATGGCAGAGCATCCTCTTCGAAGGCGACGCCTTCGATCGCGACGCGGCGAAGCGGCAGTGCCGCGCGTATCTCTGCAGCGTTTTCCCCTGGCTCGCCGACCGCATCCAGGATGCTGCTCCGGCGCGGGCGAAGGTCGGGGCTGCGCAGACGGTGGTCGAGACGGACCCGGGGTTGCGATACACGTTGCCGGCCTGGGTCTATCACAGCGAGGAATTCCACGCGCTTGAGAAGGACAAGCTCTTCATGCCGTCCTGGCAGATCGTCTGCCATGTGAGCGAACTTCCGAAGGCCGGCGACTATGTCGCGTTCGAATTCTTCGGTCAGCGCGGCTTCGTCATTCGCGACGAGCAGGGAACGCTGCGCGCCTTTCACAACGTCTGCTCGCACCGCGCGCATGCGGTGGTCGGCGGCGAACGCGGGACCTGCGCGAAGTTTCTGACCTGCGCGTATCACGGCTGGACCTACCACCTGGACGGGCGCAACCGCAGCGTCAGCGCACCCGACACTTTTCCGAAATTCGATCGCTCGAAGTTCGGCTTGAAGCCGATCGAGCTGGAAGCGTTCATGGGCTTCGTCTATGTGCGCTTCCGTTCTGGCGAGCCGAGCGTCGCGGAGCGCATGGCGCCGCACGCGGCGGAGCTCGCGCACTACCGGATCGAGGAAATGGTGCCGCTCGATGAGCTCTGGGTGCACGAGGTCGACATCGACTGGAAGAACCTCGTCGAGAACTACGTCGAGGACTATCACTTTCCGATGGGCCACCCGGGGCTTTCGGCGCTGATGGAGTCGAAGTACGACCGCGAGGTCTATCCCGCGGGCACGATGCGCCTGAGCCACCGGATGCGTGAGAAACCCCTGAAGTCGTGGAGCGCCGAGCGCTACGCGAGATTCCTGCCGACCATCGAGCATCTGCCCGAGGACATGCGCCGCCGCTGGACCTATTTCGGGCTCTTTCCGAATGTCTTCTTCGACATCTATCCGGAATGGCTCGACTACTTCCAGGTGCTGCCGCTCGGCCCGGGCCGCATCCGCATCCGGGCGCGTTCCTTCGGTTTCAAGGATGATCGCCGTGAAATGCGCGCCGCGCGGTTCCTGTGCGCGCGACTGAACGTGCGCGTACAGCTCGAGGACGAGGTGCTCACAAGCTCGGTGCAGCAGGGCTTGTCATCGGGCGCGTACACACGGGGCATCCTTTCGGACAAGGAAATCGTGCTCGCGGGATTCCAGGACTGGATACGTGCGCGCGTGCCGGTGACGCAGCTCACGCAAGCGCCCGCGCCCGGATCGGTTGCGGCCCGCAACGCGGAGCTCGAGAGCTAGCGCGGGCGCGCGTTCAGATCGCGCGCAGATACCACTCGTAGTCGCGATCGCTGATTTGCGCGTGGAAGCGGTCGCATTCCTCGCGGCGGCAGCTCGCGAACAATTCGTGATAGTGCTTGCCGAGGTAATGCGGCAGCACTTTTCCTTTCTCGAACGCATCAAGCGCCGCTTCCCAGCGCAGCGGCAGCGTGATCTTTTCCTCGATGACCTCGCCCGGCTGAACCATCGGACCCGGATCGCGAGCGATGCGTAATCCCGTGGTGGATGCCCGCGAGGATCGCGGCCATCACGAGATAGGGATTCCCGTCCGCGCCGCCCGGCCGATGCTCGACGCGCGTATCTTCGCGCCCGGACAACGGGATGCGCAGCGCTACGCCGCGATGGTTGACCCCCCAGTTCGGCGTGAGCGGCACGAACAGGCCCGGGCGGTAGCGCCGATACGAGTTGGCCGTCGGCGCGAAGATCGCCATCGATTCACCCATCGTGGCTGCAAGGCCGCCGATGGCATGACGCAGTGTGTCGGAGAAAGGCTGATCGGGGCTTGCACCGGCGAAAACGTTGCGGCCGGATTTGTCGATGAGGCTCACATGCACGTGCAGGCTGCACCCGGCCGACGCTTCGAAAGGTTTCGCCATGAAACTCGCGCCGAGGCCGTGCCGTCGCGCGACCGCCTTGACGGCGCGCTTGAGAAGCGCCGCGTGATCGCAGGCGAGTTCTGCGCTCGCCACGTGATGCAGATTCACTTCGAACTGGCCGGGCGAGAATTCCTTGAGCGTTGCGCCGGCGGGTATGTTCTGCGCGGCGCAGACCGAGAAGACCTCGGCGAGAAAGGGATCCGCATCCTCGACGTCTTCCATGCTGCCGTACTGGGGGCCGTCCTGCCGCTGGCGGGTTCCGGGAATGAGCCCGACCTTGGGCGACGGGCGATCGGCCTCCGACTCGAGCAGATAGAACTCGAGTTCGGTCGCCGTGACGGCCGTGAGTCCCATGTCCTGCAAAGGGCGCGCGGCGTTTCTGAGGACCTGGCGCGGATCCGCGAAATGAGGTTCGCCGTTTGCGTGCGCCATCGTCATCAGCACCTGCGCGGTTGGTACTTGCGCCCAGGGCACCGGTGCCAGGGACCCGGGTACAGCGGAGGAGATGGCGTCGGGATCGCCATCGCGTCCGCCATTGACGATGCGTTCGAAGGTCTGGCCCTTGCTGTCGAGGAGCACGGTCGCGCCGCAGAAGTTGACGCCCGCCTCGAATGGCTTCGCGAATTCGTCGCGGCTGACGCGCTTGCCCCGCAGGATCCCCAGCATGTCCGGCTGCAGGAGTTCCAGCTGCTGTGTGTCCGGAAAGCGTTCGAGAAATGCCTGCAGTTCCTGGGGCGCGCGCTTCGAGTCTTTGCTCATGAGGTCTTTCCCGTCGTTGGTCCGGCCGCGCGAGCACTGCGCCAGGCAATGGCGGCCTTCGCTCCGTCGCGCTTGAGGATCGCATTGAATTCGCGCGATTCGGCGGTCTCGGAGGTCTCGATGAGGACATCGAGCTCGAGTGCTTGCTTGAGCGCGGCCCGCATTCCCGCAATGTCGAGGCTGCGATTGATCGCGAGCTTGGTCAGTTTCACGGCCTGCGTGTCGTTCGCCGCGACGCGTTCGGCTAGCGCCAGGGTTTCTTCGAGCGCGCGGCCGGTCGGCACGACGCGGTTGACAAGGCCCATGCCGAGCGCATCGTTCGCGGTGACCCGATCGTCGCCCGAAAGCAGCAGGTACTTCGCGCGCTTCGGGCCAGCGAGCCACGGTGCGAGCATCGCGACGATGCCGCTTCCGAAGCGCACCTCGGGCGCACCGAAGAAGCATTCCTCGGAAGCAATCGTCAGATCGCAGGCAACCGCGAGTTCCATGGCACTGCCGATGCAGTAGCCGTGCACCGCCGCGAGCGTCGGCTTCGGGCAGTCCCAGAAGCGCATGATGATGTTGAAGTCGCTGTGCAGGGCGCGGCGCACGTCCGCGGGGTCGGGCTTGCCTTCGGCGGTGTCGACTCCCATGTCGAGATCGAAGCCGGCGGAGAATGCGCGCCCGGCGCCAGCGATCACGATCGCGCGCACGGCATCGTCGGCTTCCGCGGCGTCGAGGGCGCGGCCAAGCTCGACGATCATCGGCTGGTTGACGGCGTTCAGCTTCTCCGGCCGGTTGAGCGTCAGCACGGCGAGCGCGCCGCGGCGCTCACTCGGATGAGTTCGCTCGTCATCTTCAGGACAACCGGAACCAGGCGGACTTCGACTGCGTGTAGCTCTTGAAGCTGTCGAGGCACTTGTCGCGCGCGTTGCCGGACTGCTTGTAGCCGCCGAAAGGCTGGGTCATGTCGCCTTCATCGAACGAATTGACCCAGATGATGCCGGCTTCGATGCCCTTCACCAGCTTGAATGCAGTATCGATGTCGCGCGTCCACACGCCGGCCGCGAGCCCGTAGATCGTGTCGTTCGCAATCGCGATCGCCTCGTCGATCCCGTCAAACGGAATGACGGAGGCGACCGGTCCAAAGATCTCCTGCCGCGCAATCGTCATGTCGTTGCGCACGTCGGTGAAGAGGGTAGGGGATACGTACGCCCCAGCGTCCATTCCCTTCGGGGCGGCGCCGCCAAATCTCAGCTTCGCGCCTTCACGCTTGCCCGCGTCGATGAGGCCGAGCACTCGCTTCTGCGCTTCGCGCGTCACGAGCGGGCCCATGTTGGTCGCAGGGTCGAGCGGATCGCCGGGAGCGTACGCTTCCTTGCCGAGCTCGATGAAGCGCTCGACGAAGCGGTCCGCGATGGCGCGATCGACGAGGAGGCGCGAGCCGGCATTGCAGACCTCGCCCATGTTGGCGTAGATGCCGCGATAGGCGGTCGTGACCGCGCGATCGAAATCCGCGACGTCGGCCATGAAGATCTGCGGCGACTTGCCGCCGCACTCGAGCGACACGTGCTTCATGTTCGACTGGCCCGCGTACTGCAGGATGAGCTTGCCGACCTCGGTCGAGCCGGTGAACGTAATCTTCGCAACGTCCATGTGAAGCGCGAGCGCCTTGCCCGCGATTTCGCCGAGCCCGTTCACGACGTTGAAGACGCCGGGCGGTCCGCCCGCCTCGACGAAGAGTTCCGCGAGACGCAGGCAGCTCATCGGCGCCTGCTCGGCCGGCTTCAGCACCACCGAATTGCCGGCAGCGAGTGCCGGGGAAATTTTCCACGCCGCCATCAGGAGCGGATAGTTCCACGGCGAGATGGCGCCGACGACACCGAGCGGTTCGCGTAGCACCATGTGCATGACGCCTGCTTCGGTGTTCGTGACCGACCCGTCGACCTTGTCGATGCATTCCGCCATGAAGCGGATCGTGTCGAGCACCGCCGGCAGGTCGCTCGAGAGGACATCGGCAATGGGCTTACCCATGTCGAGCGTTTCGAGCACCGCGAGCGATTCCGCGTGCTGCTCCACGAGCGCCGCGAAACGATAGAGAATCTCCATGCGCTGGCGCGGGGCCATGCGCGACCAGCGGCCGTCCTTGAACGCCTTCTTCGCGACGGTGACGGCCCGATCGATGTCCTCCGCGGTGCCCGCCGACATCTCAGCCAGCGCTTCGCCGGTGGCCGGATTCACGGTTGTGAATCGCCCGCCTTTGGCGGCATCGACGAATCGGCCGTCGATAAAGAGGCGGGTTTCGATGCGGCCGCGGGCCGTACCGGCCGAAGCGCGCCACTGATCGCGATTTCTCTGACTCAGTGTCTTAAGACTCATCAGGCTTGCCTCGCTTGGGTTTCGGGCAGATCGTGCGGCCGCCGGCCGACCACGAGTGCGTCGACAATGACACAGCCGCCGGCGTGTACGATCACGGGATTCAGATCCATTTCGCCCACGCGATCTCCGAGGGCGGCGACCAGTTCCGAGAATCTTGCGGCCGTCGCGCAGAACTCGTCGATCGCGAGCGGTCGCTTGTGCCGTGGACTCGTGAGTAAGGCGCGAAGCCGCAGCCGATTCATGAGCCGATGCGCTTCCGCGGCATCGAACGGCGGAAGGGCGTAAACGACATCCGCCAGCGCTTCGACGTGCACGCCTCCGATGCCGAGCGACACCACCGGACCGAATTGCTCGTCGTGCACCATGCCGAGCAGCATCTCGACGCCGGCACTCGCGATCATCGGCGCGATCAGCGCGCGCGGTCCGATCCGGTTCGCGAGATCCTGGTACGCCGTCGACAGGGCCACCTCGTTCTCGACGTTGAGGTGCACGCCATCGCGATCGGACTTGTGGTCGAGCCCGCGCAGCGCCGTCTTGAGAACGACGGGAAAGCCAAGTTCACGCGCGGCGACACGCGCCTCTGATTCACTTTCGACGATACGGCTTGGGTTGGCCGGAAGCTGAAAGTCGCGCAGCAGTTTCATTGCATCGTGTTCATCGAGCTTCGCGCCGCCCGCGAGTCGCGTGCGCCACGTCGCGACCGCCGCGGCGGGCGGCTGCATCGGGGCTGCGCGCTTGCGCGCCAGGTGATCGCGGTAGTCGAGCAGTCCTTTGGCTCCGCGCAGGAACGCTGCGACACCGTCAAGGACCGGAAAGCCCTCACGCGTTGCCGCGATGACTTGCGCGTCCGTGCCCGTGCCCTGGTGATTCGAGACGAGAAACGCCGGCTTACCCGACTCCGCGTGGCCGGCCCTCAGGTAATGCAGATAGTCGTGAAAGATGCCGCCACCCGCGGCCCGATCGTGGATCACGGCACCGAACGCCGCATCCGGATCGGCCATGAGCGTGGCGAAGCACTGCTGCATGCTCTTGTGATAGTCCGGTCCGCCTTTGCTCCAGGCATCGAGTGGATTGATCGGCGGCAAGCCCGGGTCGAGCAGTTTTGCAAGTTTCGCGGTGGTCGCCGGCGAGATCTGCGCGAGCGGCAGCTTGGCGTCGTGCGCTAGATCGATGAGGAGCTGGCGTTCGCCGCCGGAATCGTGAATCGACACAAGGCCACCCGCTGCGACCGGATGCGGCTGCGCGAACAGGATCATGGCCGTCGCGAGTTCATCCATGTCGGCGACGCGCTGCACGCCGTAGCGGTCGAAGAGCGCCTGGTACACGACATCTTCGCCCGCGATCGCGCCCGAGTGCGACACGGTGAGCTTGGCCGAGAGTTCGGTGCGCCCGACCTTCAGTGCAACGATCGGGATGCGCCGCTCGCGCGCCTTTTCGAAGGCGCGAACGAGTCCCTGTGGATTGCGCGCGGTTTCCATGAAAAGCGCGACGACCCGCGTCGACGGTTGGTCGAGCGCGAAATCGAGGTACTCGTCCATCGTGACGGCGAGTTCCTGGCCGGTCGAAACCACGAGATTGAAATCGATGCGTTCCTCGCTGTCGACGATCCCGCACATGCCGGAACCGGAGTGGCTGATGTAGGCGACATTGCCGCCGCGCGGATGCTCGCGCGTGTAAAAGCCGCAACCCCAGATGCCATCCGCGAAATTGTAGAAGCCCATGCCGTTCGCGCCGCAGACGACGAGGCCCGAGGCGCGGATCTTCGCGAGCACGCGCTCACGCAGCCGCGGTTCGCGATCGTTCTCGAGCACGAGCGAAGACATGATCGTGGCGGCCCGCGCGCCGTGGGCAATGACATCGTCGAGCGCGGCTTCGAGCCGCGCATCGCTCACCGCGAAGATGACGTGCTCGACGGGTTCCGGCAGCGCCGCGAGCGTGGGGTAGCAGGGCACACCGCACACCGACTTGTGGCTCGGATTGACCGCGAAGAGAGGGCCTGCGAATCCGCCCTTCAGCAGATTCTCGACGGCGGCGCGGCCGACGGTTCCCATGCGCTCGGTCGCGCCGAGCACCGCGATCGAGCGCGGGCGCAGGAGAGGTTCAAGCCGATGAGCCATCGAGACTCCGCACCACGCGGTGCTCAGAAGTCCGCAGCGGGCGTTGCGCGCCGGCGCGGCGGATCGTAGAACGCGCCTTCGACCACGCGGGCGCGGGCCATCACGCGGGACCACTCCAGTTCCTTCTGGTAGTAGATGTCGACCCAGAGCTCCTCACCGGGCCGTCCCCACGGCATGTGCATCGACGCGAGCGCAATGTTGGCCTTGGCGGAAGGCGACCACTGCGCGGACGTCACGGTGCCGACGACCTCGCCCTTGTTCCGGTCGGCGTAAATATACGACGAATGCGCGGGCTTGTTGCCATCGATGTCGAGCCGCACCAGCCGGTAGCGCGAGCCGCGCTTTTTTTCCTCGACGAGCGCCCGCCGTCCGTTGAAGGTGGGCTTGTCGAGATCGACGAGCCAGGCGAGGTCGAGTTCGAACGGCGAACGCGCGCGGTCGAGCTTGATTGCCTGGTCCGCGGGCAGGAAATCGACGTGCGCCTGCAGGAATCCCGCTTCGATGCGTGCGACGTCGAGCGCATGCGTGCCCATCGGGCGGATGCCGTGGATCTCGCCTTTGTCGAAGAGTGAGTCCCAGAGCGCGAGTGCGCGCGAGGGGTCGATCCAGAGTTCGTAGCCGAGATCGCCGGTGAAACCCGTGCGCGAGACCATCAGTTCACCGCCCGCGAACGGGTAGTAAAGGATGCCGAAGGGCGAGAGCTTCTCGAGCCCCAAGCAGCCGATCGCCTTGAGCACCGCGCAGCTCGTGGGGCCCTGGAGCGCGAGGGCCGCGACTTCGTGCGTTTCCTCTGCGATCGTCACGTTGAAGCCGTGCGCCGACCGCAGGAGCCAATCGAGCTGGCGCTCCTGCGAGCACAAGCGGTATTCGCCTGCCCGCAGGTGGAAAATCGTGCCGTCGTCGATGACGTGGCCGTTGTCGTTGCACCAGACCGTGTAGCCAACCCGGCCCGGCTTGATCTTGGCGACGTTTCGGGTGACGAGCCGATCGAGGAAGGCGAGGGCATCCGGTCCCGTGATCCGGTGCTTCGTCATCGGCGTGATGTCGAACACCGCGCAGGAGTTGCGGATGCCGGCGTATTCGAGCGCTGCGTCGTAATACGCGTCGGCTGTGATGTAGTCCTTCCAGCGATGCCACTCGCAGCGGATGTTGAGCGCCGATGTCCGCGGATGAAACGGCGTTTCGAAGACGGCGTGCCGGAAATGTTCCTTGGTCTGCATGATCATGATTCGCGCTCCGCGTCGAGGAGGGCTCTGGCTGAATTGCGTCCGGCGGACCCCATGACGCCACCGCCCGGATGGCAGCCGGCGCCACAGAGATAGAGTCCGTTGACGGGCGTCCGGTACTGAGCGGCGCCCGGAACCGGCCGCAGCATCAGCATCTGGTCGAGTGCGAATTCGCCGTGGTGCCAGTGACCGCCGGTGATCCGGAATTCCCGTTCGATGTCCGCAGGCAACAGCAGCTCGGAAGCAACGATCTGGCGGCGCAGTGCCGGTGCGTAGCGCTCGAGGACGTCAAGCGTCCGCTCGAGAAACGCTGCGCGCGCGGCATCGCCGCTCGCTCGTGAGTCGAAGGGCGCGTACTGCACGATCGCGGAGAGCACATGCTTGCCGGCAGGGGCGAGCGTCCGGTCGTGCACGCTCGGCACCGTGATCTCGAGGGCCGGACGCGTCGAGCAGTCGCCGTACTTGGCGCAATCGAAGGCCGCTTCGACATAGCCGAGGTCGGGTGCGATGACGAGCCGTTCGCCGGCCATCTCCGGCTTAAGGCGTGCGAAGGCGGGCAGCGCATCGAGCGCGAGATGCAATTTCGCCGCCATGCCCTTCGCGCGCAGATGCCGGACGCGATGGACGAACCCTGTTTCGAGGTGGCGCGCGCCGAGCAGAGTGAGGAGCGTGCGCGACGGATCGGCATTCGATACGACCGCGCTGGCCGCGATCTTCTCGCCGCTTTCGAGTTCCACGCCGCTCACGCGATCGCCTTCGAGCGTGATTCGCGCAACTGGTGCGTTCGTGCGGATCGTGGCTCCGGCAGCGCGCGCCGCTTTGGCGAACGCCTCGCTGATCGAGCCCATGCCGCCTTCCGGAATGGATAGTCCGCCGGCAACGCCGGTCGCTGCGCCGCTCATCCGATGCAGGAGGTTGAGCACGGAATTGTTCGAGCGCACGCCGAGATTCGCGCCGAGCACAGCGTCGAGCGCGAGCGCTCCCTTCAGGAGCGGCGATTCAAACGTCTCTTCGAGCACGTCGTAGATGTTGATGCCGACGATGCGCAGGAACTCGCGCATCGGCTCGCGGCCGAGCCGGCGGATGTCGAGCCCGAGCATCGCGGCGCCAATCGCTTCCGAACGGCCGCCGCCCGCGATACGCGGTGGCCTGCGATTGTGCTGTTTGCCGAGGACGCGCGCGAATTTCAGCATGCTGGCGTGGTAGTCGACGAGTGCCGTACGGTCGGCTGCGGGGAGCGCGCCACCTTCGAGCTCGACGCCGTTCAGCACGAGGTGCTCACCTTCCGCTGCCAGTGCGACGGTTCGAAGGTTATCGCGCGCAGATTTGAGGCCGTGCGATGCGAGCTTGAGCTCGCGAGCGATGCTCGGATCGAGGAGATACGAGAGGTGCGCGCATGCCGAAACCCGAAAGCCTGGCGCGAATTCCCGCGTGACGGACGCACCGCCCACGCGATCGGAAGCCTCGAACACCGTCACCTGCTGGCCGGCCTTCGCGAGATAGGCCGCGCACACGAGACCGTTGTGGCCGCCGCCAATGACGACGATGGAGCGACTGTCAGTCATCTGTCCAGCTCTCCGGCACGAGATTCGGACGCTTGAGATCGAGCAAGACCTCGCGCGCCGCATTGGCGCCCGGCGCCGCCATGACACCGCCGCCCGGATGCGTTCCCGAACCGCACATGTAGAAACCTTTCACCGGCCCGCGGTATTGCGCGTAGCCCGGGAACGGCCGGTTGAAAAGCAGCTGATCCATCGTCAGTTCGCCCTGGAAGATGTTGCCCTCGGTGAGCCCGACCTCGTTCTCGAGCTCGCGCGGTGTACGCACTTCGACGTGGCGGATGAGGCTCAGGAAGTTCGGGCTGTAACGCGCGATCTGATCGAGCACCGTCTTCTTGAAGCCGTCGCGGTCCGCATCGGTCCAGTCGCGGCCGTGAATTTTCGGCGGCACGTACTGCACGAAGACCGACATGAAGTGTTTGCCGGGCGGCGCCATCGTCGGATCGGTAAGCGAAGGAATCAGCAGGTCCAGATACGGTTCCTTCGACCAGGTGCCATTCTTCCAGTCGTCGAAGGCGCGTTCCATTTTCTCGAGCGAGT
Source organism: uncultured Gammaproteobacteria bacterium (assembly GCA_963826145.1). Taxonomy (GTDB): domain Bacteria; phylum Pseudomonadota; class Gammaproteobacteria; order Steroidobacterales; family Steroidobacteraceae; genus JBGPLJ01. The sequence goes on from CAWGVW010000001.1 coordinate 362,131, forward strand.
CGAGGAAGTGCATGTCGCCGAAGCGCAGCGGATTGTCCTTGCCGAGCGCCGGGAATTGCGGCAGCCCGTCGAGCGCGATGTTGAGCTTGCCGGACGAGCCGCGGATCTTGAAATTGCGCGCGCGCTTCACGAACGCCGGATTCAGATCCTTTTCGTCGAAGAGCTTCGTGTAGGTGCGCTTCGGGTCGAGGTTCGAAACGACGACCTTCGCGTGGTATTCGTTACCGTTTGTCGTGGCGACACCGGTGACCTTGCCATTGCGTACGAGTACCCGCTCGACCGGCGCATCCGTGATGATTTCGCCGCTGTGCGCCTTGAGCGCGCCGGCAATCGCTTTCGAGACCGCGCCCATGCCGCCACGCGCGAATCCCCAGGAGCCGATCGAACCGTCGATGTCGCCCATGTAGTGGTGGAGCAGCACGTACGCGGTGCCGGGCGAATACACGCCGAGCGCCGTGCCGATGATGCCGCTCCCGGACATGTGGGCCTTGATGAGATCCGACTCGAAGTACTCGCCGAGGAAGTCCGCAATGCTGAGCGAGTAGAAGCGGATCGTGTCGTAGATCACCTCTTCGCCGAGTTTGCGGAATTCCTTGCCGAGAAAGAGCATCTCGCGGATGTCGCGGGGCTTCAGCGACGTCGGATCGGGCGGTGTGCGCAGAAGGAGCGGGCGGATGAACTTGCACTGGCGCATCACATCCGTCGAATAGCGGTGGTAGGCGTCCGCATCGCGGGCGTTGTGGCGCGCGAATTCGCGGCGCTGCACGTCTTCGTCGGTGTAATTGCCGAGGATGTCGCCCGAGGTCGTGATCGTCACGCCGCCGCCGTAGGGCACGACCTGCAGGCCGTGCTTCGCGAGTTCGAGGTCGCGGAAGATCTCGGGCCGCAAGAGGCTGCAGACGTACGAGCAGTTCGAGTACATCCAGCCCTTCTCGATCTCGCGGCTGACGGCGGCGCCGCCGATCCACGGATTGCGCTCGAGCACCAGCACCTTGAGTCCGGAGCGCGCGAGATAGGCGGCATTGGTCAGGCCGTTGTGGCCCGCGCCCACAACAATGGCGTCGTATTTCGCCACGGCAAGCCTCAACTCAGCTTGCGCGAGACGTGCACGTGCCTGCTTCCGGTCGCGTTGACGACGCGGTCGACCGCGATTTCGAAGCGCTCCAGCGTTTCCGAAAGGCAGCGTGCGTCGTGCGCCTCGCAGACGAACCACGGTTCGCGCGAATCCGGCTCGCAGAGGACGCCGAGGTCGTGCAGTTCCGGTGCGATCGCTTCGTAGAAGGTGTAGTCGCTCGTCGCCCAGTCGCGGTAGTTGCGCGGCGCCTGTTCACTGAAGAAGAGCCCGCTCATCGACGGATGACCGCTGAAGGAATGCTTGATGCCGCGCTGGGCGAGGATCTGGCTGATGCCGGCGCGCATTTTCATGCCGTATTCGGCGATCGTCGCGAGCGCGGGCGTTTCCGCGAGGATCTCGAGCGTCTTCTCGGCGGCAGCGAGGGCCACGGAATGCGCAGTGAACGTGCCACCGTGCACGACGCCGTTGCCGAGCTTGCGCATGATCTCCTCGCGTCCGGCGACCACCGAGATCGGATAGCCGTTGGCCATCGCCTTCGCGAAGGTGCAAAGGTCGGCCTTGACGCCGAAGAGTTCCTGGCAGCCGCCGCGCGCGACGCGAAAGCCGGTCTTCACTTCGTCGATGATCATCACGATGCCGTACTTGTCGCAGAGCTGGCGCGCGGCGTGCACGAATTCGCGCGTGGCGGCGATCGAGCAGCAGTTGCCCATGATCGGCTCGATGAGGAACGCCGCGATCTCATGGCCGTAGGCCTTGAAGATGCTTTCGAGGCGGTCGGCATCGTTCATCGGCGAGGCATGGACGAGCGCTCGCAGCATGCCGGGGATGCCGTCGCTGTAGGGCACGAGGTGCGGCTCACCGGAGGAGGGGCGCCAATCTTCGATCGGCGTGTACCAGAGCGCGGCGTCGAACACGCCGTGGTAGCCACCCTCGATGACCACGTAGGAATCCTTGCCGGTGTAGGCGCGCGCGAGACGGAGGGCGGCCATGACGGCCTCGGTGCCGGAGTTCGAAAAGCGCACGAGTTCGGCTGCCGGCACCATGCTCGAAATGCGATTGGCGACTGCGTATTCGCGCTCGGTACCGAGGGCAAAAACGCCGCCCGACTTCGATGCCGCGGCGCGCGGCCTCATCGACCCGCGGATCCGCGTAGCCCAGGATGCAGGGGCCGTAGGCGAGGCGATAGTCGATGTACTCGTTGCCGTCGATGTCCGTGAGACGGGCGCCCTTGGCGGAGCGGGCATAGATGGTCTTCTCCTCGCCCCAGTAGCGGAAGTTCGAGGACACCCCGAGCGGGAGCTTCGTGAGCGCTTTCTGGAAGTGGGCGTTCGAGTTCTTGAGACTGCGCGCCATGGCTTATCTCCCCGTCCAAACCTGCGTATCGCGATGGCGCAGAGTCCCACAAAACAAGCCTCCGCGTCCATTCCGACTGAATAGCCATTCATTCATTGCATTGCGCGCGGAAGGCGCTGATAATCGGCTCCACGGGGCTTATGTGGCGGCGCAACAAGTGCTGGCATTGCCGGACTCGAACAAGAACTCCAAGCGACCGCGGGCAGACGCGAAACGGCGGCGTACGGCTGCGCCCGAAGAGCGCCGCCAGCAGCTGATCGAGGCAACCATCCGCACCATTGCGAACCGAGGCCTCGCGGAAACGACGATCGCAACCGTCGCCCAGGAGGCGGGCCTCAGCCAGGGCATCATCAACCTGCATTTCCAGAGCAAGGACCGGTTGCTGACGGAGACTTTGCGATACCTCTCGGACGAATACCGCAATGCCTGCACGGAGGCGGCGGCTGCGGCGGGTGATTCGCCGGTTGCGGGCCTGCAGGCCATGGTCGATCACGACTTCCGGCGCAGCATCTGCACGCGAGAGAAGCTTGCCGTCTGGTTCGCTTTCTGGGGCGAGCGACGATTCCGGCCCACGTACCGGCGCATTTGCGCCGAACGGGACAAGTCTTATGACGACATGGTGCGGACGCTCTGCGCGAAGCTCTGCGCGGAGGGTAACTACCCCGACGTCGACTCGGCGCTCGTCGCCGACGGCCTGTCCGCGCTCACGGATGGCCTCTGGCTGGATCTTCTCGTGCGCCCCGAGTCGATGAGCCGCGACCTCGCCTGGCGCATCGCGATGTCGTACCTCGCCGACGCGTTTCCGCGCCACTTCCAGCATCCTGTCCCTGAGCGCAGGAGCTGAGCCGTCATGCGTATCGCACTCGATGACAAAGCCGAAGCCTGGCGCGAGCGCGCGGCGCGCTTCGCGGCCGAGGAACTCATTCCGCACGAGGTCGAAGCGGAGCTCCACGAAGGGAATCTGCCGCCCGATATCAAGGTGCGCCACAAGAAGCTCGCGATCGAACATGGCTTCAGCGCGATGGACGTGCCGGCGGCGTACGGCGGGCGCGACGCGCGCGTCGTCGAGCAGGTCGCTGTCTGGGAGCAGCTCGGCCGCGTGACGAACGCGCTCTGCTGGTGCTTTTCCGAGCCGCATCGCTGGATGTTCGAAGCCTGCAGTCCCGAGCAGCTGCAGCGCTACGTGCTGCCGCTGATGACCGGCAAGCGCAAGGAGTGCTACGCGATCACCGAGAGCGGTTCGGGCTCGGATGCAGAATCGATCCAGGCAACGGCGCATCGCACGGCCGGCGGCTATCGCATCAATGGCGAGAAGTGGTACGTCACGAGCGCGAATCACGCGGACTACTTTATCTTCCAGGCGCATCTCGCCGACGGACCGCATGCGGGCTCGCATTCGCTGTTCTTCATCGACAAGGACCAGCCGGGCATCGAGCTCGTGCGGACGCCCCCTTTCAGCCACACCTTCAGCGATCATCATCCGATCTACCGCTTCCATGACATTGCGGTGAGCGCCGACCAGCGCATTGGCACCGAAGGCGACGGCATGAAGTACGCGCACAGCTGGTTCCGGCGCGAACGGCTGATGATCGCCGCGCGCTGTTGTGGAGCCGCGGCGCGCCTCATCGAGGAAGCGACCGCGTTCGCGCAAGGACGCGTGGTCGGCGGCGAGCCGCTCGCCGAAAAGCAGCTGGTCCAGGCGATGCTCGCGGACAGCGTCACCGAACTCTGGGCCGCGCGTCTCATCACTTACGAAGCGGCCGCTGCGCACGATCGCGGCGAGCCGTTGAACTCGCTCCATGCCCGCTGTTCCGTCGCGAAGCTGTACGCGTCGGAAGCGGCAAACCGCATCGTCGACCGGGCGCTGCAGATCTTCGGCGGCCGCGGCTACATGCGCGAGAACTGCGTCGAGCGGTTCTTCCGCGAGCTGCGCGTCGACCGCATCTGGGAAGGGGCGAGCGAAGTGCAGCGGCTCATCATCACCCGCGCGCTCCTCAAACGCGGGCTCGACGGAATCTAGGGCCGTGAGATCGCCTTCTTTTCTCATCGCCCTTGGTCTGCTCGCCGCTTCGGCCGCGGCCTGGGGCGCCGAAGAGAAGATCCTCAATGTCTTCACTTGGCCGGACTACATCGCGCCGGACACGATTCCGAATTTCGAGAAGGAATACGGGATCAAGGTCAACTACGACACTTACGACTCGACGGAAATGGCCGAGGCGCGCCTCCTCGCCGGCCGCACGGGCTACGACGTCGTGGTGCACGCGGAGCGCTACTCCGCGCGGCTGATCCCGATCGGCGTCTACCAGCCGCTCAAGCGCGAGAAGCTCACGAACTGGGGCAACCTCGATCCCTGGGTCCTGAAAATCGTGCAGAACGATGATCCTGGCAATCGCTACGGGGTGCCGTATCTCTGGGGAACGACCGGGTTTTCGTACAACACGCGCATGATCAAGGAGCGCATGCCGAACGCGCCGGTTACGAGCGCGGACATGATCTTCAAGCCCGAGGTCGCGAAGCACTTCGCCGACTGCGGGATTACTTTCCTCGATGAGCCGACCGACGTCATCCCGATGGCGCTCCTGTATCTCGGCCACGATCCGAACAGCCTCGCGCCGGCGGATCTGAAGGATGTCGAGAAGCTCCTGAAAGGCGTGCGGCCCTACATCCGCTATTTCAGCTCCGCGAAGATGCTCGTCGACCTGCCAAATGAGGAGGTCTGCATCGCGATGAGCTGGTCCGGCGATTACGCCCAGGCGATGTACCGCGCCCAGGAAGTCGGCCGGCCGATACAGCTTGCCTACTCGACGCCGAAAGAAGGCGCGCTCGCGTGGTTCGACCTCTGGTTCATCCCTGCCGACGCGCCGCATCCGGACAACGCGCACCTTTTTCTCAATTACCTGCTGCGCCCGGAAGTCATCGCGGCCATCAGCAATGAAACGCGGTACGCGGCGCCGAACCTCAAGGCCCTGCCGCTCGTGAACTCCGAGGTGCGCAACGACCCGGCCGTCTACCCGACCGAGGAAGTCCGTGCGCGCCTGCACCAGGGCATCATCAGGAGTCCCAAAGAGGAGCGCGCACGATCCCGCCTGTGGTCGCGCGTGAAGACCGGCCTGTGAACGAACCCGCAAAGCCCCTCGTCGAGATCCGCGAAGTCTCCAAGGTCTTCAACGGCAAGGCCGCGGTCGATCGCGTCTCGCTCGACATCCTGAAAGGCGAGCTCTTCGCGATACTCGGCAGCTCCGGTTGCGGCAAGACGACGCTCCTGAGGATGCTCGCGGGATTCGAGGATCCGACCTCGGGCCGCATTTTCATCGACGGTGTGGACATGACAGATACGCCGCCCTACGAGCGGCCGGTGAACATGATGTTCCAGTCATACGCGCTCTTTCCGCACATGACGGTCTTTAACAACATCGCCTACGGCCTGAAGAAAGAGCGTGTTCCTGCACCGCAGATCAAGGAGCGCGTCCGCGAGATGCTCGCGCTCGTGAAGCTCGAGGCGCACATCGACCGCAAGCCCGACAAGCTCTCCGGCGGCGAGCGGCAGCGCGTCGCGCTCGCGCGCGCACTCATCAAGCGGCCCAAGCTCCTGCTCCTCGATGAACCGCTCGCGGCGCTCGACAAGAAATTGCGCGAGCACACTCAATTCGAACTCTCGAACCTGCAATACCAGCTCGGCACGACGTTTGTCGTCGTGACGCACGACCAGGACGAGGCGATGACGCTCGCGAGCCGCATTGCGGTCATGTCCGAAGGCCGCATCGCGCAGGTCGGCACGCCGGGCGAGGTGTACGAATATCCTGCCAACCGTTACGTCGCGAGCTTCGTCGGCAATATCAATCTGCTGGAAGGCAAGGTCACGGGCGGCGGCGGCGGCCGCCTGGCGCTCCATTGTGACGCGGTCAACGCGGATCTCGCCGTCCCCTGCGACGACGCGCTCGAGGCGGGGAGCCCCATCAGTGTCGCGGTGCGTCCGGAGAAAATCACGATCAGCCGCGCGGCGCCGGACGCGCAGGACCGCAATGTCGTGAAGGGCGTCGTGCGCGACCTCGGTTACTTCGGCGAGATGTCGCTCTACAACGTGCGCCTCTCGAACGGCACGATCCTCAGGGTGAGCGCGCAGAACCTCAAGCGCCTGCCGCGCCCGACGGTCGAGTGGGATGACGAGGTTTATCTGTCCTGGGAGATCGCGAGCACGATCTTTCTGCGCACATGACAGCGGCGACCCTCAATAGCGGCGATGCGAGCAAACGCTGGTTGAGGCGGGCGCTGACGCTGCCCTATGCGTGGCTCCTGCTCTTCTTCCTCGCGCCGTTCCTCATCATCCTCAAGATCAGTTTCGCGGAACCCATGGTCGCGCAGCCGCCGTTCTCGGCGCTCCTCGCCTGGGGCGCGCACGGCTTCGAGGGCATCCGCGCGACCTTCGACAACTACAGGTTCCTCTTCGAGGACGACTACTACGGCATTATTTACCTCGCGTCGCTCAAGATGGCCGCGATCGGCACGGTGCTGTGCCTGCTGCTCGGCTATCCGATGGCGTACTACATCGCGCGCCAGCCGGCGAAGCGTCGCAATATTCTCCTGCTCGCCGTGATCCTGCCGTTCTGGATTTCGTTCCTGCTGCGTGTCTACGCGTGGATCGGGCTCCTCGGCAACAAGGGCGTGATCAATCATTTCCTCATGTCGATCGGCCTCATCCACCAGCCGCTGCCGATGCTCTACAACGATTTCGCGGTGTACCTCGGTATCCTCTATTCGTACCTGCCGTTCATGATCCTGCCGCTCTACGCGACGCTCGAGCGGCTCGACCTCGATCTCCTCGACGCCGCGGCGGATCTCGGCGCAAAGCGCTGGCAGGCGTTCCTCGATGTGACGCTTCCGCTTTCGCTCCCCGGCATTCTTGGCGGGTGCCTGCTCGTCTTCATTCCGGCCGTCGGTGAGTTCACTATCCCTGCGCTTCTCGGCGGCGCCGATACGCTCATGATCGGCCGCGTGCTGTGGGATGAGTTCTTCGTGAACCGCGACTGGCCCGTGGCATCCGCGGTGTCCGTCGTGCTCCTCCTCCTCTTGATCGCGCCGATCGTCTGGTTCCAGAACATCCAGAGCCGCGAACAGGAGGCCGGACGATGAAACGCCGCTCTCCCTTCCTCGCGAGCGTTGCGACGTTCGGCTTTGCGCTCCTGTACTTGCCCATCGTGTCGGTGGTGATCTACTCCTTCAACGCCTCGCGCATCGTGACCTATTGGGGCGGATTCTCCACGAAGTGGTATGCGGGCCTTCTCGAGGATCAGGATCTGCTCGACTCCGCGTTTCTGAGTCTTCGCATTGCGCTCATCAGCGCGACACTCGCGGTCTGCCTCGGCGCCATCGTGGCCGTGGCGCTGCAGCGCCTGAACCGGCTGCGCGGACGAATCCTCCTGAGCGGCATGATCACTGCGCCGCTCGTGATGCCGGAAATCATCACGGGCCTCTCGCTCCTGTTCCTCTTCATCTCGATGGCGAATCTCATCGGCTGGCCCATGAGCCGCGGCGCAACAACCATAACAATTGCGCACATCACCTTCTCGATGGCGTACGTGGTCGTCGTCGTCCGTGCCCGCCTCGCAAACATGGACGAATCGCTCGAAGAAGCGGCGATGGACCTCGGCGGCCGGCCGCTCGCCGTGTTCTTCGATGTCACCGTTCCGATGCTGCTGCCGGCGCTTATCTCCGGGTGGCTCCTCGCCTTCGCGCTCTCGCTCGATGACCTCGTGATTTCGAGCTTCGTCTCGGGACCGGGCGCGACGACGCTCCCGATGCTGATCTTCGCGAAAGTGCGTCTCGGCGTAACGCCCGACATCAACGCGATCACGACGATTATCATTGCGCTCGTGGCCGTCGCCGTCGCGGCGGCAGCCGTCATTACGAACCGGCGTCAGCCGGCCGCAGCGTGACTCCCATGAATGACAGTACCTTCGAAGCGATGAAGTCCTGGCGCACGGGCTACGCCCTGCCCGGAGCCGTTTACCGGGATGCGGCGCTCTACGAGGAGGAAGTCCGGCAAATTTTCCTGAAGAGCTGGCTCTACGTCGGCCACCAGAGCGAGATCCCCGCGCGCGGCGACTACTTCCTCTTCGAGATGGCGGGGGAGTCCGTCATCGTCGTGCGCAATGCCGAGGGCGGCATCAATGCGATGCTGAACGTGTGCCGTCACCGCGGCTCGCGGATCTGCGATGTGGCGAAGGGTCATGAGACGCGACTCGTCTGCCGCTATCACGGCTGGACCTACGGACTCGACGGTTCGCTCAAGGGCGCCGCCCACACGCCCGAGGGATTCGATCGCACGCGCTATGGGCTGCGCCGGCTGCCAACGCACGTCCTTGCCGGCATGATCTTCATCAATTTCGACGCGGATGCCGCGCCGTTCGCAGCCATTGCGAACGACCTCTCGGCGCCGCTCGCTCCCTACGATCTCGACCGGGCCAAGGTGGCGCATCGGCAGAACTATCCCATCCGCAGCAACTGGAAGCTCGCGGTCGAGAATTACTGCGAGTGCTATCACTGTGCGCCGGCGCACCCGGAATACACGGTTGCCCACGCGCGGGCGATATCCCATGCCGAACAGCGGGAGCTCCTGAAGCCCGTGCTCGCGCGTGCCGCGGAATCCGGTCTTACCGAGATCCTGGTGCGCCGTTCCTGGCTCGACGCGGGGACGCTCGGCACGGATCGCGGCTACGACCGCTACGCCCTGATGCGCGGCCACGTGACCGGGAGCCGCGACGGCAAGCCGGTTGCGCCGCTCCTCGGGACGATCAAGGGCTACGATGGCGGCACGACGGACCTGCATCTCGGGCCGATGACCTTTGGCCTCGCGTACTGCGACCACGTCGTGCTCTACCGCTTCACGCCACGGGGCCAGCACGCGACCGACTGCGAGATCACCTGGCTCGTGAAGGACGCGGCGATCGAGGGCAAGGACTACGACAAGGCGCGTCTCACCTGGCTTTGGGACGTCACGACGATCGCCGACAAGGAAATCATCGAGCGCAACCAGGCGGGCGTGGATTCGCGGTTCTACGAACCGGGCCCGCTCTCGCCGATGGAAGATTTCACGCGCCGCTTTCTCGAGTGGTACGTCGCAACGATGCTGAACGCACGTACGAGCGGTTGACAAGGGTTACTCTCACTGCACGCAAGGGGTCAGTCATGGCAGATCCGAACAAGAAATCTCCGGTCGTGGGATCGCGAGAGCTGGCAACGGCGATCTCCGCCATCCTCGCGATGTCGGCAGGTTCCGCAAGGGCGCAGGACCAGGCGGCACCGCCCGAGCCGCAGTCGGGGGGCGCCGTGCTCTCCGAAGTCGTGGTCACCGCAACCAGGCGCACCGAGAAGCTGCAGGATGTCCCGCAGTCGATCACCGCGATCGATACGGAAGCGATCGCCATCCGCGGCCTCTCGCAGATGGAGGACTACGCGAAGTTCGTCCCGGGCCTCACGGTGACTGACCGCGAACCGGGCGGCAACACCGTGGTGTTCCGCGGCGTAGCGAGTTCCGGCGTGCAATTCGGAGCCGTGTCCTCGTCGGGACTTTATCTCGACGAACAGCCGATCACGCAGGCGGGACGCAGTCCCGACCCGCGCCTCATCGACGTTGAACGCGTCGAGGCGCTGCGCGGTCCGCAGGGCACCCTGTACGGCGCGAGCTCGCAGTCAGGGACGCTGCGCATCATCACGAACAAGCCGGATCCGGGCAAATTCGACGCCTGGGCGGAAGCGAATCTCTCGACCATCGAGAGCGGCGGCACCGGCTACGACGTCAGCGGCATGCTGAATATCCCGCTCGCGGACAACAAGCTCGCGCTGCGCCTCGTCGGCTTCACGGCGGAGGATGCGGGCTACATCGACAACGTGCTGAGCCCGAGCCTCGGCGGCACGTACGACAATGCGGACGTCGCCAAGAAGGACGTCAATTCGAAGCGCACGAGCGGTGGTCGTGCCGCCCTGCGCTGGGATGCGTCCGACGACGTCAACCTGACGCTCGGCGCACTGTTCCAGGACGTCAAGGCCAAAGGCCACGGCGATGTGGAGACGGACCCTGCCTTTGCCGTGAACGATCTCGAGCAGGTGCGATTCTCGAAGGAAACTCTCGACGACAAGTGGTACCAGCTCGCGCTGACGCTCGATGCGAAACTCCCGATCGGTAACCTCGTTGTCGCAGGCTCCTACTTCGATCGCGATTTCCGCTATGAGTCCGACGCGACGGCGTACGAGTTCGGCTTCAACCAGATCGCCATCTACGACCAGACGCCGTACTACGACTTCGGCGGCGACCCGCGGGGATTCGCCGCGAACCGGGAACTCACGCACATCTCGACGATTGAAACGCGGCTGTCGTCGCCGGGCGATTCGGCGAGCCGCTGGGCGTGGATCGTGGGAGCGTTCTACAGCCAGGAACGCCAGCGCACGGCGTTCGACAGCCGCGTGCTTGACTATGCCAACACGCCCGCATTCGCGCACTACACCGCCTATGAGACGTATCTCACGGGCAATCCACTTGCACCGACGGACACGTGGTTTCTCGGCCGGTACGAGAGCGAGCTCGATGAGGTGGCCGGATTCGGCGAGCTTAGTTTCGACGTGACCGAGCACTTCCGCATCACGGCCGGCGGCCGCTACTTCAACTACGACCGCAAGAACTTTCAGCATCAGGAGCAACCGCAGGGCTTCACGGGTGTCACCTTGCTCGATAGCACGACCAATACGAGCGAAGACGGCTTCGTGAGCAAGCTGAACCTGACTTACCGCTTCGATGGCGACAAGCTGCTCTACGCGACCTATTCGGAAGGCTTCCGCATCGGCGGCAACAATTCGCTCAAGCCCAATTCGATCCTGCCGAAAAGCTACGCTTCCGACACGCTGACGAACTACGAGGTCGGCTTCAAGTCGGAATGGCTCGATCACCGGCTGCGCATGAACATCGCGACGTATTACATGAAGTGGGACAATTTCGCCGTGCAGGTCGAAGACCCCGGCCCGACCTTTCAGCTCGGCTATGTCAACCTGCCGTCAGCCGATATCTACGGCGTCGAGTTCGAGTTCGCGGCGACGCTCGGCCACTGGCAGATCGACGGCTCGCTCGACTACAACAAGGCGGAAACCTCGGAGGATGTGCAGCTCACGCTGGACGACAACGGCACCCCGGTTGCATTTCCGGATGACCCGGTTCCCAAGGGCACGCGCCTGCCGCTGACCCCCGAATGGACCGGGGCGATCGGCCTCGAGTACCGGCCGGATGTCGAGTGGGCGGGCGCGAAGCCCTTTGCCCGCGTCGACTACGCATACCAGGGCTCCTCGCTCAATTCCTTCGCCGGCCTCGAATCGGTCGTCGCCGGCCATCCGGCGCAGCTGCAGGAGGGTTACGAGCTCGTGAACCTGCGCTTCGGGCTCGACGGGCAGCGCTGGAGCGGGTCGATCTACGCCGACAACATCTTCGATGAACGGGCGACGCTGTTCCTCAACAACCGCTGGAACTATCAGCGCGAATCGGTCAATACGCCCCGCACTGTGGGCATCCAGATGCATTTCAATTTCTGACCATACTCGTTGCAACGTCGGTCGTACGCGGCAGCCGCCAGGGCGAAAGCCATGGTGGCGTGTACCTCGTCGACTTCGAACGCGATCGCGCGGCGCAGAAGCTCGACTGGAACACGATGGCGATCGACTGGCAGGGCCGCGGCTGGGATCGCGGCCTGCGCGGCATCGCATTTGACGGCGAGACGGTCTTCATCGCGGCGAGCGACGAGCTCTTCGCCTTTACCCGGGATTTCAAGCGACTCGGTTCGTGGCGCAGCCGTTATCTCAGGCATTGCCACGAGATCTGCCGTCACGAGCGGACGATCTTCCTCACCTCGACTGGATTCGATTCGATCCTCGGGTTCGATCTCGCGACGAAGACATTTTCCTTCGGGCTGCACATCGCCGCCGAGGGCGACGGCTTCGTCGGCAAGCCATTCGATCCCGAGTTCGACGGCGGGCCTGCGCCGTCGAACGCGCTGCACCTCAACAACGTGCATTGTGCGGCTGGCGGCATGCATATCGGCGGCCTGCGCACCGGGGGCGTCATTCTCTACAACGGCCGCGACCTCAAGCGCTGGGCGAGCCTGCCAGCCGGCGTGCACAACGCCCGGCCGTTTCGCGACGGAGTGCTTTTCAACGACACGGAGGCGGATGTCGTGAGGTTCGCCGCTCCGGGCGGCGAGCGCCGATTCCCCGTCCCGCGCTATCCCGAGGAGAAGCTCACCCACGTGAGCGCCGACGATTCGAAGCTTGCGCGCCAGGCATTCGCCCGCGGCCTCTGCGTCATCGATGAAGACACCATCGCCTGCGGCTCCTCGCCGTCGACGATATCGATCCACTCCTTCAGGCCGGGGGTCGATTCGCGCATGGCGACCTTGACGCTGGACGTGCGCAACGCGATCCACGGCCTCGAAGTGTGGCCGTTCGGCTGGTAGGCTCGCGCCCATGGACATCGGCGTACCGATCAAGTCGTTCGGCAAGGTGGACTCGGCGGCGCTCGAGGCCGCGATCCTCGCTGCGGACGATGCGGTGTGGAACGAATACGTCGAGCGACAGAAAAGCTACGAGGTGCACGAGCAGACGCGCTCGATCGTGCTCCTCTTTGCCGAAGTGACGAACTGGCCGCAGTGCGACGTCACGAAGGAAGTCGGCTGGAACCGCTTCGCCGACAAGGCGGTGCCCGTCATGCACGAGATCATCGGCAAGTGGTATCCGCCCGGTGGCACGATCATCCGCGCGATGGCGGCGAAGCTGATGGCGGGCGGGCGCATCATCCCGCACCGGGACGCGCACGCATCGTTCGCCGCGGGCCACCGCATCCACGTGCCGATCGCGACGAATCCGCGCGTGCGCTTCATGATCGACGGCAAGCCGCTTCAGCTCGAAGTCGGCCACGCCTACGAGATCAACAACCAGAAGGTCCACAGCGTCATGAACAAGGGCGATACGGACCGCATCCACTTCATCTTCGACTACGTTCCGCCTCAGCCCGCGGGTTCGTAGCGCCGATAGCGCTCGCGAATCGGCTCAATCACCGTAATCAGTTCTCCGAGATGCGCGGCATAGTGCCGCCAGTGTCCGACTGACTTGTCGTAGATCGGCTGGCGCACCTGCTCGGCGCTCGGCGTGCGGACCGGGCGGTCGCTTTCGTAGAACTTGAGGCACGCGGCTTCGAAGTTGAGGCCACAGAATTCGAGGAGCCGGTGCACCTGCGGCTCGAAGTCCGAAACGACCTCCTCGTATTGCACAGTGAGCACGCGGCCGGGTAGCACCTCGGCCCAGTGGTCCATCATCCGCTGGTACTGAAGATAGTATTCGCCGATCTCGTTGAGGTCGTACGTGAACGCCTGGCCCTTCGCGAAGAGCTGCCGGTAGCAACTCAAGCACGCATCGAGCGGATGCCGGCGCGCATCAACAATACGGGCGTTCGGCAGGATCAGCGCGAGGAAGCCGATGTTCGGGAAATTGTTCGGCATCTTGTCAATAAAGCGCGGCGCGCCCGATCGCCGGTGCATCTGCGCCAACCCGAGATAGTCGCGCCCGAGCGACTCGAAGTCCTGAGGCTCGAGTTCCGGCACCGCTTCCGGATAGTTGATGCCGTCAGCGCGATTGCGGCTGAGCGAGGTCGCGATGCGGCCGAGGTAGGGCAGTTCGCTCGTGCCTTCGACCTGGCTGTGGCTCGCGAGGATCTGTTCGAGGAGCGTCGAGCCCGAGCGCGGCAGGCCGAGGATGAAGATCGGCGCCGGATCGGGACTGCCGCAGCCGCGACGAGATTCGAGAAAGTCCTTCGTGAACACCTTGAGAATGCGATCGTTGATGAACTCGGTCTGCACAGGATCGTACGAGACCTCCGCGCGCTGCTTCGTGTTGCCGCTCGAGTAGAATTGCCAGGCCCGTTCGTAGTCCTTGCGGTCCTCGTATGCCTTGCCGAGCGCGAAGCGGAAATTCACTTCCGCCTGCACGGTGATGCCGCCTTCATCGATGCGCCGCTCCATCTCGGCGACGGAGGCATCGTCGAAACGATAAGTCTTGAGATTGGCGAGGCTCCAGTAGATTTCGCCGAAGTCGGGCCGCTCGTGGATGCATTGGTTGTACGACGCAACCGCCTGATCGTAGTCGCCGGTGGCCTTGTAGAGATGCCCGATTCCGATCAACGCGCCCAGGTGCCCCGATTTCAGCGCGAGGCAGCGGCGGTAGGCCTCGATGGCCTCGTCGGTGAACGCCGCGAGCGCGAGCGTCGAGCCGCGCAGGTAGTGTGCCTGCGGATTCGCGGGATCGAGCTTCAGTGCCTGGTCGAAGCACGCGAGCGCTTCCGCGTAGCGATCCTGTTCCTTGTGCACCTGGCCGAGGTCGAGGTGGGCCGCGAGAAAATCGGGCGCCAGCGAGATTGCACGTTGCAACAGGGTCTCGGCCTCGACTTCGCGTCGAGCGCGCACGGCGATGAGCGCAAGCAGCCGCATCGCATCGATGTTTTTCGGATTCTGGCGCAGGATCCGCCGGTAGAGTTGTTCCGCTTCATCGAAACGGCCCGCCTTCTGGTGCTCGGCCGCGAGCGCCGTGAGGCGTCGCTCGGGCGAGAGCTCGAAGCACTTCTCGAATGCCTTGTCCGCTTCCACGCCGCGGCCGAGCGCAGCCAGCACCTGGCCGAGCTTGAACCAGGCGTGCTCGAGCTTCGGGTCGAGGTGCACCGCGCGCTCGAGGCAGGGCAGGGCATCGCGCGGGCGATTCTGCTCGACGAGCAGAAATCCGAGGTCCTCGTGGGGCTTGGCGAACGTCGGTGCCTCGGCGATGACCTGCCTCAGGAGCTTCTCCGCTTCATCGGCGCGGTTCAGCTTGATGAGGAGGGCGCCGAGCAGCGCCTGGATGTTCACATCGTGCGGAAATCTCTCGAGCGTTGCACGGCAGCGGGCCTCGGCCGCAGCGAGGTCCCCCGCATTGATGAGCGCGAGGGCCTCGTCGAACAGGTTCTTAGGCGCAAGGACGGACGGCATGGATCGACTTCGATGCGTGCCTGGTTCGCTAGGGTACACCCGGACCGAAGCGCATCACTCCGTCGGTAAACGTGTAGGCAACTTTCGTGCTACGCACGTCTTCGACCGAACTCGCGTCATCGAGATGACGGTCGAGCACGACGACATCGCCGGCCTTGCCGACCTCGAGCGATCCGACTTCGCTCTCGCGCTTCAGCATGCGCGCCGCGTTGATCGTATAGGCCGTCAGCATTTCGCGCAGCGTCAGCTTCTCGCCTTCGCCGAGCACGCCGGGCTTCGCTCCCGTCGGATTCGTGCGCGACATGGCGACCGCGATCGCGTCGAACACATTGAAGGTCGACACCGACCAATCGCTGCCGCCCGCGATCGTCGCGCCGGCCGCGATGAACGAGCGGGCAGGGTAGAGCCGCGATTGGCGCTCCTTGCCGATGTAGGGCAGCACCGCATCGACGCTGTAATTGTCCGGGTAGGCCCAGAAGAGCTGCAGGCAGGCGATGACGTCGAGCTCCTTGAAGCGGGGAATGTCCGTCGGGTCGACGAGCTCGAGGTGCGCCATGCTGTAGGAGCGCTTGCTGCCGTGAGCGCGTGCGTCGGCGAATGCGTCGAGGCCGACGCGCGCCGCGCGATCGCCGATCGCATGGATGTGGACGCCGAAGCCTTCCGCATCGGCCCGGCGAATGAAGGTGGTGAGGGGTCCGATCTCGTGATAGAGCGGGCCCGAGTTCTTCGTCGGCTTGCCCTTGGCATCGAGGTAAGGCTCGAGCATCGCGGCCGTCTGCGTCGGGTATTCCATCACGCCGTCGTTGAAGAGCTTGATGATGTCGGCGCGTACGCCCGGCTGCGACTCGGCGAGCGCGCGCAGCTCCCTGAGGCGCGCGAATTCCGCATCCGTTGCTTCGCCTTCGCTGCCGAGCGCCATCGTTACGCGAGTGTGAAGTCTTCCCTGGCGCGCGAGCTCGACGTAGGTCTTGACGGTCTCGGCACTCGTGTTGGCCTCCATGATCGTCGTGATGCCGTCGGCGGTGATGTCGTGCAGGCCGCGGAGCAGCATTTGCTGACGCTTTTCCTCGGTTGGTTTGGAGACGATGTCCGCCACCAGCCCGACCGCATCGTCGATGAGATAGCCGGTCGGCTCGCCCTTGCTGTCGCGCTCGACATGGCCGCTCTCGGGGTCCTTCGTCTTGCGGTCGATGTGCGCCAGCTTGAGCGCGGCGCTGTTGGCCCAGGCGGAGTGGCCGTCGGAGCTGTACATGAGAAGCGGGCGATTGGGCAGCATCGCGTCGATCCGGGACCGGTCCGCGTGAAAATCCGCCGTATTGAGGCCTGCGACGACCAGCAGCTGCTTGCCGGGACTGCGCGCAGAACAGTCGCGCACGATGGGAGCGACCTCGGCAACCGTCAGACGAGCGTCGTCGAGCGAGCACAGGTCAAGGTCGAGCGAGCCTTCCATCAGGTGAATGTGGCCGTCGATGAGCCCGGGCAGCACCGATTCGCCCTTGAGCTTGAGGACCCGCGTGTCCTTGCCGATCCAGGCCTGCGCATGACTGTCGTCGCCGACGTAGGCAACCTTGCCGCCGCTGACGGCCAGCGCCTGCGCCTCGGCCCCAGCCGCGTTCATCGTCACGATGTGCGCGTCGAGGATGACGAGCTCGGCGACCTTTTGCGGCTCCGGGCTCGTACAGGACGCAACAAGGATCGTCACCAGGAGCCAGGCCCGGTTCGCGTATTTCATGAGTTGTTGTCCGACGGTGTTGGCGAGCGCGAACTGCGCACGCCGACACTATCGCCCGCGGTCGCAGGATTTGCCAAGAGGCGGCGAGCTACGGTGTTGTCGGCTCGAATTTGAGTGCGACGCCGTTCATGCAATAGCGCTCGCCGGTTGGCTTGGGGCCGTCCGGGAACACATGGCCCAGGTGCCCGCCGCAGCGGCTGCAGTGCACCTCGTTCCGCTCCATGCCGTAGGCGCTGTCGACGCCGGTCGCGGTCGCGCCATCGATCGGCTGGAAGAAACTCGGCCAGCCGGTGCCGCTGTTGAACTTGGTATCGGACACAAAGAGCGGTTGGCCGCAGCCCGCGCACTTGAAGACGCCGGGGCGGTATTCCTTGTCGAGCGGGCTCGAGCCCGCTCGCTCGGTGCCATGTTCGCGCAGCACGCAGAACGCCTGCTGGGTCAGCTCCTTCTGCCAGTCGCTGTCGGGCTTCTGCACGGCAAAGGTCTCGTCGGTCTTCATGGCATCACCTCAAGTTCGTTGTCGGTACCGGGATTGGATAACTGGGGATTTCGCAGCGGGTGTCGGCAAAATCCCCAGTTATCCAATCCCGGTACCGGTTTCAGTCAGCAGACTTTTGGGCCTGCCGGGTGTGCGAAGGCATCGGAGTCGTCTTCGTCTTCCCGGTTCACGAGGCAAGCGAAGTCCTTCTCGACCAGGATCGTGAGGTCGCCCGTCGCGCGGAGCGACACCTGATCTTCGCGTTGCCACTCGCGGAAGGTGGCGCCGGGAATGCGAACGTCGATGACGTCATTGCCGTAGGCCGCTGTCAGCGCCTTGGCGGCCGGGTCGACGGTCAGCATATAGCGCAGTTCGGCGCCGCCCGGGAATGGCACCGATTCCACGACCTTGCCGGCACTGGACAGCTGTTCGAATTCCGGCCGCGTGACGCGGAGCCGCAGCGAGTTCCCCCGAATGCGCAATTTCATAGCCGCAAGATACCGCAAGTCGGGTGCCTCCCCATAACCGCGGGTTCTTCCCTTATGCCGCCGACGCCCCAACGTGGAGTCGCAGCGGACCTTTCCGCTAGAATGCGCGCCCCCTGGGGACTGTCCCCGAACGGGGACTGTCCCCTCTTTGGTAGTTGCGGAGTCCTAGTGTCGAATCCCATCCAGACAGAAGTCGTCATCATCGGCGCGGGCCCCTGCGGCCTCTTCCAGGTATTCGAGCTCGGGCTCCTGGGGATGAAAGCGCATGTTGTTGATTCGCTCAAGGCCCCGGGCGGGCAGTGCACAGAGCTTTATCCGGACAAACCAATCTACGACATCCCCGCGATCCCGGTCTGCGGCGCGCAGGAGCTCGTCGACCGGCTCATGCAGCAGATCAAGCCCTTCGATGCGCAGTTCCATCTCGGCGAGGAAGTGCTGAGCGTCGCGAAGCGCGCGGACAAGCGCTTTGACGTCGTCACCTCGGGGGGCACCCAATTCGACGCCGGTGCCATCGTGATCGCCGGCGGCCTCGGCTCATTCCAGCCGCGGCGCCTTGCGGTCGAAGGCGCCGATGCGATCGAAGGACGCTACCTGCACTATCGCGTGAAGAGCGCGGCGGACTTTCACGGCAAGCAGATCGCGATCCTCGGCGGCGGCGATTCCGCGCTCGACTGGGCGATCGATTTCGCCGACAAGGCGCGCGTGACGCTCGTGCACCGCCGCGCGGAATTCCGCGGCGCGCCGGCTTCGGCGGCCCGCATGAAGGAGCTCGCGGCGGCCGGAAAGATCAGCCATCACACCGGCATCGTAACGGCGCTCAGCCGCCCGGACGAGGCGCTCTCCGGCATCGAGGTCAAGCTTGCCGACGGCAGCAAACAGTCTGTTCCTTGCGAGCAGGTGCTGGTTTTCTTCGGCCTCCATCCGAAGCTCGGCCCGATCGCCGAATGGGGCCTCGGCCTCGACAAGAAGGCGATCCACGTCGACACCGAGAAGTTCCAGTCTTCGACCCCGGGCATATTTGCCGTCGGTGATGTGAACCATTACCCCGGCAAGAAGAAACTCATATTAAGTGGCTTTCATGAGGCGGCGCTCGC
This sequence comes from uncultured Gammaproteobacteria bacterium, assembly GCA_963826145.1. Taxonomy (GTDB): domain Bacteria; phylum Pseudomonadota; class Gammaproteobacteria; order Steroidobacterales; family Steroidobacteraceae; genus JBGPLJ01. Next base: position 381,397 of record CAWGVW010000001.1, read on the forward strand.
CGCCTTCGCCGTGCAAAACTATCTCTACCCGGACAAGAAGCAGTTCCTGCAATACACGACCACGAGCCCGATCATGCAGAAGCGGCTCGGCGTCGCGTCGAGCTGAATCCGGCCGCCCAATTCCTATTCTTATCGCGAGGACCTGACATGAAGATTCGTCCCTGGCTTGCCGCGCTGGCGCTCATCGCCGCGGCCCCGTTCGCTTCCGCGAAGCCCTGCAGCGTCGCCATCGAAGGCAACGACCAGATGCAGTACAACCTGAAGGAAATCAAGATTGCGGCCGACTGCACGGAAGTGGAAGTCACGCTGAAGCACGTCGGCAAATTTCCGGCGGCGGCGATGGGCCACAACTGGGTGCTCGCAAAAACCGCGGACCTGCAGGCGATCGTGAATGCCGGTGCGACCGCGGGACTTGCGAACAACTACCTGCCGAAGGACGACAAGCGCATCATCGCCGAAACCAAGATCGTGGGCGGCGGCGAATCGGCTTCCGTCAAGTTCAATACGTCGAAGCTCGAGAAGGGCGGGGACTACTCGTTCTTCTGCTCGTTCCCGGGCCACTGGTCGATCATGCACGGGAAATTCATCATCGGCTGAGTCTGCTGATCTCTTGCCCCCTCTCCCTTCCAGGGAGAGGGTCGGGGTGAGGGTCGGGGTGACGGCCGGGGCGAGGGGTGCGCAGCACATCGCGCATAACCGCGCGAGTTGTCGGCCACCGCCCAGCGCCAGGACCCTTCAGCCGCACGCGCTCACCGTCGACGAGCGTGAGCTCCAGCCGGTTTTCTTCCGCGCGCGCTCCCGCGAGCCAATCGTTCGCATCGAGCTCGATGGGCGAAACGGCGCAGCGGGTTTCACCGATGTCGAAGCTCGCCCGTGCGACGAGTCTCAGTCGTCGGCCGCGCGTGCCCGCGGCGCTGACGTCTCGTGCCGTGATATGTTCGATCCCTTGCTGGCGGAATCGCGCAGGCGCACGCCCTTGCGGGACTGCGGTCCGGGCGAGGATCAGGAGCTTGTGCGCGCTATCGGCACCGGTGACATCCGCGGCCGGATCGGCTTCCGCAAATCCTGCGGCCTGCGCGGCGCGCACGGCGTCGGCGAACGAATCGCCGCACTCCAGCCGGTCGAGCACGTAGTTGCAGGTGCCGTTCACGATGCCGCGCAATTCCAGGATGCGGCCGCGATGCCGGCGCACCGCTTCGATCATCGGCACCGCCCCGCCGACCGCGGCGCCGATGCGAAGTTGGGCGGGGCGATCGTCGGCGCCGAGAAACGGCGCGAATTCTTCCCAGCGTGATGCGACCGCGGCCTTGTTCGCGCTCACGACCTGTTTGCCTTGCAGGAGCGCGGCCGCGATCACGTCCGCCGCGGGGTCGAGGCCGCCCGCGACTTCGATGACGAGGTCCGAGTGAACATTCACGGCGTCCCAGGGGTTCGTCGAGAGGAGGGCGGGCGGCACGCCGAGTGCCGCGTGCTTCGCTTGATCGCGGATGATGACGCGCCGGAGCTCGAATCGTTCGGGCCAGCGTCCGAGCCACTCGTAGACACCGCCGCCGACCGTGCCGTGACCGAAAAGCACGACCGAATGCGGGCGCGTAGCCGTGCCGCGTGGAGAAATATCCTGCTGAGACATCGCGCGACTCCCTCGTGATCCGGGTGACACCAGGCGCCGGGAGTGCTTGCGGGCGGGCCCCTTCTCGAGCGGGCATAAAAAAACCCGCTCGAGCCGAAGGCGGAGCAGGTTCTGCTTCGCTTTAGCTGCATTTATCAAGCGCCCGCAAGCTGAGACTCAAATCGGCGCCGGCGCGTAAATTATGGGGAGGCGGCGCCGCTGTCAAGGGTACGCTGGCCGCACGGCTTGCGCCCGCCCGCAAACGTCTGTTCCACTAGGGCATCAAGATGGACCAGCGCATCGCAGATCTCCTGAAACTCGTCGAGCTCGAACGACTCGAGGTGAATCTCTTTCGTGGCCAGAGCCGCGACATCGGGAGCCCCCAGGTTTTCGGCGGCCAGGTGCTCGGCCAGGCGCTGACCGCGGCTTCATCGACCGTCGATGCCCGCATCGTGCATTCGCTGCACGCGTATTTCCTGCGGCGCGGTGATTTCAACGCGCCGATCGTCTACCAGGTCGATCGCTCGCGCGACGGCGGCAGTTTTTCGAGCCGCCGCGTCGTTGCCGTGCAGTTCGGCGAGCCGATCTTCACGATGGCGGCCTCGTTCCAGATCGTCGAGACGGGTCTCGATCACCAGACCGAAATGCCCGCCGTGCCTCCGCCCGAAGTGCTCGAGGACGCGATGTACTACGGCACGAAATACCTCGCGAATCTGCCAGAGCGCGTGCAGAAGCGCTTCGAGACGGCGATGCCGTTCGAATTCCGATTCGTCGAGACGCCGGGCTTCGTGAACACCGAGAAGCGTCCGCCGCTCGCGCACGTCTGGTTCAAGGCCGTCGACCACGTGCCGTCCGACGACGAGAACATGCACCGCTGCCTCCTTGCTTATGTCTCGGACTACAACCTGCTCGGCGCCGCGGTCCTGCCCCACGGAATCCCGCTCTTCGATGCCCGGCTGCTGACGGCGAGCATCGATCACGGCATGTGGTTTCACCGTCCCGTGCGGGTCGATGAGTGGCTGCTCTACGTCACGGAGAGCCCGAGCGCTTCTGGCGCGCGCGGCTTTACCTGCGGGAATATCTTTTCGCGCGACGGCCGGCTGGTCGCGAGCACGGCCCAGGAAGGACTCATCCGCCTGATTCAGCCGAAAGCCTGACGGCAATGTGGAAGGCATTCCTCATCATCGCGCTCGTCATCGGCTTTATTGTCGGTGGCCTGCTGATGCTCCGCTCGAGCGCCGGAACACAGGTCCCGCCCGACATCCTCGAGAAGGCGCGCAAGCGCAACGCCGACCTTGCAGAGAAAGAAAAAGGGGACAGAACCAATTAAGATTCGACGTCAGTTTCAGTCCGTCGACGAATGCGCTGGGTCTTGGAACTGACGTCGATTCTTAATTGGTTCTGTCCCCTTCTTCCTGTCCCCTTCTTCAGCGGAGGGCGAGCTCCATGCGCACGTGGCCCTGGTCGACGGCGGCGGGGATTTCGGCCGTGATGAAGACGCGTTCCGGCGCGAGGCCCGTGCCTTCGAGGAGCAGGGCGCGCACGGCTTCGGCGCGTCTCTGGCCGAGTGCCCGCAGGTCCGCATCCGAGACGGACAGGCGCGATTTCAGTTCGTTAGTGAGCGCGGTGATTGCCGCTTCCGTTGCCGCAGCCTTGTCCGCTTTCGCCTGATCGCTCTTCAGGATCGGATCGGTGATCTCGTCCGCTTTCTTCCCGAACTCAAGCTTGTACGTTGCGGCCAGCATCTTGAGATAGTCGCCGCGCTCGGCGGGGATTGTTGTCTCCTTCGTCGCGGCGAGCACGCCCGCCGTCAGCTGTGCATTCAGCATCGTCTCGCGGTCGAGTTCGCCCGCGAAACTGATCGGAATCTCGATCTGAAGTTCCGGGCGCTCGATGAGCGCCTTGGCGACATTACGCACGCGTTCGGCGGTCGCAGCGTCGATGGCCGCGTCGCCCGGCGCGAAATCGACGTACTTCACCTCATCGCCCGCGCCGAAGAGGCTTCCGAGGAGCTTGAAGGGCGAGGCTACGATCTTCTCAACGAGGTTCACCAGCACCTTCCAGATGATCGGCCCGAGCCGGAACTTCGGATTGTCGAGATCGCCGGTCACGGGCAGGTCGATGTCGATGATGCCGTTCTTGTCCTTGAGGAGCGCGATCGCGAGCTTCACCGGCAGTTTCGTCGCGTCGGGGCTCTCGACCTTGTCGCCGAGCGTCAGTTGATCGAGGACCACGTTGTGCTCGGCGCGGAGCTTGCGATTCTCGACGAGGTAATGGAATTTGACGGAGAGCTTGCCCTTGCGAATCGTGTAGCCCATGAACTTGCCGGAGTAGGGCGTGAACGTCGTGAGCTCCATGTTCTGGAAGCCGACATTCAGGTCGGTGAAGGACTCCGCGGCGAGATAGTTGACCTGCCCGGCGATCTTGACCGGCGCGTACTCGTCGACCTTGCCGTCAAGGTCGACTACGGCGCGTGCGTCGGTTCGCGATGAGAGCCCGACCACGGTGCCGGAGAGCGACTGGATGCCGGCGGAGAAATTCGGCTTGATCGAGAGGTCCGCGAAATTCGCCGAGCCCTTGTCGAGACGGATCTTCCCGATGTCGATGCGCATCGCGGGTTCCTGCTTGGCAGGCGCCGGCCGCAGAACTGTCGAGATATTCACGGTCGCATCCGGCTCGATGATCACGCGTGCGTATGGACCGCGCGCCTTGATCTCGCGAATCGTGAGGCGCCCGGGTCCAGGCTGCGAGCTGAAGGCGATGCCCTCGACGGCGAGGCCCTGCCAGCGAATGAAGTCCTCCCGCAATTTATTGTCGACGGATCGGAGGTTTGCGGACTCGACCCGGCCGTGAAAATCGATCGGCGCGGATGTTTCGCGCGGCCGATAACGGAAATCGCCAGCGACGCCGATGTTCCCCGAAAGGAGCGTCATGTCCGTGTATTCGTTTAAGTAGGGCTGGAGCGGCTTCAGGTCGAGGCCCTTCAGATCGATCTTGAGCGCAAGCTCCGCGCTCCCAAGCACGATGGTGCCTTCGGTCGCGAAGTGGCCGCTGCCATTCAGGTCGCAGGCGCCCCGTACCGCGACCGTACCCTGGCCGCTGCTGTTGAGCCCGTCCATATTCGCTGTGAGCGCTTCGACTTTCATGGACGCCGCGGGCGTCATGCGCCGATCTTCGAACGCGATCGTCGACGCGGTGAGCGCAAGCTTCGGCAGCGAAATATTCCACGGTGCCGAAGGTTCGGCCGCCGCGGGTGCTTGCGCCGCAGTAGTGTCGGTCACCGGCGCAGGCTGCAGCTCGTCCAGATTGAAATGGCCGTCCTTCTCCAGCCAGGCGGTCACATTTGCCTGGTCGACAGCAATCGATCCGATCGAGAAAGTCCGCGGCTTGAGATCGAGCGCGGAGTCCTTGATGTCGATCGAACCGACGCTGACGTAGGGATCCGTGCCTTTCGGCGGCCTGAGCGCGAGCGCCGCGACACCGATGTCGTCGATCTTCATCTTGAGCGACGGCCCGTCGTTCTCGAGCCCGTCTTCGTATAGACGAAAGTCGTAGTTGCCCTCGAGATGGATCGTACCCGCAGGCATCTCGAAGCTGAGCGCGTCGCGCAGGTAGCTCCAGACTGTCTCGGCCTTGAGGTCTGCGATCGTGATGCGGCCGGTCGAGCGCAACGGGTTCAGCTGCACGGTCCCGAGCCAGTCGAAAACCTCGCGGTCGATCGAAACCGCATGGATCGAATAGCGATTGTCGCTGCCGCCCCGCGTCGAGAACTCATCGAGCTTGAGGTTGATGGGCGTGATCTGCGTGTGAAACGGTGTCGGGCGCGTCAGGTCCGTGAACTCGACGCGCCCGCCCGAGAGTGCAAGGTGCGTAATGGAGAATTCGAGCGGCTTCGACGGCGCGTTGTCGGGCGTCGAGGACTTCGGGAACGCCTTGAGCAGGTTGAGCTCGCCGTTCCTGAGCACGATGAGGCCGACGAGCGGCTGCTCGAGGACGATTTCATCGAACACCGGGCTCAGCCGGAAGACCGACGCCCAGCTCAGATTCACGCCGAGATGCTCGAATCCGATCGCCGTCGGCACATCCAGGCCGTGCAGGTTCAGCTCGTGGACATCGAGCGCGAGTGTGAAGGGATTGAATGTGACACCGCCGACGTCGAGCTGGCGGTGCAGGGTGTTCTTCGAATAGTCCATTGCCGCGCCGCGCAGCCAGTGCGGGAACAGCCAGAAACCGCCGGCCGCATACAAAATGAGCACGACCGCGAGCGCGATCGGCCATTTGAATCGGCGGAGGAGTTCAGGCATGGCGCGTTCCTTCCCATTCCGCCCGCGACGTTGCATAGAGATGGCAGTCCCACCAACGCCCCTTCGCCTGCGCGAAGCGGCGGTAAAGGGCTTCCCACCGCAATCCCGCCTTCTCAAGCACCCGGATGGAGCGCAGATTCTCAGTCGACACCGTCGACAGGATGCGCTCGAGTCGCAGGGCCTCGAACCCTTCATTGATCAGTGACTTGGCAATCTCGCTGGCGTAGCCCTTGCCCCACATGTCGTGCCGAAGCATGTAGCCGAGATCGCCTTCGCCCGGCTTGAGGAAGGTAATGTCGCAGGCGCCGATGAGTGCGCCATCCTCGCGCCGCGTGACGGCGAGTTCCCACACCGTGCGCGGCACGTTCGACTGATAGCCGATCACGCGCTCGAGATATTCGTGCGTGTCCATCGGGTCGCGCGGACCGTAGAGCATGTAGCGCGTGACGCGCGGATCGGACGCGTAGGCATAGATCGCGTCGTAGTCGGACGGCACGAACTCCCGGAGGATCAGTCGCTCGGTCGTAATCGGCAGCCGAAGCTCGCGGCCGGGCGACGGTCGTCGCGGCGTGTTGCTCGGCTCCGGGGAATGCTCACGCTGGCTCACATCTGGAAGGCTTCGTTCATTTTGTTGTTGACGAACCGCCTCGGCGCCGATTCTGGCACAGAGGCGCGCGGGCGGTCATGTATAGTTCGGCGAGGGGAGCCGGCCGATGTCATCCGTTTTGCTGTTCCGCGACGATGCCTACCTAAAGACCGCCGCCGCACAGGTGATCGCGGTGCACGAACGCGGCGTTGAACTGGACAAGACGGTCTTCTATCCGCTCGGCGGCGGCCAGATGGGCGACACAGGCTTCTTCGTCCGCGCGAACGGCGAACGCATCGCGATAGCGGATACCCGCAAGGGCGAGGGGCCCGACACCGTTGTGCACATTCCAGCGCCCGGTTCGCCGCGGCTCGAGGTCGGCGAACGGCTGACGCTCGAGATCGACTGGCCGCGCCGCTATGCGTTCATGCGCCTGCACACCGCGCTTCATGTGATGTCCTGCGTGGTAGTGGCGCCCGTCACCGGCGGCAATATTTCGCCCGAGAAGGCGCGGCTCGATTTCGACATCGACATGAGCCTCCTCGATGCGAAGAAGATCGCGGATGGCACCAATGAGCTGATCGCCCGTGCGGTCGACACCGAGACCGTCTGGATCACGGATGAAGAGCTCGACGCCCGGCCCGAGCTCGTGAAGACCATGAGCGTGCAGCCGCCGCGCGGGGCAGGACGCGTGCGGCTCCTCAAGATTCCGGGCATCGACCTGCAGCCCTGCGGCGGCACGCACGTGCGCAACATCGCGGAGATCGGCGGGATCGAAGTGCTCAAGATCCGCAGCGAAGGCAAACGCAACCGGCGCGTGGAGATCGCGCTTCGAGCGTGAGAATTGCAGCATGAGCCGAAGTCGCGCTCTCCTGCCGTGCATCGCTTTCTCGTTGCTCGCATGCGGCCTGGCGAGCGAGGCGCTGGCGGAAGGCTTCGTCGATTCCCTGGTGCGTCGCTTCGGCGAGAGCGAATTCATCTTCGCGCGCCTGAGAAGCAACGCACCGATGTTGCCGCTCGCGTGGGTCTCGGGCGCGACTTATAACGACACTCGATTCAGCCTGCCGGACGGCGGCGCCTCCGAATCGAGCTTTGAGCAGACCTCGTTCTCCGAGGGCGCCTTTCTGCCGATTCCGATCGGCAAGCGCGATGCCCTGGTGCTCGGGGAGTGGGTCGGCAATACGAAATTCCGTGCGAAAGAATCGAGCGGGCGCGACCTGAGCGTCATGAGCGTCGGTATCCCGGTCGGCTGGGGACGGCAGGTCAGTCCCAACTGGCAGGTGGCCGCTTTCGTCGCGCCGTACGGTCATACCGCGCACCATGACAGCTGGTACTGGGAAACGCTCGGCGGCATCTTTGCCCGCTATTTGCCCGGCGAACGGGTCAGCTGGGTCTTCGGAGCGTACATGGACGTCTCGTCGCTCGAAGATTTCTACACGCCGTATCTCGGCGCAACCTTTTTCATCAGCGAGCGCTGGACCGTGAACGCCATCATGCCCTGGCCGAGCGTGACCTACTCGCCGAACGAGAATCTGCTCTTCCGCCTCGGTGTAACGCCGTCGGGTGCATCCTGGGAGGCCGAGGTCGGCAACGAACGGCCGAAAGCGAGCTTCAGCGCCTGGAACATCGGGCTCGGTGTGGAGTGGCGGGTGTACCGCAATTTCTGGTTCGGCGGCGAGGCCGGTGTTTCCGGAATCCGCGGCTTTTCGCTCGTCGGCAGCAACTGGGAATCGGCCGACAGCGAACTCGACAGCACCGGCTATGCGCTTCTGACCTTCAATTTCCGCCCGGGCTCGATCCCCGGCAAGTGAGCGCTCACTTGATCCAGAGGTACTGCCAGGCGACACCGAACTGGCTGAAGTCGGCGCCGAAGCGCGTCGATGCTCCATCGCTCCAGGTGAACTTCGCGGACTGGTGCTTGCCGATCGGCAGTGAGAACGTCAGTCCGATGCGCGAATTTTCCAGCTTGTTGTTGGCCTCAACGCCGTCGAGCGTCGTGCGCCCGCCCTCGTAGTAGGTCGCATCGAAGGCGATCCACATGCGGGGGCGCACCGTGTAGCTCACGTGCCCCTGCAGGCTCAGGACCGGGTCTTTTTGCTGCTTGCTGCCGCGAAAATTGCCATTGTCCGTGTAGAACGACATGCCGACGTAGCCGTCGAGGTACCAGCGGCCGAGGGGATGGGAGAGGCCGATTTCCGGCTTGAATGCCCAGCGATTGGTGCCGATGTTCACGAGCTTGGTCGAGTTGTACTGGCCCGTCGGTGGGACGACCGAAAGGCTTAGCCCGAGTGTTGTCTTGGGTTCGCGGCGGACAAACTCGCCGGGTGTCAGGGCCGGGCCGCCGATGAGGTTGATCGCGAACCGTAGCCTGGAATCCGCAAGGCCCGACCGCGTGATCGATTGCCGCGTCTCGCCGACGTTGCCGGAGAGTTTCCCCCAGGCGTACGGTACGGCGATGGCAAAACTCGCGGAGCGGCCGAAGAGTCCGAAGGTATGCCCATAGCCGACCGCGCTGCCATTCAATTTCGCGTTCACATCGGTGATGGGCGAAGCCGGATCGAATACGACGCCGCCGTCCGTGTGTGTGTACCCGAGGATGAGAAAGTTGGCGCCCACGGGGCTCGGGGAGAACGCGCGCGGCTCGAGCTCCTGCGCATGACAGGCGAGCGGCGCGAGGACCGCGCAGAAGAGGACCCGGAGCGTAAATTTTTCCATCCCGTCGCTATCATGCGGGACGCGTTGCGCCGCGTACATAGGGCCAATGGGGGTAAGATCGGATTCCCGCATAAGGAGATTGCCATGGCCCGTTACGTTGACGGTTTCGTCGTCCCGGTTCCGAAGCGCAAAAAGGCGGCCTACATCCGCATGTCGAAGCTTGGCGCCAAGGTCTGGCGCGATCACGGCGCGCTGCAGTACTACGAATGCATTTCCGACGACGTGAAATGGGGCAAGCGCACCTCGTTTCCCCGCAGCGTGAAGCTCAAGCCCGGCGAGATCGCCTGGTTTTCCTTCATCGTCTACAAATCGCGCAAGCATCGCGACCGCGTGACTGCGAAGGTCATGAAGGATCCAAGGATCGCGCACATGATGAATGCGAAGGCGATGCCTTTCGATGCGCGCCGCATGATTTTCGGCGGATTCAAGGTTGCCGTCAGCGCCTAGCGCCAGCCGGGCCGCGGCGACGGCAATCCTGGCCCTTGGGCTCGTGATTGCCGCGTCCGGCCTCGCCGCCGATGGTCCGGCGCCGTATCAGCCGGACTGGGCGAAGATCGCCGGGCACATGGTGCAGCGGTCGTTGAAGCTCGCGCCCGGCGAGCGCGTGCTGATTCACTACGACCCCGCGCAGGATTCGGGACTCGTGGCGGCACTGCGCACGGAAATCACCCGCGCGGGCGGCATCATCAGCGGCGAACTCACCTGGCCGAGCGAGGCCACGGCAAAGTATCTCGAGTCCTTGAGCCCCGCCGATAAAGCGAAGCGCGCGGCAGCGGAGGATGCGTCGTACCGCGAGCTGTTCGCGCACTCCGACGTGTACCTCTGGCTGCATGCGTCGCGCGCGGAGGATCTCGAATGGCGGCAATTCGAGCGCCTGATCGAGGGATCGAAGCTGCGCGCGATTCACTCGCACTGGTTCGACTCGGACGATCCGAAGGAGCACGACGCCGTCTGGCGGATGTACGAGCGCGCCATCAACATGGACCCGGCCGAGATTGAAGCTGTGCTCGCGCCGCTCGAAACGAAGCTGCGCGGCGCGAAGCTGCACCTCACTTCAACCGAAGGCACGGACCTCACGTTTCGAATCCCGGAGAATGCCTGGTTCCACCACAACACGGGCGAGGCGAGCCGCGGGAAGGTCGCGAACGCCCGCTCGGTGCGTGACCGCGAAGAGGAACTGCCCGGCGGCGTCTTGCGGACGACGGCGGTCGTCGAAGCCAGCGGCACGCTGGTGGCGACCGTTTTCGGTGGGTCGAAGGCCGATACGGTGGCGGTGACGTTTCGCGATGGCCGCATCGTGAAGGTTGAACCTCACGGCGGGGGCGGCGATGCTTTCGCCAAGTGGTACGCAAGCGCCACCGGCGATCGGGACAAGGTGTCGGAGCTGGTGATCGGCACCAATCCGAACCTCGTTCCGATTCAGCCTTCGGGCTTCATGCCGTATTACGGCTACGGCGCGGGCATCGTTCGCATTGCGATCGGCGACAACTGGGAGTCAGGCGGGACGCTACGCACCGGCGATCATCAGGACTGGTGGCTGTTCGTCACCGACGGGACTTTGACGTCCGGCTCGAAAGAGATTGTGAAGAACGGGGCGCTGGCGACGCCCTGAATGCAACTGCGGCACGCTAAGACCGCAGCACTTTCCCCGGATTCAGGATCCCCTTCGGATCGAGCGCGCGCTTCATCGTGCGCATGACATCGAGTTCCACGGCACTACGATAGTGCTCGAGCTCGCCGACCTTGTAGCGCCCGATGCCATGTTCGGCGCTGAAACTGCCGCGCATCGACATGGCGATGTCGTAGATCGCGCGTTGGATCTCGGGCCGCCGCGCCATGAAAGCTTCCGCGGAAACGCCCGCGGGCTGGCTCAGGTTGAAATGCAGATTCCCGTCGCCGACGTGCCCGTAGGCAACGAGCCGGGCGTCCGGGACGTTCTTCGATACCCACGCGCTTGCCTTCGCGACGAACTCCGGTAGCGCCGCGACGGGCACGGATACGTCGTGCTTGATGCTCGCACCATGGTGCGTCTGCGCTTCCGGGATGCTCTCGCGGATGCGCCACAAAGCATCGCGTTGCGCGAGGCTCGTAGCGATCACCGCATCCAGTGCCTGGCCCGTCTCCATCGCGCCTGCGAGCGTCGATTCAAGCGTGCCGTTGAGATCGTCCGCGGCGCGCGCGCTCGTGAGTTCCGCAAGTACGTACCAGGAGTACGCCTTGTCGAGCGGATCGGAGACGCCTGCGATGTGCCGCGTGGTGAGCTCGATGCCGATCCGCGGAATGAGTTCGAAGGTGGTTACGCGGTCGCCGCTTGCGGCTCGCAGCGTCGCGAGCAGCGCAACTGCCGCGCTGACATCGGGCACTGCGACCATCGCCGTCGCGTAAACGGCAGGTTTCGGAAAGAGCTTGAGACACGCAGCCGTGATGACACCGAGCGTGCCTTCCGATCCGAGGAAGAGCGCCTTGAGGTCGTAGCCCGTGTTGTCCTTGCGGAGCGTTCGCAGCGAATCGAGCACGCGGCCATCCGCGAGCACGACCTCGAGGCCGAGCACGAGCTCACGCGCCATGCCGTAGCGAAGCACGGCCGTGCCGCCGGCGTTCGTCGAAAGATTGCCGCCGATCTGGCAGGAGCCTTCCGATCCGAGACTCAGCGGAAAGAGCCGATCCGCGCGGTCGGCCGCTTCCTGCACGGCCGCGAGCACCACGCCCGCCTCGACGGTCATCGAATAGTTGAGGGGCTCGACGCTGCGGACCTTGTTGAGCCGTCGCATCGCGAGCACGACCTGCGTGCCGCTTTCATCTGGCACCGGACCGCCGCAGTAGCTCGTGTTGCCGGCATGCGGAACGACGCCGATCCCGTGCGCATGACAGTACGCGAGAATCTTCGAGACCTCGTCCGTGCTCGAGGGCAGGAGGACAAGGGCGCTCTTGCCGTGATAGAGCTTGCGGAAGTCGACGAGAAAAGGCGCGACGTCGGCCTCGGACTCGAGCGAGCCCGAGGGACCGACGATGGACTTGAGAGCCGAGAGATCGGAGCCCTTCACCCCGGCCCCTCACCCCGACCCCTCACCCCGAGCCCTCTCCCCGCAGACGGGGAGAGGGAGAAGATAGTGAGCGGCGCACGGCGCGCGTCCGGCTTCACGAAGAGCATCTGCACGTCGCCGAGCTGGCGCTCCGCATAGCCGCCTTCGCAATAGGCGAGGTAGAACTCCCACATGCGGATGAAGCTGTCGGGGTAGCCGAGCTTGCGCACCTCGTCGATCTTCTCGAAGAAGCGTTCGCGCCAGAGCTTGAGCGTCGTTGCGTAATGCGGGCCGATGTCCTCGAGGTTATAGAGCTTGAGGTCCGTCGAGCGCGTGACTGATTCCTGGATCGATGTCACCGAGGGAACGTCGCAGCCAGGGAAGATGTACTTCTGGATGAAGTCGACCTTGTCGAGGCTCCACTGCGTAAAACTGGTCGCGGATCGTGATCGCCTGCAAGAGGAACATGCCACTCGCCTTGAGGAGCTGGCTGCACTTCGCGAAGTAGGTATCGAGGAAGCGGTGCCCGACCGCCTCGATCATCTCGATCGAGACGAGCTTGTCGAACTTGCCGTCGAGTTCCCCGTCCAGATCACGATAGTCCTTGAGGAGGAGGGTGATGCGGTCCTTGAGCCCGGCCGCCTGGATGCGTTCCGCCGCAAGATCGTGCTGCTGGCGCGAGATCGTCGTTGTCGTCACGCGGCAGCCGAAATTCTTCGCGGCGTGGATCGCAAAACCGCCCCAGCCCGTGCCGATCTCGACGAGGTGGTCCGTGGGCTTGAGCTCGAGCTTGCGGCAGATCGCCTCGAACTTGGCGACCGAAGCTTCGTACATCGTCGAGTCGGGTTTCTCGAAGATGCCGCAGGAATACGCCATCGTCTCATCGAGGAAGAGCTTGTACATGTCGTTGCCGAGGTCGTAGTGCGCGGCGATGTTGCGCGCGCTCCCGGCTTTGCTGTTCCGGTTGAGCCAATGCAGGAGTTTCTGCATGGGCGCGGCGAAACGGGCGAGGCCGCCCTCCATCTGCTCCACGATCTCGTGATTCATGACCAGGATGCGCACGAGCGTCGTCAAGTCGCTCGTGTCCCAGTAGCCCTTGATGTAGGCGGCGCCCGCACCGAGCGTGCCGCCGAAGGCGGCGTCCGCGTAGAACTGCGGGTGACGCACGCGCAGGTCCGCGGCGAGGCCGCAGCGGGCCGTCGTCTTGCCGAAGACGTATTCGCCGTCGCTGTCGAGGACGCGGATGCGGCCGTCCGCGATCTTCGTGAGCTGTCCGAAAAGTGTGCGGCGCCCAAGGCGCTGCAGCCAGGTGAGTTCGCTGACCGGCGATGCAACTTCGTCGATGGCCCGGACGATGGACGGTTTCATGGCGTTCGGCTCCGCGCGAGTGAGACCCGCAGCTGGTTCTTTGGACCAGTATAGAACGGCACCCGCTTCAGGCGATAACCGCGCCCAGCACCCGCCCGATCGTGAAACTCACCGCACCGGCGCCCGCGCCGATCAAGACCATACGAAGGCCGCCCCGGACGGCACTCCGCCCGGTGAAGAGGCTCAGGACCATTCCCACGCCGAAAAGGGCGATAAGAGCGAGGCCCGCGCTCGCATAGAGGGGTTCGAGCGCCGCCAGGCGGAACACAATGGGCAGCAACGGAATAAAGGCGCCGAAAGCGAATGCGAGAAAGGAGTATGTGGCGGCGCCCCACGGCGATCCGAGGCCTTCGGGGTTGAGCCCGAGCTCCTCGCGCGCGAGCACGTCGAGCGCGTGCTCGGGATTTCGCATCATCTCGGTGCTTACCTCGCGCGCCTTTTCGATCGGCATACCGCGGGCCGCGTAAATGAGGGCGAGTTCCTCTGCTTCCTCTTCCGGGTACTCGTCGAGTTCTTCCTTCTCGAGCGCGATCTGGTACTCGTACATCTCGCGCTGCGAGCGCACCGAAACGTATTCGCCCGCGGCCATGGAAAGCGCGCCGGCGAGGAGGCCCGAGACGCCGCTCATGAGGAGCGTATCGTGCGAGACGGCAGCGCCGCCGACGCCGAGAATGAGGCTCGCGTTCGACACGAGGCCGTCGCTCACGCCGAACACGGCCGCGCGCAGATTCCCGCTTGCGGTATTGCGATGGCGGCGGCCGACTTCATCGACCGAGGTCGGCATGGGATGGCCGGGCGTCGCGAGCGCGGCGCCGTAGACGGACAGGCCACGGAGCTTCATGGCCGCGAGAATGCCTTTGAGCGGCCGGGGACCCAGGGCGTCGATCAGGCGCGCGACGATGCGCGCGCGGAGCGATGGGCGGAAAGCGGCGATCTGCGCCGCGCTCATGCTGGCCTCCTGCTCCCAGCGGCCCGCCTGGCGCTCGGCGGCTATGGCAAGATTTTCAAAAAGCCCGCGCTTGGTCGCATCCTGCTCTGCAGCGGCAAGCCGCCGATAGAGCCAGGCGGACTGGCGCTCATGAAACCAGGACTCGATTCCCGGTATGGCATCCGGTGGCGCCACGGGATTCGTTGGTGTCCGTTGGCAGGTGGTCGGCGGGCTGTCGACGCGGCTCAGTACTCGCCGCGGTCTTCGTCTTCGTCGAGGTCGTCATCATCGTCGTCGTCATCGTCATCGTCGTCCCAATCGTCATCGTCCTCGTCTTCGTCGACGTCATCTTCGTCCTCATCCTCATCCTCCGCGGCAGTGGAGCCCGACCAGCCTTCCGGCTCCTCGATCTGCTCGAGGTCCAGTTCGGCCCACACGTCCATGTCGAGCTCCTCGATGTCGCCATCGAGGTACTGCACCTGGACGAGCTCCTTGTCCTCGTTCACGGACAGCACCTGAAAGACTTCCTCCTCTTCCAGGTTCTCGTACCACTGCTTGGGGACCGGGTCATAGTCTCTGCCCACAATCGACCTCGCTTCATCGAAAACCGCCTGGAGCCGCGCGCCGCCGCATATTACGGGCGCTCCCCAAGGGTGGGCAATACCGGTCCACCATGCAAATGGGGGTAACGGCAGCCGCTGTCGCCGCTTGCAGCCACCCGAGGCGATGTGACCTCGCGGAAATGTGCCGTATAGTCCTGCGGCATGACGTTGGGACCCAGAAAAGACAGCGCCCGCCCCTTAAAGGAGGCGCGGCGCGTGGTCGTCAAGATCGGCTCGGCGCTCCTCGTCGACCAGGCGACCGGGCGCCTCAACCGGAGCTGGCTCGAGGCGCTCGCCGAGGACGTTGCGCGCCTGCGCAAGCGCAACCAGGAAGTGCTGATCGTTTCCTCCGGCGCCATCGCGCTCGGCCGGCGGCACCTCGGGCTCAACGCCGGCAAGCTTCGGCTCGAAGAAAGCCAGGCGGCGGCGGCCGTCGGGCAGATCCGGCTCGCCCACGCCTACAAGGAAATTCTCGAACAGCATGAGCTCACCGTCGCGCAGATCCTCCTGACGCTCAACGATTCCGAGCAGCGCCGGCGGTATCTCAATGCGAGCAATACGATCCGGACCCTGCTCGCGCTCGGTTCGATTCCCGTGATCAACGAAAACGACACGGTCGCGACGAGCGAGATCCGCTACGGTGACAACGACCGGCTCGCGGCACGCGTCGCGCAGATGGCGAGCGCGGACTGCCTGGTGCTGTTGTCGGACGTCGACGGCCTCTACACCGCCGATCCGGCGCAGGATGAGAACGCGCAGTTCATCGATCGCGTGCTCAACATCACGGCCGAAATCGAGGCGATGGCGGGCGCGGCGAATTCGGACGTCGGCTCCGGCGGCATGACGACCAAGATCGCCGCGGCGCGTATTGCCGTTGCCGCGGGTTGCCACATGTGCATCGCGAGCGGCCGCCAGCAGAATCCGCTCCGGCGCATCGAGGAAGGCGAGCGCGCCACCTGGTTCGTGCCGACCGACACGCCCATGGCCCTTCGCAAGCAGTGGATCGCGGGGACGCTTCGTCCGACGGGCGCCGTCATGGTGGATGCCGGGGCAGTTGCCGCGCTCGGTCGCGGCAAGAGCCTGTTGCCGGCGGGCGTTGTGCGCTCGGCCGGGCGCTTCGAGCGGGGCGACACCATCGGCGTGCTCGGCCCGAACGGCGTCGAGATCGCGCGCGGCATCTCGGCATATTCCGACGCGGATACCGCGCGCATCATGGGCCGGCAGAGCAGCGAGATCGAAGCGCTCCTCGGTTACAGCGGCCGCGAGGAACTGATTCATCGCGATGACCTCGTCCTGCTGCGGCCGCTCGAAGACTCGCAGGATCTCTCCGCGGCCAACTGAAACGGAATCGACCCATGGCCGCCGCCGCAGAACCCACCCGCTTGAGCGATGACATGCAGGCACTTGGGCGTGCGGCCGTCGCCGCGGCGGAGCGCCTGCGTCACGCAACGACGCAGCAGAAGAACGCCGCGCTCGACGCGGCGGCAAGCGCCTTGCGAACGCGGCGCGTCGAGCTGCTGGCGGCGAATTCCGACGACCTGAGCGCAGCGCGCAACGCGGGGCTCACGCCGGCGCTCCTCGATCGCCTCGAACTCAACGACGCGCGGATCGAAGCGATGGCGCGCGGCCTCGAGGAGATCGCCGCGCTTCCCGATCCCATCGGCACGGTACTCACGCGCTGGGTGCGGCCGAACGGGCTTGCCATCGAACGGGTGCGCGTGCCGCTCGGCGTGATCGCGATCATCTACGAGAGCCGGCCGAACGTGACGGCCGACGCCGGCGGGCTGTGCCTCAAGTCCGGCAACGCCTCGATCCTCCGCGGCGGCAGCGAAAGCGAACGCTCATCGCGCACCATTCATGCGTGCCTCGTCGCGGGACTCGAGTCTGCGGGCCTTCCGGCCGCCGCAATCCAGCTGATGCCGACGCAGGATCGCGCCGCTGTGGGCTATCTCCTGGCGAACATGGCGGAGTACCTCGATGTCGTCGTGCCGCGCGGTGGCAAGAGCCTCATCGAGCGCGTGCAGCGGGAGGCGCGCGTGCCGGTCATCGGCCATCTCGAAGGCAATTGCCATGTGTACGTCGATCGCGACGCCGAACCAGAAATGGCGAGACGCATCGTGCTGAATGCGAAGATGCGGCGTACGGGCATCTGCGGCGCCGCCGAAACCCTGCTTGTCGATCGCGCCGCCGCGGCGACGCAGCTCGGGCCGCTCGTGAAAATGCTGCTCGATGCCCATTGCGAGGTGCGGGGTGATGCCGCGACGCGCGCAGTCGATCCGCGGGTGCGCAACGCGATCGAGAAGGACTGGCTGACGGAATATCTCGACGCGATCATCGCGGTGCGCGTGGTCGACGGCGTCGATGAAGCCATCGCGCACATCGCGCGCTACGGCTCGGCACACACCGAGTCAATCGTGACGCAGAACGCCGCGACCGCGGAGAAGTTCCTGCGCGAGGTCGACAGTGCCATCGTCCTGCACAACGCCTCGACACAGTTCGCCGACGGCGCCGAGTTCGGCATGGGCGCCGAGATTGGCATCTCGACCGACAAGATTCACGCGCGCGGCCCCGTCGGCGTCGAGCAACTCACGAGCTACAAGTACGTCGTCCGCGGCAGCGGCCAGATCCGCCCCTGAGCGGTACCGGGATTGGATAACTGGGGATTTGGGTCGCTGACGCGCGCCCAAATCCCCAGTTATCCAATCCCGGTACCGCAGTGGGTGCAGTTTACCCAGCCGGAGTCGCCTTCGACGTAGTGCTCTTTTTTCCAGATCGGCAGGCGGTGCTTCACTTCGTCGATGATGTAGCGGCAGGCCGTGAAGGCTTCGCCGCGATGGCCTGAGCTCACGCCGACCCACACGGCGAGTTCGCCGATCTCGAGCGATCCAACGCGGTGCACGCAGAGCGCGTGCGCGACGCCGAACTTCTCGATGGCCGCGCGCACGATGCGCTCGCCTTCCTTGACCGCGAGATCTTCGTAGGCCTCGTATTCCAGCCGGCGCACGTCGCGGCCTTCGTTGTGATTGCGCACCCAGCCTTCGAACGCGGCGAAGCCGCCGGACGCGGGATCCGCGAGCTCGCGGCGCAGAGCCGCTCCGTCGATTACCGTGTTCGAAAAGCGAAAGACGTTCATCCGCCCGCCACCGGTGGAATGAAGACGACGCTGTCGCCATCGGCTAGCGCGGACTCCCAGTCGCGGAACTCCGCATTCACGGCGACCCGGAGCTGATCGCGCCCGAGCTTGAACGGATGGCGCGCCTTGAGCTCCGCGTAGAGCTCCGCCGGCGTCGATGCAGCGGTCGTCACGCGCTCTTCGCTCCGGCCGGCCTGCTCGCGAAGCAGCGCGAAATACTGAATACGAAACGTGCGGGTCATGGGCGCCCCTCACCCTAACCCTCTCCCCCTGAAAGGGGAGAGGGGACCGGAGAGGGGTGAGGGCTCCACTCCCTCTCCCGTGTCTTCACGGGAGAGGGCTGGGGTGAGGGCCTTCTCCGCCGCTTCAAATTCCTCCGCCGTGTTCACGTTGTCGAGCGCGTGCGGATGCGGCTGCTCGACCAGGAGCGCATCGTTTTGAATGAGAAACTTTCGTGGACAGTCCTTGCCGCTCGCAACATAAGCCTCGATGAGCGCGCGGCTCTTCGGCTCGTAGATTGCGCACAGCGGCTCCGGCAATCCGTCGTGTGTGCTGATGTACGCCGTCGCGACGCGAGCGGGATCGCGCGCCGCCGCCAGATGCTTGAGCGTCGTTTCATCAATGTAGGGCAGGTCGCACGCGAGCACGAGCCAGGCGACATCGGGCGCGAGCGCCTGCGCCGCAAGGATGCCCGCAATTGGACCCATATCCGTGTGCTGATCCACGATCTGCGGCAGCACGGCGCGCGCCGGGTCCGCCGTCTGGTCTGGCCGCACGGAGAGATACACCCACGCGCAGATGGCGCGGGCCCGTTCCGCGGTCCATTCGATCTGCGTCTTGCCGTGGTAGGCGAGCAACGCCTTGTCGCGTCCCATGCGGCTGCTGCGTCCGCCCGCGAGAATGAGGCCCCAGATGGGTGCCGCCGACACAGAACTAGCGGCTGACATAGTCGCTCTTGCCGCCGGTCTTTTCGAGGAGGCGCAGTCCCTCGATCACGATGTCGTGCGAGAGCGCCTTGACCATGTCGTAGACCGTGAGACCCGCAACGGCGGCGCCCGTGAGCGCTTCCATCTCGACGCCCGTCTTGTGATGCACGGAGACCTTGCAGCGGATGACGAGCGAGTCGCCTTCCGCTTCGATCGTGATCTTGCAGTTCTCGACGGCGAGCGGATGACAGAAGGGAATGAGCTCATGCGTGCGCTTCGCGGCCATGACGCCCGCGACGATCGCTGTCTCGATCACGGGACCTTTCTTCGACGTAAACCCTTGAGCGCGTAGCGCGCTAGCCACATCGGTGGGCAGGCGCACGCGCGCCTCCGCCACCGCGGTTCGCTGCGTCACTGTCTTGTCGCCGATGTCGACCATCGTCGGCCGGTTGCCTGCGTCGATATGCGTGAGCTTCGTCATGTCAACCGCCGATGTAGTACATCTCGACCTTGCGTAGGGCGTGCTCGCCCGCGCGCAGCTTTGCGCGCTGCTCGCTGTAGCGGTCCGTTCGCTTCTGCCAGACCCCACGGATGATCGCGAGGAGTTCCGCGTCGCTTGCCCCGGCGCGAATCGGCCCGCGCAGGTCGGTACCCGTTGTCGCGAAAAGGCAGGTGTAGATGCGCCCGTCGGAGGAGAGGCGCGCACGCGTGCACGAGCCGCAGAACGGTTCGCTCACCGACGAGATGAAGCCGATCTCGCCAGCGCCGTCTGTGAAGCGATAGCGCTCAGCGACTTCGCCGTGATAGTTCTCGGCGATTGCCTCCAGCGGCCAAAGCGCCGAAATCCTGGCAAGCACCTCGCGCGACGGTACCACGCGCTCGCGCTGCCAGTGATTGCGATTGCCGACGTCCATGTATTCGATAAATCTGACGATGACGCCGGTGCCGCGGAAATGCCGCACCAGATCGACGAGCGTGTGATCGTTGATGCCGCGCTCGACGACCGTATTGACCTTGACAGGCGCGAGCCCCGCGCGGATCGCGCTCTCGATGCCTTCGAGCACCTGATCCTTCCCCGCGAAGCCGCCGCTCATCTGCGTGAACACGGCGTCGTCGAGGCTGTCGAGGCTGACGGTCACGCGATCGAGCCCATTCGCTTTGAGCTCGGCAGCGTATTTGCCGAGGAGCACGCCGTTCGTCGTGAGCGCGACGTCCTCGACGCCCTCGAGCGAGGTGAGATCGCCGACGAGATCGGCGAGATTCGCGCGCAGCAGCGGCTCGCCGCCGGTGAGGCGCACCTTGCGCACTCCGAGCTGCGTGAAAAGCTTCGTAAGCCGCACGATCTCGTCGAACTCGAGCCGCTCCTGCGATTTCAGGAACTGGTAGTGCTCGTGAAACTGCTCCTTCGGCATGCAGTAGGGGCAGCGGAAGTTGCAGCGATCCATGACCGAGATGCGCAGGTCATGGAGCGGGCGCGCGAGCGCATCGAGCGGGGCTTCGGGTCCGCCGATCGCGACGACATTGGTGGAGGGTGTTTCGCTCATGGCCGTACGTGCCACGCTACCAGCGGTGCAGGCGCGTGACGAATCCCTTGGCGTACGTGTTCGGCCCCGGCGGCAGCTCGACGAACCCGTCGGTGCCGACGAGCGCGGTGAAATCGCCGGAGCCGTTGGTCGGTTTCGGCAGCGCCCAGGCACGGCCCCAGTCGTCGGCGTCGAGCGTTACCGGCATGAATCCCGTGAGTGGCGGTTTGTGTTCGATTGCGGCGGCGAGCGCGATCTTCTCAGGCCCCGCGGGCTTCAGGCCCATGGCCTGATCGAGCGCCGGCAGGACGTAGCGCGTGAGGCAGACGAGCGTCGAAACGGGATTGCCCGGGAGCCCAAAGACCGACTGGCCCTGCGGCCCGATGCCGAACCACATGGGGCGGCCCGGGCGCTGCGAGATCTTGTGAAAGATCGGCCGCACGCCGAGCTCCGTCAGCACCTTCGGCACGAGATCGAAACGGCCCATGGAAACGCCGCCGCTCAGGATCAAGGCATCGTGCGTGTCGAGGTGCAGCCGCAGCTGCTTCGCGAGCACCGCCTCGTCGTCCGGCAAGTGATCATCGCCCACCCGCACGAAGCCGCGGGCGCGCAACATCGCCGCAATGCCATAAACGTTCGAGCGACGCACCTGATAGTCCGCGATCGGTTCACCCGGATCGATGAGCTCATCGCCGGTCGAGACCACCATGAGCGCGGGCTGGCTGCTGACGCGCACGCGCGCCATGCCGGCCGACGCTGCGACCGCAATTTCGGCTGCTCGCAGGCGGCTCCCGGCAGTCACGAGCAAATCGCCCTGGCGGCTGTCCGAGCTGCGCTTGTGCACATTGAGATCGGGTGCAACGTTCTTCGGCTCGACGAGCCGGGCGGTGCCGTCCTTGACCTCGATCTGCTCGACCGGCACGACACAGTCGCAGCCGCGCGGCAGCACGGCGCCCGTCATCACTTCGATGCAGTCGTTCGGCCGCTCGAGCGCCATCTGCGGCGCGCCGGCGGCCTGCGTGCCGGCGACCCGGAGCTTGCGGCCGCCGCCCGCCTGCGAGACGGAAGCGAGCGCGATGCCGTCCATGGCAACGCGGTCGAACGGGGGCTGATCCCGTTCCGCGTAGATGTTCTCGCGCAGCACCAAGCCATGACACTGCGTAAGCGGCAGTGACTCGATCGGCAGACAAGTCACATGCAACTGGATGGCAGCGTCGGCTTCCGTGGGTGAGATCAATTAGCCGCCGCTTTTCTCTTTGGCTGCCTTGCGCTTGTCGTTGAAGGTGCGGATCTGCTCATTGAACCGGTCCATGACCGCGTGCAGTTCATCGAAGGCCGAGTCGTACTTCGCGACATAACGCTTGTCGAGTTCCTCGATCTGCTTCTGCAGCTCCTTCTTCTTGTCCGCCGACATGCCGTCTTCGATCTTGGGCTTCTCGGCATCGTGCTCGCCGCTGATGCATTCCAGGTAGACGCCCATGTCGCTGTTGTACTTGTCGTATTCCTTCTTGGCAGCCTTCATTTCATCGAGGTTCGCCGTTCCGCCGTCCGGCATCGTGGCGGGTGCCTTGGGATAGTCGCATTCGGCGAAGGCCGGCAGGGCGGTAGCGAGCGCCACTACGGCAACAGCATGAGCAATCAGCATTTTCATGGATCCCCCGCGTTCAGTCTTGGATAGGCGAATGGAATTTTGCGGCCGGTCTGTCGGGCCGGGTCGCGATCTATATTATTAGGAGTCGTGCGCACTGGCTATCGGACCCTGCCAGCCCGAATTTTGTTCACTGGCCTGAGCTTGCGTTACAGTCGCGCCCCCGTCTGGAGTCCGCTGCATGAATGCTTCCATTGCCCCCGCCGATGCGCGCCAGCCGAAGGCTGCCCGGGAATTGGCCCATTTCGTCAATGGCCGGCGGGTCCCCGGGACGAGCGGCAGCTTTGGCGTTGTTTTCGACCCAGCGATCGGCGCCGTTTCGGCCCGGGTGCCGCTGGCGAGCGCCGCGGAAACCTCGGCCGTGGTCGACGCCGCACGCGCAGCATTCCCGGCCTGGGCCGCAACGCCGCCGCTGCAGCGCGCCCGCGTGCTCTTCAAGTTCAAGGAAGCGATCGAGCGGAACATCGACGAGCTCGCCCGGATCATCACGAGCGAACACGGCAAGGTCCTTTCGGACGCGCGCGGGGAAGTGGTGCGTGGGCTCGAGGTGGTCGAGTTCGCCTGCGGTATTCCGCACCTCCTCAAGGGCGAGTATTCCGACAGCGTCGGGAGCGGGATCGATAGCTGGTCGCTGCGCCAGCCCGTCGGTGTCTGCGCCGGCATTACGCCGTTCAATTTTCCCGCCATGGTTCCGATGTGGATGTTCCCGATCGCGCTTGCCTGCGGGAACAGCTTCATCCTGAAGCCTTCGGAGAAGGATCCGTCGCTTGGGCTTCGGCTCGCGGAGCTCCTGGTGGAATGCGGCCTGCCGGCGGGCGTCTTCAACGTCGTGAATGGCGACCGCGTGGCCGTGGAAACGCTGCTGACTCATCCGGACGTTGCCGCCGTGAGTTTCGTCGGCTCGACGCCGATCGCGGAATACATCTATCGGACGGCGTCCGAACATGGCAAGCGCGTGCAGGCGCTGGGCGGCGCCAAGAATCACATGGTCGTCATGCCCGATGCCGATTCGAAGCTTGCGGCACAGGCCCTGCTCGGCGCGGCGTACGGATCGGCGGGCGAGCGCTGCATGGCGATCTCGGCGGCGGTCGCCGTGGGCGATGCGGGCGACCGGCTCATCCGGGAACTCGTGCCGATGATCAAGGCGCTGAAGGTCGGCCCGGGCACGGCCGAGGGTGTCGAGATGGGGCCGCTCGTCACGGGCGAGCATCGCGAGCGCGTGCTGAAGTACGTCGACGTCGGCGTCGCCGAGGGCGCGGAGCTCGTTGTCGATGGCCGCAAGCTCAGCGTTGCCGGCCACGAACGGGGCTTTTATCTCGGGGCCTGCCTTTTCGATAAGGTGACCCCTGGGATGCGTATATATAAGGAGGAGATCTTCGGGCCGGTTCTTGTCATATTGCGTGAACGGGATCTGAACAGCGCACTCGCGCTCATCCGCGCCCACGAATTCGGCAACGGCACCTCGATCTTCACGGCAGACGGCGCGGCCGCGCGGCAGTTCGCCCATTCGGTCGATTGCGGCATGGTCGGCATCAACGTGCCGATTCCCGTGCCGATGGCTTTCCACAGTTTCGGCGGGTGGAAGCGCTCGCTCTTCGGAGCGCTCCACGTCCATGGTCCGGATGGCGTGCGTTTCTACACCCGCCTCAAGACGGTGACGGCGCGCTGGCCGACGAGCGGCCGTGGATCCGCCGAATTCGTGATGCCGACGATGAAGTGATTTCGCGACCGGTGATCCGACTTCTCACGGCATTCGCGCTGCTCGCTTGCATCGCGGGCTGCACGCGCACGGTGGAAGCGGGTCACTACGGCCCCTTCACGATCGGCGCGAGCAAAGAGGCGACGCTCGCCGCCATCGAGCGCTCCGACATCCGCGGCGTGGAGCCGCTCGTCGACCCGCCGATCAAGCTCCTGAATCCGCAGCGCGCGGACTTCGAGGCGCTGCGGGGCGCGAGCGGCATCGCGGTGTTCGGCGAGGATTACCCCATTGCGCTTCGCATCGAATTCGACGGCGACACGCTCGCGTCGAGCTCGCCGAACTTCAAGGAGTATCCGTACATCCCGCGCTATCCGTATTCGGGCCCGGCGCTCCTTGCCCAGATGCAGTTGAAGCTCCCGCGCGGTCTCGATCGGAGCGGCGTCTTCGATGCCCTCGCGTCCTTTAAGACGCAGCAGAAAATCGTCGTCGAAGCGTCTGTCGCGGGGTACGAGATGTACGTCCAGACCGGGTCCAAGCCTTGGGTCGAGCCTTACCGGAGCGTCGTCCTCGAGGGCGATGAGTGGCGTTTCCAGGGGCTCGGGGGCGAATTCTGGTACCCAGTCCGCAAATCGAGCGTCGAATTGCACTTCCGCCAGGGGAAACTCGTCCGCGTCCACCAGCAGACCTCGCTCTTCTGACCGGCGAACGTCAAGAAAGGGCCGGGGCGAACGATAACGTTCAAGTGGCGGCCCGTAACGGCTACCCGCCCACCCGCAGCGCCCAATGACGGACAGCCCACGCCCCGAAAAGTCGACGAGTGAACTCCTCGAACGCCTGAGCATCGCGACCCAGGCCGCGGGCATCTACGTCTGGGAGCTCGACTGGCTCACGGGCACGATCGCGTTCGATGAGAACCGCGTCGCCGAGCGTCCGACGAACCGCCATTACGGCCAGGAACTCGGCAGCGAACTCTTCAAGTGGGTCCATCCCGAAGACCGCGAATTGGCTCCGTCGCCGTCATGAAGGCGCTCGGCGAAGGCAATCGCGACGCCTCGTTCCGCTACCGCCTGCGTCTTGCCGACGGCACGATTCGCCACGTGCAAGCCTTCGCGCGCACGACGACGGATGCTGCCAACAAGCCGCTGCGTTCGGTCGGCGTGAGCTGGGATATCACGGACGAGGTCGAGGCCGCCGAGAAGATGCGCCGCCAGGCCGAAGAACTCGCCGAGGTGCAGCGCCGACTCGAGCGGGCGTCGATGTCGCTCGCGGAAGGCCACTGGGAAACAGACCACTCGACGGGCCAGCACTGGGCCTCGCGCAGCTACTACGCGCTCCTCGGCTACGATCCCGTGCTGGAGCAACTCGATACGCTCGACAAGGTGCGCGAGCTCATCCATCCGGAGGACCGCGTCCGCATCGAGAGCGCTTCCGAAGAGCGCAGTCGATCCGGCGAATCCTACACGCTCGAAATGCGCGTGCGGCTGAAAGACGGCAACTATCACTGGTTCAAGGCGCGATCGGTTCCCACGCGCGAAGCGGACGGTCGTGCGACCTCGCGCGTCGTCGGCTCGATCCAGGACATCCACAAGCAGAAGCTGGCGGAAGACGAGCTCAAGGAGACGCGCGAGCGCTTCGAGCGCGCGATCCGCGGCACGCAGGACGGCCTCTGGGAGGTCGACGTCGTCGCGGACCGCTTGTGGCTGGCGCCGCGACTCTCCGAAATCCTCGGCTACGCTCCCGGTGACCTGCCCGACAGGATGGGCGTGCTGCGCGATCTCGTGCACCCCGACGATCGTCCCATGTCAGATGCCACCGTGATCGGGAGCCGGGAGCGGGGCACTGCCATCGACATTGAATTGCGCATGCGCACGAAGACGGGTGAGTACCGCTGGTATCGCATGCGCGCCTCGCCAGAGCTCGATGCGAACGGCAAGGTGCAGCGTTTATCGGGGTCCATGCAGGACGTGACCGACGCGCGAATGTCCCGCGATGCGCTGGTGCGCGCGACCGAAGCAGCAGAGGCCGCGAGCCGCTCGAAGAGCGCGTTCCTCGCGAATGTGAGCCACGAGATCCGCACGCCAATGAACGGCATCATCGGGATGACGGGGCTCCTGCTCGACACGCAGCTCGATCGCGTGCAGCGCGACTACGCACAGACCATCCAGTCGAGCGCGGATTCGCTGCTGACGGTCATCAACGATATCCTCGATTTCTCGAAGATCGAGGCGGGCAAGCTCGACATCGAATCGATCCAGATGGACCTGCATGGCCTCGTCGAGGACATCGGCTCGATCATGTCCTTCCAGGCCGCGAGCCGGAACCTTGAGCTCATCATCAACGTGCAGCCGGATCTTCCGGCGCACGTGCTCGGCGATCCGCAACGCCTGCGCCAGTGCCTCCTCAATCTCGTCGGCAATGCCGTCAAGTTCACGCGCGCGGGCGAGATCGTGATCGAAGTGACGCTCGCGAGCCTTCGCGATGGCACGGCTGAGACCCGATTCGAAGTGCACGACACCGGCATCGGCATTGCGCCCGATACGCTGAAGGGACTCTTCGAACCCTTCGTGCAGGCCGATTCCTCGACCACGCGCCACTTCGGCGGCACGGGACTTGGGCTCTCGATCGTCCGGCGGCTCGTGGAAATGATGGGCGGGACCATCGGAGTCGAAAGCAAATCCGGCGAGGGCTCGACTTTCTGGTTCATGCTGCCGCTCAAGATCGCGCCGAACGCAGCGGCGGCCGCGGGCCCCCGCGTCAAATACTCGGACCGGAAGATTCTCATCGTCGACGACAATGCGACGAACCGGCGCGTGCTCGCGGGCCAGCTGACGCACGCCGGCTTTCAATCGGAGCTCGCCGCGAGCGCCGCGCAGGCGCTGGAAATGCTGCGCGACGCCGTTTCGCGGCGGGCGCCGTTCGATGTAGCTTTGCTCGATTTTCAGATGCCTGGCGTCGATGGCGCTTCGCTCGGTGAGCTGATGCGCGCGACGCCGGAATTCAGCGCAACCCGCGCGGTGCTCTTGACTTCGATCGACCGGCAGGGCGACATGCAGCGCTTCGCGAGACTCGGCTTCGCGGGCTATCTCGCAAAGCCCGTGCGCCTGCGCGAACTTCTGAGCTGCCTCGACAAAGTGCTCGCTCACGATGCCCACGTATGGCAGGTGCAGAGCCAGCCCATCGTGACGCGCGGCGCGCTGCAACGGGGCGCGGGCGGCCAGCGCTTCTCGGGCCGCGTGCTCGTGGTCGAGGACAACGTCGTCAATCAGAAGGTCGCGCGGCGGTTCCTCGAACGCATGGGTTGTGAAGTCGATGTCGTCCCGAACGGCGTTGAGGGCGTCAACGCCTGCCTGACGGGCAAGTACCGGCTGATTCTGATGGATGTGCAGATGCCGGTGATGGACGGCTACACCGCGACGGGCGAGATCCGCAAGCGCGAAGATGTCGGCGCGCACGTGCCGATCGTCGCGCTCACGGCGAACGCGATGTCCGGACAGCTCGAAAAGTGTCTCGAAGCGGGCATGGACGGCTTGCTCACGAAGCCGATCGATATCGATGCGCTCTGCGAAGTGATGGAGCGCTTCGGTCTCGGCGCAACCACACCTGCCTTGCTCGATGACGCCGCGGTGGACGGCCTGTTATCGGAACCCCCGCCGGCGCCCGCGAAACCGCGCCTGCCGCAAAGCCAAAGGCCGAGACGCGAACAAGCGCAAACAGTCGCTCCGCGACGCCTGACGGATTGCCGCGCACGCTTGACCGAAGTACATGCAATCGCGTGTACTTCCGGGATGAATCTCAAACTCGAACAGGTCACCGACGATCTGCATTTCCCGGAAGGGCCCGTGGCCATGGCCGACGGCTCTGTGATCGTCGTCGAGATGCGCCGGGGCACGCTGACGCGCGTGCGCCCGAACGGCAAACACGAAATCGTCGCCGAACTCGGCCAGGGCCCGAACGGCGCGGCCGTCGGCCCCGACGGCGCGATGTACGTCTGCAATAACGGCGGCGCGTGGGAGTGGACGCCGGGCGAGCTGCATCTGCCGAATGGACCGCCGGCTGTCTACGAGGGCGGATCAATCCAGCGCGTCGACCTCAAGACCGGCAAATTCTCGACGCTCTACGACTCCTGCGAAGGGAAGACCGCTCAACAGCCCGAACGACATCGTGTTCGATAGCGAGGGCGGCTTCTGGTTTACCTGCCTCGGCCAGACGGACGGCGAAGTGCGGCGCCTCGGCGCCGTCTACCACGCGCGCGCGGACGAGAAGAAGATTGTGCGGTGGCGGAGCGGGCTCATTTCACCGAACGGCATCGGGCTCTCGCCCGATGAACGCGTCGTCTACATGGCGGACTGCATCAAGGGGCAGCTCTTGGCGTTTGATCTCTCGGCGCCCGGCACGATGCTGCCGAACGATTCACCCGCGGGCGGCCGCGTGATTGCGACGCTCCCCGGCTTTCAATGGCTCGACAGTCTTGCTGTGGAAGCGAACGGGATCATTTGTGTGGCGACGCTCTGGAACGGCGGGATCACGGCCTTCGAACCGAACGGCAATTACGAGCACTTTCCCTGTCCCGACGCCGTGACGACGAATATCTGTTTCAGCGGCGCCGACATGCGCGACGCCTGGATCACCTGCTCGAGCACCGGCAAGCTCTACAAGTGCCGCTGGCCGCGGCCGGGATTGAAGCTGCCGTTCAACGGCTAGTAAAGGCCCTGTGCCTTCAGGCGGCGCAGATCCCGCAGCGCCCGATACCCGACCATATTCTTGCCGCGCTCATCCCAGAGCCTCAGCGGAAGCGACGCGAGACTCGAAAAGCAGCGTCACGGTCTTGACCTTCTGCAAGAGCGGCTCGGAGTCGTGGCACTTCTGAAGTTTGTAGTTCGGGATGCGCGGGCTCAGGTGATGGATGTGGTGGAAGCCGATGTTGCCCGTGAGCCATTGCAGGATTCGCGGGAGCTTATAGAAGGAGCTGCCCCGCATCGCGGCCGCGGTGTAATCCCACTTGGCGCCGCGTTCCCAGTAGACGCCCTCGAACTGGTGCTGGACATAGAAGAGCCAGATGCCGACGCCGCCGATGACCGTCGTGATGCTGAGCTGGATGACCAGGAACTCCGTGACGCCGAACGCGAGGCTCATCGCGCATGCCACGCCGAGGAGTGCGAGGTTCGTCCAGGCCACGGAGTTGCGCTGCCGCGGCGGCGCCTTGGGCGAGGGAAAGCGCTGGATGATGATGAACACGACGAACGGCCCGACGATAAAAAGGCAGAAAGGGTTCCGCGCCATTCGATACGCGAAGCGCTTCCAGCGCGACGCCTCGAGATATTCCTGGACCGTGAGCGTCCATAGGTCGCCGTGACCGCGCCGGTCGAGATCGCCCGACGTGCCGTGGTGGATCGCGTGCTGCCAGCTCCAGTGCGCGTAGGGCGTGAATGTCACGACGCCCGCGATGAAACCCACGATGTCGTTCGCGCGCCGGGATTTCATGAACGAACCATGCCCGCAGTCGTGAAAGATGATGAAGATGCGCACCAGGAACCCAAGAGAACGCGATCGCGAAGAGAAGCGTGAGCCAGTTCGAAACCGAAAGGCTCCAGTACATGCCGTACCAGCAGCCGAAATAAGGCAGGAAGGAATTCGCCAGTTGCCAGACGGCGCTCGCCGTCGAGGGCTCGCGATACTTCGCTACCGTTTCTTTCCATTCGGCCGCGTCGGGCAGGAGATCGGCTGGGCTTGAGCCTGGATCCGCTGTCATGGGCACTCGATTTGCCGCACTGGGCACTACTGTCTGTCGGTCCTCAGCTGCGGTCGAGTTTGCACGGGTTCGACGTTAATGTTTCGTGGATTTCCGGGTTCCGCGACGCACGACTCCCTTTGCGCGATACCGTACAGAAGAGGAGCCGCGACTCTGATAATGGCGGCCGAGGACTGGTTCCGGGACGACCCTCCCTGTTAGATTGCCGACCCACGCGCCCGTAGCTCAGTTGGATAGAGTACTTATTCGCGCTACGTCGGTCGCAACTATCCGACGCGCCCGCTGTTCGGCGACACGCACCTGCACACCGCGGCATCGTTCGACGCGGGCGCCTTCGGCGCGCGCCTCGGCCCGCGCGACGCCTACAAGCTCGCTCGTGGCGAGGAGATCACGGCCTCGAGCGGCCAGCCGGTCAAGCTGTCGCGCCCGCTCGACTTCCTGGTCGTCGCCGATCACTCGGACAACATGGGCATGTTCCCCGACCTCTACGCGGGGAAGCCCGAACTGCTCGCCGACCCGACGGGCCGCAAGTGGTACGACATGATCAAGTCCGGCCAGGGCGCGCAGGCCGCGATCGAGATCATCATGTCGTTCAGCGACGGGACGTTCCCGAAGTCGCTCATCTACGCGCCCGACACCCGCGGCTACCGCAACGCGTGGATGGACACGATCGCCGCCGCCGACCAGTACAACGACCCCGGGCGCTTCACCGCGTTCATCGGCTACGAGTGGACGTCCAACACCGGTTCGATGAACCTGCACCGCAACGTCGTCTTCCGCGACAACGGCGATCGCGCACGGCAGGTCCTGCCGTACACCACGATGAAACCGCTCGGCAGCGACAACCCGGCCGACCTGTGGAAGTGGATGGACGACTACGAGAAGAAGACCGGCGGCAGCGTCCTCGCCATCGCGCACAACGGCAACCTGAGCAACGGCCTGATGTTCCCGGTGGTCGAGGCGTTCGGCAAGAAGACTCGATCGCGAGTACGTCGAGACGCGCGCGAAATGGGAGCGGCTCTACGAGACGACCCAGACCAAGGGCACGGGCGAATCGCATCCTTTCCTCTCGCCGAACGACGAATTCGCGGACTTCGAGATCTGGGACAAGGGGAACCTCGACGGAAGCGCGGTCAAGACGAAGGCGATGCTCGAGTTCGAGTACGCGCGCTCCGCGCTCAAGAACGGACTGAAGCTGGAGCAGCAGCTCGGGACCAACCCCTACAAGTTCGGCCTGGTGGGATCGAGCGACGCGCATACGGGCCTCGCAGCCATGGAGGAGGACAACTTCTTCGGCAAGACCACGCCGCAGGAGCCGAGCCCCGAGCGCATGCGCGCGACGTTCTTCAACAATCCCAAGACCGGCGTCACGGTGATGGACTGGGAAGTCGGCGCGTCCGGCTACGCCGCCGTGTGGGCCACCGAGAACACGCGCGAGGCGATCTGGGACGCGATGGAGCGCCGGGAGACCTACGCGACGACCGGCCCGCGCATGGCCGTACGCTTCTTCGGCGGCTTCGACTTCACGGCGGCCGACGCACGCACGCGCAGCCCCGCGGTCGATCGGCTACGCGAAAGGCGTCCCGATGGGCGGCGACCTGAGCCGCGCGCCGGCGGGCAAGTCGCCGACCTTCATCGTGGCCGCGCTGCGCGATCCGATCGGCGCCAACCTCGACCGGATCCAGGTCGTCAAGGGCTGGCTCGACGCGCAGCGGCGAACTGCACGAGAAGGTCTACGACGTCGCCTGGGGCGGCGACCGCAAGCCCGGCACGGACGGCAAGCTGCCTTCGGTCGGCAGCACGGTGGACGTCGCCAACGCGACCTGGACCAACACGATCGGCGCGCCCGAGTTGATCGCGTTCTGGAAGGACCCCGGCTTCAACGCCGCCGAGCGAGGCGTTCTACTACGTGCGCGTGATCGAGATTCCCGACGCCGCGCTGGATCGCCTACGACGCGAAGCGCTACGGGACAACGCCGCTGCCAGGGCACCCGGATGACCATCACCGAGCGCGCCTACACCTCGCCGATCTGGTACACGCCCGGACTGAGATGCCGCTGGCGACAGACCGAGCTGACGCGCGATGACGGGCAGGGCAGTCCCCGCCCGTCCTCGTTTCATGGAGGCGTGCATGCGCAAACTGCTGCGTGAACCGCTGCTGCACTTCCTGCGTGCTCGGGCTCGCGCTGTTCCTGCTGTTCAACGTTGTCTCCGGCGCCCGAGGCGGCGCCGATCGGCGCATCGTCATCAACGACGCGACGGTGGCCAAGATCGTGCGGCTCTATCAGAGCGCCTGGAAACGCCCGGTGACGCCGGCTGAACTGACAGGGCCTGATCGATGCGCACGTGCGCGACGGAGATTCTCTTTCGCGAGGGCGCGGCGATGGGGCTCGATCGCGACGACGCGGTGATTCGCCGCCGCGTGCTGCAGAAGCTGGGCGTCATCACCGAGGAGTCCGCCGCGCGAGCCGCTCCCAGTCGATGCCGAGCTGGAGGACGTACCTGCGCAAGCACGCCGAGCGCTATGCGCATCCCGGCGCTCGTCGGATTCGACCAGGTCATGTTCGATCCGGCGCGTCATGGCGCCCGCCTTGACGTCCGATCTCGCCGCGGCGCTCGCGCAACTGCGTGCCGGCGCGCGAAGCCGGACGACGATGCGGCGACAGCTCGCTGTTGCCGGCATCGTCGGCCGACGCTCGCCGCGGACCTTCTGGCGCGCGACTTCGGCGATGAATTCGCCGACGTCCGTGATCGCGCTGCCGCTCGGCACTGGAGCGGCCCGGTCGCTTCCGGCTATGGCGTTCACCTGGTGCGCGTGACGACGAGTACGCCGGGCCGCTCCGGCGACGCTCGCCGAAGTGCGAGCCGCGTCGAGCGCGACTGGAGAACGATCGACGTCGCGCTGGCAAACGAGATATTACTACCAGGAAGGCGCTGCAGAAGTACGACGTCGTGATCGACGCCGATCTCGCGGTCGCGCGCAAGGCCGAAGCGCGGCGATTGATGGCGCGTCTGCTCGGTCGTGCTGGCCGTCGAATCTGCTGCTGCTCGCGACGCGGGTCGCGCGCCGACGTCTTCCGGCCAGCCTATCTGCAGCTGCAAGCAACTCGACGCCGAAACCTACGACGTGGCGTGGAAAGTTCCGGCGCTCGACGCGCAGACGACGCTCAAGGTCAAGCCGGTGTTTCCCGCCGGGACCGCAGGAGGTCGGCTCGCGCAGCGGCGTCTACGCGTCGGGCGCCGCCGTGCAGCGCTGGCGGGCGCGTGTCCCGGGCGGGCTGGAAGGCAAGCCGATCGAATTCACTGAGCTGGCCCGACCGGCCTCGACGTGCTGGTGCGCGTGGAGCGCGCCGACGGCACGGAGCAACTCGCGCGCGTCTTGGCGGTGAAGCCCGACGCTTCACGCTCGAAGCCAGCTCTGGGCCGTTCGAGGTGGTGCGCACCTACACCGTGCTCGGCATCGACCACATCCTGACCGGCGTCGATCACCTGCTGTTCGTGCTCGCGCTGATGATGATCGTGCGCGGTCGCGGCGGCTCCTCATCACGATCACCGCGTTCACGATCGCGCAATCGATCACCCTGGCGCTGCAACGCTCCAGGTCGTGCGCGTCCCCGGGCCTCCGGTTGAGGCAACGATCGCGCTCTCGATCGTGTTCGTCGCGGCGGAGATCGTGCGCCTGCGACCACGGCCGCGAGGGTCTCGCAGTGCGCAAGCCCTGGCTGATCGCGTTCAGCTTCGGATTGCTGCATGGCCTGGGCTTTGCCGGCGCGCTGGCGGAAGTCGGCTGCAGATTGAGGCTCTCAGGAGAGCGCTTGGCTTCGAACCAAGTGGTCGGGAGTTCGAATCTCTCCGGGCGCGCCACTCAACTCTGGGTCCATTCCGGTCGCATAGCTGACGTTTTATACCGGAGACATGGTTGACACTTTAGCAGTGAAGGGGTTTGGGGCACATTCGACGCGCCCCGACTCGTGATCGAAGAAGCCCAGGTCGTAGTGCATGAAGCTGATCAGCCAGATGTGGTCAGCGACTTCCTTGACGCCGACGGCCTGGCCGGCGAAGACGACGCTGAGGTTGATCTTGCGCCGAGCGAAGCACAGGCGGCCGCATTGGGTCACGGTCACGGTGCGATCGTGGAACGGATACTCGAGCTCTGGCAGGCCGGTATAGGGTCGCGGTGAGGGCGAGTAGAGTTCTGCGGGGTAGCGCATGTTGAGCGCCTGATGCGGTCGCTCCTCGTTGTAGTCGCGGATGAAGGTGTCGAACTTGGCCTGCTGCTGGAGGAAGTTTTTGCCCGGCGGCTTGGTGGCTTCCTTCTTCAGCGTGAGATGCATCCGCTCGTGCCGGCCATTCTGCTGCGGGTTACCGGGCTTGATGCGCTCGATGGCGATGCCGAGCCGCAGCCACCAGACCGAGAGTTTGGAGAGGCCGAAGAAGGCACTGTTGCTGGCGAAGGGGACGCCATTGTCGCTGCGGATCGCTTTGGGTAAGCCATAGTCCTTGAAGGCCCGTTCAAAGGCGGTAAATGCATAGACTTCGCGGGTGGTCTGCAAGGCGTCGCAGCACAGCAGGTAGCGACTGGCGAAGTCGGTGATGGTGAGCGGATAGCAGTAGCGACGGTCGGCGAGCATGAACTCGCCCTTGTAATCGGCGCACCACAGATCATTGGGATGATCGGGTCGGGATAAGCCGGTGCCTTCGGCCTTGTAGTGATTGCGCCGGCGGCCGCGGGTCACCAAACCATGGCGATCGAGCACCGCGTGCACCGTGCTGATCGCAGGCAGTGCCAGTCCCAGGCGCCGGCGTCTGATCTTCTCGCGGATCTTGGGCGCGCCCCAGCTGGGATGCTCTTTGCGCAGCTGCACGATCAGCGACTCAATCTGAAATGGCAAGCGGTTGGCATGCCGATACGGGCGTCGGGAGCGATCCGTCAGGCCCTCGATGCCGCAGTCCTTGTACCGGTGGTAGATCTTGTAACCGGTCTGTCGGGAGATATCGAACTCCCGGCACAGCCCTGCCATTTTCTCCCCATCAAGTAACCGAGCCACAAAGCGCAGCCGTTCATCCATCTTGCGACACTCCCGCCACGGCATTTGCGTCTCCTGCAAATGCCGGAAAGTGTCAGCGATGTGCCCGGAATGATGTGTAACCTATCTGCCCGAAAGGGCATCTCGAAAATCCAAGCAGTTAGCAAGATTCCGCTAACCATTTTTCCGTCGAAGCCAAGTGGTTGCGGGAGAGATGTCGATTATTCCTGTGCTACTGGAACTTGCCCGTCATCCTGTTGCCGGTGCACGTTCTCTTCTTGCAATTGATCATCGATCGCGCGTGCTCCTTTGTGTTCGAAGCCGAATCCGATGAGATGGACGTCATGAAACGTTCGCCGCGCTCATCCGAGGCACGATTGTTCGATAGCAAGGTGCTTACGATGGGAGCCGTCCGAGGGGTCATCGCGCTGATCACCTTGGCGGTCGTGTTTGCGGCATGCACATTGCGCGGAGAAGAATCCGATGAAGCTCGGGCGGTTGTATTCGCGACAATGGTGCTTCTGAGCATTGTCCTGATACTTGTCGATCGCTCGTGGTCGCGCGCCGGCTTGGCCGTCATGCGAATCCCCAATCCCGCACTGTGGTGGATATCCGGTGGAGCCATCGCGTGTCTGCTGACCATTCTCTATATCCCCGCGTTGCAGCGGCTGTTCTTTTTTGCGGAGCTGAGCGTCATTGTCGCCCGCCACACCGCGCCGAAGGTGCCCAACTTCGGCGTCGTGTGCAGCATTCCTACGTAGAATTCCGAATTGCGTAGGTAAGTGTGCTGTACCAAGCTCGCACGCCATTGCGTTAAGTGATAGCTGCAGGAGTTTCCCATGCAAGCGCCTCGTATTCTTGCGCTGGTAGCAGCGTTCCTGTTCAGTAGCCGCATTTTCGCAGCCGACAGCCTGATGACGACGGCGCAGGCGCAATTCAAGCCTATTCCCACCACGCCGCCCGCGTTGCCTGGCAATCCTGCAACCCCGTCGAAAGTCGAGCTTGGCAAGATGTTGTATTTCGACCCAAGACTTTCAGCCAGTCATGCCATTAGCTGCAATTCGTGTCACAACGTTGGATTGGGCGGCGTCGATGGCGAGGAGACATCGATCGGGCATCACTGGCAGCGCGGTGGACGCAATGCGCCTACGGTCCTGAATGCGGTCTTCAACACGGCGCAATTTTGGGATGGCCGGGCAAAGGACCTGGAAGAACAAGCCGGTGGACCGATGGTTAATCCGATCGAGATGGCATCGCCGAAGGAGCACGTGGGCGAACAACTTGCTGCAATTCCGGGATACGTTGCAGCGTTCAAAGCTGCGTTTCCCGGCGATCCTAAGCCAGTGACCCTTGCCAATGCGCAAAGGGCAATCGCAATATTCGAGGCGACGCTGATTACACCGAACGCTCCCTTCGATAAATTTCTGAAGGGCGATGCAACGGCATTGACCGCCACGCAGAAGGAAGGATTGCAGCTGTTCATCAACAAAGGCTGCGCTGCATGCCACAGCGGTATCAACATTGGCGGCGGCATGTATGCACCTTTTGGCGTTGTCGAAAATCCGGGCGCCGAATTGCTGCCGCCAACCGACAAAGGTCGCTTATCGGTGACTAAGAGTGTAAGCGACCAATATGTGTTCAAGGTGCCAACGTTGCGGAACATAGCGCTGACCGCGCCATACTTTCACACTGGACGCTCGTGGGATCTTCGTCAGGCCGTCGCGGTAATGGGAGCGAGCCAACTCGGCGCGCAACTCAGCACGGATGAAACGCAAAAATTGGCGGTGTTCCTTGAGAGCCTCACTGGAGAACAACCGAAAGTTGTGTATCCGCTATTGCCGCCCAGCGTCGCCGCAACGCCTCGGCCGCAACCCTAAGCGTTCCGATCACTACTACAGACTCGCGGAGAGAATTCGGAAGTCCCTACTGTCCATTGCTCCTCGCGACTGCGCCTTGGGGGCCCGTCACCCGGATTCTTATAGTGTAACTACGGGGTTTCATCGCCGCCGAGGTTGGTCATACTGTAATAACAAGTAAGGGTTCAAGAATGACGCAACTAAAAGCCTACCCCGTATGGGATGCAAGTGTTCGCTGGTTTCATTGGATCAATGTGCTTTGCGTGCTTGGATTGATCGCCATCGGCGTTGCGATCCTCAACGACAAGGCACTCGGTGTCAGCAATGATGGCAAGATTGTGCTGAAGACGGTGCATGTCTGGATCGGCTATGTGTTCGCGCTGAATCTTTTGTGGCGACTTGTCTGGGCATTCGTCGGTGGAGCCCATTCACGGTGGCGAGCCATCCTGCCTGGCGGGCGCGGGTACCTAAGCGAGACTTCCAACTACCTGTCGGACGTTCGTGCTGGACGACCGCGTCAGTATCTCGGGCACAATCCGCTCGGTCGTCTTGCCGTGACGCTGTTGTTGCTCCTGCTAGTAGCGCAGGCGACTACGGGGCTTATCTTGGCCGGCACAGATTTGTTCTACCCGCCAATCGGTTCGCGAATCGCCACCTGGGTAGCGGCGCCAGGAGTCGATCCCGCTACGCTAGTGCCGTATGCGCCAACCATGTACGACAAAGATGCCTATGCAGGCATGAGATCTTTCCGTGAACCTATTGTCGAGGTTCACGAGCTTGGATTTTATGCGCTGCTCGTTTTGGCGTTCATTCATATCGTGGCAGTCGTGATAACCGAATTGCGCGAAGGCGGCAATCTGATCACGGCGATGTTTACGGGGAAAAAGATACTGAGCGTACCGCCCGCGGATCAGAAGAAAGGTGAATAGACTTTCTCGTGAGCCGCGACTCATCACTCCGCACACATCCCGTCCGTGACGGCTCTACTGCTTCTCGGCTACATATGCGCAGCGTTGCTGCTGCAACTTGTCGCGGGCATTGGTGTTTCTATATGGCGCCGACATGCTGTCGCCGCATCTCCTGCTGAAACAAATCTTGCAACATCGCGATCAGTACAGAGTGTGTGGCGCGAGTTTCGTGTTGCTCGGCGCGAATTCGAAGACGCTACGCATACGCAATGCTCGTTTTACCTGGAGCCGGTCGATGGTGCGCAGTTGCCGTCTTTTAAACCTGGACAGTACCTAACATTTTCCTTGCCTGTTGCAGAAGGCCGCACTCTCACTCGCTGTTACTCGTTGTCCGATTCGCCAAATCCGCTTCGTTACCGCGTCACCGTAAAACGCATACCGGCTCCCACCCATCGCTCGGACGTGCCGCCGGGCGCGTCCTCGACTTTTCTCCATGACAGCGTGCGCGTTGGCGACGTACTGCAAGTGAAGGCTCCATCCGGACACTTTTGCATCGACACCGATGCAAGCGTACCTGCCGTATTCATTGCCGGCGGGATTGGCATCACGCCGATGATGAGCATGCTGCGCTGGTGTGTTGCCGAGCAGCCCGAACGCACGTTGCATCTATTCTACGGCGTGCGCAACAGCGAGGAACATGCCTTTAAGCAGCAGCTTGAAGAACTCGCTCAATCGCATGCTCGATTTCACCTCAACGTAATTTATAGCCGGCCTAGCGAGAACGACCGTAAAGATTTTGACTTCCAACATGCAGGCCATGTCGACACGGAACTGCTGCGACGTACTTTGCCGCATGGCCGCCATCAGTTCTACGTTTGCGGACCGCCGGCAATGATGGAGAGCCTGGCCCCTGCGCTCGCCGAGTGGGGAGTGCCTGCACACGACATTCACTACGAAGCATTCGGCCCGGCTTCCGTGCGCTCTGCCAGCGGCGGATCGAAAGTCGCCAGTGCAAATCTTGCAACACCCATCGACGTGCAGTTTCGGCGCTCGGGGCGCACGCTAATCTGGGATGGTCATGACGACTCCCTGCTGGCGCTGGCCGAGCGTCACGGTGTGAGAGTGGATTCTGGATGCCGATCGGGGAGTTGTGGGACGTGTGAGACCAGATTGGTTTCCGGTTCCGTGCAGTACGCACACAAACCCGATCACGATGTAATGCCGGGCAACTGCTTGCTCTGTGTCGCCAAGCCGGAATCGGCAGTGATCCTGGAGGCATAGCAACAATGAAAGCCAAGCTGCTTACTCGCGAAGTCTTGCCGTTTCTATTCTCGTTCTCGCTACTCGCGGTGGCGGCATTGGCAATTGACGCTTTGCTGCACGTACTCGATGTCGTTTGGATCGGTCGTTATCTCGGCATTCCGGGCACGTTGCTCATCGTAGGATCATTTGGTTATTCGTTGCGCAAACGCAAAGTGATCCACACCGGCAATCCAGTCAAATTATTGCGATTGCATGAGCGAATGGCATGGCTTGGCTCACTGTTGGTGTTAGTGCATGCGGGCATTCACTTCAACGCCATACTCGGCTGGCTCGCCGTCTGGGCCATGTTGATCAATATCGGCAGCGGACTCACGGGAAAGTTTCTCTTGGAACGCTCGCGACGACGCATGAATGAGGCGCGGCAACAACTACAGCAGCGAGGCTTGTCAGCTGACGAACTTGACCAGCAACTCTACTGGGACAGCATGACCTTCGATGTTGTCAAACAATGGCGGGCGGTTCACTTTCCGATCACGTTAGCGTTTGCGGTACTGGCAATCGCGCATATCGTCGCCGTATTTCTATTCTGGGGCTGGAAGTGAAGCGCCGTTGGCTCCTCATTCTGATCACGGCCAACTTGTTGGTGCTGGTGACACTGGCCTTCGTCTATCCACATTTGATGGTAAGCCCCGGCGCCCTTGCGAGCGGTCACGCTGACCTCGCGACAGATTGCTTTTCGTGCCATTCGCTTTGGCGAGGTGCTACGGCCGATCGTTGCATTGTGTGTCATGCGTTACCCGATATCGGGTTGCGCACGACCAAGGGCGCGCCGCTTGCCCAGCGGACGATGAAAACATCGTTTCATCAAGAACTGATCGAACAGGACTGCATGGCCTGTCACAGCGATCATGCGGGACCTAAACTCACGCAGCGCAGCCGCAAACCTTTTTCGCATTCGCTACTGCGCGCAACGGTGCGCGATCACTGCGAATCCTGCCACGACGCGCCGCACGATACGCTTCATCGAGATCTGACCATCAGTTGCAGCCAATGCCACAGCCAGGAACACTGGAAGCCTGCAACATTCGATCATGACAAATTATTCGTACTGGACCGCGATCACAACGCAAGCTGCGCGACCTGTCATACCAACGACGACTATAGCCGCTACACGTGCTACGGTTGCCACGAACATACGCCTGGAAACGTGCGAGCCGAGCACTTGGAGGAAGGGATTCGGGATTTCGAGAATTGCATCAAGTGTCATCGCAGCGCGAGCGATGATCCTGAAAGAGGCGAGTCACGTGAAGGACGCGAGCGCGACTGAATCGGTTCGCTTCGACCCCCCCCCTCTCTCGCCAGCATCAGAGTCCATCAAATCCTGTTACGTGGCGCTGAATCGTGAGCGCTTCATCGTCCTCGACTTCTTCGGCCACGCTGGCCGCGCCTTAGAGGACTTCTAGTGCTACTTTAGTCGAGGTTCAAGCTGGCGCGACCGCACTTGATGAGGTTGACTCAGAGCTATGAATCAGACGCCAGGCGGCATGCCCGACAATTCCAGCGAGTTGATTATCGCCGGCGATCTGCACGTCGATGTGGGTCAGCAGCGCGTCACGCGTGCGGGCATCGAAATCACTCTGCCTTATCTATCGTTCCAGCTGCTCCTGGCACTGATTAGAGGCGCACCCAACGTCATCAGCAACGACTCACTCATGGCACACGTCTGGCCCGGGCTGATCGTGAGCCCGGAGACCGTGGCCAAGCGGGTCAACTTGCTGCGCGAGGCGCTGGGAGATGACGCGCAACATCCGCACTACATCGCCGGTGTGCGAGGACGCGGCTACCGGCTGGTTGCAGCCGTGTCTCCCGCCGTCGCTACTGCGCCGCCAGCCGAGGATCCCTTGTCCGCACCGGCGGTGGTTACGCAACCTAATGAGTTGTCGACAGGGGATGCGCCGCCCGTCGAACCGCGGGCCGTCACCACTAAGACGCGCCGGATGTGGTGGATTGTGTTACCCGTTCTCTTGGCGGTCATTGTCGCGATCGCTATTGGCATGCGTGCGGCGAATAAGTCTCGCGTCGTGGCCGCTCAACCGATTACCGAAAATCCGCTACGCGAAACTGCGGCGGTCGGCGCGCACGCACGCACGGTGGCCGTCTTGCCGTTCGACAATTTGAGCGCAGATGCCGCCGACGCGTATCTGGCGCAGGGATTGCCGGAAATGATTCTCAACCGCCTGTCGCAAATTGAGGGCCTGTCGGTCATCGCGCGCAATTCCTCGTTCGTGCTTGACACCAAGAGCATCGATTCAGCCGAAATCGGCCGGCGTCTCAATTCCGGTTATCTGATCGGTGGCAGCGTGCAACGCGATGCGGATCGGTTGCGGGTGGCGGTGCACCTCGTGGATACGGCCGGAGGTACGCTGGTCTGGTCGGCCCATTTTGATCGCGGTTTGCACGATATCTTCAGTATCGAGGATGAGATCTCTGATCAAATCGCGGACGCTTTGTCGGTGCGAATCGGCTCGATCGCGCCCAAACTTCCAGCCGGAGCCCGCAGTGCAAATTTGGAGGCCTATCTCGCCTACTTGCAGGGTCGGACCTTGCTCGGCCGCTTCACCGTCGCCGAGTCGCAAGCTGCGGTGCCGTATTTTGAGAAAGCGATTGCGTTGGATCCCACTTTCGCGTCCGCCTACGCTTCACTGTACGACGCGAGGATGCAGGCGGCCAATCAACGCCGCGAGAATTTGAGGCCGGTCAGAGAGCGCTATCGTCATTTGATCGATCGGGCGCTCGAGTTGGATCCCAAGTTGGGCGCCGCGTACTTTGCCCGAGCTATGTGGGGAGACGAGCGGTACGATGCAAGCGCGACATCGGATAACCCGTTGATCGTTGCGCGCGAGCTCGACTTTCGCCAGGGCGCGGCACTTGATCCGAGCAACGGGCGCGGACTCAAGGCGTACGCCGAGTTTCTTTATTACGATTTGCAACGACCCGAGGAAGGCAAAAGCGTTCTAAAGCGCGCCTTGTGGGTCGATCCGATGTCGCCCAGTGCGCATCTCGCAGATGCGGGGTTCAGTATCGCGGATAGCGGCGCCAAGACATGGGAGCAAAAGACGCTGCAGGTGCTGGAACTCGATCCGAACTTCGTTCCGGCGCTGCACGATTATGGATGGATCCGTTGGCAGATCGAGGGAAAGTTGGCCGAAGCCATCCAGATCATCGAGCATGCCATCGCGCTCGATCCGGACAATTCATTGTTGCGTCACCTCGCCATGACGGTGTATCTCGATCTGGGCGATGCGAAGGCGGCACGCGCGGTAGTCGCCGGAATGCCGCCAAGCGCGCGCGCGGTGGGATTGCTCTCGATGCACGAGGGCGATTGGCGGCGTGCGGGACTCGCGGCATACGATGAGGAGGGCTGGACGCGGGATAGCGACCTCTGCGAATTTTGGCAGAGCGAAGCGCTGCGCGACTATGCCTTGAAGACCGGAGAGTTGAGCCGCGCGATTGCGTTCATCAAATTGAAGTACTACCTGGGCGACGCTCCAGCGGATAACTTGCATGTGTGCAATGTCCGCGCCGTCGTCCATCTCTCGCAGCTCCTGGCCGCGGCCGGCCAAACCGACCAGGCGCTCGCATTGCGGCACGCCGCGTCATCGTGGAACGATGCCAACGAGGCCAAGTATCTGGGCGATACACACCGCGTGCGCGCCGGGATCCTGCTGCTTGACGGCAAACCGCACGCGGCGCTCGCCGAGCTGGCAGAGTCGTTCCGTTTGGGATACTACGCGCATTGGTGGTACACCATTGATTACGATCCCTTGTGGCTGCCACTGCACGGCGACGCGCGATTCCAGGCCATCGCCGCCGACGTGCGCCGCTATGTCGACGCGCAGCGCAGCGAGCTCGAAGCGCTGCGCCAACACGGGGACGTGCCGAGGCGCGCCGGCCCGCCCGTTACGCAATGAACAACAGCACCGTCAGTGAGCAGGAATACCTTTAGCCTCTGCGCCGCCGGGCTGAATTTGATGCTGGGCCTGGGCACTGTGACTGTGGTCAACGCAGCCGCAGATGACGGCTGTCCTCAGCTGCCGTGTTCCATTGCCAGGAGCGCAGACGCGAGCCCTCTTGATGAGGTCGTAGTGACCGGAAGTCACATCCGCGGAGCGGAAACCGCGGGATCGAAACTGATCGTCATTGACCGCGATCAGATCGACGCCAGTGGCTACGGCAGAATCGAGGACGTGTTGGCGACGGTGCCGCAGAACTTCAATCGCGCCAATGCAGCGGTTGGCGAACCAGGGTTCTTCAACCTCAATCACGGGGCTGAAGTGCAATTGCGGGGCCTGGGTGTTGGGACGACCCTCACGCTCGTGAATGGCCAGCGTCAGGGCGCGAGTGGCTGGCAGGGGAGCTTCACCGACATATCGACCATTCCGGTATCGGCCATCGAACGCATCGAGATCCTGCCCGAGGGGACTTCCGCGCTTTACGGTTCTGATGCCATTGGCGGGGTCGTGAATATCGTCTTGCGCAGGAACTTCGAGGGGATCGAAGCGCGCGTCCGCGGAAGCGCGACAGACAGCGACGCCACGGAGCGCTCGGCGGCGCTACTAGTAGGTCATGTGGGATCGCGTGGCAACGTAATGGCGGGCTTCCAGTTTGACGACAGCGATGCCCTGCCATGCAGTGCACGCGCAGTTTGCGCGGCCAACGCCGACTTCAGGGGCTTCGGAGGTACTGACCTGCGCGGTTTCGCCAGCAATCCCGGCACCATCCTCGATCCGGACACGTTCGCGCCCATTGCCGCGATACCGCACGGCCAGGACGGAACGCATCTCACCGCCGCGCAGCTCATCCCGGGGACCGCCAACTACACGGACAACGTCACCGACAACGACATTCTGCCCAAGCAGACCATGCGCAGCGTCTTTGTGAGTGCCTCCTACAAAATGACAGAGAAATGGGAGCTGACCGCCGACGGTCGCTACTCCACGCGGGATTTCGGATTCACGTTTCCCGGTGCTTCCGAATGACCTCCTGGTGCCCGCGTCCAATGCGTTCAATCACCTGGGAGGTCCGGTGCTCGTGGCCTACGATTTGTCGCGCGACTTCGGTCCCGTGGTCGACAGCGGGCCGACTACGAATTCCTTCGTTTCCGCATCCGTCAAAGGCGTGCTGCCGAAAGGGTGGCAAATCAACCTCGCCGGCACCTATGCGAAGGCTATTACGGAGTTCGTCGAGTCCAACTTCGCCCTCAACTACGCGGCCATCGATGCCGCGCTGGCGAGCTCTGACCCGGCGACTGCGCTCAATATCTTCGGGGATGGCTCGCATACCAACGCGACGGCCCTGGCTGCGCTGCGCGGACAGAACTTCGCCTCTGATGACTTGAATGT
Organism: uncultured Gammaproteobacteria bacterium; assembly: GCA_963826145.1. Lineage (GTDB taxonomy): Bacteria > Pseudomonadota > Gammaproteobacteria > Steroidobacterales > Steroidobacteraceae > JBGPLJ01. The sequence goes on from CAWGVW010000001.1 coordinate 425,666, forward strand.
GTTTACCGCCGCATCGACCAACGTGATTGCCGATGGACCGCTCTTCAACGGGCGCGCCGGCGCAATCCAGCTTGCCCTCGGAGGCGAGTTTCGCCATGAGCATTCGGTCGGGACAAACATTGCGGAGCTCCCCGAGGATCGGGAACGATCGATTCGCTCGGGATTTTTCGAGCTGGCGGTGCCGGTGGTGGGTCCGCACGAGGGCTCGACATCCGGTCGCCTGGACTTGTCGTTGGCGGGTCGCTACGACAGTTACAGCGACGTCGGCGGCACCTTCAATCCGAAAGTGGGCTTGAGCTGGCGGCCATCAGCACTCGTGAAGCTGCGTGGAAACTGGGGAACCTCGTTCCTTGCACCGCCGTTCTTTTGGTCCAATCCCGACCAGGTGGGTGATACCTGGATCGGGCCCGTTGTCGATCCGCGCTCTCCTACCGGGCAGACACTTGCGCTCCAGCTCTGGGGTCCGCTGCCGGATCTTAAGCCGGAGACGGCGCGTGCCTGGAACGCGGGTGTGGACCTGACCCCGCCTGCGATCCAGAACTTCACACTATCGCTGACATACTTCGATATCGACTACCGGGGCAAGATCCAAACCCCGCAGACCGACCCTGCTCTCTTCCTCACGCAGGAGGCGCAATTGGCCTCACTGATCACACGCAACCCGACGCAGGCGCAGATCGATGCCGTGTGCACGAAGCCATCGCTTAGCGGAGAGGATTGCAACCAACCGATCGCAGTCATTATCGACGGTCGGTTTCGCAATATTGCCAGCCTCAAGACCCAGGGTGTGGATGTGGTGCTGGACTATTTTCTGAACACGGCACGGGGCAAGGTGACGTTCAGCCTGAACGGCACCTATACGATTGACCAAAGGCAGCAGATAACCCCTACGGCGCCGGTTTTTGACGTCGTGGATACAGTCGGCAACTCACCGAGCTTGCGGCTGGTCGGGAACCTGTCATGGTCGCTCCGGGGCTGGACCGTCCAAGGCACCGTGAACTACACCGGGGCCTATCGCGATCCTGGCTCGGTCCCGGTGCGAAAAGTTGATTCATGGACGACGGTCGATCTCAATATCGGTTACCGAGTCGACGGCTCGGGCTGGCTCGCCAATACACAATCCAATCTCGGGATAAACAACGCGCTCGACCAACGTCCCCCCTTCGTGAACCAATTTGACCTGACTTCGGGCACTCTGGGGTACGACCCCGCCAATGCCAGTCTGCTGGGCAGACAAGTCAGCCTCCTGTTTGCGAAGCACTGGGGGCAGTGAGCTTGCTTCGAGTCAGTGCGACGATGGTTCGCGGCGCCCCGGGCCATGATGACCGGCGTCCTTCCTGAATCTTCACGAAACAGGAGCCCACCTTCACGCCGAGTTCATGCACGCGCACACGCTTTGAGTGACAACGGATCCCATCGGCAGACTGCCACGAGGGGATCATCATGTTGCGCTTACTCGGATCGTTGACCGTTGTTGTGTTGCTCTTGGTCGGGTGCGGCAGCGGAGAGGCCGTGCAGGATCCACTGGTAACGCAACCGCCACCGCCCCCGCCTCCGATAGAGGAGATTTCACTCTCTTATCCCTACCAGTCGTATGTTGAAGTCGGTTCTGCGGTTGGCCCCTGGGCACCGTCCGTCAGCGGCGGCAGCGCGAGTGCGTTTGCCGTGAATCCGGCGCTGCCGGCGGGACTCTCGCTCGACCCGACGACGGGCGTGCTCGCAGGAACACCGCAGGCAGTGGCGGCACTAGCGAACTATACGATTTCCGCTCAGATCGCCGGATCGAGCGTGACCACCGACGTTTCAATTGCGGTGGAAATGCCGCCGAGCAACCTGAGCTACACGAGCCCGGTGCGGGCTGTGGTCGGCACGGCGCTGACTCCACTCGCGCCCTCCGTGAGCGGTAACGCGTCATCCTACTTGATCTACCCGACATTGCCCGCTGGCCTGCAGGTTGATGTCAACACAGGCGTCCTGTCGGGTACGCCGAGCGCCGAGCGGGTGGCAGCCACCTATACCATCGTAACCTGGGACGACGTCTCGTCATCAACCTCTGCCGACCTGGTACTGGCGGTCGATCCGCCGCCAATCGGAACGCCGATGACCGGCTTCTTCCGGGGTGCCACGGTGATCGGACTCGGCTACGACTCGGGAGCCCAGACCGGTGTGACGGACAGCACGGGCCAGTTCACCTACGAGTCGGGTCGCGGCATCGGCTTTCACGTGGGCGCGGTCGTGCTGAGCACGGCGTCACCAGCCAAGCCGCTGCTGACTCCCGTCGATCTCGTGGCCAACGGCAGCGGCAGCTCGGAGCCTGTGCTGAATCGGGTCCGATTCCTGATGATGCTGGATCAGGACGGGGATCCGCGAAACGGCATTCAGATCTCGACGGCGGTGACGGCCGCGGCGGCGAGCTGGGCACCGGTCGATTTCAATACGAGCGATCTACCTGCAGCCCTCGGAGCCGTGATTCAGCAGGCGCGCACCGCCGATGCCGGGTCGCACGCCTTGCCCAATGCCGCCAGCGCCCAAGCGTTTCTCCGCGCGGCATTCGACTGCGCTTATTCGGGTCGTTACTCGGGTACCTACGAGGCAGACACGACACCCGGCCTCTACAGCTGGTTCACCGCAAACGTATTCCCGGACGGCAGCACGCAAGTCCTCGCCGTGGGCGCCCCGGGGCTCACCGATTTTTCGATCGCCTCGGCGGACGCGGTGAACCCGTTGCTCGATGGCACCGTCGGCGTGATCACGCCAGGGTCCAACGTCACGGTGAATGGTCGATTTTCCGGCGCGGACTTCCTGTCTGGCACCTACTTGGCGGGTGCGGCGGGTACGTTCCAGGCCGTCGGTAACGCGCAATCCGGGCCGACGTACCTGTTTTTCCCGGTCGTCCTCGGCACGCCCGGCGATCCCGCCACTGCAGCGTTCTCCATCAGTGACCCGCTGGCCATGGACGAGTCGGGCAATGTCACCGGCCCCGTCCCGGGCGGTCGTCTCACTGGAACGGTATCGGGCGCGTCATTCACCGGGACAGTGTCCACGGGGTCTGGGGGGTATTGCGGTCGTGGTTGTCACTTTATTAGTTACCCTGTCACCGGGACTGTGTTGAACACACCGTTCGGTTACGAGTTCGACATGACGTACTCGCTCACAAGCGGTTCGGTCGTCGCGGTCTCGACGCTCGGTTGCAGGGTGAACTGATCGCAAGTCCACGAGGAGCGATCGGGTCGGCCTGTGGACCGGCGGCCATGAGGATTACCATGCGCGCCGTCGGCGTACTCCTCGGTCTGTCCTGGCTAGCTGGCTGTGGCGGTGCGCGATTCAACTACTCCGTCGCCGCCGGCATTGTCGTACAACGGGTCACAGCCCTTTCCCGCAGTCGTCGGCGAGGCCATCGCGTTGACGCCTAGCGTGTCTGGGCCGATCGAGCGATACGCGGTCAGTCCCGGATTGCCGCCCGGCCTTTCACTCAATGGCTCGACCGGCGTCATTTCCGGTACAGCGACGAGGGCCAGCGCAACCGCGACCTTCGCCATTACGGCTACGTATCGAGGTGGTCACAGCACCTATCCTTTAGTGCTGAGCGTGACTGAGCCGCCCAGTCATCTGTCGTACCCCAGCCCGGCGACAGCGACCGTGGGAGCGGCGCTCAGGCCGTTGAGCCCAAGCATCACAGGAACTGTCGAGCACTATTCAGTAACGCCGGCCCTGCCGGGGGGTGTGCTGCTCGACAGCACCAGCGGCCTCATCACGGGTACGCCCAGCGTCGCGGCGACGCTGGCCCCGTATACGATCACGGCGAGCAGTCAGGCCGGTAATACCAGTTTCATTCTTCTGTTGGCGGTAGCTGCGGCGTCGACAGGCAGCACTTATTGATCGGTCACGCGCGGCCGCTTCCTCATCAAGCGCTGCGCCCGGGCATGCGCCGGCGGTTTCTTCTTGAATCTTCCGGGAAACAGAAACTTTCGAACCAAGTGGTCGGGAGTTCGAAAAATTGCAGGAGGCCATTTTGGACGATCGTTCCGGGCTTCGGCACGGAACAATCGCTCCTGCGCGGCGGCGCACAGGGATGTGCGGAGTCAATCTCGACGGGCACGCCAGAATTCCTGGACCAATTCACGAATTGCGTTTGCGACTAGTGCGTGGTGATGCGCCGATTCTTTTGACGGAGCAGGTCTTGGCGCTCCCGGGCGCTGCGCGTGGCCGGAAAGGCGGTAGACTTCAGCGGTGTGGGCGGAGGCGAAGGAACGAAGAAGAGGTCTCCGTATATCGCTCGTCAAGCGGGGGAAAGCCATGAGAATTTCGATCTGGATGATTGCATGCAGTTGCATGATGGCGGCGGGCGCCGCGGTCGCCGGTGAATCCGTCGACAATGACGGGATCTGGTTCTGCCAGTCGACCATGACCTCGCCGACCGCGACGCTCTATGTGAGCGATCACTTCGACGGTCGTTTCGACCTTGCCGAAGTGCCGAACGCCTTCAAGAAAATGATCGCGGCAAAATACGGCGCCGACATCCGGCCCTCATGCTCGCATGCGTACCGTGGCCCCGGAGTCCTCGAAAAGATCACCGCGGACAACCAGCGCTGGTACGCGCAGATCCGTGCCGGTGGCGGCAAGGTCGTCGAGACGCATTGGAAATTCATGGCGCAAGCCGAGCACACTGGCTATGTGTGCTTCGGCGGCGCTCAACACGCGAAGAACGGCGCGCCGGCCTATTCGTTCTTCTACACCGACGAGATCGCTATGGCGGGTGCGGAGCAAGCGAAACTGAACGAGGCCTGGGACGCTTATCTCGAGGCGCAGCATCCGGGCTGGTTCTTTCCGTACAAGGGCTGCAACATGATCCCGAGCGGCCAGACCGCTCAATCGATCATCGATGGCCATACGCAGGCTTGGATGCCTCACAAGGCCGAGCTGATTCACGTCGACTGGAAATTCGCACCGGTCGCGAAGAACGCCGCCGACGATGCTCCATCCGAGTTCTGTCAGGCGCTCCGGACCGACAACAAGTTCTGGTACGTGACGCCGGTCTTTCCGATGGCGAGCGTCGATGAGGCGAACCTCGCGATGAACGCCTGGCGCACTCATCTGAGGGGGCTGACGGATCCGGAAGGCGTCTCGGTCGCCGACAGCTATCTTTCCGGCTGCGACGGGCCGGGGCCGGGCAAGGCGATGTCGCAGCAAAAGGCTGCGCGTGCCGAGCAGATCAAGGACGGAGGCGGCCGCATTTTCGAAACCGGCTGGACCTACGCCGCAACCGTTTCGCCCGCGCAAGCGGCTGCGGCGGCGCGCCCCGTGTATCAGTGCTACCAGGCGGCGTTCGGCGCCAATTACATGACACCGGGATTTGACAGCAGCAAGGACCTCACAACGCTCAATAATGATTGGCGGGCCTACATCACCAAGGCGCACCCGGCGCAGGGCGTCGTGCAGGTCGGCTGCCTGGCGAAGTCTCCAAAGGAGGCCGCCGCCGCCAGTTCTCAAGTCGGCTACACCCGGATCGACTGGAAGGAGTGAGCGATCGGGAATGCGAGCGCTGCGGCCGCGCCGATCAAAGTGCCACGCGCAGAGCGACTTAGAAAAGTTCTTCTGGTATGAATCGTGCCACTGGGGATAGACCGCCCCATTGCATAGTGATGTCACTATGAATATAGTAAATACACTATGTCCCAAGACGTCGCCACCATCCAGGCCTTGCGCAACGATCTGGCCCTGCAGATCGCCCGGGCCGTGCGCGCGAAGGGCTGGACCCAAAGCCAGGCGGCCGGGGCGCTTGGCATCCCTCAGCCAACCTTGAGCAAGATCGCAAACGGGCGCACCGCAGAACTTTCGCTCGAGCTTCTCATCCGGATTGCTGTGCGATTGGGGTTGCCGCTGGTGCTGCAGACGGGCACCGCGCCGGAGGAGGCCGGTGTCTTCGTGCGGGCAAAGCCAGGTGAAAGCGCGGGCACGCGCTCAAGGCTCGCGGCCGATGCGCGGGAGGCGCTCGCCGCAAGCGCACGGCATCTGAGTCCCGAAGCACGCCTCAACGCCGTTCTCGAACATGGCCGGCTCGTCACCGCGCTCCGTGATGCGGGCCGGCAAGAACGCTTGCGTGCGTCGCGGCGGACTCGCGCGTGAAGCGCAAGAGGGCACGAGGCCCTGGTGAGTCGGTTCTCCTGCTGCTCCAGGTCGTGGCGCTCCTTGTGAAAGAGAAGATCGAATACGCTGTGATCGGTGCCATCGCAGCGGCGGTCCATGGAGCAATCCGCGCAACGACCGACGCCGACGTGCTTCTAGCAGTCGCGCCGGCACGGCTCACGGCATTGGAAAAGCGCATCAAAGCGGCCGGTCTTTCGACCGAAATCCGCCGCGGAGATGCGGACGATCCCATTGCCGCGATTCTGGTCGCGCGCGACCGTCACGAGAATCGCGTGGAACTCCTGGCCGGTATTCGCGGCATGGACCCCGATGCATTCACCCGCCGTCAGCGCGTGCCTTTTCAGGGCGCGACACTCGAAGTGATTGGCCGTGAAGACTTCATCGCAATGAAGTGCTTTGCCGGCGGGCCACTGGACCTTGCAGACGCCCGCCAGGTGCTGATGAGTCCGGATGTCGGCCTGGACGTCGATCTTTTGCGTCGCCTCACACGTCGCTTTGGACGTTCGGCTGCCGATGCGTTGGAGCAGCTCCTGGCCTAGCGCAGTCCGTCGTCCGGCCACTGCAGCAGCCGGCTCAATCCTTCCGCGAGGCCGCGGAAAATTGCGCGTTTTCTGTGGGCTTCGCTGCTATCGGTTCGTCTGTGCCAGCACTGCGTCCGGCAGGCGCGCACCCTGGATATCGATCCTGGAAGCGGCCTCGCCGATGGCCGCGAGGTCCGCGGGCGACAACGCGACCGTCGCGGCGCCGAGATTTTCCTCGAGACGATGCAGCTTCGTGGTGCCAGGGATCGGAACGATCCACGGCTTCTGCGCCAGCAACCAGGCCAGGGCGATTTGTGCAGGCGTCGCGCGCTTGCGCTCAGCGATGCCTTTCAGCAACTCCACCATCGCCATGTTCGCGGCACGCGCCTCGGTGGCGAAGCGCGGCGACATCGATCGGAAGTCGGTCGGTGCCAGTTCCGTCGTCGTGTCGATCTTGCCGGTCAGGAAGCCGGCGCCCAGCGGGCTGAACGGTACGAAGCCAATGCCGAGTTCCCCGCACAGTTCCAGCACGCCGTTCGATTCGACGTCGCGGGTCCATAAGGAGTACTCGCTTTGCAACGCGGTGACCGGCTGCACCGCGTGAGCGCGCCGGACCGAGGCGAGGCTCGCTTCCGAGAGACCGAAGTGCTTCACCTTGCCGGCCTGGATGAGTTCCTTCACGGCTTGGGCGACGTCCTCCATTGGCACCTCAGGATCGACGCGGTGCTGGTAGAGCAGGTCGATGCGATCGGTGCGTAGCCGCCGCAGCATCGCTTCGACGACCTCACGGATGTGCCCGGGACGGCTATTCAGGCCGCCGGAGCGCGCGCCTGTCTTCAGGTTGATGTCGAAGCCGAACTTCGTCGCGATCACCACCTGATCTCGAAATGGCTGCACGGCTTCGCCGAGAAGCGATTCGTTCGAGAACGGTCCGTAGGCCTCCGCGGTGTCGAAGAAGGTCACGCCGCGCTCAAACGCAGCACGCACGAGCCGGATCGCGTTTGGCGCCGGCATGGGCTCCCCGTAAGCGGACGTCAGGCCCATGCAACCGTATCCGAAAGCGGAAACCTCGAGGGTCCCGAGCGTGCGCTTGTCCATGTCGGCTCCTAGACTTCTGGATGCCTCAAGTGCCACTGCGTCGCTTGCTCGTACGCGTGACCAACGCGGCACAGCGCCGATTCGCTCAACCGGCGACCGACGAACTGCACGCTCAGCGGCAGGCCTTCCGCCGAGAATCCGCACGGCACCGACAACGTGGGACTCCCGCTGAAGTTGAACGGTTGGGTGTGAATGTCATTCCGGACCGTTGCGCTCCACGATTCGTCGGTTTCCTCGTCGAACGGATTCGCCTCCTTCACGCGCGCACTGTTAGCCATCGACGGGCACACCAGACAATCGACGGTGTTCAGCATGGAATCGATTGAAGCCGAGACTTCTGATCGAACTCTCTGGGCCGCGGCCAGCGTCGCGGGCGTAACTTTCTGACCCGATTCGAGCTCGGCGCGAAACCCCGGTCCGTACTCGCCGGCCCGACTCGGAAACGTTTTTGCATGGACGGCCAGCGACTCGACAGCACACAAGGTGAGCCACGTGCTGCCGACCTGGCTGACATCCGGCATGGTGACCGTCACGACGGTCGCGCCCAATCGTGTCAATGTCGCGAGCACGTGATCCATCGCCGCAGCTACGTCATAGTCAACGTTGTCGGTGGCATAGCGACGGTCGAAGCCCACACGCAAACCCGCGATGCCTCGCCCGAGTTCGGCAAGCACCGCGGGCACTGGGTCTGCAAGCGACGTCGGATCGTGCGGATCGGCACCGGCCATCGCTTCGAACAGGATGGCGGCGTCTTCGACTGTGCGGGTCATCGGCCCGACGTGATCCATGGACGGCGCCAGCGCGAACACGCCATGGCGGCTCACTCGGCCGTAAGTGGGCTTGAGACCCACGCATCCGTTTGCGGCTGAGGGATACCGGATCGATCCGCCCGTGTCCGTACCGATCGACGCAAAGCATAAGCCCGCCGCCGTCGCCACGCCGGAGCCGCTCGATGACACGCCGCTCCATCGCGTGCCATCCCACGGGTTCACCGGCACCTGCAGGCCGGGATAGTACGGACCGAACGCGCCTTCGCACAGCGCGAGCTTGCCGAGGATGACCGCACCGGCCTCATTCAGTCGCGCGACAACGGTCGCGTCGAAATCAGGCACGAAGTTGGCAAAGACCTTCGTACCCGCCATGGTGCGGACGCCGCGCGTATAACAAAGATCCTTCACCGCGACAGGCACGCCATGCAGAGGTCCGCGGTAGCGGCCGGCCGCAATCTCGGTGTCCGCGCGCCGAGCACTCGCGAGCGCCGACTCGGCCATGAGGGTAACGTAACTCTGCAGGCGTCCGTCCACTGCGGCGATTCGGTCGAGCAGTTGTTGTGTCAGGTCCAGCGACTGGAGCTGTCGTGCCGCGATGAGCTTGCCGACGTCCGCCAGGCTCGAGTAGTGCAGTGGATTCGGGACTTGCGGGACCGAAGCAGCTGCCACGCCGGGCCCGCACGACATCGCGGCGACCGGCAATGCCGCGACGCCAGCCAGACGTGCGAGGAGATCGCGGCGCGTCAACAAGGGTTCGATCGATTTCCCGCTCACGCGCATGTTGACTCCTAGCTAGCGTGGGCTGCCTGCACCCGTTGCCACGTCGGACGTGCGGCGACCGAGTCGTGAATTGCGAGGACCCTGGGAAATCGCTCGCCGAGCGCTGTCGCATCAGGCTCGTACCAGCTCGCCAGCATGGCAAGATAGATGTCGGCGGCGCAGGGCTCACTGCCACAGAGATAAGAGTCCTTGCGTGCGATGTCGGCCTCCAGCACGCCGTAGATTCGATCGATTTCCTTGCGAGCGCTCGCTTTCACGCTAACGGGTTCGCCGTAGCGCTCCGGGTAGAAGTAGCGCAGGTTCGATTCGTACATACCCGCGGAGAGGAACACCAGCCATTGCAGCATCAGCGCACGCGCGCTGCTGCCGGCCGCGGGTGCCATCCTGGCTGCTGGCAGCGTCTCCGCCAAGAACGCCATCATCGCGGCCGATTCGTACATGCGTTGGCCGTCGGGCAGCTGCAGCACGGGGATCCTGCCGTTGGGATTGATCTCGAGAAAGGAGGGCGCCCGTACGTCGTCGATCCAGATCGTCTCGTAGCCGGCTCTCGCTTCCTCGAGCAATACCTGCACGGCGAACGACCCTGATCCTTTGCGGCCGTAGAGTCTGTACATTGTGTTCTCCTCAGTGCTGACATTATGCCGCGTGATGAATCCAATCGTAGGAGATAGCGAAAATGTTTTCTTCAAGTTCGGTACGCATGCTCATTCTTGGTTTGCTGTTCGTGGCGCTAGGCGTAAGCGCCGCAGATTCGGACCCGCCCGCAGGCTTGGTGGGCACGTGGCGTCTGGTGTCATTCGAAGATGTCGACAACGGCCAAACGATCCGTCGCTTTGGCGACAAGCCGCTCGGGCTGTTCGTTTACACCGCTGATGGGCACGTCGCCATTCAGATCGCCAATCCAGCGAACCCTGTGTGCGTGTCACCGGCCAAGAAGTTTGGGCCCGGAAGAAAGGATGATTCGACCGTTCCCGCATGCAGCCCGGCACAGATGCAGGCCTTGGTGGATGGTTCCGTCGCGTACTGGGGAACCTACACGGTGGATGCGGCAGCGGGCGTGGTGGTCCATCACGTGAAGAGCGACCTCAGCAACGGATACGCGGGTACCGATCAGCGCCGGCCGTTCCATCTCGAGGGCGACCATCTGGTGATCGGTGACGGAAAGACCTGGACCCGGGTGCTTGAACGGGTGCACTAATTCATGACCGCCCCACGCTCGCGTCCAGCGTGACGAGAAGCTCGTCCAACTGCTCAAACTGCTCGGGCATTCCGCCTTCCATTCCTTCGATGGAGGCGTCGAGAGCTTTCTTCGAGGGGTAGAGTTCGTGCAGGACGAGCAGCGTCTTGCCATCTTTTTCCTCGAAGGTCACCGTGGTGACGGCGGCGTCCTCACTTTCTTCATTGGTCCAGACGATGCGCGAGTGCGGTGTCACTTCGAGGTATCGGCCGAAGAACGCCATGGACTTTGCGGGATCGAGGCCGAACACCAATCGGTACTTGCCCCCGGTACGAACATCCATCTCGCAGGAGCGCAGTGACTCGCCCATCGACTTCGGTACCCACCACCGCTTGAAGAGCTCCGCCTTGGACCACGCCTCGAACACGATGCGCGCCGGGGCGTTGAAGGTTCGCGTAATGACCAGCTCACGCTCGGACTTCCGTTCGACCGTTGTGCCGTTCTTGATGGCGGTACGCTCACCTTCTTTTCTTGCGTCCATGGGCCTTCTCCTTCCGATTCATTTGCTCGATTACCTTGTCCAGTTCGTCGAAGCGTGCGGCCCAGAGCTGGTGGTACCGCTCGATCCATGCCGCTTCTTCCTGCAGTCGGCACTCGCCGAGCTTGCAGGTCCGCACGCGCCCGACCTTTTCGGTGGTGACGAGCCCCGCCTGCTCCAGGATGCCGACATGCTTCTTCATGCCAGTGAGGGTCATGTCAAATTTCGCGGCAAGGTCCGTGATGGAAGCGTCTGCGCGCCCGAGCTGCTCCAGAACGCCGCGTCGGGTGACGTCCGAGAGCGCGGCGAACGAGGCGGTGAAATGGGCCTGGGTATACTGAACCATATGGTTCAGTATGTAGCACGCGGATTGGCGACATGCAAGGGTCATTGTGTGAACATGCGTCGAGTTGTACCCCGAGGAGTAGACGACTATGCCGAATGACCGAAGCGGGCCCGCCGCTAGACGATACGCTACCGTGCTCATTGGGCTATTCCTTATATGTGCCGGCCCACTGTCGATCGCTGCGGATAAGGCGTCACCAACCTATGACCTCATCATCGAGCACGGCCGAGTCGTCGACGGCACCGGCGCACCCTGGTTCGCGGCCGACGTCGGCATTCGTGCGGGACGCATCGCCGCGATCGGCCAGCTCGACAAGGCGACGGCGAAGCGGCGCATCGATGCCGCGGGGGCGTTGTTGCGCCGGGGTTCATTGACATGCTCGGTCAGTCCGAACTCACCCTGCTCGTGAATCCACACGTCCCTTCCAAGATCTTTCAGGGAATCACGACGGAGATCACGGGCGAGGGCGAATCCGTCGCGCCCGTCAATGCCGAGATCGCCAAGGCAGCGGCGTTGAAATTCCGTCACTATGAAATTGCGCAGGACTGGAGCGACTTCACGGGATATTTCGCGCGACTCGAGAAGCAGGGCGTCGGTATCAATATCGGCACCTACGTTGGCGCAACGACGGTACGCGAGATGGTCGTCGGCTATGGCAACCGCGCGGCGAGTCCGGACGAGTTGAAGCGCATGCAGGCCATCGTCGCTACAGCGATGCGTCAAGGCGCGCTCGGGCTGTCGAGCGCACTGGAATACGCTCCAGCACCCTACGCCAGCACCGAGGAACTCATCGCGCTCGCGAGTACGGCAGGGCAGTTCGGCGGAATTTATGCGACGCACATGCGCTCCGAGCAGGATGCAATCATGACCTCGATCGACGAGACGATCCGCATCGGTCGTGAAGCGCATATCCCGGTCGAGATCTGGCATCTGAAGTCCGGTGGCATCGCTAACTTCGGCCTCATGCCGGAGATCGTCGCGCGCATCGAGCGCGCCCGCGCCGCGGGCGTGGATGTCGCGGCCGACACTTACGCTTACCCGGCTTGGTACAACGACATGTCGGCGTTCATTCCCCCGTGGGCGCACGACGGCGGCGCCGCGAAACTGATCGAACGGCTCCAGGACCCCGCGGTACGCACGCGCATCAAGGCGGAACTGGACATCCCGGCGACCGACTGGGACAACGAATGGCAGTCGGTGCCGGGTCCCGAAGCGATCCTCATCACGACCGTGCTGAATCCGAAGCTCGTTGACCTGCAAGGTCGCAGCCTCGCCGAGATCGCCAAGGCGCGTGGCGTCGATCCCAAGGACGCGCTGTTCGACATCCTTGTTGAGGACAAAGCGAAAACCTACGTGGCGGTCTTCGCGATGAGCGAGCCCGACATTGCGCTCGCCGCCGTTCAGCCGTGGGTCTCGTTCTGCACCGACAGTGAAGGCACCTCGCCGGAGGGTCTGCTCGGCAAAGAATTTCCGCATCCGCGCGCATACGGGACTTTCCCCCGCGTGCTTCGCAAATACGTGCGCGAGGAACGACGCATGCGTCTCGAAGAGGCCATTCGAAAATTCACGAGCCTGCCTGCCTCACGTCTCCGTCTGAATGATCGCGGTGTCCTCAAGGCCGGCATGTGGGCCGACATCGTCGTGTTCGATCCGGACCAGATCACGGACAAGTCGACCTTCGATGCGCCGAAGCAGTTGTCGGTCGGCATGCAGTGGGTGCTCGTCAATGGCGTGCCGGTCATCGCCGACGGCGTTTCGACCAATGCGCTGCCCGGCCAAGTGCTGCGCGGGCAAGGCTACCAAGCGATGCACGCGACTAAGCGGGAACGTACGTCAACCGAATCACGCTCCCGTCAATGAGATCGCTGGTCAGAAGGCGGAGCGGCGGCCGCGGGCCGGCGAAGAATGGCTTGCCGCGACCCAGCACGATGGGGTGGACGTAAAGTCGATACTCATCAATAAGACCAAGGTCGGTCAGGCTTCCTGCCAAGTCGGGTCCGGCAACGTCAATCTCCCCAACGAGCTGAGCCTTCAGCCCACGTATTACCGCCTCGATGTCATCTGCGACAAGTGTGGCGTTGGGCCCGACCGACTTCAACGAGCGCGACACGACCCACTTCGGTTGCTTTCGCCACGCCGCCGCGAAGTCGTGTTTCGCCGCGTCCCACTCCGGATGGTCTTCGTCCCAATAACGCATGACCTCGTAGATGCGGCGACCGTACACACTGCCCGTCAAGTCGCGCACTTGCTCGATGAAGTGACGAAAGAGCGTCGGACTTGGACCAAATGCAAGGTGGTCGACGTAGCCATCCAGCGACTGGTTCATTCCATAGACGAGCTTTGCCATGCTACAAAACCTTCAGCTCAGGTTCTCAAGAATAGCTTGAGCCGACATTCCGCAGAAGTGAGGTTGGACGCGATCGGCGCGCCATGTTCGAGAGACCCTACGCTCGGCTGCGGATAAGTTTCCGGCTCTGCATCAACGCCGCTATGTGCAACATGAGGAAAAACGGCACGAGGAATGCCGGAATCAGCAGCAGCGGCAGTGTCGCCATCGGTGCAGTGCTGATCTCGCCGGGGGCGCCGGTCGTGAAGGTGGCACTCACGGCTCCGATGCTGACGGCGATGACGAGATCCAATATCCCGAGGACATTCCAGCGGATGAATGCGCCATGGGCGGCAAAGCCAGGCTGACGCATCAAGGCAAGAACCATCCATGGGGCGGCGAACGCAACGGCCATGTCTCCAAGGCCAGCCGGCAGGGCGAACACAGCCGGCAGCACCTTGTGTGCGTAGAGGGCGAGGAAGCCCAGACCGGCAAATCGCCAGGCCTGCATTCCCGCAATGAGCCGTAGATCCAGCGAGAGCACGAACTCACGGAAGGATTGCGACAGCCGCAGCCACGCGAAGAAGAGCAACAGGGGCGCTGTAACTCCAATCGCAATGCCCAGGGGAGGTGCCCCGGGACGGCCGACGAATGCGCCGGCGGCACCGAGTGCCACGACGAGCAGGAACCAGACGGTCATTACGACCGCAACGGTGGGGCGAACACCGCCCCGCCCGCTGGGCTGGGATTCGGCAGGCTGGGGCAGGACTATTGCTGTCATGACGCTCTCCGTTTAGTAACTTGCATTTTGCAAGTGAGTGGCGACCGTAGCATACTGACTTGCACTCTGCAAGTTACTCGCCTTCAAGGCGTGGAGAACCGGATACATGAATGCCGCAAAGCGTTTCCCGCGTTCCGCCTGTGCGGTCGCGAACTCGCTCGAAATCCTGGGCGACAAATGGACGCTGCTCGTGGTGCGCGACTTGCTGCACGGCAAGCGCACCTACGGCGAACTCGCGCTGTCGCGGGAGGGCATCCCGACCAACATTCTCGCGGATCGCCTTGAGCGACTGGTCAGTGCCGGCATCGTCACGCGCACTCCCTATCAGGAGCGTCCGGTGCGTTACGCCTACACGCTTACGCCGAAGGGGAGCGCCCTCGGCGACGTGTTGCTTGCGTTTGTGCGTTGGGGCAAGCAGCACATACCGGGTACGGTCGCATTGAAGCAGGGCCCAGCGGGCGGCGAGGTCGCGACGTCGGCGGCCCGCTCACGCCGAGCGCGCGCAAAGCGCGCTGGATGAGTCAGCTGCTTTTCACGAAGGTTGATAGCGAGCTGTAGACGACCGCTTCTGGTCGAGAGCGGCCTCTCTCAGTGCACGCTAGTCCGAATCCGTGTCCAGGCACGGTTGATCGCCCGAACGGTTGCCGGCGAAAGTGTCTTGTCGAGGTAGAGTTTCCTGTAGACCTCTGGCGTCGGATAAATCGTCGGATCGTTGCGCAGCGTCTCGGTGACGAATGGCCGCGAAGCCGCGTTGCCGTTCGCCTGTCCGACGACATTCGTGACGCCTGCGATCACCTCCGGCTCCATGATGTAATCGAGGAAGGCATGCGCGTTCTGCGGGTGTGGTGCATCGGCCGGGATAGCGATCATGTCAATCCAGAGCGGCGCGCCTTCCTTCGGGATCACGTAATTGACGTGGACCGGCTTTGCAGCCACGACGCCGCGGGCTCGCGCTTGCTCGATGCCGCCGCTCCAGCCGATGGAGACGCAGACCTCGCCCGTCGCGAGGTCGTCCACGTATTTCGAGGAATGAAAGTAGCGGACATAGGGCCGCGCCTTGGTTAGCGCTGACTCGGCGGCGGCGAGGTCTTCCGGAGTTTCACCGTACGGATTGCGCCCGAGGTAAATGAGCGCGATGGCGAACATGTCCCCCGTCGAGTCGAGCATCGTGATGCCGCACTTCGCAAGCTTCGATGCGATCGCCGGGTCGAACACCGCTGACAAGCTGTCGATGTCGCGGGTGCCCAGGACCTTCTCAACAAGGTCCGGGTTATAGCCGATGCCAGTCGTACCAGAGAGATAGGGCAGGGCGTATTCGTTGCCCGGATCATTCGCGGTCACGATGCTGCATGATCTCCGGGTCCATGTTGCTCAGGTTCTTGAGCCGCGAGCGGTCAAGCTTGAGCAGGGCGCCGGCCCGAATCAGTCGGTTCGTCATCGCCCCACTCGGCACCACGACGTCATAACCGGAGTGCCCAGTCATGAGCTTGGTTCCGAGGACATCGTAGGAGTCGTAGGTGTCGTACGAGACCTTGATGCCAGTGCGCTTTTCGAAGTCCTGGATCGTCGACTCACCGATGTAGTCCGCCCAGTTGTAGACATTGAGCACTTTCTCTGGGTGCTTGCTGTCGCCGCAGGCGGTCAGCAGCGCGAGCGCCGTCAGGCCGCAGAGCAAAAGTCGGCCCACCGCACGGAGTCGAGTCGTCATGGGAATCCCGCCCGTCGTGACTTGCGCGATTGTAGAACGATTCGATGTCGGAACCCGAAGGTCTCGTTCGTCTTTAGACAGGAGGAGCGCCGATTGCAGCAGGACCGCGGCGGTCCTCATACTGAGCACGTGGGTGCACCACCACTTTAGGAGCGAGGAGACGTCATGAGCACAAATAATACCTATCTGGCCGTATTCCTTGGCAGCAAGACCAGCCCGCGACGCGCGGCCTGGGATGCACTTTCTGAAAACGAACGCCGTGCAAAGGAGCAAGAAGGCATCGCGGCCTGGAAAGCCTGGGTCGCGAAGCATCAGGCCGTCATCGTCGAAATCGGCGGACCCTTGGGAAAGACAAAGAAGGTCTCGCAGAAGGGGATCGAGGATACGAGCAATTCCATGGGCGCATTCACGGTCGTGCGCGCCGACTCTCACGAAGCCGCCGCGAAGCTCTTCGATAAACATCCGCACTTCACCATCTTCCCGGGCGACTCGATCGAAATCATGCCCGTGATGCCGATTCCTGGCGCTTGAAGGGAGAACAGACCATGCCCAACACCGTCCGCCTACACAGAGTCCT
Source organism: uncultured Gammaproteobacteria bacterium (assembly GCA_963826145.1). Lineage (GTDB taxonomy): Bacteria > Pseudomonadota > Gammaproteobacteria > Steroidobacterales > Steroidobacteraceae > JBGPLJ01. The sequence goes on from CAWGVW010000001.1 coordinate 442,435, forward strand.
GCCCACCAAGCCCGAAAAAATCTATCGCGCTTTCGTCGAGCCGGACGCGCTGGCCAAATGGATCCCGCCGAATGGCTTCACCTGCACCGTGCATCACCTGGAGCCGAAAGTCGGTGGCAGCTTCCGGATGTCCTTTCGGAATTTCACCACGGGCAACGGCCACTCATTCGGTGGCCAGTATGTCGAATTGATCCCCAATGAGCGCATACGCTACACGGACAAGTTCGACGATCCGAACCTGCCCGGCGAAATGCAGGTGACAGTGACGCTGAAGAAAGTGTCGGTCGGCACGGAAGTCAACATCGTGCAGGAAGGCATACCGGACCTGATTCCGGTCGAAGCCTGTTACCTGGGCTGGCAGGAATCGTTGCGAAACCTGGCGAAGCTCGTGGAGCCTGAGATCACTCAATAAGGATGGCTAGCTCCTCTTGCCTTTGAGGAGCGCGACGATCGCCGTCGCGTGCCCGTGCCCCAGCTGAAAATCCTGCTTGAGCCATGCCACGACTTCCCCGACTTTGATGTCGGTGCGCAGTTTGCCGCTGCTCAAGTAGCCTTTCTTCATCGCCAGCTTCCTGAAGTCGGCAGGGCTCTTGCCCGTCTTGACCTCGATGTTGTCGAGATACGCCTGGAATGTCACAGAACGAACCCCCGCAGTCTCACGTCGCGCAGGTAGAGCCCTGCCCACACGATCACGCCGACATAAACTCCGAACAGCAAGTGGGAAAAGAGTGGACTCCCCATCCGCAGGTGCGTGGCAATCGCGCCGCCGAGAAATCCCGTCAGCAGGATTGCACCCAGTACCGCCGTGCGGGGGAGGGCATAAAGAACCGTGCAGACCAGCAATAGCGCGCCGAGCCCACGTGCCATGTCGGCACCGCCGAGGCCCAGTTGCGCGCCGGCTTCGAGAACGACAGGCAGAGCCAATAGCTTCATGGTCGCATCCATCAGGAGGAAGAGGATCGCCAATCCGGAAAGGGCCCAGCCGATGCGAAACCGCAACTTCGTTTCCACCAATCGAATCTCCTGGCGAGTCGCCCTGTTCAAGTGCGGAGCGAATCTAGCCGAGTGGGAATCCGTCGGTCTTGTACAAGAACGACAGCTGGGTATCGCCCCTGATCACCTGCGTAGGCGCGAGGCCGATCCATCGTTGCAGTGAACGCGCGAGATGTGCGTGGTCATAGAAGCCGCAGCGCCAGACAACGTCGGCGATCGGCACGCCCTCCTTGAGCAAGCTCACCGCAAAGCGCGCGCGTTCAATCTGGCGCAGCTGGGTGTGTGTCATTCCGGTGACCTGGCGAAAGCGTCGTTGCGCTGAACGGGTGGAGAGAGCCGTCGGCTCGCCCTCAAGCGCCGCGGTTACTTCTGGATCGCGAGCGACGAGCCCCTTGCTCACAAGTCGCGACACGAAAGTTTCCGCAGTCTCGAAACTGGGGAATTCCCATTTCCTGCCATCGAGCAGAAAGGTTCGCTTCGATAGCTGCGGCAGATTCATACCCGGACTATCCATCAACCCATGGACGGGCAGCTGCGGCATGAAGGTGCCCGCCTTGAACCGTACACCCAGCCACTCACCATTGGCCGGACAAAGCCATTTGCTCGGTTGAGTTTCGGGACCGCGCAGCGTGACGATGGAGCTGCCATCAAGACGGGTGATGACCATCTCCCAGTGAACGCACGCGACTGACAGGAACATGCCGGCGCGCTCACTATGGGAACTCCAGACCCGCTCGATGAAGGGCGAGTCGGACGCTCGATCGTTGTCGAAGCTGATGAGCATGGGCGTCATTTTAGCTTTGTGACGACGTTTCAAACACTTGGTATCTTCGCTGACGCATGCGAACCATTCGGCAAAGACGCTCGCTGATGATTTACCGCCTCATCTTGCTGCTGGCATTTACAGCCCTTTCCGGAATTGCGGCAGCAGGGCCTCCCTATGTTTCCGATGATCCCGAGCCGACTGATTTCGGACACTATGAAATCTATCTTTTCGCCAATGGCACGAACGCACGCGACGGTTCGAGCGGTGCGTTCGGCATCGACTTCAACTACGGCGCAACGCCGGACCTGCAGCTGACGGCGGTATTTCCAGTCGAGTACGAAAATCCGAGCGGCGCAAGTTCGTTGTCCGGGCTCGGCAACATCGAGCTTGCAGCCAAGTACCGGTTTCTGCATCAGGCCGATGCCGGCTGGGACGTTGCTTTCTTTCCCCGTCTCTTTCTGCCGAGCGTTTCATCGCAGGTGGGCGAGAAACACGTCTCGCTGCTGCTGCCGGTGTGGCTCGGAAAGGACTGGGGCAGTTGGTCGACCTTCGGCGGCGGTGGCTGCGTGATCGGCCGCAGCGGCGACTCACAGAACTATTGCCTGGCCGGCTGGGCGTTGACGCGTGCGGTCGCTCGGAATCTCAAGTTGGGCGCGGAAATCGTCCATCAAACACCGGATACCCGCGGCGGCCACGCCTCGACCGCCATTGGCGCCGGCCTGCTCTACGACCTTAACGATAACTTTCATCTGCTGGCTTATGCTGGCCCCGGCCTGCAAAACGCCGCGGAGACCGGTCGGTATTCCTGGTACGCGTCGATACTTTGGACGTTCTGACGATTTCGCGAGGTACCGCCATGTCGAAACGTCTCTTCCCGCACGGAGCCCTGTGCGGTGCCCTCATCATCGCCGGTCTCACTGCCAGCGCAGAGGCAAAGCCGCTGTACACGGTCACCAAGATCATTCCGATCGGTGCACCCGATCGCTGGGATCTGCTGACCTTCGATGCCCATTCGCACCGGGTCTATATTGCCCATGGCGATCGCGTGACAGTTGTCGATGGGCACAGCGGCGAACTCATCGGTAACGTCGAAGGCTATTCCGGCGGCACCCACGGCGTCGTGATCGTTCCGGCATTCAAGCGCGGCTACACGGACGACGGGCATGCGGGAATGGCGGGTTCATTCGACCTCAAGACACTGAAGCCGCTCAACTCCATCCAGGCGGACGCGGACGCCGACGCAATTGTCTTCGATCCCGTGAGCGGCCATGTCTTCGTGGTCGATTCCGATCCGGGCAAGATCACTGTCATCGACCCGAAGACGGATACGGCGATTGCAACGATAGACGGCGGCGGCAAGCTCGAAATCGGCGCCGCCGACGGCGCAGGCAAGGTCTACGTCAACGGTGAAGAAAAGCAGGAGATCCTGCGCATCGACACCCGGGCTAATCAAATCGATGCGCGCTGGCCCATTCCTTCCTGCACCAGTCCGCACGGCATCGCCATCGACACGAAGTCCCGCCGCGTGTTCTCGAGCTGCGAGAACAATGTCATGGTCGTCGTCGATGCCGAGAGCGGCAAGCAGATCGCATCGCTCCCGATCGGCGCGCGTACCGATGGCGCGGCCTTCGATTCGAGCCGGCGGCGCGCTTTCAGCTCGAATGGCGATGGAACGTTGACGGTCATCGGCGAGAAGGGGCCGAATTCCTTCGTGGTGCTCGGCAATGTCCCGACGATGCTGGGCGCGCGCACGATGACCGTCGATTCCGAAGTCAGGCCGGGTCTATCTCGTCGCGGCCGACATCAAGATCAACGAGGCCGCCGACCCGAAGGACTACCGGCATCGGTTTTCCGTTACGCCGGGCTCGGTCAAGCTCCTCTTCCTCGATCCGAATTAGCCGTGCGCCTTCACGATCCCGATCGCATGCCGCCGCTCTTTATATGTCGTACGCCGCTACCATGACGGCCGGCGTATCATGTTCATGCAAGGAGGCGACCCATGGCCGAAATCCCAAAGTGGCACGTGACTGGAGATTGGTTCGACGTCTGCAGTTGCGACATTCCGTGCCCGTGCGAATTCGCGCAACGGCCGACGGGGAACCAATGCTTCGGTGTCTTGGCGTACCACATTCGCGAAGGGCACTTCGGCGACGTGCCGCTGGCCGGCCTCAATCAACTGCTCGTGGGCGGTTTCACGGGTGATCTCTGGAGCGGGAAGTCCACCCAGTCCAAAATGGGATTCTTCATGGACGTGCGCGCCAATGAACGGCAGCAGCAAGCGCTGCAGGCAATCTTCAGCGGCCAGGCGGGCGGTATCCCCGCTCACTTGCTTGCCATCTGGGGCATGCCGGACCCGATCGGGATGGAACTCGTACCCATCAGCTTCGAGGTCGCGAGCGATCTGTCTTACTGGCGAGCGGAAGTGCCGGGCAAGATCACGGCACACGCCGAGGCATTGACGGGACCTATGACGCCACCCGGCAAGCGGGTGCAAACACTCAATCCGCCGGGCTCAGAGGTCGGTCCGGGGCAAACGGCAACCTGGGGCAAGACGAAGACGGCCACAGTCAACGCCATGGGGATCAATTGGCAGGGGAATGGAAAGTCCAGCAAGCACATTCCCTTTGAGTGGTCGGGCCCAACGTCGGGAGTAATACGATGAAACGCTTTGCCATCGCCTTGTGCCTCGTCGCTGTCGGCGCAAGTGCCGGGGAACCGATTCCCACCGGGACTTGGATCAAGAGGGGCGAAACCCGGGCGCCGATGATGATGATCGTCGAGTCGGCGGGGCCAGGAGTCAAAATCACCTATCGGATCATGGGCGCCGACGGCAAGCCGATGAATCAATACGTGATGACGGTCGTGACCATGCTTGACGGCAAGGAAGCGGCGGTCCTGGTCGACGGGAAACCCACCGACGAGACGATGGCTGTCAAGCGCATCGATGACTCCCACACATTTACCGTGGTCAAGATGCAGGGCAAGGAATTTGGCACCTCAAAACTGGAAGTCTCCGGCGATGGCAAGGTCCTCAAGGTTGAGAACCACACTGCCAGCTGGGCGGGACAGCCGGCGAAAGACGCCACGGAGTACTGGGACAAGCAGTAGCGTGCCGATCAGATCTTCTCGAGCGCCTTGGCGGCCAGCCGGCGCAGCGTCTTCACAGCTTCGGCGGGCAGCAATGCGGTGGGGACAGTGATGGCAACGTCCTTTTTCACGGCGACGAATGCCAGCGAGGTTTGATTCGCTTCAGACCAGCCGCCCTCATCGGGGGCGAGGGGCGGTGGTGCTTCGACGCCGGGCGAATTCATCTGGCTTTGCATCCCACCGCTGACCATCAGGTTGCTGGCCAGCTGCTTGAAGCCGCCGCTCCAGGCGACCGTGAGTTCCGCATCGAGGGGGCCGGCGGCAAAGCCGCCTTTGGCACCCCCTACGGTCGACATCAAGTCCTTCAACATCTGGGGCGCTTCCGCCATCGGACCAGTCTTTGACGCCGCGATATTGAAACGATACGTGCAGCTCTTGCCGTCGACGCTGCTCTTCGGCTCCGCCAACAGCGGTCCGACAATCGCTTCAGCCTCGGCTTTCGATACCAGCGTGCAGGCAGGCACCGGTTTCGGCCGCGCCTTCTCGCGCTCGAGTGCTGCCGCCACGCCGGCGTTGCCGTCGCTCGACAGTGGTTTGTCGAGCCGCAGCAACGCTTTGTTCAGCACGCCCACCGCGGCGGGCGTGTCGTTCTTCCAGCTTTCGTAGTTGATCGCGATGAGAGAATCGCCGCGCAAAGCCCAGATGCGGCAGCACCCCTGACTTTGTGCTTCGTCCCACTCGCCCTCCATTTGCAGCCCGCCAGGCAAGATGCTCTTCGTGACGTCCTTCGCATCGCCTTTGGCATCACTGAAGATGCGGCCCGTCATGGAAACCGCCGCGAGCACCGTGGCGCCGTCCCGCCAGGTCGGTTCGACGATCAATGTGCGGTAGTCGGCCGTCTGGTAGAGGCAGGCGGTGCCATCCAGTTTGGCCGCTCCTTCGTCATCGCCCCGATAGGGTGCCCCGGCCAATGGGCCCATCGCCGCTTCCACCTCCGCGCGTTCGAGCAATGAGCAGGGATCCGCTGATTCGGTGCGCTGCGCTGAGGGCACCTTCTCTGCGGCGGTTTCGGTCGTCGTTGATTGCTGCGTTCCCGCATTCTTTTCGCAGGCTGCCAAAGCGAGGAGGCTCGCGAGCGTGAGCGCGACCGCACGAATCGGCACATCGGCGTGGATGAGATCGGTCATATCGGATTCTCCATTCCTTTTACGTCAACAGCGGCGCGCCAGCTCCACGCGCCGATTGTGCGCGCGTCCCTCCAGAGTTTCGTTGGTGTCAACGGGACGCGTGCGGCCATAACCTGCGGTACTGAGTCTTGCGGCGGGGATTCCGTAGTGGTCGACCAGCTCCTGCTTCAGCGATTCGGCGCGGCGCTTCGACAGTGTGAGGTTGTGCGCATCGCTACCCATGCTGTCGGTGTGCCCCTCGATGGTCACCGTCCAGGACGGCTGTGACTTGAGCGTGGCTGCGATCGCCTCGATGGCCGGACGCGATGGAGGCAAAAGCTGCGCACTATCGGTCATGAAGTACACACCGGGCACTTCGCTGCGGCAGCTCTTGCTGGAAAGCTCGTCCTGCAGGCGATTGTTATGCGGGCGATCGATTCGCACGAGGTGCACCGTGGATTTTTGAAATGTCTGCGATAGCGCCCACCGCAGGTCGCGTCGATCGAGCCACAGGAATTCTGCGTTGGCACTGTCACCGCCAACCGAAACCTGGCCGCCGACGTGCACTGCGTCGAGCATGGTCGGGATGCCGTCGACCAGGACACGCGACCTGCTGATGGCCCAATAACCGGAGACTGCCCCGAAAATACTTCCGCCCCGCCAAAAGGCCGCCGAGAGGACCGCCGTCGCTCTCGCTCATGGAACCGATGACCACGTCGGCTTTGCCTTGAGTCTTGATTTCATCGAACACTGCTTCGGACGGGGTCGCACTGGTGGTGCCAGGCATCGTTTCCGGATCACCTTTTATGTACCACAGCAGCATGCGTCGCGCGCTTTGCTGATCCTGTGCACGACTCAGCTCCTCGTGCGTCATTTGGCGCACCCCATCGGGCGCGGACGCATCCGGAATCGTCCAGGAGTGCAGGAAGCGCGTGCCTGCCGCGTCGACGGCTAAGACCTGCGTAACCTGCTCGTAGTCCTTGTCTTGAACGGTGTCGTGGATAGCGCTCACGCTGATGAGCCCTGGCTCCATGCGCAAGGGCGGGGACTGCGCCTGGCATGGACTGTTCCAACCCATGAAGGCCAGGAGCAGCAGGCCGAACGGGTATCTCGCAGTCTCGCCAGTCGGTGGCATCGCCGTTCACCGGTGCGGCAGGATGGACGTGTCTCGCGAGATCATTTTGCGCTTTATCGCGGGAGCGGTGTAGCCTCCGTCGAAGAGATGGCACTCAAAATCAAAAGCCTGTCCGCCTTCACGCTTGCCGCGCTCCTCGCTGCAGCCTGCAGCTCCAAGCAGCAATCGCAGTCCTCAGTCGCCGGGGCTACCGCCGGAGCTGCGCAGGATCTGACCGGCCGACCCGGCAACGTCTACAAGGTTACCTATACCCCGAACACGGTTGTGATCGATCGGGCAACGGCACTGAAATCGCTGCAGAGCATCAGCTCGGACGAAAGCGTACTCGTGTTCGACGACGCGGAACCGGCGTTGGGAGCCGTCGCACCCGGCAAGGTACTCCTGCTCGAACGAATCGCACTGCGCCGCGTACGCGATGTCAAGCGCGAGGGCGGTCATCTGGCGGTGCTGACCGAGCCTGCGACCCTGACCGATGCCATCGCGGACGGCGTCATCAAGTGGAACATTCCCGTTCACTTCGCTGACATGAAAACGATGGCGCGCGAGAACGGCGATGACACGGATGGCGGCGGTTTGCTCGCGTTCATCCCAACAGCGGAAGCCGCCACGAGCCGTAGTCTGTCGGGCAAAAAGAATGGCTGGGACTATGAATTTACGGCCATGCCGGGTCCGGGACGCATGAATCTCGGCTTGAAGATGAAAAAGAGCGTCAACGGAATCGAAGTTTCGATGGATGCATCGGGCTACATACCGGATTTCAATACGCTCGCCTCGATCGCCATTGCACAGAGCTCGGTCACCGAGATGCAGATGCAGAACGAGAACCTCAGCGGCGAGATGGACCTGTCGTTCAGCGCTGCCACGACCGGTGCTCCTGGAGGGTTCGGCAAGAAGCAGGTCAAGCTCCCGGCCATCTTGAAAGCTCCGTTCTTCCTGGGTGCATTGCCGTTGACATTGGAAATCGGTTCGGCGATCACGTTCACGCCCGGTCTCGGTGCGAACCACCAGCTTGCGACGGCCAAATTCCACCTGGCGTACGACAATCTCAGCGGCTTCAGCTTCGGTGGCGGAAAAAGCGGCACCCAAGCGAACGGGGGAGCGGACGGAAGCGGTGAAATTCTGGACGCCAAAGGTATCACCCTGGCGGGGATTGGCGTTGTCGTTGGCGTCTCGATGCCGCGGCTCGAATTCAAGCTCGGGACCAGCAGCATCGTTGACGCCCTCGAGAACCTGTTGCCGACGGGGCTCGCGGACGCGTTCAAGAAGACTTTCCTTGGTGACGTCGCAGCGGCAGCACTCGGCGACGTTGAGGAGTCGATCAAGACGGAGGGCGCCGCCAACGTTCAGGTCATACTCATTGGCTCATTCCTGGCGTCCGGGCCGATCAACCTCATTCCCTGCGACAAGACGACGTTCTCGTTTCGAGCCTCAGCGGGCGCCGACGCGAGCGTGCTCGGCAAGTCGGCCGGCGAAATCGCGATCGACCTGTTCAACAAAGACATCGTGAAAACCAATCCTCCGAACATCACGTGCGGTTGAATTCGTGAACGAATTGCACGCAGGCAGAGCCTTCGCCAACCGCCGCCGCAACGCGTTTGACACTTCCTGAGCGCACGTCTCCGGCAGCGAATACTCCCGGACGATTGGTTTCCAGCAAGTGTGGTCGCCTCGGTAGTGCCCAGCCGCTCGCTTCCAGATCTTCATTTCGCAACGCCGCTCCGGTCACGACAAATCCACGGTCGTCGAGCGCGACACAATCGTTCAGCCAGTCCGTGTTGGGCTCGGCGCCGGTCATCACAAATGCGTGGCCGATATCGCGAGTCTCGACTTCGCCTTTTGCGCCAGTGCGCCACGTCACTCGCTCGAGCCGCTCCGTTCCCTCGAGCGCTGTAATTTCCGTGTGCGGCCGGAACGTGATGTTAGCGCTCCGCTCAATGCGATCGATCAGGTATCGGGACATCGAATCGGCAAGACCCGAGGCGCGCACCAGCAAATGGACCGTGCGGCAGGTGCCCGCGAGAAATACGGCGGCCTGGCCGGCGGAGTTGCCTCCGCCAACGACGATGACTTCCTCGTCCCTGCAGAGTTGCGCTTCGAGGTGCGTCGCTGCGTAGTAGATGCCAACGCCGAGAAATCGCGAAAGATTCTCGATCGCGAGCGAGCGGTAGCGCGCGCCGGTCGCAATGATGACGGATCGAGCGCGAACCGTACGACCGCCGGAAAGCTCGATCGCGTAGGGCTTGGGCTCGCACCGCATGCGCAGCGACGTGCCGGCAACCATGACCGTCGCGCCGAATTTCTGCGCCTGGACCAATGCCCGGCCGGCAAGGGCCTGCCCCGAAATGCCAGTCGGAAACCCGAGATAGTTTTCAATCTTGGAACTCGACCCCGCCTGTCCGCCGGGTCCCAGGGTTTCCAGAACCAGCACATTGAGGCCTTCGGAGGCGGCGTAGACCGCAGCCGCAAGACCGGCCGGGCCCGCGCCGATGACAATGAGGTCGCGAACAAGCGCTTCGTCGCTCGGCACATTCATGTGCAGACAGTCGGCGAGCTCCTCGTTGCTGGGATTCTTGAGAACCTGCTCTCCCCGGCAGACGACTACCGGGATCTCGTCGATTCCGATGTGGAAGCGCTCGAGGAGTTCTGCCGCATCGGGGTCGTGTTCGACATCGATGCTCACGTAGGGAAGGGAATTGCGGCCGAGGAACTCCCGGGCCCTCAAGGTACCCGCGGAATGTTGCGAACCGATGAGAATGACATCGCTCAGTTCGGCCGCGACGAGTCCCATGCGTCGCAGGATGAACGCTCGCATGAAGAGCTCGCTCAGCTCCGAGTCTGCTTGCACCAGCTTGCGCACGCCCGCATGATCGATGGCGATGACCTCGCCGCTGTCACGCACCCGCATGCGCACGACACTGCCGGCTCCACGGAGCGAACTCATTTCACCGCTGAACTGTCCTGCGGTATGCAGCGTCACGAGTTCTTCGCCCGCGATGCCCACCAGCACGATCTCGAGCGAACCGGAGAGCACGACGAGAATGCCGGGGTACCGATCGCCGGGTTCCGCCAGAACTTCGGACGCGCGGATCGGTACGACCTTGCCGTAAGTCCTGAGGCGGTCGATCTGTGCGGGCGTGAGCATCGGGAACATCTGTTCCCGGCGCGCGTCGAGCGGTCGTTTCATTCTGATCGGTACTCTACGACACTGCGCAGACCGCATGGAAGTTGGCGCCTGGCCGTCTTCGCGCAGCAATTTCAATGATGACACTCTCTGCCGAAAAGCCTGTTCTTGCGGAGGCGCGGCGTGCGCGCGATATTGGCGGCCCACGTCCCACGGAGGGCTCCCGTGACACGCTGGGTTTTGGTCTCGCGCAGGATCCCCGGCAGGCGCCCGGGACCGGCCTCGTCACATGATCCGCCGCAGGACGCGGGCGATCACGTCGAAACGCCGCCCGTACGGCGGGTAGAGCCAGCCGGCCGCCGTGAATCGCGACTGCTGGAATACCGCCTTCTCGTGCGTGAATGTCAGAAAGCCGCGCTCGCCGTGATAGGCGCCCATGCCGCTCGCGCCGATTCCGCCAAAGGGCAGCGTCTCGGCGGCGAAATGCCACATGCTGTCGTTCACGGTCACGCCGCCGGCTGCGGTTGCCTCGAGTACGCGCTCGCGCCGCCGTCGATCGTGCCCAAACCAATAGAGCGCCAGCGGGCGCTCCTCGATGCCGAGCCGCGCGATCAGTTCATCGAGCCGCTCGTAAGTGACGACCGGCAGAATCGGGCCAAAGATTTCCTCGCGCATGACCGCCATCGATGAGTCGGCGTTGAGAACAAGCGTCGGCGGGAACTTGCGTTCCGGTCCCGGCAGAATCTCGTTTGCCGGATTGATGGTAACGACCGTCGCGCCGCGCTCCCGGGCGTCGGCCACGAGGGCGGACAAGCGCTTGAGATGCCGGTCGCTCACGATCGCCGTGTAGTCGGGATTCGTTTTGAGAGCGGGATAGAGCTTGAGAACCGCACGCTGCATCGACGCCACGAACTGGTCGGTCGAGCCCGCCGGGATCAGCGCATAGTCCGGCGCGACGCAGGTCTGACCGCCATTGAAGAGCTTGCCGAATGCGAGACGCACCGCGTAGTCGTCGAAGTTCACCCCCGTGTCGAAGATGGCTGGCGACTTGCCGCCGAGCTCGAGCGTCACCGGCGTGAGGTTGCGCGCTGCCGCGACTGCGACCTCGCGGCCGACGGCCGTCGAACCGGTGAAGAGCAGATGATCGAATCTGAGGGCTGAGAACTCGCGCGCGACCGAAGCGTCTCCCAGCACGACGGCCATCTCATCGTTCGGGAAGCTGGCTGCGACGAGATCCCGCAGCAGCTCGCTCGTGCGTGCGCTGACTTCGCTCGGCTTGATGAGAACACGATTTCCGGCCGCAACGGCCGCGGCCGCCGGCACGACGGCGAGCTGGTATGGATAGTTCCAGGGACTGATGACGCCGACGACGCCGAGCGGTTGCCGGATGATGCGGCTGCGGCCGGGGCGCAGGTACAGCGGCGTTGGCATGCGCCGCCCGCGCATCCATCCTCGCAAGTTTCGGCGCATGTGGCGGATGGCCGCTATCGTGGAGAGCGTATCGCCCAGCAGGGTGTCGGCCGCGGCACGGTGGCCGAAGTCGGCCGCGGCTGCTCTGGCGATCGACTTCGAGTGAGCGGCAGTCATCCTCTCCAGGCGCGCAAGACGGTCGAGCCGCACATCAAGCGGCGGGAACGGCTCCTTGAGAAACGCCGCGCGTTGCAGCGCAAGCAGCCCCTCGAGCGAACTCGTCACGGCGCGCGACTCACCAGTGCAGGCCCCGGAGGAGCGATGCGAGCGCCATGCTCTCCGGCGCCGGCTTCACGTCGGACTCGCTCAAGCCGCGGGCGGCGGCCGAATCGGGAAACATCTGGTAGCCGGTGTTCATGATGAGCTGCGAAATCTTTGGCGCAATAAGATGCAGGATCTGCGCGAAGATCCCGAGCGGGGTCGCCACCCGGACCGGGCGATGAATGATGGCCTCGATCACCATCTGCGCCGCTTCTTCCGGCGACAGGGTATCCACGTGATCGTACATCTGCGTGGGCGCGATCATGCGCGTGCGCACCAGCGGAAAATTCACGATCGTGAACTGCACGCCCTGGTTGCAGACCTCCGCGCCCGCACTGCGTGAAAAAGCCTCGAGCGCGGCCTTCGAGGCGATGTAGGCCGAGAACCGCGGCGCATTCGCGAGGACCCCGATCGAGGAGATGCTGATCACCTGGCCGCTCCTGCGCTTGACCATCGACGGGAGCAGGGCGAGCGTAAGGCGCACGGCCGCCAGGTAGTTGACCTGCATCAGCCGCTCGAAATCGTGGAATCGGTCATAGGAGATTTCGAGCGAGCGCCGGATCGAGTGGCCCGCATTGTTGATGAGAATATCGACGACGCGGTGCTCCTTGAGTACGCGCTCGGCAAAGGCGTCCGAGGCTTCGAAGTCCGTGAGATCGCACTGATAGGTGAAGATTTTCCCGCCGAGCGCTTCGATCTCGGCGCGCGTCTCGTCGAGCTTCGTCGAGTCACGCGCCGCGATCACGACGTGCGCACCCGCGACAGCGAGCGCGCGTGCGGTTGCCCGGCCGATGCCGGAAGAGCCGCCGGTGATCACGACCACCTTGCCCTTGACAGCGCCGCTCAGACTGCGGTCGATGGCAAGATCCGGATCGAGATGGCGCTCCCAATAGTCCCAGAGGCGCCAGGCATAGTCCTCGAGCGGCGGCACGCGGATGCCCGCCGGCTCCAGGAGCGCGCTTGCACCGCTGTTGTCGAATTGCGTCGGATAAGCAAGCAGATCAAACAGCGAACGCGGGATTCCGAGATCACCCAGGATCTGCTCGAAGACCCGCTTCACGGGACCGATCGCGCCGAACCCCAGCCGGATGGCAGGTGGCAGATGGTCAAGGAGGCGCAGGTCAAGACGCACGCTGCTGGTCGGGGCATGCGCGGCTCTCGCAAAGAGGTTGAGCACATCGCCCACGTGGCGGGACTTCGGGTCGACCAGGTGAAAGCAGCGCCCGTCGAGATCCGGCAGGTGCGCGAGATGATCGAGCGCGGCGACCACGTAGTCGACCGGCACCAGGTTCACGTAGCCACCGTCGAGCCCGATCATGGGAAACCAGCTCGGCACCGTGCGGCGCATCTTCTGGATCAGCTTGAAGAGGTAGTAGGGGCCGTCGACCTTGTCCATCTCTCCCGTGCGGGAGTCCCCGACCACCATCCCCGGGCGATAGATGCGCCACGGCACCTTGCTCGAGCGGCGCACCAGCCCTTCGGATTCGTGCTTGGTGCGAAAGTAGGAATTGTCGAGTCCCTCGGCCTCGTCAAACATGTCTTCGCTGAAAACACCCGGATAGGTTCCCGCCGAGGCGATTGAGCTCACCAGGTGAAAATGCCGCGCTTCGATCCCGGCTGCGAGTTCGAGCGCGTGGTCGGTCCCGAGGATATTCGCCACATCGAGTTGCTCGGCGCCGGCGGACAGATCGTAAACGGCGCCGAGGTGGAAGAAATGCTCGATGCGCCCCTTGAGTCGCTCCCGGTCTGTCGCGGAAACGCCGAGGCCCGGTTCGGCGAGATCGCCCGGGATGGCGATGATGAGCCCCTTCGCATCGCCCCAGGCACGCTTGAGCTCCGCGAACTTTTCGAGCGACACAGGGCGCACCAGCACGTAGACCGGCTCGCCGTGCGCAGCCAGTCGTTCGATGAGGCGGCGCCCGATGAAACCGGTGCCTCCGGTGATGAAATAGCTCATGCCAGCCTGTTCGCTGCGGCGACTTTGGCCGCAATTAAACGCGGTCGCGGACCTGAGGCGCATCGGGACAAGTGCCTATTCAGCGCCGCGGGGTATGCGCTCTAAATAGCCGCATGGGCGCACGACGCGAATCGATGTCGAGCGTGGATACCGCGTGGCTCCACATGGATCGGCCGACCAACCCCATGACGATCGTCGGCTTGATGCGATTTCGTCGCCGCCTTCCCTTCGAGCGCCTCAAGGTGATCGTCGAAGAGCGTTTTCTCGCGTTTCAGCGGTTGCGCATGCGCCCGGTCGAGAGCATCACGGGCGTCGCGTGGGAAGAAGACCCGCACTTTCGCCTTTCGCGCCACGTTCGGCGCAGGCCGCTGCCCCCACCGGGCGGCGAGCGCGCGCTGGCGGAACTCGTCGCCCGCCTCCTCGGCCGAGCACTCGATCCACGCTATCCGCGCTGGCAATTCGATCTCATCGAAGGAGTCGGAACGGGTTGCGCGCTGATCGTGCGGATCCACCACTGCTATGCCGACGGCATCGCGCTGATGCGCGTGCTCCTGTCGCTCGCCGACCCGGTGCACGACCCGGACGCCTCGAGTGCGGCGGCCGCGGAACCGTCGCCGACGCCTGCGCAATCCTGGCTCGAGCTGCTGACGCCAGCAGTGGTCAGCCGCGCTCTGCAGGAGGGTTCGGATCTCGCCGGGCGCGGGCTGCATCTCGCGCTGCATCCCGGTGAGCTAGGCGACACAGCGCGTCAGGGAGTAGGGATCGCAGCGGAGTTCGCACGCGTGGCGCTGCTCGCGGACGATCCGCCGACTCCATTGCGCGGCAAGCTCTCCACGCACAAGCGGGTTGCGTGGTGCCGGCCCCTGCCGCTCGAGATCGCGCGTTCGGCGGCGCATGCGCTCGACTGCACGATCAATGATGTACTGACCGCGGCGGTCGCCGGCGCGTTCGGCAAGTACCTGTGCGACGCTGGCGCCGATGTCTCTGGCATGTCCGTGCGGGCCTTGGTGCCCGTCAATCTGCGCCCGCCGGGGGAGCCCCTGGGTCTTGGCAATGAGTTCGGTCTCGTGTTCATGACATTGCCGATCGGAATTGCGAACCCACGCGATCGCATCTACGCCGTGCATGCGCAGATGCAGGCGCTCCGGCAGTCGCCCCAGCCGCTCATGTCCATGGTGCTGCTCGCGATTCTCGGCCTCGGCCCGAAGACACTGCAGGAGCCCGCGGTCGATCTGCTCAGCAACAAGGCGACCCTCGTCATGTCGAATCTCCCGGGTCCGCGCGCACCGATGAAGCTCTGTGGGGTCCCGATCGAGGAAGTGCTGTTCTGGGTGCCGCAGTCCGGGAATCTTGGCATCGGTGTGTCGGTGCTCACCTACAACGACCGGATCCATTTCGGATTGATCGCCGACCGTAACCTGATCGCGGAGCCGCAACGGGTCGCGGACGAGTTCGAGCGGCAGGTGCGCAGCCTCGCCTCGGCAAAGCTGCCTGCGGCGAACTGATCGCGCGCCGCACGTTCAGCGGCTGAGAATCTTGCGCGCCGCCTCGATGTCGAGCTGGTCCATCGCCTCCTGCGGCTCGCACTGGATCGCGGCATTCAGGAGTTTCGAGACCTCATCGGCCTTATCGGCGCCGTAGAGCAGTTTCAGGCAGTGCGCATATTCGAGCCTGGCGACCGGCGATTGCGGGTGCAGCCGGATCGCGGCCTTGAATTCCCGCACGGCCGCGTCTGCGGTTGCCCCATAGCTCAGCCGTGCAATGAGGGCGCCAACCTTCGCGACGACCTCCGCATGGAAGACGCCGAGCGCGATGTGGGCGTCCGCGTGCTTGTGTTCGAGCTCAAGCGCCTTTCCGAGGCTGCGCTGTACCTTGCCGCCAAGGCCGGTGGCGAGCGCGGTGGCCACCGAGATGCGCTGACTGTAGCGGCCTAGCACAAAGGCGTGAAAATAATACGAGTTTGCACGGTCAGGATGCGCTTCGATCGCTGCCTCGGCGCGGCCAACAGCCTCTTCGAGGATCTTGGTGGCCGCAGCGTTGTTCGGTGCAAGGTAGGTCGCGTAGACGCCGGCCGCCTTGTTGGCGACCGCAGCGCCCTCAGCCCCCAGCGCAGCGCCACCCTCGATTGCTGTGCCGAAGTCTCCGGCGTGAAAGGCGCGCCAGGCTTCCTCGAGTTCCGCTCGGTGCTTGCCCGCAGGGGCCGGCTCGCAGTCTCCGCGATGCAGCCGGGGCCACGCGCGCAGGAGCGCAGGGCCGGCATAGCGGTACTCTGCGGCATCGTGCGGGAACGGGACCCATCGACGCGCCTTCATCGGCGAAGCTCCCTGCGGTTAGTACGGATCGCGCCAGCTCTGCGTTGGGAAGATCATACGCACCAGCTTCTGCAAGTCATCGGGACTATCCGCAGGAGCACAATCGGTTTATGAGGTGATTTCATGGCAACGAAGAAAGGCAGAAAGAGGCGCGCGGCATCGCGTGCGCAAAAGCCGGGCGGCGACTTGCTCGAAATGGGCCAGCATGTATGGCTCGCGGGCATTGGCGCCCTGGCACGGGCGCAGAAGCGCGGCCCAAAGCTGTTCGACGAACTCGTCGATGAGGGATCCTCCGCGGTCGCGCGGGCCCGCACGTCGGCGCAGAGCGGCACCAGGGATGCAATGAAAGGTTTGCGCAAAGCA
Source organism: uncultured Gammaproteobacteria bacterium (assembly GCA_963826145.1). Lineage (GTDB taxonomy): Bacteria > Pseudomonadota > Gammaproteobacteria > Steroidobacterales > Steroidobacteraceae > JBGPLJ01. The sequence goes on from CAWGVW010000001.1 coordinate 459,066, forward strand.
TTCGGGACATTCGAGAAGGGTGTCGAATCGGCACGCGACCAGGCTTCAGGCACGTGGGATCAGGTCGGGAAGATGTTCGAGGTGCGCATGCACAAGGCAATGCGCCAGCTCGGCATGCCGACGTCCGACGACATTGTGGCGCTGACGCGCAAGGTCAAAGAGCTCAACACGGCAGTCGAAGATCTTGCGCGGCGAAGCGCAAGAGCGCAGCGCAGACCGGCGTTCGTCCGCGGAGCTCGTGCGACGCACGGCAACGGCGGTGCCCGCAAGGCGCACGTGGTACCGGCGCAAATCGCCTGACGCGGTGGCTGGTTCATGTTGCTGATCGAGGCCGCGCGCCGTCCGGCGCGCGGAGCGGGGCGGGTGAGTGTGGCGCTCGCCGGTGGCGGGCCACTGGGAGCCTACTACGAGATCGGCGCGTTGCACGCGCTCGCCGAATCGATCGAAGGCCTGGACCTGACGCAGCTCGATTCGTATGTCGGCGTGAGTTCGGGCGCGGTGATTGCGGCGGGTCTCGCCAATCGCCTCGACACGATGGAGCTCACGCGTGTCTTCATCACGACGGAGTCGAGCGAGCATGTGCTGACGCCGGCTACGCTCTTCTCGCCGGCCGTGGAGGAGTATGGGCAGCAATTGGCGCGAATGCCGGCCCTGTTGGCGGATCGTGTCACCCAGTACCTGCGCCATCCGTTCAGCATCGGTCTGACGGAGCTTGTGTTGCCGGTCTCGGCAGCGCTGCCCGCCGGGATCTTCGACAACGCGCCGTTTGAGCGATTCCTGCGCGGGCTCTTCAGCCAGGAAGGACGGTCGAACGATTTCCGGCGGCTTGGGCACCGGTTATACGTGGTTGCCACGAATCTGAACACGGGCGAGGCTACGGTGTTCGGCGCGGCGCCCCATGAGAACGTGCCCATTTCGCGCGCGGTGCAGGCGAGTGCGGCGTTGCCGGGACTTTACCGGCCGGTCGCGATCGATGGCGAGCGCTATGTCGACGGTGCGCTCCGGCGAACCATGCATGCGTCGCTCGCGCTCGATGAGGGCGCGACCTTCGTTCTTTGCATCAATCCACTGGTGGCCTTCAACGCATCAGCCGGCCGCACGGCCCGGGAACGCATCGATCTCGCGGAGAAGGGCATGCCGACGGTGCTCAGTCAGACTTTCCGTGCGCTGATCCAGTCGCGCATGCAGGTTGGCATGGCGGATTATCCGAAGCGGTATCCAGCCGCGGACATCTTGTTGCTCGAACCGGATCCGAGCGATGTGCAGATGTTCACTACGAACGTATTCGGTTATGCGAATCGCCGGCGGCTGACGGAGCACGCGTACCAGCGCACTCGCGCCGACCTGCGCCAGGCGGCGCCGCGATTGCGGAAATTGCTTGCGCGCCACGGTTTCAAGCTTCGGCTCGACGTCCTGCGCGACCGGCACCGCAGCATGATTTCAGACCTCAATGCGCAAAAGCGGGCGAGCCGGCACGTCTGGCAGGATCTGGATCGGACGCTGGAACGCTTGCGCAGGGTCATCGGTACGACGTGAAGCCCGCCGGGCAATAACGGCATGCTGGCAGCGTGGCTCGCAATCCTGCTGACCGCGGAACTTGCCGCCCTCGGCCTTTTTGCTCAGTCACTGCTGGCGCGGGGCTGCCCAGTCGGCGCGTCGATCGGCGCGTGCGTTGCGCTGGCAATCGGCTGGCGGGCGGCTCTGGTTGGATTTCTGATGGCCGTGGCGCGCGTGGATCGCGGTCTCGAGGCCACGGGCTCCGTCAGCCGTGTGCTTGGCTGGGTCACGCTCTGGGCACACGAGACGGCCGTCATGGCACGCGCCTACCTGACGATGACTTTCGAGCCGCTGCGAGTGCAATCACGCGCCCTTGCGCCGTCGGCGCAGGGCCCCATCATCGTCATGGTTCATGGGTGGCTCTGCAACGCGGGCCTGTGGCGGCCTCTCATTCGACGGCTGCGACGCTCGGGGCTCAAGGACATCTGCACCGTCACCTTGCGCCCGGTGCTGGGCAGCATCGACACCATGGCGCGGGCTTTGGACGAGGGGGTCTCGCCTCTGCGTGCGGCCGCTCCCGGGCGGCCGCTTGTGCTGGTGACGCATAGCATGGGTGGTCTCGTCGCCAGACGCTGGCTGCAGCAGCTGGACACGGCGCCCGAGGGAGCATCACGCTGATCACCATCGGTTGTCCGCATGGCGGAACCTGGATGGCCCGGCTCGGCCTGGGCGCTGCGGCGCGGCAGATGAGGTTGGGCAGCGCATGGCTCGCAGCATCTCAATGCGGACGAGCGGCCACGAAGCGACATCGTGTGCATTGTCAAGCCGCACGGACGACATCGTCGCACCGCAAGGGAACGCACAGCTTCCGGGGGCGCAGGCCGTGATCGTTCCCGCGGTCGGGCATTTCGGTTTGCTCGCTGCCAGCGCGACCGTCGAGTGCGTGATCGACGCGTGTCGCGGTGCTGCCGCTCGACCAGGCGCATAGGGATTATTGCCAATAGACGCGGTCAAGACGGCGCACTAGTGTCGCCGCAAAGGGGGAAGCGCCATGGACAAGATCTGGCTTTCGAGCTACGAAACCAACATTCCGGCGGACGCGAAGGTGGACCGCTTTCCGAGCCTCGTCGAGATGTTCGACGAGAGTGTGCGGAAGTTCGCCGACCGGCCGTCCTTCCACAATCTCGGAAGAACGCTGAGCTTCGCCGAGCTCGATCGCCTGTCGCGCGAGTTTGCCGGCTTTCTGCAGCAGCGCGGCCTCGCGCCAGGCGACCGCATCGCCCTGATGATGCCGAACCTTCTCCAGTATCCCGTGGCGCTCTTCGGCGCGCTGCGCGCCGGACTCGTGGTGGTCAACACCAACCCGCAGTACACGGCACGCGAACTGAAACATCAGCTGACCGACTCCGGCGCCGCGGCCGTCGTCGTGCTCGCCAACTTTGCACATGTCCTCGAGCAGGTGCTGCCGGAATCCTCGGTGCGTACGGTCATCGTGACGGAGGTCGGAGATCTGCTGCCGCAGCCGCGCCGCTCGGCGGTGAACTTCGTGATCCGGCGCCTGCGGCACATGGTTCCGAATTTTCACATCGAGGGCGCCATCGGCTTTCGCGAGGCGCTCGAGCAGGGGCGCGGAGCGGAAGTCAGAGGGCCCGCTCTGAAGCCCACGGACATCGCTTTCCTGCAGTACACGGGCGGAACCACCGGCGTGCCGAAGGGCGCGATGCTGTCGCACGGAAATCTCGTCGCCAATCTCGAGCAGGTCTCGGCGTTCTGGTCTGGAATCATCGACGACGGGCGCGACGTCGTGATCACGCCGTTGCCGCTCTATCACATCTTCTGCCTCACGTGTAACTGCCTGACCTTCATGAAGCACGGCGGACTCAACGTGCTGATCACAAATCCGCGCGACCTGCCGGCGACGCTCGCGGAAATGCGCAAGTGGCAGTTCTCGATCATCACCGGCGTCAATACGCTGTACCGGGGCATGCTGAACCATGCGAGTTTCACGAGCCTCGACTTCTCGCGGCTCAAACTCGGGGTGGCGGGTGGAATGCCGCTGCACCCGGAGGTCGCACGCCGCTGGCGCGAGGCGACGGGGCGGCCGTTGCTCGAAGGCTACGGCCTGACCGAGGCCTCACCGGTCGTGAGCTGCAACGCTCCGCACAGCGAGTACGACGGAACGATCGGCACGCCCGTGCCCTCGACCGATATCTCGATCCGCGTGGAGGGCAATGAGGTCGGTATCGGCGAGCGCGGCGAGCTCTGCGTTCGTGGACCGCAGGTGATGGTCGGTTACTGGAAGCGACCGGAGGATACGGCCAAGACAGTGTCCGCGGACGGCTGGCTGAGCACGGGCGACGTCGCGGTGATCGACGAGAAGGGGCGCCTGCGCATCGTCGACCGCATCAAGGACATGGTCATCGTGTCCGGGTTCAAGGTGTTCCCGAACGAAATCGACGCCGTCCTCGAGACGCATCCGGACATCGCCGAGGGTGCAGCGATCGGAGTCGCCGACGAGCGCACGGGCCAGGCGGTCAAGGTGTTCGTCGTGCCGCGCGCCGGGGCGCAGCTTACAGCGGACCAGGTCATCGAGTACTGCAGGCAGAACCTCCTTCCGTACAAGGTGCCGAAGTACGTCGAGTTCCGGGACAGCCTGCCGAAGAGCAATATCGGCAAGGTGCTGCGGCGCGCACTCGTGACGGAAACCCGGGCCGCGGCGTGATTCGTGAGCGGGCGCATGCGTCGATCGTTCTCTGGCTTCGCAGGCTCGCGGAACTCGAGCGGTCGATCGCGGACGCGCCCGATCTGAAGGCCCGGCTCGAGCGGCTGCGGAAGTTCCAGGCGCAGCGGCTCGCTTCGACCTATCTCGATCTCGCCGCGGACCCGCGCTGCCGGCCCGCGATCGATTTCTTCCTGAGCGATCTCTATGGGCCGAAGACCTTCGAGGCGCGGGATCGGGAATTCCAACGCGCGGCACGGCTTCTCGGCCGCAAGCTGCCTCCCGGCCCGCTCGAGACGCTCGCGCTGGCCACCGAGCTGCAGGCACTGACGCTCGATCTCGATACCAGGGTCGCCCGGCAATTATCGAGCGCGACGGAAGTGTCGGCCGCGGAGTACCGGCGCGCGTACCGTGCCTGCGGCGACCGCCCGGCGCGCGAGCGGCAGATTGCGCTGATCATCGGTATCGCACGCGGTCTCGAGCATGTCGTTCACCGGCCGAGCATCGGGGTGCTGCTGCGCATGGCGCACCTGCCGGCCACCCTGGCGGGTTTCGGCACGCTGCAGTCCTTCCTCGAACGAGGCTTCGATGCGTTCCGTCGGCTCGAGGATAGCGATGCGCTCATCACGCGCATCGAGCAGCGTGAGCAAGCATTCATGAGCCAGTTGTTTTCATCCGCGGGCGTGGCGCAAAGACAGGATGCCGCGGTCGCGGGCGGGGCCGAGTGACCGCGGGCTACGACTTCATCATCGTCGGTGCCGGTTCCGCCGGCTGCGTGCTGGCGAATCGGCTGAGCGCCGACGGCGCGCGAGTGCTGCTTCTCGAAGCCGGCGGTCGCGACTCGCAGTCCGTTCATCCACATGCCGGCGGGCCTCGCGAAGCTCGTCGGGAACAAGCGCATCGACTGGGACTACTACACGGAGCCGCAAGCGCGGCTCGACGGCCGTCGCCTCTACTGGCCGCGCGGCCGCGTGCTCGGCGGTTCGAGCTCGATCAACGCCATGTGCTACACGCGCGGGCAGCGCGAGGACTACGACTCCTGGGCGCAAGCGGGCAACACCGGGTGGAATTATTCTTCGGTGTTGCCGTACTTTCGCAAGGCGGAGGCGCACCACACTGGAGCGAGCGTCTATCACGGCGGTGACGGACCGCTCAGCGTGTCGGAACTCGCGTATCGCAATCCGCTGACTGCGGTGTTCGTCGAGGCAGCGGTGAGCGCGGGCCATCGCCGCAACGCAGACTTCAACGGAGCGATCCAGGCCGGCGTCGGGTTCTACGACGTGACGCAGCGGGCGAGCCGGCGCTGGTCTGCGGCGCAAGCCTATCTTGCGCCGGTCGCCGCCCGCAGCAACCTGCATGTTGTTGTGAACGCGCGTGGCCTCCGTTGCCGCGTCGAAGGATCGAAGGTCGTCGGCGTCGAATACGCCGTCGGCACCGAGCGGCAGTATGCGCCGTGCTCCCGTGAGGTCGTGATATCAGCCGGCGCGATCGGGTCGCCCCAGCTCCTCATGCTTTCCGGCATCGGACCGGCGGCGCACTTGAGCGAGCACGGGATCAATGTTCGTCTCGATCTTCCCGGCGTCGGGGCGAATCTGCAGGACCATCTCGACGTCTGCACCTTGTACAAGTGCACGCGGCCGGTGACCTACGATTTCGGCGCGCTTCAGGAGGCCTGGGTCGCATTGCGTTACCTCGTGACGCGCTCGGGCCCCGGCGTTTCGAACATCGCCGAGGCCGGCGGCTTCATATGCAGCCAAATTGCGGACGGCGGACGTCCCGACATCCAGTTGCACTTCGTGCCGGCACAGCTCGACGACCATGGCCGCAATCGTCTGCCGGGGCACGGCTTCACGGTGCACGCCTGTACGCTGCGCCCGCGCAGCCGAGGCTCCATTCGCCTGCGCAGTTCCCGCCCCGAGGACAAGCCCTGCATAGACGCCAACTACCTCGACGATCCCTACGACCTCGACGTGTTGCTCGAAGGAGTGCGCGTCTCGCGAGAGATCGTTGCGGCGCGGCCATTCGATGTGTTCCGGGGCGCGGAGGTTTTTCCCGGCGCAGAGGCCGTGGGCAGGGAGGGGCTGGTCCGCTTCGTTCGTCGCAAGGCGGAGACGATCTATCATCCCGTGGGCACCTGCCGCATGGGCATCGATGCCCATGCGGTCGTCGATCCGCAGCTCAAGGTGCATGGCATCGATGGCCTGCGGGTCGTGGACGCTTCCGTCATGCCGAATCTGATCAGCGGCAATACCAACGCGCCGACCATCATGATCGCCGAGCGAGCGGCCGACCTGATGTTGGGCAAATCGCTCTAGAGGTCGGGCGCCCTGAATTCCCGGCTACGGCTTCCTCGCCAGCTCGTCGCGATAAATCACGCCGCCCTTCATCACAAACCCCACATGCTCGAGCGCTGCGATATCGCGCAGCGGATCGGCGGGCACGGCGACAATGTCAGCGAGCTTGCCCGCCGTCAGCGAGCCCACGCGATCCTGCCATCCCATGATCTCGGCGTTGAGGGAAGTTGCCGATACGATGGCGTCCATGGGTGATTCGCCGAGCTTCACGCGCACGGAAAATTCCCTGGCATTCTGGCCGTGCGGAATCACCAGCGCGTCGGTGCCAAAGCCGATGGGAAGCCTGGCGGCAAGTGCGCGGCGAAAGCCTGCGTAGGCGATGTCCCGGATATTCCGCGCTCGCTCTCGCTCACTCTCCGGAAAGGGATTGTCGTCTCCCGCGCGGTCGATCGCGGCATACGTGTAGAGCGTCGGCACGTAAAAGACCTGCCGCTTCGAGGCCTTGAGCAACGCGACGGCTTCGTCATCGAGATAGGACCCGTGGTCAACCGTGCGCACGCCGGCGCGAATGCAGGCCTTGATACCGTCGGCGCCATGCGCATGCGCCGCGACCCACTTGCCCCAGCGGTGCGCCTCCACGACTGCGGCGCGGATTTCCTCTTCAGAATACTGCTGCGCACCCGGCTCGATACCTTTGGAAAGCACGGCTCCCGTCGCGAGTATCTTGATGAAGTCGGCGCCGTTCTTGAGGTTGGTGCGTACCGCCTTCGTCACTTCGTCGGGTCCGTCGGCGAGATTGCGCACGAGCGGAACATCGACGTAGATGGAGAACTGCCGCGCATCGCCCGCGCCACCGGTGGACGAAATGTAGTTGCCCGCGACAATCATGCGCGGCCCCGGCACCGCGCCTTCATCAATCGCACGGCGCAGCTCGACATCGACGTAAGGCCACGTCGGCCCCATGTCGCGCACTGACGTGAAGCCCGCGAGCAACGTGATCCGCGCGTTGCGGGCTCCCCAAAGCGCATCGCGCGGTGGCGTCGACTTCACGAGTGCATCTTCCCAGTGAACCCGCTCGTCGCCGGTCAGGTGCGTGTGGAGATCAATCAGGCCGGGGAGAAGCGTTGCGTCGCCGAGATCGACGATCCGCGCGCCATTCGGAACCCTCACGCTCGTGCCGACCTCGGCAATGCGATCGCCTTCGATGCGGATCATCGCCGGATGAAGGGGCGGAGCGCCGGTGCCGTCGATTAGCTGGCCGGCGCGAATGACGATGACCTCTGCAGGCGGAGTCTGGGCGCTGACCGGCTCGATACAGAGAGTGAATGCGAGAGCGAGCAGCATCCACTGTCCGCCGCGCCGGCTCAAGCTATCCAGGATCATCTGCGCGACTCGGAACATCCGGCATTCTCCTCACGGCGGCGAATGCGGGAGCTTGTGCCATGCGCGGGTGCCGCGTCAAAGTGGTCAATCCTCTCGCGATTGCTTCTCGCGCGTCGGCAGTAGCGCAACCTTCGGTGTTCTGCCGACGGAGAAGGTTTGAGGATCGAGAAACATCACCGAGCAGCCGGTGCATTCATAGAATTTGGTTTCGTACGGCCCGCGCGTGGTCTTCACGACGATGCGGCGGTAGTTGTAGGCCTTGCAGATCGGACAGGTGAACATGGGCGAAGCGTGCGACACTTCCAGCGCGCTCGTCCATCCAGTACTTGTCGGATCTAGGTACTGTACGACCACTTCGACAACGTTCCCGTAACCTTCACCTGCCCCTAGCCTTCGCCTTGGGTGCGCGAATTGCGCCGGATGCGGCTGCCCGCAGAAGGCGGCGGAAAGTGGGGCATTCCATGTGGCTCGGCGCGGGGCAAGCGGCGGCATGTCGCAAACTTCGACGCATGGCGCCTAGTTGCCGGATCGTCTTGTCGAGTTCGTCCGCTTTGGATGCGAGCAGTTTTCGGTCGACGCGCGGCCGTCCGTCCGCGGCGAACATGAGCGCAATCTCATCCAGTGAGAAACCCGCCGCTCGGCCCAGCCCGATCAAGGCCAGGCGTTCCAGGACGGCGCTGTCGTACTGGCGCCTGAGGCCCCGCCTGCCGATCGAGCCGATCAGCCCGTTTTCCTCGTAGAACCGCAGCGTCGAGGCGGGAACGCCGGCGCGTTTCGCGACCTCTCCAATGTCCAGGCTCTTCATGCTCTTGACCTCAAGTTGACTTGAAGTGGCATAGTGCCCATGGCGCTACTGGAGGACAAGCAAATTGAAATCGATCATTGGACCTGCGAACGCGACAGCGACTGCCCGATGGGCGCTCGCCGGCCTGTCGCTCTCGATGTTGCTGGCCTCACTCGGTACGAGCAGCGCCAATGTGGCCTTGCCGACCTTGGCGCAGACGTTCTCCGCCTCCTTCCAGGAAGTCCAATGGATCGTCCTCGCGTATCTCCTCGCCATCACGACGCTCATCGTCAGCGTCGGACGGCTCGGTGACATCATCGGCCGTCGCCGACTGCTCCTCTCTGGAATTGTTCTGTTCGCAGCGGCCTCGGTGTCATGCGGCGTCGCGCCCGCGCTGTGGATTCTGATTGTGGCGCGTGCGGCACAGGGCCTGGGAGCGGCTATCATGATGGCGCTCACCTTGGCGTTCATTGGTGACACGGTTCCGAGAGGCAACGGACCGGCAGCGCCATGGGCCTGCTCGGAACGACGTCCGCGATCGGCACCGCGCTCGGTCCCTCGCTCGGCGGCGTTCTGATCTCCGTATTTGGTTGGCGGACCATCTTCTTCGTCAACGTGCCGCTCGGTATCGTGACTTTCATGCTCGCGTATCGCGGCCTGCCCGCGGATCGCGCAAGGCCGACGACCGACCGGATCGGCTTCGATGGCTTGGGAACGCTGCTGCTCACTGTGGCGCTCGCGCCTTACACGCTCGCGATGGCGATGTTCCGCGATCGAGTGCTGAGCGCGGGCCTCGTCATGAGCCTGCATCGTTTCGACGGTGATCATGTCGACGCTCGTGGTCGGCCCGTTCTATCTGTCATTCTCGCTCGGGCTCGACGCGGCTCTCGTCGGCATGGTCATGTCGGTGGGTCCGATTGTTGTCGCACTGAGCGGTGTGCCGGCGGGTCGCATGGCGGATCGCTTGGCGCACTACGCATGACGCGCATTGGACTCATCGGAATGGCGGTCGGTTGCTTGCTTCTATCGATGCTGCCGCCGACGCTCGGCATCAGCAGGCTATCTCGCGCCGCTCGCGGTCATCACCGCGGGCTACGCGCTCTTCCAGACGGCCAACAACACCGCCGTCATGACGAATATTCCCGCGGACCAGCGGGGCGCCGTCTCGGGGATGCTCAACCTGTCGCGAAATCTCGGGCTCATCACCGGCGCATCAGTGATGGGCACGGTGTTCGCGCTCGCGGCTGGGGCCATCAACCTGCCAGCAGCGCATCCGGAAGCCGTTGCTCACGGCATGCGGACGACGTTCGTGGTCGCGGCGGTGCTGATCGTGATCGCAATCGGCGTCGGAAGCCGCGCCACGAAGAAAGAATGACGGCCAAACCGCGTGCTCCCGCTTGAATGCTCAACGGACTTGCGGCGGCTAGCTCTTCTTGTTTCCGAAAAGCAGGAGCGCGGCGCCAAGCGCTATCGCCCCGACGCCAGCCCACACCGGGACGTTGACGGTCTCCTTGTCTTTTACCGTCATCTCGATCGGTCCCAGGTTGGCCTCATGGGTTTCCTTGGTATAGGTGAAGCTGCCATATACCAACCCCAGGATGCCGGCGACGATCAGCACGATTGCCGCAATCTTGACTGGATTCATTTCGTCTTCTCCTTATTGTTGGCGTTGGCCCGCCCGGCCTGCTCACCGCTTCTGGTACGGGTGGAAAATGTAATCCTTTGCCTTCACTGCCGTATGGCACGCGTGGCCGCAATCAGGGGTGCCGGCCTTATCCGGCGAGAACGTGCTGGTCGCAGGGTCATAGTCAAACTGGGCGTATCCCCATCCGCCGCTCTGCGGAAATCGCTTGCTGTCCTTCTCGATGAAGAAGAGATCCGCCAATGTGTCCGGCACATTCACGGAAAACGGGGCTTCCGTGCTCTTCTTCGGCTTCCACTGGATCTTCGCGATTTTGGAACCGTCGGGGAACGGCTTGCCGTTGCCGGGAATGCCGGCCTTGAAGGCGGCGATCATCGTGGGATTGGCAAGGATCACTTTCAACCGCTCATCGGTCTGGCTCATGGAGACAAACTGCCAGTCTTCGTATCCCCTGAAGTCGGAGAACGCGAGCCCATTCGGCACTTGCAACGTGTACTTGTCCTGCGCGGAAATGGCCACGCCGCCGACGACGGCGAGCACTACCGCAATCATCGCACCAGTCAGTATTCCTTTGACGTTCATTGTTGGTATCTCCGCTGTCCTGATTAACGCGCGAGCTGATAAACGCGAACGTAGTCGACTTCCATCCGCACGGGAAAGATAGCGTCATCGACGCCTTTGATTCCACCCCAGTCGCCGCCGACGGCAATATTGAGCAGCAGGTATTGGGGCGCGTCGAACGGCCACGCGTCGTGACCGGCGCCCGGTTCGTGCGCGAATTCAAACTAGACGTTGTCGTCGTAACCGACTGTCGATCTCGCCCACGTCGGGCCAGGTGCCGCGTCCGCAGGGGATTTTCGCCCGGATCTCGAAAAAGCCATAGGTCCAGGTGTTGAGGCCGCGCGAGACGAGCCGGGCGGACGTGTAGTGCTGACCGCCGCTGTCGCGGAAAGCGCTCGTCGGTTCGCGGCGGGCTTCGATGGTCAGCACACCGTTCGCAACCCGTGAGTTTTCAGGGCGCCCGCCGGCATAGTATTGCAACTCATGATTCGGCCAGCCGTTGCGGTTGCTCGCCGTTTCATAGACCCAGCGGGTCGGATCGGGCAGCCCATCGGTGTCGAACTCGTCGGCCCAGACCAATCGATAGCCACCGGGTGGTTCGCCGGCCGCCGTGAATGCCATGCCTGCCAGCAGTGCGACCCAACCGACGAACAGGCGTGCAGACATGCCGATCTCCCGAACCTGAATCGCCCAGACATCAACCCCGGACCAGTATAAAGATGCGTAGATACACGGATGCGAGCCGTGTGAGCCGCAGCGTATAAGACCCCCCGTGGGTAACGGCTATCCTGATGTGCTCTCCGGGAACATTCCCCTCCCGGAGTATCTGTCCCAGACGTATGGGTGGGCCTACCTTCATCCGGCCGGGGTTCGCATCTTCGAGCGGCAGTGGCTGGTCAATCTCATTCTGTGGGGCAACTACGCCTCGCTCCGGGACGCGGCCCTGCAGGAAATTGGCGCCCGCATCGACAGCAAAGTCCTGCAGGTCGCATGCGTGTACGGAGACTTCACGCAGAGAATGGCGGAACGGCTCGGACCGGAAGGGCGCATCGATGTCGTCGACGTGGCTCCGGTGCAGCTCAAGAATCTCCACGCAAAGCTCAAAGACTGCTCGCGGGTGAGCCTGCACCATCAAGACTCCACGTCGCTGGCTTTTCCGGACGGCAGTTACGATCACGTCGTCGTCTTCTTTCTCTTGCACGAGCAGCCCGCGCAGGCGAGGGCGCAAACGATCGCCGAGGCCCTGCGAGTGGCTAAGCCCGGCGGCAAGGTAATCTTCGTCGACTACCATGCACCGAGTTGGACCAACCCCATGCGCTATGTCATGACGCCGATCCTGAGCGCCCTCGAACCGTTTGCCATGGATCTGTGGCGAAGGGACATCGTCGACTGGATCCCGGATGCGGTTCATCCGCGGTCGATCGGCAAGGAAACCTACTTCGGCGGCCTCTACCAGAAGGTCGTCGTCACGGCTTGACCCGCATTCAAAGCATCCCGCCGCGCCGCGCCGCGACGATGTTCAAACCCGGCCCGCACTCGCGTACTCTAACGGGTCCGCGGGGACCGGCTCCTCGCCATGGAAGCTTGGATGAACCCCCGTTTACTCTTTCTTATGGTGCTTGCGGCCATGTTGGCCGGCTGCGGCAAGGGCCCGGGCGCTGGTGCGGACGACGCCCAGACCAAAACCCCCTTATTGCTGGCGCCGGAGGACCTTTACACGGTGCAGAGCAACGCGCTGACCACGGGACCCTCGATCACGGGTTCCGTGCAGCCCGAGCGGCGCGCAGACCTGCGCGCCGAAGTGCAGGCCGTGGTCGTGCAGTTGCTCAAGGAGAACGGTGAGCCGGTACAGCGCGGCGACTTGATCGTGCGCCTGGACGACACGGCGATCCGCGAGAGCCTCAACTCCGCCGAAGCCTCGACACGCTCCGCCTCCAGGGCCTACGAGCAGGCCGATAAGCAATTGCAGCGCATCAAGCAGTTGCGTGCGAGCGGCCTGGTGTCGGCCAAGGATCTGGAGGACGCGGAGTCTCGCTGGAACACTGCGCAGAGCGACCTCGAGGTCGCCAAGACCCAGGTGGCGGTCGCGCGCCAGCAGCTGGAACGCACAAAAGTGCGTGCCCCGTTCGACGGCATCGTCGCTGATCGACAGGTTTCCGCCGGCGACACGGTGCAGATCGGCCGGGAGCTCGTGAAGGTCATCGACCCGACGAGCATGCGCTTCGAGGGGCTGGTCTCGGCCGAAACGATTGGTGAGATCGAGGTCGGACAGCAGGTGGTGTTCCGCGTGCACGGCTATGCCCAGCAGGAATTCACCGGCCACATCACGCGGGTGAATCCGGCCGCCAACATCACCACGCGGCAGGTCGAAGTCCTGGTGGCATTCAGCGATCCGAAGGAAGAGCCGAAATTGGGCGGCCTTTATGCCGAAGGGCGGGTTGAGACCGGAAGTTCCGCGGCTCTCACGCTTCCCGCGACCGCCCTCGTCCAGGAGAACACGGGCAGCTTTGCCTGGCGTCTGCAGGGCGACGCGCTGCAAAAGGTGGCGCTCGACGTGGGTGCGCGTGACGCGCGCACCGGCGACTACGTGCTGAAACGCGGGCTCGCGCAGGGCGATCGGCTGCTGCGCTATCCGAACTCGACGCTGCATGACGGGCAGAGGGTGCAGCTCGAAGCGGCCGCCGATGCCGCCGCCGGCGAGGAACCCGCAAAGCCGCAGTCGCCGCCTGCCAAGACGGCGAGCTAGCCATGTTCCTTTCCGACTTCAGCATCAAGCGGCCGGTGATCACGGTCGTCATCGTCATCATGCTGATGTGCCTGGGGCTCCTCGCGCTCAAGAAGTTGCGGGTAAACCAGATTCCGGACGTCCAGCCGCCCGTCATCGTGGTCAATATCCCGTATCCCGGCGCATCGCCGGAAACGGTTGAGCGCGAGATCATCGATCGCATCGAGAAGTCCCTGCAGAGCATTTCCCAGGTTCACGAGATCCGGTCCACGGCGAACGAGGGCAACGCCGAGATCGTCATCATCTTCGACTTCAAGAAGAACATCATCGAAGCGCTGGACGAGATAAGAAATTCGATTGCCTCGGTGCGTTACAAGCTGCCGATCGAGATGCGTGAACCGATCCTGCAGCGGGAAGATCCTGCCCAGCAGCCGATCATGTATCTCGCGTTGTCCTCGACCCGGCAGTCGCAGGCGGAAATATCGCGCCTCGCCGAGGACGTGCTGGCCGACAAGTTCCGCGCCATCGACGGCGTGGCCACCGTGACGGTAAACGGCGCGCTGCACCGCGAGCTGTCCGTGCTGCTGCGCGCGCAGAAACTGCGCGAGTACAACACCTCGGTCGGCGAAGTCGTCAATGCGCTGCGCTTGCAGAATACGACCGCGCCGGTCGGCCACGTGACCGGCCCGCTGGAAGAGCAGAGCCTCAGACTCATCGGCCGTCTCGAGTCGCCGTCCGATTTCGAGAACATCGTGATCAAGCGTCGCGGTTCGCAGATCGTGAGCCTCGGCGACGTCGCCGTCGTACGCGACGGCTTCGCCGAAGTCCGGGACGCGAGCATCCGCAACGGCCACCCGAACGTCAGCATCTTCATCACGCGTTCGCAGCAAGCGAGCACGGTCACGGTGGCGGCCAAGGTGCGGGCTCTCACCGAAGAACTCGACAAGACGATGCCCGCGGGCACGAAACTCGAAGTGACGAGCGACGGCGGCAAGGACGCGCAGTCGAGCCTCACCAACGTCATCGAGGCGCTGATGTTCGGCGCGATGCTGACGATTCTCGTCGTCTATGCGTTCCTGAACTCCTGGCGTTCGACGCTCATCACGGCGCTGAGTCTTCCGACTTCGGTGATCGCGGCCTTCATCGCGGTGTGGGCCTGCGGATTCACGCTCAACTTCATGACGCTGCTAGGCCTCTCGCTCGCGATCGGCGTGCTGATCGACGATGCCATCGTCGTGCGCGAGAACATCGTGCGTCACATGGAAGGCGGCATGGATCGCAAGATGGCGGCCAGCGCCGGCACGCGGGAGATCGGCCTCGCCGTGACGGCGACCACGTTCTCGATCATTGCCGTCTTTATTCCCGTCGCCTTCATGAGCGGAATCTCGGGCGAATGGTTCCGGCCCTTTGCGCTGACGGTTGCGGCCTCGGTGATGGTGAGCCTCTACATCTCGTTTACCGTCGATCCGATGCTGTCGGCCTATTGGGGCGACCCCGTCGGTTACGCGGATCGGCCGACGAAGGGACGACTGAGCCTCTTGCTGTCGAGATTCAACCGGTGGTTCGACCACCAGTCGGATCGCTACGGCAACGTCATCGCGTGGGCGCTGCATCATCGCAAGTGGATGGCCGTGATCGCAGCCGCGAGCTTCGTCGGTGCGATCATGCTTCAGCTCACCCTGGGTGGCACGAGCTTCCTGCCGATTTCCGACTATGGAACGGTGGTCATCGACGTGCGCGCGCCGGCGAGCGCGAGCCTCGACTACACGCGGTTGAAAGTGGAAAAGGCCGCGGAACTCGCGCGTACGCTCCCGGAGACCAAGAACACCGACAGCAATGTCTACGACGGCGGCGGCCGCATCTGGGTCGATATCGGCAAGGCCGCCGATCGCAAGAAATCCGCGGTCGAGTATGCGCAGGATCTGCGCGTGGTACTGAAGCGCCTCGTGGGAGCGGAGTACACAGTCCTCGACGACGTCAACAACGGCGCCCAGAAACCGGTGCAGATTCAATTCTCGGGGCCGGACTCCCGGCGCCTGATGCAGATCACCGGCGACTTCATGAAAAAGTTCGCCCAGGTGCCGGGCGCCGTCGACGTGGGCCTTTCGGACCAGGATCCGAAGGACGAGCTGCAGATCACGCTCAATCGCGGTCTCGCGAGCTCGCTCGGCATTTCCGTCGGCGATGCCGCGCAGGCGCTGCGTGTCGCCTTCGCGGGCGTCGAGGTCGGCGACTGGGTCGACCCGACCGGCGAATCGCGGGATGTCGCGGTGCGCCTGCACCCGGACGACCGAGTCGATGCGGCCAACATCGAGCAGCTCCCGATCGCCGTCGAGGGCAGCGACATGATGGTGCCGCTCGATCAGATCGCGACGATCACGATGGGCAAGGGGCCGGCGAAGATCCAGCATGCGGGCGGCAAGCGCATGGTCGCCGTCTCGTCGAACGCGCAAGGCCGGGCTTCGGGCGAGGTCCTGGCCGACGCCATGAAGATCGCGCGCCAGATGGACTTTCCGCCGGGCTACGGTCTCGAGCTCGGTGGCGCCTCGCGCGATCAGCAGGAAATCTTCTCGGAGATGTTCACCGCGCTGGTGCTCGGCATTGCGCTCATGTACCTCGTGCTCGTCATCCAGTTCGGTTCGTTCACCGTGCCCGTCGCGGTCATGCTGTCGCTCCCCTTGAGCCTCATCGGCGTCGTGCTGGCGCTGCTCCTGACCGGCAGCACGCTCAATCTCATGAGCTTCATCGGCATCATCATGTTGATGGGTCTCGTCGCGAAGAACGCCATCCTGCTCCTCGATCGCACGCGTAAGGAAGAGGCCAAGGGTATCGATCGCGAGGAAGCCCTGATGCACGCGGGGCGCGCGCGGCTTCGCCCCATCCTGATGACGACGTTCGCCCTGATCGCGGGCATGACGCCGGTGGCGATCGGCCTCGGCGAGGGCGGCGAGTTCTACCGCCCGATGGCGCTCGCCATCATCGGCGGCACGATCACCTCAACGCTGCTGACGCTCCTCGTGGTGCCGACGTTCTATGACAGCATCGAAATCGCGCGCGACCGCGCGGTCGCCAAATTCCACGCGCGTGCGACGCGCGGCAATCCATTCGTCGCATTCGTGACGACCCTGCTCGAAGCGCTGCTGACGCTGGTCTTCGTGCGGCTGGTGTACCGCTCGCTGAGAAAGCTGGCTCACGCCATTTGGCCGCGCGCTGGGAGGACGCAAGCGGTCGACGCCGCCCGATAAGTGGAGCCGTCCCCATGTCCTTTCTCATCGCCGCGAGTGCTTTCTTCCTCCTGATCCACTTCGCGGTTTCCGGAACGCGATTTCGCGACGTCGTGGTGGCGCGCATAGGCGCGGGCCCGTATCGCGGTCTGTTCGCACTCGCGTCAGTCGTCGGACTCGTCTGGATGATCATCGCTTATAGGCGCGCGCCTGCGGTCGATCTCTGGGGTTCGCCCGCCGGATTGCACCCCCTCGCATTTGCACTCGTGTTCATCGCCTTCCTGTTCGTCGGAATCGGTCTTGCAACGCCGAGTCCTACCCGAGTCGGCATGGAATCCAAGCTCACGCAGGGGACTGACATCGCCCGCGGCATCGTCCGCATCACGCGGCACCCATTTCTCTGGGGCGTTGGCCTCTGGGCACTCGCACACCTCGTCGTGAACGGCGATCTTGCCTCCCAGATTCTGTTCGGCTCATTGCTGCTGCTTGCGGTCGGCGGCACAGCCTCGATCGATGCCAAGCGCCGCCGCCATTTCGGCGACGACTGGAAGCGGTTTGCGCAGGCCACATCGAACATCCCCTTCGCTGCAATTGCGGCCGGCAGAAACCAGCTCCGCCCAGCCGTCCGCGAAATCGGCATTCTGCGGCCTGCTATCGCCATCGCCGCCTACGCACTGGTTTTCTCCTTTCACGGCCGACTGTTTGGTGTTGTCTTGAATGCCTTCAGATAAATCAGTTGCACGATCTTAAGAATGCGCCATCTCGCGTCGCCGGCGGATTCGAGTGCTAGTCTGCATCTCGGCAATCCGCAGGTGCAGTCAATGCAAGAGTCGCAGCCGCAACGTGAAGCAACGGTGCCCGTGGAGCACACGCTGCCATTGCGTGTGTGGCGCAGTCTCGAGCTCGCTTGCTTGCGCTGGGTTTTGTGGCGACGTTGGGTTGTCGCCCGCGCCGCGCCCTTCGGCCTCAGGGTGCGGGGCCGGCCGGAGGACTGCATTGAGCGTCACATCTTTCGCGATGGATGTCATGACCGCGCGCTGACGCGCTTCGTGTTGACGCATGTCCGCCTGAAACGCGGCGATGTGGCGATCGACATCGGCGCCAATCTCGGCTGGTTCAGTTTGCTGCTCGCGCGGCTGGCAGAGCCGCAGGCCGATGTGATCGCATGCGAGCCCGACCAGGAGAACTTCGACCTGCTGCGCGAGAATCTCAAGATGAACGGTGCGGAATGGGTCATCGCGCTGCGTGTCGCCCTCGGTGAATCCAGCGGATCGGTCCAGTTGCATCGGTACAAGAGCAGCAACAGCGGCCGACACTCCGTGCTGCAACTCGGCGCATCGACGGACAATGGCGTCACAGTACCGCTCACGACGATCGAGCAGCTTTGGGCGCGTTACGAACTCGGCGATCGACGGCTGCGTTTCCTCAAGATCGACGTCGAAGGCTACGAGGCGTTCGTGCTGCGCGGGGCAGGATCGCGGCTTCTTCAACGGTGTGAAATCCTGAGTATCGAGTACTCGCCCGATGCCATGCGAACCGCCGGTATCGACCCCACCACGGTCATCGATCAGCTGACGGCCAGCGGACTGACGTTGCTCATCTGGAGTGAATTCATGCTCCGCCCGATTACCCCTGTCGAGGTGCAGCGGATTTCCCGGCAGTGCGACTTGATTTGCGCCATGCCCTCCATCGCAGGCGGATTGGTGGGCTATTACGGCTAGCTGTGCGTCACCTCAGGCGAGCAGATTCCGCCAATCCTGCGCGACGCGGCTGATGCGAAACCGCGGATCGGCACGCACGACCGGACGACCGCCCTCGCGCCAGGCACGCAACATTTCGACATAGTCGTCGAAGATCGAAGACTGTCGGGCCATTGCCGCCAATGAGAGCTTTGCGCGCCATGGGAGCACGGCGGTGAGGAGCTCGAAGTTGCGCTGGCTCCGATGCACCGCCAACACCGGATTGTTCGGATGCAGCACCTCGCGGGCGGCGCCGCAGTCGTGGGCGACTACGGGCGTGCCGACGGCGTTGGCTTCCGCGAACACGAGACCGAACGTCTCCGGCAGGACGAAGTTCGGCATGAAGACACAGAAGGCGGATCGGGCTTCGGCAATTGCGCGCGCGGGCGGCAGGACGCCCAGCCACTCGACGTTCGCGAGGGGGATGGTCTGCAATTGTCGGTAGCCAGGACTTGCAACGCAGAGGCGCATTTCCGGAAAGACTCGGCGCACTGCATGGAAGGCGGCGAGGCTGTAGCTCAAGCCTTTGTTGGGCGAAGACAGAAAGACCAGCTTCTGCGGATCCGCGAAACTGCCATCCCGATCGAGCGCGTCGTCGATCGGATTGAAAATGGTCCGCATCTCAACGGTGGCGCTGCGCGGCAGGTTTCGCAAGACCGCTTCGACGCGCCGGTACAGGAAATTCGATACGCAAATCACCGTGCCGCCGCAGCTCGACAGCACTTCATCGGCGCTTGCAAGCCACCGCGCGCGCGTCGATCCGGGCGCCATCAGATCATGGAGCCAAAGGTGGATTCGTGCATTGGGGAAAAGGCGCCGCACGGAAGTGATCGATCGCGCATCTCGCAGGACGACGACGTGCTCCACCTCTGGCATTGGTTGTGGCGGTCGATAGCGTCCCTCCGCCACCCGCCGATTGTGTTGCATCAGGATCGCATCGAGCGCTTCCACGACGCGAACGGCAGAAGCCTCAGAACCGCCAAGTCCGTGTTGCGTCAAGGAAGCTGCGTCGTACGGATGCGGGCAGACGGGATCGAAAAAAACCGTGGAATTCAGTTCCCGCCCCTGGCCGCACGCGGCTCCTCTTCCGTCGGCTCGGGCGGCACCGCGTGGTTGAGGAATTCCTGCCCTTCGGAGCGACTGGCGAGCCACAAGCGCAAATACTTCTCCTGCACGTAGCGCGCCTCGACGATGTGAAAGGCGAGACCCCGCCAGCCGTCCAGGAATCCGCGCTTGATGATCATACCGCGCAGGAAGCGCCACAGCGGATTTACCATTACCGCACCGAGGCTCTTGTGACGCCCTGCGCGCTGCAGTTCGCCGGCCATGAGGGTGGCGTAGCGATGCATGCGTCCGAGATGATCGTCCAGGTCGCGATACGAATAGTGCTCCAGGTGACCGGACAATGCGGCGGCCGGACCCGTGACTTTGAAGCTTTCGTGAACCTCGTAGCCGGACCAGCGGCCGAGTCGCCGATCGAAGAGGCGAATCGTACGATCCGGATAGGAGTTGCCATGGCGAAGAAAGCGGCCGCAATACTCGGTCAGCCGCGGAATCGTCCAACCCGAGAATCCTGGGAACCTGGCCGCACGCAATGACACGATCTCTGCGCGTAGCTCCGGCGTCACCCGCTCATCGGCGTCGACGCTCAGCACGAAGTCGTTGGCGGCGTGATCGACGGCAAATTGTTTCTGCGATCGATAGCCCGGCCAGCGGTGTGTCAGAACCCTCGCGCCACAATGGGCCGCGAGCTTCGCCGTCGCGTCGCTCGAGCCGGCATCCACGACGAGCACCTCGTCGCAGAAATCGAGTGAACGAATGCAATCGACGATGCGATGCGCCTCGTTGTAGGTGATGATGCAGCCCGACAGTCTCGCGGGCGTTTGATTCGTCGGCATTTGGCGACTCTCGCGCAAGGGCAGGGAAAGATGCCCTTGACCCTTGGACGCGAGCGCAGTGCGCCATCTATCGGAGAATTAATGTTGTGGTGCGTGCGCCGGCGGCCCGGCGGTACATTAAAAAAATATTACATTCGCGTTGCAGGCCGCCGGGGGATACGGGCAACACTTCGGGCAGCGATGCATTGCACCAGGCGCTCCAACGCTACGGCAGGTGACCGCGCTTTGCCCACCAGGTAGCTCCCGACTCGCTGACGACGCCGGATTGCCGCGAGCCCGGCTGTCGCAGCCAGCTCCATGCATCGAGTACTGAACGATCCGCGTTGAGCATCTGAAGTGTGCCCTCGAGCACGAAGAGCTCTTCGCCGCCTGCGCCAGAGCGCATCGGCAGCTGTGTTCCCGGCGCCGCTCGTTCGAGACACACGCGGGTGGAACCATGCGAATAGAGGAAGGCGCGTTCGTGGCCCTCGGCATCGCCCCGACTCCACGCGCGGTCGCCCGGGTACACCCGGACACTCTCGACTTCACTCGACTGCATTTGCCGCAATTTCACAAAGATGACACAACCATCCCGACTGAACGGCGCATGTGTCGATCCCGGGGGATTGCGCACATAGGTGCCGGTCGGATAGTCGCCGATTTCGTCCGAGAAGATTCCCTCGAGAACGATGAACTCCTCGCCCATTCCATGCGTATGCGGGTGGAATGCGCTGCCGGGCGCATAGCGCACGATGCTCGACGCTACCGCGACTTCGCCGCCGGCGCGCTCCAGCATGCGACGCTCGACGCCCGGCTCAGGCGATGGCACCCAGGCAAGTTGCCCCCCGTGCACCAGCGCGCGCTGGCTGCGATCCGCGTGAATCTGAAGGGTCATTGCCGTACCAAAAGCTGCATGGCGTACCTCTATGCGTGGGATCGCTTCAATTCCGCGACAAAAGCCGTCATGGCCTTCTCGATCCGCCCCGCAAAGTCCTGATTGGCCAGGATGTCGGCGACTTCAAGATTGCGCCCGAGCAGCGGCAACGTCGTCGAGGCGCCTTCGATGTGGATACCCGACATGGTTTGCAGCACGATGACCAGGCTCTCCTGCGCAACCGTCGAGCGGCTGCTGGCGCCGAGCAGCATGAAGGGCTTATTGACGAAGGCATCCGTGTTGACGAGCCAGTCGAGCGCGTTCTTCAGGGCGCCGGGGTAGCCACGGGCGTACTCGGGAGTTGAAATCAGGACCCCGTCTGCCACCTTCACCTCGCCCGCCCACTGGCGCACGCTATCGAAGTGCGCCAGCTCGAGGTCCGGGTTGAAATGGGGAAGCGCGGCAACGCACGACGTCACGTGCATTTCAGCGCCGGGCGGCAGCAACGCGCGCGCGACGGCCAGCAACCGCGAATTGCTCGATGCCGCTCGAAGACTTCCGCAAATGCCGAGGATCTTCATCGGACGCTCGTCGCCAGGCGCCGTCGGTCGAATTCAGATCGACCTTCTACCACGAACCCGCATGCGTCGTAGAATTGTCGCGCGAAAGCCATCGCATTCGAAGGCTTTCCGCTGCTCGATGGCGTGGGCTCGGGCCTCGCCGAGTTCACGAGCTTCGTGCTGCGGGCGGATGGCTAGATGGCGGCGCGCGACAAACTGGCACGCAAGCGCGGCGCCGCGAAATCGAGGAACGCCTTCAGCTTCGCCGTGAGACGCGAGTGCCGCGCGTAAAGCAGGCTCACCGGTACGGATGCCGGCTCGAAGTCGTCGAGCACGATCCCGAGCTTGCCCGTCTTGACCGCCTCCGCAACCTGGTAAGAAAGCGCGCGCACGAGGCCGAGCCCCGCTTTGGCGCCGTCAATCGCGGCTTCCGCTGTGTTGACGATCATGCGCGAATGCACGGGCACAGACTGTCGATCGCGAAACGTCCAGGCCTGCGCACCCGCAAGTGCACCGAACGTGACGCAGTCGTGCGAGGCGATCTCGTCCGGCGAGTGCGGTGCACCTCGCTGCTTCAGGTACGCGGGACTCGCGCAAACGACGCTGCGGACCTGGCCGACGCGAACTGCAATAAGCCCGCTGTCGGGCAGCATGCCGATTCGTATAGCGACGTCGACATGATCGTCGACCAGGTTGAGCGGCTGATCCGCGAGGATCAGCCTCATGTCGATCTGCGGATGAGCCTTGAGGAAATCGGCGGCGACCGGCAGGGCATGTATTCGACCGAATGCGACGGGTGCCGTGAGTGCAAGTTCGCCGCGAGGCGTGTTGTATTGACCCGAAGCGCTGCGCTCCGCCTCGGCGACGGCCTCGAGGATTCGCCGGCACTCCGCGAGAAATGATGCTCCGGCTTCCGTCAATGCGAGTTTTCGTGTCGAGCGGACAAGAAGTTTCGCCCCCAGGTGAGACTCGAGCTCGGACAGCTTGCGGCTCACCGTCGGCAACGGCATTCGCAGCCGCCGGCTCGCCGCCGAAAGACTGCCGGCGGTCGCCACCGCAACAAACACCGCCATCGACTCGAATCGGTCCATCGGACTTCCAGAAAGTGAAAGGCTGTCTTCAGAGAATACTGGCTAGTGGCAGCAGAAGTAAGGAGCTACCTTTCTGTCGTCACGATCAACCCAGCCAGGAGAGCCCCGTGTCCCGCATCCCGACATTTGCCAGCATTGAATCCGCTCCCGAAGCGTCGCGCGCGCTCCTCGCTGCCGTGAAGAAGCAGCTCGGCGTCGTACCCAATCTCTTTCGCATGGTTGCCAACAGTCCCGCCGCGCTCGAGGGCTACGTCGGGCTGAGCGGTGCGCTCGCGAAAGGCGAGCTCGGCGCAGCAACCGGCGAGCGCATCGCGCTGGCCGTCGCGGAATTCAACGCCTGTGACTACTGCCTTTCCGCACACACGTATCTCGGCAAGAACGTCGCAAAGCTCGACGAGGCGGAGCTGGCGGTCAACCGGCGGGGTGGTTCGAACGACCCGAAGGCCGACGCGGCGGTGCGCTTTGCCCGCAAGGTGCTCGAGCGTCGCGGTCACGTGAGCGACGACGATGTCCGCGCGGTGAAGGCCGCTGGCTATTCGGATGCCGCCGTCATCGAAATCGTGCAGCACGTCGCCCTCAACAGCTGGACCAACTTCGTCAACTCTGTCGGGCAGACGGAGATCGACTTCCCGGTTGTCGCGGCGCGCAAGGTGGCCTGAGGTGATGTCGGCCCGCGCGTACTCGAGCGATATCGCCTTCACACCGTCCGTCAAGGCGGTGCAAAGCCGCAAGGGTTCGCGCGCGGCCTATGCTCGCATGGAGGAGGGCGGATCCTGGGATACGAGGATCACGCCCGACCTCACGGCATTCATCGCAGAGCAGAGAAGCTTTTTCATGGCGAGCGCGAACCTCGATGGTCAGCCCTATATTCAGCATCGTGGAGGGCCACCCGGCTTCCTCCGCGTGCTCGATGATCACACGCTCGCTTTCGCGGACTTTGTCGGCAACAAGCAGTACATCACGCTCGGAAACCTCGCGGAAAACCCGAAGTCGCAGCTCTTCCTGATCGACTACACCAGCCGCCGTCGCGTCAAAATCTGGGGCACCGCTCGCGTCGTCGAGGACGATGCCGACTTGATGGCGCAACTGAAGCCGGAGGGCTATCGCGCGCGTTCACAGCAGATCATCGTATTCTCCGTGGAGGCTTGGGACAGCAACTGTCCGCAGCACATTCCGCGGCGTTACGAGGCGGCCGATGTCGAGGCAATGCTGGCGCAGCGCGACGCAAGAATTGCCGAGTTGGAGGAGGCATTGAGGGCGCGTGCGCAATAGGGATTCATCGCCGGAAGCTCGCACCATCGGCGGCGCGAGCGTCGCGCAGGTTCGCATCGCCCGGCCGACGCACCAACTCGAGAAGGTGGTCGCCTTCTACCGCGACGGCCTCGGCCTGCGCGAGATCGATCGCTTCCATGGGCACGATGGCTACGACGGTGTCATGCTCGGATTGCCGGGCCGCACATATCATCTGGAGTTCACGCAACACGCTGCCGGGAGTCCGTGCCCGGCACCGAGCGACGACAACCTCCTTGTTCTCTATATTCCTGACGGAGCGGAGTACGAGAACCTGTGCGCACGGCTCGTGGATCTCGGATACCCGGCCGTCGAACCCGCCAATCCGTACTGGCGGACCAACAGCAGGACATTCGAGGACCCGGATGGCTGGCGTGTCGTGCTCTGTCACGGCGGCGGAATCTGAAGTCTCACCGCAGTTCGGCGAGCGCAGCCTAACTGCACTGCGCAACATACTTATTGGGGGCTTGCGGCCGCGGCGTATAAGCCTTCGCACAGGCATCTCGCGGCGCAGGCTCGGGGGCGCTGTTCTTCTGCGGCGGTCCTGCTGGGCATCCTCGAACTGGCAGCGGGGCGTCGCCGCGACTGGCGCTCTTTATCAAAGCCTGGCTGCGACCGATCGAGTGAAGGCGGCACGCAGGTTGCGGGATCATTGCGACCGTTATCCCGGTGATCGCCCTGTCACTCATCGTCCATGGTCGGTTGGTGTATCCGCAGTTCGGGATGCACGTGACTTCGCCCGACGTGGCATCGCTCATCGTTGCGATCTACTACGGCGGAATGCATGCCGTCGGGCCCGCTCTGATGCTGCTGAGCGAGGTGTTCGCTGCTGCATGGTTTGTGGCGGTGGGCGCCAGACTCTATGCGATCGCCCGCACCGCAACTGGAATGACGGCGAGCCTGCGTAGCAGCATCCGCCGGCGGAGGAGCGGCCACCACTCGTAGAGCAGTACCTCGATGGGGCGCCACATGGCCACCCACCCGAGAATCACGAGACCTTCATCGACTATCGCCTGGTCGGCAAGCAGGTCATGGGCGATGAGTGCGCGACGCAGCGCCAGACACGCCGTCAGAAATACGAGCCCGATCACGAGACTGACGGCGCCATAGCGCAGCAGCTTGATCAAATTTCCGCGCACCTGCTGTTCGCGGTACGCGAAATAATGGTTTACCGCTTCCGGCAGAGTACGAGCGGACTCGCTCTCTGCTTCGACGGCCGGCAGATAAACGACCAGACGCAGTTTCCGTCGAGTTCCGGCTTCATCGCACGCTTCCACCAGGTAAGCCGCGGCGTTCTCGTCGAGGTCCTTTTCGTGGAACGGCGCCGGATCGAGCGTGTGGAAGAGCTGTCGCACATCGTGCAGTCGAATTTCAATCAGGGTGTCGTCACCCTCGCGGCGATAGACGGGTTTTGCGGGATCGTATGGCATTTGAAGAGTCTCGAATACTTGGTCGCGACAATTCCACTATAGGCAGATACCCGCGACGCTGCTAATGTCGCCATCAACAGCATCGCGACTAATTACTCGAACGGGTGGGCGTATGTTCAGTCGGCATTGGAATCGGACGGCACTTTTGGTTGCAGGCGCAGCCGCTTTGCTTGCTTCGGCGGTGGCGGTTGCCGAGAACCTGGCGGACCGCGACCGCAAGGAAATCAGCAGCTATGCGCTGACCGAGGCGGGGCTCGCCAAGTATACGCAGGCGCTCAAGAATCTGGGGCCGCTTGCGAGGCAGATGGCGGATGACTGCGGCAAAGGCGACGACAACGACAGCGCCAGCGATACTCCGCACTCTCTGGATGCCATGGTGGCGCGCGTCGATGCGATCCCGGGAGTCCGCGCGGCGATCATGGCGGCGGGCATCACGACCCGCGAGTATCTGGTCTTCACCTTCTCCCTGTTTCAGAACGGAATGACTGCCTGGGCGCTCGATCAGCCCGGCGGCAAACTGCCGCCTGGTGTGTCCATGGCGAACGTCAATTTCTATCGGACGCACGAGGCCGCCATCAAGAGTCTGGGCGACGAGACCAAGTCGGCCTGCGACGATGGTGAAGATGATCGGGAGGGCGAGTCGGACGAGTAGGCCGCCGCCTCAGGACCTCACCCGTCTCAGATCCGGCGGCCGAGAAACTATCAGATGCCGCTCACGTCGCGGCACTGGCTTCCCGAGCAATAGGGCTCTTCCGTGCGCTCGTTGTACAAGCGTCCGGCAAGCTCCATGTGGTCCTGAACGGCATCGATGACGGCCGTCGATTTAAAAGACGTCACGTCTGCGCCCATCGTGGACATGGCCGCCTTGGCCTTCGAGGCGAGCTCCTCGTCGTGGGGAATGCGTTCGTTGACGAGATAGTCCTTGTAGCGTTTCGCAAAGGCCTGCATCGCGCCGGTGGCGCCCCACCATTGCGTGCATGTCGACGCGTACGCCTGGTCCGCTTCGCGCTTGTAGGTGTCGTATTCCGCATTGGCCCAGGCGGGCGCACCCTCACCGACGCCCCATCCTTCGGTGATGCCGAGCTTCTTCCTCAGGGCCATGAAGTGCGCGTGCGACGGCATCAGTGCTGCCTGCAGCGCTGCGTGGTAGCGCTTGATGAGATCCTTCTCCTCGGCCTGCATCTGCTGTTCCTTGTCTAGCGCCTGCAAATTGGTCGCCAAGGCGGCATTCGGGTCTTCAGTGGCCCCAGTCTGCTGCATGAGTTTCATCGCCGCCTGCGGGTCTTTCATCATCTGTTCCTGCAGACGAGCCGCCATGGCAAACGGGTCCTCGCCTGCGCTTGCGCCCGACTTGCGCGAAATCTCCTCATTGGTCTCCTTCTGCGCGGTAGCTTCCGCCGCGACGAGTTCAGCGGCGGCGGTGTTCTTCTCCCTGAATTGATCCTGCGATGAGTAGCAGGCTGTCGGCAGCGGCACGGTCTTCGACCACGGCCCGGCGGGCGGTTGTGCGCAAATGGCGGACGTCATCATCAATACGCCGGCTCCTGTCGATACGAGCCAGCGGCCATAACGTGAACTTTCGCGCATGACGCCTCCTGCGTTTCTGGTTTTTTGTTGTCTGCGCAGATCCGGGCCAGTTCTTCGTTGGGTGGATTCTCGACCTGCTGAATACCCTGCGCAAGGTGTATGATTTTCCGGCGAACGGGTCATTCCAACAATGAACAAGGAAAGGGGATAGACATGGCGTTACCGCACTCGCGCCGCGCTTCGGCTGGCGCATTGCTCTTGGTCGGCTTGCTGGTTGTTCTTGCCGCCGCACCTCGGGCCGAGACTCCAACGGCAACCGGCGACCTCTGGGAAGTAACCTCCAAGATGTCGATGGAGGGCATGCCGATGCAGATGCCGGCGCAGAAGATGAAAGTCTGCGCAGCGCATGAATGGACCAAGCCGCCAGCGGGAGACAACCCGCGGCAGAAGTGCGCGCGCTCGGACTACCACACCGAGGGCAACAAGGTGACGTGGACCGAAAGTTGCGAGTCGCCGACGATGACGGGCACGGGCGAGATAACCCGCGACGGCGACGACGCCTACACAGGGTTCATCAAGTACGCATCCGAGCAGGGCAACATGACCATCAACCTCTCTGGCCGCAAGGTTGGAACTTGCGATAACCCCAGCTAGTTGACCCGCCTCAGCCCGCAAACTTCGCAAGCTCGCTGTTGAAGCGCTCGGAATCCTCGAGGAAGGTCGCGTGTCCGGCGCCGTCGTACCACGAGGCCTTCGCGGTCTTGCAGTGCTTGACGATGTACTCGCTCATCGCCGGCAGCACCACCGTATCTGCACGTCCGTGCGTGGCTAGCACCGGCACCGTGAGCCGCTCGAGCACGTCCGTGAAGTCGAGCTCGCGCTGGATGAGAAAGCCGCGCACCTGCGGTGAGACCATCAGGATGAATTCCCGCGCGGCATCGAGCGTCGTCTGCGGAATCGGCTTGACGATGGCGTCCCGCAGGAAGCGGTCGATTGCCGCCCGATGCGTTGCCGGATCCGGATCGCAGGCACCCGGTGCGTTTTCGAGAAAGCCGGGGCCGATCAGCGTTCCGTAGGCCTTGGGGCCGAGGACCACTGCGGCTGCCACGAAGTTGATGCCTGCGATCTGCTTCTCGCCGTACTTGCGCACGTAGTCCGAAATGATGAACCCGCCGTACGACCAGCCGACGAGGATGGGCTTCTCGAGCTTGAGATCACGGATGATCGCGGCGACGTCGTCGGCCCAAAGGTCGCCGTTGGTGTAGGCCTCGATGTTCGCGGGCGCCGTGGACTCGCCGTGGCCCCGCAGATCGAAGGCGACCAGCCGGAAATCCTTGAGCGCCGCGCTCTCGTACTGCATTTGCCAGCAGCGCAGATTCTGCGACCAGCCGTGAATCAGGAGAATAGGGCGACCGCTTTCGCTGCCCCACTCGCGAACTCGCAGCTTGACGCCGCCGCCACCCTTTACCGTGTGCTCTTTCATGGCGATTCCCTCCGATGGGCGCGCATTCGAATTCCCTGTGCGCGCATCGTCACGCAATCGCGAGCGAAAGAAAAATTTACACGCGCGACGCACGTGTGCTGCATCGCGCCGATCTCCCTCGAACCGGGGGAAAACACTACCGGGTGTTTCCCCTCCGAGTGGTGACTTAATCTGTCGGAGCTCTGCGACACTTGTGCGATCTGGTGAGCGCGTCACAATGACTCTCACGCATCTGCAGGCGTTGCCCATCGACACTGCGAGCGATCGTTGATACCAGAACCGTTGCGCGACCATGAGTGTGGTCACGTGCGCGCATACGTCACTCTGGATTTTCGAGACTGCTGAGCAGTGTCACCGCGGCAACCACGAATCTGCGCGATGCGTAGGGGAGATCGCGTTGATGCATTCGAGGCCGTTCGCCGTCGCAATTGCACTCGCAGTCGCTGCGTTCGCATTGTGCGTGCCGGACCGAGCGGCCGCTCAGCGCCCCAAATCGGAGTTCGATCACTTGACGACGGGCTTCGAGCTTGTCGGCAAGCACCGCGACCTGCCTTGCGAATCCTGCCACGTCAACGCGATCTTCAAGGGCACACCCAAGGATTGCGCGTCCTGCCATGGCGTCGGCACCGAGATTCGCGCGACCGCGATGCCCTCGAATCACATCCTGTCGTCGAACCGCTGCGGCGCCTGCCACACGCCCGTGGCATTCGCGCCGGCCGTGAATTTCGATCACACGGAAACCCGCGGCAGCTGCTCGACTTGCCACAACGGCGTGCAGGCCCAGGGCATGAGCCCGACGCACATCCAGACGGACCTCGAATGCGACGTCTGCCACACGACGATGGGCTGGCGTGGCGCCGTCTTCAATCACGTCGGCATTACGAGTAAGTGCGCAAGCTGCCATAACAATGTGAGCGCGAAGGGCATGCCGTCGGCGCACGTGCCAACCGCGGCCGTGCCATGCGAGTCCTGCCACTCGCCGACCAACTACGTGACATTCGCCGGCGCGCTGATGAATCACTCTGCCGTGACGGCGGAAAGCTGCGCCAGCTGTCACGAGGCGGCAATGACGTGGGTCGGCGTCACGATCGTCACGCGGCCGCCGGTGCCGCACCCGACGACAGGCGACTGCGCTCAGTGCCACAGCAATACGACCAGCTTCTCGACCGGCACGGCGATGCCGGCAAACCACATCCCGACGACCGCGACCTGCACGCTGTGCCATTCGAATCCGGCGGATTTCAGCATCTTTGCCATGAATCACCAGGGCATCGGGAGCAACTGCGCCGAGTGCCACGCGCCGGGCTCAAGCTTCGCCAGCATGGCGCCGCCTGCGCTCAAGGTGCCGCCGAGCGATCACATTCCGTTCGGCTCGGCAACCTGCGAGAGCTGCCACTCCGCGTCGGACTTCACGACGTTCCAGGTGGCAAACGCGGTGCCGCCGATGAGTCACGCGGCCGTGTCGGGCATTGCATGTTCGACTTGCCATGGCGAGGGCAAGTCCTTTGTCGGCGCGCCGTCGACAGTGGTGCTGCCGGCCAATCACATTCCGGTCGGCTCGGCGAAGTGTGAGAGCTGCCATACGCCGGGCAACTTCACTTCCTTCATGTTTGCCAACGCGAGCGGCGGGGCGCCGCCCGCGATGGTGCACAGTGTGGTGAGTTCGACGGCCTGCTCGACCTGTCACGAGAAGGGCAAGAGCTTCGTCGGCGCACCGCCCGTGGTGACCCGACCGGCGCTCACCGCGTCCGGCGCCCAGCATCCGGCCAGCGGGGAGTGCTCGAGCTGTCATACCTCGACGACGACCTTCAAGGGCGCGACCGTGTATCCGCCCGATCACATTCCGCTGCCAAATGGTGCGTCGTCCACTTGTACGACCTGTCACGCGAACTCGGCCGACTTCGGCGTGTACAAGATGGACCACTCCGTGGTCACCAAGACCTGCTCGACCTGCCACGGTGCGGGCAAGAGCTTCGCGAACATGGCGCCGCCGGCGCTCGTGGTGCCGCCGGCGAATCACGTGCCCTTCGGCACGGCGACCTGCCAGAGCTGTCATGCGCCGTCGAACTTCACTTCCTTCATGTTTGCCAACGCGAGCGGCGGGGCGCCGCCCGCGATGGTGCACAGTGTGGTGAGTTCGACGGCCTGCTCGACCTGTCACGAGAAGGGCAAGAGCTTCGTCGGCGCACCGCCCGTGGTGACCCGACCGGCGCTCACCGCGTCCGGCGCCCAGCATCCGGCCAGCGGGGAGTGCTCGAGCTGTCATACCTCGACGACGACCTTCAAGGGCGCGACCGTGTATCCGCCCGATCACATTCCGCTGCCAAATGGCGCCTCGTCGACGTGTACGACCTGTCACGCGAACTCGGCCGACTTCGGCGTGTACAAGATGGACCACTCCGTGGTCACCAAGACCTGCTCGACCTGCCACGGTGCGGGCAAGAGCTTCGCGAACATGGCGCCGCCGGCGCTCGTGGTGCCGCCGGCGAATCACGTGCCCTTCGGCACGGCGACCTGCCAGAGCTGTCATGCGCCGTCGAACTTCACTTCCTTCATGTTTGCCAACGCGAGCGGCGGGGCGCCGCCCGCGATGGTGCACAGTGTGGTGAGTTCGACGGCCTGCTCGACCTGTCACGAGAAGGGCAAGAGCTTCGTCGGCGCACCGCCCGTGGTGACCCGACCGGCGCTCACCGCGTCCGGCGCCCAGCATCCGGCCAGCGGGGAGTGCTCGAGCTGTCATACCTCGACGACGACCTTCAAGGGCGCGACCGTGTATCCGCCCGATCACATTCCGCTGCCAAATGGCGCCTCGTCCACTTGTACGACGTGTCACGCGAACTCGGCCGACTTCGGCGTGTACAAGATGGACCACTCCGTGGTCACCAAGACCTGCTCGACCTGCCACGGTGCGGGCAAGAGCTTCGCGAACATGGCGCCGCCGGCGCTCGTGGTGCCGCCGGCGAATCACGTGCCCTTCGGCACGGCGACCTGCCAGAGCTGTCATGCGCCGTCGAACTTCACTTCCTTCATGTTTGCCAACGCGAGCGGCGGGGCGCCGCCCGCGATGGTGCACAGTGTGGTGAGTTCGACGGCCTGCTCGACCTGTCACGAGAAGGGCAAGAGCTTCGTCGGCGCACCGCCCGTGGTGACCCGACCGGCGCTCACCGCGTCCGGCGCCCAGCATCCGGCCAGCGGGGAGTGCTCGAGCTGTCATACCTCGACGACGACCTTCAAGGGCGCGACCGTGTATCCGCCCGATCACATTCCGCTGCCAAATGGCGCGTCGTCGACTTGTACGACCTGTCACGCGAACTCGGCCGACTTCGGCGTGTACAAGATGGACCACTCCGTGGTCACCAAGACCTGCTCGACCTGCCACGGTGCGGGCAAGAGCTTCGCGAACATGGCGCCGCCGGCGCTCGTGGTGCCGCCGGCGAATCACGTGCCCTTCGGCACGGCGACCTGCCAGAGCTGTCATGCGCCGTCGAACTTCACTTCCTTCATGTTTGCGAACGCGAGCGGCGGGGCGCCGCCCGCGATGGTGCACAGTGTGGTGAGTTCGACGGCCTGCTCGACCTGTCACGAGAAGGGCAAGAGCTTCGTCGGCGCACCGCCCGTGGTGACCCGACCGGCGCTCACCGCGTCCGGCGCCCAGCATCCGGCCAGCGGGGAGTGCTCGAGCTGTCATACCTCGACGACGACCTTCAAGGGCGCGACCGTGTATCCGCCCGATCACATTCCGCTGCCAAATGGCGCCTCGTCGACGTGTACGACCTGTCACGCGAACTCGGCCGACTTCGGCGTGTACAAGATGGACCACTCCGTGGTCACCAAGACCTGCTCGACCTGCCACGGTGCGGGCAAGAGCTTCGCGAACATGGCGCCGCCGGCGCTCGTGGTGCCGCCGGCGAATCACGTGCCCTTCGGCACGGCGACCTGCCAGAGCTGTCATGCGCCGTCGAACTTCACGACCTTCAGTTCGCGAACGCGAGCGGCGGGGCGCCGCCCGCGATGGTGCACAGTGTGGTGAGTTCGACGGCCTGCTCGACCTGTCACGAGAAGGGCAAGAGCTTCGTCGGCGCACCGCCCGTGGTGACCCGACCGGCGCTCACCGCGTCCGGCGCCCAGCATCCGGCCAGCGGGGAGTGCTCGAGCTGTCATACCTCGACGACGACCTTCAAGGGCGCGACCGTGTATCCGCCCGATCACATTCCGCTGCCAAACGGCGCGTCGTCGACTTGTACGACGTGTCACGCGAACTCGGCCGACTTCGGCGTGTACAAGATGGACCACTCCGTGGTCACCAAGACCTGCTCGACCTGCCACGGTGCGGGCAAGAGCTTTGCGAACATGGCGCCGCCGGCGCTCAAGGTGCCGCCGAACAACCATATTCCGTTCGGCACGGCGGCCTGCGACAGCTGCCACTCGGCGACGAACTTCACGACCTTCCAGGTCACGAACAAGAGCCCGCCGATGAACCACGCAGGGGTCTCGAGCATGGCGTGCTCGACCTGCCATGCGAGTGGCCTCTCGTTCGTCGGCGCACCGCCGACCGTGACGACACCGGCGAACCATGTGCCCTTCGGCTCGGCGACCTGCCAGAGCTGTCACGCGCCGTCGAACTTCTCGACGTTCCTCTTCGCGAACAAGTCGGGCACGGCGCCGCCCTCGATGGTGCACAGTGTGGTGAGTTCGACGGCCTGCTCGACCTGCCATGAGGCGGGCAAGAGCTTCGTCGGCTCACCGCCTGTCGTCGTGCGGCCGGCGAAGAAGGCGGACGGCACGGCACACGTCGCGACGGGCGAGTGCAGCACCTGCCATTCCGGCACGACGAGCTTCAAGGGGGCGACGGACCTGCCGCCGAACCACATTCCGCTGCCCGCGGCGGACAACAACAACTGCGCGTTGTGTCATTCGGGCGGCAACTACAGCGTCGCGACGATGAACCACGCGAACATCACGGCGAACTGCGCGCAGTGCCATGCGACGGGCAAGAGCTTTGCCAACATCGCGCCGCCGGCGCTCAAGGTGCCGCCGAACAACCATATTCCGTTCGGCACGGCGACCTGCGAGAGCTGCCACTCGGCGACGAACTTCACGACCTTCCAGGTCACGAACAAGAGCCCGCCGATGAATCACTCGGCGGTCTCGAGCATGGCGTGCGCGACCTGCCACGCGCCAGGGCAAGTCCTTCGTCGGTGCACCGCCGACCGTGACGACACCGGCGAACCATGTGCCCTTCGGCACGGCGACCTGCCAGAGCTGTCACGCGCCGTCGAACTTCTCGACGTTCCTCTTCGCGAACAAGTCGGGCACGGCGCCGCCCTCGATGGTGCACAGTGTGGTGAGTTCGACGGCCTGCTCGACCTGCCATGAGGCGGGCAAGAGCTTCATCGGCTCACCGCCTGTCGTCGTGCGGCCGGCGAAGAAGGCGGACGGCACGGCACACGTCGCGACGGGCGAGTGCAGCACCTGCCATTCCGGCACGACGAGCTTCAAGGGGGCGACGGACCTGCCGCCGGACCACATTCCGCTGCCGGCGGCCGACAACAACAACTGCGCGTTGTGTCATACGGGCGGCAACTACAGCGTCGCGACGATGAACCACGCGAACATCACGGCGAACTGCGCGCAGTGCCATGCGACGGGCAAGAGCTTTGCCAACATCGCGCCGCCGGCGCTCAAGGTGCCGCCGAACAACCATATTCCGTTCGGCACGGCGACCTGCGAGAGCTGCCACTCGGCGAGCAACTTCACGACGTTCCAGGTCACGAACAAGAGCCCGCCGATGAATCACTCGGCGGTCTCGAGCATCGCGTGCTCGACCTGCCACGCCCAGGGCAAGTCCTTCGTCGGTGCACCGCCGACGGTGACGACACCG
Organism: uncultured Gammaproteobacteria bacterium; assembly: GCA_963826145.1. Classification (GTDB taxonomy): domain Bacteria; phylum Pseudomonadota; class Gammaproteobacteria; order Steroidobacterales; family Steroidobacteraceae; genus JBGPLJ01. Next base: position 493,647 of record CAWGVW010000001.1, read on the forward strand.
GCAAACCATGTGCCGTTCGGCACAGCGACCTGCCAGAGCTGTCATGCGCCGTCGAACTTCACGACGTTCAGCTTCGCGAACAAGTCGGGCACGGCGCCGCCCTCGATGGTGCACAGTGTGGTGAGTTCGACGGCCTGTTCGACCTGCCACGAGGCGGGCAAGAGCTTCGTTGGCTCACCGGCCGTCGTGGTACGTCCGGCGAAGAAGGCGGACGGCACGGCACACGTCGCGACGGGCGAGTGCAGCACCTGCCATTCCGGCACGACGAGCTTCAAGGGGGCGACGGACCTGCCGCCGAACCACATTCCGCTGCCCGCGGCCGACAATAACTGCGCGCTCTGCCACACGACGGGCAACTACAGCGCGTACGTGATGAACCACGTCAACATCACGACGAACTGCGCGCAGTGCCACGCGTACGGCCTCAGCTTCGCCAACATGGCACCGCCAACGCTGGTGCAGCCCCCGGCCGGCGCAACGGGTCACATTCCCTCGAACAAGCCGAATGGCCCGACCGACATCGCCTGCGAGCTCTGTCATACGCCGACGGTCTTCACCACCTTCTCCGGCACGATCATGAAGCACGCGGCCGTGCGCGGCATGACTTGCATGAGCTGTCACGAACTCGGCATGACCTGGAAGACCAATACCGGCCGCAGGCTCTGGGTGCGTGACGGGGCCAATCACCATAAGGGTGTGGACTGCGGCGGCTCCGGTTGCCACTCGACGCGCGACCGGCGCGGGCTCCGCCCGGGCCTCGGCGCAGTGCAGCCGGGTGTCAAGCAGTCGACAGTACCGCGTGCGCCGACCATCGGTGGCGCCGCCATTGCCGGGCCCGGCGGCTTCGATCACCGGCGCATCGCCGGCCAGACCTGCGCCACTTGCCACAATGGCGCGAGCGCGACTGGCAAGCCCTCGACGCACCTGGCGACGAGCAACAGCTGCGAGAGCTGTCACGCGACCTTTGGCTGGCTCCCTGTAGCGCGGGTCGACCACTCGCAGGTGAAGGGCACCTGTGCGAGTTGCCACGACGGCACGCACGCAGCCGGCAAGTCCGGACAGCACATCGCGAGCTCCAACACCTGCGAGAGCTGCCACACGACGAATGCGTGGCTACCCGCGCGTGTCGATCACGCGTCGATCGGGGCGCACGCCTGTGCGACCTGCCATGACAGCGTGCATGCGAGCGGGAAGCCCGCCACGCACATTCCGACCACCGAGTCCTGCGACAGCTGCCACGGCACCCTCGCCTGGCGGCCGGTCAGGCTCGATCACACGAAGCTCTCAACGAACTGCATGAGTTGCCACAATGGTATGAGCGCGACCGGCAAGCCATCGACGCACATGGTGCTGCAGCGTGACTGCGCGAGCTGCCATAGCTATCCGGACTGGACAGTCGTGAGCTTCACGCACGTTTCGACGAACTACCCGGGCGAGCACCATGCGACGCTCGAGTGCGCCTCGTGCCACACATCGAACACGGACAAAGTGCCGTACGCCTCCGCGGCGGATGCGGGAAGCTGCGGCGCTTGTCATGCGAAGGACTTCAAGGCGGACGCGCATCCGAAGACGGCAAGCGGCCTCAAGTACAACGCGAGCGAACTGCGAAATTGCAGCGGTGCCTGTCACGTGTACAGCGATGACACGCTAACGACGATCACGAAGCTTGTTCCCGGGCCGCGTCACCGGGTGTCCGATCCCGCGTTCAAGCATTGAGACGGTTGACCCGGCACGTCTCGCGCGAGCAATCGCTGCGTCAATCGCAGGTGATTAGATCCGTGTGCCCGAAACCCTTGGTGTAATCGAGGACGGAGATCACAACGGGAGTCACGCGGAATATGCGGACATCCGCCGGGGTCGGCATCGGCAGTGGAATGGAGGTCTGCTGCGGATACTTCTGCATCAGCAGGCGCAACGCCTTCGCCGCTTCGGTAGGGTCGTCCACCACTTGCGCGCGCGCTGCCATGGAAAGGCCGGTGATCTCCATCACTTGCGGCGTGTCCCGATCGATTGTCAGCGACACCCGGTCATTTCGCGCCAGATTTGCCGCCTTCTGGCTGGTCGGGCCGCAAAGAAAGTAGATCGTCAGGCCATCGCTTGCATAGCCGACCGTCGTTGCCTGCGGCCAGCCGTCCGGCCTTAGCGTGGCGATCGTCATGATCCGGTGCTGATCCAGGAGGGTCAGTATCTGGCGCCTGATTTCATCGTCCATTGCGGGAGCCTAAGAGCCTACGCACTGCGTCGCTACGGGAGTTCTACGTAGTCCACACCCGTGCGGCGGTTCGCGTGGGCTATTATCGTTCCACACGTCGAGCCGGCCTTATAGGACTGTCATGCTCACACGCCGCGAGTTGGTTGCAGGAATGCTGGGAGCTGTCGGTTTTGCATCGACGGAGTCTCCTGCGTCTGCGAAGAAATCGTCGCTGCCGAACATCGTCTTCATCCTGGCCGACGACCTGGGCTATGCGGACGTCGGCTGCTACGGTCGTCCCGACCTCCGGACGCCCCATATCGACCGGCTCGCGACCGAAGGGACCCGCTTCCTGCAAGCCTACGCAAACTCCGCGGTGTGTTCGGCGACGCGTCTCGCCTTGATCACGGGCCGCTACCAGTATCGATTGCGACTTGGTCTGGAAGAACCGCTCGCGGTTGCCACCGACATCGGTCTGCCACCAGAGCATCCGACGCTTCCGTCGCTTCTCAGGAAGGGCGGGTACGGCACGGCGCTCGTAGGCAAATGGCACCTGGGTCCGCTTCCCAGGTTCGGCCCGCTTGCGAGTGGCTACGATCACTTCTTCGGATTTCGCGGCGGCGGGATCGACTATTTTTCGCATCGCGATCTGGTCGGGCAGGAGGATTTGTGGTCCGACGATGTGCCGATGAAGCAGGCGGGGTACGCGACGACGCTGTTCGGCGATGCAGCGGTGCGCACCGTGGAAAAGTACGCTGAGACGCGGCAGCCCTTTCTGCTGAGCTTGCACTTCAACGCGCCGCACTGGCCGTGGGAGACGCCCGCCGACGAAGCAGAGTCCAGGCGCATTGCCGGGCTTTCCATGTTTCATTACGACGGCGGGACGCTCGCGACGTACCGCGGCATGGTCGAAGCGATGGACCAGCAAGTCGGACGGGTGCTCGGTGCCCTCGATGATCGGGGGCTCGCGGACAACACAATCGTCATCTTCACAAGCGACAACGGCGGTGAGCGCTTTTCCGATACCTGGCCGTTCTCGGGTCAGAAAACCGAGCTTCTGGAAGGCGGGTTGCGGATTCCGTCGATCGTTCGCTGGCCTGCCCGCATTCCTCGACAGATATCGAATCAGGTCGCCATCAGTATGGACTGGTTCCCGACGTTGCTCGCAGCGGCGGGCGCACAACCCGACGCGAAGTATCCGCCAGACGGTATGAACCTGCTGCCGCACCTCGCGCAGAATGCTGCCACCGCCCCGCGTACACTCTACTGGCGCTACAAATCCAATCATCAGCGCGCGTTGCGGGACGGTGACTTCAAGTTCCTCAAGATTCTCGACAACACGTACCTGTTCAACGTGGTATCAGATCCGCTGGAACGCGCCAATCTGAAACTGCGCGAGCCCGCGCTTTACCAGCAGCTCGCGAAGAAATGGCAGGACTGGAACGCGACCATGCTGCCGGAACTCGCCGAGAGCAGTGGCTTTGCGGTCGAGGGCAAAGACCAGGCGGATCACATCGGTGTGGGCCCCGTGAATGTGACGCCCGATACGGACGATTGACGAGTTGCCGTAGACGCGCTACAGCGCAGAGGGGGATCCAGTGACAAGACAGATCAGGCGTGTCGTTACGGGTCATGACGCCGGCGGAAAGTCCGTCGTCCTGAGCGATGGTCCGCCTCCACAAAACCACACGATGCGAGGCTCCGCAATCGGTGCAGAGTTCTTCGAGGTATGGAACGCCCCGAACACGGTACCGCTACTGACATCGGTCGAAGCACGCGAACCGAATGAGCGCGAATTCACGATCATGCCCACCACCGGCCACCTCCTGCGCATCCTCGATGTCTTTCCGCTCAAGGAGGGAGGCAAGCGCACGGTGATGCATCGGACCAAGACACTCGACTATGTCGTGGTGATCGAGGGCGAGCTCACTCTCTTGCTCGAAGATAGCGAAGTCATCTTGAAGCCGGGGAGTGTGGTGGTTCAGCGCGGCACGAACCACGCCTGGGAGAACCGATCCGAGAAGATCGCGCGCGCGGCGTTCTTCCATATCGATGCGCAATTCAGCGACGAACTGCTGGCAAAACTGCCAAAGTCGCTGGAACTCATGCGCTAGCGGACGCTGGCCTCGCGCTGAGGGTCCTGCTACAAGATTGCGGTCTTGAACAACCAATCGACGAACGCAGACGACAGTGGCGTGGCTCCCTCCCGGCGGCTCCGTCGTCAGCAGGGACTTGTCCTGCTGCTGCTCTTTTCGGGCTACGCTGCGTACTACTTCTGCCGCGCGAATCTTTCCGTCGCCACGCCGCTGATCGCGGACGAACTTCAGGCGCGCGGCATGGATCGTGGCACGGCGCTCATCCGCATCAGCGAGGTCACCTCGCTTGGCATCCTGGCGTATGCCCTCGGCAAGCTCACGCTCACGGGGTTCGCGGACCTCTGGGGCGGCCGGCGCGCCTTCCTCTTCGGACTTGCGGGGGCCGTCGGATTTACGCTCCTCTTCGCCTTCGGCGGCGGGCTGCCGATCTTCACGATCGCCTGGTTCGGTAACCGACTGACGCAATCCGTCGGTTGGGCGGGGCTCCTCAAGGTCTGCTCGCGCTGGTTCAACTTCTCTTCCTACGGAACGATCGTCGGTGTCCTGAGCTTGAGTTACCTCGTCGGTGACGCAGCGGCGCGCCAGTCGATGGGCGTGCTCATCGATCACGGTGCCGGCTGGCGCACGGTGTTCCTGTATGCCGCCGGCGTTGCGGCGGTGATCGCTATCCTCAACCTCGTATTCCTGCGCGAATCGCGCACCGAGGCGGGCCACGCCGACGCGCACGAGAATCCGCTGAACGTATTCGCCGATGCTTCCACCAAGCCGAACTCGCTCGGATTCCTGCTGAAGCGGTTGCTGACGAATGGTTCGTATCTTTTCGTCTGCGCCTTGTCCTTCGGCTGCACCGTCATGCGCGAGACTTTCAACACGTGGACGCCGACCTACCTCAATCAGTCGGCCGGGTATACGGTCGGTCACGCAGCCTCGTTGAGCGCGATTTTTCCGGCGGTCGGTGCGGTGTCGGTACTGGTCATGGGCTGGCTCAGCGACCGGCTTGGCGCTAACGGTCGGGCGTTGCTCCTCTTGATCGGGCTCGCGGCGACGACGGTCGCACTCCTTTTCCTCGGCGCCGTGAAGGCGGGGTCGGCGGACGCGACGCTTACGCTCGTGTTGATCGGGATCACGGCTTTTTGTCTGCTCGGGCCGTATTCGTATCTCGGCGGCGCGATGGCGCTCGACTTCGGCGGCAAGCAGGCGGGCGCCGCGGCCTCGGGTATCATCGATGGCATCGGCTATCTCGGCGGTGTGATTGCGGGATACGGTGTGGCGCGAGTCTCGGTGGCCTTCGGTTGGCACGGCGTCTTCACCTCGCTTGCGGCCGTGAGCGTTATCTCCGCCGTCGCCGCCGGATGGCTCTACATCCACCAGGCACGCCGCATGCGCGCTGGGACAACGTAACGTGATAGCTGGACACTCGCTCAAGAAGCTCACCTGGTCGCCCGATGCAGTCGTCATCGAATGGCAGGACGGTGCGCGTTCGGAGTACCCGAGTCTCTGGCTTCGAGATAATTGCCCGCAGGATCGCGACGCGATGAACGGTCAGCGGCTCGTCGATATCGCGGATCTTCCGGCCGACCCGCGGATCAGTCGAGCGACCGCGGATGCCGGGCGGCTCGAGATCGCCTGGGCGGGGGACACGCAATCGGCCACCTTCGATGTCGCGTGGCTCGCCGCACATTCGCCCGGCGCCGCGCGGCCGCGCATGGACGCTCCCCATCGCTGGCTCGAAGGCGCCGACCTCGATGCGCGGCGGGATTTCGCGTGGGGCAGGCCCGCGGACCTTCGCGCCAATCCGCGCGCGCGGCACGAGTGGCTTCGCCACCTTGTCTGCGACGGGATTGCGTTCCTCGACCGCGTGCCATCGATTCACCACGCGATGCTCGACGCGCTCGATTTCGTCGGCCGCGTGATCGACACGAATTACGGCGTCGTCTTCGACGTACGCTCAGTGCCCGAGCCCGAGAACCTCGCCTACTCGGACCTTGGGCTCGGCCTGCACACCGACAATCCTTATCGCGAACCGGTGCCGGGATTTCAGGCACTACACTGTCTCGCGGCCGCTCCCGACGGCGGCGACAACCTGTTCGCCGACGGCTTCGCGATTGCGGAGCATTTGCGCGCATCGCGCCCCGAAATATTTTCGGTGCTGACGTCGACGCTCGTTCCGTTCCGTTACCGGTCCAAGGATGCGGAGCTTTACAGCGAGCGACCGCTGATCGAACTCGATGCCGGCGGCGCAGTGATTGCCATCAATTACAACAACCGCTCCATCGCACCGCTGACACTCGCTGCAACAGAGCTCGCGAAATTCTACGGCGCCTACCGGGCGTTCGCTCTCGAACTGCGCGAGCCGCGTTACTCAATGCACACGAAGCTCGCTGAGGGAGATCTCGTTGTCTTCGACAATCGGCGTACGCTTCACGGCCGAACGGCGTACGCTTCCGCCAAACATCTGCGTCACCTGCAGGGTTGCTATCTGACACGCGACAGCGTGGTGAGCGGACTGGGTGTGCTTGAGCGATCGCTCGCGACCGGGACTGTTGCATGAGCGTCTGTGACGAGATTTTCCGGCTGTTCGAGAAGGGCGGGGCGGAGGCTTACTACGGCGAAGCCGTGTCGATGCTCGAGCACGCGCTGCAGGCCGCGCACTTCGCGCGCATTGCACATGCGCCGGATTCCCTGGTGGTCGCAGCGCTCCTGCATGACATCGGGCATCTGGTCGAAGAGGTGCCGGGCGACATTGCCGATTGGCATACCGATGCGAAGCACGAGGAGAAGGGCGCGGCCTGGCTCGCTTGGCATTTCGGGCCCGAGATCTGCAATCCGGTGCGACTGCACGTGCCGGCGAAGCGTTATCTCTGTGCGACAGATCCGAGTTACCTGTCGAAGCTCAGCCCCGCATCGGTGCACACGCTCAAGGTACAGGGTGGGCCGATGAGCGCAGAGGAAGTCGCCGCGTTCGAACGTGTGCCGCAATTCAAGGACGCAACGCGCGTCCGCCGTTGGGACGATGCGGGCAAGGTCGCGGGGCTTGCGACGGCCGGGCTGGAGGAGTACAGAGAGCTCATCGAACGGGCCGCCTTGGCGCCGCGATAGCTACAGTGCACGAATGCGATCTTTCGCGAGGAGGCAGCGTGCGAAGATCAATCTTCACGGCAAGCATTGCCATCCTGGTAACTCTCGTCACATCCGCAGCGCAGACGAACGCAGCGACGCCTGCTCCAGGCGACGCGTGCTCGCTAATGACGAAGGAAGACGCCGCGGCGGCGCTCGGCGAAGCAGCCAGCGGACCCACATCGACGCCTACGATGTCGGACGGGACCGGCGCGACCGTTTCGAGCTGCGAGTACACTGGATCCGGAATTCACAGCGTCCACTTGAATCTTACGCGGCTGCCTCCGAACTCGGTGGAGATGTATAAGCAGATGTGTGCACAGGCAGGCAAGGAAGGACTCGCCGGTTTCGGCGACGTTGCCTGCTGGTACAGCGAGAAGCACGACGAATTACACGTCATCAAGGGACCGGCGTTCATCTCGATCGAGCTCCGCAGAAGCGGCAATCCGACGGAGGCGATCAAGGGCGCGATGAAGAGGGCGTTGGAGCACCTGCGATAGATTCGGCTTCGCCGGAGTCATCATTTCGCGCATTGACCGGCCCTATTTGACCGCACCGGCGGAAGTCTCAATACTCCGGCGCAATGAGCGTCTGGGACCGAGTCAAAGCACATAAAGTCGTCCAATGGACGGTCGCTTACTCCGCAGCGGCATATACGCTCCTTCACGCGATGGAGATGGTGAGCGACGCGCTCGACTGGCCGCACATCGTCATCCGCATTCTGACGCTCCTCCTCATCCTCGGTGCGCCGCTGGCCGCAACGCTGGCTTGGTACCACGGTCATCGCGCCCAACACCGGGTCAGCGGCCCCGAGCTTGCGATCATCACGGTGCTCCTGATCATCGCGGGCACCGTGCTTTGGCATTACGGGCGAGCGTCAAAGGAGCACGCAACATCGACTGAAATCACGCCGCGCGCGAAGGTCCAGCCTTCCCCGGCCGCGACGCCGGCGCCGGCGCAGGCGCCGGAGAAGTCGATTGCGGTTCTGCCGTTCGCCGACATGAGCGAGAAGAAGGACCAGCAGTACTTCGCCGACGGTATCGCCGAGGAGCTGCTCGATCTTCTCGCGAAGACTCAGGGCTTGCAGGTGACGGCGCGCACCTCGTCGTTCTATTTCAAGGACCGGCAGGCGACGATCGCTGAAATCGCAAAGACCTTAAACGTTTCCAATATCCTTCAGGGGAGTGTGCGCAAGTCAGGCTCGACGGTTCGGGTCTCGACCCAATTGATTCGCACCGTCGACGGCGTGAACCTCTGGTCCGAGTCTTACGACCGGGACGTCAAGGATGTCTTCAAAGTCCAGGACGACATCGCGCGCCAGGTCGTCTCGAACCTCAAGCTCACGCTGATTGATGCAGCGGGCACCGGGTCGCGTACGACCAATACCGAAGCCCACAACCTCTATCTGCAGGGCATCTATTTCAGGGACCGGGACAGTGAGGAGAGTCTCAAGAAGGCGATCGAATGTTTCGAACGCGCTCGCTCGCTCGATGCGAATTACGCGCCCGCCTGGGCGGGTCTTGCTAACGTGTACATCCGCCAGTTGGCAAACGGCTATATCGGCGTCGCCGAGGGTGCAGAGCTCAGCCGAGCGGCGGCGATCAGGGCGATTGAGCTCGACCCGACGAGCGGCCAGGCCTACGCCTCACTAGCCATCGTGCAGATGGTATTCGATCTCGACTGGCCCAAAGCATTGGCGACGACGAGCAAGGGGCGCGAACTCGATCCCAATAATCCCACTCTATTGATGACCTCGGCGGTCGTCGCACGCCGCGGTGGCCGGGATGAAGAAGCCACGGCATTCTTCGAGCACGCCCTCGAGCGCGATCCCGTCAATCTGCTGCTCCATCGCTATTACGGGAAGACCCTGTTTCAATCCGGCCGGCTCAGCGAGGCGGAGACACAGCTGCGTCAGGTGCTCGCCATGAATCCCGCGCAACCGGCCGCGCACTACGATCTAGGCCGGATCCTGCTGGTGAAGGGCGCGACCGATGCTGCCGTCGCGGAATTCGAGGCAGAAAGCTCCCCGTTCTGGCACGCGTTCGGTCTGCCGCTCGGCTATTTTGCTCAGCACCGCACGAAGGAGACCGAGGCCGCCGTCGTCGAGCTCTTGCGTCAGTCGAAGGGCGCGGAATTTCAGGTGGCCGAAGCCTACGCCTACATGGGCAATGCCGATCTGGCCTTCAAGTGGCTCGATGCGGCCTACGTCAACCGCGATCCGGGACTCTCCTGGCTGCACGGGGACCCTTTTTTTGAGAGTCTCGTCGGCGATCCGCGCTACAAGGCGCTGTTGCGCAAGTTGAAGATGACGGAGTGAGTCACGCGCGATGTACGAACGCACGGTAGTCTTCACCTCGCACGCGGTCGCCGTCGTCGCGGTGACCAGCTTGATCGTTCTCGCTTGCGTGCTGCTGCACTATGAAGTGTTCACGCTGCTCCAGCGGTTTCTCGCACGCATGCATACGCACGTTCGCCGCCGGCGAATTCTGCTATTGATGTTCGGCCTGTTCGCGCTGCACGTCGCGGAAGTCTGGTTTTTCGCGCTCGGCTACTACTTCCTGGTCGATTCGCAGAGCGCCAGCCAGGTGGTTGGACTGCACGGTGGCGCGTTGCTCGAGTTCGTCTACTATTCCGCTGTCGTCTACACGACGCTCGGCCTTGGCGACCTGCTGCCCGTGGGTGCCATCCGCTTCATGACGGGCACCGAAGCGCTGGCCGGCTTCCTTCTCATCACCTGGTCCGCGTCCTTCACGTTCCTCGAAATGCAGCGGTTCTGGAAGGACAGCCCGCGGCCGTAGCGCAGAGCCGGCCCCCGCTCGGCCGAGGGCCGGCTGCGCGATAGCAGGTCTTACTTTCTGTCGAAGACGCTGACGTCGTCGAATGCCACGCCCTTCGCGTTCGTTCCCTTGGTCGCGAGGGTGATCGCCCTCTGCCGCTCGAGCCACCAGTACGCGCTCATCGGTGACCTGGTTGTGACTGGCAATAGCTACAATCGGGGCCGGTCGGCAGATGCAGGCCGGATATTCCAGTCATTCGGAAACAAGTCGAGCTCCATGCACACAGTGATCTCGCGAAAACCTTCCGGCACCTCGTTATACGCTGCGCACTCCTGAAACCCCATCCTCCGGTACGTCGCAAGCGCAGCGGTCATAAAGGCCACCGTCTCGAGCCGAATCCAGCGATAGTTGGCTCGCCGCGCTTCGTCGATCAATCTTGCGGCCATTCGCACACCGATCCCCTGGCCGCGATAGGCGCTGCGCACATACATGCGCTTCAGTTCGCAGACGTCTGGGGTGAGTTTCCCGAATGCGCCGCAGCCGGCGCCTTCGTGCCCATCCATGGCGAGGAGCAGATAGCCATCGGGCGGGGCGTACTCACCGGGAAGCTGGAGCGCGCCGCTCCTGTAATAGATCTGCTCTGCGAGACTCCCATCGAGCCCGAGCGCGAGGACTTGCGAGCAATCCCACTCCATGAGTTCGAGCATGAGCTCGCGCGCCTGCTCGAAGTGCGCAGGCGTCGAGGCCGGTGTCAGATCAATTGGCACTCTTGGCGCCGTGGCTCGCATGCGCAGGCCCGCAGCGGCTCGCGATCGCCGCCGCGAACCCGTGACGCTGGTTGGGCGAAGTATCAGATTCTGCGCATCAACCAAACGATCAGGCAGATAACGAGAACGGTTCCGAGAATTCCGCCGCCGATGTACATGAGAGTCTCCAGATAACCAGGTGCGGCGCCATTGCAACAGACGCGGCACTGCTCTGTCGGGGCGCTACCGTACGCAGTGCCATGCTGTGTGTTCCAGCGTACAGAGACAGGAAATGCGGGAGCGGAAACTTCCCTGGGTGGCCGCACGACGGCTGCATCTGATGCCACATTTCGCCGCCCGAGGTAACCATGAATCTTCATCTCTCGATCGGCCCGCTCGTCTCACTGATTGCGGGCATATTCATTCTTGTAATGCCGAAACTCTTGAATTACATCGTCGCGGCCTACCTGATCGTCATCGGCTTGATCGGGCTATTTGGCAACGGCACGTTGAATTGAAGAACTGGTTACGCCTCAATAGCGGTTGAGGTCACGACTTCCAGACTTCGGCAAAGAGCCGGGCAAAGTTCTTACCGAGGATCTTTTCGATCCGACCCGACGTCCACCCGCGACGTGCCAGGTCATTTGCCAGTGTTTCAAAACGGCGTGGGTCATTGTATTCCGGAATCAGGTTGAATACGTCCGCCGCTTCTCCGGGAGCGGCAATTCCTGCCTTGGCGCGATCCTCGAAGAACTTGCGCTGATATTGCGCGTAGGCCTCATTGAGCTCCGTCCCGGATATGCCTCCGTCCGTTCCAAGTCCCACATGATCCTCGCCACAGACGTTGACCGCGTGTTCGAGGTGACGGATGACGTCGTCGGCATGCGGCTGGCCGGACGCCCGCAGGAACGGCATGAAATAAATGCCGGCGACGCCGCCGCGGTCCGCAAGCGCCTTGAGTGACGTGTCGTGCGTATTGCGCGGCACGTCGACGAGTGCGCGGCAGCCCGTGTGCGTGATCGCCATGGGTGCGGTCGAAGCGGCGATTCCTTCAGCAATCGTTCGCGGGCCGGCGTGGCTGAGATCCAGCAGCATGTGCAGGCGATTCATTTCGGCCACGAATTCGTGACCAAGTCGACTCAAGCCCCCATCGGCTGATTCGAGGCAACCGTCGCCCATCAGGTTGCGTCGGTTGTACGTCGGCTGAGAGATGCGGACGCCGAGATCATGAAAGAGCGCAAGCCGCGTCACGTCACCCTCGAGCATGCTCGTGTCCTGAAAGCCGAAGATCAGGCCCAAGCGGTTTGTCGCCTTGGCCTGCACGAGGTCTTCACCCCTCAACACCTTCAGGAACACATCCGGATGAGCCGCAAGCTCATGCTCCTGGGTTGCGATCGCAGCCACCGTTCTTTCGAAGCGATCCGCGCCGTTCCCGACAAGATTGACGGTGACATTAACCGCTGTCACACCTGAGGCTCGGACATCCGAAATGAACTTCTCCGACAACGGGGCATCGTCGGCCGCACCTGGATCAAAGCCTCCGGGGCCACCGAGGGCATCGATGACCATCGCCTTGGCGTACTCCCTGGCAGTGAATCCCGCCGCTGCAGCCGTACTCGCGCTCGCGCGAATCACGCACCCAGCGATTGAAATCAGAATCGCTTCACGACGGGTCAACATGGCGTCAGCTCCCGGGGAATCAATCGGGTGAATGCGAGGGGAGGGGCTGGAGCAAGGATCGGAGATTCTGCCGCAGGCCCTCATTCTGCTGTTCGAGCACGAGTCGCTGCCGCTCGAGTAGCTCGAGTCGCAGGGCGTACAGGTCAAAACCGACCTGGCGGGCGGCTCGAGCCAGGTTGTCGATCTCATCCGGCCGGTAGATTTCGCGCTCGATCTTGGTTCCAACCGCGAGGAGGCCGACGAGCTCGGAGCGGCGAACCATAGGCAAGGCCAGCGCGGCGGGCGCAAGCGCCTGCCGGCCGCCCAGATGAACCGGTGAGTGAAAGGTCTTCATTTCGACGATCACATCGGTATCGGCGCCGAGTTCGCGTGGCAGCGAGTCGAGTGTCGCTCTCTCGAGGATGAAGCGGCCCGTCTCGTCACGCTCATAGATGCCACTACCGCGACTTCCGGCATAAGCGTCGACGGCGGCGAGCAACGCTTCCGCCAGCGCACCTGGTTGCGAAAAATGCGGCGCAGTTTCCAGAAAGCGGTGCAGGGCCGCTTCCTTCAGGTGCCAGCTGCGGAAAAACACTCGTTCGACAAGTGTCTCGATCCAGTGCCGAACGCGATGGAATGTGAGGAAGAGCGCGAGCGCAATGATCGCGTCCAGCAACGCGCTGCTCTCCCGGTTCTCGAACCGGACGAAGTGATCGACCAGCCATTCGACGATTCCGAAGGACACCAGCAGCAAGCCGGTGAAGACCGCAAAGACCACGGCGCGATTGATGACGAACCCGACATCGATGACACGGTGCCGCAGGATGGCGTAGGTCAGAATGAGAAGCGTGATTGCGACCACTGAATCAGTCACCAGGTTGATAACCAGCCACGCTGTCGTCGTTGTGCTGAACGCCCCGAACGCATAAGCGGCGAGGAGGCAGAAATTCACCAGCGTGAGCGCGAAGCCGACAAACAGCCACCTCAGCCGTTCGCGGCGCTCGGCCTCTGCATGGCGCCAGGTGTCGGCGAACGCGATGACGCAAAGTACGACTCCCGCGAAAAGCAGCGTGGGCCGTAGCGGAGTGATCAGGAACCCGGGCCCAAACCATACTCGGCCGAAGTAATATGGTGCGATGGCGACGGTCGATACGCCCACGGCGGCCCCGAGCCCGACGATTGCGCGGAAGATCCACGGTCTCGCGCGGCTCCGATAGCCATCCTCGAATACCAGCGAGAAGTACGCGAGGATCGGCAGAGACGATAACAGGCAGACCGTTTGCCATAGGTCATACGATCCCGCGAGGCGGCTTGCCGGAAACGCGCCCGGAAGAAGTCCGCCCACGGCCAGAAAGAAAACAACGGCGAGGACGAGCGCGCCAAGATCGCGCCGTCGACGTACGGCGATTGTCAATCCGAGCACGAATACGAAGATACCGAGACCGAAGTCGAGGGCGTTCTCGACCGGAGTCGAGAGCCTGTCAATGTGAGCAGCCCGCACCTCGACGGTTCTGACCGTTCCCTCGTGCGCAACCTGCAGCCTGACGGTCTCTCCGGCGAGGAAGCGTCCCCGCGGCGGATCGACGATCAGGTCACCTGCTTTGACGCCGGCCGCAAGCAGCGGCGACTCGGGATCAAGGCCCGTGATCCGATGCGCCGACGCGCCATTGAAAGCGGTAGCAGTGGCGTCGTAGCCGAGAAAGCCCTCCGCACCAGGGACGACCACGCGCGGAGCGCAGGCCAGCCCGAGTACGAGTATTGCCAGGGCGAAAACGCCGAGCGTGAGCGTGGCGATTTGCCACAGACGCAGCAATGATTGCGAACGCATCGACCACCCTATGCAACCGACACCCCGGCGGAACCGGACTATCGCATCATCGAGGCGAGATTCGCCAGCGCAGGTTAATCTTCGCGACTGATTGTCCAGGTGACGGATGTCTACCCCAAATGAATAGTTCGTCAGTGGCGAGCAAGGTGCCGGCGGTCACGCTGGGATTCTGGATCGTCAAGATATTGGCGACCACTCTGGGTGAGACCGGCGGCGACACGGTTTCGATGACGATGAATCTGGGATATCTCACCGGAACCGCCATCTTCGCGTCACTGCTCGTCGTCCTGGTCGTATTGCAGATCAAGGCCACGAGGTTTCAACCGGCCCTCTACTGGACCACGATTGTCGCGTCGACGACCGCAGGCACCACGCTTGCGGATTTCGCTGATCGCTCGCTCGGTGTCGGTTACGCGGGCGGTTCATTGATACTGGCCGCCTGTGTCGTTGCAGTTCTGGCGCTTTGGTACCGCGCGGAAGGTTCGGTTTCGGTCAGCACCGTCAACACGCCGCGAGTGGAGGCCTTTTACTGGGCGACCATTACATTCTCCCAAACGCTTGGAACCGCGTTGGGCGACTGGGCCGCCGACGATACCGGGCTCGGATACGAAGGTGCGGCGCTCGTATTCGGTGCGGCATTGGCGATCGTTGCGATCGCTTACTATCGGACGAGGATTTCGCACGTCACCTTGTTTTGGGTTGCCTTCGTCCTCACGCGGCCGCTCGGCGCGACGGTCGGAGATTTTCTCGACAAGCCTCTCGATCACGGCGGGCTCGCGCTCAGCCGCCCCCTTGCATCCGCCGTCCTTGGCGCTGTCATCATCGGCTGTCTCCTGCTATTCCCGCAGAAGGCAGCCGTCGGCTCAGCACATTCCCGAAGCGACACCGATCGGTGACGGGATCCGCTACTGGCAGACCGACGTCGATGGACTCGTGCAGTACACGACGTTTTCCCAGCTGAAAACGTTCCTGGTGCGCGGGTCGATGGTGAGGCGCAGCCATTCACCCGGATCGTTGATTGATCCCTGCACGACGATGCGCGTCAGATTCTGAACCGCCTGCGTGTGATGGATCACGCCGGTCGAGCTGGTCGGATCCGCGAGCGGCCGATCGGTGCGATAAAGATGGGTGTCACCGTTCAGCAGTAACACGGGCCGGCCGAAACTCACACTGAGATCCGCGAGCTTCGTCACGAACGGCGTGTATTGGTCGAGGCCCGCGCCGCCGGCGGCCAACGCTTCCGGATCCCACATGTCGGCCTGTACGACCACCACCACGGCTCGCGCGCGCTCCTGCTGCGCCTCAGCAAACGCTGACTGCAGCCAACGGAGATTGGCGGCACGGCGGTCGGCTGCTTCCTGAATTTGCGCCGTCGGGTCGGCGAAGATGCCGGACCACCCCGACTTGTCGTCATTCGAGCCGCCGGGAACGTTGAGGGTCACGAACACAACTTTCGACTGCATCCACATCACGTTCTCGACGAACTGCGAATCCGCCGGGAATGCCGCATCGAAATAGTCCGCCTGGCTCAGAACCGTGCGCTCGTGCCGGCCAAGCGTTGTGCCGGGCTTCGCGAAGAAGAGGCTGCGGACGCTGGCGAGTTCCTTGAGCGGGCCTCCGCTGCTGAACTGCTTGCTCTTGTGGCAATCCGCCCATTCGTTGTCTCCCGGCGTGTAGACCACCGGTTCGTCGAACTGCTGGAATTGATGGAAGACGGCTTGATTCCAGCCGGGGTTCGAGGTGGCAATGGGCGGGAGTATGCCCGCGCTTGTGCAAGGCATGCTGCCGGAGTGCAGGTCGCCGACATGCACGACGAGGTCGACATCCCGATCGTTGTTGACCGAGTTGACCAGCAGATGCGCATTGTCGAGAAGATACTGGCTGTAAGGCCAGTCGCCGAAGACCGCGAGCGTCAGGGGCTTGAGTGAGTCCGAGTCACCGCGGTTTCCGTCCTGATCGGCGAGGGATCCAGCGGATGCAAACGCGGCTACCAGTGCGGCAGCTGCAGCGAAAGAAGGCCTCATTGCACGGTTCTCCGGTGAGTGTGGTACGCAAGGCGCCATACCAGCGCATTGCGCCGCGGATGCTAGGCAAGCTGCGTTTCAATTCGATGACTGATGAACCCGGGCGATGACGCCAGGATGAATCCGCCAGCACAGCGTGCTAGCGTTCAGCCATCTCCGGAGGAGAAGCCCATGGCAGCCAAACCGCGCAACGACTTGTATCAATCCCGCCGCCTTCATTCCGCGTCTGACCCGCCGCCATGCGCTGCTCGGGGCAGCTGCACTGCTTGCACCGATCCCGCGTCTGGTCGTCGCCGCTGCGCCGAGTGCCGCTGCAGACAAGTCGGGATTGATCAAGCTCGACGGCAACGAAAATCCCTACGGGCCATCGCCGACTGCGCGTCAGGCAATTCTTGCGAGCGCCGGAGAGGCGCCGCGTTACGCCGACGCGCAGATGGAGTCGCTGAAGACTCAACTCGCCGCGCACGAAGGCGTCGCGACCTCGCAGATCGTGCTCGGCACCGGGTCGGGCGAACTCCTCAAGATCTCGGGGATCCTCGCCATGATGGGAGGCGTCGGTGGCGAACTCGTCGCCTCGCGACCGACGTATGAAGAGTTGCCGCATTTTGCCGAGAAACTCGGCCTGAAGCTGGTGTGGGTCGCGCCAACCGCCGACCATCGCCACGATCTTCCCGCTATGCGCGCTGGCGATCATGGAGTCCACGCGCCTCGTCTACGTCTGCAATCCCAACAACCCGACTGGAACGGCCGTCAAACTTGACGCGCTGGAGACCTTTCGTCCGCTCGGTTCCTGCGAACTGCCTCGTGGTTGTCGATGAGGCTTACATGGATCTCGCGGATCAGCCGGGTGTTGGAACGGCGGCGGCGACTCGTGAAAGACGCGCCCAACCTGATCGTGCTCAGGACATTTTCGAAGATCCACGGGCTTGCGGGACTTCGGGTCGGATATTCGATCGCGCCCGAGGCGCTCTCGAAACGCCTCGCCGCGCTCTCACTCACCTGGCCGAACACAACGGGACTCGATGCTGCGATCGCGAGCTTCAACGACCGCGCGTTTCTCAAGACGACGCGCGCTGCACTCGTCGGCGACCGCACGCGTGTACACGCAACGCTCGATCGCATGGGGCTCAAGCACACCGATGCGCAGGGCAACTTCGTGTTCTTCGATACCGGTGGGCCCTTGAAGCGATTTCAGGATCGCATGCTCGCCGACGGCATCAAGGTTGGCCGCCACTTCGACGGCTACGACACCTGGGCGCGCGTCACGATTGGACTGCGTCGCGAAGTCGACAGCTTCCTCGCCGCGCTTCCGCGGGCGCTCGGCGCGTGAACGGGCCCCGGCTTACCAGGGCTTGATCTCGATAGGAGCACCGAGCGCGATCGTCAGCGTCGAATCGGCCGGCAGCACGACTTCGGTGCCCGTGTTCTTGGCCACCGCGGCGCCAATAGCGCCGCCAAGAAGGCCGCCGACAATCTTGCCGCCGCTGCCGCTCTTGACCTGATGCCCGATGATCGCGCCGAGCGCGGTGCCACCGACGATTTTCGCAGTGTCCCGCCCGGTATCGCTCTTGCCCTGTTCGACGAGATCGCCCGTGATGGCGACCTTCTGGCCGTTCCCGAGGACCAGCGAGTCGAAGCGAAGGCCGAGCGTTGGGATGCCGCCAATTTTCTGGCTGCCGGAGATCACGTCCGTCACCGAGCCCGTGACTCTGGAGCCGGCGGGTACTGCGATTCGCTCATTGACCATCAAATCCGAGGTGAGGCGCGCTTCAAAGGCATCGCCCTTCCTGGCGGTCTTCGAGGAAAGCTCGGAAAGCAACGCGACGGTGAGCTTCGTGCCGGCCGGCACAACGATCGGGGCGGGCTTGGGTTTAACGGGTTTCGGAGGCGCGCTTGCAGCAACCACCGGCGCAGGCTTTGGCGGCGCCGACACGGGCTTTTTCACTGGAGCCGGCTTCGGCGCTGCAGCTGCCTTATCCTGCTCAGCCTTTTGCGCGGCCATTTCGGCCTCGCGGTCCGCTAGTTCCTTTTCGCGCTGCGCGAGTTCCTGTTCTTTCGCGGCAAGCGCCGCATCGTGCGCGGCATCGGCCGGCGCGGGAGTCGCGGCACTCTCGGGAGCGGGCGCGTCGGCAGGTTTACCGCAGGCCGCGAGTGCAATGACACACGCGACTGCGAGCAGGCAAAAACGCTTCTGTCTGTACATGGCGACACTCTTAAGGGGCTTGGAGTGTCGGATACGCTATCAAAATTGGAGCACTTCCGCTGAGAGCGATTTCCAGGTTTCAGATTCGCAGCAATTGAACGATCTACAAACTCTCGCTCAAACCGCTGGCCGCACGTTCGCGTTGAGCCGAAACAGATTCAGTGGGTCGTACTGCTTCTTGATCGACGCGAGTCGCGCACGATTGGGTCCGTAGTTATCGTCCACAGCCTTCTGATCGGCGTCGTTCAGATTGACGTAGAAGCCGTTGGTGAACCGCCTCAGCTTGTCCCACTCCGCATGGATTCGGGCGCGGTTCTTCTCGTTGTCGGTCGCATCCGGCCATCCCCCGAGCACGATCAGTTGAAAAAGCTCCTTGCGGTGGGCGATGGCCGTGGCGGTGGGATCGACGTCTGCGATTGCGCCGCCGTTGTGGCCAATCTCGAGACCCACGACTCCATCCACATGGAAATCATTGATGAGCGCGTTGACGAGCTCCGGCGTCATCCCGGCGACGAAGCCGCCCTTCAGGTAGCTGTTGTGCGTCGAGAGGGGCGGCCCGTCGAATTGCCGCTGCACGTCCACGTAGTTCATCGCCCGCAGGGTGTCTTTGACCGGCTTTACGAACGTTCGCAGGGGCTGCAATATCTTTTCGCCCTCGCGCAGGTCGCCGCAATAGCAAACCGAAATGACGAGGTTCGCATCGTCGCCTTCGCCCGGCCCCCAGCTGATTTCAACGTGGTTGTCACGGTTTGTTTGCGCAGCGTACTGGCCGTAGTACTCGAGAGCCGCTCGCGTCTGGTCAGGCGCGTAGGTGAGATCGCCCGCGAGGACTTGCGGCCCCGCCGGGTGCACCCGAAATTCGAACGAAGTCACGACGCCGAAATTGCCGCCGCCACCGCGGATTGCCCAGAAGAGGTCGGGGTTGTCGTCGGCGCTCACCCTCAGGATCTTCGCGTCCGCAGTGACGAGATCAACGGAGAGAACGTTGTCGCAGGCCAGGCCGAACTTGCGCGAGAGCCAACCATAGCCGCCGCCCAGGGTCAGTCCGGCGACACCGGTATTCGAGATCGCGCCCATCGTCGTAGCAAGTCCGTACTGCTGGGCTTCCCAGTCGAGGTCGCCGATCCAGGCGCCGCCCGCGACTCGCGCGGTTTTCGCCGCCGGATCGACGCGGACGCTGCGCATGGAGGAGAGATCGATGACGAGCCCGCCATTGCACATCGAGTAACCGGGAAAGCTGTGGCCTCCGCCGCGAACGGCGACCAGCAGTTCCCGCTCGCGCGCAAACGTGACGGCATGAACGACATCGGCGGCGCCGGAGCATTGCGCGATGAGCGCGGGCCGCTTGTCGATCATCTTGTTCCAAAGACGCCGGGCATGATCGTAATCGGCGTCACTCGCGGTTATGAGCCGCCCGTGCAGATTCGCCGCGAATGCCTTGACGGCGGCGGCTGGAATGGTGGTCGCTTCCCCGGACAACTTGATCGCCGGGATATCGGTGCCTGCCGCTTCGGCGGCATCGCCGGCGAAGGCGCGAACACCGATGGATGTGAATGTGGCGGCCGCGCCGCCAATGACAGTTGCCTTGCAGAAGTCGCGTCGTTTCATTGTTGTTCTCCGGTAGGTCGCGAGGCCGTAAGTCTAGTACAGTCTTGTCGCGAACACTGCCGGCATCTGTTCGTATACTTCGGGTTGGCGTCTGCCGGGGCAGTGCCTCGCCGCGCCAACGTGTGAAGTGTTTGGTGACCTGTGAGATAAGGTTCCTCCGCAGGGCGTGGAGATCGGGTGTCGTACGCCGCAATGTCGCGACAATGGCGGTACTTCGTTGAGGTTTCGGAGCGCAGGGCTTTTTTGGCCGCTGCCATCTACGTGTCGCTCTATGTTGCCGTCGATTGGCTTTGCTACGTGCGTCCACAGCTCGGTCCCGGGATTACGCCCTGGAACCCGCAAGCGGGCATCACACTCGCATTTCTCGTCGTCTATGGATCCCGCTGGTTCCTGGCAACCGCGATAGCGGCGTCCCTGGCTGCAGTTCTCGTGCGGGCGGCACCGGCGGCAGGCATCACCGTCTACACGACTTCGATCTGGATCGCGCTCGTCTACGCACTTCTCGCGGTGGTCGTGCGCCGTGCGCGCCTCGCGGTTCCCATCGAGTCCGCAGCTGCGGCGGCGAGATTTGCGGGAGCGTCCGTTGCCGGCACTTTGCTCGTGGCAATCGGTTATGTCGGCTCGTACATCGGGGTGGGTGAAATACCGGTGGGCGACGCCCTTCGCGGAATCGCGCGCTACTGGCTTGCGGACTTGAACGGCGTCCTGATGCTCACTCCGCTTCTCCTGCAGACCGGCGCGCTGGGCAGGGCCTTACAACACGCACGACGCGCAGGCTGGGAGATCCCCGCGCAAGGCGCCGTAATCCTGGCGACGCTTTGGGTCATCTTCACGCTTCCCGTCGCCGAGCAATTGCGCTTCTTCTACCTGCTGTTCGTACCCGTGATCTGGGTCGCGTTGCGCTGGAGCTGGCCGGGCGCTCTCCTTGCCGTGCTTGCCATCCAGGTCGGGCTGATCGTCGCCGCAGAGGCCGACATTCACACGCCCCGTTTCATCGATCTGCAATTCCTGATGCTGACGCTCGCCCTCACGGCGCTGCTGCTTGGAGCCGTCGTGCGCGAACGTGCGGGCGTCCTCAGGCGGGTAGCCGCGCGCGAGGCCGAACAGCGCGCGCTGCTTGCGATGGCGCCAGATGCGGTGCTTACGGTCGACGCCGGCGGCGCAATCAAGATGGCAAATCCCGCAGCTGTGCGGCTGTTCGGCCGGGATTGCGGTGAGGCGCAGCGCGTGCGGCTGACCCAACTACTGCCTGAGATCAACCTTTCTTCCGCCGCAGGGCGTGCGGCTCTGGACGGACGGCGCGAAGACCGCAGCGAATTCCCGGCCGAGGTGGCCTGGGCACGCCTCGATACTCCGACAAGCGAGGGTTTCCTGGTGACCGTGCGCGATGTGACGGAACGCCGCCGATCCGAGGAGCAGCTGCGGGAGCGCGATGCGGCGCTGTCGCGCGCGATGCGCTTCGCAATGGCAGGGGAACTTGCGTCGTCGCTGGCGCACGAGCTGAATCAACCGATCACGGCGCTCGTGTCTTACCTCAATGCCTCGGAGATTCTTGCCAACCGGGCGCAGGCCGTCGACGATCGCCTGCAGTCCACCCTCGGCAAGGCAGGCCGTGAAGCCATGCGCGCGTCGGAGGTGTTGCATCGCCTGCGAAACTTCTATCGCGGCGGAGCCTCGAAACGCGAAATCGTGAACCTGCGGGCGCTTGCGGGTGTCGTTGTCGCCGCTTTTCAGGAGCGCCTGCGCCGCGCCGGGGCGACACTCGTCGTGTCGGCGCCAGCAATGCTGCCCGAGTTCGAGGGCGACGCGATGCAGCTCGAGATCGTGCTGCATAATCTGCTGGCCAATGCCATCGACGCCGTAACACGTGTGGACGCGACCCATCGCCGCATTGAACTGAGCGCAGCGCACAGCGAAGGCGTCGTCACGCTGCAGGTGGACGATACCGGAGCGGGTATCGCACCGCAGGTCGCGGGACAGCTGTTCGAGCCTTTCGTCACGAGCAAATCCGATGGCATGGGCCTGGGGCTTGCCATCAGCCGCACACTGATCCGTGCGCGAGGCGGGGAGCTGTCCTTCACCCGGAGCAGTCGACTCGGTGGAGCGTGCTTTATCGTGCGCATACCGGTGGTCGTTCCCGTCGAGCCGAAGTTCGCATGAACGCTGCTCAGCTGACAGCCCCGACCGTATTCGTCGTCGACGACGACGCTGCGGTACGCGACGCGCTGAGCTTGCTGATTTCGTTGAAAGGCCTGCGCGCGGCGGTCTACACATCGGCCGAAGACTTCCTCGCCGTGTACGACCCGGCTTGGCGCGGCTGCCTTCTCACAGACCTGAAGATGCCGGGCATGAACGGTCTCGAGCTGCAGAGCACGTTGCACCAGCGAGGCGTATCGTTGCCTATCGTCGTGCTCACCGCCCACGGAGACGTGGCGGCCACCCGGGCGGCGCTCAAGAACGGCGCCGTCGACTTCCTCGAAAAGCCGGTCGATGACGGCGTACTTACGGACGTGCTGCTCAATGCAATCCGGATCGATGGCGAGCGGCATCGCCGGAATGCCGAACTTTCGCACAATGCGGCGCTCGTCGACCGATTGACGGCGCGAGAGCGCGAAGTGCTCGAACTCCTGGCCGAAGGCCTGCAGCATCGCGAAATCGCGGCGCGGCTTGCGATCAGTCCGCGCACGGTCGAGGTCTACAAGGCGCGAATGATGGAAAAGCTCCAGTTCCGTACCCTCGCGGAAGTGATCCGCTTCGGCACCGACCTGCGCGCCGAGGCTGCTTCGAGCATGCGGAAGTGACGCGCTGCCGCCTCCATTTCGGCCCCTGCGCCGTGTAAGACAAAAATATTTTGTCGAACCCGCGGCCGCGCCAGCCACCGGCGCGTTCCCTCCTTGCAGCCCGTACGGGCTGGACCGCATGTAATCGGCATTCGGTTGTCCCGTGAGCGGGACGCGCGGCGCGCGATCGCCATAGCTCCGTACGGTGCAGCCCTCATCGCTGCCGAATCGCTTCGTGAGATCGCTTTCCGCGCCTGAGTTGCGACACAAAACTGCAATAAACGCGGAATTAAATCGCCGCCCGCCGAAACACCGGCGCGATCAGCAGCGGAGTCTCAACGATGATCAAGAAGAAGTTCGCGGTTCCTTGTGCGCTCGCCGGCCTCTGCGCGATAACGGCGCTGCCGGCGGCGGCCGGGGACGAGACCACGACGATCGGCGGCAAGATGTTCGTCGACTTTACCAATCTCGACCTGACGAATGACGGCGTCGATTCGGCAGCGAACGGTACCGGCGTCGACGTCAAGCGCTTCTACCTCGGCGCCACGCACAACTTCGACGAGATCTGGTCGGTCAACATCACCACCGACTTCAATTACGTGAGCAACGACAGCGAGTCGCAGCTCTATGTGAAGAAGGCGTACGTGCAGGCAAAGCTCTCCGACGCTTTCATCGGGCGACTCGGATCGGCGGATCTGCCGTGGGTGCCGTTCGTCGAGGATGCCTACGGGTTCCGTTTCGTCGAGAACGTGATCATCGACCGCCTCAAGTTCGGAACGTCCGCCGATTGGGGAATACACGCTGGCGGCAAGGTATCCGACGGCATGTTCAGCTACGCCGTGTCGGTCGTGAACGGTGCCGGCTACAAGAACCCGACACGCTCCAACAGCCTGGACGTGGAGGCGCGCATTGGCTTCATGCCCGTGAAGGGGTTCACGATCGCGCTCGGTGGCTACAGCGGCAAGCTCGGCAAGGACATCGAAGGCAGCGCCACGCCCCCGCAACACACGGCGAACCGCGCGGATGCGCTGGTTGCATACGTGAGCGGACCGTTGCGACTCGGCGCCGAATACTTCCAGGCGAAGGACTGGAACCAGGTCACGACGGCAGCCAGCGACAAGGCCGACGGGTTCTCGCTTTGGGGCTCGTACAACTTCACGGATAGGTGGGGCGCATTCGTGCGCGGCGATTCCGCCAAGACCAGCAAGGACCTCAACCCCGACCTCAAGGACGAGTATTTCAACGTCGGCGTTGTCTGCCATCCGCGCAAGAACATCGACGTCGCCTTTGTCTACAAGCACGAGAAGGTGGACGGCGGCGGCACCGTGAGCACGAGCAACGGCACGATTGGCGGGCTCGAAGAAGGCAAGTACGACGAAGTCGGCGTGTGGGGTCAGGTAGCGTTCTAACCAGTGCAAGTATCGAGGAGTGAAGTCATGGGTGCAGTGAATCTCAAGGTATTCGCGGCGCTGGCCGCGGTCGCCATCGCCGCTGTATCGCAGGCGGGGGACATCTCCGGCGCGGGCGCGACGTTTCCATACCCTGTCTATGCCAAGTGGGCCGACGCCTACAAGAAGGAGACTGGTATCGGACTCAACTACCAGTCGATCGGCTCCGGCGGCGGCATCAAGCAGATCAAGGCGAAGACCGTCACCTTCGGCGCCTCCGATATGCCGTTGAAACCGGAAGACCTGAAGGAATCGGGTCTCGTGCAGTTCCCGATGATCATCGGCGGCGTCGTGCCGGTCGTGAACGTGCCGGGCGTTGGCGCCGGGCAGTTGACGCTCGATGGCGTAACGCTGGCGAGCATCTACATGGGAGAAATCACGAAGTGGAACGACGCGCGCATCCACAAGCTGAATCCCAAGCTTGCATTGCCGGACCTGGCGATCGCGCCGATCTATCGCTCGGATGGCTCGGGCACGAACTTCCTCTTCTCCGACTACCTTTCGAAGTCGAGCCCGAAGTTCAAGGACTCGGTCGGCGCCAACACTTCGGTCCAGTGGCCGGTCGGCATCGGCGCCAAGGGCAACGAGGGCGTCGCGAACATGACGGCGCAAACTGGCGGCGCGATCGGCTACGTCGAGTATGCGTACGCGAAGCAGAACAAGATGGCGAACGCCCTGATGATCAACAGGGCGGGCAAACCCGTCACACCGAAGGCGGAGGCATTTCAGGCTGCGGCCGCGAACGCCGATTGGACGCACGCTCCGGGGTACTACTTGATCCTCACGGATCAGCCGGGCGCCGCGAGCTGGCCCATCACCGGCGCGAGCTTCATCTTGATCCACGCAGAACCGGCGGATCCGGCGGCGGCCGCCGCGGCGCTCAAGTTCTTCGACTGGTCGTACCGGAACGGTGCTGCGATGGCCGCGGAGCTCGACTACGTGCCGCTCCCTGCCGCGCTGATCAAGCAGATCCGCGCGACCTGGAAACTGTCCATCAAGGGTGCGCCGGCGATGGCAATGAACTGACAGCTGACGTCATGACGATCGGTGGGCGCCGCCGTCGATCCCGTGCTGTGAGCGATGCGGCGCCCTGCGATGGCCGTCCTCGAATCTCAGTTGGCGAGGGCGGCCATCGCACTTGACTGCATGGCGGGGTCAATGACGAATTCCACGACAGCACTTTTTGCCGACAACGAACGGCTCGCCCGCCAGCGAATGGGCGAGCGGGTTTTCCGTGCCGCATCGCTTGCCGCGGCGCTGCTCGTACTGCTGCTCCTCGGCGGCGTGACGGTGTCGCTGATTGCGGGCGGTTGGCCTGCGCTCGCGCACTTCCGGCTCGCCTTCCTGACGCAGGAAGTCTGGAATCCCGTTACGGAGAAATTCGGGGCGCTCGCACCGATCTACGGCACGCTCGTCACTTCCCTGATCGCCATGTTGATTGCCGTGCCCGTGAGCTTCGGCATCGCGATGTTCCTGACCGAACTTGCGCCGCAGTGGCTCAAACGGCCGGTCGGCATCGCCATCGAACTGCTCGCCGGGGTTCCGAGCATCATCTACGGCATCTGGGGCCTGTTCGTGCTCGCGCCGATTCTGCAGCAACACGTGCAGCCCTGGCTGATCGAGCATCTGGGGCCACTGCCATTGCTCGGACGCCTGTTCCAGGGGCCGCCATTCGGCATCGGCATCCTGAGCGCAGGTCTCGTGCTCGCCATCATGGTGTTGCCTTTCATTTCGTCCGTCATGCGCGACGTCTTCGAGACCGTGCCGGACGTGCTGAAGGAATCGGCCTATGGCCTCGGTGCGACCACCTGGGAGGTCATCTGGAAGATCGTGGTGCCCTATACGCGGGCAGGGACGATCGGCGGCATCATGCTGGGACTCGGACGAGCGCTCGGTGAAACGATGGCGGTGACCTTTGTCATCGGCAATGCCCACCGCATCAGCGTCTCTATCCTCGCGCCGGGCACGACCATATCTGCGGCCATTGCCAACGAGTTCACCGAGGCGGTCGGGGATCTCTATACCTCGTCACTCGTCGCGCTCGGCGTGCTGCTCTTTGTTATCACGTTCGTCGTAATCGCGCTCGCGCGCCTGATGCTGCTGCGGCTTAACCGAAGGGCGCTCTCGACCGTATGACCCGATTGCAGATTCGAAAGGCGAGGAGCGTGCTGGCGCTCGGATTGTCGGCGGTTGCGACGCTCCTCGGATTGGTTTGTCTCGGAGCCATCCTGTGGACGCTCTTTGGCAACGGTCTTGCCGGCATCTCGATGGCGCTGTTCACAGAAATGACGCCGCCACCCGGCAACGCGGGCGGATTGCTCAACGCCATCTATGGCAGTGCCGTGATGACCGCACTGGGTGTCCTCATCGGTGCGCCTATCGGCATCCTCGCGGGCACCTATCTGGCGGAATATGGACGCACAAGTCCGCTCAGCACGGTCATCCGCTTCGTCAACGACGTGCTCTTGAGCGCCCCATCGATCATTGTCGGACTCTTCGTGTACGAGCTGCTGGTCGTCAGGATGGGGCACTTCTCGGCGCTTGCCGGCGCCGTCGCGCTCGCTGTCATCGCGATCCCGGTGACGGTGCGCACGACCGAAGACATGCTGAACCTCGTGCCACAGGGCATGAAGGATGCGTCCACGGCGCTTGGCGTGTATCACTGGCGCACGGTTGTCAAAGTGATCTATCCGGCGGCGCGAAGCGGCATCGTCACTGGGCTCCTCCTCGCGATCGCTCGCGTCAGTGGCGAGACGGCGCCGCTCCTTTTCACCGCGCTCAACAACCAGTTCTGGAGCACGAATCTCGATGCGCCGATGGCGAATCTGCCGGTTGTCATCTTTCAGTTTGCGCTGAGCCCCTACAAGGATTGGCAGCAACTTGCCTGGTCTGGCGCTCTGCTGATCACGCTGACGATCCTTACGCTCAGCATCGCCGCGCGCGCCATCGTGCGGGCCGTCCAGACGAGGCAACGATGAACGACGTGGTGGCAACCGCCGGCGTCGGCGCGTCGCAGGCAAGCGAGCCGCTCGTGCCGCGTGCACCGGAAATCAAGGTCGACATTCGTCACCTCGATTTCTTCTACGGCGACCAGCGTGCCCTGATGGACGTCAGTCTCGCCTTGCAGAACCGCCGGATCACGGCGTTCATCGGGCCATCCGGTTGCGGCAAGTCCACGCTGCTGCGCGCCGTCAATCGCATGTATGCACTGTACCCGCGCCAGCGCGCCGCCGGAGAGATTTTCCTCGACGGCAGGAACATTCTCGAGTCCACCGTGGATACTGCGACCCTGCGGTTCAGGGTCGGCATGGTGTTCCAGAAGCCGACGCCGTTTCCGATGTCCGTATTCGACAATGTCGCCTTCGGCATTCGGCTCGCGCAGCGAATTCGTCCTGCGGAGCTCGCAGAGCGCGTCGAATCCGCACTGCGCGACGCCGCCGTCTGGGACGAAGTCAAGGAAAAACTGGGTCACGACGGGCGCAGCCTCTCCGGTGGCCAGCAACAGCGCCTCTGCATTGCCCGCACGATCGCCGTACGCCCGGAGGTCATCCTGCTCGACGAGCCGACGGCGGCACTCGACCCGATCTCGACGCTGCGGGTCGAGGAAACCCTGCAGTCGCTGCGCGAGAAGTACTGCATCGCAATTGTCACGCACAACCTGCAGCAGGCGGCGCGGATTTCGGACGTCACCGCTTTCATGTATCTCGGCGAGCTGATCGAAGTCGGCCCGACAGCGCAGATCTTCACTGCCGCGCGTGATCGCCGTACCGACGACTACGTGACCGGTCGATTCGGGTGAAGGCCCTGACGATGAATGACATTGCCGAACGCGCTCCGTTGCAGGTCGGCGTACGTTCCGCTGCGCTGCTCGATTTGAAGCTCACCGGTGAAACGGTCGGATCGCCGACCATCCAGAATCCGGTGTACTCCTGCCGCGGCGTGAGCGTGAGCTACGACGGCAAGGCTGCGATCCGCGACATCAGCATCGACGTCGGACGCCAGCAGGTTCTCGCGATGATCGGTCCGTCGGGCTGCGGCAAGTCGACCTTTCTGCGCTGTCTCAACCGCATGAACGACCTGATTCCGGGCGCCTGCGTGACGGGACAGATCCTGCTCGACGGGAACGATATCCATGACCGGCGGCTCGACCCCGTGCAGCTGCGCGCGAGGGTCGGTATGGTCTTTCAGAAGCCGAATCCCTTCCCCAAGTCGATCTACGAGAACGTCGCTTTCGGACCACGCTCGCACGGGATGGCGCGCAACCGCGCGGCGCTCGATGAAATCGTCGTTACGAGCCTGCAGAGCGCCGGCCTCTGGGACGAGGTCAAGGATCGATTGCATCGGGCGGGAACGGGACTCTCCGGTGGGCAGCAGCAGCGCCTTTGCATTGCCCGAGCCATTGCCGTTCAGCCCGAAGTCATCCTGATGGACGAGCCCTGCTCGGCGCTCGATCCGATAGCGACAGCACGCATCGAGGATCTCATTTACCAGCTGAGCCGGCGGTACGCGATCGTGATCGTCACGCACTCAATGCAGCAGGCGGCGCGCGTTTCGCAACGCACGGCGTACTTTCACATGGGCTCGCTAATCGAAGTGGGCGAGACCGACCGCGTCTTCACGAACCCGGCCCACCGCCTGACCGAAGATTACATCACCGGTCGCTTCGGCTGAGCCGGGTGGGACGGCGGCACATGATCGAAGGTCACATCAACAGGTCATTCGATGGCGCCCTGGCTTCGCTCCACATGCGAGTGATTGCCATGGGGGGTCTCGCGCTCGATCAGGTCCGCGAAGCCACGCGCGCGTACGGCGAATGGGACAGCGAGCGCGCGGCGGTGGTCATTGAGCGAGAGCGCACGGTTAATGCTTATGACGTCGCACTCGATGAAGAGCAACTGACGCTGATCGCGCGGCGGCAGCCCGTGGCATCGGATCTGCGGGTCGTAATTGCCCTGTCCAAGTCTGTCGCCGAACTCGAGCGCATCGGCGACGAGGCCAAGAAGATAGCGAAAGTCGTGCTCGGCAACACGGGCCGGCCACATCCGGAAACGATGCGCGACGTGCAGCATCTGGGACAACTCGCGGTTGCGCTGCTGCGCCAATCGCTGGAGGCCTTTGACAGCCTGGAATGCACGCTGGCCGCTACGGTAATCGCGGGCGACCGGGCCCTCGATAGTGAATACGCCGCAGGACTGCGCCGCCTCCTGACGCGTGCCATGGGCGATCCGAGCCACTTCGAAGCAGCCTTGCAGTCGGCGTTCGTACTGAAGGCACTGGAGCGCGTCGGCGATCATGCGAGGAATCTCGCTCGCCACCTGCAGTCAATTGAGCCGCAGGCCGCCACGGCGGAGGCGATCTCCACCATCCCCCAGATTTGATCCCATATATATAGAGTGGGATTTTCGTTTAGCTGGCGTTCAGCCTGCAGAAATCGAGCCGGCAAGTCTCAGCGAATCCTTCTTTCACGCACCAGCACGCGCAGCACCAGGCTCATTGCCTGCATTCGCCATCGATGTTGTGTCGGCACCAGTGTTAACGCTAACGTGTATCGACCGCCAATGGCCGGAACCGGGTCATTCGTGACGACGGGCACGACCGGCGGAAATCCATGCGCAAGGGGAACGCGTGAGCCGAAGACGAGCGCCGCGTCGACGAGGCAAAGCGGTGACGATCCACGACGTCGCCCGCAAGGCGGGCGTGTCGTCGATGACCGTGTCGCGTGTGACGAACGGCGAGGACAGCGTCCGCGATTCGACACGCGAGCAGGTGCTTCGCGCGATTCGCGACCTCAACTATTCGCCGAATCCCGCCGCCCGCTCGCTCGCCGGCGCCGAGGGCACGCGCATTGCGCTGATCTATTCGAACCCTTCAGAGTCGTACCTGAGTGCGCTCCTGGTCGGAACGCTCGAAAAGGCGAGCCGCATGTCCGTCGAACTCGTACTCGAGAAATGGGGCGAGCTTCGGCCGGCCGCGGAGCGCTCGGCCGCGCGCAAGCTTGCAAAGAGCGTCGCCGGCGTCATCCTGCCGCCGCCGCTGTGCGAATCCATTGCGATCACCTCGGAGCTCGCCGCGGCCGGTGTTCCGGTCGTCGCCGTCGCCACGGGCCGGTTCCGTGCGAACGTCTGCTGTGTGCGCATCGATGACTTCCGCGCGGCGAGCGAGATGACCGCGCACCTCATCGCGCTCGGTCACTCCCGCATTGGTTTCATCAAAGGCCATCCGAACCAGACAGCAAGTGCACAGCGTCTCGCGGGATTCGAGGCGACGATGGAGGAATCGGGCTTGCGATCGAATCCCGCCTGCATCGAACAGGGCTATTTCACTTACCGCTCGGGTCTTGATGCAGCGGAGCGGCTGCTCGCACGCAAGCGTCCGCCGACCGCGATCTTCGCAAGTAACGACGACATGGCCGCGGCGGTTGTATCAGTCGCGCACCGGCGTGGACTCGATGTGCCGCGCGACCTTTCCGTCGTCGGGTTCGATGACACCGTCACCGCCACAACCATCTGGCCGGAACTCACGACCGTCCGCCAGCCGATCGCCGCGATGGGCGAAGCCGCCCTCAATGTCCTCGTGCACAAGATCCGGCGCCGTAAGGATGCAGACGGCGCCGACACCACCGATCACCTGTTCGCGCACGTGCTTGTGAAGCGCGACTCCGACGCGCGGCCGCGCATTTCATGACGGCGCATGACAGGGACTCGGCCGCGGAGCGCGCCGTCATCCGCAAGGTCGTCGTGCGCCTGCTGCCGTTCCTGATTCTCCTGTACCTCACGAACTATCTCGATCGCGTGAACGTCGGCTTCGCGGCGCTCACGATGAACAGGGACATCGGCCTCTCCGACACCGCCTTCGGC
This sequence comes from uncultured Gammaproteobacteria bacterium, assembly GCA_963826145.1. GTDB lineage: Bacteria > Pseudomonadota > Gammaproteobacteria > Steroidobacterales > Steroidobacteraceae > JBGPLJ01. The sequence goes on from CAWGVW010000001.1 coordinate 524,981, forward strand.
GTCGGCTCCGGCATCTTCTTCCTCGGCTATTTCCTCTTCGAGGTGCCGAGCAATCTCGCGCTCCAGCGCTTCGGCGCGCGCCGCTGGATTGCACGCATCATGCTGAGCTGGGGTCTGGTGTCGATGGCGATGATCTTCGTCGAGGGGCCGAAGAGCTTCTATCTGCTGCGCTTCCTCCTCGGCGTGACGGAAGCGGGCTTCTTTCCGGGGATCGTTCTCTATCTCACCTACTGGTTTCCGAACCGGGTGCGCGGCTCGGTCATGGCCTATTTCTTCATCGCCATTCCGCTCGCGAACATCATCGGCGGCCCGGTCTCGACGTCGCTTCTCGAGAGCTCGATTCTGGGCCTGCGCGGCTGGCAGTCGATGTTCGTGATCGAGGCGATGCCGGCCCTGGTGCTGGGTCTTGTCGTACTGCTCGTGCTGCGCGATTCGCCGCGCGACGCGGCGTGGCTCACGGCGGAAGAACGTGCGACGCTCGTCGCGGCGATCGATCGCGATCGGCAATCGAGCCTGCACTCTTCCCTGCGGGCGGGTCTCGTGAGCCCTGAAGTCTGGGGCTTCGTGCTCGTCTACTTCTCGATGGTGATCGGGTCCTATGGCTTCGGCTTCTGGGCACCGAAGATCATCAAGTCGCTCGGCGACCTCACGAATGCCGAGGTCGGCTGGTACGTCGTCATACCCTTCGCCTCGAGCGCGGTGATGATGTACGTCTGGGGCCGGCACTCCGATCGCACCGGCGAGCGCGCATGGCACATCGCACTGCCGGGTTTCGTCGGCGCCGCGGGCTTCGTTTACAGCGCCTTCGCCGGGGAATTCTGGACGGCGATCGTAGCGCTGACCGTCGGCGCGATGGGCATCTATGGCATCACGGCAGTGTTCTGGACCCTGCCAACGCGCGTCCTCACCGGCACGGCGGCGGCCGGCGGCATTGCGCTGATCAATTCCTTCGGTAACCTCGGCGGGTTCGTCGGGCCATCCATCGTCGGCTACTTCAAGGATCGCACCGGTAGCTATACGCCTGGGCTGATTGCGCTCGCTTCGGGCCTCGTCGTCGCCGGAGCCATGGGCCTCTATCTCGGCAAGCGGCAGATGCGCGCGGGTGCCGCGTCAGCCGCCGCCCGCGGCTAAGCGGCGGCGGATCGACTTCAACTCGCGCGTGCGCTGCACGTCCACCTTCGGAAAGTCGAGGTCGAGATCGTGCAGCGTCTCGTTGAGGACTTTCGAAATGATGAGCCGCGCGTTCGGTTTGTCGTCGGCGGGAACGACGTACCAGGGTGCTTCCCGTGTGCTCGTCGCGCCGAGGCAGGCCGCGTACGCCTGCATGTACTCCTTCCAGAACTCGCGCTCCGCGACGTCTGCAGCACTGAATTTCCAGTTCTTGGTCGGATCGTCGATACGCTCGATGAAGCGCTTGCGCTGCTCGTCCTTCGACAAGTGCAGGAAAAACTTCACGATGCGCGTACCGTTGCGCGTCAGATGCTCCTCGAGGCTGACAATCGAGCGGTAGCGCTTGCGCCAGAGTTCATCGCGGTCCTTCGGCAGCTCCGGCAGGCGCTGTGCGGCGAGAATTTCCGGATGCACGCGCACGATCAGGACTTCTTCGTAATAGGAGCGGTTGAAGATGCCGATGCGACCCCGTTCCGGCAGGCAGACGTTCGTGCGCCATAGAAAATCGTGGTCGAGGTCCTCCGCGCTCGGATGCTTGAAACTGAATACCTGGCAGCCCTGCGGGTTGACGCCCGACATGACGTGCTTGATGGCGCTGTCCTTGCCGGCGGCGTCCATCGCCTGGAAGATCACGAGCAGCGAATACTGGTCCGAGGCGTAGAGCTTCGCCTGCTCCCGACTCAGCTCCTCCGTGCAGGAGCGCAGCAGTTTCTCGTAGTCCTGCTTCGATGCATACATCGGCTTGACGCGCGTCTTACGCTCGCCGAGATCGACTTTCTCGCCCGGCCGCACCCGAAAATGCTTCGAGTGAAATTTCACGGCCGTCAGCCGCCTGCCACAGGTTTCTTGAAGTCCTCGTCCCGGAGATTGAAGAGCTGCTTCTTGTCCGCGTCCGACATCGGCTGGCTGAAGCTCGTCCACTCCTTGCCTACAGCCGCGCCGCGCTCGACGGCCGGCCGCGCGCCGACCGCGGCGAACCAGCGCTTTACGTTCGGAAAGTCGTCGAGGTTCTGCTCCTGCCAGTCGTGGCGCACCACCCAGGGCCAGCACGCGATGTCCGCGATGGAGTATTCGCCCGCGAGGTATTCGCCCTTCGCGAGCTGCTTGTCCATGACCTTGTATAGCCGCGCGACTTCCACGCGGAAGCGATGCATGGCGTATTCGATCTTCTGCGGAGAGTAGCGCAGGAAGTGATGGGCCTGGCCTGCCATCGGACCGAGCCCGCCGATCTGCCAGTACACCCATTGCAATACCCGGTATTTGCCGTGCAGATCCCTCGGCAGGAACTTGCCCGTCTTTTCGCCGAGATACTCGAGGATCGCTCCCGATTCGAAGATGGTGATCGGCCCGCCGACGGCGTCGTGGTCGACGATCGTCGGCATCTTGTTGTTCGGATTGAGGAGCGTGTATTCGGGCGTCGACTGGTCACCCTTGTTGATGTTGATCGGAACCACGTTGTACGGGAGCGCGCACTCCTCGCACATGATGGTGATCTTCTTGCCGTTGCCGGTGGGCCAGAAATAAATGTCGATCAAGACCGTGCTCCGCGATGGATGTGGTGCCCGGCCCGTACAGCCGGGGCGACCATGTTACAGGGATCGGCGTCAGCCCGGCGAGTCCGCGGCCTGCGGTTCGTTGCCAATCACTCCGAATTCCGCGGGCATCCGCGCGTACACGACTCTGACATTCTCGGCGCGCAGGCTTTCGAGCAGCCGGTCCGCCATGGCGGGGCTCAGGATGAATTCGACCTCTATCGTCAGATCGCCGGCGAGTTCGAAGAAATGCTGCTCGTGCAGAATGCCGTGGCGTCCGAAGCCCGCGACTGAGCGAAACGCGGAACCGCCGAGCACGCCGAGCGACTTCGCGTGCTCGAGCAACCACTCGTACAGCAGGCGGTGACGGTGCTTCGCGTTCTCTCGCATGTAGAAGCGCAGGTAGGTGCCGTTCATTGGAGGATTCCTCCGGTGCCGGACGACAGTATCGCCGATCGGCGCTCAGCGGCCGAGAGCCATGCGGGCGAGGAGGATTCCCGCGCCCGTCATCAGCAGCGAGCCGCCGAGATGCGCGGCCGCGGCACCGCACGCCCACGCGTATTGCGATCGCAGGAGCAGGTTCATGGTCTCCGCGGAAAACGTCGAAAAGGTCGTCAGCGCGCCGAGAAAACCGGTGGTGATCAGCAGGCGCGTCGCCGGGGACAGACCGAGCGGATCTGTGACCGCCATCATGATGCCGATGATGAATCCGCCGACGAGGTTTGCCGTCAGCGTCCCGAGCGGGAGCGTCGGAAAGACTGGATTGAGAGCGAGGCCGAGACCCCAGCGCAGCCAGGCGCCGGCTACGGCGCCTATGGCAATGGCAGACAGACTGACCCAGGGCATTCGAAACTCTGGCTTCGCGCGACTTCGACGTTAGTAGCGGCCACCGGGCTGGGTTTAGCGACGCGAAGCATCCTACAGGCTCATGCCGCGCGCTGACAACCGCGCGTCGTTAACCAGCGATGGAGCACGAAGCCCGTTCCCGTCAGTAGCGTCATCGTGATCGCCATCGGCTTTGCGGTGCCGTCGTGGATCAGGCCCATGAACGCACCGGCGAGAGTTGCGAGCAGGAACTGCAGCACGCCGATGAGGGAGCTCGCCGTGCCGGCGCGCTCCGCGTGACCCGCCAGCGCGCAGGCCGTCGCGTCGGGGCGGACGATCGACATCGTAAAGAGGTAGGGCCACATCACGACGAGCAGAGCAGTCACGCCACCAGCTTGATTCGCAGTTAGAACGATCAGGGCGGCGCAGAGGATCGGCGCGATGAAGGTCGTGCGGTTGAGGAGCGTCGCCGCGCTGTAGGACTTCAAGGCATGGGCGTTCCACTGCGCCCCGATGATGAGTGCACAGGCGTTGAAAGCGAAGAGCACCGCAAACTGCGCGGGCGAGAGGCCGTAGAGCTGGATGAAGACGAACGCAGCCGCTATCACGTACGCCATGACCGACGCGTGGGCGAGCGAGACGGCCGAGGCGAATCCAAGAAAGCGCGGTTCCGAGAGCAGCGACCAGTAATCGCGCAGCACCGGCATCAGGGCGAGCGGTGGCCGCTCGGAGCGGGCAGGGCGGGTCTCAGGCAGCAGCAACATGGCGCTTACGAGGCAGGCGATGCCGATGCCGGTGAGAATCCAGAAAATCACGCGCCAGTCGGAGACGCGTACGATCCAGGCGCCGATCGACGGCGCAATGAGCGGCGCGACGCCAATTACGAGGATGAGGCGCGACAGCACGCGGGCGCCGACCTGCGGCTCGAAGAGATCCCGCACCATAGCCTGCGCGATGACAGCGCCGGCACAGCCGCCGAGCGCCTGTAGCGTGCGCATCGCGATCAAGGTCTCGACATTTGGCGCGAGACCGCAGCCGACGGAGGCAAGCGTGTACAGCGCAAGGCCGAAGGCGAGCGGCGGCTTGCGGCCAAAGTGATCGGCGAGCGGGCCGTAGAAGAACTGCCCGGCAGCGAGGCCGATGAAGAAAGCGGAGAGCGTCCACTGTACGGATTCGGCGGATGCGCCGAATTCGTGCCGGATGGCCGGGAAACCCGGCAGGTACATGTCGATCGAGAGCGGCGCGAAGGCGCTGATCGCGCCGAGGATAATCACCAGGCGCGCGCTCGCGGCCCCTTGCTTCGCGAGGTACCGGGATTGGTTTACTGGGGATTTGTGCTCCATGCGACTGCATACTACCTATTCACAAATCCCCAGTAATCCAATCCCGGTACCTGCCGCCATGAATCTTCTGACCGAAATTGCGCTATTCCTCGCGGCCGCGGTGATCGCGGTGCCGCTCTTTCGCCGCTTCCAGCTGAGCGCCGTGCTCGCCTATCTTGCGAGCGGCATGGTCATCGGGCCCTGGGGCCTGAAGCTCGTGACGCGGGTCGAGAACATCCTGCAGATCGCGGAGTTTGGCATCGTGCTGCTGCTCTTCGTGATCGGCCTCGAATTGCAGGCGTCGCGCCTCGTGGCGATGCGCCGCGTGGTCTTCGGCCTCGGCTCGGCACAGGTCATCCTGACGACGCTCGCGTTCACCGGAATCGGCGTTGCACTGGGATTCGCTCCGGTTCCCGCGGCGATCGCGGGCTTCGGCCTCAGCCTGTCGTCGACGCCGCTCGTCCTGCAGCTCCTGGCGGAGCGCGACGAACTCACGACGCAGCATGGACGTGGCGCCTTCGGCATTCTGCTTTTTCAGGACATCGCGGTGCTGCCCGTCCTTGCGATGCTGCCGCTCATTGCGGGTAATGGCGCGAGCGGGATGTCCTGGCGCCGCGTCGCGCTCGGCATCGGCGCCATCGTCATTGTCATCGCCGCTGGGCGCTACGTCGTGCGTCCGCTCCTGCGTTACGTCGCCAAATCCAGGATCCCGGAAGTTTTCACGGCCGCGGCGCTCCTGGTCGTCATCGGGACTGCACTCCTCGTTCATGCCGCCGGCCTCTCGATGGCGCTCGGCGCGTTTCTCGCCGGTGTGCTGCTCGCGGACAGCGAATACCGGCACGAGCTCGAAGCGGATCTCGAGCCGTTCAAGGGACTTCTGCTTGGGCTTCTTTTCATCGCGGTCGGCATGTCGGTGAACCTGGGACTCATGTCCAGCGCACCGTTGAGACTCCTCGGCATCACCGCGGGACTGATGGCGGTAAAGGCCCTGATCGTCTATGTCGTGGGGCGCATCGGACATTACGTGCGCCGCCGCGCCCGCTCGCTGTCGCTCGCCATGCTCGCCGGCGGCGAGTTCGCTTTCGTGCTCTTTTCGATCGCGCGGACGCAGGGGCTCCTCTCGGCGGAGGTCGCGGAAGCTCTGGTGCTCGCGGTGACGCTCTCGATGCTGCTGAGCCCGCTGATTCTCGTCATCGACGAACGCTGGCTCGAGCCGTGGCTCGCGAGCGGTGACGCGAAAACCTTCGATCGCATCGAGGCGGACGATCACCGCGTGGTGATCGCAGGCTTCGGCCGATTCGGGCAGATTCTCGCGCGCATCCTGCGCGCGAAAGGCATTCGTTTCACGGCGCTCGAGGCGAGCCAGACGCAGGTCGATTTCGTACGGCGCTTCGGCAACCGGATCTTCTTCGGCGATGCCTCGCGCCCCGAGCTCTTGCGTTCCGCGAGCCTCGAGCGGGCGGAGATACTCGTCATCGCGGTCGACGACGTCGAAGCCTCGGTCCGGATCGCGGAGTTCGTCTCGCGCAACTACCCGAAGGTCAAGATCTTCGCGCGCGTGCGCAATCGCCAGCACGCCTTCCGTCTCATGGATTACAACATCCGCTACAGCATCCGCGAGACGCTGCTCTCGAGCCTCGACATGGCCGAGCAGGTGCTCGAGACGCTCGGATCGACCCGCGGCGAAGCGCGCCGGGCGGTCGCGATGTTCCGCGCGCACGATGAAGCCATCCTGCGCAGCCAGTACGAGGTCAAGGACGATCAGGAAAAGCTTCTGGCTTCCACCCGCGAATCGGCGCGGCAGCTCGAGAAGCTCTTTGAGGCCGACGCGGCAAATCCCGCGGAATAAATAGAGGGGTCAGAACCAATTAAGTTTCGACGGGGAATCTTGGAGCCATCCCGTCGCGCGAAACTTAATTGGTTCTGACCCCTTCGATGCCTTCGATGGTGAGGAAGTGCTCGCGCAGGAGTTCGCCGACGAAGCGGCGCAGGCGTGCGGCGCCGAGCTTGCGGCTGAAGCTTCGTTGCAGCTGGCCGTAGGACATCGTCCCGCCGGTCAAGAGCCGCTCGATGAGCGGAGCCGCCGCCGGATCGAAGACATACTCGCGACCGCCGCTGCGGACCACGAATCCCTCGTCATTGGAATGACTCGTGCGGGCGCTGCCCGTCCACCGGAGGTGGTCGCCATTGCGTAGCCGCGCGGTCCCGGCGATCGAGTAGGGCAGGGCGGGACGCGTGCTCAGCGCGAACCGTGCGCGCCGCTCGTCGAGAAAGCGCTTGACCGTCTGCTCGTCGAGCCGCGGCACGACGGCGCCACGAAGATTGCGAAGCCACTGCGCTCGCCGCTTCCCGTCGAACAAAGGCAGATCGTGGCGCATCGACTCGACGGCGCGCAGGTCGTCCGCCATCCAGTTGAGGTAATCGATGCCCGTGAGTGTCGAAATGCCGAGCGTCAGGTGCAGCGTCGGCTCGCCGACGGCAATCGCGTCGTGCCAGTGACCCCGCGGAATGTAGAGGAGGTCGCCCGGCCGCAGGCGGAAGCGTGCGACCGGGCGCACCGGCTGCATTTCGCTCGGCCGTGCGTCGCGAAAGAGCGGATGGCGCCGCGTGGTTCCGTACAGTAGCCACCGCTTCTCGCCGGCGAGCTGGAGCACGAAGACGTCATGATCGTCCCAGTGCGGCCCGAATCCCGGCCGCCGACCGAACGCTGCATAGAGATTGACGTTGGGCTCCACCATGAAAAGCTGCGCAAACTCCCGCGTCAGCGCGGCAAGCGGCGGATGCATGTGCTGCACTTCGTTCAGCACTAAGGTCGCACCGCGCGCGAGTCGGCTGTTGAGTCCGCGCACATCGAGCCTGGGCACACGCTGCTCTTCCCGATTCAGGCGGTACTGAAGAAAGGACTGAAGGTCCGCCGACGGCACGCCTTCCAACGCGAGACGCAGGCGCGGTGGTTCGAGCCTCTGTGTCGCGAGCAGATCGTTGAGCGTCTGCCAGCTGCAGAGTCCGGCGAATTTCCTCGGGGTTCCGCGAACGTGCAGCGGCGTCTCGCCCCAGATGTCGGACAGGAATTGCCGGAGCGCAAAGGGCGCGAGGACACGCGCGGGTGTCGGACGGCTCCGCATGTCGATCGGCGCCTCCGGGCTACCTGCGATTGCGGGGAGCAGGGAGCGTCCGTACGGCGCGAATAAGTCCGCTCGTACGGCGGCGGCGCTTCCCTGCTTTCGATCGCCGTGCGGCCATGTTGACGCTCGTTTGTCCAAAGCTTCGCGATTGCGCGAGACGGGCGGCGCGATGATACTCTCGCGCGTTCGCGAATGGCCAGAGTGCAAATGAGGCATGAGCGGCGGGGTCCGACGAGCGCATGACATCTGAGTTGCAATCGGCCGTCGTCCCGGGCAATGCCACGCGGCTCGCGAGCGCGGTCGTGCGCGTGACGGCGCCGAACGGGGGCCTTCTCACGGGTCCGGGCACCAACAGCTACCTCATCGGCGAGCGGGACTGCGCGGTGCTCGATCCAGGGCCCGACATTGAAAGGCACGTCGATGCACTCATCGCCGCCGCGCCAGGGCCCATCCGCTGGATCGTGCTTACGCACACGCATCCCGATCATTCACCGGCAGCGATGCGCCTTAAGCGCGCGACCGGCGCGAACATCATCGGCAGCGTCGCGCCGCCGGACGGGCGCCAGGACTACGCGACGCAACTCGATCGCATCGTGCACGACGGCGAATCGGTCGGCGCCCCGGGCCACGAGCTCCTCGCGATCGAGACGCCCGGTCATGCCTCGAACCACATCTGCTATCTGCATGCAGCGAGCGGGCTCCTCTTCAGCGGCGATCACATCCTTAACGGTTCGACGACGGTCATTCTCGCGCCGGATGGCGACATGTCGCAGTACCTCGCCTCGCTGGAACGCCTGCGTCGGGTCGGGATGAGTGCGATCGCGCCTGGACACGGCGCCGTGCTCACGGAGCCGGTCGCTGCCGTCGATGCGCTCATCGCCCATCGGCTGCGGCGCGAAGCGAAGACGCTCGACCGCCTGCGCGCCGCGGGGCGCGTATCGCTGACTGAACTCGTGCCGCGCGTGTACGACGATGTCGCGCCGACCTTGCACGGTTTCGCCCGGCATTCGCTCGAAGCGCATCTCATCAAGCTCGAGCGCGAGCGGCGCGTCGAGCGGGCCGGCGAACTCTGGTTCGCGCGGAGCCCGGGTCAATGACAGTGCATCGGCGCCGCGCCCTCGAGGTGCGGCTTCGTCACATCAGTTTGGCACGAGATGGCCGCATGATTTTGCGCGGCGTCGACTGGACCATCGCGCCCGGCGAGCGCTGGGCGCTCATCGGCGCCAACGGCGCCGGCAAGACGCAGCTCCTGAAACTCCTCGCGGGCGATGTCTGGCCGACTCCATCCGCGCGCGCGCGGCGCGAGTATCGGCTGGGCAATGCAGCTGTCGAACTGCGCGAAATCAGGAACGACATCGCGTACGTCGGCGCCGAACGCCAGGATAAGTACGAGCGTTACGGCTGGAATCTGACCGTCGAGCAGGTGATCGCGACCGGCGTGCACGCCACCGATCTGCCGCTCGAACCGCTCACCCCGCTGGAGCGTCGGCGCGTCCGCGGCCTCGTGCGCCGCTTTGCACTTGCGAAACTGCGGCGGCGCCGGATGCTGACGCTCTCGTACGGCGAACGCCGGCGCGTGCTGATCGCTCGCGCGTTCGCGATGCGGCCGCGCCTGCTGCTGCTCGATGAGATATTCAACGGGCTTGACTTCGAGCATCGTGAGCGTCTGCACTCGATCCTCAACGGCTTCGCGCGTTCGCGCGTACCATGGGTGGTTTCTGCGCATCGTGCAGAGGATCTTCCGCGGCGTGCAACCCATTGGGCGGAGCTGCGGCAGGGAAAGCTCCATCGGCTGCGGCGCGCGCCGGCGCTCGCGCTGCCGCAAGCACCGCATCGGCGCGGCTCGCGAAAGAAGATCACCCGGGCGAGCGAGCCTCGGATCGAGCTTCGCAACGTGTTCCTTTATCGCGACTACCGGCCGGTACTCGCGCAGGTGGACTGGAGCATTCGCGACGGCGAGCAATGGGGTCTCGTCGGCGCGAACGGTGTCGGCAAATCGACTCTGCTCAAGCTCATCTACGGCGACATTTCACCGGCGCTCGGCGGCACGATCGAACGCCACGGCCACCGGCGCGGTGAACATATCGAGCAGTTCAAGAAGCGGGTCGGCTGGGTTTCGCCGGAGCTGCAGAGTGAACTCGTGCAGCTCGGCAGCATTGAGGAGCTGGTGCTGTCCGGCATTCATGCGAGTGTCGGCCTCAATGAACCGCCAACACGCGCCGACCTGCGGCGCGCGCGAAGCTGCCTCAGGCGCTTTGACCTTGCGCAGCTCGCACGTCAGCGGCCAAAGAACGTCAGCTACGGGCAGTTGCGCCGTGCGCTCATCGCGCGCGCGCTCGTGCACGACCCGTGGCTGTTGTTGCTCGATGAGCCCTGCACGGGGCTTGACCCTGCAGGGCGGCGCGAAATTCTCGCGCTGCTCGAACGCATCGCGGGCGAGGGCGTGCAGATCATTCTCGCGACACATCACGCCGAGGACCTGATTCCCTCGATCGACTGTGTCGCCCGCCTTGCCCGCGGGCGACTCACGGTGGGCAGGCGCTGACTTGCGGTGCTCAGCCGGGGGGATTCGGCAGCGGACAACGCAGGATTCGTTTCTCGCTCACGGAGCCCGCGATGAGCTGGCCCTTGTGCGCGACGGCGACACTGCCGCCGGAGAAGTCGGTGCCCGGGTTCGCGTAGATCGTCTGCGGCTTCGAGAAACCATTCACCGGCGCAGCGAACTTCAATATCACCGTCGGTGCCATCGCATTCGACGAGAGGCTGCGCTCGCGCGCCCAGCTATTCGGTTCGACAGCGGCCCAGAGTGCGCCATCCTCGCCGGTGTCGAGCTTGTCCGGCGCGCCTGCGACTGCGATGAGGCTGCTCCAGTAGAGGCTGCCGGTTTCAGTGTCGCGATCGAAAATGAGAATCTGCTGCGCACCGGCTTCGGCGAGGTAGAGCCGCAAGCCATCGGCCGACACGGTGACGCCGCTCGCGAAGCTCCGCTCCGACGCGGCAACGGACGCATGCGTGCCATCGAAATAGATCACATCCGACCAGCCAGGACGGATGACCGCTTCGATGGCACGGGTCAGCGCGTTGCCGGCACCCCCGTGGTTCGTCAGATAGAACTGGTCAGGGCCGACGGCCGCGATGTCGTCGGGATTGACGAACGCCGCGTTGAGCAATGTCTTGCGATAGTGAAAGAGATGATCGTCTTCTTCTTCGAACACCTCGACGCTCTTGCCGACGGCGCCATCCGCGTCGAGCGCATGATTCACGACGAAGAGGCGGCGCGGTTCGCCGGGGTGCGCCCAGAGGCTTAAGCCCGCGGGTCGAAAGGCTGGCGGATCGCCCGTCGTCGCGGGCAGCGCTTGCGCGGCCGGATCGTTGAGATCGAGTTTCAGGATGGTTCCGGTCGCGAGCGTATTGCCGTCGAGCGCGCGGCGATCGAGGACCGACAGGTAGAGGACGCCGCTTGAGCGGTCCATTTCGAGATCGGCTGCGGACCCCGGCAGCGCGAGCGATGCACAGCCGGCAATGTTCTGTGGCCGTACGGTCGCAAAAGCGCCGTTGGCCGTCGCGAGCCTTAAAAGAATGAGTCCGGCGATGGCGAGCAGCACGCCGACGAAGATGAAGATGCGTTTAGGAGTCACGCGCATGCCGAGAGTATAGAGCCAACACGGAGCGCCGCCTGCCGCTACACTTGATCGATGGCCGTGCTCCTTCTGATCGTCTTCGTCGACCTCCTCGGGTTCGGCATTGTCGGTTCGACGTTTCCCTACGCGATGATGCGGGCGGGCGCTCCCGACTGGCTCGTCGTCTGGGGCGGCCCCGGCGTCTTCTCGATCTTTCAGATGATGGCGGCGCCGATCTGGGGGCGCCTGAGCGATGCATACGGCCGCAAGCCGATCTTCATCGCGAGCCTGAGTGGCGCCATCTGCAGCTACGTGATGTTGGCGAGCGCCGGCAGCACAACGATGCTGCTCGCGGCGCGCGCCCTCGGCGGTTTCATGGCGGGCAATCTCGGTGCGGCGTTTGCTTACGCGACGGACAGTTCGACGCCCGAAACCCGCGCGAAAACCCTCGGCTTCATGGGTACGGCCTTCGGGGCGGGTTTCACGCTCGGTCCAGTCGCGGGCGGTGCATTCGCCGGCAATGACATCGCTTCCTTCAGCCTGACAGGCCCGGCCATCACCGGGCTCATCACGAGTTGCATTGCGCTCGCTGGCAGTATCTTCGTGCTGAAGGAGAGTCTGCGACCGGAAAATCGCCGGCCGCTGTCGGAGCGGCATCCCGGCGCGCGCTCGCCGTTACTGAGCGGCCTCAAGATTCCCGGGCTGTCGCTCGTATTGGCGGCCGCGTGGGTGATGTCGGTCGTCGGCACGACGATGCAGGCGGCATTTCCGCTCTGGGGCACGCACTACGCCGGGATGAGTCCGAAGCTCACGACCTGGCTCCTGCTCCTGTCGGCTGTCGGTGCGACGATCGGTCAGGGAGTCGCGGTCGGCGCGCTTACCCGGTTCCTGGGAGAGCGGCGCGTCGCCCAACTCGCGGGTCTCATTCTCGCGGCGGGGCTTGTCATTCTGTCGCTTGCGCCAGCGCCGACGGCGATCGGCTGCGCGAATTTCCTGGTCGGATTCGGTCTCGGGATTTTTCAGACCTGCGGCTCGACGCTCACCACATTCTTCGCCGATCCGCGTCAGCGCGGCGCGATTCTCGCGGGACTGCAGAATGCGCAGAGTCTTGGCCGCATCGTGGGTCCGGGCGTCGCGGCGATCTGCTCCGCCCACATCGGCCACAGCGCGCCGTTCTGGGTGTCGGCGCTGCTTGTGCTGCCCGCGCTCTGGCTGATTCAGCGCGTGCGGCTACCGCAGACGATGCACTGAAGGATCAGTGGCTCGCCTGGACGACGACGGTGTCGAGCGCCTTGCCGGTCGCGGGAGCCGGTGCGATGTCCATGTCCTTGTCGACCGTGAGCTGCGAGATGCTGACTTCGGCGTGAGCTTTGGGCATCGCAGGGGTCGCATGCTTCGGACTTGCGAACATGGCGGGGACGCCGATGCCGAGCGTAATGGCCGCCGCGGCCGCAAGGGCCAGGACAACAATACCGAGACGGGGTGTGGCAACATTCATGGCGAACTCCTCATGAGTCCATCTCGACGCGGGCAGTGACGCGCGAAAAATTAGGGCTTCGCGCGAAATCGCGGCGTGCGGAGTCTCGCAATGCGCAAAAGCGCTCCAGCTCTTATGTCAACAACAGCGAGGGCAGATGCGGGAATTGCTGACTGCGTCTCAACCTGGAGGTGAACCGTGCGAAAAGCGAGCCCATTTGTGACGGCCATCCTGCTTGCGCCGGTCGCGGCGGCGGGCTTCGTTCACACGGTTGGCGCCCAGAATGCGTTCCCCACGGTCGACATTTACGTCGCCGAGCTCACGGGTCCGGGTTGTCCCTGCGCGCCGGTCAACGTGACGCACCGGCCGGGATACGACAATCAGCCGCGTTTCCTGCCGGACGGCAAGACTCTCTTGTTCACGGCGGACGATGAGAGCGGGACGGATATCTATCGGCTGAAGCTCGCGACCGGCGAACGCACGCGCATCACTGCGACGCCCGAGCCCGAATTCTCGCCGACGCTCATGCCCGACGGCCGGCAGATTTCGGTCGTGCGGATCGAGCCTGACCTGCGTCAGCATCTTTGGAGTTTTCCGTTGGCGCGCAGCGATCGCGGGCTGCCCGTGATGAACAATGCTTTTCACCGCGTGCTCGACGCGCCGGAGCCTGTCGGCTATCACGTGTGGCTCGATGCGCACACGCTCGTGCTCTTCGTGCTCGGCAAGCCGAACGCGCTTTACGTCGCGGACGTTGCTTCAGGCAAGTACGACCGGATCGCGGAGCCCGTCGGCCGATCGCTCCAACGGATTCCCGGCAAGACACTCGCGAGCTTCGTCGACCTCGCCGACGAGAAGGACACGCATATTCGGAGTTTCGATCCGGCAACGCGCCAGATCGCGGATCTCGTGCGGCCGCTGCGTTCGGGCGACGTCGAGTACGCGTGGACGCCCGACGGCCGGATCGTGATGGCGCAGGAAGGCGCGCTCTTCGCGTGGAATCCCGCGACGGGCGGGCCGTGGCTGCCGTTCGCCGATTTCACAAAAGCCGGCCTCAAGAACATCTCGCGTCTCGCCTTCAGCCCGGACGGCAAACGCGTCGCGCTCGTTGCGGACGACGGCGCGTAAGCGCAAAGGCGCCGTCAGGTCTCGACTGTCGTGCGGTAGACGAGCACCGCTTCGCCTTCGATGGTGACGGCGGAGACGCTCGGGCCGTCCGTCGCAAGCTCGACCTGAACGCGGCCGGGTCGCCCGAGCGCGCGGCCCTGCAAGCCTGCGAATCGAACGCGACCGTCCGTCGCGGCGATGAGGCCATGCGTGTAGAGATATACGCCGAGCATGCCGTGAGCGTTGCCGCTCACGGGATCCTCGTCGATGCCGATGGCCGGGCAGAAAAGCCGCGCTTCAGTCAGGCAGCCGTCGCCGGCGCCGTCTCGGGCGAACACAAAAAAGCCGTCGACGCCGATATGCGCGCTCAGCCGGCGCAACGAGCCGAGATCCGGTTTCAGCGCATCGAGCCGCCGGGTCGATCTCAATCCGATCATGAGCCGAGTGCCGCCCTTCTGGGCGATCTGCAGCGGACAGGCCGGATCGAGTTCCGCCGAGCCGAGGCCAAGCGCGTCGAGCACCTGCGCACGTTCGCGTTCATCGAGCAATTTGCCGAGTGTCGGTGCCGCGAGCGAGATCGCGACGATGCGGTCATCGCCGCTGCCGCGCACGCGAACGTCGATGATCCCGGCGCCGGTCTTCTGCCGCACGTGCCCAGCCTGGCGCACACCGTCGACACCGAGCGCGAAGTGCGCGGCGATCGTTGCGTGGGCGACGAAGGGCACCTCGCGCGTCGGCGTGAAGTAGCGCAGCTTGAGGTCATGGTCGCTGGCGTCCGGCCGCAGCACGAACGCGGTATCGCCGCGGTGCAGTTCGTTCGCGAGCCGCAACATGTCGGGCGTTGCCAGATCGTCGGCCGCACCGACGACGACAGCGGGATTGCCGCAAAAACGCTGGCGCGTGAATGCGTCGACGTGAAAGACCGGATAACTCCTCGCCGTCATGCGCGAAGCTTACCGCGAGTCGAGGGTTGCAATCGTCAAGCGAGCGCCTAGAATCCCCGGCCGTACCGAGGGGTGGTCGTACGCGACGACCTGAGATGCCGGTGAGTACCGGCGAACCCTTTGAACCTGATCCGGTTAGTACCGGCGTAGGGAGCAGGTGCCATCCTTCGGCCCCATTCCCTCGCAACCGGATCGTCCCGACTATCAAGGGCGTTCGGCCGATGGCAGCGTCGAAGTGGAAGTGGGCGTTCGGCGCCATCGCCTGCGCTGGCGGCTCTGTCGGGTTCGCTGGCGGCACGGCCGAACCGGATTGGCTCGATGAAATCGTCGTCACGGCGACGCTCAAGGACGAAAGCCTGCGTAATGTCCCATCGAGCGTCACGGTGCTGCCGGAGAAGACGCTGCAGCAGTCCGGCCTCCAGCACTTCGAGGACGTGCTCGATCTCGTGCCGAATCTCAACTGGGCGGGCGCAAGCTCACGACCGCGCTATTTCCAGCTGCGCGGTATCGGTGAGCTCGAGCAGTACCAGGGCGCGCCGAATCCTTCAGTCGGCTTTCTCATCGACGACATCGATTTCAGCGGCATCGGCATGCCGGCGACCCTGTTCGATGTCGAGCAGGTCGAGGTGCTGCGCGGTCCGCAGGGCACGCGCTACGGCTCGAATGCACTCGCGGGACTCATCAAATTCAAGACGCAGGATCCGGATCCCGTGCTCACCGCACGCACCGAACTCACGCTTGGCCAGGACGACACGCGATCGCTTGGCGCCGCGGTCAGCGGGCCGCTCGGCGGCGACCAGCTCGGATTTCGCCTGAGCGTGCAGGATTACCGGGAGGACGGGTTCCGCCATAACGCCTATCTCGAGCGCGACGACACCAATGAGCGCGACGAGCTGACTGCGCGCGGGAAACTGTACTGGTCGCCGTCGGCAACAACCAGCGTCGATTTCACGGCGCTCTATGCGGACCTTGCGAACGGCTACGACGCCTTCGCGATCGACAACTCCTACACGACACTCTCCGACAAGCCGGGCCGCGATTCACAGCGTTCACTCGCGGGGGCCCTGCGCGTCGATCACGAGTTCGCGGATTCGGTGAACCTGCTCGCGCTCACGACCTTCGCTCATTCCGACATGGAGCAGAGTTACGACGGCGACTGGGGTAACGACCGGGACTGGGGGCAGTACGCCCCGTACGACTACACCTCGCGCACGCTGCGCCAGCACGATACCGCGACCGCGGAGCTGCGCTTGAGCTCCTCGGCAAGCCCGGGTCGCACGGAGGATTTCGGCGAGCGCAGCTGGATCGGCGGCATCTACTACCTGAAGCTTGATGAGGACAACGACGGGCTCGATGTCTATAACGGCGATGTCCTCACGGCACTGACGAGCACCTACGGCGCCGAGACCCTGGCGGCGTACGGTCAGTTGCGCTGGCCGATCGCCGACCGATTCGCGTTGACGGGCGGCTTGCGGCTCGAGCACTGGAGTGCGGACTATCGGGACAGTGACGCGGAACACTTCACGCCCGCCGATACGATGTGGGGCGGGGAAGTTGCGCTCGGCTACCAGGTGGACGAGGCGCGCACGGCCTACTTTGCGATTTCCCGTGGCTTCAAGACGGGCGGATTCAATATCGGCCCGGATGTGCCGGACGACAGGCGTGGATTCGAGCCCGAGACGCTGTTGAACCTCGAATTCGGCCTCAAGGGCGGCTGGCTCGCCGGGCGCGTGACGGGCGATGTCGCGCTCTTCTATATGCGACGACAGAACGAGCAGGTCAGCACCTCGTTCCAGGTTCCCGGGAGTCCGCTCTTCATCTTCTTCACCGATAACGCGGCACGCGGCGAGAACTACGGCCTGGAATCGTCATGGCGCTGGGCGGTGACCGAGCGCTGGGATCTCGGGGCGACGCTCGGGCTCCTGAAGACACGCTACATCGACTATGTCTACGGCGACCGCAATCTCGACGGCCGGGAGCAGGCGAGCGCGCCGGAGTACGAATACTCGGTATCGATTGGCTACCAGCACCCGCGCGGTTGGCTCGCGCGGGCGGACATCGCGGGCAAGGATAATTTCTATTTCGACGCGAGCAACGATCAGCAGTCGCACGCGTACTCGCTGGTCAACCTGCGCTTCGGTTATGCGGGCGACCGCTGGAGCGCGACGGTGTGGGGCCGGAACGTATTCGACGCGCGCTATGCGGTGCGCGGCTTTTACTTTGGCAACGAGCCGCCGGATTTTCCGGACAAGCTATACCTGCGCCTCGGCGATCCGCGCCAGTGGGGCGTGACGGTCGATTACAAGTTCTGAAGGAGTGCAACGCATGGACATCGCAGTCGAGATCAGCCTGTATCCGCTGGCGGATGAGTTCATTCCGCCCATCGCGGACTTCATCAAGCGCCTGAACACGCATCCGGGACTGAAGGTCGTCACGAACAGCATGAGCACGCAGGTGTTCGGCGAATACCGGAAGGTGTTCGAGGTGCTCGCGGCGGAATGCCGGACGACATTCGAGGCAGCGGGCAAAGCCGTCTTCGTGATGAAGGTATTGGGACCGCTCGCCGATCCGACCGGCTGAGCACGCCGTGCTCGAGAGCGTCCTCGAGTATTTTCGCGCGACGTCGCCGGTCGAGCTCGTCGCCGTCGCACTCGCGCTCGCTTATCTCGTGTTCGCCATCCGGGCGAGCGCATGGTGCTGGCCGCTCGCATTCGTGAGTTCGGCGATCTACGTCTACGTGTTCACGGGCGCGCATCTCTACATGGACGCGGTGCTGAACCTGTTCTTTGCCGCGATGGCCGGTTACGGCTGGTACCAATGGCGCCACGGCGGCCCGGACCGCCGCGAGCTGCCCATTTCGCGCGCGCCGGTGCGCGTACACGTGTACGTGATTGCGCTGACAGCGCTCCTCACGCTCGTCTTCGGCCAGGTGCTCGGTCGCTACACGAACCAGGCCTGGCCGCACGTCGATTCCTTCATCGCGTGGGCGAGTGTCGTGACAACCTGGCTCGCGGCCCGCAAGTACATCGACAACTGGCCCTACTGGATCGCAATCGATGCGATTGCGATTCCGGTGTATGTCAATCGCGGCCTGCGCGTAACGGCGCTTCTCTTCGGCGTGTACGTGGTGCTCGCGTTCGTCGGCTGGCTGAGCTGGCGGCGGCTGCGTCAACGGCAGGCGGCCATTGCATGAACGTACCTGTCGACGCCATGCAGAGCGCGATTGACGCAACACTGCTCGAACGCGCCTTCGCGGCACTGCCCATGCTCGGCGAGCGCTCGCGCTGGCAGTGCACGCCGTTGAGCGGTGGCATCGCGAACCGCAGCTGGCGGATCGAGACTCCCGGCGCCCAGCTCGTCCTGCGCGTGCCGATCCATGACACGGCGGATCTAGGCGTCGATCGCGCCGGGGAGCGCGCAGCGCTCGAGGCCGCGGTCGCCGCGGGTCTCGCGCCGCCGCTCATGTATTTCGACGCGCCGAGCGGCCTCATGTTGTCCGAGTTCGTTGCCGGTAGAACCTGGACGAACGCGGACGCGCACGATCCGAAATGCGTTGAACGACTTGCCATGCGGCTGAAGCTCTTGCATTCGCTCCCGCCACCGACGGCCGCCCGGCGGCTCGCGTACACGAAACTCATTCCGCGGTACCAGGAACGTCTCGATGCGAAGGACGGCCCGCGATTTGAGACGAGCGGCCGGTTCGATGCCGCGGCCCACCGGCGACTGGAATCAACCCGCAAGGCACAGATTCCCGGCGTCCTTTGCCACAACGACGTACACCGGCGGAACCTCATCGATGGCAAGTCGCTCTGGCTGGTCGACTGGGAATACGCGGCAGTCGGCGATGGGCTCTACGATCTCGCTTCGTTCGCCTGCTACCACGATCTCGACGGCGGCGAGCGGCGGTTCCTGGTCGAGGCCTACGAGCCGCGCGAAACCCGCCGGCTCGCTTCTGCATTGAATGACTACTGCTGGCTCTTCGACTACCTGCATCTCCTTTGGCTGGAACTCACCGCCAGCGATCGGGAAGGCCAGAGAAGGCTTCTGAAGCGGCTCGGCGCCTAGTTTCGCCAGAAAAAGCATGGCTATAGGCCTGCCCGGCGGTGGCCTGCCGCGTCGCTTTTGGGCACACTACGCGACCAATTTCCGGCGAGGACGTTATGGCGAACATCGTGGTCGTCGATCGCGACGATAAAGAGCATGTGGTCGAGGGCAGGGTGGGGCTCAAAGTGATGGAGACCCTGCGCGAACTCGATTTCGGCGTTGCCGCGATCTGCGGGGGCCTGTGCTCCTGCGCAACCTGCCACATGTACGTCGACGCCGGCTGGATGGAGAAGCTCCCGGCGAAGCAGTCCGACGAGCAGGATCTGCTCTCGGAGCTGCAGAACTACGACGCGCCGCGTTCGCGCCTTTCCTGCCAGGTGGAATTCACGGCAGCGCTCGACGGCCTCAAGATCAAGATCGCGCCCGACGAATAAGCAAAAAGGGGTCAGAACCAATTTAGTTTTCTCACCATTGCACGGCGTAAAGCGCCGTTTCGCGGCGAACAAAACTAAATTGGTTCTGACCCCTTTTTGCGGCACCCGGCTACCGTTTCACTTCTTCTTTTCGGATTGGCGCTTGACCGCGTCCTGCGCGGCCGCGATCGCGCTCGCGTCGCCGAGAAAGCGGCTCGACCGGGGCTTGAGCGTGTCGTCGAGTTCGTAGAGCAGCGGGACGCCCGTCGGAATGTTGAGTTCGACGATGTCCTTCTCGGACACGCTGTCCAGCATCTTCACGAGCGCGCGAAGGCTGTTGCCGTGCGCGGCGACGAGCACGTTGCGTCCCGCTTTGAGCTCGACAGCGATCCGGCTTTGCCAGTACGGCAGCACGCGCGCGAGCGTGTCCTTGAGCGATTCGGTCGCCGGCAGGTCGGCCGGCGCGAGCGTCACGTAACGGCGGTCGAATCGCGGATGCCGCGGATCGTCGAGCGTGAGCGGCGGCGGTGAAATGTCGTAGCTGCGCCGCCAGATCTTGACCTGTGCATCGCCGTGTTTCTCGGCGGTCTGCGCCTTGTCGAGTCCCTGCAGCGCTCCGTAGTGCCGCTCGTTGAGGCGCCAGCTGCGCTCCACCGGGATCCACATGAGATCCATCGCATCGAGCGCGATCCAGAGCGTGCGGATCGCGCGCTTCAGCACCGACGTGAAGGCGATGTCGAACGTGAGCCCGGCCTTCTGCATTTCGAGCGCACCCTGGTGCGCCTCGGTGCGGCCGAGGTCGGAGAGGTCCACGTCCGTCCAGCCGGTGAAGAGGTTCCCCACGTTCCAGACGCTCTGGCCGTGACGCAGGAGTACGAGCTTGCCAACCACGGGGATTCCTTATTCTTGAGAACGGGCCGTGCCCGCAGGCGACACTATGCCGTGATCGCACCGGGTTCTGCCACTCGTCCGCGTCGTCGCGACCGCAGCGGTATTGCGGGCATGTGCGGAACGATCGGCCGGCGGATGGTGCAGGTGATAACGCGATGGCGCCGAAGAGGATCGAGCGGCGGCTGAGGCCCGCGTTCTCGAGCCGCGCGCAGAGTTCCTTGTCTTCCGACCCCCAGCCAGCGAGCGACTCGTCGAACCCGTTGGCCGCGAGGACGATCGCTGCGCCAGTAGCCCTGATTGCAGCTCTTGATCGCGAGCAGCCCGTTCGCGATGCCGCCGAACCAGCGGCTCGCGGTCGGCGAGTGCAGCGCGTAGAGCCGGCGTCGTAGTCCGAGGCCGCGGCTCGTCCAGCGCGGCATCTCACCCGACGCGAGGGCATGCAGTGTCGCCGTCCCGTCGAGCAGAACGCGGCAGCCCTGCTGATAGTGTCCGGGCCGGGCCGCGCGGCGATGATCCGCAAGGAACTCGGGATGGAGCAGCATGTCGCCATCGACGGTCACGACGAAATCGCAGTCCGTGGCCGCGATCGCACGATTGCGCATCCGGCCGACGCGGAAGCCATCATGCGCAAGCCAGACATGCCGGACCGGAAAGGGCGCTCCTTTGGCAAAGCCGGTGACGAGTTCACGGGTAGCCGGGCCGGAGCCGTCATCGGCGACCAACAGCTCATCCGGAGCGACCGACTGGCGGGCGACCGATTCAAGGACGCGAGCGAGCGCGTCCGGCCGCTCGTAGGTCGTGACGATGAGCGCGACACGCATGCGCGAGGTCAGGCGGGTGCGAGTCGGCGGACCGCTTGCAGAGCGACGGAAAGCGTCGGGAAATCGGCCTCCGGTCCCGTCCTCATCTCCTTGAGCGCCTGCTGGAGATGTTCGACCTCCGGGCGGTGGGCCGTGACCCAGGCGGCAACCGTTGCGGCGGGATTCGCCGTGCGCCGACGCCGCGTGCCGAGCACCTTGCCGACGATCTGCCGCTGCAAGGCGTAGAGATTGTCGCGCAGCGCGCTGCGGGCGACGGCCTGCCAGTGCCCCTCGACCGTGAGCTTTTCGATCTGCTCACGCAGCCAGTCGAGCGACAGCGTGTCGCCGACGAGGAAATAGACCCGCGAGGTGAACGGTACGTCGATGTCCGCCGTCGCCGCGATCTCGACGATGTCGAGCGCGGAGTTGAGCGGCGCAAGGTTCGCGATCTGCCGGGCGATGCGTTCGCTGACGCCGGCCGTCGCGAGCGCTGCCATCTTCGACTGGTGACTCGCGAGTTCCGCGCCGATCAGCACGCCGGGCAGAGCCGTAGTCAGCGCGACTACGCCTGGACGCATGCGCGACACGCGCTCCTCGATGTCGAGGCTACCTCCGCGGTCGGCTAGCAGCCGGTAGGTCATGTGCCTGACGAGCCGGCTCGTCTGATTCATCATCGTGTACTGCACTTCGGTCGCGATGCGGTTGTCGAGCGATTCAATTTCCGCCCACAGCTCCCGCATCGCGAACACCTCGCGCGCGATGCTGTAGGCGCGCGCAATCTGCGCAACCTCTGCGCCGGTATCCTGCTGGGTGCGGATCGCGAACACCGGACCCATGCGGTTCACGAGGCTGTTGGTCGTTGCCGTTGCGATGATTTCCCGCCGCAGGCGATGGCGCCGGAGCCCGCGGCCGTAGCGCTTCTGGATCGGCGTCGGGAAGTAGCGCACCAGCTCGCGCGAGAGGTAGTTGTCCTCCGGGACGTCGGAGTGGATCAGCTTGTTGTAAAGCCAGATCTTGCTGTAGCTCAGGATGATCGCGAGTTCCGGGCGCGTGAGCCCCTTGCTGAGCTTGCGGCGCTCGTCGACGGCCTCATCGTTCGGCAGATACTCGAGCGCCGCATTCAATTCGCCGGAGCGCTCGAGCGCGCGCATGACGTGCACGTGTTCCGGGAGCCGCTCGCGCGCCTGCGCTTCAAGGGTGCTCACCGCCTGACTCTGCAGATAATTGTTCCTGAGGACGAGTGCGGCGACTTCGTTCGTCATCGAAGCAAGGAGGCGATTACGGTCCTTGAGCGAGAGGCGCCCGCTTGCGACCACCGCGTTCAGCAGGATCTTGATGTTGACCTCGACGTCGGAGCAGTTGACACCCGCCGAGTTGTCGATGAAGTCGGTGTTGATGCGGCCACCCTTCAAGGCATATTCAACGCGGCCGCGCTGCGAGCAGCCGAGATTGCCGCCTTCGCCGATCACCTTGGCCGCGACGTCCTTGCCATTCACGCGCACGCCGTCGTTCGCGCGGTCGCCGATGTCGAGGTTGGTCTCGGTGCTCGCCTTCACGTAGGTGCCGATGCCGCCGTTCCACAGGAGGTCGACCGGCATCCTGAGGATCGCGCGGATGACGTCCTGCGGCGTCGCCGTGTTCGAAGCGAGGCCGAGCATGTGCTGGGCTTCGCCCGAGAGCGTGATCGACTTGAGCTGACGCGAATAGACGCCGCCGCCTTTCGAGATGAGTTTGCGGTTGTAGTCGTCCCAGCTCGAGCGCGGCAACTTGAACAGACGCTCGCGCTCGCGGAACGAGCTCGAAGTGGCGGCGTTGGGGTCGAGGAAGATGTGCTGGTGATTGAAGGCGGCAAGCAGGCGGATGTGCTTCGACTGCAGCAGGCCGTTCCCGAAGACATCGCCCGCCATGTCGCCGATGCCCGCCACCGTGAAATCCTGCGACTGGGTATCGATGCCCATTTCGCGGAAGTGGCGCTTGACGCATTCCCAGCCGCCACGCGCGGTGATCGCCATCTTCTTGTGGTCATAGCCGGCTGAACCGCCGGAGGCGAAGGCGTCGCCGAGCCAGAAGCCGTATTCCGCGGAGAGCGCATTCGCGATGTCCGAGAAAGTGGCGGTGCCCTTGTCCGCGGCGACCACCAGATACGGATCGTCGCCGTCGCGACGCACGGTGGCCGCGGGTGGCACGATGCGATCGCGCACGATGTTGTCGGTGAGATCGAGGAGGCCGCGGATGAAGGTCTGATAGCAGGAGACGACTTCGCGCTGGATTTCCTCGCGGCCGGAAGCCGGCAGACGCTTCGGAAAGAAGCCGCCCTTCGCGCCGACCGGCACGATGAGCGTGTTCTTGACGTTCTGCGCCTTCATGAGGCCGAGCACTTCCGTGCGGAAATCCTCGCGGCGGTCGGACCAGCGGATTCCGCCGCGCGCGACGTGGCCCTTGCGCAGGTGCACGCCTTCGACGCGTGGCGAATACACGAAGATCTCGAACATCGGCCGCGGCAGCGGGAGTTCCGGGATCTTCTGCGGATCGAGCTTGAAGGAGAGGTACGGCTTCGCCTCGCCGCTCGCGCTCTTCTGGAAGAAATTGGTCCTGAGGGTTGCATCGATGATGGCGCGGAAGGCCCTCAAGATGCGGTCCTCGTCGAGCCGCGCCACCTTCTCGATGGCGCTGTCGAAAGCTCTGGCGAGCTTGCCGACGGCGACGTTGCGTGCGCGCGATTCGAGTGCGGGATCGAACAGCGCGGCAAAGAGCTGGGCGAGGACCGCGCCAAGCTTCGCGTTGTCGGCGAGTACCTGCTCCATGTATGCCTGGCTGAAAGGAATGCCGGTCTGCACGATGTAGCGGCAGATCGCCCTGAGGACGACCGTCTGGCGCCAGTCGAGCCCGGCCGCCAGTACGAGTCGGTTGAAGCCGTCGTTTTCCGCACGTCCGAACCAGACGTTCGTGAAGGTATCTAGGAGCCGGGTGCGCACGGCTTCTACCGCTACCGGCGTGCCGGCCCGATGTTCGAGCTTGAAGTCCTGTATCCAGATCGTTTCGCCGGCCGCAAGCGTGAGCTGATACGGCTGCTCGCTGATCACCTTGAGCCCCATGTTTTCCATCATGGGCAGGACGTCGGAGATCGGGATCGGCTGCGAGCGCCGGTAGAGCTTCAGGTGCAGCTGCGCCGGCGGGTCGAGGTCCGAACGGTAGAGCCAGGTCCTGAGGCCGGTCGCTTCCTGATCGAGAGTCTCGAGGACTTCGACATCGGCGAGGGCTTCCGCCGCAGTGACGCCCGCCTGATAGGCGGGCGGAAATGCGCGTTCGAATCGTCGGGCGATTGCGAGACACCGGCCCTCGTCGAATTTCGCCGTCAGCGCATCGCGGAAGGCGTCCCACCACGTGCGAACGGCGCGGGCTATCCGGCGCTCGAGTTCCTGGGTGTCAACCTTGTGGTCATCGTCGGGGTCGGTGCGCACGAGCATGTGAGCGCGTGCGAGCACGGAGTCCGAGAGCTGCACCTGCGCTTCGATGGCCTTGCCGTGGAAGGCATCGAGCGCAATCGCCTCGATGCGCTGGCGCACCTCCGTGTTGTAGTGGTCGCGCGGCACATAGACAAAGCAGGAATAGAAGCGGCGGAACGGATCCCGGCGGACGAAGAGGCGCACCTGCTGCCGCTCGTAGAGGTTGACGATGCCGCGCACGATCGCGATGAGATCCGTGACACCCGCCTGGAAAAGCTCATCGCGCGGGAAAGTCTCGAGCACGTGCATGACGGCTTTGGCGTCGTGGCTCTGCGAGGCGAGACCGAAGTGATCGAAGACCTGGCTGACTTTGTGGCGCAGGACCGGAATCTCGCGGGGGCTGCGGCTATAGGCGCTCGAGGTCCACAGGCCCAGGAACCGATGCTCGCCGGTGACGGCGCCGCGGCCGTCGAAGGTCTTGAGGCTCACGTAGTCGAGATAACTCGGGCGATGCACCGTCGCAACCGAATTCGCCTTGGTGATCACGAGGAGTTCGCGCTCCCGTGCGCGCGCGCGGATGTCACCCGTAAGCCTGGTCGAGCGCGGCCGCGTGCCACCCGGCCGATTCGAACGCAGGATCCCAAGACCGCTGGCCACGTCCGGCTTCAGCAGGTCGTGCTCACGACCGCGCTCGAGCGTGTAGTGCCGGTAGCCGAGGAGCGTGAATTGATTCGCCTCCATCCAGTCAATGAGTGCGCGTGCTTCCTGCACCTCGCTTGCGGGCATCGGCGGCGGCGACGCCTTGAGCTCGGCAGCAAGGTCCCGCAGACGGCGACGCATTGCCTGCCAGTCGGCGACGGCAACGCGCACGTCGTGCAGCGTCGCACGCAGGCTCGCCGCAATCTGATCGAGCCGCACGGGATCGGTTTCCCGGTCGATCTCGAAGAGCTGCCACGACTCCGCGCGCGCGCCCTTCGCAGGTGCGGAGTGGATCCGCCGCAAATCGCCCTGCGGGCTGCGTTCGACGTTGATCACCGGGTGCACGATTAGGTGCACGGCGCATTCGCGCTGCTTGAACACGATGCCGAGGGAATCCACGAGGAACGGCATGTCGTCGGTTACAACCGCGACGATCGTGTGACGTGAGGTCCAGCCGTCGGTCGCAGGATCGGGATTGAAGACGCGAATGAGCGGCACGCCGGGCTTGCGCCGCACGCCGAGCGCGAGGTGGGCCAACGCGGCGGCGGCCAGATTCTCGAGCGAGCGCTCGCGCAGATCCTCCTCCGCGACGTGGTGGTAGTACGCACGGATGAAACTTGCAGCGAGCGGGGCGCGGATCCGCGTGCGGCGGCGGCCTGCGAGCTTGACAATGCGTTCAATCAGCGCGAGTCGCGCAGCGGGGACTTTGCCGAGCATGGGGTGCGGTTTCTCGCCAGTCGGGTTGTTCGAGTTCCTTCGACGACGGCGCTGATGATACGCGGAACGCTTGTGGATCGTCGCCATGCAGCCGCGGTTCGTGCGCTGCAAAATTGGATACAACTTCCGGGCTTTCGGACGAAGGGTGCCGGCAAAATCTATAATGCGCGCCATGAACACTCCCATCGACAACCCCATGGGCACCGACGGTTTCGAGTTCGTCGAATACACGGCGCCCGATCCCGAGCTGCTGCGCAGCCTCTTCGAACGCATGGGCTTCGCTGTGGTCGCGCGCCACCGCTCGAAGAACGTGACGCTGCACCGGCAAGGCAACGTCAATTTCATCATCAACGCCGAACCCGACAGCTTCGCGCAGAAGTTTGCGCGCACGCACGGACCGTCGGTCTGCGCGATGGGATTTCGGGTGAAGGACGCGGCGGCCGCGCTGAAGCTCGCGATCTCGCATGGCGCAAAGCCGGTTGCGAGCGCCGTCGGCCCGATGGAACTCAACATTCCCGCGATCGAAGGCATCGGCGGCAGCCTCATCTATCTCGTCGATCGCTACGGCGATCAGAGCATCTACGACGTCGACTTCCGGCCGACGGCGGCGGCGAAGGACGCGGACATCGCGGGCCTGAGCGAGATCGATCACCTCACCCACAACGTGCGTCGCGGCAACATGAATGTCTGGGCCGGGTTCTACCAGCGCCTCTTCAACTTCCGCGAGATCCGCTACTTCGACATCGAGGGACGCAAGACCGGGCTCTTGAGCCGCGCGATGACGAGCCCCTGCGGCAAGATCCGCATCCCGATCAATGAATCGCAGGATGACAAGTCGCAGATCGAGGAATACCTGAAGGAGTATCGCGGCGAAGGCATCCAGCACATCGCGCTCGCAACGCGCGATATCGTGAAGAGCGTCGATGTCCTGCGGAGCCGCGGCGTCGAGTTCCAGGACACGCCGGAGAGCTATTACGAAGGCGTCGCGAAGCGCGTGATCGGACACAAGGAAGACCTGGCGGCGCTCAAGGCCCGCCGCATCCTCATCGACGGCAATCCGTCGAAAGGCGAGGGCGTGCTGCTCCAGATCTTCACGCAGACCGTCATCGGCCCGATCTTCTTCGAGATCATCCAGCGCAAGGGCAACGAAGGCTTCGGCGAAGGCAACTTCCAGGCGCTCTTCGAATCGATCGAAGCCGACCAGGAACGCCGCGGCGTTCTGTAACTGAAGGAACTTCAATCATGCTGAAGTACGGCTTGGCGGTCGTGATGACCGGGATTGCCTCCGTTACGCTCGCGGCCGATCCGTTGCCGCCGCCCATGGGGGTGCAGGTCGGCGACATGAACCGCAAGGTCGAGGCGTGTACCGACTTTTTCGAATACGCCAACGGCACCTGGCGCGCGGAGAATCCGATTCCGGCGAGCATGTCGCGCTGGAGCCGCCGCTGGCAGGCGGGCGAATCTTCCAAGGACAAGCTCGAGGCCATCCTCAAGGAAACGTCGTCCAATCCCACGACCGCGCGCGGCAGCGTCGAGCGGTTGACCGGCGACTTCTATTCGGCCTGCATGAACGAGGCGAAGATCGAGAGCCTCGGTGCGAAGCCGCTCGCTCCTCAGTTCGCCGAGATCGACGCGATCGGCAACCGCAAGGATCTGCAGGGCGCCATCGCGCGCTTTCATCGGCTGGGCATCGCCGTGCCCTTCCTGCTCTACGGGCTTTCCGACAGCCACGAGCCGACGAACGTCATCGCGCAAGTGATTGCGGGCGGCCTCGGCATGCCGGATCGCGACTATTACGTCAGCACGGAAGCCCGCTTCGTTGAAGCGCGCGACAAATATCGCGCGCACGTCGCCAAGCTGCTAGAGGCAGCGGGCATCAACACGGCCGCGGTGCCGGCTGCCGTCGAGACGATTATGCGCATGGAAACGAGCCTCGCGACGGCGTCGCTCGACAACGTCGCGCTGCGCGATCCGCAGGCGACCGATCACAAGATGACGCTGGCGGATCTGCAGAAGCTCACGCCGCACTTCGACTGGTCGGCTTACGGCAAGCGCATGGACGTGAGTTTCGTAGAGCTGAATCTCACCGAACCGAAATTCATCGCTGAGGTCGACCGCCAGCTCGCCGCGACGTCCATCGCCGACTGGAAGACGTATCTCAAATGGCACCTCGTCGCCTTTGCCGCACCGTCGCTTTCCTCGACGTTCGTGAACGAGGATTTCGCGTTCAACGGCGCCTATCTCAACGGCGCCACCGAGATGAAGCCGCGCTGGAAGCGCTGCGTGGAGTCGACCGACCAGCAGCTCGGCGAGGCGCTCGGAAAACTCTACGTCGAGAAATATTTTCCGCCCGAGGCCAAGGCGCGCATGCAGGAAATGGTCGCGAACCTGCGCCTTGCGATGGGTGAAACGATTCATGGCCTCGCGTGGATGAGCGATGAGACCAAGCAGAAGGCGCTCGAAAAACTCTCGACCTTCAATCCGAAGATCGGCTATCCGGATCGCTGGAAGGACTACAGCCACGTGCCGGTCAGCCGCGATTCCTACTGGGACGACGTGCTCGCCGGCCAGAAATTCGGAGTCGATGACAACCTTGCCACTATCAGCAAGCCCGTCGATCGCGGCCGCTGGGGGCTGACGCCACCGACCTCCGACGCGTACTACAACCCGCTCCTCAACGAAATCGTGTTTCCGGCCGGTATCTTGCAACCGCCCGCGTTCACGCTCGCTGCGAGCGATGCCGTGAACTACGGCGCCATCGGCGTCGTCATCGGACACGAGATCAGCCACGGCTTCGACGACGAGGGTGCGCAGTTCGACGCGCAGGGGCGCCTCAAGAACTGGTGGACGGACGCGGACCTGAAGCAATTCCAGGCGCGCACCGCCTGTGTTGTGAAGCAGTTCGACGGCTACTTCGTCGAGCCTGGCATTCACACCAACGGCAAGCTCGTGCTCGGCGAGAGCATCGGCGATCTCGCGGGAGCGCGTATCGCTTTCCGCGCGCTCGAAATCTCGCGGCGGGGCAAGCCGCCGCTGCCGACGATCGACGGCTTCACGCCGGAGCAGCAGTTCTTCATCGCCTGGGGACAGTTCCGCGGCGATGCCGTGCGGCCGGAATTCGCGCGCACGATGGTGCAGGGAGATCCGCACCCGATCGGCAAGTTCCGCGTGATCGGACCGCTGTCGAACCTGCCGGAATTCCGCAAGGCATTCTCCTGCCCGGCGAACGCACCCATGGTGCGGCCCGAGTCGGAACGCTGCGACGTCTGGTAGTCGGGGACCTGTCGCCGCCTACGGCCGATGCGGCCGCGCCAGATAATCCCGGCTCTGCATCTCGATGAGGCGGCTCGTCGTGCGCTGAAACTCGAAGGCGAGCCGCTTGCCGTGGTAGAGCTCGACGATCGGCACCGCCGCGGAAATGATCAGGTTCACGGCGCGATCGTAGAGCTCGTCCACGAGCGCGATGAAGCGCCGCGCCTGATCTTCGGTCGACGGACCGAATTGCGGCACGTTCGACACGAGGACCGTGTGGAACTCGTGCGCGATCTCGATGTAATCGTCCTGGCTGCGCGGGCCATCGCAGATCGCGCGGAAGTCGAACCAGACAATGCCGTCATCGAGCCGGCGGTAGGGAATCGGACGATCGGCGATGTCGAGCGAGCCGTCGGATGAGCCAGCCGATCCGCCCACGGCCACGAACGCCTCGTTCAGCTTTCCATCGGCATCCGGCGTACCGCTCAGTTGAAAGATCATCGCGCGCTCGAGTTGTCGCAGCCGGTAATCGACGCCGTGGTCGACCTGCATGACGTCGACGTTCGCTTCGATGAGCGCGATCGCTGCGAGGAAGCGCTGCCGTTGCAATCCGTCGCGATAGAGGTCGTGCGGCGGTACGTTTGAAGTCGCAACGAGCGCGACGCCGCGCCGGAACAATCCTTCGAAGAGCGTTCCGAGCAACATCGCGTCGGCGATGTCGGTGACGAAGAATTCGTCGAAGCACAGCACGCGCGTGCGCCGGGCGATGCGGTGCGCCACCACTTCGAGCGGATTCGCGCGGTGCTTCAGCCGCCCGAGCTCGACGTGCAGGTCGTGCATGAAACGGTGAAAGTGCGTGCGCCGGCGCTCGACGATCGGGAGCGTGTCATAGAAAAGATCCATCACGAGCGTCTTGCCGCGCCCGACGCCGCCCCAGAGATACACGCCGCGCGGCGGCGTGAGCATCGCGCGCTTCGGCATCCAGCGGATGAGCCTGCGCCGCCAGAATCCATAGCGCCGAGGATGTTCGACGACCTCGACGCGCAGCGTGTCCAGCCGCTCGACCGCAAGCCTCTGCGCGGGATCGGCCGCGATCTGTCGGCCGGCGATCAGTTCCCCGTAGCGGTCAGCGAGTGTTGCACTGGTCACGAGCGCCGACGGGGTCCTACAGGCTCTGGTAGTTCGGACCGGAGCCGCCTTCCGGCGTGACCCAGTTGATGATCTGGTACGGGTCCTTGATGTCGCAGGCCTTGCAGTGCACGCAGTTCGCTGCGTTGATCTGCAGGCGCTTGCCGCCGCTCCCGTCGTCGATCATCTCGTAGACGTTTGCCGGACAGAAATTCGTGCAGGGATTGCCGAATTCCGTCACGCAGCGCGTCGCGCAGATATTCGTGTCCGCGACGTGCAGGTGTGCGGGCTGCGCCTCATCGTGGGTCGTCGCCGCGAAGAACACGGAGGCGAGCCGGTCGCGCGGCGGCAGCGTGCGGTCAGTCCAGCCGCGATCGGGCGATTCATACTGGTCGAGCTTCTCGATCGCGGCGTAGCTCGCCGAATTCTTGAGCGTCCAGGGAAGCTTGCCGGCCGTCACCGTTTCGAGCCCGCCGATTGCGAGCCCGAACCAGAGTCCCCGCTTGAACCCCGGCTTGAAATTGCGGACCTTCTTCAGCTCCTGGCCACCGGCGGATGCGCGCCACTTCACATCGAAGCCGGTGCTCGACGAGGTTTCCGCGTAGTGCTCGGCCGCGAGCACGCCCGAGCGAATGGCCTGGTGAATGCCCTTGATCTTCGGCACGTTGACGGTGCCACCGGCGTCGCCGATGAGGAGCGCGCCCGGCATCTCGAGCTTCGGCAGCGACTGCCATCCGCCCGCGGCGATCGTGCGCGCACCGGCCGAAATGATTTCACCGCCCTCGAGCAGCGGCTTGACGCTGGGATGGTTTTTGAACTGCTGGAACGCCTCGAAAGGCTTGAAGCGCGGATCCTCGTAGTCGAGCCCGACTACGAAGCCGACGTAGGCGCGATCGTCCGTGAGGTGGTAGACAAAGCTGCCACCGTAAGTGCGATTGTCGAGCGGCCAGCCGATCGTGTGCTCGATGCGCCCGGGTTGCCCGCGGCCTTTCGCGAGCTGCCAGAGTTCCTTGAGGCCGAGCCCGTAGGTTTGCGGTGACTTGCCTTCGTCGAGCTTGAAGCGACGAATCAGCTGCTTTGAAAGACTCCCGCGGCAGCCTTCCGCAAGCATCGTGATCTTTGCGCGCACATCCGCGCCTGGCGTGTAGTTCGGTCCCGGTTTGCCATCCTTACCGATGCCCATGTCGCCGATGCGCACGCCCGCCACGGAGCCGTCGTCGTTGAAAAGAACATCGGCCGCGGCGAATCCCGGAAACACGTCGACACCGAGCTGTTCAGCGCGCGCACCGAGAAGCGGCGTCAGCTGGCCGAGCGACACGATGACGTTGCCGTGGTTCTTCATCTGCGGCGGCGTGAGCATCCTCCAGCGGCCTTTGCGCGTGAGGAGCGCGAACTCGTCGTGCGACGCCGGTACGCAGATCGCGGGCGGTGTCTTGCGCCAGTCCGGGAGCAGCGCATCGAGCGGCTCGCATTCCATCACCGCACCGGAAAGCGAGTGCGCGCCAAGCGCGGAGCCCTTCTCGAGGAGGCACACCGTGAGATCGCTCTTGAGCTGCTTCAGCCGGATGGCGCAGGTGAGACCCGCGGGGCCGCCGCCGATGATGACGACGTCATACTCCATCACATCGCGGTCGGTCATGGTGGCGCGTGGCTCGCAACAAAGTGGGCGGGCTGAAAATCTAACACATCGGACAGCACGCGGGCGCTGGTGTCGGGAAGCCCTTTCGGGATCGTGAAAAACAGGATGTTTTTCCCGAAGCCTACAGGGATGTATTCACGGCGGTCCCGAAAGGGCTTCCCGACATCAGCGCCTTCCTTTGTCGCCATGCGTCCGAGCTGCTACGTTAGCGGCCCGCCCGCAATCCACCCCGGGTTGTCGCCATGAGCACGATCAAGCAGGAAGACTTCGTCACGAGCATCGCCGACGCGCTGCAGTTCATCTCCTACTACCACCCGGTCGACTACATCCAGCACCTGGCGCGCGCCTACGAGCGCGAACAGTCGCTGGCGGCAAAGGATGCGATCGCGCAGATCCTGACGAACTCGCGCATGTGCGCGGAGGGCAAGCGCCCGATCTGCCAGGACACGGGCATCGTCAACGTATTCCTGAAAGTCGGCATGAACGTGCGCTGGGACGCCAAGGCGAGCGTCAACGACATGGTGAATGAGGGCGTGCGCCGCGCGTATCTCGATCCTGACAACAAGCTCCGCGGCTCGATCGTGCTCGACCCGCTCTTCAACCGGAAGAACACTGGCGACAACACGCCGGCCGTCGTGCACACGGAGCTCGTCCCGGGCGACACCGTCGAAATCACGGTAGCCGCGAAGGGCGGTGGCTCGGAGAACAAATCGAAGTTCGTCATGCTGAATCCGAGCGACTCGCTCGTCGACTGGGTGCTGAAGACGGTGCCGACGATGGGCGCCGGATGGTGTCCGCCCGGCATGCTCGGTATCGGTGTCGGCGGCACGGCCGAGAAGGCGATGCTCATGGCGAAGGAGTCGCTGATGGAGCCGCTCGACATGCACGAACTCCTCGCACGAGGTCCAAAGAATCCGCTCGAGGAGCTGCGCATCGAACTCTACGAGAAAGTGAATGCGCTCGGTATCGGTGCGCAGGGACTCGGCGGACTTACGACGGTGCTCGACATCAAGATCCGGACGTTTTCGACGCACGCGGCGAGTAAACCGGTCGCGATGATTCCGAACTGCGCGGCGACGCGCCACGCGCACGTCGTGCTCGATGGCAGCGGACCCGCAGCGCTCGATCCGCCGCCCTTGTCCGCGTGGCCCGATGTGCATTGGGGTCCGTCACCCTCATCGCGCCATGTCGATCTCAATACGCTGACGCGCGCGCAAGTCGTGACCTGGAAGCCGGGCGAGACGTTGCTGTTGACGGGGAAAATGCTCACCGGCCGCGACGCCGCACACAAGCGCATGGCGGATCTTTTCGCGAGCGGTAAAGGCTTGCCAGCCGGAGTCGATTTCAGGAATCGCGTGATCTACTACGTCGGTCCCGTCGATCCGGTGCGCGATGAGGTGGTTGGTCCGGCAGGGCCGACCACTGCGACGCGCATGGACAAGTTCACCGATGTGATGCTCGAGAAGACGGGCCTCCTCGCGATGATTGGCAAGGCGGAACGCGGACCCGCGGCGGTCGCGTCAATCGCAAAGCACAAAGCCGCATACCTGATGGCCATCGGCGGCGCGGCGTATCTCGTTTCGAAGGCGATCCGCTCCTCGCGCGTCGTCGCGTTCGAGGATCTCGGCATGGAAGCGATCTACGAGTTCGACGTGAAGGACATGCCCGTCACCGTCGCCGTCGACTGCGCGGGCAACTCGGTGCATGAACAAGCGCCGCGCGAGTGGAGCGAAAAGATTCGCACGCTCAAGATCCCGGTGCGCGTAGCATAAGAAAAGGGGACAGATTTATTTTCCTGGATATCTGAGCGTCCACGCCAGATACGCACGAAAATAAATCTGTCCCCTTTTTCTACTTCGGCTGCATCCGGATCGCGCCGTCGAGGCGGATCGTTTCTCCGTTCAGCATCGGGTTCTCGAAGATGGACTCAACGAGCTGCGCGTACTCATCGGGCTTGCCGAAGCGCGAAGGGAACGGCACCTGGGCGGCGAGCGACGCTTGCACCTCGGGCTTCATCGCGGAGGCCATCGGTGTCATGAAGATGCCGGGCGCGATTGCCATCACGCGGATGCCGAACTGCGCGAACTCACGCGCTAGCGGCAGCACCATGCCCATGACGCCCGCCTTCGTCGCGGAATAGGCGACCTGGCCGATCTGGCCTTCGAAGGCTGCCACCGACGACGTATGAATAAGGAGACCGCGCTCGCCGTCGGCCGTCGGTGCATTCTTCTGCATCAGCGCCGCGGCTGTCTTGTCGACGAAGAACGTCCCGACGAGATTGATGTGCACCGTCTTGACGAAAATCTCGCCCGGCATCGGGCCCTCGCGGCCGACAGCACGCCCGGCGCCGATGACGCCGGCGCAATTCACGACCAGATTCAAGCCGCCGAGCTTCTCGTGCGCGACGCCTACCGCGGACTTCACTTCATTTTCGTTGGTTACGTCGCAGTGGACATAAAGTGCCTTCGCACCCAGTCGCGCGACGGCCGCCTGACCCGGCGCGTCTTGCAGATCGAGGATCGCGGCACGGCCACCCGCTGCGACAATGCGCTCGACCATGGCCAGCCCGAGTCCCGATGCGCCACCGGTCACGATCGCTTTCGCTTCGCTCAACCGCATGTCAGTCACCCTTGCGCGACCAGGACGGCGGCCGCTTTTCCAGGAACGCACTCATGCCTTCGCGGCCTTCCTCGCTCATCCGCAGCCGCGCGAGCCGATGTGCCGTGCTCGCGCGCAGCTCGTCATTGGTTCCGCGCGCCGCATGGACTTCGCGAATGAGCTCTTTGCATTCGCGCAGCGCCTCGGGTCCGGCCTTCAGCAGCAGCTCAACCTGCGCCGCCACGGCTTCGTCGAGCTTTGCGGGTTCACAGACTTCGTGCAAAAGCCGTGCATCGAGCGCTACCGCGGCGCTCATCGGCTCGGCGGTTAGCAGATAGCGTCGGGCGAGCCGTTGCCCGATCGCGGCGATCACGTAAGGTGAAATCGCTGCCGGGACGACACCGAGCCTGACTTCCGTCAGCGCGAAGCGCGCGGTGGTCACGCCGATTGCGATGTCGCAGCAGGCAATGAGACCGACGCCGCCGCCATAAGCCGCGCCCTGCACGCGGGCAATCGTCGGCTTCGGCAGCCGATCGAGGGCGGCGAGCATTTCAGTGAGGGCGCGCGCGTCGGCGAAATTGGCGGCGGAATCGAGCGTCGCCATCTTTTTCATCCAGTCTAGATCGGCACCGGCGCAGAATGTGGGACCTGCGCTCTGCAGGACCACGACGCGCGCGCGAGGCTCGCGTGCGAGGTTCGTAAAAGTCTCGCGCAGACGCGCAATGGTTTCCGCGTCGAACGCATTGTGCTTGTCCGCCCGATCGAGCGTGACGTGCGCGACGCCGTGCGCGTCGATCGAGAGCTGAACCGGGGCTGCGGTCATGATCCGTCAGACCACTTCGACGGCGAGTGCCGTCGCTTCGCCGCCGCCGATGCAGAGCGAGGCGATGCCGCGCTTCAGCCCGCGGGCCATGAGTGCGTGCACGAGCGTCGTCGTGATGCGGGCACCGGTCGCGCCGATGGGATGACCGAGCGCGCAGGCGCCGCCGTTCACATTGACGCGGGCGTGATCGATGCCGATGTCCTTCATCGCAGCCATGGTGACGCAGGCAAACGCTTCGTTCACTTCGTAGAGATCGACGTCATCGGCGCGCCAACCGGTCTGCTCGAGCACTTTGCGGATGGCGCCGACCGGCGCCGTCGTAAACCACGCAGGCTCCTGCGCAAAGCTGCCGTAGGCCACGATGCGCGCGAGCGGCTTCAGGCCGCGGGCCTTCACCGCTGACGCGCTCGCAATCACCAGTGCGGCCGCGCCGTCGGAGATCGATGAGGAACTCGCCGCCGTGACCGTGCCATCCTTCTTGAAGGCGGGCTTCAGAGTTGGAATCTTGGCGATGTCGCAGGTGAAAGGAGTTTCGTCGCGGTCGACGACACTCTCGCCCTTGCGCGATTTGACGGTGACGGGTGCGATCTCCCGCTTGAATGCGCCACCCTCGACCGCTTGCAGCGCACGCTTTACCGATGCGCCGGCGAACGCATCCTGGTCGGCGCGCGAGAAGCCGTATTTCGCAGCAGTCGCTTCTGCAAAGACCCCCATCAGCTGACCATCCCACGGGCTCTGCAGTCCGTCGGTGAACATGTGATCGAGCACTTCGCCTGGGCCCATGCGGTAGCCGCCGCGCGCCTTCGGCAATAGATAAGGAGCGTTCGTCATCGACTCGAGCCCGCCGGCGAGAGCGATTTCGACGTCGCCCGTTCGCAGCTGGTCGGCCGCCATCATGATGGCCTTGAGACCCGAGCCGCACATCTTGTTGACTGTGGTCGTCGGCGTGCCCGTCGGGACGCCCGCGCCGAGCGCCGCCTGCCGCGCCGGCGCCTGGCCGAGGCCCGCGGGCAGCACGCAGCCGAAAATGACTTCCTGAATGTCCGAGAATTTCACGCCGGAGTCCGCGATGGCCGCGGCGGCTGCCGTCGCGCCTAGCTGCGGCGCGGTGACGGCGCTCAGGGCGCCCTGGAACGCGCCGATCGGCGTGCGGCGTGCGGCGAGGATGAATACGGCGTCGTTCGACATGGCTCGCGGCTCCGAAAAATCGGGGCGCGGATTATACCGGTTCAGCGGCGCAGGCGGCCGATCGCCTCGATGCGCTCGACCTGTTCGTGGCCGTTCTCGCCGAGTGCTTCGAGGAGATTCATGCCCGTTTCGCGCGTCGCGCCGGGGAGTTGTGCATGTGCGGAATTATAGGGAGGCAGCGCCTCACCCGCACTGCTAAGATTTGCGCCGCTTGCAACGCACCCTGACCGGGGTTCAATCGATGAGCACTGCTGCCGAACGGCTGCCCAGGGACGAAGCTGACCCGCGCGGGCCGCTGCGCTTTATCAGCGCGGCCTCGCTCTTCGATGGCCACGACGCCGCCATCAACATCATCCGCCGCATCCTGCAGGCGCACGGCGCGGAAGTCATCCACCTCGGACACAACCGCAGCGTCGCCGACATCGTGCGCGCGGCGATCCAGGAAGATGCCGACGGCATCGCGGTGAGTTCGTATCAGGGCGGCCACAACGAATATTTCCGGTACATGATCGACATGCTGCGCGAGCAGGATGCCGCGCACATCCGCGTCGTCGTAGGCGGCGGTGGCACTATCGCGCCCGACGAAATCGAGGCGCTCGAGGCGTACGGCGTCGAGAAGATTTACAGCCCCGACGACGGCATGCGCCTCGGGCTCGACGGCATGATCGAAGACGTGCTGCGCCGTATCCGCGCGCGGCCGAAGCCTGACATCGAAGGGTTACCATCCTCGGCCGCGGACGATCGGCTGATCGGCCGCGCGATATCACTCCTCGAGGGCGCAAACGCCGCTACCGGCGATCTGGAACGGCTGCGCGCGATGCTCGCCGCGCCTGCACCCGCGGTTCCCGTGATCGGCGTGACGGGCACCGGCGGCGCCGGCAAGTCGAGCCTTACGGATGAATTGCTGAACCGGCTGCTGCGCCAGTTTCCGGAGCGGCGCATTGCCGTCGTCGCGATGGATCCGACACGGCGCCGAAGTGGCGGCGCGCTCCTGGGCGACCGCATCCGGATGAACAGCCTCGCGAGTCCGCGGGTCTTCATGCGCTCGCTCGCGACGCGCCGGCAACATCTCGCGACGAGTGCGGTGCTTGCGGACACAGTCGCGCTCCTGCGTTGCGTCGCCTTCGATCTCATCGTCGTCGAGACGGCGGGCATCGGCCAGAGCGACAGCGAAATCGTCGATCGCGCCGACCTCACGCTCTACGTGATGACGAGCGAGTACGGCGCCGCGAGCCAGCTCGAGAAGATCGACATGCTCGACTTCGCCGACTTCATCGCGCTCAACAAGTTCGAGAAGCGCGGCGGCGAGGATGCGCTGCGCGACGTGCGCAAGCAGTGGCGGCGCAATCACCCGCAGATGAAAGTGAGCGACGGCGAAATTCCCGTCTATCCCACCATCGCGAGCCAGTTCAACGACCCGGGCGTCAACCGTCTCTTCAACGCCATCTGCCGCCGGGTGAATGCAATGCCCGGCGCGGCCAATCGCTGGTCGACCGCGGAGAGCGCCGTCACGGAGTTGCCTCGCCGGCAAGCGGTCATTCCCGGTGCGCGCGTGCGCTATCTCGCGGAGATTGCAGAAGAGGGGCGTGCCCAGCGCGAGTCCGTGGCGAAGCGCGCCGAAGCGGCGAGCCGCGCGCACGGCCTCTACCGGGCACTTGCGACGCTCGCCGTGCCGGGCCTGCCGGCGGAACTTGAGCGCCTGACGGCCGCGAGCGGCGACGCTTCGATCGCGGCGCTCGGCAAGAGCTACAACAAGGCGCTCGATGAAGTCGGTGCGGAAGGCGTCGCGCTCCTGAAGGAATGGCCGGCGCGCGCCAAGGCGGCGACCGGCGAGCACTACGCGTATCAGGTGCGCGGGCAGAAGCTTTCCGGCGACAACTACACGACGAGCCTGAGCCGCCAGAGGATTCCGAAGATCGCCGTTCCGCACTTCCGCGACTGGGGCGACACGCTCGCGTTCCTGCTCGCGGAAAATCTGCCGGGCGGCTTCCCCTACACCGCAGGTGTGTATCCCTATCGCCGCGAGGAAGAGGATCCGACGCGCATGTTCGCGGGCGAGGGCACTCCCGAGCGTACCAACCGGCGCTTTCACTACCTTGCGTCCGGCCACGATGCGACGCGCCTGTCGACCGCGTTCGATTCGACGACGCTTTACGGCGAGGATCCGGACGAGCGGCCCGACATCTACGGGCGCATCGGCAACTCGGGTGTGTCGATTGCATCGCTCGACGACATGAAGAAGCTCTACTCGGGCTTCGACCTCTGCTCACCGACGACCTCGGTGTCGATGACGATCAACGGCCCGGCGCCGATGATCCTCGCGATGTTCATGAACACGGCGATCGACCAGCGCGTCGAGCGCTATCTAACCGAGTCCGGCCGCTGGCCGGAGGCTGAGAGAAAGATTGCAGCGCTCTACAAGGACCGGCCGCGACCCGCCTACAGCGGCAAGCTCCCGGACGGCAGTGACGGTTTCGGACTGAAGATGCTCGGCGTCACGGGCGATCAACTCGTCGAGCGGGAGGTGTACGAGAAGATCCGGGCAGAGGCGCTGGCGCTCGTGCGCGGCACGGTGCAGGCCGACATCCTGAAAGAGGACCAGGCGCAGAACACCTGCATCTTCTCGACGGAGTTTGCACTGCGAGTGATGGGCGACGTGCAGGCGTATTTCATCGAGAAGGGCGTACGCAATTTCTATTCGGTTTCGATCTCGGGCTATCACATCGCCGAGGCGGGTGCGAACCCGGTGACGCAGCTCGCGTTCACGCTCGCGAACGGTTTCACCATCGTCGAGTACTACCTCGCGCGCGGCATGAAAATCGATGACTTCGCCCCGAACCTGAGCTTCTTCTTCTCGAACGGGATGGACCCGGAGTACGCCGTGATCGGGCGTGTGGCGCGACGCATCTGGGCGCGGGCGATGCGCGACCTCTACAAGGCGGGTGCGCGCAGCCAGATGCTGAAGTACCACATCCAGACGTCAGGTCGATCGCTGCACGCGCGCGAAATCCAGTTCAACGACATCCGCACGACGCTGCAGGCGCTCTACGCGCTCTTTGACAACTGCAACTCGCTGCACACGAACGCGTACGACGAGGCGATCACGACGCCGACCGA
Organism: uncultured Gammaproteobacteria bacterium; assembly: GCA_963826145.1. GTDB lineage: Bacteria > Pseudomonadota > Gammaproteobacteria > Steroidobacterales > Steroidobacteraceae > JBGPLJ01. The sequence continues at coordinate 564,855 of CAWGVW010000001.1, forward strand.
GGAGTCCGTGCGCCGCGCCGTCGCAATCCAGCTCGTCATCAATCGCGAGCTCGGCCTGAACAAGACGCAGAATCCCTGGCAGGGGTCGTTCGCCATCGAACAGCTGACGGATCTCGTGGAGGAGGCCGTCTATCAGGAGTTCGAGCGTATCGCCGATCGCGGCGGCGTGCTTGGCGCGATGGAAACGATGTACCAGCGCGGCCGCATCCAGGAAGAGAGCCTCTACTACGAGCAGAAGAAGCACGACGGGACGCTGCCGATCGTCGGCGTGAACATGTTCCTGCCGGCGCACCGGTCGGCGGAAGAGCTGCGCAACGCCGAGCTCATCCGCTCGACGGAGGACGAAAAACAGGATCAGGTGCGCAACGTGCGCGCGTTTCTCGAGCGGCATCGCAGCGAGACGGGCGGAGCACTCGAGCGTTTGCAGCGCATCGCCGCCGCGGGCGGGAACGTCTTCGGCGAGCTGATGGAATCCGTGAAAGTGGCTTCGCTCGGCAGCATCAGTCACGCGCTCTACGAAGTCGGCGGCCAGTACCGGCGCAACATGTGAGATCTCTACGCCCGAGGTCGGGCTCGCCGAGCGCGGCGAGCATGTCGCTACGGCTGCGCTCGCGCAGGCGATTGGCGGCATGGCGGTCGGTGCCCTCGGGCTGCAGCACTTCGATGAAGTCCACACTGATCGATCCCGGGGCCGGCAAGGCGCGATGAGCCGGCATGACTTCGCGGGCGCCGCGGATCGCGGCAAGAACCAGCGGCCAGCCCATGCGTGTCGCGGCGGTGAATGCGCCGTTGTGAAAGCGCAGGAGACCCCGCTCGCGCGAGAACGTGCCTTCCGGAAAGAAGGCGAGCGCCTGCCCGCGCTCGGCAGCCCGGAACACCCGGCGGGCATCGAGCGCGCCCTTGTGCCGGTCGTTGCGCTCGACGAACTCCGAACCGATCCGCCGCAGCAGCCAGTTCGCGAGCGGAACGGTATTCATCTCTTTCTTGATGACGAAACTGAAGCGGGGCGGCAGCACGGCCATCATGACGAGACCGTCGATGTAGCTCGTGTGGTTCGCGATCACGACACAAGGTCCGGCTGGCAGCCGATCCCGGTTTAGAACCCGGCAGCGCGTCGCCGTGACGCGCAGGTAAGCCCACGCCGCGGTCCTTGCGATCCCCCGGCGCGCGCGCATGCCGGGCATCACGAGCACGAGAACCAGAGTCGACAGGGCGATGACGACGAACGCCAGCCAGCAATAGAGCCCGTAGGCGCGTTGCAGCGCGATTCTCACGACAGCTGCAATCCCGCCTCCGGGCGCGCGAGGGGGACCGCGTTCTGTGAACTGGTTCTCTTTATGTTAATAGCTCAAATGTTCTGTGAGACTAGTCACGCAAGGGGGGGTACCCCAAACGCATACTGCCTCGGCATTTTGCTGGATCGAAGTTTTATGTGCACGCGCGCCCCCCGGGATGGCCGGACGGCGCACCGAATTCCCGGGTGGGCATCCACCCTGGCGCTGACGGTACCCGCGGCGCTGCGCCTGCGTGCCGGATCCAATGGAGTCGCATGAGTTCAGCCGTAAAAAGCTCGCTGCACGTCCGGACGCGTGATCCCGCCAAACTGCGTGCACCGGACGATACCGACCCGACCGTCAGCCGGTTCCTCGACGCCGTATGGATGGAGCGGGGCCTGTCGGCCAACACGCTCGCCGCCTACCGCGCCGACCTGAACGCGCTCGCGCGCTGGCTTGCGGAAAAGCAGATTCCGATCGCGCGCACGACGCGCAACGATCTCCTCGCATTCATCGCCTGGCGGGTGGAGAAGGGCGCGCGCCCGCGCTCGACCGCACGTCAGCTATCGAGCTTCCGTCGCTTCTTCCGCTACCTCGTCCGCGACGCGGGCCTGAAGGAAGATCCGACGACCCAGATCGCGATGCCCAAGATCGGACGCTCGCTCCCGAAGTCGCTGACCGAGGGCGAGGTCGAATCGCTTCTCAACGCGCCGCTCGTGACCGATCCGCTCGGTCACCGCGATCGCACGATGCTCGAAGTGCTGTACGCGACCGGGCTGAGAGTCTCGGAGCTCGTGAACTTGAGGCACAACCAGGTGAATCTCAACCAGGGTGTGCTGCGCATCGTCGGCAAGGGCAATCGCGAGCGGCTCATTCCGCTCGGCGAGGAATCCGTACGCTGGCTGCAGCAATTCGTGCAGGGTCCGCGCTCCGAAATTCTGCTCGAGCGTCAGACCGATTTCCTGTTTCCGACGCGCCGCGGCGACAAGATGACGCGCCAGGCCTTCTGGCACATCATCAAGCGCTATGCGCGCAAGGCGGGGGTCGGCAAGGATCTTTCGCCGCATACGCTCCGTCACGCATTCGCGACGCACCTGCTCAATCACGGTGCGGACCTGAGAGTCGTGCAGATGCTGCTCGGTCACTCGGACCTTTCGACCACGCAGATCTACACGCACGTCGCCCGCGAACGCATGAAGGAACTGCATTCGCAGCATCATCCGCGCGGCTGACCGGGCCGCCGCCAGGCTGTAGCGCGCCTGCCTGCCATGTGCCTGCAGGCAATACCCTCTGCTAGACTTCCGCCCGCCCGTGCCCGGCGGCTGCGAACCATCCGCGACTGACCCGGTCGAACGGGCAGCCCGCCGGACCCTGGAGATTCATGCGATGTTCGCCTCACGCGCCCTGAACCTGATCGTCTCCGTCTGCCTGTTGGCGCTCGCCGGATCGGCCGAATTGGCAATAAGCGCGCCGGCGGATCCCGAGAACGCCGCGGCCGATCCTCGCATCGAGATCTCGAAGAAGATCCAGGGGAGCGAGCCGAAGGATTTCGCGCCCACCCCGGTGCCTGGCATTTACGAGTACACCAAGGGCGCGGATGTTGGCTACGTCTCGGCCGACGGCAAGTATTACTTCGGCGGCGATCTCTACCAGATCGAAGGCCAGAACAATCTCACCGAAGGGCGCCGCGGGGGCCTCAGGACGAAGCTGCTCGCCGGGCTTGCCGAGAAGGACTTGATCGTGTTCTCGCCGAAGGATCCGAAATACACGATCACCGTGTTCACGGATCTCGACTGCGCCTACTGCCGCAAGCTCCACAGCGAGATCGCCGAACTCAACAAGCTCGGCATCAAAGTTCGTTACGCCGCGTTTCCGCGCACGGGTCCGGGCACCGAGTCCTGGTCGAAGGCGGAAGCCGTGTGGTGCTCGGCGAATCGTCCCGATGCGCTGACGCGCGCGAAACAGGGTCTGCCCTTCGACGGCAAAGCCTGTCCGGCGAATCCGGTCGCGAGGGAATTCGCGCTCGGCAACGCGCTCGGCGTCAATGGCACACCCGGCATCGTGACCTCGAGCGGCCGCTTCATAGGGGGGTATGAGCCGCCGAAGCAGCTCCTCGAAGACATCAAGGCCGCGGACACCGCATTCGCGGCCCGCTAGCCTTCGTTCGACGGGTTGCGGTCAGCGCTCGAGGAGCGCCAGCTTTCCAGGCTTGCCTTCCCATTCCTTGGCATCCGCCGGCGCCTCACCCATCTCGGTGATCACGGGCCATTGGCGGGCGAGTTCCGCGTTCAACTCCTTGAATTGCTCCTGCCCCGCGGGGATCTCCTCCTCGGAGTAGATCGCCTCGACCGGGCATTCCGGCTCGCAGAGGGTGCAGTCGATGCACTCGTCCGGGTCGATGACCAGGAAGTTCGGGCCTTCGTGGAAGCAGTCGACGGGGCAGACCTCGACGCAGTCCATGTACTTGCACTTGATACAGTTTTCGGTGACGACGAAGGTCATGATTCCACTCTGGTGACGTCCGCAAAGGCTCGCTGGATACTCGGTCGATACTGGGGGGCCGATATTCTGCCACAGGCCCAGCGGTCTTAAGCGGGTCAGCTGCCGGGGTCCCTGGCGGGGGCGGGCCGGCGGTCAATCTCGGTGAAATGCAGGCCTTCGAGGCCCGCGGCCCGGTCACTGAAATAGCGGCGGAGCGCAAAATCGACGCTGGCGAAGGCGATCTGGGGCCAGGGGATTTCCGCTTCCTCGACCAGCTTCACTTCGAGGCTCTCTTCCCCGACCCCGAAGACCGGCTCGGCGAGCTGTGCCCGGAAGCTGATGTGGACCTGTTCCGCGTAGAGCACATTGACGACCGCGAGGAGCGAGCCTATTTCGACGCGCGCGAGTGCCTCCTCGAGCGATTCGCGCTCGGCGCCGGCATGCAGCGTCTCGCCGTTCTCCAGAAAGCCTGCGGGAATGGTCCAGTAGCCGCGGCGCGGTTCGATCGCGCGCTTGCAGAGGAGAATTCGTCCCTGCCATTCGGGCACGCAGCCGACGACGATCTTGGGATTGCGGTAGTGGATGGTCCCGCAAGCGGTGCAGACCGACCGGGGCCGGTTGTCGCCGTCCGGAACCCGTAGCGTGACCGGCTGTCCGCAGTGGCTGCAGAAATTCACTCGTCGTCCGTCCTGAAAGCAGAGGCAGGGAAATGAGATGGTGCCCGTGGCCCGAATCGAACGGGCACGTCCTTGCGGACGGCAGATTTTGAGTCTGCTGCGTCTACCAATTCCGCCACACGGGCCCACCGGAAAGCGGAGTTCAGTATAGCCTTTGCTTGCGACCCTCTGGGACGGGTCCGCATCCATACCCGACACATGCTACGGCTCACGCAAATCGACCCGGATCCGGCGCTCATCGAGCGCGCCCAGGCGGGCGAGCGCCAGGCGCTCGCCGAGATCTATCGACTGTACGCACCGGCCGCGCGCAATGTCGTGCACCGCCTGATCAACCGTCACGGCCTCGCCGAGGACCTGCATCAGGACACTTTCGTCGAGGTTCTACAGCGGCTCGGGGAACTCAGGGACTACCGCGCCATCGGCGCGTGGATTCGCACGATCGCGGTAAGCAAGTGCCTCATGTACCTGCGCTCACCGTGGCATCGAAGCGCCGTATGGCTCGACCAGGTGGCCGGCGGCTGGAGCGTGCCGGAGCAGATGGCAACGTCGGACGACTATGCCGATGCCGCTGCCGGACGCAAGCTCGATCGCGCGATGCGGCGCTTGCCGGCGACGGCGCGGGCGGTCGTCTGGTTACACGATGTCGAGGAAATGACGCACGAGGAGATCGGACGCCTCTTCGGCCACACAGCCAGCTTTTCGAAGTCGCAGCTGGTCCGTGCCCATCGCCGCCTGCGTCAACTCCTCGAACGGGATTCGGAGAAACTGTCATGCACCCAGATCTCGCAGAGCTTTTAGACCTGCGCGACGAGCCTGAGGCTCCCGGCGCGATCGCTGATCATGTCGCGGGCTGCGCATTCTGCCGCGCTGAATTCGAACGCCTGCAGCACTTGCGAACGGCCATGCGGGCGACGCCGGACGTCGTTGGCCGCGACGCATGGCCTGAAGTGATCGCGAGGCTCGAGCATCGTCCAGCATCGCTCCCTCTGCCGCGCCCGACTTGGCGCATCGCTGGCACTCTCGCGGCGGTGATGGCGATTGCGATCGGTCTGGCACTCTTCGACGGCTCGACCGTGCAGGTCGATGACGTCAGGGCTCCGACGCCGATGCCGCAGGCCGGCGCGACGGATCCCGGTGGCGATTCCATTGCGGCCCTGATGCAGGAGTCGAGGCGGCTTGAATCGCTGCTCGCCGCGATGCCCGAGGAGCCGCGCGTCGCCCGCGCAGCGACGGTGCTGACGACTGCAGGCCTCGAAGATCGCATCGAGTGGGTCGATCTCGCGATCGGCGCGAACGCGGCATCGAGCACCGACGCGGCGACAGTCGCGCCGCTCTGGCGACAGCGGGTCGATCTCATGAATTCCCTGGTGGCCGTGCGTTATGCAGAGGCCCGGACTACTAGTTATTGAGAGGTGTGCAAGCCATGAAGATTCTCAGCAATCGGACGCGTGCGGCACTCAGCGTGCTGGCCGCGCTTGTCGCAACGACCGGTCTCGCCGGCGCGGCATTCGCGACGGATGAGAGCGACGTGAAGAACCAGGAACTCGAGCGCAAGCTCGAAGAAGCGCGTGAGCGGCTCGAAGATGCGGCGCGCGAAGTGGCCGATCTGTCGCAGCAGGTCTCGGGCTCGGCCATGCACGACGTGCTGCTCGGCGAGATGTTCCCGGGCCGGCGCGCGATCCTCGGCATCAATATCGGTTCACACGGCGAAGTGAAAGTGGACGGCGTCTACATCACTGGCGTAACGCCTGGCGGTCCGGCCGACAGGGCAGGGATCCGCTCAGGCGACGTGATCATCGCGCTCGACGGCAAGAAGCTCCTTACCGGCGTCGACGGCAATCCGAATGCGGAGCTGCTCCGCCGCATGCGCGAGGTCGCGCCCGGCGACAAAGTGAAGATCCAGTACCTGCGCGACGGCAAACCGGTGACGGCGGATGTCACGACGCGGGCGCCGGACAGCCACGTGTTCGGCACCAGTACCAGTGGCGCAATGATCGCGGTCGCCGCCGGTGCCGCCGATGCCGCCGACGCCTGGCATGCCGCCGGTGCCCCCGGTTCCGCCGATGTTCGACGTCATGATCGATCCGGGTTTCGGTGAGATGGAACTCGTGACACTCACGCCGAAGCTCGGCTCCTACTTCGGCACGGACAAAGGTGCGCTCGTCGTGCGTGCGCCGACCGCGGACCTGAAACTCGAGGAAGGCGACGTCATCACCGCGATCGACGGGCGTCAGCCGCAATCGGGCGCACATGCACTGCGTATCCTGCGGTCGTATCAGCCGGGCGAGAAAGTGAAGCTCGCGATTCTGCGAGCACGCAAGTCGCAGACACTCGAGGTGACGATGCCGGAGCGCCCGGCGCCCGGATCTCGCAGGTACTTCATTGGCGCGCCGTTCGAAGCGGCGCCGGCTGCGCCCGCGGCACCGCCTGCGCCCGCGGCACCGGCGGCGCCCGCGACATCGGCGGCGCCCGCGGCATCGGCGGCGCCGGCTACTTCACCAGCGCCGCCTCCGCGCGATCGCCCATAGTTCGCCCGTGGTTCGCCGATAGTTCGGGGGTAAACTCGCGCCGGCCATGCGCCGCGCCGACTTTCACTACGACCTGCCCGCCGAGCTCATTGCCCAGGAGCCGCCCGTCGAGCGCGGCTCGAGCCGATTGCTCGTCGTCGATGACGGCTTGCGCGATCGCCGCTTCGGCGACCTGATCGAGTACCTCAACGCGGGTGATCTCGTCGTCTTCAACGATACGCGAGTCATTCCGGCCCGAGTGTTCGCTCGCAAGCAGACCGGTGGCCGCGTGGAACTGCTCCTCGAGCGACTACTCGGCGGCCGGCGTGCACTCGTGCAGGCTCGCGCCAGTAAGGGACTCAACGCCGGCGCCGAGCTCACGCTCGATGACGGCCGTGCGCTGCAGGTCATCGAGCGTCGCGAGACATTCTTCGAAGTGGAATTTCCGGACGACGCGCTCGCCTACCTCGAGTCAGCCGGCCAGGTGCCGCTGCCGCCCTACATCGAGCGCGCGCCCACAAGCGCGGATCGCGAACGCTATCAGACGATCTTTGCGCGCAGCCCCGGTGCCGTAGCGGCGCCGACGGCCGGCCTGCATTTTGATCGGCCGCTGCTCGATCGCCTGGCAGGCGAGGGTGTGAATTTGGGCTGGCTCACCCTGCACGTGGGCGCGGGCACTTTCCAGCCGGTGCGAGTGGATGATCTCAAGACGCATCGCATGCATCCCGAGCGTGTGACCGTCAGCGAGGACCTTTGTACGCAGATCGCCGCGACGCGCTCGCGGGGCGGCCGGGTCGCTGCGATCGGTACGACCGTCGTGCGCGCCCTCGAATCCGCCGCTGCGGGCGGTGCGCTCATTCCGTTCGACGGCGACACGCGCCTTTTCATCACGCCGGGCTACGAATTCCGCGTCGTGGATGCGTTGCTCACCAATTTTCACCTGCCCGAATCGACGCTGCTGATGCTCGTTGCGGCCTTCGGCGGTTACGATGCGGTCATGGCCGCCTACCGTCATGCCGTCACCGCCCGCTATCGCTTTTTCAGCTACGGCGATGCGATGCTGCTGCCGCGGCACGCGCCGGTCGGGCGATGAAATTCGAGTTGCTGAAAACTTGCGGGCGCGCGCGTCGGGGGCGGCTCACGTTTGCCCGAGGGCGTGTCGAAACGCCCGCCTTCATGCCGGTCGGCACGTACGGCACGGTCAAGGCCATGACCGCCGAAGAACTGCAGGCAGCGGGTGCCGAGATCATTCTCGGCAATACGTTTCATCTCATGCTGCGGCCGGGCACCGAAATCGTGAAGCTGCACGGCGATCTGCATGATTTTATGCACTGGCAGGGCCCGATCCTCACGGATTCGGGGGGCTTTCAGGTGTATAGCCTGCGCGACCTGCGCAAGCTCGGCGAGGAGGGCGTGCGCTTTCGCTCGCCGGTCGATGGCGCGGAGGTCTTCCTGACGCCAGAGCTTTCGATGCAGGTCCAGCGTGACCTCGGCGCCGACATCGCAATGATCTTCGACGAATGCACGCCGTATCCGGTGTCGCTCGAGGCTGCGCGCGAATCCATGCGGCTCTCGCTCGGCTGGGCGCGGCGCAGCCACGATGCGTACTACGAGGGCTCACCGCCCGGCACGCTTTTCGGCATCATCCAGGGCGGGATGTATCCGGAGCTGCGTTCGGAATCGCTCGCGGGCTTGTGCGACATCGGCTTCGACGGTTACGCCATCGGTGGGCTCGCAGTCGGCGAAAGCGAGGCGGAACGGCTCGCCATGCTTGATTCCCTGGAACCGCAGATTCCGGCGGACCGGCCGCGCTACCTCATGGGAGTCGGTCGGCCGGAGGACATCGTCGAGGCGGTGCTTCGAGGCGTCGACCTTTTCGACTGCGTGATGCCCACCCGTCACGCGCGTAATGGCCATCTCTTCACGAGTTTCGGCGTCATCAATATCCGCAACAGCGCCCACCAGCGCGACACCGGGCCCGTCGATCCGGCTTGCCACTGCTATACCTGCCGGTACTACAGCCGCGCGTATCTGCGCCACCTCGACCGCTGCAACGAAATTCTCGGTGCGCGGCTCAATACATTGCACAACCTGCACTTCTACCTGAGCCTTATGTCAGAACTCAGGGCCGCGATCCTGGCGGGCGAGCTTGAGGCATACGTGCAGCGCTTTCACGCCGCCCGGGCATCATCGGACGAGCCTTCCGACGGCGCTGTGGCATAATGCGCCGCCATTTTTACGGGTCCCCGGCCTTCCGAGAACAATCGGGACTCCCCTGATCTGACGCACTTGAACAGAAGGGTCTGAAGCAATGGATTTCTTTATCGAAACTGCGCACGCGCAGGCGGCGGGCGGCGGCGCATCGGGCGGCGGTCTGCAGATGATCGTCTTCATGGGCCTCTTTTTCGTGGTCTTCTATTTCCTGCTGATCCGCCCGCAGAACAAGCGTGCCAAGGAGCACAAGGCAATGCTGGCCGCGCTCGCGGTCGGCAATGAAGTCGTCACGACTGGCGGCATCCTCGGCAAGGTCACCGAGGTCAGCGAGAATTTCGTCTCGATCGAAATCGCGAGCGGCGTGGTTATCAAGGTGCAGAGGACGCAGGTGGCGGGCCTGATGCCGGGCGGCACGATCAAGAGTGCCTGACGGCTCATGACCGATTTCCCGCGGTGGAGGTATTGGCTTGTCGGTGGACTGACGCTGCTCGGTCTGCTGTTCGCGCTGCCTAATATCTTCGGTGAAGACAACGCCTTGCAGATCGCCCTCGCCGGACGCGACAAGCCCGCCTGCACGGCCGAATGCGCGAAGTCGGTCGAAGACCTGCTGCGCCAGAAGAACGTCGCATTCCTGCGCACGGAACTCGTCAAGGGCGAGCTTCTCGTGCGCTTCCCCTCGCACAACGAGCAGCTGAAGGCGCGCGATGTCATCAAGGCCCTGCCCGACAAGTACAGCTACGGCCTGACGAGCGCGCCGCGCACCCCGCACTGGATGCAGGTAATGGGACTGAAGCCGATGAAGCTCGGCCTCGACCTGAAGGGCGGTTCGTATCTCGTCTACCAGGTCGACATCCAGGGCGCGATCAAGCAGCTCGAGGCGGCGACCGAGCAGGAGCTGAGACGGAGCTTGCGCGAGGAGAAGATCCAGTTCGTGGACATCGTCCTCATCCGCGACGCGCAGGCGCAGAGCGAATCGCTCAAGATCACGCTCCGCGACGCGGCGAATATCGACGCCGCGCGCAAGCTCATCGAGAAAGCGAACCCCAAGCTCGCGGTCACGGTTGACGCGAATCCTGCGGCCCCGACGGTTTACGCGCGCGTGACGGAGGAAATGGCACGCGAACGCGCCGACTATGCGATCGACCAGAATCTCACGACGTTGCGCAATCGCATCAACGAACTCGGCGTGTCCGAGCCCGTCATCCAGCGGCAGGGACGCGACCGCATCGTCGTGCAGCTTCCCGGTGTCGATGACCCGACGGAAGCGAAGCGCATCCTCGGCAGCACCGCGACGCTCGAGTTCCGGCTCGTCGACGAGGTGAATAACCCGGAGGATGCGCGCCGCACCGGCGTTGCCCCGGTCGGTTCGAAACTCTACTTCCGCCGCGAGAATGGCGCGCCGATTCTCCTGAAGCGCGAGGTCATCGCGACCGGCGATCAGCTCGTGGATGCTTCATTCGTCATGCAGCAGGAAGGTCCGGCGGTGAGCGTCAAGCTCGACAGCCGCGGCGGCCGGCGCATGGGTGAAACGACGCGCGCGAATCTCGGCCACCTGATGGCGGTCGTGTTTATCGAGAAACTGCGCGAAGAGAAGACCGTGGACGGCAAGGCTGTGTTCGTTGATCGCACGAAGGAAGACGTGATCAACGCCGCGACCATCCAGGGCATGTTCTCGAACCAGTTCCAGATCACGGGCCTCTCGGCGAACGAGGGCCCTGAGCTTGCGAAGCTCCTGCGCGCTGGCGCGCTTGCGGCACCGCTGTATCTCGTCGAGGAGCGCACCATCGGCCCGAGCCTCGGCGAGAAGAACATCGAGCGCGGCGTCGACGCGATGATCTACGGCATGCTCACGATCTTCACGTTCATGGCGATCTACTATCGCGTGTTCGGCTGGGTCGCGAACCTCGTGCTCTTTTCGAACGTGGTCCTCCTGACCGCGCTCCTGTCGCTCCTGAACGCGGTGCTGACGCTGCCGGGCATCGGCGGCATCGTGCTCACCGTCGGCATGGCGGTCGACGCGAACATCCTGATTTACGAGCGCATCCGCGAGGAGCTGCGCGCAGGCGTCACGCCGCGCGCGGCGATCGACAAGGGCTTCGACCGCGCCTTCACCGCGATCGCGGACTCGAACGTCACGACGCTGATCGCGGGCGTCGTGCTCTGGGCCTTCGGCAGCGGACCGGTGCGCGGCTTTGCCGTCGTGCTGACGCTCGGCATCCTGACGTCGCTCTTCACCGCGGTCATCGGCAGCCGCGTCGTCGTGCATCTCATCTATACCCGGCGCCGCGATATCGGCCGGCTGTCGATCTGACGGGGCATCCATGGAATTCTTCAAGAAGGTCCCGACGCTTCACTTCATGCGCCTCAGGCGCCGGTGGTACGGTCTTTCGACACTCATGGTCGTGGCGACGGTCGTTTCGCTCATCGTGCGTGGCCTGCACCTGTCGATCGATTTCACGGGCGGCGTCGAGGTGGAGCTCGGCTTCAGCGCGCCGGCCAACATCGAGCAGGTCCAGGCGACCCTCGTGCAGAGCGGTTTCAAGGAGCCGCAGGTCCAGCTGGTCGATTCGGTGCGCGACGTGTTGGTGCGCCTGCCGCCGCAGGGCGAGACCGTGAAGGGCGCCGAGGTCGGCAAACGTATCGAGGCCGTGCTGCAGACGATCGATCCCAAGGTCGCGATGCATCGCGCGGATTCCGTCGGCTCGCAGGTCGGCCGCGAGCTCGCGGAGAACGGCGCGCTCGCGCTCGTATTCACGTTCCTCCTGATCGGCCTTTACGTCTCGATCCGGTTTCATACCTGGCGGCTCGGCACGGGTGCCGTCATCGCGTCGATGCATAACCCGATCGTCGTGGTCGGCTTTTTCTCGGTCACGGGCCTGACCTTCGACTTGCCCGCGCTTGCCGCGGTGCTCGCGGTCATCGGCCACTCGCTGAACGACACCGTCGTCGTGTTCGACCGGATCCGCGAGAACTTCGAACGCTCGCGGCGCGCCGCGTCCGCGGACCTCATCGATGCGGCGATCAACCAGACGCTGTCGCGAACCGTGATCACGAGCGGCGCGACCTTCGTCGTCGTGCTGATGCTGCTGCTTTTCGGCGGCGAGGCTCTGCGCGGCTTCTCCGTCGCGCTTCTTGTCGGTATCGTGGTCGTTACCTATTCCTCGATCTATGTTGCGAGCTCGCTGGCGCTCGACATGGGACTGACCGGCAATGACCTCTTCCCGCAACGCAAGTCGGCCGACGAACTCGACAAGATGCCCTGACGGTCGACCGGGTGGGGCACTTGAAACGGGAGGGCTTCGCGCAGGGAGGTCCTTTCAGGATCGTAAAAAACAGGACGTTTTGCGGAAAAGGGGACAGACCCCTTTTCGCGTTGCAGGCGATAACGAAAAGGGGTCTGTCCCCTTTTTCGCCACGGCGGTCCTGAAAGGACCTTCCTGCGCGAAGCCCTGGAACTGGAACTAGCGCAAGAACATGTTCGACCTGCTGTTCGACCCGCACGCCTGGATCGCCTTCGTCACGCTGACGGCGCTCGAGATCGTGCTCGGCGTCGACAACATCATCGTGCTGTCGATCCTCGTGAGCCGCCTGCCGAAGGAGCGGCAGCCGGCGGCACGCCGCTTCGGCCTTGCGCTCGCGATGCTGACGCGCATTGCTCTCCTCTTTTCGATCACCTGGCTCGCGAGATTCCGGACGCCGCTCTTCGAGATATTCAACCGGGAGATCTCGGGCCGCGATCTCATCCTGTTCGCGGGCGGCCTCTTTCTCATCGCCAAGGCCGTGAGCGAGATCCACGCGACGCTCGAAGGCGTGGAGCAGAAGCGGCCGGCCTCGCTCCGCGCGGGCTTCATCGCCGTGATCGTGCAGATCGCCGTCATCGATATCGTGTTCTCGCTCGATTCGGTGTTCACGGCGGTGGGTCTTTCGAATCAAATGCCGATCATGGTTACGGCGATCGTCGCTTCCGTGCTCGTGATGATGTGGCTCGCGGGCCCGCTCAACGATTTCATCGAGAAGTACCCGACCATCAAGATCATCGCGCTCGCATTTCTCATCCTGGTGGGCGTGCTCCTCATGGCGGAAGGGGCGGACTATCACATCGAACGCGGGTATCTCTATTTCGCCATGGCGTTCTCCGTGCTCGTCGAAATGCTGAACATAAGACTGCGTCGAATGCTGAACGCACGCGCGAAGAAGCGCGAGGATTCCGGGGAAAAGGACTGAAGGGCGGCTTGCCTCCGGCGGGGCTTGCGCCTAGTCTCAGCCCCTTCCGCGCTCGCGCGCGCAAGGGGTGAAGGGGAGAGACATGGCCAACGGCCAGCTGTTCGCAAAAAAATCCGTAGAACAAATCCAGGCGGAATTCAGCTCCGGAGAGCTGAAACGCACGCTGACCGCAACCAATCTCACGAGCCTCGGAATCGGCGCGATCATCGGCGCGGGCATATTCGTACTGACGGGCAACGCAGCGGCGAACTTCGCGGGCCCGGGCGTGATGCTCTCATTTGTCATCGCCGGCGCCTGCTGCGTCTTCGCGGCCCTGTGCTACGCGGAGCTCGCCTCGACGATGCCGGTCTGCGGCTCGGCGTACTCCTATTCCTACGTCACCATGGGCGAAGTCTTCGCCTGGATCATGGGCTGGCTGCTGCTGCTCGAGTACGGCGTGGCGGCATCGACCGTCGCGTCCGGTTGGACCGGCTACGTGACGTCGCTCCTCTCGGACTTTGGCGTGCACTTTTCGAGCGGCATCACGCAGTCGACACTGAGGTTGCAGGACGGCGTGCTGCAAACCGGCTCCGGCTTCAATCTCATCGGCGCCATCGGCATCCTTGCCGTGACCTCGCTCCTCGTCATCGGCGTGAAGGAATCGGCCTCGGTGAACAACGTCATCGTCGCCATCAAGCTGTCGGTGCTGCTCGCGTTCATCGCGGTCGGCGTCTTCTACGTCAGCTCCGACAACTGGCACCCCTTCATCCCGGCGAACGAGGGTGGATTCAAATACGGATTCCAGGGCGTTTTGCGCGCCGCCTCCATTATTTTCTTTGCGTACGTTGGCTTCGAGGCGGTGTCGACCGCCGCGAGCGAAGCGCGCAATCCGCAGAAGGACCTGCCGATCGGCATCCTCGGTTCGCTGATCATCTGCACGGTGCTCTACATGGCGGTCGCCGCAGTGATGACCGGCGTCGTTCCCTACAAGGAACTCGCCGGTGGCGCACCGATCGCGATCGCGATTGACCGCATGAACCCGCAATGGGCGGTGGTTCACTGGGGTCTCACCGAGAACGGGCAGCTGAACCTGCTCGCGTTCCTCATCAAGATCGGCGCATTCACCGGCCTCTCGTCCGTGATGCTGGTGCTGATGTACGCGCAGACGCGCGTGTTCTATCAGATGGCGAAGGACGGTCTGCTGCCGGATGTGTTCTCGAAGGTGAATCAGAAGTTCAAGACGCCCGCGGCCGGCACGATCCTGCTCGGCGTCGTGATCGCATTTGCCGCCGCCACCTTGCCGCTCGACGTCCTAAATGACCTCGTGAGCCTCGGTACGGCCGTCGCATTTTCGATCGTCTGCATGAGCGTGCTGTACCTGCGCCATCGCCACCCGAACATGAAGCGTCCCTTCGAAGTCCCGTGGTATCCGGTGACGCCGATCCTCGGCATTATCTCCTGCCTGCTCCTGATGATGGGACCAATCCTGACGGACATCCTGTCGAAGGCGCTCAACTACGACATCATGGGTCACCTCATCGGTGCTCCGGGCGAGGTCAACAAGGATCCGATCGCGCTCTGGATCCTCGTCGGCTACTTCGCGCTTGGAACGCTGGTCTATTTCGGCTACGGCTATCGGCACTCGAAACAACGAGCGCCTGCGCACTAGGCGTTGCGCAGCTCCTCGGGAACGTGCGGCGCGAGTGCCGCGACGAGTTCGGCGTGCACCTTCGGATTGCCGCAGATGATGTTGCCGCCCTGGGTGTATTCGTTGCCGGAGAGGTTGGTGACGAGGCCGCCCGCTTCGATGATGAGGAGCGTGCCTGCGGCCGTGTCCCAGGGCGCAAGGCCAATTTCCCAGAATCCATCGAGCCGGCCGGCCGCGACGAACGCGAGGTCAAGCGAAGCCGAGCCCGGCCGGCGCACGCCCGCGGCCGTCGTCATCACGACACGCATCATCGAGATGTAGGGCTCGAGCCACTTGGCATTGGCCCGATATGGAAAGCCGGTGCCAATGAGCGAGCCCTCGAGTTCCTTCTGCTTGCTCACGCGGATCTTGCGCCCCTCGAGCTGAGCGCCTTCGCCGCGTGAAGCGGTGAAGAATTCCTGGCGCAAGGGGTCGTAGACCACCGCGTGCTCGAGCCGCCCGCGACGTTCGAATGCGATCGACACCGCGAACACCGGGTTGCCGTGCAGGAAGTTCGTCGTGCCGTCGAGCGGGTCGATGATCCAGAGGTTCTCATCGCGCCCGCTGCGCCCGCTTTCCTCCGCGAGGATGGCGTGCTCCGGGTACATGCGGCGGATGGTCGCAATGATGTCCTGCTCGGCTGCGCGGTCGATGTCCGTGACGAAGTCGTTCCGCCCCTTGCTCGACACGTCGAGGCTGTCAAGGCGCGAGAGGCTCTTCACGATGAGGTCGCCGGCGCGGCGCGCGGCCTTGACCGCAATGTTCAGAATCGGCTGCATGGGTGACGAATTTGTGTGCGAAACGGGGTGCGAAGGCGGGGCGATTCCCCGGGCGGGGCGGTAGAATAACAAAGAAGGACCGCTGCCGCCGTCGAACACACTTGGTTCCGGCGCCGAGCCGCTTGACTTAGCGCATGACTTGCTCCGTTCGAATCGTTCTCGTTGAGTCGAGCCACCCCGGAAATATCGGGGCGGTTGCCCGCGCCATGAAGAACATGGCCTGCGAGGAGCTCTGGCTCGTGCGGCCGAAGCAGTTTCCGGACCCTGAAGCGAGCGCCCGCGCAGCCGGCGCAACCGACATTCTCGACGCCGCGCGCGTCGTTGGCAGTATCGATGAGGCGATCGCGGACTGTGCCTACGTGGCCGCAACAACGTCGCGCCCCCGGATTCACAATTGGACGGTCCTGACGCCGCGCGATCTTGGCGCTGTCCTTGTTGCGCGGGAGACCAGCGCGAAGGCTGCGGTTCTCTTTGGATCCGAACGCTACGGACTCGAGAACGATGCGCTTCAGCATTGCAACGCACTCGTCAAGATACCGGTCAATCCTGCCTACGAATCGCTCAATCTCGCGATGGCCGTGCAGATCGTGTGCTATGAGATTCTGGTCGCTCGCACCGCGCCCGCAACGGTGTCGCAGCAGGAAACACCACTCTCCACTGCCGAGGAGCTCGAGCGCTTCTACACGCAGCTCTCCGAAGTGATGGACGAGGCGAACTTTCACGACCGAACCGGCCGCGGACACCTCATGACGCGCATCCGCCGCATCTTCAATCGCACCGCGCTCGATCAGAACGAACTCAACATCCTCCGTGGGATCCTTACGGCCGTGCAGGGACGGCGCCGCGCCGCGGGCTCGGGCAGGAAAGTCTCGTGACCAGGCCCTGCATCTACATGGACAACGCTGCGACCACGCCGGTCGACCCGCTCGTCGCGGCGGCCATGTGCGAGTGCCTGACGGCGGACGGCTGCTTTGCGAATCCGTCCTCGACCGGTCACGCACCCGGCAATGAGGCACGTGCCCGCGTAGAGAAAGCGCGCGCGCAGGTCGCAAAACTCATCGGCGCGGAAAGCGCGGCGATCGTATGGACCTCCGGTGCGACGGAGTCGGACAATCTTGCGATCTTCGGCGTCGCGCGTGCGCAGCGCGAGCGCGGCAAGCACATCGTCACCGCACGCACGGAACACAAGGCGGTGCTGGATCCGTGCAAGCAGCTCGAGAAGGAAGGCTTTGAGGTCACCTATCTCAAGCCCGGCGAGGACGGCATTGTGACGCCCGAAGCCGTCGCGGCGGCCCTGCGCCCGGATACGCTGCTCGTGTCGCTGATGCACGCGAACAATGAGATCGGGGTGATCCAGGACGTCGGCGCGGTCGGCAGGATCTGCCGCGAGCGCAGCGTGTTGCTCCACGTCGACGCGGCGCAGAGCGCAGGCAAGACGCGCATTGACGTCGGTGAGCAGTGCATCGATCTCTTGTCGCTTACCGCACACAAGATCTATGGACCGAAAGGCATTGGAGCGCTTTACGTCCGCCGCCAGCCGCGGCCGCTGATGCTGCCGCTCATCTTCGGCGGTGGCCAGGAGGGAGGACTCCGGTCCGGTACGTTGGCGACGCACCAGATTGTCGGTATGGGCCTCGCCTATGAAATCGCGGCGCGGGACCTCGAAACCGATGCGCAGCGTCTCGGCGCGCTGCGTAGCCGGCTGTGGGCGGGACTCATGAAGCTCGGCTCGGTGCACCTCAACGGTCACCCGGAAAAGCGGGTCGCCGGGGTCCTGAACGTGTCGTTCGAAGGCGTCGAAGGTGAGAGCCTGCTCTTTTCGCTGCCCGGTCTCGCGGTGTCGACCGGTTCCGCGTGCACGTCGGCGAGCCAGGAAGCATCGTATGTTCTGCGGGCCCTCGGCCGGAGCGATCAGCTGGCACAGAGCTCGCTGCGCTTCAGTCTTGGCCGCTTTTCTACGGGGGCCGACGTCGACTACGCCATTACGGCGGTCACGGAGGCTGTACAGCGTCTGCGCGGGCTGGCGCCCGCGGCAGCCAGGCACTGATCGCGTGCGCCCCGTCGATTACAGCCCGCTCGTGGCGAGCCATTTCGCCAATCCCGTCGGGACCGGCGGCTGGCCGGAGGGCGCGGCCGTCGGGGAGGCGGGAAGCGAGGAATTGGGTACGCGGGTGCGATTCGCGCTCCTTGTCGGCGGCGGCGCTGTGACGGAAGCACGGTTCCAGGCGTTCGGCTGTCCGCATACTATTGCCGCCGCATCCTGGCTGGCCGAGCATCTCAAGGGTCAGCCCCTTGATCGGGCGCCGCCGATGCCGATATTGGAGCTCGGGCGCCTCCTTGAGGTGCCGACTGAGAAACTGGGTCGATTGCTGGTTGTCGAAGACGCACTACGCGCCGCTCTGGCGCAGGCGCAAGCGAGACAGGTCTAGGACTATGGCGATTACATTGACTGCTGCTGCCGCAACGCGGGTCCAGAGCTTCATGGAAGCCCGGGGCAAGGGCGTCGGCCTGCGCCTTGCGGTCAAGAAAACCGGCTGCTCCGGCTTCGCGTATGTCGTGAACTACGCCGACGACGTCGAACGCGAGGACCAGGTCTTCGAGCACCGGGGCGTGAAGGTCATCGTCGATCGGGAAAGCCTGCGCTACGTCGACGGCACCGAAATCGATTTCGTGAAGCAGGGACTCAACGAGGCCTTCCGCTTCCGCAACCCGAACATCAAGGGCGAGTGCGGCTGCGGCGAGAGCTTCAACGTCTGACGCCCGCCCGGGCGGCAAAAAACCTTACCGTTCCGGCACTTCCGTGCCGTCCCGTCGTTGCTAGGGGTGGGGCGCGAAGGTACACTTCCCCGCCCAAAAATGACTTGAGGTTCAAGCAGATGGCCCTGGAGCGAACTCTCTCTATCGTGAAACCCGATGGCGTCGCCAAAGACGTGATTGGCGAGGTCTACCGCCGTTTCGAAAAGTCGGGACTCAAAATCGTCGCCGCGCGCATGATGCGGCTCAGCCAGGCGGAAGCCGAGGCGTTCTACGCGGTTCACAAAGAGCGTCCCTTCTACAAGGATCTCGTGCGCTACATGACCTCCGGCCCGGTGATGGTACAGGTCCTCGAGGGCGAGAACGCCGTCGCGCGCAACCGCGACCTCATGGGCGCCACCGATCCGAAAAAGGCTGCCGCGGGCACGATCCGCGCTGACCTTGCCTCGAGCATCGAGCAGAACGTCGTGCACGGGTCGGATGCCGCAGACACCGCGGCGCGCGAAATCCGGTTTTTCTTCCGCGACATCGAAATCTGCCCACGCTGAAGATTCGAGCATGTCCGCTTCCGCCGCACCGCTACGCACGAATCTGCTCGGGCTCGCCCGCGAAGAGTTCGAGCGTTTCATGGCCGATCTTGGCGAAAAGCCGTATCGGGCGCGCCAGCTCATGAAGTGGATCTACAAGCAGGGTGTCGCCGACTTCGAGGCCATGACCGACCTTGGCAAGGCGCTGCGGGCGAAACTCGCCGAGCACGCCGGGACCCGCGTTCCCGAGATCGTGACGACCCAGGTTGCGAGCGATGGTACGCGCAAGTGGATGCTCAAGGTCGACGACGCGCCGCGCGGCGAGCGCATGATCGATCAGGGTATCGAGATGGTCTACATCCCCGAGGTCGATCGGGGCACGCTTTGCATCTCGAGCCAGGTCGGTTGTGCGCTCGACTGCACTTTCTGCTCGACCGGCCAGCAGGGCTTCAACCGGAACTTGAGCGCCGCGGAGATCGTCGGCCAGGTCTGGCTCGCGAACCGCGAGCTCGGATTCGTGCCCGGGGGCGACCGGATCATCACGAATGTCGTCTTCATGGGCATGGGCGAACCGCTCGCGAATTACCGCAACGTCCTGATCGCCGCGCGCATCCTGATGGACGATTTCGGCTTCGACCTGTCGCGCAGGCGCGTGACCTTGTCGACGTCCGGGCTCGTGCCGCAGATGCGTCGTCTCGCCGAGGATTCGAATCTTGCGCTCGCCGTGTCGCTGCACGCGCCGAACGACCGGCTGCGCGACACGCTGGTTCCCATCAATCGCAAGCACCCGATCGCGGAGCTCCTCGACGCGTGCTGGCACTATATCGACGAACAGAACGGACGCAGCGTGACCTTCGAATACGTCATGCTCGAGGGCGTGAACGATTCCGAGAGCGAAGCGCTTGAACTCATCGACCTGTTGCGCGGCCATCCGGCCAAGGTGAACCTGATTCCCTTCAATCCCTTTCCGGGCACGCGCTACCGCTGCTCGCCGCCGGAAGTGATCGAGCGCTTCCGGGATCTTCTCAATCGTCACGGCGTCATCGCGACGACGCGCAAGACCCGTGGTCGCGATATCGACGCCGCCTGCGGACAGCTCGCAGGGCGCGTGCATGACAGGACGATCGTGCGTCTCGGACGCAAGCTCGTGTCCGTGGTTGCGGAGGCCTGAGCGATGCGTGCCGTTGCGTTCTCGGGGGTCGTGATTGTGGCAAGCGCACTTGCGGCGGGCTGTGGTCCGTCGCAGCTGGAGCGGGACGCCGTCGATCCAAACACGCTCTCCGAGACGAACGCCGCTTCCTACAACGTGTCGCTCGGCCTGACTTACCTGCAGCAAGGCAAGATCGAGCTCGCCCAGGACAAGCTCGAACGGGCGCTCGCGCAGAACCCGCGCGATCCGACGGTGCACACCGCCATTGCGCTCCTCTACGATCGCATCGGCGAGGACAAGAAGGCGGAGGAGCACTTCCGCACGGCGCTTCGCATGAAGCCGAACGATCCGTCGGTGCAGAACTACTACGGCGTTTTTCTGTGCAAGCGCAAGCGCTACGCAGAAGGCGAAAAGGTCCTGCTGAAGGCCGCCGCGAGCCCGATCTACCAGACGCCGGAGCTCGCCGTGAGCAATGTCGGCGTTTGCGAGCGCAACGCCGGGCATCTCGACCTCGCGGAGCAGTACTTCCGCAAGGCGACGGACATGAAGCCGCAGTTCGCCGAAGCCTGGCTGCAGCTCGCAGAGGTGACTTACGAGCGCAACAACTACAGCCTCGCGCGCGATTACCTGCAGCGGCATCTGAGCCTCACGCGTATTTCCGCATCGGCGCTGTGGCTCGCCCTGCGCATCGAACGGGCGCTCGGCAACACCAAGCAGGTCGAAGACTACAGCCGGCGCCTCAAATCGGAATTCCCGAATGCCGAGGAAACGCGTCAGCTCATGGAGCAGGAGCGCAAGAGCGGATGAGCGGACCGGCCGACAAAACGGCCGCCTCCTCCGTCGGTGAGCGTTTGAGGGCGGCCCGGGAGCGGCAGGGGCTGACACTGCAGAAGGTGAGCGAGGACCTGCATCTCGATCTGCCGGTGATCGACGCGATGGAGGAAGATCGCTTCCGGTCCCTCGGTGCGCCGGTGTATGCGCGCGGCCATTTGCGCAAGTATGCGCAGCTGCTCGGCCTCGACGTCGAGGCGCTGCTCGCAGCGTATGAAGCCGCGCACACCGGTCCGGTCACGCCGAACTTCGTTCCGGCATCGACGGAACATCTGGCGATGCCTCTGGACCGAAGCCGGGCCAGCATCCTCTGGATCCGTACGGCGGTAGTCTTCGTCATCATTGCCGCGATTGCCGCGGGAGTCTGGTGGTATCTCGGCAAGCAACATGCTGAGCCCAAAACAGCCGAGCCTGCAACGCAGGTATCGGCAAATGAAGCTGAAGCGACGACTGAACCCATGATTGCAACCGTTCCCGCCCCCTGCCCCTGCACCTGCACCTGCACCTGCACCTACGTCGCGCGAAGCGCCGTCGCGTCCGCCCGCCGCGCCTGTGCGCGCGACGGCGAAGCCGTCGATCGCACGAACTGCACCGCCCGAGCCAGTCGAGTCTGATGCCGCCGCAGCAAGATTGCGATTGAGCTTCCTGTCGGACTCCTGGGTGGAAATCTACGATGCGACCGGGGAGCGGCTTCTCTACGATCAGCGCGCTGCAAACACGACGCGTACCGTCGTGGGCCAGCCGCCATTCAGGGTAATGCTCGGAAATGTTGCGGGTGTCGAACTGTCGCTCGATGGCAGGCCGCTCGCCATTCCGGAACGGGCGCGTTACGGCGACACGGCGCGATTTCGGGTGATGCCCGGTGGCTCGACGCTTGCCTCCTGGGGTGCCGAGTGTGCGACGAACGATCCCGTTGCCCCGCTCGAAGGCATGAAGGATGTCCTGCCTGAGGACATCGGGCACTGGCAGCGCCTCGAGCGCACGGCGAGCGAACTCTTCGCGGCGTACGGCTATCGTGAGATGCGCGTGCCGATCGTCGAGCAGACCGCGCTCTTTCGCCGCTCGATCGGCGAATTCACCGATATCGTCGAGAAGGAGATGTTCACCTTCGCCGACCGCGACGGACACACGCAGCTGACGCTGCGGCCGGAGGCGACCGCCGGTGTGATCCGCGCCATGATCCACCACGGCCTCCTGCACAACCAGAAGCAGCGCGTGTGGACCTCGGGCCCGATGTTTCGCGGCGAGCGGCCGCAGAAAGGCCGCTACCGCCAGTTCCAGCAGATCGACGTCGAGGCGTTCGGCTATGAAGGGCCGGACGTGGATGCGGAGGTCATCCTGCTGAGCGCGCGCCTCTGGCGCCGGCTCGGCATCACGGGCCTGAAGCTCGAGATCAATTCGCTCGGCACGCCGGAGTCGCGTCGCATCTATCGCGAACGCCTCGTCGAATATTTCGGTGCGCATCGCGACGAACTCGACGCCGACAGCCAGCGGCGCCTTGGCGGTAACCCGCTGCGCATTCTCGACAGCAAGAACGCTGCGATGCAGAAGCTGATCGCGGGCGCGCCGCAGCTCGCCGATTCCCTGGACCCCGAGTCGCGCGCCCACTTTGAGCAGCTGCTTGCGCTTCTCACGGGCGCGGGCCTCAAATGGGAAATCAACCCGCGTCTCGTCCGCGGACTCGATTACTACACGCGCACGGTCTTCGAGTGGACGACCGATCTTCTCGGTTCGCAGAGCTCGGTCTGCTCCGGCGGCCGCTACGACGGCCTCGTCGAGCATCTGGGGGGCGCGCCGACACCCGGCATCGGCTGGGCGCTCGGCGTGGAACGTGTCGTGCTGGTTATGAAGGAACTCGGCCTGCCGGGCGACGTCTCAGGGCCGCAGGTTTATTGCGTCGTCGTGGGGGAGGCGGCAGGCCGGTCCGCCATGCTGCTTTGTGAAAGCTTGCGCGACGCGCACCCCGGCCTCAGGATCGAACTCAATCTGGGCGGGGGCAATTTCAAGACGCAGTTCCGGCGCGCCGATCGCAGCGGCGCTGCGGTCGCCGTCATCCTGGGCGATGACGAGGCGAGCCGCAGTACCGTGGCGATCCGCTCGCTCCGGACCGAAGGGCCGCAGGTGGAGTGCGCCCAGACGGAACTTGCGCAACGCTTGGTCGAATGGCTTCCGGAACTCGCGTCGTAAGACGCGACCGGCATTATTGAGGGTCAGGAGAGATCGTGGACGTTTACAAGTCGGATAAAGAACAGTGGGAAGACGTGAAGCGCTGGTTCCGCGAGAACGGTGCCTGGATCGTGGCGGGCGTCGTGCTCGGCGCAGGCGGCCTCTACGGTTACCGATACTGGCAGGCTCGAGAGGATTCCCAGGCGATCGAGGCGCACGTGCATTTCGGCAATGTGCTGAACGCGCTTTACGCCAATAAGAAGGACGAGGCGCTCAAGGAAATTGCGCTGCTCGATGACGACTACGGCCGCACGCCCTATGCCGATCAGGCGCGGCTGCGCCTTGCGGCCTGGTACGTTGATACCGGCAAGCTCGCGGATGCGATTGCGCCGCTCACGCGTGTCATGGACGAGTCGCGCGACGACACGCTGCGATTCGTCGCGCGCCTGCGGCTCGCGCGCATCCTCGCGGAGCAGGGCAAGGCCGACGAGGCCCTGAGACTCATCGACGCGGCGGGCCCGTCCGAATTCGATCCCCGGTTTCAGGAGGTTCGCGGCGACATCCTTCTCGCCAAAGGCGATCGCGTGGGGGCGCTGGCGGCCTATGAACGCGCGGCGGCTTCAACCGTGCCCGCAATCGTCAACGACGATCTTCTGAAGCTCAAGATTGCTGACCTTGCCGATGTCGCGAAGCCTGCGCCTGCGGCGGATGTCGCGAAGGAATCGAGTCCATGAAGAAGGTTCCGGCCGCGGGCTGCGCACTCCTCGGCGTCCTCGCCATCCTCGGCATCGGGGCCTGCTCGAAGGACAAGAAGATCGATCCGCCCGCGGAACTCGTCGATTTCGTTCCGCGCGTCAAGATCGACAAGGTCTGGAGCGAGTCGATTGGTGGCGGGGAGAAGAGCCTGCGCCTCGGCCTCTACCCCGCGGTTGCTGGCAACAAGGCGTTCGCGGCCTCGTACGGCGGCGATGTCATCGCCGTGGATGCGACGAACGGACATGACCTGTGGCACATCGACACCAAACGGCCGCTCTCGGCCGGGCCCGGCGTCGGCGCGGGCATCGTCGTAGTCGGTTCCGAAAAAGGTGACGTGATCGCCCTCAAGGAGGACAACGGCGCGGAACTCTGGCGTGTACATGTCGGCGGCGAACTGCTGTCCGCGCCGGCGATCGGTACGAATGTCGTGGTGATCCGCACGGTCGACGGACATCTGCGTGGCCTTTCCCACGTGGACGGTCATGAATTGTGGGCGGTCGACCAGACGGTGCCGCGGCTGTCGCTGCGCGGAGCCGCGTCCCCGGTGCTCGTCGGTGACACGGTCATCTGCGGTTTCGATAACGGCAAGGTCGTCGCGGTCAACGTTCAGACCGGAGATGTGATCTGGGAAAACGCCGTCGCGCCGTCCAAGGGCCGTACGGAGCTCGAGCGGCTCGTCGACATCGATTCGGCGGTCGAAGTTGCCGATCAGAACGTGTTCGTCGTCGGATTCCAGGGCCGCGCGGCGATGCTCGCGCTCGACTCCGGCCAGATCTGGTGGGCGCGCGACGCCTCGAGCTATCGCGGACTCACGCTCGATCCGAATGCGCTCTACATCGCGGATTCGGACGGCTCCGTGATCGCGATGAAGCGCCAGGACGGTTCGGAACTCTGGCGCCAGGACCTGCTGCATCGTCGGGGCTTGAGCGCCCCGGTGATCGACGGCGATGCGGTTGTCGTCGCGGACTTCGAGGGCTATGTCCACTGGATCGACCGCAGCGACGGCGCAATCATCGGCCGGGCGAGCTCGGGCGGAGATCGCGTCGCAAGGCTCGTGGTCGCGGACGGCCTTGTACTGGCGCAGAACGATTCAGGTTCGATCACCGCCTTTCGCTCGCGGCCCGCGGGCGGCAAGAGCGGTTCGACCGGCGGTTAATGCGCCGCCCGCCGGGCGCGCGAGGAATCCAACGTGCTGCCCGTGGTCGCAATCGTCGGCCGGCCGAATGTCGGCAAATCGACGCTCTTCAACGTCCTCACGCGAACGCGTGATGCGCTCGTTGCCGACGAGCCGGGGCTCACCCGCGATCGAAAATACGGCTACGGGCGTGTCGGCTCGATGCCCTACATTGCCATCGACACGGGTGGCCTTCTCGAGAAACCCGGTGCACTCGAGCGCCTGATGGCCGAGCAAGCCGAGCTCGCCATTGCCGAGGCGGATCGGGTCGTACTCCTGGTTGACGCACGCGCGGGACTTACGCCGGACGACGAATTCATAGCGCGGACGCTCAGGCGCTCGGGCAAGCCCGTGGTGCTCGCGGTCAACAAGGCGGAGGGCCGCGAACCGGAGGTCGCCGCGCTCGAGTTTCACGCACTCGGACTCGGTGATCCGATTCCGATATCCGCATCGCATCTCATCGGCCTCGATGACCTGATGGACGCGGCGCTCGCCGGCCTTACTTTCGAGCCGGAGGCGGTCGCGGACAGGCGGGCCATTCACGTTGCCGTTGTCGGGCGGCCCAATGTCGGCAAGTCGACGCTCATCAACCGTTTTCTCGGCGAGGAACGCCTGGTCGCATTCGACCAGCCGGGCACGACGCGCGATGCGATCTTCGTACCCTTCGAGCGCGACGGCCGCTCCTACATGCTCATCGACACCGCAGGCGTGCGGCGCAAGGCGCGGGTCGAGGAGAAAGTCGAGAAGTTCAGCATCGTGAAGACCCTGCAGGCGATCGACGAGGCAAACGTCGTCATCGGCATCATCGATGCGCAGGAGGGTGTCACCGAACAGGACGCATCGCTCTTCGGGACAGTGGTCGAACGCGGCCGCTCGCTTGTCATCGCCATCAACAAATGGGACAAGCTCCCGACCGACCAGCGCGACAACGTGCGGCGTGAAATGGACCTGAGGCTCGCCTTCCTTGAATTCGCGCCGCGGCATTTCATTTCGGCGCGGCATGGCAGTGGCGTCGGGGAGCTGCTCGGCGCGGTCGATCGGGCGCACGCGGCTTCGATCCGCGAGATGCCGACGACCGAACTCACGCGCCTGCTCGAGGGCGCCGTCATCGCACATCAACCGCCCCTCGTGCGCGGCCGGCGCATCAAGCTCCGTTACGCGCACCAGGGCGGTCGCAATCCACCGATCATCGTCGTGCACGGGAATCAGACGCCGCACGTGCCCGATGCGTACCGGCGTTACCTCGAGAATGTCTTTCGCAAGGCCTATGACCTGGTCGGCGCACCGGTGCGCGTCGAATTTCGTACCGACGACAACCCCTACGCCATCAAGCAGCGGCCATCGGTGGCGAAATCGAAGTCCAAGGCGAAAGAGAAGGCGAATGCGCGGCGTAGACGGTAGCGTCACCCGCCCTCGAAGCCGCGCAGAACATTGACGACATTCGTCCCGAGTTCCGCAATTGCGTAGCCGCCCTCGAGGGCTAGCAGCGTCGGCATGCCGAGCCGCGCGATGCGCGCGCCGAGCTTCAGATAGTCGGCGGACTCGAGCGCGAACGACGATATGGGATCACCGCGAAACGTATCGAGGCCGAGGGACACCACCAGCGCGTCGGCGCCGAATTTCGAGATCGCGACGCAGGCCGCATCGAGCGCCGCTCCCCAGCGCTGCCAATCGGCTCCGCGCTCGAGCGGCAGGTTGAGATTGCTGCCGGCGCCTTCACCGTCGCCGGTTTCGTCCGCATAGCCGAGGAAATACGGGTAGTCGATCGCCGGGTCCGCGTGGATCGATACAAACAGCACGTCGGCCCGCCGGTAGAAGATCGACTGCGTGCCGTTGCCGTGATGGTAGTCGACGTCGAGTATCGCGGCACGTTGCGCGCCGTGATCGAGCAGGTACTGTGCGGCGATGGCGGCATTGTTCACGTAGCAGTAGCCGCCGAAATAATCCACCGCTGCGTGATGCCCCGGCGGCCGACAGAGGCTGAACACGGCGCGCGCTTCACCGCTCGAGAGTGCCGCGGCGCCCGTCAGTGCCGCATCTGCTGAACTGCGCACCGCCTGCCAGGTCCCCGCCGTGAACGGGCTCGACCCGTCGAAGGAGTAGTACGAGAGCCGGCCGTCGAGTGATACCGGGATGCGATCGCTGCGTAGACCCCGGATGGCCCAGGCTACCGGCACCGCATCGCTCTGGCGACCGAGCGCGATCCATTCGGGATAGGCGGCTTCGAGAAAGTGTACGTAGGCGGCGTCATGAACGCGCAGGATGGGATCGAGTCCGAACGGTCGCGGCGATTCCGGTGAGCCATATCCGGCATCCTTGAGCGCACGCACGATCGACTCGACGCGCGCCGGTCGCTCAAATGGTTCTAGCAGTTGCCCACGCGTGAACTCGCTCTGCGGGCTGTGCCGGAAATGCTCCGTCGCCAGGATGACTCTCACCGCTTGCTCCCCCCGATGTAGCGCCCGAGCCGGATCATTTCGGCGGTGCGAGCAGCAGCGCCGGATCGACCCAGGCGCGATTCAGCATGACGCCGAAGTGCAGGTGAGGCCCGGTCACACGCCCGGTTGCACCGACTTCGCCGATGAGCGCGCCGGTCGCGAGCTCATCGCCGATCTTCACGTCGACCTTGCTCAAGTGGCAGTACATGGTCATGAGCCCCTCGCCGTGGTCGATGATCACGTTGTTGCCGTTGAAGAAGTAGCTGCCGACGTCGACGACTTTGCCCTCGAGCGGCGCCCGCACGGGTGCCCCCGTACCCGCGGCGATGTCCATGCCCGTATGGGGATTGCGCGGCTGCTTGTTGAAGAAGCGTCGCGAGCCGTAGCTCGTCGAACGCGGGCCGTCGACGGGCGCTTCGAGCACGAGCGTTGACGGTCCGCGTACCGTCCAGCCATCGAACACTTCGCCCATGTGCGCCTTTTCATTATCGACGCGCGCAAGATCCTCTTTGGAGAGGTCGACCTGCTTCGGTGGCACCTTGAGCGACTGTGTCGGGTACTTATAGGAACCGATCTTGAAGTCGATCCGGCGCGCCTCGCCGTTCGCGAGACGCCACTCGATCTGCTGTGCGCCGATTTTGGCGGCGAGCGGAACGCCGACGACCGCTTCCCAGGTTCCGGCTCGTTCGCGCACGAGCACCCGATGACCGTCGTAGTACACGGTGGGCGGCTCCTTCGATGGGCCGAGGCTGAGGAGCACGATGCCGCCGGGTGTCGCGCGGGCGGTGGGTCCATCGCTGCCAAGCGCCGGGTCCGCCATCAGGAGCCACGGCGAAAGGAAAGCGACAAACCTCAGCCAATTATTCATCAGGACCTTCCTCGACGACGGCACGGATCTGGCCGTCTGCAACCCGAATTCGAAGGCGCTCGTCCGGCCGTACGGCGCGGCGCGATCGCACCAGTTCGCCGCCGGCCTCGCGCGTGACGACCGCGTAGCCGCGATCGATCGTTGCGAGCGGACTTACGGCGTGAAGCGCGCGCATGGCGATGTTGAGACGGCCGCGAGTGAGTTCGAGCCGGTGGACCGTCGCGAGTCGCAGGCGTTCGCTCAGGTCGTCAAGGCGTTGCGTCTGTTGCGCAAGCCTTGCTCCGGGAT
This sequence comes from uncultured Gammaproteobacteria bacterium, assembly GCA_963826145.1. GTDB lineage: Bacteria > Pseudomonadota > Gammaproteobacteria > Steroidobacterales > Steroidobacteraceae > JBGPLJ01. The sequence continues at coordinate 593,629 of CAWGVW010000001.1, forward strand.
GGGCCTGTGCAAGGCGCTTCGTGAGCCAGGCAAGGACGTCTGCGCGTCGTGCCAGGGTGGCTTGCGTCAGTTGCGTGATGCGCGCAAAGAGGTCGGCGATCACGCGCGCCCAGGCGCGTTCATCGGGCACCGCGATTTCGGCCGCGCCGGAAGGCGTCGGCGCCCGGCGGTCGGCCACGAAGTCGGCAATCGTGAAGTCAACCTCGTGCCCGATACCGGTGATCACCGGTATGGTCGAATCGTGGATCGCCCGTGCGACCCGCTCGTCGTTGAACGCCCAGAGGTCCTCAAGCGAGCCGCCTCCGCGGGCGAGGATCAGCACGTCACAATCGCCACGTGCGCTCGCTTCCCGCAAAGCCTCGACGATTGCGGGCGCCGCCGCCGCGCCTTGCACGGGCACGGGATAAATAAGCACGGGTACCGCGGCGAAGCGACGTTTCAGAATATGCAGGATGTCGCGCAGCGCTGCGCCGGTCGGCGAGGTGATGACGCCTATGCGCCGGGGTAGGACAGGCAGCGGGCGCTTGCGCTCATCGGCGAACAGGCCTTCCTTGAAAAGGCGGTTCTTGAGTTCCTCGAACTGGCGGCGCAGTGCGCCTTCGCCGGCCTCGTCAAGATGATCCACGATGAGCTGATAGTCGCCACGGGGTTCGTAGAGGCTGACGCGACCGCGCACGAGAACCTGCATGCCGTCCTTCGGCGCGAAGCCGACGTTCATGTTCCGCTGGCGGAACATCGCGGCGCGAACCTGCGCGGTCGCATCCTTGAGCGAGAAATACCAGTGCCCCGAGGCCGGGCGCGCGAAATTGGAAAGCTCCGCCTCGAGCCAGACCGTCGCGAGTCCGCGCTCGAGAATGACGCGCGCCTCGCGATTGAGGCGCGAGACGGTATACACATCGCGATCGGGAACGAGAGGGGTCGCCATCCCGGGCGATTCTAGCGGGTTTGGAATGCCTGAACCTGCGCTGCGCCGTATCATTGGCAGCGAATGTCGATCGTGCAGTTCATCCTCTTCATGTGTCTCATTGCGGGCATGGGAATGCTGGGCGGGCTGCTACGGCGCGGCTTCTCCGGCAAGCCCGGGCCCAGCGGTGGCGAGACGTACGAGTTCTCGGTAACGCGCGGCAGGAATCGACGCATATCGCAGGTGCGGATCGCCTTGGCGGCGCCAGATGTCCTGCGCTTCATGCTCCGCCGCGAAAACTTTCTCGACCGCTGCGGCAAGGCTCTGGGGCTTACGCGCGAATGGGAGACCCACGACCGCTCCTTCGACGATTCGATCTTCATCCTCTCGGACGACCGGGTGTTGTGCGAGGCGCTCTCCGTCGACGAGGAACTGCGGCGCGCGGTTATGGATGTCTTTGCGGACCAGCAGGCGAAGTCGGTCGAATGCGCGAACGGACGGATCTGGATCGTATTTGCGCCGGGCAAGCGCGATTTCGACAGCCTGGAAGACCCGCAGGTCGCGGATGCACTGGCGCGCGAGTATAGCCCTGCGCTGACTCGGGTTCGTGCAAGGCTCGCGGACCTGCATGCTCGCGCCTGGGACGGCGAGCGCGATCCAGGTGAAGCGCGCTCTCGTTGGCTGCTGATTGTCGCGGGCATCTGCGGCGCCGCAGGCATCGTCGCCTTCATCCTGCAGATTAATGTGTCGAGTCTCCCGCGGCAGCTGCTCTCCAATCACATCGATCACAACGCAACCGTGGCGGCCGGTGCGGCCGTCATGATCGCGCTGCTGGCGCTGACACTCCTGGTCGGCCGTACTTCGCGCACGCACTTGGTAGCGCTCGCATTGCTGCTGGTCCTCGTGCCTGCGGTCTGGCTCGGCGGCCGCTACTTCTACATCTTGCGCAATGAAAAGCTCGACGCTGAGCCTGCCACCGACTACGTGGCGCGGATCGACGACGTCTATTCGCGAAGTGGCAAGAGCCGCAGGTACTACCTCGTCGTCCATGGTTGGCCGGACGAGCGTTTTGATCGGACGCTTCAGGTGAGCTCGGCGCTCTATTCGGAGTTTCGGCCGGGCAGTTGCGCCCGCTTTGAGCTCCACAACGGCAGCCTCGGCGATCCCTGGCTCGCCTCCGTCGAGCCTGATTCGCGCTGCGATCAGCCATAAGGCGATGCCCCGCGGCCAGGGCACCATTGGCGGTTTACCGTCACCCTTCGGACGCGTACAATCGCCGGCTTTATTTCAGCCGACCGAGGCATCGTAGCGACACGCACCATGCGCATCCTCGAGGAATCCCTCACTTTCGACGACGTGCTGCTGGTGCCGGCTTACTCGGAAGTGCTGCCTCGGGAAGTCGATCTGTCGACGCAGCTGACGCGCAAGATCCGCTTGAACCTCCCGCTGATGTCCGCGGCGATGGATACGGTGACGGAAGCGCGCCTCGCGATCACCATCGCCCAGGAAGGCGGCATCGGCATCGTCCACAAGAACATGACGATCGGGGCGCAGGCGCGCGAAGTCGGCCGCGTCAAGAAATTCGAGAGCGGCGTCATCACCGATCCGATCACCGTGACGCCGGACAAGACCATCCGCGAAGTCATCGACCTCACGCGCGCCAAGAATATTTCGGGCGTGCCGGTCGTCATTGGCAACAACGAGGTCGTCGGCATCGTCACACACCGCGACCTGCGTTTCGAAACGAAGCTCGATGCGCCAGTGAAGAGTGTCATGACGCCGAAGGAGAGGCTCATCACGGTGCGCGAGAATGCGCCGAAGGACGAAGTCCTCCTGCTCCTGCACAAGCACCGCATCGAGAAGGTGCTGGTCGTTAATGCCTCGAACCAGCTGAAAGGCATGATCACGGTGAAGGACTTCCAGAAGGCGACCGAATTTCCGCACGCCTGCAAGGATGAAACCGGGCGCCTGCGCGTTGGCGCGGCGGTCGGCACATCTCCCGACACGCTCGACCGGATCGCGGCCCTGCGCGAAGCGGGCGTCGATGTCGTCGTCGTCGATACTTCGCACGGTCATTCACGGGGCGTTCTCGAGATGGTCGAGCGCATCAAGAAGCGCTGGCCGGAACAGCAGGTCATCGCCGGCAACGTCGTCACTGCCGAAGGGGCGCGCGATCTGATCAAGGCGGGAGCGGACGGCGTCAAGGTCGGTATCGGCCCGGGTTCCATCTGCACGACGCGCGTAGTCGCGGGTGTCGGCGTTCCGCAGATCAGCGCGGTCGCCAATGTATCGGAAGCAATTGCCGCGACCGGCGTGCCGACAATCGCCGACGGCGGAATCCGCTTCTCGGGCGATCTCGCCAAAGCGATCGTGGCCGGCGCGCATTCAGTCATGATCGGCGGCCTTTTTGCGGGCACCGAAGAATCACCAGGCGAAGTCGAGCTCTACCAGGGCGCATCCTACAAGTCGTATCGCGGGATGGGCTCGCTCGGTGCCATGTCGGAGAAGCACGGCTCGGCGGACCGCTACTTCCAGGACACGGCCTCGGAGCTCGAAAAGCTCGTGCCGGAAGGCGTCGAGGGCCGCGTGCCTTACAAGGGCAGCATGGTTTCAATCCTGCACCAGCTCGCGGGGGGCTTGAGGGCGGCGATGGGCTACACGGGCAGCCGCAGCATTGAAGAAATGCGCACCAAGCCCCAATTCGTGCGTATCACCACGGCGGGCGTGCGCGAGAGCCATGTGCACGACGTCTCGATCACCAAGGAAGCGCCGAACTACCGCGTCAGCTGAAGCATGGCAACCGCTCCGGTAAAGAAGACACCCGCACCGCTGCCGGACATCCACGCCCACCGGATCCTGATCCTCGACTTTGGCGCGCAATACACGCAGCTCATCGCGCGTCGCGTGCGCGAGATCGGCGTCTATTGCGAGATCCGCGCCTGGGACATCTCCGACGCCGACGTGCGCGCGTTCAAGCCGCGAGGCGTCATTCTCTCCGGCGGACCGGAATCGGTGACGGCCGAAAATCCGCCGCGCGCGCCGCAAGCGGTGTTCGATCTCGGTGTGCCGGTCCTTGGCATCTGCTACGGCATGCAGGCCATGGCACAGCAGCTCGGCGGCCGGGTCGCGACGTCGAGCCATCGCGAATTTGGCTACGCACAGGTCTCGCTGGTCGCTCCCTCGAAGCTCCTCGATGGGCTCAAGGATGAAACCAGCGCATCCGGACAGGCGCTGCTCGACGTATGGATGAGCCACGGCGACCGGGTCGAGGAGATGCCGCCCGGGTTCAGGCGCGTCGCGCGCTCGCAGAACGCGGAATTCGCCGCGATGGCGGACGACGCGCGCCGCTTCTATGGCGTGCAGTTTCATCCTGAAGTCACGCACACGAAGCGCGGTCGCGACATTCTCGAGCGTTTCGTGCGCGAGATCTGTGAGTGCGATGCGCTCTGGGACACCGGCAACATCATCGCCGACAGCATCGAACGCATCCGCGCCCAGGTGGACGGCGCGAAAGTCCTGCTCGGCCTTTCTGGAGGCGTCGATTCATCGGTCGTCGCCGCGCTCGTGCACAAAGCGATCGGCGACCAGCTGACCTGCGTGTTCGTCGACCACGGACTTCTGCGCCTCAACGAAGGCGATGAGGTCATGGAGACTTTCGCGAAGCACATGGGCGTGCGCGTGATCCGTGTGAACGCCGAAGAGCGCTTTCTCACGGCGCTTGCCGGCGTCACGGACCCGGAAGCTAAACGCAAGATCATCGGCCGTCACTTCATCGAAGTGTTCGACGAAGAAGCGCACAAGCTCGCCGGCATCGACTGGCTGGCACAGGGCACGATCTACCCGGACGTCATCGAATCGGCCGGCAGTGCCACGGGCAAGGCGCACGTCATCAAGTCGCATCACAACGTCGGCGGACTTCCCGAAAAGATGCGCATGAAACTCCTCGAGCCGCTGCGTGAACTCTTCAAGGACGAAGTGCGGCGCATCGGCATCGAGCTCGGGCTTGCACCCGAGCTCGTCCATCGGCATCCGTTCCCGGGGCCGGGCCTTGGCGTGCGGATCCTCGGCGAAGTGAAGAAGGAATACGCCGATATCCTGCGCAAGGCGGACGCGATCTACATCGAAGAGCTGCGCCGCCACGATCTCTATCACCGCACGAGCCAGGCGTTTGCCGTCTTCCTGCCCGTCCGATCCGTCGCGGTGATGGGTGATGGACGACGTTTCGACTACGTCATCGCGCTGCGCGCGGTGGAGACGCTCGATTTCATGACCGCGCACTGGGCGCGCTTGCCCTACGACTTCCTCGACATCGTCGCCCGCCGCATCACGAACGAAGTGCGCGGCGTATCGCGCGTGACCTACGACATTTCAGGAAAGCCGCCCGCCACGATCGAGTGGGAGTAAGGAACATGAAACTTCCAACGTTGACGCGACGAGAGGCCTTGGTGACTTGTGCGGCGAGTATCAGCTGCCTGATCACGCCCCGATCGTTGTTGGCTGCGCAAAGCTCGAAGCCGGCCGCGGCCGCGGGCACGTTCACGATCGGCGGCGACCTCAAGGTTAACCGCATGGGCTTCGGAGCGATGCGTCTGACCGGCGACATGATCTGGGGTGAACCCAAGGATCCGGCTGAAGCGCGGCGCGTGCTCCGGCGCGCGCTCGATCTTGGCGTGAACTTCATCGACACCGCAGATGCCTACGGTCCGGATGTCAGTGAGCGGATCATCGCGGAAACACTTCACCCCTATCCGCGCGGCCTGGTCATCGCAACCAAGGGCGGCCAGACTCGACCGAGCGCCTCCGAGTGGGTACCCGACGGGCGGCCCGAACACCTTCGCGAAGCTTGCGAAGGGAGCCTCAAGCGCCTAAAGCTTGAGCGCATCGACGTGTACCAGTTTCACCGGCCAGATCCACGCGTGCCGGTCGAAGACTCGATCGGCGAACTGAAGCGCCTGAAGGACGCGGGCAAGATCCGCCACATTGGCGTCTCGAATTTCAACGTTGAACAGCTCGAAGTCGCACGACGCATCGTTCCGATCGTGTCGGTACAGAATCGCTATAACGTCGCGGACCGTACGTCCGAGGACGTGCTCAACGTCTGTGCACGCGACGGGATTGCGTTCATACCGTGGGCCCCCGTTGCACGCGGGTCAGCCGAGAAACTTGAGGCCAGCAGGGGTCTTGAAACCGTCGCCAAGCGTCACGACGTGAGCGTGTTCCAGGCGGCCATCGCCTGGTTGCTGGCAAAGTCGCCAGCGATGCTCCCGATTCCCGGGACTTCCTCGGTCGCACATATCGAAGAAAACGTCGCCGCAGCGCGCCTCAAGCTCGATGCGGAGGATCTTGCGACGATCGGCTAGCCGTCGCGACAGCAGCGATTACGTTTTGTCCGCAGCACGCGCAGTCAGCTGCCGTTTGTAGTCCGCCGCGTCGTAGTGGCCCTTCGATTCCGCGATCAGACCGGCGTCGTCCAGCCGCCATTCCTCGTAACCGCTGATGCGGACCGTGTTGCCTTTGCCGTGCGGACCCTTGTCCGTTCCTGTCAGGGTCCAGCAGTACACGGCGTTCTTGCCGTCGACGGTCAGCTTGTCCATCTTGACAAAGAGATCCGGAAAGGCCGTCATGAAGCTCTGCGCCGATTTCGTGATGGCGGCGCTGCCGACCGCAGGTTTCGCCGTATTGATCTTGAGCGAGCCCGACGTGGCGAAAAAGGCGGCCACACTCGCGGCGTTCTGGCTGTTCCAGGCCGCTGTGTAACGGATCGCGAAGTCGCTCAGAGCGGCCACCTGCTGGTTGGCTGACGATTGCGGGCGCGCCTGGCCAAGCGCCTCGTCCAGCATCTTGACCAGCGTGTCACGGTCGTACGTATAGACCTGGTCCTCATTGAATTGCACGACCTTCTCCATGAGCGCCTTGATGCTGACCTCGGCTTGCTCCGCATTCGGCGTGACCATGTAGCGGCGTTTCGGCTTGGCTTCGAACAGCGCAAGTTCGATGGCGTCGACGACCTCGAGCGGCTCCTTGAGCTTCGATCGATCCGCACGTTCGGCGCCCGTGCCGGTGCGCTCGTAGCCTTTCCTGGCAATGTCCGAATTGTAGGAGCCGGGCTCGATGAGGCTCACCTGGACGCCGCTCGCAGCGAGTTCCTTCGCGAGTACATCGCCGAAAGCTTCGATTGCGTGCTTGCTCATCTGGTACGCGCCCGCGTTGGGACTCGACAGCACGCCGCTGATCGAGCTGATGTTCACGATGCGGCCCTTGCCGGCCACGATCAGCGGTGCGAAGGAGCGTGTCACGCGAAACGGGCCATCGACGTTGACGGCCATCTGCGTGTCAAATTCCTCGGTCTTCATCTCGACGAGCGGTGCCCCCGACCCGATACCGGCGTTGTTCACGAGCGCGTAGAGACCACGACCGCCCTGGGTGACGGCGGCGACGGCCGCGTCGATCTCCTCCGGCTTCGTCACGTCGAGCTTGAGTGGGTGCACATTCTTGATCGACGCCAGACTTTGCAAGTCCGAATCCTTGCGGGCCGTGGCGTAGACGAGATAGCCCTCGCTCGCCAGGCGTTCGGTCAGCATGCGGCCGATTCCGCTGCTCGCGCCGGTCACCAGGATTGCCTTCTGGCTGCTATCCGGCGTCTCGCCTGCGTTGACGGCAATCGACAGGCCAGCGACGAGAATCAGCGAGGCAAAGAAGAACATATTGCGCATGCGGCGAGACTCCGGAAGGTGACGGCGGACTTTATCAGCTGGAGTGCAGTGAGGGATCTCCATCAGGGCACGCCAACTCGACGCCGTGCCTTCAGGAGCACATCGACAGGCTCAGGCCGGCCATTCCAGTAGTCGAGCCGCACGCGGCCGTCGGGGAGCTGGCTCACTGTCGCTGGAATCGAGCTGGACGTGCAGTACCAGCCGGTCGGCAACACAACGGCGTTGCGCGGCCGACCGAGACTGCGATCGAACACGAGGCTATCGCCGTCGAGTCCGTAGCTGGCGGGCGCGGTGTAGGTCTCCGCGATCCGCAAGCGCACGGACTGACCCGGCTTGACCGCCGCGAACGGAATCACGACCACACGCGCGTCGGGTTCGACGCTCTCGCCGGCGTTGACTTTCATCGCGGCCATCTGCGCGCCGTTCATTTCCTGCGCGTGTAGTTGCTCGCCGGTATCGAGGATGCTCGCCGAAGGATTACTCGCGGTGCTGCCCTTGCGCACGACGTTCGCGTAGCCGTTGATGCCCGGCCGCGACTCGGTGTAGTCGTGAAAGAGCGCGAATGCGTGGGTTTCCGGCTGCTGTGAGGAAGTAAACGATCTCGCGGTCCTGATGCGCGCGCTCGGAGAGGCGATCTTCTTCCGTCTCGCCCTCGAACGGCGATTCCCAGCTACGCTGCTGGGTCGCGGCTTTCGGCACAGCCCCGGCACCGAGCTGCGCGCCTTTTGCGGCGTGGAGCACGACCGGCGCCGGACCTTCAGTGCCGTTGACGAAGCTGATCGAGATGCGGCCGTCCGCTTCGGTCAGGATCTGCGACGGTACGGTCAATCCGACGACTTCATAGCCCGCCGGCAGTACTACCTTGTTGCGGCGGATGTAGAGCGGCCGGTCGAACACGATCGTCTTGCCGTCGACGTGGTAGCTCTTCTTGTCCTCGTAAGTCTTGACGATGATGATGCGCGCCTGGCCGTTCGCCGGCACGGGGCGTGCGAGCGTCACCTTGATGTAGTTGGTGTCGACCTCCGCGTCCGCCATCAGCGGGTCCTTGCGTGCGTCTGCGCCGCTCGCGACCTCGAAGTGGAGCGCGTTGCCGGTCATCGCGTCGAGGACGCTTTCATCGCTTGCCGCGCTGCCTTTGCGGATCGGGTTGTAGTAGTACTTCGCGCCCGCAGTGGTCGCCGTAACTTCGTATGTGATCTTGAACTTGCCGCTGTCGGGCGCGAGGAGCTCGTAACGGGTGTACTCGTCCGTTTCGGTTTGCGTGGTGGCCGTCGGGAGGTAGATGCCGTCTTTGGATGGCTCGGCCGCTCGCGTGACGCCTGCGACGGACCAGGCGACAACGAACCAGAACGCAGCATTTGATTTTCTATTCACTGGTAGTCCCTGGGAATGGTTCTGTCGCCAGCTCTTCTCGCGCACCGTTTTGCCGTTTTCGGTCAGCCGCCGAAAGTAACGGTAGTAGAAATTTTCGCGATCGCTCGTGAACGCGAGCTCGGTCGCCCAAACCAGTTTGCGCCCCTTGAGATCGACGTCCATGCGGTACGAGCCGGTCACCTTGGCGTCGGCGGGTGCTTTGTCGTTGATCTCGTAGCGGATCGCCTCGTGGAAGCGTTCCGTGCCCCACGGGTAGCGCGTTCCGTTTTCATTCGTCGCCCGCGCCACCACGGCGCCCGTTTGCGGGTTGCGCTCGACCGAGGAAATCTCCCCGTAACCCGAGGTCGTGCCAGCTTCGAGTGGCTCGACGCCGGCGAAGACGGGGTCCTTCGCGGGCGGCGCGTAGTCGGGGACCGGTCGCTTTTCGTACGGTACGACCGGCAGCGCCAGGCGCGAGGCGCCGAGCTTCAGTTCAGTCGTCATCGGCTCGGGTGTCGGCCAGAGCATCGGCCACATCGCGTTGTTGACGGCAAGCCGGATGCGGTGGCCCTTCGGGAAGACCCACGAGGTGAAATGCATCTCGATGTCGAGGTCGAAGGGCTCGCCCGGGCACGATCGCCTTGGGCTCGCGTGCCGATTCGCGCTGGTTTCCGTTCATCGCGGCGCCCGTGATCTGCGTCACCGTGCCGTCCGGCGCGACGTCCGACAGCCGCGCGATCCAGTTCGCGCGCGTCGCGTTCGCCGCGACGGTGAGCTGCGCGTGCGGGAAGCCGAGAATCTCGACGTCCTGCTCGAGCGGCGGGCCGTCGTAGACAAGGCTGAAGGCGTCGGTGCCGCGCTGGTCGTGCGCGACGTCGCCCCACCACATGACCGGGCCGCCGGCCTCGAAGCCGACCGAAGGGATGTAGCGCAACTGGTGCGTCGTCGTCGCGGGCGGTGCGGGCGCGAGCGTGTGGTCGTCCTGCGGGTAGAGCACTTCCTCGCGGCTGCGCGCGATCGGCCAACCGTCCTCGTAGCGCCAGCTGCCCGGTGCGTCGTCGAGATGCGGCCCCGGCGGATGCCAGTTGCGCACGAACACGGCGAAGCGCGGCTCGTTCAAGATGCCCGTGTCTTCGCCTTTCAGGAACTGGTCGAACCAGCGCACGGCCTCGCGCCGCCATTCCATGCCGGGGCCGGGATACGGCTCATTCGGCCAGGTGTGGTCCCAGGCGCCGACGATCGCCTTCACCGGAGCATTCTTCACGTGCTCGAGCATGCGCGCGACGCTGTCGCGATAGCCGTCGTACCAGCCGCCGATGTGGAAGGTCGGGATGCGGATGTCGCCGTAGCGGTCACGTACGGAGGCGCGGTCCCAGAACGGGCCATCACGCTGCTGGTTCTTGTACGTGAGCATCCACGGCTCGGTGTCGAACCGGTTGCGGAAGTTGTCCTCGTCGATCCGGTAGTCGGGCGCGCCCGGCCGCGAGTTGTCGAGGTCCATGCTCATCTCCCAGGAGTCGAGGTGCATGATCCCGTCCATGTAATGCACGTCGTCCTGGTAGAGGTCTTCGGTTGCGTCGATCGCGACGATCGCCTTGAGCGCGGGCGGATTGCGTGCCGCCATCTGGATGGAATTGAAGCCGCCCCAGGAGATGCCGAACATGCCGACGTTGCCGTTCGACCAGGGCTGCTTCGACAGCCAGTCGATCACGGACTCGCCGTCCTTCTGCTCGATCTCGGAATACTCGTAGGGGATCAGCCGGCCTTCGCTGTTGCCGGTCCCGCGGATGTCAACGGCCGCCATGACGTAGCCGCGCTCGACGAAATAGGAATAGAGCGGCCAATTGCGGCTGCGCGCCTCGTGCTTGCGATACGGCAGGTACTCGAGGAGGACTGGAAATTTCTCGCCGGTCTTGACGCCCGTCGGCAGGTAAAGATCAGCCGACAGTCGAACGCCGTCCGGCATCGTGATCCAGGCGGCCCGGATCTCCATGCCATAGCGCGCGGGCTTCTCGGCCGGCGCCGCGGCGACCAGCGCGGGGGTCAGAAACAGAAAAACGAAAAGGCGAAAGCTGCGATGACGGGGTGACTGAGGCACCGCGGAAGCGTAGTCGGATCACGGGTCGTGACGCAACGGAGCGTGGGGTTACACTACGGCGCCATCGAATCTTCGAATGGCTACAAGCACTCTCTTTGCGTCATCGGAGTTGAAAAAAACATGGTTCATCGAACGGCCAGGAGCCTGGTATTCGTTGTCGCACTGATGTTGGCGGGGGTTGCGGCCGAAGCGAAGGGCCTGAGTAACGCGTCGCTCGACGCCTGGCTCAAGGCGTACGGCGCGGCCTGGGTTGAGCGCGACGCTTCCACTGCCGGCTCTCTCTTCACGCCGGATGCGACTTACCACGAGATGCCGTTCGACCCGCCGAAAGCAGGACGCGAGGCCATCGAAAAATACTGGCGCGAGGTCACCGCGGACCAGCGCGATGTGAAATTCAAGTACGAGATCATCGCCGTCCACGACAGGACGGGAGTTGCCCACTGGTCGGCCGAGTTCAAGACACAGTCGACCGGCGCCACTATCCAGCTCGATGGCGTGTTCGTGCTCCAATTCGACGACGCCGGCCAGTGCTCGAGGCTGCGTGAATGGTGGCACGTCAAGAGCAGCGGCTGATGTTGCGCGCCTTGCTGGTTTTCGCGGGCGTCGGGGGCCTCGTTGCGGGCTGCGGCGGCGAGGGCGCGGCCGATCGTCCGGCCGGCCCAGCGACCGAATGGACATCGTTCGGCGGCGCGCCGGGCGGCGGCCACTATTCCGCGGCGAATGAGATCACTGTGTCCAACGTGAAATCGCTTGAACTCGCCTGGACGCACCGCTCCGGCGATTTCCGCGGCCCGCCCGCCGAAGGCGTCGGGAAGATCAACGGACCTATCCAGCAATCGAACTTCGAAGTGACGCCCATCGTCAGCGGCGACACCCTCTATTACTGCACGCCCTTCAATCGTGTCTTCGCCCTCGATGCGGCGACCGGGAAGGAGCGCTGGGTCTTCGATCCGAAGGTAAAGGTCGACGAGGAGAACGTTACGGTTTGCCGCGGCGTTTCGTTGTGGGAGGGCGGCGGGCAGGGCGTCTGCGCCACGCGTATCTTCGAAGGTACGCTCGATGCTCGGCTCATCGCGCTCGACGCGACGACGGGAAAGCCCTGCGAAAAATTCGGCGAGCAGGGCAGCGTCGATCTCAACGTCGGCCTGACGTCGCACGGGCCGAAGGAATACGACGTCACGAGCCCGCCCGCGATCCTCGGCCGCGCCGTCATCGTCGGCAGCCTCGTCGCGGACAGCTTCCGCAAGGATGTGCCAGCCGGCGTCGTGCGCGCCTTCGACGCCGAGACGGGCGCGCTCCTCTGGGCCTTCAATCCGGTTCCGCCGGGCGAGCCGGATCGAAATCCGGATGGCACGTTTCGCTCCTCGACCGTCAACGTCTGGTCGATCATCTCCGTTGATCCCGAGCGCAATCTCGTTTTCCTGCCGACCGGCAACGCGGGGCCGGACTTCGTCGCTGCCGAGCGCGCCGGGCTCGATTACTACGCGAGTTCCGTCGTCGCCCTTGACGGCGCGACCGGGAAACCCGTCTGGCACTACCAGGTGGTGCATCACGACGTGTGGGATTACGACATGCCGTCGCAGCCGACGCTTGTCGACCTCACGATCGAAGGCAAGAAGGTTCCGGCGCTGGTGCAGGCGACGAAGATGGGGCTTACCTTCGTGCTGAACCGTGAAACCGGGGCACCTCTCTTCCCGGTATCGGAAAAACCGGCACCGCAGGAGGGCATGGTCGCGGGCGAGAGCCTGAGCCCGACGCAGCCTGTGCCGAGCTTGCCCGAACCGCTGGTCCCGCTGACGTTCCAGCCGAGCGACGCCTGGGGCTTCACGTTCTGGGACCGTAACCGCTGCCGCGACTCAATCGCCGCGCTGGAGCACGACGGCCTCTACACGCCGCCGACACTCAAGGGCTCGGTGTTGCAGCCCTCGACGCTCGGCGGTAATGACTGGGGCTCGCCCGCGATCGATCCCGGACGCAAGCTCATGGTCGTGAGCACGAACCACATACCGATGACGCTGAAACTCGTTCCGCGGGCGCAATGCGCGGCGGTCCAGGGACTCGACTATCCGCAATCCGGTTCGCAGTACTGCGCGGTCGTAGCGCCGCTCTTCTCGCCTTGGGGCGCGCCGTGCTCGAAGCCCCCGTGGGCAACGCTGTCGGCGATCGATCTCGAAAGCGGGAAAATCCGCTGGACGACGGCGCTCGGCAAGCTCGGGCCCGCGGCCCGCTGGCCGATGTCGACGATGGACGGTGGCTTCTCAGTCGGTGGACCGGTCGTAACGAAGACGGGCCTCATCTTCATCGGTGCGAGCACCGATCCGGCCTTACGTGCTTACAGCATTGAAACCGGCGAGGAGCTCTGGAAGGCCAAGCTCCCGACCAGCGCGAACTCGGTGCCGATGACCTATCGATTGGGCGACGGCGGGCGCCAGTTCGTCGTCGTCGCAGCGGGCGGTCACTTCGCCTTCAGTGGCATCGAGCCCGCCGGCGACTACCTGATGGCCTTCGCGCTGCCGGCGCGCTAGCGCAACTCGAGCGGCGGAGCTGCGCCGAGCATCGCGAGGATGCCCCAGACCGTCAGCACGATTCCGGCGGCGCAGTAGAGCAGGAAGTAGAAGCGAAGACCCAGCGGATTGTCGATCCGGTTTGGCCGATACGGCCGCCAGCCGGCGGAACCCGCGCGCAGTTCGCCGGAGCGATGGCCGCGCCAGGCGATGATGAGCAGGCCCACGCCGAAGAAGAGCAGGATCAACGAGCCGATGGCGCGATTCACGGCGGAGTCGCTTCGACGCCGAGGCGGCGCCGGATGAATTTCATGATGCCGATCGCGATGAGCGCGACAGTGCCGAACTGTAGAATCTCGAAGGGCCAGAGATTGTGCGAGGTCGGATCGCGCGACGTGTCGAAGATGATCCGCAACACGACAAAGCCAATGAGGGCCGCAGGAACTGCCGCCGCAAGGCGCCAGCCGCCCTGCCACTTCCACACGCTCCAGATCGGAACTGCGATGCCGGCGAGGAGGAGCGCAAGTACGAGCAGCATGAAGCCGCTGAAGAGGGCGACACTCCCCGTCGATACGGGCTCACGGGCCTGCCGTTCCATTTGCGCGCGCATCTGCGCTTGCTCGCTGGCGGCGAGCTCGTCGACCCATTCCGGCCTGGGCGAGGCCTGCGGCCGTCGGCCGCCGTCCATTCGAGCTCAACCGGCACGCGCGCGAGTTCCCATTCGCGAAATGGCTTGCCGCCGCCTGCTCGGATGCGGATTTCGTCGACATAGCCAGGTTCGGTGAGCTCGAACCAGCCGAGCGCATCGCCGGACCCGAGTGCGAGACGGAGGCATTCGACATCGCGGTCTGGACCTCGCTCACCGTTGCGATACGGCCGCGCCCAGAGGCTGATCGGCTCGTCGGTGGAGTACTCGATGCGCACGTAGAGCGTCGTGCCCCGGCCGAGTGTCGCCGGTGTGGCAGGCTCCAGGGCGAGCGACACGCGCCGTCGCGGTCGCGCTCACGTCGAGCGCGGTGAGGCTGGCGGCGAGTGCCAGCAGGGCAATGAGCGAACGAGGCATCATGACTTGCAAGCGGTGAAACGGGTAGCGGCGATGTTGCAGCTGCCGTACGCGGGATTTGGTGACCGAAGTCACAGAGGCCGTACAATTCCTGCATGGCGACCTACAGCGACCGCGATTTCATGCGCCAGGCGATCGAACTCGCCGAGCGCGCGAGCGCGGCCGGCGAGGTGCCGGTCGGGGCTCTCGTCACGCAGCGTGACAAGGTCGTCGGCGTCGGCTGGAACCAGCCGATCGGGCGCCACGATCCAACGGCGCATGCCGAAATAGTCGCGCTGCGCACGGCCGCGGCCAATCTCGATTCGTACCGGTTGAACGGCTGCACGATGTACGTGACGCTCGAGCCCTGCACGATGTGCGCGGCTGCGATGGTTCACGCGCGCCTCGAACGCGTGGTCTTCGGCGCCTGGGATCCGCAGTTCGGCGCGGCGGGCAGTGTCCTCAATATCCTCAATTCGCCCGTCATGAATCATCGCGTGGACGCATTTGGTGGCGTGCTCGCCGAGGAATGCTCGGCATTGCTCGCGGCGTTTTTCGCGAAACGCCGCTGACAATCCCGGCGCATCAGCGCTTCGAGACGACCGCCGGTTGCGCCGCGGCGTCCTGGGCGACCCATTCGAGCACGTCGAGATAGGCGCGCACGTTGTCGACAAAGCGCACCGGTTCCCACCCGCGCGCGTACCCGCGCTTCACCTGCGTGTACCATTTTTCCTGTGCCAGCAGTGGCAGGTGCGCCCGCACGTCCTGCCAGGAATCGGGATTGTGGTGGCGCATCTGCGTGATGACGCGCGCGTCCTCCAGGTGGCCGTAGCCGACGTTGTACGCGGCGAGTGCGAGCCAGGTGCGGTCCGGTTCGCCGATGCGTTCCGGAATCGTGTCGCGCATGCTGATGAAATACCGCGCGCCGCCGAGGATGCTCTGGCGCGGATCGGCCCGATCAGTGATGCCGACCGCCCGGGCAGTGTCCTCCGTGAGCATCATGATGCCGCGCACGCCGGTCGGGGAGATCGCGTTCGCGTTCCACTGCGACTCCTGGTAGCCGATCGCCGCGAGCAGCCGCCAGTCCTCGCCGATACTCGCCGCGGCCTCCTTGAACCAGTCGCGGTAGAGCGGCAGCCTGAGGCCGATGTGCGCGATGAAATCGCGCGCGCCGACGTACTCGAAGCGGTCGTTCTGGCCGAAGTAGCGGTCGACGAGTTCGGCGAGCGCACCGCTCGCGGTTTGATCGGCGAAGAAGGCGCGGACCTCACGCGCTAGCGACTCATCGTCGCGCCGCAGCGCCCAGGCGACCGGTTGCTCGTCCGGGAGATCGAAGGCCACCCGGATTTCCGGATACAGCGCGCGGGCGAGTGCGAATTCGGTCGAGTCGGTGATCGTGTAGTCGATGTCGCCGTTCGCAACCCGCGCGAGGAGGTCCAGCGATTCGTCACGCCGGTTCTCGACCCAGACGAGATCAGGCATGGTGTTGCGCAGCTGCTTCAGGAGTTCGGCGTGACGGCTGCCGGCGATCACTTCGAGATGGCTGCCGTTCACGGCCAGCATGTCCCGGGGCTTGGGCTGGCCCATGCGATAGACGAGGTGCTGGCGGATCTGCTGATAGGTCGGTCCATAGGCAATCGTGTCCTGCCAGTCGGCGCTCACGCTGAGTCCGGCCGCTGCGAGGTGGGCCCGGCCGCTTGTGATCTCGTCCTTGATCTGGGCGGGCCGCGGCACCGTGTAGATATAGAGCGCGACGCCGAGTCTTGCGGCGAATCGGTTCGCGAGTTCGTATTCGGGACCCTCGGGTCCACTGGCGCCGAGAAAGTAGGCTGTGGGGCTGTTGCGGGTAACGACGCGCAGTGCGCCGAGGTCCCTGATCTGCTCGAGGAGCGACGGCACCCGCTGGCACGTGCCGAGCAGACCGAATGAGAGAACAGCGATCGCGAGCGAGATGGGACGCACGCTGGTACTTCTTTTCTGGCTCGAATTCGAGCGCCGCTGCGCTAGAATACCGCGCCCCCGGGTCCGGACCGTAGTCCGGCGGCGGGCTCAACCCGGAGAGGTACCGAAGCGGTCATAACGGCGCGCACTCGAAATGCGATGGGGGCTAACGCTCCACGTGGGTTCGAATCCCACCCTCTCCGCCAAACAAGATAGAACGCCCCATCGGGGCGTTTTTGTTTTTGGCACGAAGATGGGAGCTCGAACCCGCTGTGGAGTGGGTTCGAGCAAATCCTACGACCCGTCGCCCGCCACGCGCTCGCGCTGCCCGGCCGCGCCGTCGAGTTCACGAATGCTTGACTCATAGGCGCGTGCGAAGGCTTCGACGAATACGTGCGGCATCGAATCGCCCGAGCCCTGCGTGAGGCCGCGGAAGAATTCCGTGTACAGCTCCCAATTGCGGGCCTTGGTATTGCCGCCCATGATGCTCGAGCGTTTCGCGCCGCGCGCGAACCGCTCCTCGAGTTCTTCGGGGCTCAGGCGCTGGATGAAATCGGCGAGCGCTGCCTGCATCGCTTCCATGATCGCGCGTTCGTGATGACCGATGTCCCGGAATCCCGCCCGCACGGCTTCCGCTTGCGTCACATTGCGGCCCGTCGCTCCTGCGAGAAGCCGGCTCAGCGCCTCATCGACGCCTGCTGTGAGTGTCAGCGAGCTGCTTTCCTCGTCCGTCGCCTGGATCCGCAACTGGTTCTTCAGTTCCGCGCGGGACTGACGCGTCGCCGTGAGGCCAAGAACCATTTCACGCAGCAGCTGACCCGCGGTCTGCAGGAAGCGGCTGTGATGCTCCGAGGGTATGGCGTTTGCGGGGATACCCGCGCCACGGCAGAGACTCTGGATGGCTGCCGCCACGTCGGAAACGTCGGCTGTCTCGACGCGTGGCCGCGAACCGGAAACAGACAGTGACGATTCCGTCGCGGCCGGCTTCGCTTGCGCTCCGGGTCTGCCCGCCGCATACGGTCGCGTCGACATGTGCCAGGGCTTGCCTCGCTCGGAGGTGCCATCGCCCTGCTTAAGTTCCGCGTTGTCGTCGAGCAGTGACTTGACGCTGCTCTGGCGGCTTGCCCGGTGATTGCGCTTCCCAGGGGACTTGATCGGTTGGCCGTAGGCATCGACCGGTCCGTAGGGACTTCCTGACTCGCCGTTGTGATCGCTTGCGAGCAGCGAATCGAGGTCGAGCGCTTCACCGAGATCGCCCTGGATCGACTTCGCAACCGCCGAACCCGGCGTGCCGCGGCCGTCGTAAGCGATGATCGCGCTCTTGTCCGGCGGAAAATCGTTCGAGGCGTCGATGCTCACCAGCACTTCGAAATCGCCGAAGCGCAGGCGGTCGCCGTCCTTCAGTTCGTGGTGGGCGAGCTTCCCGAGCGGTTCGTTCGCGTCATTCACGTACATGCCGTTGGTGCTGGTGTCGAGCAGCACGTACCGCCCCTCGCGATATTCAATTCGCGCGTGGTGGGCGGAGATGTAGCGCTCCGCGTCGGGCAGAATCCAGTCGTTGTCCGCGGCCCTGCCGATGGAACCGCCATGCACGCCAAAGACTTTGCTGGCGCGGTCGCCGAGCTGCTTGCCTTGGGAGCTGACAACGCGCAATCGCATCGCCATGATCTTCCCTCGCTAAAAAGACGGTCTCCATCCGGGAGATTGCCGCCACACACACATCTGCTGCCTTCCTTTTGGCTCCTGTCGCACCCCGGATTTCCCCGTCCGGGCTGCCACCCCCGAGCCGGGAGGCACCGTATAATGCAGCGCAAGTTAACAGTGGGCGGGACCGGTCGTATGGCTACCAGTCACATTTTCAAAGTGATGTTCGTGAACCAGGGCAAGGTCTACGAGATCTATGCGCGCAAGGTGAGCCATGGCGCACTTTTTGGATTTATCGAGGTCGAGGAACTCGTGTTTGGCGAGCGTTCGGGCGTCGTTGTCGACCCGGCAGAGGAGAAGATTAAGTCAGAATTCTCCGGGGTAAAACGCACTTATCTGCCGCTGCACTCGGTCCTGAGGATCGACGAAGTGAAGAAGCAGGGCGTCAGCAAGATCATGAGCATCGAGGGCGGAAACGTCGCCCAGTTTCCGATGCCGATCTACCCACCGGGCGGCGACTCGACCGCCAAAAAGTAGCCGTAGCCTCAG
The DNA here is from genome assembly GCA_963826145.1 of uncultured Gammaproteobacteria bacterium. Classification (GTDB taxonomy): domain Bacteria; phylum Pseudomonadota; class Gammaproteobacteria; order Steroidobacterales; family Steroidobacteraceae; genus JBGPLJ01. The sequence continues at coordinate 612,377 of CAWGVW010000001.1, forward strand.
CGAGAGGGTTGCCGGAGGGGCCGTGTCTGGCGTCCGGCTCCACGCGAAGGGTGTTGGATTAGGGAGGTCCTTTCGGGATCGTAAAACATCAGGAGGTTTTTCCGAAGCCTCCAGGGATGGATTTACGGCGGTCCCGAAAGGACCTCCCTAATCCAACACCGGACGTTCAGCGTCTGCCCGCAAACATCGCCAGACCGGACGCCAGACACCCCCTCCGGCAACCCTCTCTCTGAGACTGCGGTCGCGATTGGCGGCTGAATCGCCAGTTCTGTATGATTCGCGCCCCGTTTGAGGCACCGCGACAGAATGCTGCAACTCGCCGGCGCGCCAGCACTCTCGGCTTTCCGTCTCGACAAACTTCTGCGCGCGCTCAAAGCCCTCCGCCCGGATATCGAGGCGGTCGATGCACACTTCGTTCATTTCGCGGCCACGCGACGCACGCTCAGCGCGGCCGAACGGCAAATTCTCGATCGGCTCCTGACCTACGGTCCACGCCTGCCTGACGAGGCGGTGCGCGGCGAACTCGTGCTTGTCGTTCCGCGGCTGGGCACGATCTCGCCTTGGTCGAGCAAAGCGACCGATATTGCCCGCGTCTGTGGACTCGAGGCGATCGAGCGCCTGGAGCGCGGTATCGCCTATCGGCTGGCGGCGCCGAAGCCGCTCGGGCGCGAAGAACTCGCGCGCCTGGCGCAGCCGCTCTACGACCGGATGACCGAAATCGCGATGTTCGATACGGCCGATGCGGATCGATTGTTCACCCATCACGACCCACGGCCACTTGGCACTATCGTGCTCGGCAAGGACGCGAGCGCAGCGCTGGAACGCGCTAATTCCAAACTCGGTCTCGCGCTGTCCGCCGACGAAGTCGACTATCTCGCCGAGAACTATCGGCGTCTCGAGCGCGATCCGACCGATGTCGAGCTCATGATGTTCGCGCAGGCGAACTCCGAGCATTGCCGCCACAAGATATTCAACGCGCAGTGGATCATCGACGGCGAACGCCAGCGCAAGTCGCTCTTCGCGATGATCCGCAACACGCACGAACGCAATTCGAAGGGTGTGCTCTCGGCGTATCGCGACAACGCGGCCGTGCTCGAAGGGCCGACGCTGGCGCGCTTCTTCGCCTCGGGCGCAGGCCGGCAGTATCGATATGGCTACCAGGACGAACCCGCGGACATCGTACTCAAGGTCGAGACGCACAATCACCCGACGGCGATATCGCCGTTTCCGGGCGCAGCGACCGGATCGGGCGGGGAAATTCGCGACGAAGGCGCAACCGGCCGCGGCGCGAGACCCAAGGCGGGTCTCGTCGGCTTCACAGTATCGAACCTCAGGATTCCGGGCTTCTTACAGCCCTGGGAAACCGACCACGGCAAGCCTGCGCGCATTGCCTCGGCGCTCGACATCATGATTGAAGGACCGATCGGCGCCGCGTCGTTCAACAACGAATTCGGCCGGCCCAACATCGCGGGCTATTTCCGCACGCTCGAGCAATCCGTCGGCAGTGGGCAAGGCAAGCGTCTCTTCGGCTACCACAAGCCGATCATGATTGCGGGCGGCCTCGGTAACATCCGGCGCGCGCACGTCGCGAAATTGGAAGTCAGTGTCGGCGCCCGCATCGTCGTCCTCGGTGGCCCGGCGATGCTCATCGGCCTTGGCGGCGGAGCGGCGTCTTCCGTCACGAGCGGCGCGGCGAGCGCAGACCTCGACTTCGCATCGGTTCAGCGCGGAAACGCCGAGATGCAGCGGCGCGCCCAGGAAGTCATCGATCGCTGCACGGCGCTCGGCGAGTCGAATCCTATTGAGCTCATCCACGACGTCGGCGCCGGAGGCCTCGCGAACGCGGTGCCCGAAGCGGTGGCTCACAGTCATCGCGGCGGGCTCATCGATCTGCGCGCGGTTCCGAATGCCGAGCCCGGTATGTCGCCGATGGAACTTTGGTGCAATGAAGCCCAGGAGCGCTACGTCCTGACCATCCGGCCTGACGGCATGACGATGTTCGCGGACTTCTGCCGGCGCGAGCGCTGCCCGTACGCTGACATCGGTGCGATCACCGCGGACGGGCGCCTCGTCGTTGAGGATTCGAAGTCCAATGACCGCCCCATCGACCTGCCGATCGACGTGCTGCTCGGCAAACCGCCCAAGATGACACGCGACGTCAAGCGGATCGCGCGCCCGCGTGAGGACTGGGATGGCAGCGGTCTCGACCTGCGAGAATCCGTCGAGCGCGTCCTGCGGCTGCCCGCGGTCGCCGACAAGTCGTTTCTGATCACGATCGGCGATCGTACCGTCGGCGGCCTCATCAGCCGCGATCCGATGGTCGGGCCGTGGCAGGTGCCGGTGTCGGACGTTGCCGTGACCACCAGCAGCTTTCGCGGCGTCGCCGGCGAAGCGATGGCGATGGGCGAACGCACGCCGGTCGCGATGCTCGACGGTCCTGCGTCCGGCCGCCTGGCGGTGGCCGAGGCCATCACCAATATCCTCGCAGCGGACATTGCGGACCTTTGTGATGTCCGCCTGTCGGCGAACTGGATGGCGGCGGCGGGCGAACCGGGCGAAGACGCCGAGCTCTACGCAACCGTGAAAGCCGTCGGCGAGGACTTCTGCCCGGCGCTCGGCATCACGATTCCGGTCGGCAAGGATTCGCTCTCGATGAAATCGACCTGGAGCGACGCCAAAGGCAGGCACTCGGTCGAAGCACCGGTCTCGCTCATCGTCTCGGCGTTCGCACCGGTCGCTGATGTCCGCAGGACCTGGACGCCGCAGCTTCGAACCGACGCCGGCGATACCGAATTGCTGCTCCTCGATCTTGGCGGCGGCCGCAATCGGCTGGGAGGGTCCGCGCTCGCGCAGGTGCACGGCCGCATCGGGACGGAGCCGGCCGATGCCGGCGATCCGGCCCAGCTCGTGAAACTCACGGCCGCGCTCGCCGAGCTTCGATCGCAGGGGCTCGTGCTCGCCTACCACGACCGGTCCGACGGCGGGTTGCTCGTCACGCTCGTCGAGATGGCGTTCGCCGGTCACTGTGGATTCGACGTGACGGTGCCCGCGCCGGCATCCGGCGTGCTGGCCGTGCTCTTCTCGGAGGAGCTGGGCGTAGTTCTGCAGGTTCGCACGCAGGACTCGGCCAGGGTGCGCGTGCTCTTCGACCGGCACGGGCTCGGCGCGCATGCAAGCGTTATCGGGCGCGTGCTGCCGGGCGATGACCTGCACATTCGCTGCGGGACGGAGGAGTTTCACGACAGCCGGACGCGCCTGCACCGCATCTGGTCGGAGACGTCCTATCGGCTGCAGGCCTTGCGCGACGATCCGGATTGCGCGCGCGAGGAGTACGAGTCGCGCTCGGACGGCGCGGACCCCGGGCTTCAAGTGCGTCTGCCGTACGCGCCGCAGGACGACATTGCGGCGCCATACATCGCGCGCGGTGCACGCCCGCGTGTCGCCGTGCTGCGCGAGCAGGGCGTCAACGGTCACGTGGAGATGGCGGCCGCTTTCGACCGAGCCGGGTTCGAATCGCATGACGTCCATATGACGGACATTCTCGGCGGTCACGTGCGGCTTGAGGATTTTCGCGGCATCGTTGCCGGCGGTGGCTTCTCCTACGGCGACGTCCTCGGCGCCGGCGAAGGCTGGGCCAAGGCCATACTGTTCAACGGCCGCGCGCGCGGCGAGTTCGAGAGGCACTTCAGCCGCCGCGACGCGTTCTCGCTCGGCGTCTGCAACGGCTGTCAGATGTTCGCGGCGCTGCGCGAGATCATCCCGGGGACGGAGCACTGGCCGCGCTTCGTGCGCAATCGCTCGGAACAGTTCGAAGCGCGATTGAGTCTCGTCGAGATCGTCGACTCGCCCTCGCTCATCTTTCAGGGCATGCAGGGCGCGATCTTGCCGATCGCGGTTGCGCACGGCGAGGGCCGCGCGGAATTCGCGACCGCTGCGGGAGCCGGGACGATCGCGGCCGATGGTCTCATCGCGATGCGCTTCGTCGACAACTACGGACACGTGGCGAGCCGCTATCCAGCGAACCCGAACGGTTCGCCGCTCGGCATCGCGGGTTTGTGTTCGACGGACGGTCGCGTGACCATCACGATGGCGCACCCCGAACGCGTGTTCCGTTCGGTGCAGAATTCCTGGCATCCGCCCGAGTGGGGCGAAGATGGCGGCTGGCTGCGGATGTTCCGCAATGCCCGCGTCTGGGTCGGCTGAGGAATCGTGGGGGGGACTCGATGACTACTCGCAAACGTGACGTGACGCTGCACGCGCCGCGAGGTTCGACGCTCAGTTGCCGGGGCTGGGTGCAGGAAGCGGCGCTTCGCATGCTCCACAACAACCTCGACCCGGACGTTGCCGAGAATCCGCGCGAGCTCGTCGTGTATGGCGGCATCGGCCGGGCGGCACGCAACTGGGAATGCTTCGACGCGATCGTCGCAACGCTCAAGCGCCTTGGCGACGAGGAGACGCTCCTCATTCAATCCGGGAAACCCGTCGGCGTCTTTCGCACGCACGCGGCAGCCCCGCGTGTACTGATCGCGAACTCCAATCTCGTCGGCCATTGGGCCAACTGGGATCACTTCTTCGAGCTCGACCGCAAGGGCCTCATGATGTTCGGCCAGATGACCGCGGGCTCGTGGATCTACATTGGCTCGCAGGGCATCGTTCAAGGGACCTACGAGACCTTCGTCGAGGCGGTGCGCCAGCACTATGGCGGCGACCCGCAGGGCAAGTGGCTCCTGACCGGCGGCCTCGGCGGCATGGGCGGCGCACAGCCGCTCGCCGCGAGCTTCGCCGGGCTCGCCTCGATCTCGGTGGAGGTCGACGCCACGCGCATCGACATGCGCCTGCGCACGGGCTATCTCGACCGGCGCGCGGATTCACTCGCCGAAGCTTTCACCATGCTCGAAGGAGCGCTTGCGAAAGGTGAAGCGATCTCGATCGGCCTCCTGGGAAACGCCGCGGAAATATTTCCGCAGATCCTCGCGGGCAATGTGCAGCCGCATCTCGTGACCGATCAGACCTCGGCCCACGACCCGCTCAACGGCTACATTCCGATCGGCTTTTCGCTTGAGCAGGCCGCGCGGCTTCGCGCAGACGATCCGAAGCAGTACGTGGAGCGCTCGAAGGCGTCGATGGCCGTGCAGGTGCGTGCCATGCTCGGCTTTCAGGCGCGCGGGATTCCGACTTTCGACTACGGCAACAACATCCGCGCGATGGCGCGCGATGCGGGCGTCGCGAACGCATTCGACTTCAAAGGATTCGTGCCGCTCTACGTCCGGCCGCTCTTCTGTGAAGGCATGGGGCCATTCCGCTGGGTCGCGCTGTCCGGGGACCCGCAGGACATCGCGCGGACGGACGCGAAGGCCCGCGAGCTCTTCCCGCACAAGGCGGACCTGCATCGCTGGCTCGATCATGCGAGCCGGCGCATCCGATTCCAGGGATTGCCCGCGCGCATCTGCTGGCTTGGCTACAAGGAACGGCACCTGCTCGGCCTCGCCTTCAACGAGATGGTGCGCAAGGGCGAGCTGAAAGCGCCGATCGTCATAGGCCGCGACCATCTCGACTCGGGATCGGTCGCTTCGCCCTATCGGGAAACGGAGGGCATGCGTGACGGTTCGGATGCTGTCGCTGACTGGCCGGTCCTCAACGCATTGCTCAACACAGCGGGTGGCGCGTCATGGGTGAGCTTCCACCATGGCGGGGGCGTCGGTATGGGCTATTCCCTGCATGCGGGGGTTGTGATCGTCGCGGACGGCAGCGAACGGGCACAGGCGGCGCTTGACCGCGTCCTCACGAACGATCCGGGCACCGGTGTCATGCGCCATGCGGACGCCGGCTACGAGCGCGCGATCGACGTGGCGCGCGAGCGCGGACTCGACCTGCCGATGGTCAATACGCCCAGGTGATGCGTGGACGCGACAGTCGCGTTTGTCACGCAATTCGTCCCGTCAAGTCTTGTCTTGGGCCTTTCCATGCAATAGGCTTCCCTCCACCGTGGCGCAAATCCAACAGTCGTACGCCTGATTTGCGCCGGCTGAAATAAACGTTGTTAATTCAGGAAGGGGCCTCATGAACCCAAAATATTTTTGGCGAGCTTCGACGCTGCTGCTCGCGTCGGTCACGGCGATGCCGCTCGCGGCCGTCGCCGCCGAGCAGGCTGCCACCGAGCCGGACACCATTGGTGAGATCGTCGTTACTGCGACGAAGCGCGAAAGCACGGTGCAGAACGTGCCGTTCTCGATCGCCGCGATGACTGACGAGAAGATCCGCGAGAGCGGTGCAAACAACCTCATCGATCTCGCCCACAACGTGGCGGGCCTTGCCATTGCGGACCTTGGCCCTGGCCAGAGCCAGATGGCCATCCGCGGCATCAGCGCGGGTCAGGTCATTCGCGATCAGCCGGGCGTGAAAGAGCAGGTGGGTGTGTACCTCGACGAGTCGCCCATCTCGGTGGCCCTCTTCACGCCTGACCTCGACCTCTATGACCTCAATCGATTCGAAGTGCTGCGCGGCCCGCAGGGCACGCTGTTCGGCGCCGGATCGACGTCGGGCACGGTGCGCTACATCACGAATCAACCGAAGCTCGATCAGTTTGAAGCGTCCGCCGAGTTGGGTGCTTCGACGGTCTACCACGGCAGCGAGGGCTACAGCGTCAAGGGCATGGTGAACCTGCCGATGGGCGGAATCGCCGCGGCGCGCCTCGTTGGTTTCTATAACTACCTGCCGGGCTGGGTCGATGCGCGACAGCCGGATGGCAGCGTCGAAAAGGATGTCAACACGGGCGATCGCACGGGCGGACGCCTGTCGGTCCTCATCCAGCCGACGGACAACATCAGGATCACTCCGCGAATCGTCTACCAGAAACTGTCGACCGACGGTTACCCGCGCGTGGACCTCTGGAACATTCTCGGCAATCCGACCGGCGCCCTGCAGAATCAGCCTGCGGACAATTTCGGTGACTACGAGCAGTATCGCCAGCAGCGCGAGGGCATCGACGACGACTTCACGCTCGGCGACCTGAAGCTCGACTTCGACTTCGGTGGCGCGAGCCTGACCTCGATCAGTTCCTACACGGACCGCAAGGTAACCGTGTTGCGCGATGCTTCGCAGCTGACCGGCAGCGTGACGGTCGACATCGGTGGCACGGCTGCGCAAGCCCGCCTCGACTCGCCGCTCTACGATCGCACCAAGCTCCAGGTATTCAGCCAGGAACTGCGCCTGCAGTCGGTCGGCGACCACACGGTCGACTGGCTGCTCGGCGGCTTCTATCAGGACGTTGATCGTCACTATGGCCAGGAATTGCCGACGCCTGGCTACGACGCGGTGCTCATTGGTCTCGGCTTCCCGCCAAACACCGCGTTCGGCGCACCGGCCGACATGCCGTTCTATTCGAACCTCAGCTACACGCTCAAGCAGTACGGCCTCTTCGGCGAAGCCACTTGGCACGCGAGCGAGCGGTGGGCGTTTACCGGCGGCTTGCGCTATTACAAGTTCAACGAGGACCGCACGCTGATCTTCGGCGGCTTCTTCTCCGATCCCACCGAACCTGACCGTGTATCCGAACGGCATCCCGGGCAAGACGGATTCGGACGGTGTTTCGCCGCGCCTGATCGTCAGCTTCCATCCGACGGACGACATCGCGCTCAATCTCCAGTATTCGAAGGGATTCCGCCTGGGCGGCATCAACGATCCGATCAACGTGCCGCTGTGCTCGCCGGATGACCTGCTGGTCTTCGGCAGCCAGGGAACGTGGAAGGACGAAAAGAACGAGAACTATGAAATCGGCCTCAAGATGCGCTCGAACGACCGCCGCTACACCTTCAACGTTTCGGCGTTCATCACGGACATCGACGACCTGCAGGCGACGACTACGGCCGGTACCTGCTCGTCGCGTATCGTGTTCAACGTACCGAAGGCCCGCAGCCAGGGCTGGGAAATGGAGTTCTTCGGTCAGCCGACCGCCAACTGGGACTTCGGCATTTCGATGTCGGTTGTCGATGCAAAGCTCCTGACCTCAGTGACTTCGACCAATGGAGCGGGTAACACGGTTGTTGTGGGCGGCCTTGCGGAAGGTTCGCAGCTGCCGACGGCATCGAAGCTCCAGGGTGTCGCGAGCATCGGCTATACGCTGCCGCTCATGGATGGCACCAAGAGCCTCTACACGAACCTCATCTGGCAGCATAACGGCACGTCGTACTCGCAGTTCGAGAACGAAGTGGCGAACTTCGGCCAGATCGGCGGCGCTGGCGCGCGGCTGATCACGCTCGCGCCGACGGCGATCACGTCGTACAGCTTCGCTGCGCAGATCCCGGACCTCGACGTCGCGAACTTGAGGTTCGGCCTCAAGGCCGACACCTGGGACGCGGCGCTCTACGCGAACAACCTGTTCGACGAGCGCCAGTCTCTCGCGCTTGACTACGAACGCGGCCGCAGCGCTCGTGTCGGCAACATCATCAACCAGCCGCGTACGATCGGGGTGCTCTTCGGCATGAAGTTCTGATCGCGACGTTCATTGGTCGAAATAAAAAGCCCCGGCGGGTGCAAGCCTGCCGGGGCTTTGTTTTGCGCGCTCTCTGCGGCCAGTTCAGGCGCCGGTGCGCGTGACCGAGGAGATGGGCGTGACCTTGTTCGCTTCGTCGGCGAAGAACCGGCGGACCATCATCGCCTGCTGCATGCGGCCTTTGCGGATGTAGACCTGGTAGAGCATGTCCTTCATCACTTCGAGGAGCATCCCCGCCTGGTACGCGTCTGGAAGCGGCATCGGCGCCGGCGACTCGCCGTCGCGGCTGAAAAGGATCGTCTTGATGTCGACGAAGGTGCCCGCGTCGACTTCCGCCATCTCGCGCACTTCATTCAGCTGGTCGTAGACCTGGAGCTTGCCGGCCTCGCCGAGATTCGCGAAAACGGCCTGCGCGACGCGCCGGCACATCGACGCGAAAGCATTGAGGCAGCCAGCCGTATAGCAGCTGAGCGCTTCCTTGAAGAGCTCTTCGACTTCCTCGGGAAGGTAGGTGTAGGTGAATTTCTCGCGGGCGCGCTCGATCTCGACGAAGTGGCTCGAGAGCTCGATGCGGTTAGCCGCATACACCTTCGCGGTGTAGCGCAGGAAGATCGGTTCGTTGCAGGCATCGCACCGGTAGACGACGCCGACGTGCTTCGGCTTGTTCGCCGCGAGCGCGGCGAACGACGGAACGGCGACGGCGGTGATGTGCGAGAGCACCTGGCAATGCGGACAGGTGACCGCCAGATTATGTTCCTGGTCGTGGTTGAGCCGATTGTTGACGTCGATATGAACCGACATTCGCATTTCCCCTAGGAAAGCGAGTGTAGCTGAAATTCCGTGCGTAGATCAGCGCGAACGCTGCGCGGAATCCGCGACGGCGAATGCACCACGCTCAAGCTCGGCGGCGAGCGTTGCGATCGGCTGGTCGAGCCGGTGATCGCGCGGGTTGTAGGGCACATACCGACGCACCTTCGCGTGTATGTCCTCTAGCGGCGCGGACGTCTTGAGTGGGCGCGTCGCGTCGATGGCGTGGGCGGCGGCCAGGAGCTCGATCGCGAGAATGTAACCGCAGTTGTCACAGATGCGGCGCAGCTTGTGGCCGGCCCAGGGTGCCATCGAGACGTGATCCTCCTGGCCGGCCGATGTCGGGATGCTGTCAATCGACGCCGGATGCGCGAGCGTCTTGTTTTCCGACGCCAGCGCCGCCGCCGTCACGTGCGCGATCATGAAGCCCGATTCGACGCCCGGTTCACTTGTCAGGAACATGTTGAGATTGGGATTGACGCGTCGGTCAAGGAGATCGGTGCGCCGTTCCGACATGCTTGCGAGATCCGTGAGCACGATGGCGAGGAGGTCGCTCACGAGCGCGAGCGGCGCCGCATGAAAATTCCCGCCCGACAGGATGTCGTCGCCGAAGATGAGCGGATTGTCGGAGACCCCGTTCAGTTCGCCGGCGACGATGCCGCGCGCGAACTCGACAGCGTCGAAGACTGTGCCGAAGACCTGCGGCATGCAGCGCACGGAGTAGGGATCCTGCACACGGTCGCACTGCTCGTGGCTCTGCTTGATCTCGCTCTCGGTCAGGTAGCGGCGAAAGAGCGCCGCTACGTGCTGCTGGCCACGCTGGCCACGCACTTCATGAATCCTGGCATCGAATGGCGCATGGCTGCCGGCGAGCGCTTCGACCGTAAGCGCCCCAACCGTGATCGCCGAGCGCAGCAAATTGTCGGCGAGCGCCAGTCCTTCCGCGGCGAGCACTGTGCTCAGCTGCGTGCCGTTCAGGAGCGCGAGGCCTTCCTTCGCTTCGAGCACCAATGCCTTCGCGCCCGCGGCATCGTTCACTTGATTTGCGTGGAGCCGGCGCTCGCCCTGGGTTGCCGAGCCTTCGCCGATGAGCGCCAGGGCAAGGTGTGCAAGCGGCGCGAGATCGCCCGAGGCACCGACTGAACCCCGGCCCGGAATGACCGGGAGCACGTCGGCCGCCAGCATCTGGAGGAGGGCGTCGACGACTACCGCCCGCACGCCCGAATACCCGGCGGCAAGATTGTTCGCCTTGAGCAGCATGAGCCGGCGCACGGTCGCCGGGGCGAGCGGCTCGCCGACGCCGCAGGCGTGGCTCCGGACGAGGTTCAGCTGCAGCTCCTTCACCTTTGGCGCCGGGATCTGGCGATTCGCAAAGGCCCCGAAGCCGGTGGTGATCCCATAGCTCACCCGACCGCTCGCAACCGCAGCTTCAACCGTGCGCCGAGTACCTTCCATGCGCTCGCGCGCGGCCTGCGCCACGCTCGCGCGCACTCCGGGCTCGCCAGCGCGATCGAGGTCCGCGAGCGACAGGTCACGGCCGGTGAGGACGATGTCGGCAGTCATAGGCGCTTGCCTTCCACGTAGACAGCGCTCGGTGCCAGCCCGCCGAGCTGATACGTCAGCATCGCGGGTTCCGGCAGATCCCACAAGGAGAAGTCGGCGCGCAGGCCGACCGCCAGGCGCCCCCGGTCGTCGAGTCCGAGCGCGCGGGCGGCGTGGTCGGTGACGCCGAGCAGGACCTCATCGCTCGTCAGTCCGAAAAGGGTGGCCGCCAGGTGCATGACGGTAAGGAGGCTCGCAATGGGCGACGTACCTGGGTTCAGATCCGTGGCGACCGCCATCGGCACACGGGCTTTGCGCAAAGCCGCGATCGGCGGCAGCTGTGTTTCATTGAGAAAGTAGAACGCACCTGGTAAGAGCACGGCCGTGGTGCCGTGGCGCGCGAGCGCCTCGACACCTTCAGGATTGAGGTATTCCAAGTGACTTACCGATCGCGCTCCAAGCCGCGCGGCGAGTTCGCTCGCGCCCATGTCCGAGAGCTGCTCGCAATGGGCGTGGACGACAAATCCCAGCCGCCTGGCTGCGTCAAACACGCGTTCGGCGTCCTTGAGATCGAAGGCGATGTGTTCGATGTACGCGTCGACGCCGCGTGCCAAGCCGCGGGCGTGCACGGCCGGCAATAGCGTTTCGACGATGAAGTCGACATAGGCGGCGCGCGTCGTCTCGGGCGGCACGGCGTGAGCGCCGAGGCAGGTTCCGATCAGATCGATGCCGACTTCCCGCCTGAGGCGCGCGACGGCTTCCAGCATCTTGATCTCGCTGTCGAGATCGAGGCCGTAGCCGCTCTTGACCTCGACAGTCGTCACACCTTCGCGCGCGAGAGACTGCAAGCGCGGTCGCGAGGCAATGCACAGCTCCTCGAGCGTCGCTCCCCGCACGGCGCGAACCGTCGAGAGAATCCCGCCGCCCGCCGCGGCGATATCCGCGTAGCTCGCGCCCGCGCGTCGCCGCTCCCGCTCCTGGATACGGTCGCCGGTGTAGACCGCGTGCGTGTGGCAATCGATCAATCCGGGCAGCACGAGGCGATCGCCGGCGTCGACCCGCTGACGCGCCGGCCCCTGCACGTCGAATCCGGCGATGCGACCGTCCAATACCGCGAGGGACCGGCCGGGCGCGCGGCCGGCGCTGCCAGCCATCGGGTACAATCGCGCATTGTCGATAACGAGATCGAACATCAGCTTTCGGGCGCCGGCGAACCCATCGAAGCGTTCATGGGTGACAGCGTATGACGTCGAGCCTCTCTTTTGAATACGTCCTGACGGCGGAAGGGCTCGAACACGGGCGGCGCCTTGACCTCGATCAGGCGGGCGTTGTCACGGCAATCGAACCTGCCGGAGCACCATACGACGGCGTATTCGCCGTGCCGGGCATGCCGAATGCGCACAGCCATGCCTTCCAGCGGGCTCTCGTCGGCGTCCGCGATGCCGGCGACGCGGCGTCTTTCTGGACCTGGCGCGACACAATGTATGCAATCGCCGCCCGGATTTCGCCTGAACAGCTCGAGGTCGTCGCTGGCCAGGCATTTCGGGAAATGCTGGCGGGCGGCTACACGAGCGTCGCCGAATTTCACTACCTCCATCATCTTCCGGACGGCCACAAGGGCGTCGAGATGGCGCAGGCAATTATTGCCGCGGCGCGCACGGCTGGGATTCGCCTCACCTTGCTTCCGGTGCTGTATCAGCGTGGCGGCTTCGAGCGTCCAGCGCTCAAGGAACAGCGGCGCTTCATCCACGAATCGGTGCCCGAGTACCTGGAATTCGTCCACGCGTTGCGTGAACGGTGCCACCTGGGACTCGCGCCCCATTCGCTGCGCGCGGTCCCGTTTGAATCCCTGCGGGCTCTCTCTGGTGCACTGTCGCGATGGGACGGTACCAAGCCCCCGGTGCACATCCATATCAGCGAGCAGCGTCGCGAGGTGGAGGAGTGCAAGCAGCTCCACGGACGCTCGCCGATCGAGGCGCTCAATGAAGAAGTCGGCCTCGGTCCCGAGTGGCAGCTCGTGCATGCAACGCACGCGAGCGCGCACGAACTCGCGCTCGTGCGCGCGAGTGGAGCGAACGTCATCCTCTGCCCCCTGACCGAAGCACAGCTCGGCGACGGATTCTTCCCGGCCGCGGAATATTTTCTGGCGGGAGGACGATTCGCCATCGGTTCGGACAGCAATGCCCGCATTGATGCGATCGAGGAACTGCGGCTCGCCGAATACGGCCAGCGCTTGCGCCTCGAGCGGCGCGTGCGCCTCGGCGGTCCGGCGCCCGCAATGTCCGCATGGGCGCAGGCGGCACGCTGCGGCGGACGCGCGCTTGGACAGCGAGTTGGCACGATCGCGGCGGGCTCGTTTGCGGATCTCGTGGTTCTCGATCACGAAGCGCCGGTGTTCGGTGGACTTGCGCCCGAGTGCTGGCTCGACGCCTGGCTCATCGGAGGCAGCGCGGCCGACATCTCTCATGCGTACGTCGGCGGCGAGCGGCATGAGCGCGCCGCATCGCCTGCTCGCGGCGCCGCCTCGTCTCGATTTGCCCGCGTGATGCGGGAACTTCTCGCCTGAACCGCCATGAGCGCCGAATCGCAGCCGTTCGTCTACCGTCCCGCGACTGCCGAGGAGCTGCCCGTGCTCGTCAGCATTCCGCACACGGGCCTCACGATCCCGCCTGCGATCGGCCGTGATCTCGCTTCCGACGAAATGCGGTCGGGCGCGATGGCCGACTGGTATCTCGACGCGCTGTACGCATTTCTCCCCGAACTCGGCATCGACGTCATCCACGCCGTGTACCACCGCTTCGTCATCGATCTCAATCGACCGCCGGAGCAGAAGCCGCTGTACCCAGGTCGTTTCGAAACATCGCTGGTGCCGCTCGAGACGTTTCAGGGCGAACGGGTGTACGCGAACCCGCCACCCGCGGACGAAATCACCCGGCGAGTGAAGCTCTATCACGCGCCGTATCACGCTGCGATCCGGCGCCGACTCGATGAGAAGATCGTGCGGTTCGGCCACTGCTACCTCATCGACGCGCACAGCGTCGAATCCCGCGCCAATCGCCTGCACGGCGCGCTCGTCGAGGACGTATTCCTCGGCGATCGGGATGGCACGACCTGCGATCCCTGGTTCACTGATCTCGTCGAGGGCGCGTTCGTGCTCAGGCACCTCAAGGTGAGCCGCAACGCGCCCTACAAAGGCGGCTACATCACCGCTCACTATGGCGGGAGCGACGTCGTGCAGACGCTGCAGATCGAGATGTGCCAGCGGCTCTACATGACCGAAGGCGAGCCCGCCGCGGCGATCGGAAGTCCCGCGTTCCTCAAGATGCAGCGGCTCCTGAAGGAAGTCTTCGGCGATATAGCCGATGCCGTGATCGCGGGTCAGTGCGTGAGGCGCTTGTAGCGGATGCGATGCGGCTGCGCGGCGTCGTCGCCCTTGCGGCGCTTCAGGTCCTCGGCGTACTCGGCATAGTTGCCCTCGAACCACACCACCTCGGAATCGCCCTCGAAGGCGAGGATGTGGGTCGCGATTCGATCGAGGAACCAGCGATCGTGTGAGATCACCACGGCGCAGCCCGGGAAACTCAAAAGCGCCTCTTCGAGCGCGCGCAGCGTTTCGATGTCGAGGTCGTTCGTCGGCTCGTCAAGCAGCAGGACGTTGCCGCCGGCACGCAGCACTTTGGCGAGATGCACCCGGTTGCGTTCGCCGCCCGACAGCTCGCCGATGAACTGCTGCTGCTGGGCGCCCTTGAAATTGAAGCGGCCGACGTAGCCGCGCGAAGGCGTTTCGTAGTTGCCGACCTTGATGATGTCCTGGCCGCCGGAGATCTCCGCCCAGACGGTCTTCTTGTCGTCGAGCGATTGACGCGATTGATCGACGTAGGCGAGCTGCACCGACGGGCCGACGCGGATTTCGCCGGCATCAGGCTTTTCAACGCCCGTCAGCATGCGAAAGAGCGTCGTCTTGCCGGCACCGTTCGGGCCGATGATGCCGACGATGCCGCCCGCGGGTAGATTGAAATTGAGCCCGTCGATGAGGAGACGGTCTCCATAGCCCTTCGAGAGATTCTTCACCTCGATCACGTGCTCGCCGAGCCGCGGGCCCGGCGGAATGTAGATTTCGTTCGTTTCATTGCGCCTCTGGAATTCCGTCGAAGCGAGCTCCTCGTAGCGCGCGACACGGGCCTTGCTCTTCGCCTGGCGCGCCTTCGGATTCGCGCGCACCCATTCGAGCTCGCGCTTGAGGGTCTTCTGCAGCGCCTCCTGCTGCCGCTCCTCCTGCTCGAGGCGCGTGCTCTTCTGGTCGAGCCAGGAGGAATAATTGCCGTGCCAGGGAATGCCGTGGCCGCGATCAAGTTCGAGGATCCACTCCGCGACGTTGTCGAGGAAGTAGCGGTCGTGCGTCACCGCGATCACCGTGCTCGGGTACTGCTCGAGGAAGTGCTCGAGCCATGCGACGGATTCCGCGTCGAGGTGGTTGGTCGGCTCGTCAAGCAGCAGCATGTCCGGCTGCGAGAGGAGTAGACGGCAGAGCGCCACGCGGCGCTTCTCGCCGCCCGAGAGCTTCGCGATCTCCGCTTCCCACGGCGGCAGGCGGAGCGCGTCGGCAGCGATCTCGAGCTTGCGTTCGAGCTCCCAGCCGTTGACCGTCTCGATCTTTCCCTGCAGGTCCGCCTGTTCGTCGAGGAGCTTCGTCATTTCATCGTCCGACATGGGCTCCGCCATGCGATCGCTCACCGCGTTGAAGCGGTCGAGGAGCGCTTGGGTCTCGGCGACCGCCTCGACGACGATGCTGCGAACGTTCTTCGTGGGATCGAGCTCAGGCTCCTGCGGCAGGAAGCCGACCTTGATGCCGGGCTGCGGGCGCGCTTCGCCCTCGATGTCCTTGTCGATGCCCGCCATGATCCTGAGGAGCGAGGACTTGCCCGAGCCGTTCAAGCCGAGTACGCCGATCTTGGCGCCGGGAAAGAAGCTTAAGGAAATGTCGCGCAGGATGATGCGCTTCGGTGGGACAACCTTGCCCACCCGATTCATCGTGTAAATGAACTGGGCCATAGCTTTTAGTGCGTCGCCGGGTCGATCGAAGGGGCGCGCATTATCCCGAAGGCCATGGTCCACGGCTATAGCCCGCTGCCATGGCCGCAAAGGGCCCACGAATACCCTGTGCTACGCTCGCCGGCATGACTTCGAAGGTCGGCCTGGTGGTGGGGGAGAAGATCGCCCGCTACGGATTTGGCGAGGGGCATCCGTTCGGACCCGATCGGCACGACGTGTTCCTGCGCGAAGTGCGGCTGGAGGGCCTCGACTCTTCGCTTCTGTGGCTGGACCCGAGAACTGCGACCCGCGACGAACTCGAGCTCTTCCACAATCCACGTTACGTCGATCTCGTCGTCGAGCGATCCGCGACGGGGCAGGGCTATCTCGACGCCGGCGACACGCCGGCGTTTCGCGGCGTATTCGAGGCCGCAAGCAACGTGGTCGGTGCAACGCTGACTGCCGTCGAGGCGATCATGCGGGGCGACTGCCGCCGCGCGTTCGTTCCCATCGCGGGCCTGCATCACGCATCCCGCAGTCACGCGGCCGGCTTTTGCGTCTTCAATGACTGCGGCATCGCGGCCGAAGCGCTGCGCCGCCAGCACGGCTTGCGGCGCATCGGTTACGTCGATATCGACGCCCATCACGGGGATGGCGTTTTCTACGGCTTCGAAGACGATCCAGACATCGGCTTCGCCGATATTCACGAGGATGGACGCTACCTCTATCCGGGCACGGGCGCTGCTGAGGAGACGGGGACCGGACGGGCGGTTGGGACAAAACTGAATTTGCCGCTTCCGCCTGGAGCGACCGATGCGGATTTCCTCATCGCCTGGGAGCGCATCGAGACGTATCTGCGCGGGCAGCGTCCCGAATTCATCCTCTTTCAATGCGGCGCGGACAGCCTCGAGGGCGACCCTATCACGCACCTCTGCTTCACCGAGGAGGCGCATGCCCATGCCGCCGCACGCCTCTGCGCGCTGGCCGACGAGTTCGGCCACGGGCGCGTCCTCGGCATGGGCGGCGGCGGCTACAACCGGCGCAATCTGGCCCGCGCCTGGACCCGGGTGGTGAAGTCGTTCGTCGAAAGCGCCTGACTCGCATCGTACAGGGCTTGGCCGGACGGATGTCCTTTGGGCTCATGAGAAAACGTGCATAGGAAATTCCGGCGGCGACCGCTCGAAATTTCCTGCAAGCCTTGCGCGACCGGGCGAGCCGACAGCGTCGGGTTGCGGTGAGATCTGCGCGCTGTCGGCTCGCCAACGGCCGCGCAGCGGCGTTTTCTGATGAGCCCAAAGGACATCCGTCCGGCCAAGCCCCTCCGCCGCCGGCAAGGTACAATCGCCGCCCCTTAACGCTTGCACCCCGGAAGGAACTGCTGCCGATGTTCAGCCGCGAAATGACCGTCGCCGATTTTGATCCCGAGCTCGAGGCCGCGCTCGCCGGCGAACGCCGCCGCCAGGAAGAGCACATCGAACTCATCGCCTCGGAGAACTACACAAGCCCGCGCGTGCTCGCGGTGCAGGGCTCAGTTCTCACGAACAAGTACGCGGAGGGCTATCCCGGCAAGCGCTACTACGGCGGCTGCGAATTCGTCGATGTCGCGGAGCAGCTCGCGATCGATCGCGCGAAGAAACTCTTCGGCGCGGCGTACGCGAACGTGCAGCCCCATTCGGGATCGCAGGCGAACGCGGCGGTGTACCTCGCGCTGCTCAAGCCCGGCGAAACGATGCTCGGGATGAGCCTCGCGCACGGCGGTCATCTCACGCACGGCGCCAAGGTGAACTTCTCCGGCAAGCTCTTCAACGCGATCCAGTACGGCCTCGATCCGAAAACGGGCGAGATCGACTACACCGAAGTCGAGCGGCTGGCGCGCGAGCATCGGCCAAAAATGATAGTCGCCGGCTTTTCCGCATACTCACGCGTGATCGACTTCCCGCGCTTCCGGAAGATCGCCGATGAGGTCGGTGCCTACTTCGTCGTCGACATGGCACACGTCGCGGGACTCGTCGCGGTGGGGCTCTATCCGAATCCGGTGAACATCGCCGACGTCACGACGACGACGACGCACAAGACGCTGCGCGGTCCGCGCGGCGGCCTGATCCTCGCGCGCGCGAACGAGGACATCCAGAAGAAGTTGAACTCGATGGTCTTTCCGGGCACGCAGGGCGGACCCCTCATGCACGTGATCGCGGCCAAGGCAGTCGCTTTCCTGGAAGCGTTGCAGCCGGACTTCAAGGCGTACCAGCAGCGCACGCTCGACAACGCGCGCACGATGTGCCGGGCGCTGTCCTCGCGCGGATACCGGATCGTGTCCGGCGGCACGGACAATCACCTGTTCCTCGTCGACCTCATCGAGAAGAACATCACCGGCAAGGACGCGGACGCGGCACTCGGCGCGGCCAACATCACCGTGAACAAGAATGCGGTCCCGAATGATCCGCGGCCGCCGACGGTGACAAGCGGACTTCGCATGGGCACGCCCGCGGTCACAACCCGCGGCTTCGGCACGGCGGAAGTGACGACGCTCGCGGGGTGGATTGCCGACGTGCTCGATCGCATGGGCGATGGCAAGGTGATCGAACGTGTGCGCAGCGACGTGCTCGCGCTCTGCAAGCGCTTCCCGGTCTACGGCTGAGGAGCCGCGGGCGCCGCGGCGGCACGCATGCACTGTCCATTCTGCGGTCACGCGGACACCAAGGTCACCGATTCGCGCCTCGCCGGCGAAGGGCGCCAGATCCGCCGTCGCCGCGAGTGTCTCTCCTGCGAGGAGCGCTTCACGACCTTCGAAACCGCGGAGCTCCTGATGCCGCAGATCGTCAAGAGCGATCACAGCCGCGAACCTTTCGACGAAGCGAAGCTGCGCTCCGGCATGCTGAAGGCGCTCGAGAAGCGCCCAGTCTCGAGGGAGGCGGTCGAGGAGGCGGTGCAGCGGATCTGTCACAAGCTGCGGAGCATGGGCGAGCGCGAAATCAACGCGCGCACGATAGGCGATCTTGTGATGGAAGAGCTGCGTCATCTCGACGAGGTCGCGTTCGTACGTTTCGCGTCCGTGTATCGGCGCTTTCAGGATGTCGAGGCGTTTCGCGACGAGATCGAACGTATGCGCCATCACCGCCGCCGTCGTGAGGCGAGTGATGAGCAGCTTTCCTTCCTGCCGGCGCCCGAAAACCAGGAGCCGCCGCCCAAGAAGGGAAAATAACAAGGGAAAATTGGTGCCTGGCTTCAGCTCATTCGACGAATCCTGCATGCGCCGTGCGGTCGCACTGGCGGCGCGCGGCCTCGCGACGACGGACCCCAATCCACGCGTTGGCAGTGTAATCGCGCGCGGTGGAGAAGTGATCGGCGAAGGCTGGCACCGACGCGCCGGCGAACCGCATGCGGAAGTTCTCGCGCTGAGGGACGCCGGGGACCGGGCTCGCGGCGCAACTGTCTACGTGACGCTCGAACCCTGCAGTCACCATGGTCGCACGCCTCCCTGCGCGGATGCTTTGATTGCCGCGGGCGTCGCGAGAGTGGTCGCTGCGTCCCAGGATCCAGACCCCCGCGTCGACGGCCGCGGCAGCGGGAAGTTGCGGGCAGCGGGCATTGAGGTCGAAACGGGCCTGCTCGCGAACGAATCCGAGGCGCTCAATCCTGGCTTCTTCAAGCGCCATCGGACGGGGCGGCCGTGGATTCGGGTCAAGCTCGCGATGACGCTCGATGGCCGTACGGCACTACCGGACGGAGCGAGCCGCTGGATCACGGGCGAGGATGCGCGAGCGGACGTGCAACGCTGGCGTGCACGCAGTTCCGTGATCGTAACCGGCGTCGGCACCGTGATAGCCGACGACCCGCGCCTCGATGTCCGCATAGCGTCGGACGACGGGGAGCTGCGTCAGCCATTGCGCGTGGTGCTGGATAGTCGCGCACGAACGCCGTCGAATGCACGCATCCTTGCGCCGCCAGGCGAGTGCTGGATTCTTGTCGGTGCGGCACACGCGCCGGTTCTCCACGAGGCGGGTGTCCGAGTTCGGCAATTGCCGCTCGCGGCCACGGGCATCGACCTTGCAGCGCTGCTGTCGCTGCTCGCTGAGCACGGCGCCAATGAAGTCTGGGTGGAATCGGGGCCGCGGCTCGCGGGCAGTTTCATTTCGCAGGGGCTCGTGGATGAACTCGTGCTCTACGTCGCGCCGCGCATGCTGGGACCGGATGCGCAGCCGCTTGCACAAATACCATCCATCGGTCGCATCGATGATGGTCCGCGGTGGCGCTACATCGATTTGCAGCGCTTCGGCGACGACCTGCGCATAATTGCCGTGCCGCGCTAGCGGGCCGGAGGCCATCTTGTTCACGGGCATCGTTCAAACGATCGGGCGAGTCGCGGGCGTCACTGCGCGCGGCGGCGACATCGAGCTCGCCATCGACGCGCAGGAGATCGATTCCGCTCGTCTGCAGCTCGGCGACAGCGTGGCGGTGCAGGGCGTCTGCCTCACGGTCTCCCGCGCGATCGCGAATGGTTTCTGCGCCGACGTGTCGCAAGAAACCCTGAACTGCACGACGCTCGGCCAGCTCGCGGCCGGCGCGCGGGTCAATCTCGAGCCGGCGCTCAGGGCCGGCGACGCCCTGGGCGGTCATCTCGTATCCGGTCATGTCGACGGCGTCGGCAAGCTCATCGCAAGACGCGTCGACGGTCGCTCGAGCCGGCTCGATTTCGAGCTGCCCGCGGCGCTCGCCCGTTATGTCGCCCCCAAGGGCTCGATCTGCATTGACGGTGTGAGCCTCACGGTCAATGACGTCGAGGGTGGCCGATTCGGCGTCAACCTTATCCCCCATACGCTCGCGGTCACCACCCATGGCGCGCTCGAAACGGGCGATTCCGTGAACATCGAAGTCGATCAACTCGCGCGATACCTCGACCGGCTGGCACAATTCAAGCCATGAATACCCCCGACGAGATCCTGAGCGATATCCGCAGCGGCCGCATGGTCATCGTCACGGACGATGAGGATCGCGAGAACGAAGCGGACCTCATCATGGCGGGCGAAGCGGTCACGCCCGAGGCCGTCGGCTTTTTCGTCCGCCACACGAGCGGCATCATCTGCCAGCCGATGATGCGCGAGCGGCTCGAGCAGCTGCGACTGCCGCCGATGGTTCCGGACAACACGGAGGTCCACCGGACGGCGTTCACGATCTCCGTCGACTATCGGCACGGTACGACGACGGGCATCTCGGCGCACGATCGCGCCAAGACAATACGGGCGCTCGCCGATCCAGTCTCGCGGCCGGAGGACTTCGCCCGCCCTGGACATATCTTTCCTCTGCGCTATACGCGAGGGCGGCGTGCTCTGCCGCGCCGGCCACACGGAAGCGACGATCGATCTGGTGCGCCTTGCGGGCTTCAGCACGCATTCCGGCATCCTCTGCGAGATCGTGAACGACGATGGCACGATGAAGCGCGGTGGCGAGCTCCTCGAGTTCGCGCGCGTCAACAAGCTGAAAGTGGGAACGATCGAGGATCTGATCCGCTATCGCCTGCGCACCGAGCGTTCGGTCGAGCGCATTTCGGATCAGACCGTGCAAACCGAGTTCGGCGAGTTCCGCATGTGCTGCTACGAGGATCACGTCCACCGCGATGTGCACGTCGCACTTGTGCGCGGTCGTCTCGACGGCAAGGTCCCGCCGCTGGTGCGCGTGCACGTTACCGACACGCTGCGCGATGTCATCGGCGTGCAGGGCGATCGCGGGCGCCCCTTGCGCGACGCGATGAAACGTATCGCAGCGGAGGGCGACGGGGCTATCGTGATCCTGCGCCAGCCGGAGTCGCCGCGCGATTTCGTAGAGGCCGTGCGTGCGCTCGGTCCGGCTCGCACAACGCCGGGACGCGCCGAGGGCCAGGTGCTCAGAACGTACGGCATCGGCGCGCAGATCCTGCAGGATCTCGGCGTCACGCGCATGCGGGTGCTGGCGGCGCCAGTGCAGGTGCATGGCATCGGCGCTTTCAACCTCGAGATCGTCGAGTACGTCGACAGCTGACAGCGGCGCTCGGTTATACTTCCGCGCCATTCACGCTGCGGCGAGATTCATGGAAAATATCCGCGTCATCGAAGGCGATCTGCAGGCGCGCGACCTCAAGTTCGCGATCGTCGCCTCGCGCTTCAATGACTTCGTCGTCGACCGGCTAGTGAAGGGCGCGATCGATGCGCTTCGCCGGCACGGCGCGAGCGATGCGCAGATCGACATCGTCCGCGTGCCGGGTGCGTTCGAGATGCCGCCGGTCGTGCGCAAGCTCGCGGTGAGTCGCCGCTACGATGCGATCGTCGCGCTCGGCGCGGTGGTGCGCGGGGATACACCGCACTTTCAGTATGTTGCCGGGGAATGCGCGAGCGGCATCGCCCGCGTCGCGAGCGATACCGGCGTGCCGGTAGGCTTCGGCGTGCTGACGGTCGATACGGTCGAGCAGGCCATCGATCGCGCCGGCGGCAAGTCCGGCAACAAGGGCGCCGATGCGGCACTCGCCGCGCTCGAGCTCGCGAATCTCCTGCGCCGGCTGGACGTCTAGGCCATGGCTGAACGTCGCATTCCTGGCGCTCAAAGCCGCGCCCGCGCGGTCGCGCGCAAGCTCGCGATGCAGGCTCTCTACCAGTGGCAGATGAACGCGGCACCGTGGCAGGACCTTTGCATCCAGTTCCGCGCCGATGAAGACATGGAGCGCGCAGACCAGAAGTATTTTGAGGAACTCGTTCGCGAAGTAGTGCAGGGCGCGGCGGATTTCGATCGGGAACTGGCCACGGACCTCGACCGGCCGGCGGCGGGTCTCGATCCGCTCGAGCACGCAATCCTTCTCATCGGGGCCTATGAACTCGTGCACCGGCCCGACGTGCCGTTTCGGGTTGTCATCACGGAGGGCGTCGGACTTGCGAAACGTTTCGGTGCGACCGATGGGCACAAGTACGTGAATGCGGTGCTCGATCGCCTGGCGCGGCGCCTGCGGACCGCGGAAACCGGTGGTACCGCCGCGGGTTGACGGCAAGGCTGCGCTCCCATGCCGCTCGGCGAATTCGAACTGATCGATCGGTATTTCCGCGCGCTTGGCGCACGCAGGCCGGATGTCGTCCTCGGCGTCGGCGACGACGCCGCAGTGCTCTCTGTGCCGGCAGGCAAGCGCCTCGTTGCCGCGATGGACACACTGGTTGAGGCGATTCATTTCCCGACGGGTTGCGCGCCGCGATCCATCGGTCATCGCGTGCTCGCCGTGAACCTGAGCGATCTTGCGGCCATGGGCGCGAAACCGGCCTGGGCGATGCTCGCGTTGACGATGCCGGCGGCGGATGAGCAGTGGCTCGCCGAATTCGCCGCAGGTCTCGATGAACTCGCGCGCCGCCACGACGTCGCTCTCGTCGGCGGCGATACCACCGCCGGTCCGCTCACTGTCACGCTCACGTTGCTCGGTGTCGCGGAAAGCGGCAGCTACCTCGCACGCTCGGGTGCGGCGCCCGGTGACCACGTTTTCGTGAGCGGCACGGTCGGTGATGGCGCCGCGGGTCTCGCAGTCCTCGAATCCCGCCTCGATACCGGTTCGCCCACTGCCCGCCAGCGTCTCGTGCGCCGATTCCTTTATCCGGAGCCGCGGCTCGAACTCGGCGGACGGCTGCTCGGCATAGCATCAGCGGCGATCGACATCTCCGACGGCGTCGCGGCCGACATTGCGAAACTGGTCCGCGCCAGCGGCTGCGGTGCCCGCATCGACACCGCACGATTGCCGCTCTCGCCGGATCTTCTGGAGTGCGCTGGGCCCGAAGTGGCGCAAGAGTTTGCATTGACGGGCGGTGATGACTACGAGCTTTGCTTTACCGTGCCGGCCGAGCGGCTAGGTCAACTCGCCGACCGGGTGCCAGCCAGCCAGTGGCCGTACTGCGACGTGGGCTTGGTCACTGACAGCGGCGAGGTCGATTTCGTCGCCGGCAATGCCATCGTGACGCCCGGGCGCTCCGGCTACGATCATTTCGCGACCTGACGATCCGGCGCGCCGACCGGCGCCGAATCTCTCACATCGACTTCACAGTTTTGCGCTGCGAACAGGCCCGGCGAGCGCTGGGCATGCGCTCGCGAGTCACGGGCTTCACGATCGGCAGGTGATCCGGGAGTTGCGTCACAGAAGCGACGCCACGTGTATACGTATTCTGCCGGCCAATCTAGCGGGTCGGGCGCCCCTCAAGCATCCCGGCGAACCCCGCGACCTCGTTGTGAGTAGCAGTCATTCGTAACCTGATCGCGCAAAGCTCGTCCGCACCCGCGCGCGTGGTGCCCGACAAGATCGGCAAGTACTCGATCATCAACGAGGTCGGGCGGGGCAGCACCGGTATTGTCTATCTGTCGCACGACCCGTATTACGGGCGCGACGTCGCGATCAAGGTCTACAACATGGACGCGGGGGGCGATGAAACGCGCTCCAAGGTCGCCCGCAAGATGTTCCTTTCGGAAGCCCACATGGTCGGCATGCTGCAGCATCCGAACATCCTGCCGATCTACGATGCCGGCGAAGAGAACGGCCACTGCTATATCGTGACCGAGCACGTGCACGGCGCGCGGACGCTCGCCGCTTACTGCCGGCCGGACAATCTGCTGCCGGTCGACGACGTCGTCGAGATCATGTTCAAGTGCGCGAAGGCCCTGCACTACTCGCACAGCCGGGGCGTGATCCACCGCGACATCAAGCCGTCGAACATCATGCTCACGATGGACAGCGACGTGCGCATCATCGATTTCGGCATCGCGCTCGTCGCGGATTCCGAGATCTCGCGCATCGAAGGTATCGCGGGCAGTCCCTCATACATGGCGCCCGAGCAGGTGCAGTCCGCGGAGATCACCAATCGCTCCGATATCTACGCGCTCGGCGCCGTGATGTACGAACTCCTCACTGGGTTTCGCCCTTTCCGCGCGGGCAACCTGACCAAGCTCCTGCACCAGATCGTGTACGCCACGCCGCCGCCGATCCACACGCTGCGCGAGGAAATTACCGAAGATCTCGAAGCGGTCGTCGCAGTGGCGCTGCAGAAAGATCCGGCCAAGCGCTACAAGGCGGGCCTCGACTTCGCGGCGGAACTGACGCGTGCCCATCAGCGCCTGCGCGCCCAGCAGGACAAGATTGCGGAGCAGGAGCAGTTCAGCCTCTTGAGGCGCCTGAAGTTCTTCCACGACTTCTCGCACGCCGAGATCATGGAAGTGCTGCGCGCCTCGAGCTGGCAGGATTACAAGGAGGGGGAGGACATCGTCAAGGAAGGCGAGATGGACGATCGCTTCTACATCATCGTTTCAGGAGCGGTGTCCGTGCAGCGTCACGCCAAGATACTCGGGCGCCTCGAGAGCGGCGACTGTTTCGGGGAAACGAGTTACGTGCGTGGTGCAAAGCGCACCGCGACCATCAAGGCCGACGGTCCGATGAGCGTGATGAAGGTGAGTTCGACGCTGCTCGAGCAGGTTTCGCCATCCTGCCAGCTGCACTTCAACAAGGTCTTCCTGCGCAGCCTCATCTCGCGGCTGCAGGGCACCGATCCGTCCCGCAACGCCGCCGCGAGCGCGAACGCGAACGCCTTCAACACCACGACCAACTGAAAGTTCAGGCGTCCTTATCGCGCTCGATGAGGGCGTAGGCCGAGTGGTTGTGGATCGACTCGAAGTTTTCCGACTCAATGACGATAGGCCCGCACACGCGGCTCGGCGTTCAGGCGTACTGCAACGTCGCGCACGATGTCTTCCACGAACTTCGGATTGTCGTAGGCGCGCTCGGTAACGTATTTCTCGTCCGCGCGCTTCAGGATTCCATAGAGCTCGCACGACCCTTCGCTTTCCGCCATCTCGATCAACTCTTCCATCCAGATGTGCTCGGCGATCTTCGCGGTGATCGTGATGTGCGAGCGCTGGTTGTGCGCCCCGTAGTTTGAAATGCTCTTCGAGCACGGGCAGAGGCTCGTGACGGCCACCACGACCTTGATCCACATCTGTGTCCTGCCGCCGCTCCTCTCGCCGATCAGCGTCGCCTTGTAGTCCATCAGGCTCTCGACGCCCGACACTGGCGCCTTCTTCATGACGAAGTACGGGAACGACATTTCGATGTGGCCGGAATCCGCATCGAGGCGGGACGTCATCTCCTCGAGCATGTCCTGAACGACGTCGACGCAGATCTCGCGTTCGTGGTGCAGGATCTCGACGAAGCGCGACATGTGCGTGCCCTTGAAGTTGTGGGGCAGATTCACGTACATGTTGAAGTTCGCGATCGTGTGCTGCTCGCCGCCCGAGCGGTCCTTCACCCGCACCGGGTGAAAGATGTCCTTGATCCCGACCTTGTTGATGGGAATCTGCCGCGTGTCCGCGCGGCCCTGGACGTCCTCGATCGGCATGTCTATGGCATCGTCGTTCATGGAAGCGCTGTCTCGTCGCTGCCCCTGCAAGCGGGATCGGAAAACATGGGGGCGGCAGCATCTAATCACAGGGGGCTGCAAAAAACCAAGGCGCCCGGGCCTTATGTCCTTCGCTCAGAAGATACCTCTTATTAGGGGTTTGTTTGGGGGAACCTGTCGGCGCGGCGATGCATTGCGCCACGTCAGGCCTTTGCGGGAACCACACGCCCGTCCGGGCGCCACCAGGTTGCGACGCTTTCGACGAGGCTCCCGAAATCGAGCCCTGCGGCGGCCAGACAATCATCGCGCGATCCGTGCTCGATGAAACGGTCCGCAATGCCGAGGTGCAGGATGGGGCGCAACAGGTCTTCGGCGGCGAGCGCTTCGGCAACCGCGCTGCCGGCGCCGCCGGCGACCACATTTTCCTCGAGTGTGACGAGGGCCTCATGGTCGTGGCGAGCCTGGCGCAGGAGCTCGACGTCGAGCGGCTTGACGAATCGCATGTTGACCAGGGTTGCGTCCAGCCGCTCGCCGATCTGTTCCGCGGGCGCGACCATCGTGCCGAAGGCGAGCAGCGCAAGGCCGGAGCCGCCGGTCGCGCCGCAGCTGCGCCTTGCCAATCGGCAGCGGCTTCATGTTCGCTCGACCTGCGCGACGCCCGGTCCCTGGCCGCGCGGATAGCGCACAGCGGCCGGCTGCGCCAGGGTCGTCGCGGTGAACAGCATCTGCCGGCATTCGTTCTCGTCGGCCGGCGCCATGACGACCATGTTCGGCACGCAACGCAGAAAGCTCAGATCGAAGGCGCCCTGGTGCGTTGCGCCGTCGCCGCCGACGAGGCCCGCCGCGATCGAGCGCAAAGACGACCGGCAGGTTCTGCAGCGCCACGTCGTGGATCAGCTGATCGTAGCCGCGCTGCAGGAACGTGGAGTAGATCGCGACGACCGGCTTCGCGCCCTCGCAGGCGAGTCCCGCCGCGAGCGTAACGGCATGTTGTTCGGCGATGCCGACATCGAAGTAGCGTTCGGGAAATCGTTTCTCGAACTCCACGAGTCCCGAGCCTTCGCGCATGGCCGGCGTGATCGCGACGATGCGCGGGTCGAGTGCCGCCATGTCGCAGAGCCACTGGCCGAACACCTGGCGAGTAGCTCGGGCCGCTCGACTTTTCCTTGATAGATCGTGCCCGCTGAGCGGATCGAAGGGGCCCGGCCCATGCCACTTGATCGGGTCGGCTTCGGCGGGCGCGATAGCCTTTGCCCTTGCGCGTGACGATGTGCAGGAACTGCGGACCCTTGAGGTCGCGCAGGTTCTTCAGCGTCTTCACCAGCGCCTTGAGGTCGTGACCGTCGATCGGACCGATGTAGTTGAAGCCCCATTTCCTCGAACATCGTGCCGGGCAGCACCATGCCCTTCATGTGCTCCTCGGAACGGCGCGCGAGTTCCCAGACCGTCGGCATCCGGCGCAGCACCTTCTTGCCGCCTTCACGCAGATCGATGCATAGAACTTGCCGGAGAGGAGCTTGGCGAAGTAGTTCGACATCGCGCCGACGTTCTCCGAGATCGACATGTCGTTGTCGTTCAGGATCACGAGCAGGTTCACGTCGAGGCTGCCGACGTGATTGAGCGCTTCGAACGCCATGCCGGCGGTGACGGCGCCGTCACCGATCACCGCGACCACGCGCCGCTCCTCGCCTGCACGCGCCGCGCCGATCGCCATGCCGAGTGCCGCGCTGATCGAAGTGCTCGAGTGGCCGACGCCGAAAGTGTCGTAGACGCTCTCCGCACGCGAGGGAAACGGTGCAAGGCCGCCGCGCTGCTTGATCGTCTGCAGGCGGTCGCGCCGGCCCGTGAGCACCTTGTGCGGATACGCCTGGTGCCCGACATCCCAGACGAGCCGGTCATGCGGCGTATCGAACACGTGGTGCAGGGCGACGGTCAGCTCGACGGTGCCGAGCCCGGCCGCAAAATGCCCACCCATAGTGCTGACCGTCTGGATGAGGTAGCGGCGCAGCTCGTCGACCAGCGGCTGCAGCTCGCGATTCTCGAGCTTGCGCACGTCGGCCGGGGACTGGATCGCGGCGAGCAGCGGATAGTCGTCGGCGAGTGCCATGATGGGCGGGAAGTTTACTCTAGTTGCTGCGCTCGACGACGAAGCGCGCAAGGTCGCGCAGCGGATCCGCAGCAACTGTCAAATGCCGCCAGATCGTTGATCGCTGCACGACACAGATCCTGCGCCCGCCGCTTCGCGGCCGACATGCCGACGATGCTCGGATATGTTGGCTTGTCACGGGCGCTGTCCGCGCCGATGGCCTTGCCGAGCACGTTCGGATCGCCTTCGACGTCGAGGATGTCGTCCTGAATCTGAAAGGCGAGCCCGACATGCGCCGCAAACCGGCCGAGCGCATCCGACCGGCGCGTGTCGAGGCCGCGTGAGGCGAGCATGGCAAGGCGCACGCTCGCTTCGATAAGCGCGCCTGTCTTGAGCTTATGCATGGCCTCGAGCTCCGCGATGGTGAGCTTGCGTCCGACCGCGGCCAGATCGATCGCCTGGCCGCCTGCCATGCCGGTAGTGCCGCTGGCATCAGCCAGCACGTCGATCATCTGTGTGCGCGATTCGGCATCGACGCGCATCGACTTGTCGCTCGCGAGAATCTTGAAGGCGAGCACCTGCAGGACGTCGCCCACCAGGATTGCTGTCGCTTCATCAAAGGCACGGTGACAGGTCGGCCGGCCGCGTCTCAGGTCATCGTCATCCATCGCGGGCAAATCATCGTGGACGAGCGAATACGCATGGATGAGTTCGACCGCGGCGGCCGGTCCATCGAGTTCTGCGAAAGTGACGCCGAGCACGGCGCCGGTGGTGTAGACGAGCGTTGGCCGCAGACGCTTTCCGGAGCCGAGGACGCTGTAGCGGAGCGCCTGGTGCAGGCGTGTCGGTTCGGTCGTCGGCAGGGGCAGCCAGCGATCGAGCACCTGTTCGATACGCGCCTGGCAGGCGGCAGCGTGGGCGGAAAAATCCGCGGCAACGAGCGGGCTCAAGGCGCGGCGTCGTCTTCGTCAGGATCGCCAGGCTCGAACTGCGCGACTTCACCGGCTCCCGATTTCTTCAGGAGGATCTCCACCTTCTGCTCCGCATTCTTCAGTGCGGCCTGGCAGGTAGCGGTAAGTTCGACGCCGCGTTCGAACTGCTTAAGCGCCTCCTCGAGCGGCAACTCGCCACGTTCGAGCCGCTCGACCAGCGTCTCCAGCTCTTTCAGGGTCTGCTCGAAGTCGGGTGAATTCGAAGATTTTCTGGCGGACATGCGAACGACGTCTGGCTGCGAAGGGCGGGCGCAACGTTACTGAGCGGCGTCGCGAGAATCAACGCGGCTCGCATGGCGGCGGATGGCGCGAAAACATCGCGGGCGAAGTGCGCCGGCGCTGTTGACATCGTAGAGGTCGGCGACTAGATTTTCGGCGCTCGTTAGAATCATTCTAAACGCGATTCACTCTCATTTGTTGGAGGACTGGCCCGTGAACCTGAAAGGCAGCAAGACCGAAAAGAATCTGAAGGACGCGTTTGCCGGCGAGACCCAGGCGAATCGGCGCTACCTGTATTTCGCAGCCAAGGCCGATGTCGAGGGTTTCAACGACGTGTCGGCGGTGTTCCGTTCGACAGCGGAAGGGGAGACCGGCCATGCGCACGGCCACCTCGAATATCTCGAGCAGGTGGGCGATCCGGCGACGGGCCTGCCGATCGGCAGCACCTCGCTGAACCTCAAGGCTGCCATCGCGGGTGAGACCCACGAGTACACGGACATGTATCCCGGCATGGCGAAGTCGGCTCGCGAAGAAGGCTTCGGCGAGATCGCCGACTGGTTCGAGACGCTCGCGAAGGCCGAACGGTCGCACGCGAATCGCTTCCAGAAGGCGCTCGACGCACTCTGACGTCCGAGTTTCGCTGACTTCGGGTTACCTGTCTGGGGACAGACCTCCGGTCTGTCCCCAGCTACGGTTGGGTAACTTGTCAGTGCATTTGCCGAGGTGAGATTTGGCCCAGGATTCGGGCGTCAAAGACCGACGACTCGCTGCGGATCGCGAAGGGAGCCTCGAGGCGCCCACGCGTCATCCGATCGACTGGCAGTCGGCGACCTTTTACGAGCACGCCGCCCTCGAGAAGGAACTCGAGCGCGTCTTCGACATCTGTCACGGCTGCCGGCGCTGCTTCAGCCTGTGCAACTCCTTTCCGACCCTCTTCGACCTGGTCGATGCCACGGCTGCCGGTGAAGTGGCGGAGGTCGCGAAGGGCGACTTCGGCAAGGTTGTGGAGCACTGCTATCTCTGCGACATGTGCTACATGACGAAGTGTCCGTATGTACCGCCGCATCCCTGGAACGTCGATTTTCCGCACCTCATGCTGCGCGCCAAAGCCGTTCAATTCAGGGACGGCGAAACGCGCCGACGCGACAAGATTCTGAGCGCGACCGACGTCGTCGGCCGCATCGCGGGCATTCCGGTCGTGAGCCAGATCGTGAACGCGACGAATCAGAGCGGTATCGGTCGTGTGCTCCTCGAAAAGACGCTGGGCGTCGATCGAACGGCGCCCGTTCCGAAATACCACAGCCGCACGTTTCGCAAGCAATTTACGGGAGATTCCCCGGACGCGGTCGTGCAGTCGACGGCCGATACGAAGGGCAAGGTCGCAATCTTCGTCACCTGCTACGGCAACCGGAACGACCCTCAGCTCGTGACGGACCTGGCGGCCCTGCTGAAACACAATGGCATCGCGGTCACCGTCGCGGTTGACGAGAAGTGCTGCGGCATGCCAAAGCTCGAACTCGGTGATCTGGCGGGCGTCGCAAAGCTCAAGGAGACGAATGTTCCGGCGCTCTCGGCAATGGTCGATGCGGGCTACGACATCGTCGCGCCGATTCCCTCCTGCGTGTTGATGTACAAGCAGGAGCTGCCGCTCCTGTTCCCGGACGACCCAGACGTGCGCAAGGTCCAGAATGCGATCTTCGATCCGTTCGAGTACTTCTGGCTCCGCCACAAGGCGGGGCTGCTGCGGACAGATTTCACGAAGGACCTCGGCCGCATCTCCTATCACGTCTCTTGCCACCTGCGCGTGCAGAACATGGGACTCAAGACACGTGACGTGCTTGCGCTGATTCCGGGCACGACGGTCGAACCCATTGAGCGCTGCTCGGGGCACAATGGCACCTATGCGGTGAAAAAGGAGTACCGCGCAACATCGATGAAGATTGGCCGGCCGGTCATGCAGAAAGTGCAATCCTCGGTCACCGATCACTACTCGAGCGATTGCCCGATGGCGGGACACCAGATCGAGTCCGGACTGAAGGAGCCGCGTGCACCGGAGCACCCTCTGGCGCTGCTGCGGCAGGCCTACGGCATCTAGGACGGGCGACCGCATGCGGCCGGTGACACACAACGACCTCCTGCCCCTCGAGCGATACGCGCGCGAGCGCGCTGCCTGGCGCGAGAAGGTCATTGCGCATAAGAAGCCGCGCACGTTGCAGGTCGGTCCGCATACGACCTGGTGCTTCGAGGATCGCCTGACCATCCACTACCAGATTCAGGAGATGCTGCGGGTCGAACGCATGTTCGAACCCGCAGGCATTGATGACGAGCTGGCTGCCTACAACCCGCTCATTCCGGACGGCAGCAACTGGAAGGTGACGTTCATGATCGAGTACCCGGATTCCGTCGAGCGCGCTGCCGCGCTCGCACGGCTGAAAGGAATCGAGGACCGTTGTTGGGTGGCGATCGGTCGCCTTCCGAGGGTCTATGCCATCGCCGACGAAGACCTCGAGCGCGAAAATGCGGAGAAGACCTCGGCGGTGCACTTCCTGCGCTTCGAGCTGACTCCCGAGAGCAAGGTTGAGCTTCGCGGGGGTGCCGCCCTCGCCATCGGAATCGATCATCCGGCGTACTCGCATGCGCTCGATCCGGTGCCAAAGCCGTCCGTCGCGTCGTTGCTCGCCGATCTCGATTGAGCAACACCCTTTCGGCGCGCGTACCCCGCCTGTAGAATCGCGCCGCGCTTCTCCCCCGGGCGCGCCTTTTCGCGAAGTGATCCGTCCAAAGTGATCCAATAGTGGCGAACTCCCAGTCCTACACCGCATCCGATATCGAAGTCCTGTCCGGTCTCGAGCCCGTGCGCCGCCGCCCGGGCATGTACACCGACACCAGCCGGCCCGAACCATCTCGCGCACGAAGTCGTCGACAACCGCGTCGATGAGGCGCTCGCCGGCCACTGCCAAGGAAATCAACGTCACGCTGCTACAAGGACAACTCGCTTGTCGGTCGCGGACGACGGCCGCGGCATGCCGGTCGACATCCATCCCGAAGGAGAAGGTGAGCGGCGTCGAGCTGATCCTCACGCGCCTGCACGCCGGCGGAAAATTCAACGACAAGAACTACGAAGTCTCCGGCGGCCTGCACGGCGTCGGCGTCTCGGTCGTGAATGCGCTGTCGAAGCAGCTCGAGTGCTGGATCAAGCGCAACGGCAAGGAATACAACATCAGCTTCAAGGACGGCAAAGTCTCCTCGAAGCTCGAAGTGGTCGGCAGCGTCGGCCAGCGCAACACCGGCACCACGGTGCGCTTCTGGCCCGATCCGAAGTTCTTCGACTCCGACAAGTTCTCCGTGCCGCAGCTCAAGCACGTGCTGAAGGCCAAGGCCGTGCTGTGCCCGGGCCTCAAGATCACGTTCGAGAACGAGGCGACCAAGCGAGAAGGACGAGTGGTTCTTCACCGGCGATCTCGCCGCGTATCTGAAGGAAGAGATCGGCAAGGAAGACGCGCTGCCGGCCGAGCCCATCTTCGCGAAGAACGACCAGGCGAAGGTCAACGTCGTCGAGTACGCGCTGGTGTGGACGCCGAACGCGCGAACGCGCGATGGGCGAGAGCTACGTCAATCTGATTCCGACCGCCGAAGGCGGCACGCACGTCAACGGCCTGCGCGCCGGTGTCGCCGGGCGCGGTGCGCGAGTTCTGCGAGTTCCGCAATCTCGTGCCGCGCGGCACTCAAGCTCACGCCCGAGGACATCTTCGACAAGTGCTGCTTCGTGCTGTCGATCAAGATCCAGGAGCCGCAGTTCGCCGGCCAGATGAAGGAGCGGCTCGCCTCGCGCGATGCGGCCGCGCTCGTCGAGAGCTTCGTGCACGACTCGCTCGTCGCTGTGGCTCAACCAGCATCCGGATGCCGGCGAGCGCATCGCGCAGTTCGCCATCGAGAATGCGCAGGAGCGCACCAAGGCCGCGCAGCAGGTGCAAGCGCAAGCGCGTCACCGCGGGCCCCGCGCTGCCCGGGAAAGCTCGCCGACTGCACCAACCAGGATCCGAAACACTCCGAGCTGTTCCTGGTCGAAGGCGATTCGGCCGGCGGCTCCGCCAAGCAGGCGCGCGATCGCGAGACGCAGGCCATCATGCCGTTGCGCGGCAAGATCCTGAACACCTGGGAAGTGTCGGTGGGCGAGATCAACTGCCTCGCAGGAAGTGCACGACATCTCGCGTGGCCATGGGCATCGACCCGGGCACGAGCGATCTGTCGCGGACTGCGCTATCACAAGATCTGCATCCTCGCGGACGCGGACTCCGACGGCCTGCACATCGCGACGCTGCTGTGCGCGCTGTTCCTGCGGCACTTCCGGCCGCTGGTGGCCAACGGCCACGTGTTCGTCGCCATGCCGCCGCTGTATCGCATCGATGCCGGCAAGAACGTCTACTACGCGCTCGACGATGCCGAGCGCGACGCGCTGCTCAAGAAGATCGAGAACGAAGGCAAGACGCAAGGCCAAGCCGTCGGTCACGCGCTTCAAGGGTCTCGGCGAAATGAATCCTTCGCAGCTGCGCGAGACCACGATGGATCCGCGCACGCGCCGCCTGGTGCAGCTCACCATCGCGGCCAAGGACGACAGCGACCAGCTCATGGACATGATGCTCGCGAAGAAGCGCGCCTCCGACCGCCGCGAGTGGCTGGAAGAGAAGGGCAACCTCGCCGAAGTCGTCCCCTGACGAGGATCAGACATGCAAGACGAACTGAATTTCGAAGGCGTCGAGAAGCAGCCGCTCCGCACCTTCACCGAGAAGGCGTACCTCGACTATTCGATGTACGTGATCCTCGATCGCGCGCTGCCGGCGCTCTCGCGACGGCCTGAAGCCCGTGCAGCGCCGCATCATCTACGCGATGAGCGAGCTCGGCCTCGTCGGCGGGCGCAGAAGCACAAGAAGTCCGCGCGCACCGTCGGCGACGTGATCGGCAAGTTCCATCCGCACGGCGATTCCGCCTGCTACGAAGCCATGGTGCTGATGGCGCAGGATTTCTCGTATCGCTATCCGATCGTCGACGGCCAGGGCAACTGGGGCTCGCCCGACGATCCGAAGTCCTTCGCGGCCATGCGCTACACGGAGTCGCAAGCTCACGCGTTACGCCGAGGTGCTGCTGTCCGAACTCGTCGGACGGCACGGTCGACTGGCAGCCGAACTTCGACGGCACGCTGGAGGAGCCGGCGTTCCTGCCGGCGCGCCTGCCGAACGTGCTGCTCAACGGCACGCAGGGCATCGCGGTCGGCATGTCGACCGACATCCCGCCGCACAATCTGCGCGAGATCGCGCAGGCCTGCATCCACCTGCTCGATGAGCCGGATGCGACTGACGCGCACGCTCATGAAGTACGTGAAGGGCCCGGATCTGCCGACGGGCGGCGAGATCGTCTCGCCGCGCTCCGAGCTGCTCGAGATCTACAACACCGGCAACGGCAGCTTCAAGGCGCGCGCCGTGTACGAGGAAGAAGACGACGACATCGTCATCACCGAGCTGCCGTACCAGGTCTCGGGCAACAAGATCATCGAGCAGATCGCCGCGCAGATGCGCGAGAAGAAGCTGCCGATGGTCGAAGACATCCGCGACGAGTCGGATCACGAGGAACGCGATCCGCATCGTCATCGAGCCGCAAGAACCGCGTCGACGTCGACGCAGCTGATGGCGCACCTGTTCGCGACCACGGATCTCGAGCGCAACTATCGCGTGAACATCAACGTGATCACGCTCGAGGGCAAGCCGCAAGGTCATGGGCCTGCGCGACCTGCTCGAACGAGTGGCTGGAGTTCCGCACCACCACCGTCACGCGCCGCCTGCAGTTCCGCCTCGACAAGGTCGCAGGCGCGCCTGCACATCCTCGATGGCTTGCTGGCCGCGTATCTGAATCTCGACGAGGTGATCCGCATCATCCGCCGCGAGGACGAGCCGAAGCCCGTGCTCATGAAGCGCTTCAAGCTCACCGAGATCCAGGCCGAGGCGATTCTCGAAACCAAGCTGCGCCACCTCGCCAAGCTCGAAGAGATGAAGATCCGCGACGAGCAGAAGGAGCTCGCCGAGGAGACGCGAGGAGCTCGAGGGCATCCTCAAGTCGAAGGCGAAGCTCAAGAAGCTCATCGCCAGCGAGATCGAAGCCGACGCCGAGAAGTACGGCGACGACCGCCGCACGAAGATCGTCGAGCGCGAAGCGGCGCAGGCCATCGACGAGACCGAGCTCGTCGCGAACGAGCCGGCGACGATCGTGCTTTCGAAGGGCGGCTTCGTGCGCTCGGCCAAGGGCCACGAGATCGATCCGCGCACGCTCACGTACAAGACGGGCGATGAGTATCAGCACGCGCGCCAAGGGTCGCAGCGTGCAGCAGGCGGTGTTCCTCGATTCGCACGGGCCGCGCTTACAGCCTCGTCGCGCACTCGCTGCCGTCGGCGCGCGGACTCGGCGAACCGCTGTCCGTCGCGCGTCGATCCGCCGGATGGCGCCAAGTGGCGCGGCGTGATGATCGGCGAGCCCGAGGATCTGTGGCTGGTCGCGAGCGATGCCGGCTACGGCTTCACGGTGCGCCTCAAGGAAAGCATGGGCGCAAGAGGCGGGCAAGACGCTGCTGCAACGTTCCGGACGGCGCGCGGTGCTGCCGCCGGCGCCCGTGCCCGGCGATGATCGCACTGGTCGCGGTCGTGACCTCCGAGGGTCGGCAAACTACTGGTGTTCCCGGTGAAGGACGTGCCCGAACTCCCGCGCGGCAAGGGCAACAAGCTGTTCGACATTTCCAGCAAGAAAGTCGGCGTCGCGCGAAGACTTCCTGACCGGCATGGCGGTGGTGACGACGGAACAGAAACTCGTCGTCGTGCGCGGCGAGCGCCAGATGACGCTCACCTGGAACGACCTCAAGGACTACCGCGGGCAGCGCGCGCAGCGCGGTCGGCTGCTGCCGCGTGGCTGGCGCACCGTCGACCGCCTGGAAGTCGAATAATCAGGTACCGGGATTGGAATACTGGGGATTTGGGCGAATCGCGTGGCTCAAATCCCCAGTATTCCAATCCCGGTACCTGATTACCGGTCGGCCTTCAGCACGACCTCTTCGGGCGCGTTGACGAAGTAGCCCTGGATGAATTCAATGCCGAGCTGCCAGAGCACGGCCATCGTGTTGGCGTCCTCGACGCGCTCGGCGATCGTCTCGATCTTCTTGCGCTTGGCCGCCATCCACCAGGACCTTCACTTTCTGCTGCAGGATTCGGATTGCTCGCGAGTCCCTGCATCAGCGTGCCGTCGATCTTCACGAAGTCGACGGCACCAGGTTCTCGAGGAGCGAAACCGGATCGCGCCCGGCGCCGAGGTGCTCGAGCGCCAGGCGAAAGCCCATCGGCTTGAGCGTCTCGAGCATGCTCGCGCGTCTGGTTGAGTACTGCGTCGCCGATCTCCTCGGTCACCTGGAAACAGATGCGCGCCGGCTCGACTTTGCTCGCCTTCAGCTGATTGCTTGAGCCAGGTCGCGAGCGAGCGGTCGATGACACGTGTCCTTCGAGAGGCGCACGAAGAGTGCAGCTCGGCTTGCGGGCCGCGCAGAAGGACATCGAGGCGCCCGACCACCCAGCGATCGATGTTCTTGAGCAGGTCGTTGCGTTCGGCTGCCGGCCATGAATTCCGACGGCAGCACTTCCTTGCTGCTGCTCGTCGAGCATGCGCACCAGCACGTCGAACATGCTCTTGTCGTCGCCCTGCAGGCTCGCGATCGGCTGCTGCACGAGCCGGAAGCGGTTCTCCATGAGCGCCGACTTGATGTGCTTCACCCAGATCTTGTCGTAGGCCTGCACGCGCGTGTCGGTGTCCGACTTGTCGACGACGTAGTACTGGTTGCCGCCCTGGTCCCGTCCGCGCCGGTTCGCGGCCGCCGCGTCGCTCAGCGCCGACCCAAGATCCGCGTTCGTCGAGGGCAGCATGCCAAGGCCCACCGTGCATGTTGCAGTCAGCGACTTGTCCGCGATGAGGAAGGTATTCGCCCCGATCTTCTGCACGACGTGCTCTGCCCAGGCTTCGACGTCGCGCGTCGTGCCGCGCTGCAGGAGCGCCGCGAAACTGTTGCCGCCGAAGCGCCCGGCGATGTCGTTCGGTTGCAGCTGATCGCGCAGGAGCTCTGCGAACGCGACCAGGAAGTCCTCGCTCGCCATGATGCCGATGTCGGCCTGAATGGCCGCGAACTTGTCCGGCTTCAGGTAAGCGACATAGCGCACGCCGCCCTTGACCGGCTGCTGCAGCCGGCCGCGCGCGGCATCGATGAAATACTTGCGATGCAGGAATCCGGTCGACGGATCCGTACGCACGGCTTCCTGCAGTTGCTGCTCGAGCGCGTGGTCGTTGTCCTTGCGCGTTGGCACGCACAGGCGCACGCAAGCTTCGCCGTCGAACTCCGAGCGATCGAGCGTCAGTTCCAGTGCGAGGAGCGAGCCGTCCGTGAGCTGGGCGTTCATGCGCAGAGTGTGATCGCTCCACTTGCCCTGCATCGTCGCGACCAGCGCGCCCTTGAGTGCGGCCTGGCGATCGGCATCGAAGAGGTCCATCAGCGGCTGGCCGACGAGGCTCTCTGCGTCGGAAAATCCGAAGAGCTCGAGCCAGGCGGGATTCGCGTCGACGACGATACCGTCG
The DNA here is from genome assembly GCA_963826145.1 of uncultured Gammaproteobacteria bacterium. Classification (GTDB taxonomy): domain Bacteria; phylum Pseudomonadota; class Gammaproteobacteria; order Steroidobacterales; family Steroidobacteraceae; genus JBGPLJ01. The sequence continues at coordinate 650,579 of CAWGVW010000001.1, forward strand.
GCGACGTGCGCGATGGCGTCCGCCGATCCCGTCATCAAAGTCTGCAGCTGCTGCTTGTACTCCCGCGCGGAATTCAGCGTCGCGTTGAGCGCGCGCTCGAGCCGGAACGCCCTGAGCTCCCGCGTGACGACCGACTGCAGGCGACTGCGGTTGGCGAGCGAGATGACATCCTGGGCGCCGGCCCGCATCGACTCGGCGATCACTTCCTCGTCGACGCGCGTGCGCACGATAAGCACCGGGACTTCGGGGCCGAACTGGTTGCGGATCTTCATGATCGTCGCAAGATCGATGCCCTGCTCTTCGCTGAAGCAGACGAGGAGTTCGGGATTGATCTGTGTGAGCGCGTCCGAGAGATCCCTCAGGTCCGAGATCCAGGTGCAATGGGCGGGATGGCCGGCGTTGCGCAGCGTGCTGTTCACGGCCTCGACGTGGTCCTGGCTGCGCGTCATGACGATCATGGGCACGGCGCCGGCGTCGCTCAAGATTCGCTCCTCGGGGGCTCTTTGGGGCTCGAAAAAAGGGCGGCGGATTGTAGCACCCCCTCCGCGGCGCTCCGCAGCGGGCGGACCTGCGGATGCTGGCCTGAAAGAGGTCTTGCAGCTATCATACGCGGCCTTTTTTTGGACGCCCCTGTACGGGCCATGCGGCTCGTCACAGAATCGGAACGCGGCGTCAGTTTCTTAAGCCACGAGCATCGAAATCATGTCGAGCTACAGCACCAGCGAACTCAGGTCGGGCGTCAAGGTTCTCCTCGATGGCGACCCCTACGCGATCGTCGAGAACGAATTCGTGAAGCCGGGTAAGGGCCAGGCCTTCAACCGCGTGAAGGTCCGCAACTTGAAGACGGGCCGCGTCATCGAGCGCACGTTCAAGTCGGGCGACACGCTCGAGGGCGCGGACGTCGTCGACGTCGACATGCAGTATCTCTACGCGGACGGCGACTTCTGGCATTTCATGGTGCCGGAAACCTTCGAGCAGCACACGGCCGGCAAGGCAGCGGTAGGCGACGGTGCGCAGTGGATGAAGGATGGCGTCACTTGCATCGTGACCCTTTGGAACGGCGTGCCGCTGCAGGTCACGCCGCCCGCGCATGTCGATCTGAAGGTGATCGAAACGGATCCGGGGCTGCGGGGCGACACCGCAACGGGCGGACAGAAGTCCGCGAAGCTCGAGACGGGCGCCGTCGTCCGCGTGCCGCTTTTCATCAACGAAGGCGAAATCCTGCGCATCGACACGCGCACCGGCGCCTACATTTCGCGCTCGAAACAGTAAGCCAGGCGCTCAGTCGCTCGCGGCGAGGAAGATTTCAGCGATCCGTTCGAGCCCGAGCCGATCGGCCTGATCAAAGCGGGCGAGCTCCGGACTGTCCACGTCGAGCACGCCGATGAGCCTGGATTCCCGCATCAGCGGCACGACGATCTCGGATCGCGACGCGGTGTCGCAGGCGATGTGTCCGGGAAAAGCATTGACATCCGGCACCACGACCGTCAGACGATCCGCAGCGGCGCGCCCGCAAACCCCACGGCCGAATGCGATGCGCACGCACGCGGGCTTGCCCTGGAACGGGCCGACGATGAGTTCGCGGCCCTGGGCGAAGTAAAAGCCGGTCCAGTTGATCGCAGGCAGCGCATCGAAGAGGAGGGCTGCGGTGTTCGCTGCGTTCGCAATTCGATTGCGCTCTCCGGTCAAGAGGCCCGTGAGAGCCTGCGACAACTCGGCATAGCCGCGTTGCTTGTTGGTGAAGTCGATGGGGCTTGCGGCAAAACTCATCGTGAAACTCCGGCAGTAGTGTCAGGCGCGTTCCGCGGGAAAGGCGATCACATCATCGATCGAACGCGCTCCCGTGGCGAGCATCACCACGCGATCAAAGCCTAGCGCAACACCGGAGCAGTCGGGCAGGCCGGCCTCGAGAGCTGCGAGCAGGTTCTCATCCAAGGGCGGCGCATCCCGCCCCATGCTGCGCCGTGCCGCGCGGTCGCCTTCGAACCGGTGCCGCTGCTCAGCGGCATCCACGAGTTCACGGAAGCCGTTGGCAAGCTCGACGCCTTCGAAATACGCCTCGAAGCGATCCGCCGTGTTCGGATCGGTGGGCCGCAAGCGGGCAAGGGCCGCCTGCGAAGCGGGATAGCTGTGAATAAAACACAAGGCGCCGTGTCCGAGCCGCGGCCCGACGACAGTCGACATCAGGAGGTCGAGCCACGGATCCCGTTCCGCTCCCAGCCCCTGCGGAATCGTGACTCCGCGCTCCACAAGCGCTGTTCTGAGCGTGGCAATGGAATCGTCGAAGGCGTCGATGCCTGCATAACGCCGCAGTGCCTCGCGGTAGCTCAGTCGAACGGCGGATGGCCAGGGCATTGGCGCGCGCAGCGGTGCCAGCATCGCGCCGAGCAGCGTCTCGACGTCGTTCATCAGGAGGTCGATGTCGAATCCGACCCGATACCACTCGATGAGCGTGAATTCCGGGTTGTGAAAGCGGCCGCGCTCGCCGTCGCGAAACACGCGGCAGATCTGGTAGATGTCGCCGCTGCCGGCGGCAAGCAGGCGCTTCATCGCGAATTCAGGCGATGTCGCAAGGTAGCCACTGAGCCCAAGCCCTTTGGCGCTCGCTGTCAGGCTCTCGATGTGGGGGTCCGTAACCCCGGCCGCGGACCACGCCGGCGTTTCAACTTCCAGCACGCCGCGATCGGCGAAATATCGACGGGCGGTCGCGAGGAGCGACGCGCGGGTCGCGAGCGCCTGCATGGATGCCGTCGGACGCCAGTCCGGCCTGCTCGTATCTGTGGGATTCAAGCGCGCGTCCGCCATCGTCCGATGCGTTCGCCAAGACGCATGACGCGGCCCTGCTCGAGGTCCGTTTCGAGTGTCACCGTTCCTGCCGCAAAGAGCAGTATGACCGTTGAACCCATGTTGAAGCGGCCCATCTCCGCTCCGCGGTCGAGCGCCGTGCCTTGTGCGGGCGTTGCGAGCTGTGTGACGACGCGCCGTGCCTCGGGCGTCACCTCGCCATGCCACAGTGTCGACATGCTGCCGACGTTCAGCGCGCCGACCAGCACTTCGGCCATCGGTCCGGCCGGCGTGTCGAAAAGGGCGATGATGCGTTCGTTGCGGGCGAAGAGCCGCGGTACGGCCGCCGCGGTTGCGGAGTTCACGCTGAAGAGGCGCCCGGGCACGTACCAGGTCTCGATGAGCTTTGCCTCGATCGGAACGTGTACACGGTGATAGTTAAAGGGAGCGAGATAGATCGTTGCGAAGGATCCGCCGCGAAAATTCGCAGCCCATTGCGCTGCACCTGCGAGGAGGTCGCCAAGCTCATAGGTTTGTCCCTTCGCCTGAATGATCGTTTCAGCATCGATTCGTCCCGCGGCGCTGATGAAGCCGTCGGCTGGCGACACGATTGCATCCGTCGCTCGGTCGATCTGCCGCAGCCCGGGGCGGAGCTCTCGAGTGAAGAACTCGTTGAATGTCGCAAAGCGGCTCGCGTCGGGTTCAAGCGCTTCGCTCATGTCGACCGGGAAGCGACCGATGAACCAGCGGATCAGGCGATTCTTGAGCCACGGCCGCGAGCTGCGCGTCGCGCGGTACACGATGCGCGAGATCAGGTGCTGCGGGATGACGTATTGCATCCAGACGAACAGGCGTTCGCCGATGTCGCGGCCGGGCGCTCGATGCGTCATCGGTTGGTTCAAGCCTCGGCCGGCGTACCGACGAGACGTCGATAGTCGTCCGCGATGCCCGCTGCCGTTTGCGGCGCCGTGAAGACAGCGGTCAACGAGCCGGCGGGGTCGACCAGGTAGATCGTCGAGCTGTGGTCGAAGGAACTGCCGTCGCCAGAGCGGCTGTGCGCGACACTGAATCTCGCCGCGGCATCATCGAGCGCCCCTTTGCTGCCGGAGAGACCGAGAAACGCCGGATCGAACGTCGCGACGTAGCGCCCCATGATTTCGGGCGTATCCGTTTGCGCATCGACGGTGATCAGGATCACCTGCGGGCGCGATCCCGCCGGCAAAGTGTCGAGCCGGCGCGCGACATCCTTGAGCATCACCATTGTCGTCGGGCAAATCATCGGGCAGGTCGTGAAACCGAAGTAGACGATTGACCAATGTCCTTGCAGGCGCTCCTGCGTGAAGCGGCTGCCGGTCTGGTCCACGAGATCGAGCTTGCCGATGCTGCGCGCAGGGGAGAGCCGCGTTCCATACACCAGAGCGGTGGCGTTCCCGGCGGGCGCCGGGTTCTGCGCGGACCACCAGGCGCCGAGCGCGCCGGCTCCGAGGACGCAGAAGACAAGGAGCAGTCGTCGGGTTCGGCTCATGCTGAGGCTCAGGGCAGGGGCGCGCATTATGGCGCATGCCACCTGTTGGGGTCATCGCGGCCGGCCAGTAGACTTGCCGCGCGCGACTCCCGCGTCATCAGTGCCCGCCTTGCGTGCCAACGCGTTCCACCATCGCCGAAGAGATCCGCCGACTCGCGCTGCGACTCGATAGCGCGCGCGTCACCTTCGGACACGGGACCGACAATTCCTGGGACGACGCAGCTGCGCTGGTACTGCATGCGGCGGGCCTGCCGCTCGAGAGCACTGCCGGCGTATACGGCAAGGTTGTGACCCAGCGAATGCGCAAGCGCATTCAGGCGCTGGCGCGACGGCGGATTCGCAATCGCGTGCCGACTCCCTACCTCATAGGTCGGACGTTCTTCGCAGGGCTCCCGTTCAAAGTTGATCGCCGCGCTCTCATTCCACGCTCACCGATTGCCGAATTGATCGAGGCACGGTTCCGCCCCTGGCTCGCGCCGGGACGTGTCCGTCGCATCCTCGACATAGGCACCGGAGGCGGCTGCATTGCTATCGCCTGCGCCGGCTATTTTCCGCGCGCGCGGGTCATCGCCACCGATATCTCCGCCCGTGCGCTGGCGCTTGCCGCCGTCAATGCGCGCGACCTGCGCGTGCGCTCGAGGGTGCAGCTGCGGCGCGCGGATCTTTTTCCGCCCATCGGTGCAGGACCCTTCGATCTCATCGTCGCCAATCCGCCTTATGTGGGGAAGCGCGAATACGCGAGGCTCCCGAGGGAGTATCGCCGCGAACCGGCGAGCGGGCTCGTTTCCGGCCGCGACGGCCTCGATGCGGTGCGCCGCATTCTGGCGCGGGCGCGGACATTCCTGGCGCGAGCGGGTATTCTCGTCGTCGAAGTGGGAAACAGTGATCGCGCGCTCGCCAAGGCATATCCGCGGGTGCCGTTTCTGTGGCTCGAGTTCAGCCGCGGCGGCGGCGGGGTGTTTCTGCTGACGCACGCCGATCTCGAGCGCCACGCCGCGGACTTCGAAGGCGCATCGGGCCATTGATATCGGCCCATAGATTCGGTCGGACCTCAAGGGACATGTCAGGCAACACGTTCGGGAAACTCTTTAGCGTCACGACGTTCGGCGAAAGCCACGGACCCGCGATCGGCTGTATCGTCGACGGCTGCCCGCCGGGCCTCGCGCTCGCCGAGAGCGATCTGCAGCCGGACATTGATCGTCGCCGCCCTGGCACGTCACAGTTCACGAGCCAGCGGCGTGAGCCGGATCAGGTCCGGATCCTGTCGGGTGTCTTCGACGGTGTGACGACCGGTACGCCGATCGGCCTCCTGGTCGAAAATGTCGATCAGCGTTCGCGCGACTACGAAAAGATCAAAGACCGGTTTCGCCCCGGCCACGCGGATTACACGTACCAGCAGAAATACGGACGTCGCGACTATCGCGGCGGCGGAAGATCATCCGCGCGCGAAACGGTCATGCGCGTCGCCGCCGGGGCCATCGCCCGGAAATATCTTCGCGAACGGCCCGGCATCGAGATCTCCGGCTACCTTTCGCAGATCGGCGCACTCGTCCTCGAACCTGTCGATCCGAAATCGGCGTACGACAATCCCTTCTTCTGTCCGGATCCGGCGCGCGTTGCGGAGCTCGAGCAACTCATCTGGAAGCTTCGCGAGGACGGTGATTCGATCGGCGCACGAGTGACCGTGAAGGCAACCGGGCTGCCGCCTGGTCTTGGCGAGCCCGTTTTCGATCGGCTCGACGCGGACGTCGCGCACGCGCTGATGGGCATCAACGCAGTCAAAGGTGTCGAAATCGGCGCTGGCTTTCGCGCCGTCGTCCAGCGCGGTTCCGAGCATCGCGATCTCATCACGCCACGCGGCTTTCTCAGCAACAACGCTGGCGGCATCCTCGGCGGCATCTCATCCGGCCAGACACTGGTCGCGCACATCGCGATCAAGCCCACGTCGAGCATCCTCAAGGGTGGAACGACGGTCGATCTCGAGGGCCGGCCGGCAGAAATTTCAACGACCGGGCGCCACGATCCTTGCGTCGGTCTGCGGGCGACACCCATTGCCGAGGCCATGCTGGCTCTGGTGTTGATGGATCATTACCTGCGTCACCGGGCGCAAAACGCCGATGTGCGATCCCAGACCCCGGTCATTCCCGGAGGCATATCTGATTGATCCGACGCCGGCCCGGGCTTCTGACGGAGTCCACAGTCCGGGTAGAGTGTGCCAGCGCGATGCAAGAACTGTGAAATTCATCCAAGTGCCTGCCGCGCAAAGACTTTGGCCTCCGACTATTGTTAAGCTATAGTTCGGCGCCTGATGACCGGGCTTGTGAAGAACGGTGCCTAAACTACTGTATCGAGGCGTATTAGGCCTGCGCGAGCCGCGTTCCCGGGGAGTCCTGATGTCACGAACAATGCTGCGTCTTGCTGTGCTGGCGCTGCTCATTTCGCCGGTCAGCGCGTTTGCGCTCGGACTTGGCGAGATCCATGTCAATTCGGCGCTCAACGAGCCACTGAACGCCGAGATCGAACTCGTATCGGCGACCCCGGACGAACTGAGCTCCGTCAGCGCAGCCCTTGCGTCGCGCGACACGTTCACGCGTTATGGCTTGGACCGGCCGGTTTTCCTGAACGCGCTCATGTTCCGCGTGCAGCGCACGGCAGACGGCCGCGCGGTGCTGCTCGTGCGTTCGAATGAGGCCATCAGCGAGCCTTTTGTCACCTTTCTCGTTGAGGTCAACTGGGCGCGCGGGCATCTGCTGCGCGAATACACGGTCCTGCTCGATCCGCCGGTGTTCACGCCGGGCGAAACGCAGCGAGCAGCGGCACCCGTTGCTGCACCGGAAGCTGGTGAAGCGGATACCTCGCGGGCCGGCTCCGTGCAGCGCGCACCAGAGCCCTCGACGAGCAGCGCACCTGTGGAGTCCTCCAGCTCCGCAGCTGTGAGTCCGGGAGCTTCGACCTATCAGGTTCGCCGCAACGACACGCTATTCGAAATTTCCCGCAACCTGCGGCCGGGAAGTCTTCGCGAAGTGAACCGGACGATGATGGCGCTCTATCGCGCCAACCCGGAAGCCTTCGAGGGGAACATCAACCGGTTGCGTGCCGGTGCGATTCTCAGAATTCCGGACGGCGGCCAGATCGAATCGATGTCCGCTGACGAAGCGGCTACAGCCGTTGCGAGCCAGTACTCCGAGTGGCGAGCTGGCGGCGGGGGGACGAGCCCGCATCTGCGCCTGGTGACGCCTGCCGAAGGCAGCGAATCTGGCGGGGCGAGCGCAGGCGGCCCATCGGGGTCCGAGTCGTCCGCCGAGGCACGCGCCCTTCGCGACAAGATCAAGGGACTTGAGGATCAGCTGGAGCAGCAGCGGCGGCTGCTCGACGTGAAGGACGCCGATCTGGCCCGCATGCAGCAGCAGCTGGCAGCACAACAGCAAGCAGCTGCGCAAGCCAGCCCCTCCACGACACCGACGCCCGCGCCAACCCCGACGCCGACGGAATCGACCGCAACGGCTCCGGTTGAGGCTCCGACGACGGCGCCAACCGAAGCTGCGCCTGCGCAACCGACGCCGACCGAGACTCCACCCACCGAGACGGCAACGACGACGACTCCGACGGAAACGGCGCCGCAGCCTGCGGTTGAGAGCAAGGGCATAGTCGACAAGGTCAAGGAATACGTGCAGCCCTGGATGCTGCTCACTGGTGCCGGGGTGATCCTGGTGTTGCTCATCCTCGGCCGCGTGCTGGCGCGCCGGCGACGTGCGCCGGATCTCGATGAAACCCTCGGCCGCCTCGCAGCGGTTGCGCCGGAGAGCACCGCCAGGTTCCGCAACCTCCGCGAAGACGACGACAAGGCGGACTCGTTCCTGGTCGAGGAAAGCGGCGAACGTCCGTCGGCGCCCATGATCGCCGAGATCCGCGCGGAGCGCGCGCGCCCGGAACCTGTCGCGAAGCCGCTGACGGAAGATACGATTTCGAGCGAAACGGCGATCAATCTCGATCAGGGCGATCCGCTCGCGGAAGCGGATTTCCACATGGCTTACGGCCTGTACGACCAGGCTGCGGATCTCGTTCGCATCGCCATCGAGCGCCATCCCGAAAGGCGCGATCTCAAATTGAAGCTGCTGGAGATCTTCTTCGTCTGGGGCAACAAGGACGCCTTCCTGCAGCAGGCGCGTGAGCTCAACGAAACGCGGGCCCAGGCGCCGTCGAGCGAATGGGACAAGATCGTCATCATGGGCAAGCAGATCTGCCCGGACGATGACCTCTTCCTGCAATCCCGGCACGCACACGCCGCAGCCGCTCAGGAAGTGGACCTCAATCTCGAAGGCGGTGAAAACCGCATCGACGTCGACCTGCTGGCGGCTCCCGAGGACGGCAGGGGTGGTGGCATCGACCTCGACCTCGGCAGCGACTCGACCTCGGCGACGGGCGAAACCGCTGCTGACGGCCTCGACTTCAACATAGGGGCCACGTCGTCGACGCGCGAAATGCCAGTCCCGACGTTGGAAACGCCAACCATCGAATCGACGACCTTCGACACGCCGACGATCGAACAGCAAACGGTGCAGATGCAGCCCCACGATGTGCCGACGGTGGAAACACCGGTGCTGCATCGTGAGGGCACGATTCGCGAGAAGATCGATTCCGCGATCTTCCGCCAGGGCCAGGACGCGCCGGCGGATCAGACGGCCGAACTCGCGCTCGATGATCTCGGGCTCGACCTGTCGAACCTGCCGACCGACGACACCGGCACGATCGAAGCGCTCGACGAGGAAACCGATCATCCGGCGGATGCGCCGACGATGGTCGCAGGCCTCGATGAAACGTCGCGCAAGCTCCTCGACGAAGCCGCCCGACGCGACCGCGATCCGGGTCGCACGACGCAAGTGGCTTCGCTCGACGATCCTATCTCGCGCGACGGTGGCACCGGCACCTGGGTGCTGGGTGATGACACCGACCAGCCGTCCTCGACCCGATCGAACGGCGCGGACAGCAACGCAACGGTGCGCGTCGGCGCGCAGGGTGATACAGCCGGACGGACCACTACGCAGCGCACGCTGAAGATGGGCGCAGTGGACGAGAATCTCGACATGGATCTCGACCGCCTGTCGGCGGCGCTGTCAGGCGATACCCAGCGCCAGCCGAAACCGAGCGGCACCGCTGAAGATCGCTTCTCGACGGACGTATTCACCGATACGAGCACGGGCGCGACGAGTTCCCGCTACAAGCTCGACCTCGATGTCGGCGAAGTCGCGGGTGATCACGACCGCGCACCTACCGCTACGGAGCGGTTGGCTGCCGAAGAACTGGCGTTGCCGGAACTGGAGCCGGTAACGATGAGCGAGGTCGGCACCAAGCTGGACCTGGCTCGCGCCTACATGGATATGGGCGATCCGGAAGGCGCGCGCAGCATCCTCGAAGAAGTCCTGAGCGAAGGCAGCGCAAGCCAGAAGCAGGAAGCGCAGCGTCTGATCGCCTCGCTCCCGGGCTAGGCTTCCTGGCTCTAAGGGAATTGCGCGCGGCATGCGGATCGCCGTCGGCGTTGAATACGACGGAACTGCCTACGCGGGCTGGCAGTCGCAGGCCACCGTCGACTCAATCCAGGCGCAGGTCGAGCGCTCGCTCTCCGAAGTCGCAAACCATCCTGTCGATGTCACCTGTGCAGGCCGCACCGATGCGGGCGTACACGCGCTCTGCCAGGTGGCACATTTCGACGCGACTGCCGTTCGCTCGAGCCGCGGCTGGGTGCTCGGTGCGAACACACACTTGCCGGAAGACATTGCCTTGCTGTGGGCCATTCCCGTGCCGGCGGACTTCCACGCGCGCTATTCAGCCGTCGCCCGCAGCTATCGCTACGTCATCCTCAACCGATCGACACGCTCGGCGCTTGCGCGGCTGCGAGCCTGTCTCGTGCATCGCGCGCTTGACGTGCCGGCGATGCATGGCGCCGCGCAGTTCCTCATCGGTGAACTCGACTTCACCTCGTTCCGCTCCGCCGAATGCCAGTCGCGAACACCGGTACGGCGCGTCGAGTCCGTCACGGTCGTGCGCGACGGTGAATTCGTCATCATCGACGTGACGGCCAACGCATTTCTGCACCACATGGTGCGCAACTTCGCGGGCGCGCTCCTGACCGTTGGACTCGGCGAGGCGGCTCCGGAGTGGATTCGGGAGCTCCTTGAGCTGCGTGACCGCTCACGCGCCGGCGTCACTGCGCCGCCGCAGGGACTTTATCTGCGCGCCATCACCTATCCCGCGAGTCTTGGCCTGCCCGGCGCCGTTCTCGGCGAGACCGGCCTTTCGAGTATGATCCGGCCCCATGTCATGGTTTGAGCGCATCGTCCCTTCGCGCATCAAGACCGAGCGGCGTACCCGTTCGGTGCCGGAGGGACTATGGATGAAATGCAGTGCGTGCGACGCCGTGCTCTACCGCGCTGAGCTCGAACGCAATCTCCATGTCTGCCCCAAGTGCAGCCATCACATGCGCATCGGCGCGCGCGAGCGGCTGCTGCGTTTCCTCGATCCGGGAACGGCGGTCGAAATCGCGACCGGCATCGAACCGGAGGATCCGCTCAAGTTCCGGGACAGCAAGCGCTACCGCGATCGCCTCACGGCCGCCCAGAAAGGCACGGGCGAGCGCGACGCGCTCGTCGTGATGCGCGGAACGCTCAAGGGGCTCGGCATCGTTGCCTCGGCCTTCGAGTTCAAGTTCATGGGCGGCTCCATGGGGTCGGTGGTCGGGGAGCGTTTCACGCGTGGCGTGGAACTCTGCTTGCAGGAGAAGCGGCCGCTCGTCTGTTTTTCCGCGAGCGGCGGTGCGCGCATGCAGGAGGCGCTTTATTCGCTCCTGCAGATGGCAAAAACGAGCGCCGCGCTCGCGCGCCTGGCGGCAGCGCATCTGCCCTTCATTTCGGTCCTCACCGATCCAACGACAGGTGGCGTCTCTGCGAGCCTCGCCATGCTCGGCGACGTGAATATCGCAGAACCAAAGGCGCTCATCGGATTCGCTGGCCCGCGCGTCATCCAGCAGACTGTCCGGGAGACCCTGCCGGAAGGGTTTCAGCGTGCCGAGTTCCTGCTCGAACACGGGGCCGTCGACATGATCGTCGACCGCCGCGACGAGCGCGACCGCATCGGAAGCCTCTTGAGGCTCTACATGGGTCAGCCTGTCGCCAGCGACTGAACGCGCGGTGTGAGCGCCCGCTTTGCATCGCTCGGCGCCTGGCTCGCGTGGCAGGAGCGACTACACCCGTTGACTATCGATCTCGGTCTCGAGCGCGTGCAACGCGTCTATGCTGCGCTCGATCTTGGCGCATTTACCTGTCCGGTGATCACTGTCGGCGGCACCAACGGCAAGGGCTCGTGCGTTGCGCTCCTCGACAGCATCCTCGGCGCCGAGGGCCTCAAGGTCGGAACCTTCACCTCTCCGCATCTCAGCCGTTATAACGAGCGCGTCCTCATCCGCGGCGTTGAGGCAAGCGATGCGGCGCTGATGCAGGCCTTTGAAAGGATCGAAGACGTTCGCGGCGACGTGAGTCTCACCTTTTTCGAATACAACACTCTGGCCGCGCTCTGCCTCTTCGCCGAAGCCGGGCTCGACGCGATGATTCTCGAAGTCGGGCTGGGCGGGCGGCTCGATGCGGTCAACATCGTCGACGCGGATGCGGCCCTCCTCGCAAGTGTCGGCATCGATCACATCGAATGGCTGGGAGCGACGCTTGATGCCATCGGCCGCGAGAAGGCTGGCATCTTTCGCGCCGGTCGCCCTGCCGTGCTTGGCGATGGCGTGATGCCGGATTCCGTGCGCCAGGCGGCTCTCGCCATCGGCGCACGCCTCATCGAGCCTGGCCGGGACTTCCGCTGGTCGCGCGCTGGTGCGCGGTGGCGCTGGGAAGGTATCGACACGTCGTTTGAAGACTTGCCGCCGCCGGCGTTGGCCGGGGGACGTCAGTTCAGCAATGCCGCCGCGGTGCTCGCTGTCCTTGAAGCGCTGGCCGGCCGCGTGTCGGTGTCGCGGGCAGCGCTCGTGCAGGGACTTGAGCGCGTCGAGCTGGCCGGGCGCTTCCAACGCATCGCAACCGCCGGCGTCGAATGGATCTTCGACGTCGCCCACAATGCCGCCGCGGCGGCGACACTTGCCGAAAACCTCAGTGAGCTGCGGCGCGCGGACCGGACGATCGCAGTGTTCGGCGCGCTCAAGGACAAGGATGCCGCTGCAATTGTGGCGGCGGTCGCGCCAGCGATCGATGAATGGCTGTTGGTCGACCTTCCCGGCGAACGGGGACTTGACGCGGGGCAGCTGGAGCAGCGCGCGTTCGCGGGCCGGACCGCGTGTGTGCGGCGCGCAGGTGCGCTGCAGGCAGCCCTGGAGGCCGCCGCCGGCGCCGCGCGGCCGGGCGAGCGCATCGTTGTCTTCGGTTCATTTCATGTCGTCGGTCCCGCACTCGATTGGCATCGGCTATACTCGCGCGCGCCCAAAACCTGACCCGGTTCGCATGACGCATGAGTCCCGCCCCTCGCATGGACACTCCGTCGAAAGAACGTCTGGTCGGCGCGGTCATCTTTGTTGCTGTGATCGTGCTGCTCGTTCCCGAAATTCTGTCCGGGCCGCATCGGTCCGCGGCAGCAAGCGGCACGCCGGCCGAAGGTGCCAAGCGCAGCTACATCATTGACCTCGGAAACCCCGTGAAAGCCACCGGTCCGCAGGCAGCCGATGCGAAGCCGACGACGCCCGCGCCGCCAGCCCAGGGGACCCAACAGCTCCCGCCCGTCGACGGGGCGGCAGCCGTACCCGTGAGCACCTCGCAATCGTCAACGCCGCCGGCTGTTGAGGCGCAGTCGCAGCCCGTTGTGGTTACAAAGTCCGAATCGACGAAACCCGAACCAGTCAAACCCGGCGCGACGAGCGCGGGCAGCGGGGAATCCTGGGGCGCACAGCTCGGCAGCTTCTCGAAAGCGGAGAACGCGGAGCGCTTGGCGACGAAGCTGCGCGGCAAGGGCTATCACGCATTCGTGTCGCCAATCGGCAGTGGATCGCGCGTGCTGCATCGGGTGCGCGTTGGACCGGAACCGACGCGCGACGCTGCCGAGGCGCTGATCGCGCGGCTGAAGCGCGATGGCGAGACTGCATCGGTAGTGATGCTTCCGTAGTGTGCGGTAGATCACGCCGGCGTGTGTGCCGGGAACGTGTTTCCGCTAGAATGCCGCACCCGCAAACGGGTCGCCCAATGGCTTTTTCGCTTCAGGATTTCCCTGCATGACTGGCATCGACATCCTGCTCGTCTCGATCGTTCTGGTCTCGGCGATCATCGGCCTCGTGCGAGGTCTTATCCGGGAAATCATTTCGCTGGTGGTCTGGATCGTGGGCCTTTGGGGGGCGTGGCGCTTCGCCTACCTCATCGAGCCGGAGCTCGGCGGCGTGCTCTCGGAGCGCCCCGTGAGCCTCTGGGTCGCCCGTGGGCTCATCTTGGTCGGCGTCCTGGTGCTCGGCGGCATCGCCAATGCGGTGGTCGGTTACTTCATCCGTCACTCTGCACTCAGCTGGCTCGACCGTGCGCTCGGCGTGTTTTTTGGCCTGTTGCGCGGCCTTGTGCTCGTCGGGGTCGTCTCCATCTTGGGGCATGTACTGAAGCTTACCGACGGGCCGTCCTGGCGCGACTCGCATCTCGGAGACTTCGCCGATTCGACGGGCGCCATGGTGAAATCGCTGGTCGACGATGCAGGTCAGACCCTGAAGTCCCATGGCAGTTGAACAAGCGCAGTTGACCCGGGGCGGTTGCGGAATGAGGAGCGCCTGAAACATGTGCGGAATCGTCGGCATAGTTGGAACGGGCCCCGTCAACCAGCGCATCTACGATGCATTGACGGTGCTGCAGCACCGCGGCCAGGACGCCGCTGGCATGATGACCTCGAGCGACGGCGAGCTCTTCCAGCGCAAGGCGAGCGGCCTGGTACGCGATGTCTTCCAGCAAAAGCACATGGTGCAGCTGCGCGGTAGCGTCGGCATCGGCCACGTGCGCTATCCGACCGCAGGCACGGACAACGCGCTCGAAGCGCAGCCTTTCTACGTGAACGCCCCCTACGGCATTTGTCTCGCGCATAACGGCAATCTCACGAACGCGACGGAACTCGCCGAGGTGCTGGTGCGCGAGGACCGGCGCCATCTCAATACCGAGTCCGACTCCGAAGTTCTGCTGAACGTGTTTGCGTCCGAGCTGCAGCGCGTCGGCACGCCTCGTGTCACGGCGGCCGACATCTTTGCGGCCGTCAGCGCCGTCTATCGTCGCTGCCGCGGCGGCTACGCAGTCGTCGCAATGATCATCGGCCATGGCGTTCTTGGCTTTCGCGATCCGAACGGCATCCGTCCGCTCGTCATCGGGCGACGCGAAACGGCGCGGGGGCCCGAATTCATGCTGGCGTCGGAAAGCGTCGCGCTCGACATGCTCGGCTTCAAGCTCCTGCGCGACGTTGCACCCGGCGAAGCCGCCTACGTCGACGAGCAGGGGCGGCTCTATACCCAGCAGTGCGTCGCGGCCGTGCGGCACGCGCCGTGCATCTTCGAGTACGTCTATTTCGCGCGGCCCGATTCGATCATCGACAATATTTCCGTTTACAAGGCGCGCCTGAGGATGGGCGAGCGCCTCGCCGCGAAAATCCTGCGCTTGAAGCCAGATCACGACATCGACGTAGTCATTCCGATTCCCGATACGAGCCGCACGAGTGCGCTACAGGTGGCGCACATGCTCAATACGAAATATCGCGAAGGTTTCATCAAGAACCGCTACATCGGCCGCACGTTCATCATGCCGGGTCAGGAACAGCGCGAGAAATCGGTCCGCAGCAAGCTGAATGCGATCGACCTCGAGTTCCGCGGCAAGAACGTGATGCTGGTCGACGATTCGATCGTGCGAGGCACGACTTCCGCGCAGATCATCGAAATCGCGCGGGAAGCCGGGGCGCGCAAGGTGTACTTCGCTTCCGCGGCGCCGCCCGTGCGCTTCCCGAACGTCTACGGCATCGACATGCCTGCGACCTCCGAGCTGGTTGCGGCAGACCGCACCGAGGACGAAGTCGCGAAGATCATCGGGGCGGACTGGCTCGTGTATCAGGACCTCGCCGACCTCCTCGCGGCGGTGCGCCACGACTACGCCAAGATCGAGGAATTCGACACCTCCTGTTTCTCCGGTGAGTACGTCACCGGGGACGTGACACCGGAGTACCTCAGCCGGTTGCAGGCTGAGCGCTCCGACGACGCCAAGTCGCGTCGTCGTGCGGAGCGTGGGCGCGCACTCAGGGCCGTGCGAGGCGCGTGAACGCGCGCGGACGCGAGCCCAAGTCACTGCCGATGTCCGATCCGCACCGGCGCATGCTGCTCGGCGTGCTCGGGCGCGCGCTCGAGAGCGTCAACGGCCGCAGCTGCGCGCGCTCCGCGGCAGGCCGGCTCCCCGAATGCAACGACTGGCGCGTCTTCGCGATCGGCAAGGCCGCATCCGCAATGACGCAGGGTGCGCTCGATTCCCTGGGGCCGCGCATCATCGAAGCGCTGGTCGTCTCGAAGGATGGCCACTTCGATCCCGAGCTCGAACGCGCAGCCGGTGTCACCTGCCTCGCAAGCGGACATCCCGTTCCGGATGAGCGGAGCCTTGCTGCAGGCGCCGAGTTGCTGCGACGCCTGCGGGCGCTCGCACCGGGACAGAAGGTCCTGTTCCTCATTTCGGGTGGTGCCTCGAGCCTCATCGAAGCATTGCCGGACGGTGTATCGCTTGCCGATCTGCGCAAGGTCAATGAATGGGGTCTTTCGACTGGCCTCGACATTGGCGCGCTCAACGGGATCCGCAAGACGCTGTCGCTCATCAAGGGCGGCCGGCTGTTGCGGCATCTTGGCGGCCTCGACGTGCATGCCTTTCTGATCAGCGACGTGCCGGGCGATGATCCTGCCGTTATCGGTTCCGGCATTCTGGGTGCACCGGAACCCGTGATTGGACCCGGCCGCATGCCGGAGTGGGTCCGGGCGCTGATGCAGTCCGCGGCGCCCGCCACGATTCCTGACGATTTGAGGATCGAGCGCGAGGTGATCGCGCGGCTCGACGACGCGCTCGAAGCGGCTCGGGTCGCGGGGGTTGAGCAGGGGCTCAAGGTGGCGGTTCACAGCCAGCACTTCGCGGGCGATGCTTGTGGTCTCGCCGTGCATTGCTGCCATGAAATGATCCTGAGCGATGCAGATTTGAATCTCTGGGGCGGCGAATCCACGGTGCCCCTGCCCGAATCGCCGGGCCGCGGCGGACGCAACCAGCACCTCGCGCTCGCTGCGGCGCGGCTTCTTGCGGGTCACGACGATCTGGCGCTGCTCGCGGCTGGCACGGATGGGACCGATGGACCCACGAACGATGCGGGTGCGCTGGTCGACGGCTCGACGCTCGATCGCGGAACGATCGCGGGCTTCGACGCGGAAGGCTGCCTTGAGCGCTGCGATTCGGGTTCGTTCCTGGAAGCGAGCGGCGACCTTGTGAGCACCGGCCCGACCGGCACCAATGTCGGGGATCTCATCATTGGCCTGCGCGTGCCGAGCGCACGGGCCCGCCGGTAGGGCACCAAGGCGGCGGCCATGGCCCCCCGGATCCTTGTCATCGCGCCGAGCCCCGATTTTCGTCGCCTGTTGCGGCTGCATCTGGAAGCGGCGTGGCCCGACGTCGCGATCACCGAACGCAACCCGGAACGGGATGGGCCGCTCGCCCCGGAATTCACGGCGGATGCGTTTGACGTCGTGCTGCTCGATGGCGAGAGCGGGAGCAGCGCGGATTTCGACACCCTGCGCGAATACACTTCGCGTCCACGGTTTCCTCTCGTCATCTTCCTCGTCCCGGAATTGAATGCCCCTGTTATGCGGCGGGCGGTGCAAGCGGGCGCCGAACATTTCTTCGCACGCGACCGTCTCGACCATCGCGAGTTCAGCGGTGCCGTCGGCGAGGCCGCGCGTCGGCGCAAGCGCCTGCGTGCCGTCTTCAAGAGTCAACCGGAGGCTGCGCGGCTCTACCGGTTCGGCGACGTGACCATCAAGGGCGAGCGCTTCATCCGAGTCATCCAGGCCGGCAAGCTCTGCACGGTCTTTCTCGCGGAAAGCGAGCGCGCGGGCGACCTCGTCGTTCTCAAGGTTTTTCACGAAGTGCCGGACGTGAAGGAAGGGAGCTTGAGTTTCGACCGCTTCCTGCAGGAGTACGAAGTCGTCTCCAAGGTCGAGCACCCGAACGTCGTGCGCATTCACGATCTCGGCATCGCCGACGACCACGCGTATATCGCCATGGAGTATTTCCCCCACGGCGATCTGCGGGAGCGATTGAAGCAGCCGATCAGTACGGCAGAGGCCCTTGCATACCTGCGCCAGATGGCCTGCGCGATCGAGGCGATCCACGCCGTGGGAGTGCTGCACCGGGATCTGAAGCCCGGCAATGTGATGCTGCGCCGTGACGGCTCGATCGCACTCATCGACTTCGGGCTCGCCAAGCAGCTCGAGCTCGAGGCTGACATCACGGCGACCGGCGAGATCTTCGGTACGCCCTATTACATGAGTCCGGAACAGGGCCACGGCCACGGGTGCGATGAGCGCAGCGACATCTACAGCCTCGGTGCGCTCTTCTACGAGCTCTGCACGGGTGAAAAACCGTTCCTCGGCCGCACGCCGATGGAGGTCATCTACAAGCATGCGCAGGAGAGCATCCCGATGCTGCCGCTGGAATGTGCTCGCTTGCAGCCGCTCGTCGAACGCATGCTCGCCAAAGCGCCGGCCAAGCGCTTCCAGAGTGCGACCGCACTGATCGGAGCGATCGATTCGCTTGGGCTCGCCGTGGTGGACGCATGAGCGCGCTCGAAGACAGGCCGATCCTTACAGTCCGCACGCCCGAGGGGTGGCTCGCGGCCGCCCGCATCGAATGGCAGGAGCTTCTCATCGATCACGCGAATTGCGAGAAGAAGGCCGCGTCGACGGCGCTCGCGTTCCTTTTTACCTACCCCGACGATGCGCTCCTCGCGCGCCAGCTCTCACGGCTTGCACGGGAGGAGCTGCGACACTTCGAACAGGTAGAGAAGCTGATGGCACGGCTCGGCGTGCGGCACCATCGCCTCTCGCCGTCACGCTATGCGACAGGACTTCGCAGGCATGTCGCCGCGCGCGAGCCGGCCCGCAAGCTCGATCTTCTGGCAATCGGCGCCCTGATCGAAGCGCGCTCCTGCGAGCGCTTCGAACAGCTTGCGCCGCGGCTCGACGGGCCGATGGCGGAGCTCTACCGGGGCCTCGCGGAATCCGAAGCGCGGCATGGCGCGATCTACGTTGATCTTGCACGGCGGCACGCGGGCCAACACGACCTCGATGTCGCCACGCGGATTGCCGCGTTGTCGGCCGTGGAAGCGGAGCTCATCACGAGCCCCGACGCGCAATTACGTTTTCACTCCGGAGTGCCGCAGCGCGCCTAGCTTCTCTTGAGCGTCACGAGGTCGAAGCCGCGCTCGTTCCATCTGAGAACGCTGCCCTGGTCATGCCAGTCGCCGAGCACGATGCGCTGCGCAGGCTTGCCGTCGACCACCAGGTCGTGAACCTTCGGCCGGTGCGTGTGGCCGTGCAGTAGCAGCGTCACACTGGCCGTGCGCATCGCGATTTCCACGGCGCCGGGATTCACGTCCATGATCTCGGCGCTCATGCTGGAGACGTGTTCCTTGCTGCCGGCGCGCGCTTCCGATGCGAGCGCAAGACGCTGTTCAACGGACAGAGCGAGGAACATCGATTGCCAGCCGAGGTCGCGCACTGTCGTTCGCAGCCTTTGGTACGAAACATCATCGGTGCACAGCACGTCGCCGTGCGTCGTGAGCACGCGCGATCCGTAGAGATGAACGATTGTGGGATCCGCGAGAATGCGACAGCCCGTCTCCCCGGCAAAACGGGAACCGAGGAGAAAGTCGCGATTACCGTGCATGACAAAGCAGGGCACGCCGAGATCGGTCAGGCGCTTCAGGCCCGCGACGGCGCGCCGCTTCTCGGGTTCCGGATCGTCATCGCCCACCCACACCTCGAACAAGTCCCCGAGGATGTAGAGCGCTTCGGCCGAACGCGCTTCGCCGTCGAGAAATTCGAGGAATTGCGATGTGATGTCCGGCCGGTCCGGGTCGAGATGAAGGTCCGATATAAAGAGCGTTGTCATGGATCTGTCTATTGCACGATCTCGACCTTGTCCATGATCACGGGCTTCACCGGCACGTCTTCCTTGAAATCGCCCCCGGCGCCGGTCGCAACGCTCCCGATCCGGTCGAGCACGTCGAGTCCCTGCACGATATGGCCGAAGACGGCGTAGCCCCAGCGTGTCGGCAGTGGATCGAGGTCGGCATTGTCGGCGATATTGAAGAAGAACTGCGCCTGGGCGCTGTGCGGATTCTTGTCGCCCCGGGCCATGCCGATCGTGCCGCGGGTGTTCTTTAATCCATTGCCGGATTCGTTGAAGACCGGATCCCGTGCGGGCTTCTTCTTGAAGTCTGGCGTAAAGCCTCCGCCCTGCACGACGAAGTTCACTGCGACGTGATGAAAGGTCGTGCCGTTGTAGTGGCCCTCGCGGACGTATTGCAGGAAGTTTGCGACCGTGAGCGGCGCGCGCTCGTCTTCGAGTTCCACGATCATCGTGCCGAGGTTCGTCACGATGCGCACGCGCGTGTGCTTCGGAGCCTGCTCGGCCGCGGCCGGTGCCGCGTCGGGAGCGGGATCGGCTGCGAGCGAGACATTCACGGCAAACAGAATGAAGAAGGCGATGGCCGGTCGAATCGAAATCATGAGGCGCGGACTCCGTCGTGCGTCGTAGTCGAAGGATTGTGCGCGAATGATAGGGGAGCAAAGCTCCGAGGGCCAATGACGGCGGATCCTGGCATTCGAGTACCATACTCGCCCATGAATGGCCCTCCGGTCACACGATTTGCTCCGAGTCCCACGGGCGCATTGCATCTCGGTAATGCGCGGACGGCGTTCTTCAGTTTTCTGCTGGCGCGCCATGCCGGTGGCCGCTTCATCCTGCGCGTTGAGGACACTGACCGCGAGCGGAGTATTGAAGCTCATACGCGCTCGCTCATCGATGAGCTCCGCTGGCTGGGCATCTCGTGGAATGAGGGACCGGACGTGGGCGGTGACCACGGGCCGTATCTGCAGTCTGCGCGCTCCGAGATCTATGCGGAGCATTTTGCGAAGCTCGCCGCTTCGGGTCTGACCTACCCGTGCTTCTGCACGCCGCTCGAGCTCGAGCTTTCGCGCAAGGCACAACTCGCCGCCGGCCGTCCGCCACGGTACGCCGGCACTTGCCGCGCACTGAGCGAAGCGCAGCGCGCGGAGCGCCGGGCGAAGGGTCTGCCCGAGGCCATACGCTTTCGCGTTCCGGCCGCCACCGAGATCAAGTTCGACGATCTCGTGCATGGACCGCAGCGCTTCCTCTCGGACGACATTGGCGATTTCATCATCCGTCGCGCTGAAGGGAATCCGGCTTTCTTCTTCTGCAATGCCGTCGACGATTCGCTCATGGGTGTGACGCAGGTGCTGAGGGGCGATGATCATCTCGCGAACACCCCGCGCCAGCTCATGATCCTTGTGGCGCTCAACCTGCGCGCGCCAGGATATGGTCACATGGGATTGCTGCTCGGCGCGGACGGCCAGAAACTGTCCAAGCGCCATGGCAGCACGTCGGTCGGCGAATTGCGCGAGCGTGGCTATCTCGCGCCCGCCGTCCTCAATCATCTCTTTCGCCTCGGGCATGCGCCCGAACGCGACGGCTGGCTCGAACCGGCTGAGATGCCGCAGTCCTTTGCCGTCCACCATCTCGGCCGTGCGCCGGCGCGATTCGACGAGGAGCAGTTGAATCACTGGCAAAAGCTCGCCGTCGAGCGCGCGGATGCGGCGACGCTCGAGGCATGGCTCTCCGGGAAGCTACCGGCGAGCGCAAGTGCGGGCGAGCGGCGGTCGTTCGTGGACCTCGTGCGTCACAACGTCGTCTTACCCGCGGACGCCGATCACTGGGTGAATGTCGTTTTTGGCGAACTGCCGGCGCCGACGGCCCCGGACCTCGAGCTCCTCCAGTCCGTCGGTGCAAAGTTCTTCGACGCGGCGGTCGCGGCGCTCGATTCGGCCGGTCCCGACATCAGCGCCATCACCAGTGCCGTCAAGGGAGCGACGGGCCGGAAAGGAACCGATCTGTATCTGCCACTGAGGGTCGCCCTGACGGCACGCAGCCACGGGCCGGAACTGAAGCCGCTCCTCGCACTGATTCCAAAGGCGCAGCTGCGTGCGCGACTTGCGGCCTGGAATCGATGAAGTGCAACCGATGAGAGAGATCCACATCCACAATTCGCTCGGCGGCCGCAAGGAGCTGCTGCGACCGCTGATGCCGGGCCGCATCGGTATGTACGTCTGCGGCATGACGGTGTACGACCACATCCACGTCGGTCATGCGCGCATGGTCATCGTCTTCGACACGGTGCGAAGCTACCTGAAGGCGAGCGGCTACCAAGTGACCTTCGTGCAGAACATCACGGACATCGACGATAGGATCATCAAGCGCGCGCAGGAGAACAACGAACCGATTGGCGCGCTGACTTCGCGCCAGATCCAGTTCATGCACGAGGACCTCGCCGCGCTCGGCGTCGAGCGACCGGATCGGGAGCCGCGCGCGACGGAATTCGTTCCGCAGATGGTGCACATGATCGCGAAGCTGGTCGAGCGCGACTATGCCTATGTCGCGGCAGACGGCGACGTCGCTTACGCCGTGCGCAAGTTCGCTCCCTACGGGCAGCTCTCGGGCAAGAAGCTGGACGATCTGCGCGCCGGCGCGCGCGTCGAGCGTGACGAAGCGAAGCGCGATCCGCTCGATTTCGTGCTGTGGAAGCTCTCGAAGCCCGGTGAACCCGCCTGGGATTCGCCTTGGGGCAAGGGGCGGCCCGGCTGGCACATCGAGTGCTCGGCCATGTCGACGGAGATTTTGGGGAGCCACTTCGATATCCACGGCGGTGGCATGGATCTGAAGTTTCCGCACCACGAGAACGAGATCGCGCAGAGCTGCGCGGCCTGCGATACGCCGTTCGTCAATATCTGGATGCACAACGGCTTCGTCAACGTGAACGAAGAGAAGATGTCGAAGTCGCTCGGCAACTTCTTCACCGTGCGCGACGTGCTGCCGCTCGTGCGACCCGAAGTCATACGCTACTTCGTCATCTCGAGCCACTATCGCGGCCCGATCAATTACTCGGAAGAGAATCTCGTGCAGGCCGACGCGGCGCTCGAGCGGCTGTATCTCGCGCTGCGCGGGAGCGGTACGGGCCGCGCAGCGCCGCTGCCGGAAGCCTTTCACCACGCCATGTCGGACGATTTCAATACGCCCGAAGCGCTCGCTGTCGTACAGGCGCTCGCGCGCGACCTCAACGCGGCCAAGGCGGCGGGCGATTCGGCGCGCGCCGCGACGTTTGCCGAGACCATACGGGCTTGCGGCGATGTCCTTGGAATCCTGCGACTCGAATCGGAAGATTTTCTGCGCCGTCCACGCAGTCTCCACGGCAAGACCGACGCTGCGCAGGATCTCGGGGACGCGGCGATCGACTCACTCATCGCCGCGCGCACGGCCGCGCGCAAAGCGAAGAACTTCAAGGAATCGGATCGGATCCGCGATCAACTCGCGGCCGCCGGCGTCGTGCTTGAGGATGGGCCGAAAGGAACGAGCTGGCGCCGCAGCTAGACGTCGAGGCGGCGTAGTGCCGATTCGAGCGTATTTCGCATCAGCATGGCGACCGTCATCGGTCCGACGCCGCCCGGCACGGGCGTGATCCATGCCGCGCGCTCGCGCGCGGGCTCGAACTCGACGTCACCCACGAGCTTGCCGCTTTCGAGCCGGTTCATGCCGACGTCGATGACGAGCGATCCCGGCTTCACCCACTTGCCCGGGATGATGCCGGGCTTGCCGACGGCGACCACGAGGATGTCGGCGGTCGCTACGTGGCTCTCGAGATCCTTGGTAAAGCGATGACACACGGTGACGGTGCCGCCGAGGAGGAGCAGCTCGAGGGCCATCGGCCGGCCGACATTGTTCGAAGCTCCGACGACAACGCAATGACGGCCCTTCGGCGCCATGCCCGTGTGATCGATGATCTTGGTGATGCCGTACGGCGTGCACGGCCGGATCAGCGGGATGCGGATCGCGAGGCGCCCCACGTTGTAGGGATGAAAGCCATCGACGTCCTTCGTCGGGTGGATGCGCTCGATGATCGATTCCGGTTCGATGTGCTTAGGCAGCGGCAGCTGCACGAGGATGCCGTCGATCGATGGGTCTTCGTTGTAGCCGTCGATCAGATCGAGGAGTTCGCGCTGGGAGGTCGAGTGTGGCAGATCGGCCGCGACCGAGATGAAACCGGACTCCCGGCACGCGCGCCGCTTGTTGCGCACGTAGACTTCGGACGCCGAGTCGTCGCCGACCAGCACCACGGCAAGCCCGGGCCGGCGCAGGCCGCGGGCCGTCATCGATTCGACCTGCGTGCGGATCTGCGTCTTGACCTGGGTGGCGAGCGCTTTGCCGTCGACAAGCTGTGCAGTCATGGGGCGCGCATTCTGGCACGCGATAACCGCGTGATCTACGCGCAAAGCCCTTTAAATTGACCAGCTTAGGCCTCGTCCGTATGATTCGCGCTCCCGAGGGGGCGGTGGCCCTGCCCGGGACGACAGTCCGGCGGATTCTTTGAGGCGGGGCATGGCGCAGTCTGGTAGCGCATCTGCTTTGGGAGCAGAGGGTCGCAGGTTCAAATCCTGCTGCCCCGACCAAGTTGACGATGCCGATCGGCAATGCGCCCGTAGCTCAGTTGGATAGAGCACCGGCCTTCTAAGCCGGTGGTCGCAGGTTCGACTCCTGCCGGGCGCGCCACGTCGGTGATGTGGATGAGACGATGGTGGACGTAGCTCAGCTGGTAGAGCCCCGGATTGTGATTCCGGCCGTCGTGGGTTCGAATCCCATCGTCCACCCCACTATTTGGGCCGTTAGCTCAGCTGGTAGAGCAGTTGACTCTTAATCAATTGGTCGTAGGTTCGATCCCTACACGGCCCACCAATTCATACATCTGAGGGCCCCGGCGTGAACCGCCGGGGCCTCATTCCATTGGATAAATGCACCGCGCAACACGGCTACTCGAAGCGAGTGGCCGTGCCGAGCGCGCAGCGATTCGTCGCAATGCCACTTGCATCGGTGATTACCGAACGCGTGGCCGCGACGAACGAATTGCCGTCCGCGGCTAGCGTGATTTCCCGACGCACGACGATCGACCCGTTGGGCAGACCATTGGCGTCCCCCATGAGCACGATCGCGGCGCCCGTGTAGGTGTTGCGGCCCGTCCGCGACCAATTACCGAGGCCAGGCGTGCGCGGGGTGGCCGATACAGCCGATTGGGCTGTCCATGTTCGAAATCGGTTTCGCCCGCCGCAGCAATTATCGTAAGGCCGGCCAATCCGGCGGCCGCCAAAGTCCTTAGCGCGTTCATGTTGCTGTTCCCCCTTGTTGTGTTGTTCTTGTCGCGCCCATCTATTGCGGGCGATTACAAAAAAAGACCCGACCTCGGAGAGCGGCAATGGGGGGAATCCATCGGCCGCCGTTCGACGCAAGGTACCCTTTCGTCGCCGTGGCCCGCAGGCTATCGTGCCGCGCATGCCGGGGCAGACCTTCAAGCGTGAGTGGCCGCTCGCCGCGAGCGTCGCAACGACGCTCCTCTTCCTCATCTTCGGCAAGGACTGGCTTGCCGACCTGTCGAATCCCTCCTGGTTCGCGCTGCTGACGCTGTGGCTCTTCGGCGCGATGATGGTCTCGGCGTTCGCCGTCGTGCGTCACGCAGAATGCCTGGCTGAAATGCTCGGTGAACCCTTCGGCACGCTGATCCTCACGCTCGCGATCACCGGCATGGAGGTCATGATGATCGCGGCCGTGATGTACACCGGCAAAGGCGAGAACGCCACACTCGCGCGGGACGCAATGTTCGCTGTCGTCATGATCGTGCTGAACGGCATGATGGGGCTTGCGCTGATTGTCGGCGGGCTGCGCTACCACGAACAGACCTACAACCTGCAGGGGGCGAACGCATTCCTCGCAGTGATCCTGCCGCTCTCGGTCCTTGGGCTCATTTTGCCAAGCTACACCGTGTCGACAGCGGGGCCCGTGCTGTCAACGGCCCAGGCCATCTTCCTCATTGGCATGTCGGTCGTGCTCTATGGCGTGTTCCTGGCGATCCAGACGCTCAGGCACCGCGACTATTTCATCGCTCCCGCCGTGCAGAAGCCGCCGGAGTCGCACGTCGCGGCCTTCAGTACGCATCACGAGATCCGCGGCGTGTCGTACCACGCACTGCTGCTCGTCGCCTATGTGCTGCCTTTCGTCGTACTGTCGAAGCAGATCGCCGTGCCAATCGATCACGCGATCCGGACTCTCCACGCGCCAGTCGCCCTCGGAGGGTTTCTCGTTTCGGTGCTTGTTCTTTCGCCGGAATCGCTCGGCGCCACGCGCGCCGCGCTCTCGAATCAGCTGCAGCGCTCGGTCAATATTCTTCTGGGATCGGTGCTTGCCAGCATCAGCCTGACCATTCCGGCGGTGCTCGCGATCGGCTTCATCATCGACCAGAACATCGTGCTCGGCCTCGATCCGATCAACGCGATCCTGCTGATGGTGACGCTCATCCTTGCGACGATTACGTTCGCGAGCCCGCGCACCAACGTGCTGCTCGGCGCCGTGCACCTCTTGATGTTCTGCGCGTACATCATGTTCATGTTCGAGCGCTGAACACCGGCAGCCGCTGGCGGGCATGCTGCTGCTCTTCCTCGGCGCCACTCTCGTGGCGTCACTCACGCCGGGACCGGTGGTCCTCCTCACGATCGCCGTATCGCTCCGTGCCGGCGTCGGCACGGCGCTGCGTGCTATCGGCGGTATCTGCGTCGGCAGCCTTACCTACCTCGCCGTTTCGCTCGTGGGCGTGCTCGCTGTCGTCGTGTCGCATCGCGCCGTGTTTCACGCGATCCAGGTGCTCGGTGCGCTCTATCTTGGGTACCTTGGCTTACGGATGCTCTGGAGCAGCACGCGATCGAAAGCAGGCGTGGACGCGAGCCGCCCGGCCTATCCACGTCCATTCCTCGACGGTCTGGTGACGCAGCTCAGTAACCCCAAGGCCATCCTTTACTGGACTGCGCTGCTGCCGCCCTTCATCGATCCTGCGCGGCCGGTAGCGGGGCAGCTCCTCATCCTGCTTGCGATCGGCATCGCGGTCGATATCGTGGTGCTGAGTGCGTACGCACTGGGTGCGGCAAGCGTGCGCCGATGGATGCTGAAGCCGCAATTTCAGCGCTGGCTCAACCTGACGGCTGGGGCGCTTTTTCTGTTGATCGGAGCGCTCCTGGCTTGCACGACGATCGCAGCACTCAGGGGAGGATGACGACATGGACCCGACTGCAATTTTCGGACCCTTTCTGACGTTGATGCTGCTCACGCTCGCCATGTGGACGTATATGTACGTGCGGCGCATCCACTTCATCCGGGCGAACCGCATCAGCAACAAGGACCTGCAGAATCCTGAGGGGCTCGCCCGCATTGCGCCAATGGGGGTGGTAACACCCTCGAACAACTTCAAGAACCTTTGCGAACTGCCTGTCGTCTTCTATGCCCTGGTGCTCTTCCTCTTCGTTGGCAACCGGGTTGACGGCACGTATCTCACGGCGGCGTGGATCTTCGTCGCGTTCCGGGTCCTGCACAGCCTCGTGCACAGCACGTTCAATCACGTCCCGCTGCGGTTCCTGCTCTATCTGGTGGCGTCCGTCGCGCTCTGGTTCATGGTTATCCGGGCCGCGCTCGCCTATTTTTGAGTTCACGCGGCTGTAACGCAGCCAAGCCTTGGCAAAGCCTCGCCGATGATGCAGATTGAGCGCGCATCCAAACCTGCTCGGGGAGTCGATGACATGGCCAAGAAAAAGAGAAAGGCTAAGAAGAAGTCCAGAGCGAAGAAGCGAGCCGTAGCCCGGCGGGCACCGAAGAGAACAGCCAAGCGCGCGGCCAGGAAGCGTGCGGCGCCCCGGAAGAAGGCGAAGCCAGCCAAGAAGGCAAAGAAGGCAGCGAAGCCGGCGGCAAGGCCCGCGGCGAAGCCTGCAGCGCCGCGTCCGGCTCCGACACCGATCGTCGCGGTCAAGCCGCCAGCGCCGGAACCGAGCTTTGCGACACCGGTCCCGACGCCCGCAGCACCGTCCACGGATCTGGGCGGTACCGGCGACATGTCGGGCGGCGGTCAGCCGTCAGGCCAATAGCAACGATCCGCCGATTCCCGGCGATTCAGTGAACGCCCCGCGGCCTGGTTCTTCAGGTCGCGGGGCGGCCGGCTTTGAGTGTCGCCGCGAAGAATTCGACGGCCATCTGGCTCACCTGAATATGGATTGCGGCGCGATTCACCCCGCCCGCGTCCCGGCAGATGGGGAGCCCGCCCCGCCCTTCGGTCGTGCAGTCCGCAAGGAAGGTGTAATGGCCGACGCCGCCCGGCAGAACCGTGAGCTGTGCCCCCTTGATGTTGTCCGCAAAGAACTGCGCATTGGTCGCGGGCGGCGCAACCTTGTCGGCATCGCCGACGACGAGCGCGACCGGAATCCTCACGGCCCTGAGACCGCGCTTGCTGAACCCGCCGCCGAGCACGGGCGCGATGGCGAACACGGCGCGGATTCGGGAATCCTGTGCCGCATCGTGCAGGCGAGCCATGGACTCCAGCACCACCGGATCGGTGGCCTTAAGCGCGTCAAACTGGCGCTGCGCGTCCGGAAATTCCGCCTGCGGGCCACAGGTGAAATCACGCGCCGGTGACGCACAGAACTGATTGAATCGCTCGAGATTGAAGTCGCCGCCGGCAAGTGCGAGGACGGTGTAACCGCCGAGCGAGAACCCTGCAGCGCCAATGCGCTTGCGATCAATGCGCGGGCCAATGAGGGGATCGTCGAGCAGGCGGTCAATCGCAACCGACAGGTCACGCGGACGCTCCCAGAACAGTTTGAATCCCTGGGGCATGTATTTTTCGACGCCCGTGTTGCCGTGATGATTCACGGCCGCAACGATGTAGCCGCGCGCGGCCAGATAACGGCCGAGCCACATCAACTGGATCGCGGATCCGCCAGTGCCGTGGGAGAGGAGAATGAGCGGATAGGTAACGGCATTGGCCGAAACGGGCGCGTCCGGCGCGACGTTCCCGCCATCGAACATTGGTGCGCCGACGATTTCCGTTTCCTTTGCGGTGTCCCGCGCCGGATACCAGATGGCGGTTCGGATGGGGCGCGGTCCCGTGTCCGACCAGTTCTTGCGGTGTTCATCGACGAACTGCCGCGTCACCATGCCGACTTTCGAAAGGCCCGGAGCTTGCGCGTCATCGGCTCGCGCGGATCCGACGAGGGTGGCGAGAACGGCCAGCAGGCCGAGCGCGCGCGGCGAGAGTTCTTTCATGGATCGAATTGTACTGAGCCGCACGCAATAGCGGGTGTGGGATACTCGAACGCCAAAGTCTGGAGTTCAACGAATGAGTATCAAGGTCCGCCGATCCTTCGTGCTCGCACTCGTCATCGGGCTCGTCGCAGCTTGCGGCGGCGGCGGTAGCGATGGTGGCGGCTTTTCGCCGACGCCATCCTCAGCCGGCGGCTTCTGGCAGGGCACGACGACCGCCGACGGCGTCACCCAGGACATCCTCGGCTTCGTCTCGGAATCGAAGCTGTTTCAATTTAGACGCGAGGACGGGGCGCAGTTCTTCGGCACGCTTACGAT
Source organism: uncultured Gammaproteobacteria bacterium (assembly GCA_963826145.1). GTDB lineage: Bacteria > Pseudomonadota > Gammaproteobacteria > Steroidobacterales > Steroidobacteraceae > JBGPLJ01. The sequence continues at coordinate 679,694 of CAWGVW010000001.1, forward strand.
CAACGGCAACACGGCTACGGCAAGCTTTACCGGCGTCCCTGCCGCCAACTCGACCTTTGCTGACGGCTCGACACAAGGGAGCGGCACGCTCACTGCGACGATCCAGTCGCGCGTGCAGCTCTCGGTGACGGCGACGTTCACCACGCAGAATTCGACGACCAGCAACATCACGATGACGGTGCAGTACGACGCCGGCTATGAAGCGGATTCGTCGCTAGCGACGGTCGACGGCAATTTCACGAGCATCGCGAGCCCCGGCTCGGACGCCTTCACGATCAACAACGGCGTCGTGACCTACAGCGACGGGACTGGCTGCATGGCGAACGGTACGGTCACGCTCATCGACGCGCAGTACAACCTGTACAACGTGGAATTTACGTTCGCCGGCTGCCCGGTGGCGCAGCAGAATGGCTTGCAACTCACGGGCCTGCTCGCCATCGACCTGACCAATGATCCGGACACGCTGCTCATGGCGGTGCACGGGACTTCACAGGGCGCCCCGTTCGCATTCCTGTTCGCCTATCAACGGGCCTAACTGCGAAATCCGTCACACAACTCATTGAGCCCTAAGGAGATGTCGCTTGCCGGCGTGGTAGCTTTCGCGCCGGAGATTTGACATGTCCGACCCTGTGCTGGCCGCCATCATTGCTGCCTTGGCGACGCTCGTCGCCACGATCATGCAGCTGCGTGCGAGTTTTGCCCGCGAGGCGGCCGCACGCGCCTCATCCGGCGGTTCGCGCCGCAAGTCCCGCGCGCCGGTGGCACTGCTCTTCGTGGTCCTGATCGCCGCCGCGAGCGGCGGCTTTGCGTTGTCCCACTGGCTGACGGCAGACGAGCGAATCGCGAAGGTCGAACTCAAGAAGGAAATGGATGAGCACATGGCGGAGCTCGACCGCACGACCCGCGAGCTTGCCGAGGTGCGCTCCGGCGTACGCGCCGAGACGGAAGCGGAGCAGCTGCGGGTCGCCGGCATCAACGGCGTGGTTTCGCTCGCGGCGGTGGGCCCGTGTCATCCCGCCACGGCAGGGGCAACGACCGCGGGTCCAGGCGCCGCACCGCCGGCTTGCACGGAAAATGAGGCAACGACGGTCACCTTGTGCGCGTCGGTGCCGGTGCATGCCACCGTTTCCGAAATCGAGCTCTACTCGCGGCCGATCGATGCGAACACGCCATGGGCGGCAACCCGCGTGCAGCCCGGGCAGGAAGCGGATCACACGCGTTTTGCCACGTCGACGGCGGAGATTGCGGACGGCGATTCGGCGAAGCTCGTCTGCCAGAATTTCAGCCAGTGGGCGAGCGACCAGGCGCGCGCCGCGCGCATGGTTGTCCATTACAAGCTCTGACTGCCCTGGATTGGACGCACCCGGCCGAGGCCGGGCACACTTCGCGTCATGACGAAAGGGATCTGCCTCTGCGGCGCCGTGCAGTACGAAGTCGACGGCCCGTTCAATTCGATGGTGAGCTGTCACTGCTCCATGTGCCGCAAGCACCACGGCGCCGCATTCGCGACGTTCGTTGGCGCGCCGATCGGCGGCTTCCGCTGGCTCAGGGGCGAGCGCGAGATCGCGAGCTATCAGTCCTCCGGGCAGGGAACCCGCTCGTTTTGCCGCCATTGCGGTTCCGTGACGCCGATGCTGCTCCCGGACATGGGAATGGTTCTCTGTCCGGCTGGAAATCTCGAAGGGGATCTTGGCATCAAGCCGCAGGCGCATTGGTTCGTCGGCTCCAAGGCACCCTGGTACACGATCACGGATTCACTGCCGCAGCACGCGGAGTATCCGCCGGAGTTCGGCATCCAGGCGGTCGAGCGTGATCGCGCCGAACGGAAGGCAGGCGTCGTGACGGGCGCCTGTCTCTGTGGCGACGTGCGCTTTGAGCTGGAAGGCGCGCCGTTTCGCATGTGGCACTGCCATTGTTCGCGCTGCCGCCGCGCGCGCAGCGCCGCGCACGCGTCGAATGTCTTCTACAAATTTGCCCAGTTGCGTTTCCTGAGCGGTGCCGACCAGATAACGGACTACAAAGTGCCCGAGGCACGCCTTTTTGGCGTCGCCTTCTGCCGCCGCTGCGGCTCGGAAGTGCCGCGCGCCGTGCGCGAGCGCGACGTCGTTGTGGTGCCGGGCGGAGCGCTCGATCAGGATCCCGGCATTCGCGCGCTGGCGCACATCTTCGTGGCCTCGAAGGCGAGTTGGGACGACATCACGGATGCGACGCCGCAATACGCCGAGATTCCTCTGGCCTGACTACTTCGTCGGGAGCGACGCAACCTGCGGCAGCACCAAGCGCGCGGCGGCGACGGTGCGCTCAATATCCTCGTCGCTGTGCACCGCCGATACGAACCAGGCTTCGTAAGCGGACGGCGGCAAATACACGCCGTGCTTCAGGAGCGCATGGAAGAAGTGCGCGAAGCGCTTGGCGTCCGATGCCATCGACGATGCGCAGTCGGTAACCGGCGCTGCGCTGAAATGAGCGCTCAACATGCCGCCGACCTGATTCACGACAAGCGGCACGCCATTCTCGCGGGCCGCCGCAGCGATGCCATCGCCAAGGAGCCGCGAGCGCCGATCGAGGTCCGTGTAGATGCCTGGATTTTCCTTAAGATGGCGCAGCACCTCGATTCCGGCCGAAACGGCGAGCGGATTGCCGGAGAGCGTCCCCGCCTGGTAGACGCGGCCTTCCGGTGAAATGTTGCGCATGAGGTCCGCACGGCCGCCGTAGGCTGCGAGCGGCAAGCCCGCGCCGATGATCTTGCCGAGCGTGATGAGATCGGCATCGACACCATAGAGCCCTTGGGCGCCAGCCGGTCCTACGCGCAGGCCGCACATCACTTCGTCGAATATCAGGATGGCGCCGCTTGCGGTCGCAAGCTTCCGCAACCCCGCGAGAAATCCCCTGGCGGGTGGAATGCAGCCCATGTTGCCCGCGACCGGCTCGACGATGATCGCCGCGAGATCCTTGCGATGCATATCGACGAGCTGCACGACGGTCGCGAGGTCGTTGTACGGCGCAATCAGGGTGTCGTTCGCGGTCGAGGCCGTAACGCCACCGCTGTTCGGCTCGCCGAGGGTGAGGGCTCCGCTGCCGGCGCGCACCAGAAAGCTGTCCGCATGGCCATGGTAGCAGCCGTCGAATTTCAGGATCTTGTTGCGCCCCGTTGCGCCGCGCGCGAGCCGGATCGCGCTCATGCAGGCTTCGGTGCCGCTGTTTACGAGGCGCATGCGCTCGAGATTCGGGACCATGCTGCAGAGCAGTTCTGCATATTCGACTTCGAGCGTCGTCGGCGCGCCGAAAGAGGTCGATCTGGCGGCGGCGGCATGTAACGCCTCCGTGACCAGTGGATGAGCATGGCCGAGCAGCAGGGCGCCCCAGGAGCCGACGTAGTCGAGATAGCGGCGGCCCTCGATGTCGATGAGCCACGCACCTACTCCGCGCTCGAAGAACAATGGCGTGCCGCCGACGGCGCGCCACGCACGCACCGGAGAATTGACGCCGCCGGGGATGTGTTTTTCCGCGCGCCGCAGCCACTCGGCGTGCAGGTCGCTTTCGCTCATCCGTTCGTGCGCAGCCAGGTTGCAGCTTCCCGGGCAAAATAGCTGAGGACGATATCGGCGCCGGCCCGTCGGATCGCGATGAGGGATTCCATCATCGTGCGTTCGCGATCGGCCCAGCCGCGCTCGACGGCCGCCATGATCTGGGCGTATTCGCCGGAGACCTGGTAAGCCGCGATCGGCGCATCGCAGACGGCCCGGATACGGGCGATGACATCGAGGTAGTAGCCGGCCGGTTTCACCATCACGATGTCGGCGCCTTCCTCAAGGTCGAGTTCGACTTCGCGCAGCGCCTCCCGAACGTTGGCGGGATTCATCTGATACGTCTTCTTGTCGCCAAATCCGGGAGCCGAGTCGAGCGCATCCCGGAACGGCCCATAGAGGCTGCTCGCATACTTCGCGCTGTAGGCGAGGATGGCTACATCCGCATGGCCGTTTGCCTCGAGCGCTGCGCGGATCGCTCCGATGCGCCCATCCATCATGTCGCTCGGGGCGATCACGTCTGCGCCTGCATCGGCGTGCACGACGGCCATGCGAGCAAGCACTGCGTTCGTTTCATCGTTAACGATGATGCCGTCGCGCACAATGCCGTCGTGACCATGGATCGAATAGGGATCGAGTGCGACGTCGGTCATCACGCAGACGTCGGGAAAGCTCTTCTTGATCGCCCGGATGATGCGTGCATAGAACCCCTGGGGATCGAGGGCATAGCTCCCCTCATTGTCTTTGTGCTCGTCCGGAATCTTGGCGAACGGCAGGACGGCACGGACCCCCACGGCCTGCAGGGCTTCGATCTCGCCCAGGGCCTCCGTGAGGCTCAACCGGTCCACCCCGGGCAGACTCTCGATCGGATTACGGCCCGATCTTGCGTCCGTCACAAACAAGGGAGCAACCAGTTGATCCGCGCTCAGGCGGGTTTCCTCCGCCATGGCTCGCAGCACCGCGGTGCGACGCAGGCGCCGCAAGCGCACGGCTGGAAAGCGGCCCCGGAAGGGGTCCAATTCGCCTGCTGGAGCCCCGTGACGGGCTGGACTGCGAGTGAGTTCGTCCATGTGCCGATTCTCGGGTCGGGCGGGCTGGGGCATGTCACCGAACGGTCAGGTGGGGTGCGACCGGGTCTCAGTTTATAGCCATCCTGGGCCCAGTTGGGCCATGCTCGATGGTTACATGCTCATAACGGACTGGTATTGGCCCCCCGGGAGGTCGATTTCTATAGTCCGGCGTCATGTACCGGTACGACGTCATCGACACGACGCTGGTGCGCGAACGCGTCGCGCAGTTCCGCGGCCAGACGGAACGGTTCCTGGCGGGCCGGCTCACCGAGGATGAATTCCGCCCGCTGCGCCTGCGCAACGGCCTTTACATTCAACGCCATGCGCCGATGTTGCGCATCGCGATTCCCTACGGGCTCCTGAACACGAAGCAGCTGCGGACGCTGGCGAACATCGCTCGCAAGTATGACCGGGGCTACGGTCACTTCACGACCCGCCAGAACCTGCAGCTCAACTGGCCCAAACTCGAGGACGTGCCGGACATTCTGGCTGACCTCGCCGAGGTCGAGATGCATGCGATGCAGACGAGCGGCAACTGCATCCGCAACGTCACGAGCGATCATCTCGCGGGCGTCGCGCCCGATGAGATCACGGATCCGCGGCCGTACTGCGAAATCATCCGCCAGTGGTCGACGCTGAATCCCGAGTTCACCTATCTGCCCCGCAAATTCAAGATTGCGGTGACGGCGTCGGCACAGGATCGCGCCGCCTCGCAGGTGCACGATGTCGGCGTGCACATCGTTCGCAATGCCGCGGGACAGATTGGCTATGAAATTCTCGTGGGCGGGGGCCTTGGCCGCACGCCGATCCTCGGACAGGTGATCCGTCCGTTCCTCCCTGAAGAGGATCTGCTCTCCTATCTGGAAGCCATCCTGCGCGTCTACAACCTGCTCGGCCGGCGCGACAACATCCACAAGGCACGCATCAAGATCCTCGTGAAGGCGCAGGGGATCGAAAAGTTTCGCGCGATGGTCGAGGAGGAATGGCTGGCGATGGATCGTGCAGCGCTGCGCCTGACGTCCGTGCAAATTCGCGCGATGCAGAGCTTTTTCGTTCCACCCGCTTACGAGACACTGCACGCGCAACCGAGTCCCGTCGCATCGGAGGCCGCCTATCAGGCCTGGCATCGGTACAACACGCGCGCGCATAAGGTCGCCGGCTACCGCGCGGTCTTCATCTCGCTGAAGGCACGCGGGCAGGCGCCCGGCGACGCAACGACCGAACAGCTGGAGCACGTTGCCGATCTCGCCGATCGCTACAGCTTCGGCGAAGTGCGTGTCACTCATGCGCAGAATCTCGTGCTTGCCGATGTGCGCGAGCGCGACCTGCCGGCACTCTGGCAGTGGCTCAAGGCTTCGAATCTCGCGACGCCGAACATCGGCACGCTGACGGACATCATCTGCTGCCCGGGCCTCGACTTCTGCAGCCTTGCGAATGCGGGGGCGATACCCGTCGCCAACCAGATCTGGGAGCGCTTCGCCGATCTCGACTACCAGTACGATCTCGGTGAAATCGAAATCAAGATTTCGGGCTGCATGAATGCGTGCGGCCATCATCACGTCGGCCATATCGGTATCCTCGGGGTCGATAAGAGCGGCGAGGAGTGGTATCAGATCACGCTCGGCGGTTCGGCGAACGAACGGGCCGCGCTCGGCGAAGTCATCGGTCCGTCGGTCGCAAAGGCCGAGGTGGCGAACACGATCGCGCGGATCCTCGACGTCTATGTCGAATTGCGGACGGATGAGGAAAGATTCGTCGACACGGTATGGCGGGTGGGGATCGAACCCTTCAAGGAGCGCGTATATGCGACAGCTGGTGAGCATCGCCGGCGTCGTGCCTGATCGCTGGGTCCATCTCAGCGAACTCGCCGCGGACGCGACCGCAACCCATCTCATCGTTCCCTGGGCGGCCTGGCTGAAGTCGTCCGGGGAGTTGCGCGCGCGCGCCGAACATATCGGCGTTGCGGTCGCGCCGGAGACGCCTTTCGCCGCGCTGCGGCCGGAGCTTCCGGGCCTTGCTCTCGTCGCGATCGCGTTTCCCGGCGTCGGCGAGGGCCGCGGCTACAGTCTCGGGCGCCAGCTGCGCGAGCGCGGTCACTTTCGCGGCGAACTGCGCGCATTCGGCGAAATCTTTCGCGATCACGTGCTTTTTCTCGCGCGCTGCGGCTTCGATTCCTTCGAGATATCGCCGCGCGAGGACGCTGACGCGGCCTTTGCGGGCCTGAAGACCTTCAGCGTGGCTTACCAGGTGCCCCGGACCGAGCCGGCAGCGCTCGGTCTGCATCGACGACAGCTTTAGCCGCTGACCCGATCTCAGGAATACATCGGCAGGTCGACGTCCTTGAACATGCCGTCGATCTCCTCCTGATCGTCTGCCTGCGTGGCCTTGTTGACGAGCGATCGCTCGAGATGTGGCGCGACCTCCCGCATGAAATCGAACATGTAGCGCCTCAGGAAAGCGCCGCGCCGGAAGCCGAGCCAGGTCGTATGCGTTGGAAAGAGGTGCGTCGCCTCGATGGAAACGAGATCCGGATCCTCTTTCGGATCCATCGCCATGGCGGCGACGATCCCGACGCCGAGCCCGAGGCGGACGTAGGTCTTGATGACGTCGGCGTCGCGCGCGGTCAATGCAATCTCCGGTTCGATGTTTGCGCGCGCGAACGTGTCCTTGAGCGATGACGGCCCCGAGAGACTGAAGACATAAGTCACGATCGGATAGGCCGCGAGCTGTTTCAGCGTCGGCTTCGTGATGGCCGCGAGCGGATGGCCCTTCGGGACCACGAGGGTGCGACACCAGCGATAGCAGGGGAGCAGCACGCAGTGGCCGAAGAGCTCCTGCGATCCGGTCGCGATCGCGAGATCCACGTGTTCGGAAGCCATCATTTCGGCGATCTGCTCCGAGGTGCCCTGGTGCAGATGCAGGCGCACGCGCGGGTAGCGCTCACGGAAGCGCTGGATCGTCTGCGGCAGCACGTAGCGGGCCTGGGTGTGGGTGGTGGCAATCGAAAGCGTGCCCTGCTGGTCGTCCCGCATTTCAAGCGATAACGACTTGATCGCCTGGATTTCCTTGAGTATGCGCTGGGCCCGCTCGATTACCCGCTGTCCGGCCTGCGTCACCCGGGTCAGCGATCGGCCCTCGCGCATGAATAGCTCGAAACCGAGTTCGTCCTCGAGGAGCTTGATCTGGCGGCTGACGCCCGGCTGCGACGTATGCAGCTTCTCGGCCGCGGCGGAGATATTGAGTCCGCTCTCCGCGATAGCCGCCAGGTACCTCAGCTGATGCAGCTTCATGGCCGTCTCCGCCCTTGGATTGCAGCGCAGTATACGGTGCCGGACAAGCCATCCGGACGTGCGATACGGGTCTCGTTCGAGCCGATATAACGAACGCGCATGGTCTCAGAAGAACAAGTTCGTTCCGGGTCGCCGGGACCGGTTCGTATAGTCGGCCACGGTCGTAACCCAGATGTCACCATGGTCGCAGTCCCCGTCAGCCCTGTCAGCCTGAGTCCCATCGAGCGCATTGAAGCGACGGTGCGGATCCTCGAGGAGGCGGTGCGGAACTACTCCCCGGTCTCCTACTCCTGCAGCCTCGGGCTCGAGGGAGTGGTGCTCACGGACCTCATCTGGACACGCTTTCCCGAGATCGACGTTTTCACTTTGGACACTGGCCGACTGCACGAGGAAACCCGGCTCCTGCTGGAACGCCTCGAGCTGCGCTACAAGCGCTCTATGCGCGTCGTCTACCCGGAAGCGGCGGACCTCGAGAATTATGTGGCGGCGCGCGGAATGAACGGCTTCTACAAGGGATTGGAGGAGCGCAAATCCTGCTGCTTCGTGCGCAAAGTCGCGCCATTTCGCCGCGCGATCGATGGCAAGCGCGCCTGGGTAACGGGTGTGCGCCGCTCACATTCGGAAACGCGTGCCACGGGCGACGAGATTGCCTGGGACGCCGAATACAACCTGTACAAGGTCAGCCCGCTCCTCGACTGGACGGATGCGGACATCTGGAACTACGTGCGCGCCCACCGGGTGCCCTATAACACGCTGCACGATCGCGGCTTCACGAGCATCGGCTGCGCGCCGTGCACGCGCGCCGTGCAGCCTGGCGAGCATCCGCGCGCCGGTCGCTGGTGGTGGGAGCAGGTCGAAACCCGGGAATGCGGGCTGCAGGGCCGTGTTCGCGCCGTCAAGCCGTAACGGGCCGGCAACATGGAATATCTCCCGATTTTCGTCGACTTGCGGGGCCGTCGCGTCGTCGTGGTCGGCGGTGGCGCGATCGCGCTTCGCAAGGTCGAATTGATCCGCGCGGCCGGCGCGCACGTCACCGTCGTTTCTCCCGTTCTTGCGCCGGCCATGGCCGAACTTGCTGCGAGCGGCGCCATCGGCGTCATCCACGCGCGTTTCGATTCGACCCAGCTCGATGACGCAGCGCTTGTTGTTGCGGCGACTGACGATTCGCGGGTAAACGGCGAAGTGGCCGCCGCCGCGCGCGCGCGCGGTCTCTGGGTCAACGTGGTCGATGATCTCCAGGAATCCACGTTCATCGTGCCCTCCATCGTCGACCGCTCGCCCATCGTCGTCGCCGTGTCATCGGGTGGTGCGAGTCCCATGCTGGCGCGAAGAATTCGCGCGCGGATCGAGGCATTGCTGCCTGCGGGGCTTGGGCGGCTTGCGGAGCTCGCGCGCCATTGGCGCAAACCGCTGAAAGAGCGTTTGAGGCGCAATGCCGATCGACGCCGCTTCTGGGACTGGTTCTACGACTCACGCCCGGCACAGGCCGCACTCGACGACGGCAGTCATGTGGCGGCACTCGATTTCGATGTCACGCTCGCTGCATTTCAGTCAGCGAAGCAACCCGAGCGCGGCGTCGTGTATCTGGTCGGTGCGGGGCCCGGCGATCCGGATCTCGTGACGCTCAAGGCGCTCGAAGCGCTGGGTCGTGCCGACGCAATTCTTTACGACCGGCTGGTGAGCCCCGAAATCCTTGCGCGCGGTCGGCGCGACGCCGAACGGATCTATGTCGGCAAGCAGGGCTATGGTGCCCAGGTGCAGCAGGAGGACACGACTGCGCTGCTCGTGCGCTTGGCGCGGGCGGGCAAGACCGTCGTCCGGTTGAAGGGCGGCGACCCCTTCATATTCGGCCGCGGTGGTGAAGAAGTCCTCGAGCTGGTACGTCACGGGATTGCCGTGCACGTCATTCCGGGCATCACCGCGGCGCTTGGTTGTGCCGCATCGGCGCAAATTCCCTTGACGCACCGGGCCACGGCCCACGCAGTCACTTTCGCAACGGCCCAGGCAGGCGCCGACGAGCCGGTGCACGGGCTTGGCGTCGAACGCGACGATCAGACCTGGGTGATTTACATGGGTGGCCGGCAGCTGACTGCAGTCGCCGCGCAGTTCCTGCGCTCGGGTCTCGCAAGTGACACGCCCGCCGCGGTCGTTGCTGACGGCACGCGGCCGACACAGAGAGTCATTTACGGCACGCTCGCCACAATTGCAGACCTCGCGGCTGCGCTGCCGCTGGACGCGCCGTCGCTCTTGATCGTCGGTCGTGTCGTCGAGGTAGGTCAGCAGATTGCCGTCACCGCTGCGGCGACGAGTGCACGCAGCCAGTCCAACGCCAACGCGGCATCCGCCGCCTGAAGGATCTATGCGCTATCGCAGTGGCTTCTGGGATTCCGTCGGACGCACGCCGCTCATAAAGATCGAGCGCCTGAGCGCCGAAACCGGCTGCACGATCCTCGGCAAGGCCGAGTTCCTGAACCCAGGCGGTTCGGTGAAGGACCGGGCCGCGCGCGCGCTGGTCGAAGACGCGGAGCGCCAGGGCCTGCTCGGCAAGGGCGGCACCATTGTCGAGGGGACAGCAGGCAATACCGGAATTGGCCTCGCGCATGTCAGTCTCGCCCGCGGCTACCGTTGTGTCATCGTGATGCCGGACAACCAGTCGCCTGAGAAATACGCGCTGATCCGTACACTCGGCGCCGAGCTCGAGGTGGTGAAGGCCGTCCCGTACAGCGATCCGAATCACTACCAGCGCGTGGCGGCCCGACGCGCGACGGAAATCGTGGGCGGATACTGGGCAAACCAGTTCGACAACACTGCGAATCGCGACGCGCACGTGCGCACGACCGGTCCCGAGATCTGGCGCGACACCAAGGGGCAGCTCGACGCGTTCGTTGCCGCGACTGGCACCGGCGGCACCCTCGGCGGTGTCTCAATGTTCCTGAAGGCGCAACGGCCGAGCGTCCGCACGGTGCTGGCGGATCCGCAGGGCAGCAGTCTCTATCGCATATTCACAACTGGCGAGCTCAAGGCGACGGGTCCAGGCTCGATCACCGAAGGTATCGGCATCGGCCGCGTGACCGCGAACCTCGCCGGTGCGCCGATCGACGAGGCGCTCTCGATCACCGACCCCGAGACGGTGCACTTCACCTATCGCTTGCTGCGCGAGGAGGGCCTTTTCCTCGGCAGCAGCAGTGGCGTGAATGTCGCGGGCGCCGTACGCATCGCCCGGCGCCTCGGGCCGGGTCATACGATCGTGACCGTGCTCTGCGATGGCGGCTCCAAATACGGCACGCGGTTCTACGACCGGCGCTGGCTCGAGGAACGGGGTCTAGCGCAGTTCGCCGACGGCGCCACGGATTTTCCGTCCTACGAAGAGGCGGTAGTGGCTGCCCCTGCAGCGCGCCGAGCATCTGCCTGAGCACTCGCGCACGCTCCGCTGTCCCGATCTCAGCACAGCGGTCGCCCGCATCGCTAACCCATTGAGGCGGCGGGCTCTCGCGCCCTGCGCCCATCCCTTCCCTCGGCTATAATCGCCGCCCTTCCGCAAGGCCCGGGTCGCATCGGGCGGCGGACTCATGACACAAGGGCCGCGCGGCCCGGCTGGACGCGCGAAAGTGGCGGAACTGGTAGACGCGCAGGATTTAGGTTCCTGTGGGGTAACCCGTGAGAGTTCGAGTCTCTCCTTTCGCACCACTTTCTGGCGGCCGCTAACCGGGGGACTAGAGAGCGATGCAGGTTTCGGTGCAATCAACGGGCGGGCTGGAGAAGCGGATGCAGGTCGAGCTGCCCGCCGAACAGGTCGAACGCACGATCGATGAAGAGTTGACGAAGCTCAGCCGCACGGCGCGCCTGAACGGCTTCCGGCCGGGCAAGGCGCCCATGCGGGTGGTGCGCCAGAAATTCGGCGCCCAAGTGCGCAAGCAGGTGGTCGATGACCTCCTGCGTTCGAGTTTCCAGTACGCGGCGAGCCAGCAGAAGCTCGTGCCCGTGGGCGATCCGAGGATCGAAGCGCTGAGCTCCGCCAAAGGCAAGGGGCTCAAGTACGCCGCGGTCTTCGAAGTGCTTCCACAGATCGAATTGAAGAGCGTCGAGGGGCTTGAAGTCGAGCGCATGATGGCGGTGGTCACGCCGGCTGACGTCGACGCGATGATTGAGTCGCTGCGCAAGCAGCGCCCGAAGTGGGTGGAGGCCGCCCGTCCGGCGCGCGACGGCGACAAGGTCACGGTCGATTTCGACGGTACGATCGAAGGTGCCGCGTTCGCGGGCGGCAAGGGCGAGAACGTCGAGATCCAGATTGGCGCGAATCGCATGCTGCGCGAGTTCGAGCTCGGCGTGCTCGCCGCGAGCGCCGGAGAAACGAAGAGCGTGACGCTGACTTTCCGGGCGGACTACCACTACAAGGAAGTGGCAGGCAAGACGGCCGAATACGAGATCCGCGTCCGCAAGGTCGAGGAGCCGACGCTTCCCGAACTCGACGAGGAGTTTTTCAAGTCCTTCGGCATCGCAGAGGGCGGCCTCGAGGCATTGCGACGCGACGTCGCGGAAAACATGGAGCGCGAGCTCGCGATGGTCGTGCGCGCGCGCGTCAAGACGCAGGTCCTCAACCGCCTGCACGATGCGAATCCGGTCGAGGTGCCGCGGGCGCTGGTCGACAACCAGATCCGGCAGATGCAGATCGACGCGGCGCGGCGCATGGGTGCCCGCGATGTATCGCAGATTCCCGCGCGCGAGCAGTTCGAGCAGGCGGCGCGCCGGCGCGTTGGGCTCGGACTTCTTATCAATGAGATCATCCGCCGCGAAAGCATCGGGGTGGACCGGACCAAGGTCGATGAGCAGATCGCTGAACTCGTGGCCGATCACGAACAGCCCGGCGAAATGGCGCGCGCCTACCTTGAGAACCGCGAGGCGATGCACCAGATCGAGACCAAGGTGCTCGAGGACCAGGTCGTCGACTGGCTCATCGGGCGCGCCCGGATCACGGACAAGCCGGTGTCCTTCAACGAAGCCATGAACAGCGAGACCAAGACATGAACGAACGCGCCTTGAACCTGGTACCGATCGTCGTCGAACAGACGGCACGCGGCGAACGCGCCTACGACATCTATTCGCGGTTGTTGAAGGAGCGTGTGATCTTCGTTGTTGGTCCGGTCGAGGACTACATGGCGAATGTCATCGTGGCGCAGCTGCTCTTTCTCGAGTCGGACAATCCGGACAAGGACATCCACCTCTACATCAATTCGCCTGGCGGCATCGTCAGTTCAGGCCTTGCGATCTACGACACCATGCAGTTCGTGAAGCCCGACGTCAGCACCATCTGCCTCGGGCAGGCGGCGAGCATGGGCGCGTTGCTGCTCGCGGGCGGAACGAAAGGCAAGCGTTACGCGTTGCCGCATTCGCGCGTGATGATTCATCAGCCGCTTGGCGGCTTCCAGGGCCAGGCGTCCGACATCGATATTCATGCGCGCGAGGTGCTTGCATTGCGCGAGCGCCTCAACAAGATTCTGTCCAAACACACCGGCCAGCCGATCGAGAAGATCCAGCTCGACACGGATCGCGACAATTTCATGGGCGGCGAAGCCGCGGTCGCGTACGGTCTTATCGACCACGTCCTTGAGAAACGTGGGGAATTGCCGACAGATGCCAAGTAGGCGGCGTGGCCTCGGCATGTGACGGGCCACTCATTGCGCCGCCTGCCGGCGGCAGTCGTTTTGCGCGGGGGGTGGCGCCGTGCTATATAGACCCGCAGCTTTTGCTCGTTAAGCGTGTGATTTTGTTGGAATCTTCACGCCCTTACGTGGATATCGAGGAAGGTGCATGAGCGACGATTCACGGGCCAAGCACGACGACGGGAAGCTCCTGTACTGCTCGTTCTGCGGCAAGAGCCAGCACGAGGTGCGCAAGCTCATCGCCGGCCCGTCGGTATTCGTCTGCGATGAATGCGTCGAGCTTTGCAACGACATCATTCGCGAGGAGCTCGAAGAGCGCGCGGAGCGCAGCCGTGACAAGCTGCCGAAGCCCCACGAAATCAAGAAGGTCCTCGACGAATACGTCATCGGCCAGGAGCGGGCCAAGAAGGTTCTATCAGTCGCCGTCTACAACCATTACAAGCGGTTGCAGACGCGTGGTGGCGAGCGCTCGAAGGACGAAGTCGAACTCGCGAAGAGCAATATCCTGCTGATCGGTCCGACGGGCTGCGGCAAGACGCTGCTCGCCGAGACGCTTGCGCGGCTCCTCAACGTGCCGTTCACGATTGCGGATGCCACGACCCTGACCGAAGCGGGCTACGTCGGCGAAGACGTCGAGAACATCATCCAGAAGCTCCTGCAGAAGTGCGATTACGACGTCGAGAAGGCGCAGACGGGCATCGTCTACATCGACGAAATCGACAAGATTTCCCGTAAATCCGACAACCCGTCGATCACCCGCGACGTCTCCGGCGAAGGCGTGCAGCAGGCGCTCTTGAAGCTCATCGAAGGCACGATCGCTTCGGTGCCGCCGCAGGGTGGCCGCAAGCATCCACAGCAGGAATTCCTGCAGGTCGATACCTCGAATATCCTGTTCATCTGCGGCGGCGCATTCGCAGGCCTCGAGAAAATCATCGCGAACCGCACGCAGAAGAGCGGCATCGGTTTTGTCGCGAGCGTGCGTAGCATCAACGAGCGCCCGCACGGCAACGACCTCTTCCACGACGCCGAGCCCGAGGATCTCATCAAGTACGGCCTGATCCCGGAATTCGTCGGTCGCCTGCCGGTGGTCGCGACGCTCGACGAACTCGACGAGGCGGCGCTCATGTCGATCCTGACGGAGCCGCGCAACGCGCTCACCAAGCAGTACCGCCGGCTCTTTGAAATGGAGAGCGCGGACCTTGAGTTCCTGGATGGCGCGCTGAAGGCCGTCGCGCATCGCGCGATGCAGCGCAAGACCGGCGCCCGGGGCCTGCGCACGATTCTCGAAAATGTGCTCCTCGACACCATGTACGACCTGCCGTCGATGCGAAACGTCGCCAAGGTCATCGTGGACGAGGATGTCATCGAGGGGGCGAGCAAGCCCCATATCGTGCATCGGACCGAGGAGACACGTCTTACCGCGGTCGAGGAACATCGGCGCCCGACCGGGTCCGATCATTGATGTCCCGGGACGCTCTCCGGCGTCTTGAACCTTACCAATCGGCCCTCACGTTTCGCCAGTCCCTGGGCGTAGGCCCGCGCGCATTCCCCGGAATCTGGCACACTGTGCCCGCCGCATGCCGTGGACCCTCCCCCAGCCCCATGCGACAGAAGGATAGCCTGTGACCACACCCGCGCCCGCTGACGAGACCACTACCCCCGCGATGACCGGTGTGCCGGTCCTGCCGCTCAGGGACGTGGTCGTCTATCCGCATATGGTGATACCGCTGTTCGTCGGCCGCGAGAAGTCGATCCTCGCGCTTGACCTCGCAATGAAGTCGGACAAGCGCATCCTCCTCCTCGCGCAGAAGCAGGCGGACGTCGACGACCCCAAGGCGGATGACCTCTATCGCGTCGGCACGATCGCGACCATCCTGCAGCTCCTGAAGCTCCCGGACGGCACGGTCAAGGTCCTGGTGGAAGGCGCGGAGCGCGCGCATGTAGAGAGGCTCACCGCCGGCGAATTCTTCTCGGCCGATCTCACCTCGCTCCCCGACATCGAGCAGTACGACGAGCGCGAGATCGACGTGCTGACGCGCTCGGTTGTTTCGCAGTTCGAGCAGTACGTGAAGCTCAACAAGAAGGTGCCGCCGGAGATTCTCACCTCGCTCGCCGGCATCGAGCAGCCGGGCCGCCTCGCGGATACAGTTGCCGCGCACATGTCGCTCAAGCTCGCCGAGAAGCAGAAGGTTCTCGAGGTGCAGGACGTGAGGAAACGCCTCGAGCACATGCTCGCCATGATCGAAGGCGAGATGGACGTGCTGCAGATCGAGAAGCGCATCCGTGGCCGCGTCAAGCAGCAGATGGAGCGGAGCCAGCGCGAGTACTACCTCAACGAGCAGATGAAGGCCATCCAGAAGGAGCTGGGTGAGATGGGCGAGGAGGGCACCAACGAAATCGCCGAGCTCGAGGGGCGTATCGTGAAGGCGGGCATGCCGAAGGAAGCGCGCGACAAGGCGAACGCCGAGATCAATAAGCTCAAGCTCATGTCACCGATGTCGGCCGAAGCGACCGTGGTGCGCAACTACGTCGACTGGCTGGTGAAGGTGCCGTGGAAGAAGCGCACCAAGATCCTGCGCGATATCGCGGCGGCCCAGCGCATCCTCGATGAAGATCACTATGGCCTCGATAAGGTGAAGGAGCGCATCGTCGAGTACCTCGCGGTCCAGCAGCGCGTGAAAACCATGAAGGGCCCGATTCTCTGCCTCGTCGGCCCGCCCGGCGTCGGCAAGACCTCGCTCGGCCAGTCGATGGCGCGCTCGACCAATCGCAAGTTCGTGCGCATGTCGCTCGGCGGCGTGCGCGATGAGGCGGAAATCCGCGGTCACCGGCGCACCTACATTGGGTCGATGCCCGGCAAGATCGTGCAGAACATGGCGAAGAGCGGCGTGCACAATCCGCTGTTCCTGCTCGATGAAGTCGACAAGATGTCGATGGATTTCCGTGGCGATCCGTCGTCCGCGCTCCTGGAAGTCCTCGATCCGGAGCAAAACTCGGCCTTCAACGACCACTACCTCGAGGTCGATTTCGACCTGTCGGAGGTGATGTTCGTCTGCACGGCGAACAGCCTCAATATCCCGGCGCCGCTCCTTGATCGCATGGAAGTCATTCGCCTTCCCGGCTACACCGAAGACGAAAAGATGAATATCGGCCGGCGCTATCTCGTGCCGAAGCAGAAGAAGGCGAACGGCCTGAAGGACAGCGAGCTCAAGGTCGCCGACTCGGCGCTCACCGACATGGTGCGCTTCTATACGCGCGAGGCGGGCGTGCGCAATCTCGAGCGCGAGATCTCCAAGATTTCCCGCAAAGCTGTCAAGCAGATGCTGCTCAAGCCAAGCCAGAAAGGCGTCTCGGTGACGCCGCGCAATCTCGAGAAGTTCCTGGGCGTGCGGCGTTTCCGTTACGGCAAGGCCGAGGAGAGCAATCGTGTCGGCCAGGTCACGGGCCTCGCCTGGACCGAAGTCGGTGGCGAGCTCCTCACGATCGAGGCAGCCATCGTCCCTGGCAAGGGCAAGCTCATCCATACGGGCCAGTTGGGCGACGTGATGCAGGAGTCGATCCAGGCCGCGATGACGGTCGTTCGCAGCCGCTCGCAGATGCTCGGCCTCGACCAGGACTTCTATCAGAAGAGCGATGTGCACATTCACATGCCGGAAGGCGCGACGCCGAAGGACGGCCCGAGCGCGGGCATCGGCATGTGCACGGCCCTGGTGTCGGCGCTCACGAAGGTGCCGGTGCGCTCGGATGTCGCCATGACCGGCGAAATCACCTTGCGTGGCGAGGTACTGCCGATCGGCGGCCTGAAGGAAAAGCTGCTTGCGGCGCACCGCGGTGGCATCGCACAGGTGCTGATCCCGCAGGACAACGTCAAGGACCTCGCCGAGATCCCCGAGAACATCAAGGAAAGGCTCGACATCAAGCCGGTGAAGTGGATCGACGAGGTGTTCGAGGTCGCGCTTACCCACATGCCGGCGCCGCTCGTGGCTCCGCCCGAGGTGCCGGCGGACAAGCGTGGCCGGCGCGCCGGCAAGCGCGTCCCGAAGGAACCCCGGGCGCACTGACAGACAGGTACCGGGATTGGATAACTGGGGCTTTGGCGCCAACTTCAGCCAAAGTCCCAGTTATCCAATCCCGGTACCTGTCCGCTTTTGCTTTTTCCTTCCGCTTCATTACACTACCGCGCCTTCCGGGGTGGGCCTCCCAGGCTTTCCCGGAGAAAAACAAGGGTGCTGCTTAGGGTGCTTAGCTCAGCTGGTAGAGCGTCGCCCTTACAAGGCGAAGGTCGGGGGTTCGATCCCCTCAGCACCCACCAGGCCGGAGCGGTAGTTCAGCTGGTTAGAATACCGGCCTGTCACGCCGGGGGTCGCGGGTTCGAATCCCGTCCGCTCCGCCATTTTCTCCTTGGGGTCTAGGTTCGCATGCTGCAGACAATGCACGACCACATGAAGGGCATCGTCACGGTCGTACTCTTCGGCCTGCTGGCGGTCGTCTTCATCTTCTGGGGCATCAATCGCGACGTCATCTCGGCGCAGACTTTTGCGATCAAGGTGAACGACAGGACCTTCGGGCCGGAGGAAGTGCGCCGCGCCTACCAGAGCCAGCTCGCCGACATGCAGCGTCAGTTCCAGGGCGAACTGCCGGCGGCATTTCGTGACCAGATCCGCGCAAACGTGATCGAGAGCTACATCCAGAACGAGCTCCTGCTGCAGCGGACCACGAAACTGCGTTACCGCGTCAGCATGGACGACGTCACGCGCCTTTTTCAGTCCCGGCCGGTGTTTCAGGTGGACGGCAAGTTCAACCTCGAGCGGGCCAAGGCCATCCTGCAGGCGAACGGAACCTCGACAGCGCAATGGGAGCGCCAGGCGCGCGAAACGATGCAGATCACGCAGCTGCAGTCGGCGCTCGCCGAAAGCCAGTTCGTCACGCCGGCCGAGCTTACGCGGAGCGCGCGACTCGAACTCGAGCAGCGCGAGATGAGCTACGCCATCGTACCGGCAGCGCGCTTTGTCGCAGCGATCACGCCCACCGAGGCCGAGGTGACCGCGTACTACGAGGCACACAAGAGCGAGTTCCTGACCGACGAAACGGCGACCGTCGAATACGTGGAACTCAAGCGCGACGACGTCGCGGCCCAGGCGGCGGTGACGGAGGATGACCTGCGCAAGTACTACGCGGAGAACATCGAGCACTACCGCCAGAAGGAAAAGCGGCGGGCGCGCCATATTCTCGTCGCGGTCGCCCGGCCCGAGGACGACGCCGCGGCGCTCAAGAAGGCCACGGAGATCTTCGAGAAGCTCAAAGGCGGCGCCGATTTCGCCGCGCTCGCGAAACAGTCCTCGGACGATGTCACGACGCAGACAACGGGTGGCGACCTCGATTGGCGCGAGGCCGGCGGCCTCGAAGCACCGGTCGATTCCGCAATCTTCAGCATGAAGGAACACGAGCTGCACGCCCCCGTGAAGAGCCGCTTCGGCTACCACATCCTGCGGCTCGAGGGCGTCCAGCCGGCGAAGCAGCAGACCTTCGATGAAGCGCGAGTGGACCTCGAGCGGGAATATCGCGAGAAGGCCGGCGAGCGCGATTTCGGCGAACGCCAGGAGAAGCTCGCGGATCTGGCGTTCTCGGGTACCGGCGGCGATCTCAAGTCGATCGCGAACGAGCTCAAGCTCGAGATCAAGACGGTTCCGGAATTCTCCCGCACGAAAGGCGGCGGGGCGCTTGGCGCCAACAAGTCGATCATCGACGCGGCGTTCAGCGACGACGTGCTGAACGGCAGCAACAGCGAGCCGAAGGAACTCGCGCCGGGCGACGTCATCGTCCTGCGCTCATCGGCGCACAAGCCCGCAGTGCCGCGTCCGATGGCCGACGTGCGGGACGCGATTCTCACGCGGCTCAAGAACGAAGGCGCCGTGAAAGAGGCGCGTGCCGCGGGCGACGCGCTGGTCGCCAAGCTCGATGCCGGCGCGGTATGGGACCAGGCGCTCGCAGGCCTGAATCTCCCGCCGACGCCACGCGCCTACGTGCCGCGCACGGACAAGGCTCTCCCGCCTGAGTTGCGGACGGCGCTCTTCGCCGTGCCGCGGCCCAAGCCCGGACAGGTCGTCTATCGGTCGGTCGAGGTAAACGGCGGCGATACGGCAGTGTTTGCGTTCTCGGGCGTCCGGGTTGATTCGTCGAGCGAGGCTGCGGATCAGCGCAGTGGCCGGCTGAAGGAACTCGCGGCACGCCTCGGTAATGGCGATATTGCCGCCTACACGGCGGAGCTCGAGAAGTCGGCGAAGATCGAGCGCAACGCGAAGGCGCTCGAATAGCTAGGGCGCCTTCGAATCCTCGGGGAAGCTCATCGCCGACGGTGCTGAAGCCGGCGTCGACGTAGAGGATCTCGCCGGTGACGCCCGTTGGCGAGGTCCGAGCACAGGAACGCGGCGGCATTGCCGACGTCTTCGAGCGTGACGTTGCGCCGCAGCGGCGCAGTCTCGGCGACGCGGCCAGCATCTTGCGAAAGCCGGCGATGCCCGCTGCCGCCAGCGTCTTGATCGGCCCCGCGGAGATGCCGTTCACGCGGATGTTGTGGGCCCCAGGTCGGCGGCGAGGAAGCGCACGTTCGCCTCGAGGCTCGCCTTGGCGAGCCCCATGACGTTGTAGCTCGGGATCGACTTCACGGCGCCGAGATAGGAGAGCGTGAGGATGGCGCCGGCGCGGCCGGCCATCAGCGGCTTCGCGGCGCGTGCGAGCGCGGTGAGGCTGTAGCTCGAGACGTCGTGCGCGACGCGGAAGGCTTCGCGCGAGGTGCTCTCGACGAAACCGCCGGCCAGCGCTTCGCGCGGCGCGAAGGCGACGGCGTGCACGACGATGTCGAGGCGAGTCCCAGGGCTGCTTGAGCGTGGCGAAGGCGGAATCGATCTCGGCGTCGTTGGTGACGTCCAGCGGCATCGTGAGCTTCGAGCCCAGCGACTCGGCCAGCGGCTGCGACGCGCTCCTTGAACTTATCGTTGACGTAGGTGAACGCGAGTTCGGCGCCTTCGCGATGCATGGCCTGGGCGATGCCCCAGGCGATGGAACGATCGGATCGCGACGCCGACGATGAGTGCGCGCTTACCGCTCAAGAAATCCCATGTGTATCCCCTCTGCCGCCTTACCCGAGGCCGGCATTCTGCCAGCCTCGCCGAAAGCGGGGAGAGGGGAGAGATCAGCGGCCGTCGGCACGTTGACCGTGCAGTTTCTGGCCGGCCGCAGCATCTGGTGCTCGTGCTGATGCCGTTCCAGTTGACCAGGTCGCGACGACCGTCACGCCGAACACCTGCGCGATGCGCGACAGCGTGTCGCCGCTGCGCACCTTGTAGGTCATGCGGCGCGAGCTGCCGGATCGCCGTATCGGCTCGCGCCGACGACCGCGCGCACGTGTTCAGCACGAGCTTCTGGCCGGCGCGCAGCGTGTCGCCAGGTCGCCATGCCATTCAGGCGCGAGCGTCGCGACGCTCCATGCGATGGCGCTTGGCGATGCGCCACAGCGAATCGCCGCTGCGCACCACGTGCACCGC
This sequence comes from uncultured Gammaproteobacteria bacterium, assembly GCA_963826145.1. Classification (GTDB taxonomy): domain Bacteria; phylum Pseudomonadota; class Gammaproteobacteria; order Steroidobacterales; family Steroidobacteraceae; genus JBGPLJ01. Next base: position 700,785 of record CAWGVW010000001.1, read on the forward strand.
GGGGCGCGCCGGAGCGGCCGCCGCGCCGTCGACGCGCGCCGCCGGCGAGCATCACCTTGGCCGGCAGATTGACGAACCGCCGTCGGCACGCGCAGCTCGCTGCCGACGACCAGCGTTGTCGCTGCTTCAGATTGTTCATGTCGCGGACGACGACGGCCGTCGTCTTGTACTCTTGGCGATCGTCGCGACCGACTCGCCGGTTCGGACCTTGTGCAGCGAGACGCGCACGCGTTCGTCGGGGCTCAGCAGGTCGAGGTTGCGGCCTCGAAAGCCTCGGCGGTTTCGACGCGGCAGCAGCAGGAAGTGCGGGACCCGCCGGATCCGTCGCCCAGCGATGGAAGGCCGGGTTGAGTTCGTACACTTCGTCGAGCGTGATGCCGGCGAGTTCCGCCGCCAGCGTCAGGTCGAGCTGGCCGCCGGTGTCGACGCGGGCGAAGTAGGGCTCGTTCGCAATCGGGCTGAACGCGATGCCGTAGTCCTCGGGATTGGCGACGAGGCGGCGCATGGCCATCAGCTTCGGCACGTAGGCGCGCGTTTCGACGGGCAGGTTCAGGCTGAAGAAGTCGACCGGCTTGCCGGCGCCGCGATTCGCGTTCGACTTCGCGCTGCACGCGGAATTCGCCGCAGTTGTAGGCGGCGATGGCGAGCAACCAGTCGTCGAAGAATTCATCGTGCATGTACTGCAGGTAGTCGAGCGCGGCGCGCGTCGACGCGATGCACGTCGCGGCGGCCGTCGTACCACCAGTCCTGCTTGAGGCCGAAGCGCTCGCCGGTGCCGGGCATGAACTGCCAGAGGCCGTTCGCGCGGCCCCACGAGTGCGCGTAGGGCTCGAAGGCGCTTTCGACCACGGGCAGCAGCGCGAGCTCGAGCGGCATGCCGCGCGCCTCGATTTCCTGGACGATGTGGTGCAGGTAAGGGCTCCGGCGCGGCCGAACACGCGTTCGAGGTACTGCGGGTTGTTGGCGTAGAAGGCGAGCTGCCGTCGATCTCGCGCGAGTCGACGTCGTCGAGCTTGAAGCCGGCGCGGATGCGATCGAAGACGTCGGGGTACTGTTCGGGACCGGCTGCCGGCCGTGCCTGCGGCGCTAGTGCCTCGAGCCGGGCTGCTTCGGCGTCTTCCTTGTTCGCAGCGGCGGAGGCGTCCGCTGTTGCCGGATAACTGTGGTTCGCGGCTTGCGGGGCCGCAGGCGGGGTTTCATCGTCGGGACGGGTGGGCCCGGCGCAGGCGGCGAGCAGCAGTGAGCCGAGCACGGCCGGCCAAGCGCAGGTCGATAGCTTCATCGGAACTCGTCCTTCCAGCGGCGAATCGTTGCAAACACGTCAATGGGATCCTCGACCCGACGGCCCGCATGGTCGCTGGCCGCCTGCCTCACCGTCGTGGTCTCACATCGCAAAAATGGATTGACCTCGATCTCGAGCGCCAGCGTCGAGGGCAGCGTCGGGCGGCCCTGGGCGAGGAGGGCCTGCGATTCCTCGGCGTAGCGGGCGGCTTGGGCGTTGCCGGGCTCCACAGTTCTCGCAAAACGCAGGTTGTTGGCCGTGTATTCGTGGCCACAGTAGACGCGCGTCTCAGTTGGGAGGTTCCTCAGGGTTCCGAGAGAGCGCGACATCTGGGCGGCCGTGCCCTCGAAGAGGCGCCCACAGCCCGCGCTGAAGAGCGTATCGCCGCAAAAGAGGGCGCCATGGCCGTGAAAGGCGATGTGGCCGCGCGTATGTCCGGGAATGTCGAGCACGTCGAACTCGAGGCCAAGCGCCTCGACCGCAATCCGGTCCCCGCCGTGGGCGGCCCGTGTCCGGCGCGGAATCTCTTCCGAGGCCGGCCCGATGACAGGCACGTCGAACGATTCCTTGAGCGCCGTCACACCGCCGCAGTGGTCTCGATGATGGTGAGTGACGAGGATGGCCCCAAGCTGCGCCCGGGCACTCGCGAGGTAGTCAAAGACCGGCGCGGCATCGCCCGGATCGACTACGGCCACCCGCTCGGGACTGACCATTCCCCGGATGACCCAGATATAGTTGTCGGAGAACGCGCGCACCGGCGTCACGTCCAGCATTCGTCCCCGCAAGCGCTATAGTAGTTATAGAGGCCGCGGTGAATGTAACCCGTAACGCGCGAGAATTGCTATCTTTTTTCTCCCCGGAATCGACGGATTAACGACGCATCGATGGCATCCCGCAACGAACTTCGAACCTGGCTTCGCACCGATCTCGGCCGCAGTCTCCTCGATCAGGAGGAGGCCGTCCTCATCGAGCCGCTCGAGGACGTGTTCGGCCTGCACCTCTTGCAGATCGGGGAATGGGGCGAGGACCTGAGACTCGCCGGCGCCGCGCGAGTCCAGTCCAAGACCCTGTGGGCGAGCGAGGCGCGGCCGGGTGTCGCCGTCTGCTGCGATCCCGCGACGCTCCCGACCCGGTCGGACTCCGTCGATGCCGTACTGCTGCCCCACACGCTCGAATTCGTTACCGACGCCTACGCCCTGCTGCGGGAACTCGATCGCGTGCTGGTCGCCGAGGGCCAGCTCATCGTGCTCGGTTTCAACGTACTCGGCTCCTGGTCCTGGCGCCACCGCTTCGCCCAGGGCGGATTTCCGCCGGGCATGCAGCGGTTGCTCCGCGAAGGCCGCGTGCGCGACTGGTTCGCACTGCTCGGCTTCGAAGTCGTGCTGTCAAAACGCTACCTGTTTGCTCCGCCGTTCGCGCGCCTGCAATCGGCTCGCAGCCGGCGGTTCTTCTCGGCTCTTGCCTGGCTCGCGCCGCCGCTCTTCGCGAGCGGCTATTTGCTGAAAGCGCGCAAGCGGGTCTACGCCGCGCTGCGCCCGCGGCTGCGTTGGCGCGACCGGCGCAGGCTGGTGTCGGGTGTGCCGGAGCCGACGGCGCGCTTGAGAGGCGAGCGACCGTGAGCGTCGTGAAGATCTACACGGACGGCGCCTGCCGCGGGAATCCGGGTCCGGGCGGCTGGGCGGCGCTTCTCATGGCGCCCGAAAAGGAGAAAGTGCTGGCGGGATTCGAGGCGCACACGACCAACAACCGCATGGAGTTGATGGCGGCGATCCGCGCGCTCGAAGCGCTGAGTCGGCCCTGCGAGGTCGAGATGTACACGGATTCGCAGTACGTCAAGAACGGCATCACGACCTGGATCGGCGACTGGAAGCGCCGCAATTGGCGCACGGCCGACAAGAAGCCGGTGAAGAACATCGATCTCTGGCAGCAGCTCGATACGCTCGTTGTCGGTCATCGCATCGCCTGGCACTGGGTGAGAGGCCATGCGGGCGACGAAGGCAACGAGCGCGTCGATCGCCTGGCGAACGAAGCCATCGACCTCGGCCTCGGTGGCGGTTAGGATCGCGCGCGTGCGTCAGATCGTCCTCGACACGGAAACGACCGGCCTCGAAGCGGGGCAGGGCCACCGCATCATCGAGATCGGCTGCGTTGAACTCGTGAACCGGCGTCTCACCGGGCGCAGCTTCCACAAATACCTGAATCCCGAACGCGACATCGACGAAGGCGCCGCCGATGTGCATGGCATGCGCCTCGAGGACCTGAAGGACAAACCGCGTTTCGTCGACGTCGCGGCGGAGCTCATCGAGTTCGTCGCGGGCGCGGAGCTCATCATCCACAACGCGCCGTTCGATCTCGCGTTTCTCGATGCGGAGCTTGCGCGCATTCCGGGCGAGTCGCGGCGCATGCGCGAACTCTGCCTCGTGCTCGACACGCTGGAAGTTGCGCGCCAGATGCATCCCGGCCAGCGCAACAGCCTCGATGCTCTCTGCAAGCGCTACGCTGTCGACAACTCGAGCCGCGAGCTGCACGGTGCGCTGCTCGATGCGAAGATCCTGTCGGACGTCTACCTCGCGATGACGGGTGGGCAGGCGACATTGACGCTCGACAGTTCCAGCACGCGGCAGGGCGGCGCGGGCGGGGCATCGCGGCTCGGCGCGCGACCGGTCGGTCTCAGGGTGATCCGCGCGACCGAGGAGGAGCTGGCGGCCCACGAACGAACGCTCGATGCCATCGACAAGTCGAGCGGCGGCTCATCGGTCTGGCGACGGGCAAAAGTGTGATCGAGCGCACGCCCCGGGCGCCATGCCCCGGGCAAATGGCGCACGCCGGGACCGCGGGCTAATCCGCTAAAATCCCGCTCCGAAAAGGGGACAGATTTATTTTCCCTCGTTTCCGCGCGAAATCACCAAGTACGCCGGAAAATAGATCTGTCCCCTTTTCGGTAACAACAAGGAATCGCTGGATGTTCAGTCTTCGGAATCTCAAGGTTGGTGTCGTCGGCCTCGGCTATGTCGGCTTGCCGCTCGCGGTCGAATTCGGGCGTCACTTTCGCACCGTGGGGTTCGACATCAAGCCGGAGCGCATCGCGGAACTGCGCAGGGGCAAGGATTCGACGCTCGAAACTACGCGCGCGGAACTCAAGGCCGCCGACCGGCTGAGCTTTACGTCGAGCCTCAGGGACCTCAAGGGCTGTCGCGTCTTCATCGTGACCGTGCCGACGCCCATCGATACCTACAAGCGGCCCGATCTCACGCCGCTCGTGAAGGCGAGTGAAACGGTCTCGAAAGTCCTGAAGAAGGGCGACGTCGTCGTATACGAATCGACCGTGTATCCGGGCTGCACGGAGGAAATCTGCGTGCCGATCCTCGAGCGCGGCTCGGGGCTTGTCTTCAACAAGGATTTCTTCGCCGGCTACAGTCCGGAGCGCATCAATCCGGGCGACAAGGAACACCGTCTGCACGACAATCCGCAAGATCACGTCGGGCTCGACACCCGAAACCGCGGAGTTCGTGAACTCGATGTACGCCTCGATCATCCGCGCCGGCACGCACAAGGCCTCGAGTATCCGCGTCGCTGAAGCTGCCAAGGTGATCGAGAACACGCAGCGCGACGTCAACATCGGCCTCATCAACGAGCTCGCACTCATTTTCAATCGCCTCGGTATCGACACCGAGGAAGTGCTGATCGCCGCGGGCACGAAGTGGAATTTCCTCCCGTTTCGGCCAGGCCTCGTGGGCGGGCACTGCATCGGCGTCGATCCGTACTACCTGACGCACAAGGCGCAGGAAGTCGGCTACCACCCGGAGATGATCCTCGCCGGCCGGCGGCTCAACGACAACATGGCCATCTATGTCGCGAGCGAAGTCGTGCGGCTGATGACGACCAAGCGCATTCACGTGAAGGGTTCGCGCATCCTCGTGATGGGCCTCACCTTCAAGGAGAACTGTCCGGACCTGCGCAATTCGAAGGTGGTCGATGTCGTGCGCGAGCTCGAAAAATTCGGCGCGAAGGTGGACGTGCACGATCCGTGGATCGATTCCCGGGAGTGCAAGCACGAATACGGCATCCGGCCGGTCGGCAAGCTCAAAGCCCGCCACTACGACGCCATCGTGCTTGCCGTGGCGCATCGGGAATTCCGCGAGCTCGGCTTGAGAAAGATCCGCAGCTACGGGAAGAGCGGCCACGTGCTCTACGACATCAAGTACCTTTTCAAGGGACACGAAGTCGATGGCCGCCTTTAAGAAACCCTCACCCGCCTTCGGCTCCCTCTCCCCTTCGGGGAGAGGGTCGAGGCGAGGGCGCTTCGGCTCCCTCTCCCCGAAGGGGAGAGGGCTGGGGGTGAGGGCCTCATGAAGATCCTCGTCACCGGCGCGGCCGGATTCATCGGGTACCACACCGCGGCCATCCTGCTCGGGCGCGGCGATGAAGTCGTGGGGCTCGACAATCTCAACGACTACTACGACGTGACGCTCAAGGAGGCGCGCCTCGCCGAGCTTGCGAAACACAGGCGCTTTCGCTTCGTGAAGATCGATCTCGCGGACCGCGTGGCCGTGCCGAAGCTTTTCGCCGCGGAACGCTTCCAGCGCGTCATCCATCTCGGCGCTCAGGCCGGAGTCCGCTACTCACTGACGAATCCCATGGCCTACGTCGACAGCAACGTCGTCGGCTTCGCGACCGTGCTCGAGGGCTGCCGTCACAACGGCGTCGAGCATCTGGTCTACGCATCGACGAGTTCGGTGTACGGCGCCAATACGGCGATGCCGTTTTCGGTGCACCAGAACGTCGACCATCCGCTCTCGTTCTATGCGGCGACCAAGAAAGCGAACGAGCTGATGGCCCACACATACGCGCATCTCTACAAGCTGCCGGTGACGGGTCTGCGTTTCTTCACCGTCTACGGGCCCTTCGGGCGTCCCGACATGGCACTATTTGTGTTCACGAAGAACATACTCGCCGGCAAGCCCATCGACGTCTTCAACTACGGTCACCATCGGCGCGACTTCACCTACGTCGACGACATTGCGGAGGGCGTCGTGCGCACCTCGGATCGCATCGCGGCTCCCAATGCCGCGTGGTCCGGCGACAAACCCGACCCGGCGACAAGCAATGCGCCGTATCGGCTCTACAACATCGGCAACAACCGCCCCGTTGAGCTCATGCGCTACATCGAGCTCATCGAGGAAACACTCGGCCGCAAGGCCGAAAAGAACCTGCTGCCCCTGCAGGTGGGTGACGTGCCCGACACCTACGCGAACATCGACGCACTCGTCGCCGACGTCGGCTACCGCCCGGCGACACCCGTCGAGGTCGGCGTGCCGAAATTCGTCAACTGGTACCGGCAGTACTACGGTACCGGGATTGGATAACTGGGGATTTGGCCGGACCCCTCTCGCAAATCCCCAGTTATCCAATCCCGGTACCGGTCTGCGGAAGACCGTCGTAACCGGATTGTTACCGGCGAACGACTGCCGGTAAGACCCGCGGGCCGCTATCCTCGCCGGCCTATGTCGATCACCCTCGACCAGCTGACCAAGCGCTACCAGAGCCTGCCGGTCGTCAACGACGTTTCGCTCTCGGTAGCCGACGGCGAGTTCTTCGTATTGCTTGGCCCGAGCGGCAGTGGCAAGAGCACGCTGCTGCGCGCGATTGCGGGCCTCACGGGTATCGATCACGGCCGCATCGCGCTGCACGGGCGCGATGTCACGTACATGCCGGCCCGCGAGCGCGAGGTCGGATTTGTCTTCCAGAACTACGCGCTTTTCGGTCACATGACGGTCGCCGAAAACATCGAGTTCGCGCTCCGGGTGCGCAAAGTGAAGGCCGCCGAACGGCGTGCGCGCCAGCGCGAACTCCTGCGCATGGTGGCGCTCGAGGGCATGGGCGATCGCCTCCCGTCGCAATTGTCCGGCGGCCAGCAACAGCGCGTGGCTGTGGCGCGCGCGCTTGCGCACCGGCCGAACGTGCTGCTGCTCGATGAGCCCTTCGGTGCGCTCGATGCTCGCATTCGCGAGGAGCTGCGCGGCACGATCCGGGAGGTACAGCGGGAACTCGGCATCAGCGCGATCCTCGTCACGCACGACCAGGAGGAAGCCTTCGCGCTTGCCGACCGCATCGGCGTAATGAACCAGGGACGCCTCCTCGACAGCGCCACGCCCGATGAACTCTATTCGCGCCCCGCCTCGCGTTTCGTTGCGACTTTCCTTGGCGCCGCGAACCTGATGCTCGCCCGCCGTACGGTCGACGGCATCGATTTCAACGCGGCGGCCGCCGAGTCGCGCGACGGTCCGCGGGATCCGGAGGTCGTCGTCGTCGTTCGGCCGCAGGACGTCGAACTCGCCGCGGCGCGTGCCGAGCTCGACAGCCAGTACATCGGACAAGGATCCATCGAGTCGATCGTCTACACCGGCGCCGCGGAAAAGCTGCGCGTGAAGCCGGCGCCGGATTCAGCACTCGCGCGTATCAGCGCGGCGGGTTCCGCCGACAAGAAGGGTGCGATCGAAGTGACCCGCACGCAGCACGAACAGGCGGACAATCCGTTCGCGCTCGGCCAGACGGTTGCCATCGGCGTGCGTCACGTGCATGTGCTGCCGACCCCCCTCACGAGCTTCACGATCTGCGCCGCAAGCGCGTCAGAAGCCGAAGCGCTCGACCGGCATCCGCTCCTTGAAGACCTGATTGCCAAGATGCAGACGCGCGTCACCGTCAATCTCGACGCCGCGTTGCCCGGCAACCCGCCGCGCGGTGGATTGCCGGCGACCGGTGTCGCGGTGATCGCCGCCGGCGCGGATGCGCCAGCGCGCGTGGCCCGGATGTTCCGTGATGGCGTGACCGAAGTGCTCATCCTGCCGCCGTTCCGCCAGAGTCCAAAGCGCGTGATCATTCACTGGGCGGACGATGTCGCGCGTCGTTCGACCCTGGCCGTCGCCGCAAGCTTTCTGCGTCATGTCCCGGCTGAAGCACTGTCGCTCAATGTGCTGCCAGCCGGCGCCGCCGATCACGAGCGTCACCAGGGCATGTTCGGACTGCTCGACGCCCGATCGGAAGGGCAGGCGGTCCATCGCTTCGACGTGCGCACGGAGCTGCGGGTCGGCGATGTGGCCGAAGAACTCGGTCGCGAGCTCGCATCGCCCGCTGGAGAAATGCTGATCCTGGGTGTGTCGGATCCGGCGAGCATCGAGCGGAAATTCGCGGACCTCCTGGGCACTTCGCTCACGCAGCCCGCGATCATCGTTTGCGCGCCGTCGGCGGACGCAAATCCACGGTTTGCGCATGTCCGCTGAACCTCGCGACGGCGCAGCGCGATCCGGGCGACTGCGCCAGCCAAGCGTAATTCCCGGCTTCGGCCTCACCGTCGGCTTCACGACTTTCTTCCTGAGCGCGGTCGTCCTGCTGCCTCTTGCTGCGCTCGCGCTCAAGGCGTTAGGCATGGAGTGGCACAGCTTCTGGGCGACGCTTCTCGATCCGCGTGCGATTGCCTCGTATCGGCTGACCTTCGGCGCATCGCTCATCGCGGCGGCCATCAACGCCGTCTTCGGCTTTCTGGTGGCGTGGTCGCTGGTGCGCTACGAATTTCCAGGCCGGCGCATCATCGATGCGCTCATCGATATGCCGTTCGCGCTGCCCACCGCCGTCTCCGGCATCGCGCTGACCGCGGTGCTTGCCGAGAACGGATGGATCGGCAGCTGGCTTGCGCAGTTCGGCATCCGCGTCGCCTACACGCCGCTCGGCGTCGTCGTCGCACTGACGTTGATCGGCATGCCCTTCATGGTGCGCACCGTGCAGCCGGCGCTCGCCGAGGTCGAGCGCGATCTCGAGGACGCGGCCGAAACACTCGGCGCCAGCCGCTTGCAGATCCTGCACCGGATCATCTTTCCTGCCGTGCTGCCGGCGGTCCTGACCGGTTTCACGCTGGCGTTCGCGCGGGCGGTGGGCGAGTACGGGTCCGTGATCTTCATTTCCGGGAATCTGCCGATGCGCACGGAAATCACGCCGCTCCTCATCGTCGTGAAGCTCGAGCAGTTCGACTACGCCGGCGCTGCGGCGCTCGGCTTCGCGATGCTCGTCATGGCATTCGTGATGCTCTTCATCATCAATCTCGTGCAGACCTGGGGACGACGCCGCTACGTCGTCGCGCACCGCTGATGGACGCCGCGCCCGCCATTACACAAGGCGCAGAGCGCGCGCGGCGGCCGGGGCACGATGCACTCGGCGGCGTGATCGTCAAGTGGTCGGTGATAACACTGTCGCTCGCCTTCCTTGCGATGCTGCTTTTCGCGCCGCTCGCGGTGGTCTTCACGCAAGCGCTCGATCATGGACTGCGCGGCTACCTCGAGGCGCTGGCGCAGGACGACGCGTGGTCGGCCATCAAGCTGACGCTGCTGACCGCGGGGATTGTCGTTCCGCTCAACACGGCGTTCGGTCTTGCTGCCGCCTGGTCGATTGCGAAATTCGAATTTCGCGGCAAGAGCATCCTGATCACCCTGATCGATCTACCGTTCGCCGTCTCGCCGGTCATTTCGGGGCTGGTGTATGTGCTGCTCTTCGGCCTGCAGGGCTGGTTCGGTTCCTGGCTCCAGGAGCACGACATCAGCATCATTTTCGCGCTGCCCGGCATCGTCCTCGCGACCATGTTCGTGACATTCCCGTACGTCGCGCGCGAGCTGATTCCGCTCATGCAGCAAGCGGGTAACAGCGAGGAGGAGGCGGCGATCACCCTTGGGGCGAGCGGCTGGCTCACCTTCTTCCGGGTGACCCTGCCGAAGGTCCGCTGGGGCCTTATTTACGGCATCATTCTCTGCAACGCGCGCGCCATGGGAGAATTCGGCGCCGTCTCCGTCGTTTCCGGGCACATCCGGGGGCTCACCACGACCATGCCGCTGCACGTCGAAATCCTCTACAACGAATACGACTTCGTCGGGGCATTCGCCGTGGCTTCGATCCTGACGCTGCTCGCCGTCGCGACGCTCATCGTGAAGAGCCTCGTCGAGTGGCGGAGCGGCGGCGGGCACTAGCGCCATGCGCGACTGGTGGCAACGGCTCGTCGCCATGCTGCGCTTCGACTCGAGCTCGACGCAGCTCTCCTGGCTCCTCGCCGCGATCAACGTGGCGCTTGTGCTGCTCGTGCTCGCCGGCATGTCCTGGAGCGCCATCGGGCTGCTGCGCGACCTCGCGGACCAGCAGGCGCTCAGCCGTGTGCAACTCGCCGGCGCGACCGCCCGCGAGGAATTGCGCCGGATCAGCGAAGACACGCAGTCGGCGGCCCGCATTCTCGCGAGCCGGCCGACGCTTGAGCGGCTGCTGACGGAAGACCAGACGACGGACCTTGTTCCGGTACTGCGGCGCCTTTGCGAGACGAGCGTCGCGGACAGTTGCGCCGTGGTCGTCGGTCGCGATGTCGTGGTTTCGAGCGCGATGGACGTACCCTGGCCGCAGGTCTTTGCTGCGCAGGCGGAGCAGGGCGAGCGTTTCCTCGTCGCACCGACCGGCGTCAACTCGGCACTCCTCGGCGCCGCTGCGCCGATCGACAAGCATCCGGACGCGCACGTGTTCGTGATCCGCTGGCTCGGCCCGGATCTCGCGAAGCAATTGACGGCACGTGCGGGACTCGAAGTCCGCATCGTGAGCTATCGCACCTTCAGCAAGTCCGCGGACGACGCCTTTGCGCGCCTGCACGCGGCGGGACTCGCCGATGGCCGTTCGGCTGTCGCGCGCATCGATGACCCGGATCTCTATGTTTCGAGCTATCCCGTATTCGCCGCGACCGGCGAGGCGATCGCGCTCATTGAAACGCGTCTGCCGGCGGGCGAACTCGACAGTTCCGTCGCGCGGCTCGCGCGGCGGCTGCTCTTGAACGCAGCGTTCTTCGGCTTGCTCGCGGTCGTCGTCGGCTTGTATTTGGGGCGGCGCGTCGCGAAACCGGTGCGCGAACTCACGGAGGCCGCCGTCCGCCTCGGTCATGGCGATTTCTCGACCTCTATTCCGACGCGCGGTGCGGCGGAGGTCGGTGCGCTTGCCAACACGATGGAGGACATGCGCCGCAATCTCGTGGAGTTGACGACGACCTTGCGGCGGCGGGAAGCGGAAGCGCGGGCAGTGCTCGGCGGCATCGTCGAGGGCGTGTATGCGGTCGACGAGAACCGAAGGATCCGTTTCCTGAACCCGCAGGCCGAGAAGCTTCTCGGTGTACGGAGCGACGATGCGATCGGGCGTTTCTGCGGTGACGTGCTCAGGCCCTGTCACGTCGACGGAGTCCGGCCGTGCGAGACGCAGTGTCCGATCGTCCTCGCGCGCAGTGCCGGCAGCGCGCGCGCGATCGAGCGGCTCGACCTGACGGGTGGTGCAGCACGTACCACGGTCATCACGAGTTCGGGTGCGGCCGATGGACTTCAGGTGCAGGTCATTCGCGACGAGACGGAGCTCGAATCCGTGCGGCGGGCGCGCGACACGGTGCTCGCCAACATCTCACATGAATTTCGCACGCCGCTCGCGGCGCAGCTCGCTTCCATCGAGCTTCTGCGCGACGGTATCGACTCGATGGAGCCCCGGCAACGCAGCGAGCTGCTGCTCGCTCTCGAGCACGGCGCGCTGCGGCTCACGCGGCTCATCGATAACCTTCTCGAGAGCGTACGCATCGAGTCCGGACAGATCGGTATCCGTCGCCAGAGCATCGATCTTGCGCAGATCGTCGAGGACGCGCGCGCCATGGTCGGATCGCTGATCGCGCAGCGCCAGCAGTCGCTCGCGATCGATCTGCCGGCGGACCTGCCGGCGATCGACGGCGATGCACCTCGACTCACGCAGCTCTTCGTGAACCTTCTTGCCAATGCGAGCAAGTACGCTCCGGAGGGCTCTGCCGTGCGCATCGGCGCGCACACGCTGGGGTCGGCGGTTGCCATCTGGGTGGAGGACGAAGGCCCGGGTGTGCCCGAGGGCGAACGGGGCCTCATTTTCGAGCGCTTCCGTCGCGGAACGGACGGCGAGCCGGAGCCGGGTGGCCTTGGACTTGGCCTGTGGATCTCACGATCGATCGCCGAGCGCCATGGAGGCAGCATCGAGGTGGAACGGACAGCCGGGAATCGCACGCGCTTCACGGTCGTCCTGCCGATCGGAGCGGCCGCATGAAGATCCCATGAAAATCCTGATAGCCGACGACGACCGCGACCTCCTCGCCTTGATCGCATTCGCGCTCACGCAGGCGGGTTACATCGTCGAGCAGGCGACGGATGGCGGACAGGCTCTCAAGACATTCGAGGCAACGGCGCCCGAGCTCGTGCTGCTCGATATCAACATGCCGGTCGCGAACGGCTTTCAGGTGTGCGAGCGCATCCGGGCAAGCTCGCGCGTTCCGATCATGATGCTGACGGCGCGCGGCGAGGAGGAAGATCTCGTGCGTTCGCTCGAACTCGGCGCCGACGATTACCTGACGAAACCGTTCAGCCCGCGCACGCTGATCGCGCGCATCAAGGCGCTGCTGCGCCGCGCCGGCCTGGAAAACGCCGCGCCCGTGGCGGTCGGTCGCGTGAAGCTCGATCTCGAGGAACACACGGTGCAGATCGGCGAAGGGCCGGTCGTGCGCGCGACGAAGCTGGAATTGCGACTGCTGCAGATGCTGCTCGCGAATTCGGGGCACACCGTGAGCACGGATCGGCTGCTATCGCATGTCTGGGGTCATCGCGGCGCCGGCGACCGCCAGCTCCTCAAGCAGCTCGTGCATCGATTGCGCCAGAAGCTCGAGCGCGACCCCGCCGCGCCCGAAGTCCTGCAAACCGCTCCAGGCGCCGGCTATCGCCTCATCGCCGACTAGGAAAAAGGGGACAGATTTATTTTCCGTCGTTTCTGCGCGGATGCACCGGTTACGCCGGAAAATAAATCTGTCCCCTTTTCCTCCGCTCGTCGCAAAATTGCGGCGTCACATCCCGTTCGTCCCGCGCCGGCACCAATCTTCATTGGTGTGCGCGAAGCTCTCGCAGTAAAGTTGGCGGCAGAATTCGAATAACTCCATTTCCTTGCCGGGGAGAACCACGATGTCACGGATCCTGACGACATTACTTATTGCATTCGGGTTTGCGGCGGCAGGCGCCGTCAGTGCGGCGGCGCCGGACGCATCGGTGCCGCGCAAAGTGGGCGGGGGACTGCGGCAGATGCTCGTCGCATCCGAGCACAACGGACCGAAGCTCAAGCTGGAGCTGAAGACTCACATCACGAACCGCAGGGGCGACCCGCTGGTCTTTCTGCAGCTCGCGAACGGCGTGACGGCCGAGCAGGCGCTGCCGCAACTGAGGCCGCGGGGTTTCAGCTGCAACGGGTGAGTTCGCTGAATCGCTCACTGATGGAAGGCTACGTCTCGCTCGCGCAATTAAGGCAGCTCGCCGGCAGTCGCCGGCATCTCGTCTCGATGCACGCCGTCACGCCGGTCGTTCGCAATGCGGGACTCGTGCAAAGCGAGGCCGTGCAGCGCCAGCGCGTCGACGCGCGTGCTCGACCGAGGCGTCACCGGCAAGGGCATCCGCGTCGGCGTGATGTCGGACAGCTACGATGCCTGCGGCGCGGACTGCCTGACGATCGCGGCCGACGACATCGCGAGCGGCGATCTGCCTGCCGAAGGCGTCACGGTGTTGCGGACCTGGAGCCGGGCGAGACGGAATACGACGTCGCGACGGACGAGGGCCGCGGCATGCTGCAGCTCGTGCACGACATCGCGCCCGATGCGACGACTTGGCTTCTACACGCGCATTCATCGGCGAGATCGAATTCGCCGAGGGCATGCTTGCGCTGCGCAACGATTTCCACGCGGACATCGTCGTCGACGACGTGGGCTATTTCGACGAGCCGATTTATTCCGACGGCATCCTTGCGCAGGCCGTCGATGCCAGATCAAGAAGAGCGGCGGCGCGTACTTCTCCTCGGCCGGCAACAACGGAATGAGGCGTTCGAGGACGTCTATTCGCCGGTCTCCTTCTCGCAGGCGCAGCGCCTCGTGCGCAGCGGCAAGTCGAACGTCAAGCTCGAGCAGATTCCCGCGGAGATCCGCCCGACGACGGTGCACCGCTTCGGCAACGCCGAACGGCTCGATCGAGCATCACCCAGCGCATCACGACGGCGGGCGGACGCAACGATCGTCGAATTCCAGTGGGATGAGCCGTTTCTATCTCGGCAAGGTGCAGACCGACTACAACCTCTACATCTTCGACAAGGACGGCAACTGGATGGACCCGTTCAGCGCGGACTTCCCGGGCTTCTACACGACGGACTCCAACACGGATACCGACGCAGCCCGAGGAATACCTGATCCTGCTGCCTTTCGACGGTGAGATCCACGGCGGCATCGCGGCGAGCGACTACCAGATCGTCATCGGCAAGGTCGGCAATGGCCCGGCGCGCCACATCAAGTACATCACGATCAACGGGCTCGAAGAGAGCGAGCGCGAGGCGCGCCGTCGACCTGGGGTCATCCGACGGCGCGCGGCGCCCAGGGCGTCGCCGCCATCTACTACGGCGAGGAGGACTGCCGGAAGGCTTCAGCTCGCCGGGGCCGGTCACGATCTATCTCGACAAGGACGGCAATCGGCTCTCGCGCGCCCGAAGTGCGGTTCACACCGCAACTCACGGCGGTCGACGGCGCGAACACGACCTTCTTCGGCTTCGATGCGGAAGGCGACGGCTTCCCGAATTTCTTCGGCACCAGTGCTGCGGCGCCGGACGCCGCAGCTGTTGCCGCGCTGATGCTTCAGGCCGCGGGTGGCTCCGGCAGTCTCTCACCGGATCGCCTCTATCAGAAGCTGCAGCAGACGGCGTCGCCGATCCCCCTGCCGCTCAACCGGACCTGGAGCGCGGCATTCGCAGGGCCTGTCACGCTTCCTCACGGACGGTGACTGGACGCGCTGGAACCGGTTCTTCAATCTCGAGGTGTCGCAGTTCGTGCCGCGTAACGTCAAGTCAATCTCCTTCGACGCGACTGATACACGGATCTGATCTGGAGCCTGAATCCGCTGCGCTTCCATACGGCGGACCTGAAGGGAATCGCGGCCGTCCGACATGACGTGTCACGACGAGCCCCGATCAGATCGTGTTCACGATCAACTTCGCGCCTGGCAGCTTCGGCCGCGGCGACTCGGTGCAGTTCGGCATGTCGCTCTTCACCAACGGCTGGGGCACGACGCAGGTGCTGCCGGACCAACTGCGCAACATGAAGATGACCGTGATGCTCGAAAACGGCCAGCAATACTCATCGCGCGTTGTCGCGGGCTTCAAGTTCCCGATCAACAACTACTCGGGCTTCGGTCTCGTGAACGCCGACGCGGCGGTCAAGGCCGTGTCGAGGCACTGAAAGCAAGACCCTCACCCTGGCCCTCTCCCCAAAGACGGGGAGAGGGGACAGGAAGGACTCCCTCTCCCGCCTGCGGGAGAGGGTGGGGTGAGGGCTCTACGGCGCGTAGATCTTGTCGAACGTCCCGCCGTCGGCGAAATGTATTGCCTGTGCCTTACCCCAGCCGCCAAAGAGGTCGATCGTCACGAGGTTGATCTTCGGAAAGTCGGCCGCGTGACGGGCGAGCACTTCCGGGTCGCGCGGCCGGTAGTAGTTCTGCGCGATGATTTCCTGCGCTTCCTTGCTATAGAGGTGCTCGAGGTACGCCTGCGCCACCGCGCGGGTCCCACGGCGCAGCACGACCTTGTCGACCACGGCCACCGGCGGCTCGGCCAGGATGCTGAGTGACGGAATCACGATGTCGAACTTCCCGGGCCCCAGTTCCTTCAGCGCGAGATGTGCTTCATTCTCCCAGGCGATCAGCGCGTCGCCGATGCCGCGCTGGGCAAACGTCGTCGTTGCGCCGCGCGCGCCCGTATCGAGCACCGGCACATTCTTGAAAAGCTTCGCAATGTACGCGCGTGCGGTTGCGTCGCTCCCGCCCGGCTGCTTGAGCGCCCAGGCCCAGGCTGCGAGGTAGTTCCAGCGTGCGCCGCCCGAGGTCTTCGGATTCGGCGTGATGACTGAAATGCCCGGCCGCGCGAGATCACCCCAGTCGTGGATGCCCTTGGGGTTGCCCTTGCGCACGAGGAAGACAATGGTCGACGTGTACGGCGTCGAATTCTCAGGCAAGCGCTTCTGCCAGTTCGCCGGCAGGAGCTTGCCGTTCGTCGCGATGCCGTCGATGTCGCCCGCGAGGGCGAGCGTGACGACATCCGCCGGCAGGCCGTCGATGACCGAGCGCGCCTGCTTGCCCGAGCCGCCGTGCGACTGGCGGATGGTGACCTTCTCGTTGTGCGTCCTCTGCCAGAACGCGGCGAACTCGATGTTGTAGGCCTCGTAGAGCTCGCGCGTCGGATCGTACGAAACGTTGAGGAGCGTGACGTCCGCCTGCGCCAGCCCCGCACCGGTGAGCGCCGCCAGCGCGAACAGAATCGTCCGGAATCTCGTCTTCATGCCATTACTCTCCGATGATGCTCAGAAGCTAAGTTGTACGCGCGACAGAAGGACTTCCTCGTCGCCACGGTTGGCACCGCCCGCGGCACCGCCGTCGAATGTCGTGTGATCGAAATCCAGCACGATCTTGACGTTCTGATTCAGGTACCAGCTGGCGCCGAGACCCCACGCGCTCGCCTTGCTCGCTTGCGTCGCGGGATCTGCGAATGAATTTGCGCCGCCGGCGAAGGCGTCGTCGTCGACGTCGAGTTCATGGTAGCGCGCAACGAGTTCGAAAGCGCCCCACGTGCCGTTGGCCGGCGAGAAGACGGTGCCCGGCGTGAAACCCCTGTAGGCCTCTTCTTCGCCCGTCACGAACCAGTGGAAGGCCACCTGCCAGGCGCTGTTCGTTATCGTGTCGGATCGCGTCACCGCACCGTTCACCCGAGTCAGGTCCTGCTCCGACTGTACGTACTCGCCAATGAGGCCGAAGCGGCCATAGTAGTAGTAGAACTGCGGCGCGAGGCGGAAGCGCTTGCCGTCGGCGAAGGTCGCTGTCGCGCCGGTGCGGTATGCGAAGAAGTTCTGCTGGCCCGGTGACTTCAGGGGTGCGAGCTGAGTGCTCGTCACCGTGCCGTCGGTGTGCGCATAGGTCGCTGCGACACCAAAGCCAAGCCCTCGCCAGGCGAAATTGTCGGAGCTCGCGCCCGGCAGGAAGAAGAGGCGGGCGGCGGCATCCCCGTCGCCGTCGGTGTCGACATCCGCGGTGAGATCGCTGCCGGTGCCGTCGGCGACACCGTTGAAATAGCCGAGTGCGTAGTTGACATGTGCCGTGAAGAGATCGCCCGAAAGCTGCAGGCCGATGTCGCGATTCGGCACGAGGTCGGTGGGGAGGCCCCGTTCGACGAAGCGGATGTCCGCAGCGCTTTGCAGCCGCTCGAGGCCGACGGGCGGCTTGAACTTGCCGGCCGTGACCACGAACGACGGAGTGAAACGGGCGGCGACATATGCGTCGAACAGCACGGTCTTGCCCTGCGCGAAGTCCGGCACGATGCGAAAGTCATAGATGTTGTTAACGGTGCCTTCGATGATCGGGCGCACGCGCCTCACGCCCACCGTGCTCGCGCTCGCCGCCGTCGTATCGTCGAGGAAATAGCGGTCGTCGACCTGCACGAGGCCGCGCAGCCTGATGACGTTGGCGCCATCCTTCGACTGGAAGCTGAAGCCCTTGGGGCCGGCTTTCAGGACGGGTGCTTCGGCGGCGGCGGTCGTGGCCGCTTCCTGCTGGACCTCGAGCTTGCGCTCGAGGACCTTCAGGCGCTCGGCCAGGTCGTCGATTTCCTGCTTGAGCGCGGCCGGGTCATCAGTCGGCTCGGCTGCTCGTGAAAGGGGTGACAGCGCGATTGCGGCTGCCGCGAGTCCCAGGGCAATTCTCATCTCGATGATCTCCTGACGGTCCCTTCGATGTGGCGGGCAAGAGTAGGGAAGGAGCGGTAGGGTGGTCAGTCGAGACTCGGTAACAGGGCGGTTATTTGCTAGGCTCCGAAATATGAAAAGGAAGAAGCGGCCGGTCCGCAGTGCCTGGGGACCGTTTCACGCGCACGCGAATCGGATGCGCGGCGTGCACGTGCGCGATCTTCTCGCGAAGGATCCGAAGCGATTCGCCGGCTTTTCGCGAACGGCCTGCGGGCTTCTCGTCGACTTCTCGCGCCAGCGAGTGACGACGCAAACGCTCGAGTTGCTCTGCCATCTTGCCGAAGCGTCGGGGCTAGGCCGCGCGATCGATGACCTCTTCGCCGGCAAGCACGTCAACGACACCGAGGACCGCCCGGCTCTGCACGTCGCGTTGCGCGCGCCGACGGACGCGAAGCGCGTCGTCGACGGCGTGAATATCTCGCGGCTCGTGCGCGAGGAGCGGGCGAAGCTCGAAGCGTTCGCTTCAGCCGTGCATTCCGGTACGCGCACAGGTGCGAGCGGCCGTGGCTTCACCGACATCGTGAATATCGGCATCGGCGGGTCCGATCTCGGGCCCGTCATGGCGACCGAGGCGCTCAAGGGCTATGCACGGCATTGCCGTGCGCATTTCGTTTCGAACATCGACGGCTGTCAGCTCGCGGACCTTGTGCACACGCTCGATCCTGCGCGCACGCTTATTGTGATTTGCTCGAAAACCTTCACCACGCTCGAAACGCTCACGAATGCCCGCGCGGCGCGCGCATGGATTGTCGAGGAGCTGGGAGAGGCGGCGGTGCCGCGCCACTTTGCGGCGGTCTCCGTCAACGCGAAGGCGATGGATGCGTTCGGCATCGCGCCCGATGCCCGGTTCGCGATGTGGGACTGGGTGGGCGGGCGCTATTCAATCTGGTCCGCGATCGGCCTCAGTGTCGAGCTTGTGATCGGTAGCGAGCAGTTCCGCGAGTTTCTCGCGGGCGGCCATGACATGGACGAGCATTTCCGCCGGGCGCCCTTCGAGCGCAATCTCCCGGCGCTGCTCGGCTTGTTCGGCGTGTGGAACATTGACGGGCTTGGCCTTGCGAGCCACGCGGTGCTTCCCTACGACCAGCGGCTGCATCGCTTTGCCGCGTATCTTCAGCAGCTCGAGATGGAATCGAACGGCAAGCGTGTTACGCGCGAGGGCAAACCCGCGAAGCACGCGACAGGCACCGTGATCTGGGGCGAGCCGGGGTCGAATGCGCAGCATTCATTCTTTCAGCTCCTGCACCAGGGCACGATCGAAGTGCCAATGGATTTTCTCGCACCGGTGAAAAGTTCCAGCGGGCGCCAGGGCCAGCAGGATCTCGCGCTCGCGAATTGCCTCGCGCAGGCGCAGGCGTTCGCCCTCGGTCACTCAGGCAAGGGCGTGCCGCCGCAGAAGGTGCATCCGGGCAACCGGCCGAGCACGCTGATTTTCTTCGAGCAGCTCGATCCGCGCACACTCGGCAAGCTGGTCGCGCTCTACGAGCACAAGGTGTACGTGCAAAGCGTGCTCTGGAACATCAACCCCTTCGATCAGTGGGGCGTCGAGCTCGGCAAGAAAATGGCGACCGCGATGGCGCCCGCCGTAACCGCGCGCGAAGAGCGCAAGGAGCAGCCGCCCGAAATCCGCGATCTCCTCGCGAAGCTGGACCGCTGGCGCTGAAAAGGGGACAGATTCTATTTTCCGTCGTTTCTGAGCGAAATCATCAGTTACGCCGGAAAATAAATCTGTCCCCTTTTTCACGAGCGGCGCCTCAGCGATTCGACGCAGCGCGCGGCGGTCTTGCCGTCCCAGAGCTTTGGCAGGTGGCCCTTCGGCCAACGCCCGGCGAGCACTTCGTCGACCTTCGCGGCGAGCTCGCCCGGTTTCACGAGGCGGTTGCTGCCTTCGCTTACCGTGATCGGCCGCTCGGTGTTCTCACGAAGCGTCATGCAGGGAATGCCGAGGTAGGTCGACTCCTCCTGCACGCCGCCCGAGTCCGTGATCGCGACGCGCGACTGCGATACGAGGTTCATGAATTCAATATAGCCGAGCGGTTCCGTGAGCTTGATGCCCGGCGCACCCGTGATGGCCGCGTACAAACCGAATTCCTCGAGCCGCTTCTTCGTACGGGGATGCACGGCGAACACGAGCGGCAGGCGCTTCGAGGCCGCCGTGAGCTGCGCCACCAGGAGTTCAAGCGTTGTGCGATCGTCGACATTCGACGGCCGGTGGAGCGTAACGACGCCGAAGCCCTGCGGCTGCAATCCAAACTTCTGGCGCGTGTCGTCCTTCTCAATCTGCTCGCGCATCATTTCGTACGAGTCGATCATGATGTTGCCGACGAAATCGATCTTCGCCGCCGGCACGCCTTCTGCTTGGAGGTTTTCGTTGCCGTCGGTCGAAGGCGTCCAGTACACGTCGCAGATGGCGTCCGTCACCATGCGATTGATTTCCTCCGGCATGCGCCGGTCGCGGCTCCTCAGGCCCGCCTCGAGGTGCACGACCGGAATCCAGAGTTTCGCGCCGACCATCGCACAGGCGGCGGTGGAATTGACATCGCCGACGACAACGATCCAGTCGGGCCGCTCCTGTTGGCAGACCTTTTCGTACGCGATCATCACGCCGCCCGTCTGCTCGGCGTGGCTGCCGCTGCCGACCTCCAGGTGAAAACCGGGCTCCGGCAATTTCAGGTCGCGGAAGAACGCATCCGACATATTGAAGTCGTAGTGCTGCCCGGTGTGCACGATTTTCACCGTGCACCAGCTCTCGCGCGCGAAGGCGTGGTAGAGCGGCGCAACCTTCATGAAGTTCGGGCGCGCGGCCGCGATAAGATGGATGAGCTGTCGGGGCTTCGGCATGACGGGCGCCAAAGTTATCAGGTACCAGGAACTCCTGCGATCCCACCCCGTCCGAACCGTGCGCCAGTTACGGTAGACTCGATCGAAAACAACAACCCCGAAATCACAGACGAATCATGCGAATTCCCCTGATCGGTGCCGCCTGCCTGGTGCTTGCCGCGGCCCCGGCGCTCTCAACCGACTGGTTTGCGCCAGGGGACCTGCGCCTGCGCAACGATCTCAAGCTGCTGACGGATACCGGCGAACTCGACATTCCCCTTGCAGCCTGGCCCATTCCCGTGGAAGACGTGCGGCGCGCGCTCGCCCGGCGCGAGCCGGGCGGCGCGGATGAGAATCCCGCGGTGGCCACTGCGCTCGCACGCGTCGAACTTGCGGTGCAGAGGGCGCGCCATCATGGCGCCATCAACGCTCGAGTTTCGGCCGGCCAATCGCCGCTTCTCAAGACCTTCGATCACACACCGCGCGAGGACGGTGAGATTTCGGCGGACTGGTCCTTCGAGAGCGGCGGATTCTCGGGGGTGCTCAGCGCCACAGGCGTCAGCGACCCGGCCGACGGCGACACGCTGCGGCCGGATGGCAGCTACGTCGCCTACGACTTCAATCGCTGGCAGATCCGCGCGGGCTGGATCGATCGCTACTGGGGTTCGGGCGCCGACGGCAGCCTCATCCTCGGCACGAACGCACGTCCGATTCCTACCATCGGTTTCGAGCGCACAGTCTCCACGGCGCCGGAGTCGAAATGGCTGCGCTGGTTCGGGCCGTGGCGTGCGGCCATGTTCGTCGGCCAGATGGAAAAAAATCGCAGCGATGGTGTCGACAACCCGGTTTTCTTCGGCATGCATATCGTGGTGCGGCCGCGCAAGAACATCGACCTCGGCCTGTTTCGCACGGCGCAGCTCTGTGGCGAAGGACGCACGTGCACCGCCAATACGTTCTGGCAGATGATCATCGGGCACGACAACGTCGGTATCAACACCACCGCAGAGGATCAGCCGGGTAACCAGATGGGCGGCATCGATCTGCGCTGGTCGCGCCCGTTCGGTTTCAAGCCGCTATCTGTCTACGCACATGTTATCGGCGAAGACGGCAAGAACGCAGTGCCGGTAAAGAACCTGCGCCTTTACGGTGCCGAGATGCGTCTGCCATCCAGGGATTCGAACTACACGACACTCCGGCTCGAATACACCGACTCACACTGCGCTTCGACCGATCCTGACAAGCAATTCAACTGCGCGTACCGGAACAATGTCTTCGACTATCTTTACCAGGGCCGCGTGATCGGCCACTCGCTCGACAACGATGGGCTGATGTGGACGCTTGGAGCCGAGCACATACGAGGCAACGGATTGACGCTCGCGCTTAACCTGCGCTCGGCGGACGTGAATCGTGCCGGCGCGCCGGATCCGCTGCACGCCCTGAGTCCGACGCCCGCCAAGTTGCGCGAAATCGAAGTCCGCGCAAAACAGGACTTTCGCTTCGGTTCCATCGCTGCCGCGCTCGTGTTCGACCAGCAGACCGATGAAATCACGGGTCGCGACGAACGCGCGGTTCGCGGCTTCCTCACCTGGAGCCGGCGGTTCGCCACCCGCTAAAACGCCTTCAATCTGCGATTTGCGGCCTTGTGTCGTTCGCCTGACAGATGCCCGCCGCGCATGAACGCACTATAGCCCGCAGCTGGCAAATACCTGCCAGTGCCGAGCAAACCAACAGTCATAGGAGTGCGAACATGCGTAACATCAATTCATCGGGCTTCAGAGCGTCGATCGGTGCGGCGGCCGCGATCACGGTGACGGCCCTCACGGTACTCTTTTTCCAGTCGCCCTATACCGCGTGGGGCTCGCGAACCCAGCCTCCCGAAGAGGTCGTCCTGAGCGTCCCGGCGCAACAGAACGACGTGGGCAATGCGTGAAGCGTGGCGGCGTGCCGCTGGAATTGGAGCTGATTCCACCGCGGTTTCTTCCAACGAACCGAGCTATCAGGAAACCCGCGACGAGTCCGACTCCCACACGGTGTACTTAAACTCTGTCCCCAGGAAAGCGTCGCAGATTGAGGCAGTCATCTGCGACTTCTCAGGGATCAGTATCAGCTCGACCAACTGTGTCGTCGTGTTTACAACGCACAAGCCGCGTCGGCGACCTGGAGGCCAGCCTCGCAGTCGACCGATCTACCGATCAGCTGACGGATCGACACGAGTCGGCCGTCCGGGCGTGCTTGACCTTGGGCCAACGCTTCTGAGGAGTTGGAAGTCGGTCAGTCGGCTAGCGAGTGCCGACGCCTTCGAAGCGCAAGGTCACGCCACCGATTGGCAGCAGTTCCGCGCGCTCGATCGCGCCGTACTCGACGATGTTCGCGTCGATGTACGTGCCAGGGGGCACCTGTTGAGCGGTCGTCACCTGGAGCTGCAATTCGCCCGGTCGTTCCAGCTGGATCCCTTCTAGTCGGATTCGACCTCGCGAACCTACGCCGCTGAGCGCCACCGTGCAGCTCTGTAGCGCCGCGCCGTCGACGTGCCGGCATGCGCTGTCGACCGTGAGGTCCGCGCCCACCACCCGGGTGATGCGGACAATCGGCGGCACAACCAGGTTCGCGGTACGCAGGTAGGCGCCTGCGTCGCTCGCCTTGAACTGGATCTCGATGTCCCGCTCCTGCATGCCTGAGATGGGATAGACCCAGAACGATTGCGCGGATTGTGTTGCAGGATCCGGCGTGGACGCGGACGTGGGCGCCGGCGCGAATTCGAATGAGATGTTCCTCTGCGCCCGATTATTGTCGAGGACGACGGACGGTGAAGATTGCACGGTATCCGCGCCCATGTCCGTCCACGCGACCAGGCAGTTGTGACCGAGCGGCAAACTGTTCACGGGCGGTGTCCAACTGAACGTCGATTGCCGGCTCGTGCCCGGCGACCATTCGCCGACTAACACCGTGTCGTTCTGGCAGCCCACGACCTGGCTGGGTGGAATCGGGAAGGGCACGGAGCCGGAAGGTGGATTCCAGGCCAGGCACACGGTATAGGGCGTGCCTACGGGCAACGGGCAACTCCCTACGTTCCAGACGGTGACCACGACCTGATTGGAGGAACCCAATTTGATGTTCTTGTCTTCCTGCGGCGTGCCGGGATTCGTTGTGATGTCCGGCGAGAGCCAGAACGGATCGTCCTGCGAGGGGACTGCGCCTACGTCCATCGGACCATCGCGAATGGCGAGGTCGGTCGTGCAGGCCGTGACATTCTGCACGCACGCATGCACCGTCTTTGTCGTGGTATTGCCCGCAATGTCACTTGCCAGCACGCTGACAGAATAGCTCCCATCCGGGTAGCCGCCCGCGGCTGTTGCGTTCCAACCGCCGGACGCGGAATTGCGCGTCGGTATCATGAAGTAGGGGCTGACTGCCTTTGAACATTCGTTGTAGTCGCTCGACCAGGGATGCGCTGTGCCGAACTGTTCCTGGGTGCCGGTGTTGCCGGTATTTTCCCAGTCGGTCGGCATGTCCACGAAAGGGTGCGTGGTGTTCCATGCTGGGCAATCCGGTGCTGTGTTCGGGCAGACGCGCCAGTGCAGATCGAACACGCCGACATTGTTGGCGCCTTGCGCCGTGGAGCCTGCATCGTCGCGATCGACGAGCTGGGCGATGATGTCCACCCTCCCGCGCACCACCTTGCACGCAGGGGCCACGGCCTTGAACTCGTTCCATGGATTGCTCGCGTGCGAGGCCAGGAAGACGTCGACGGTCGGTGCGTCGTCGTCGGGATCCGGGCTGATACTGGCCAGCGGATTGAAGTACAGCGTGTTGGCCGACATATCGTAATGAAGGTGATCGTAGGGGCAACCGTACTGCACGACCTGCGCGATGTGCTGGCCCGCGATCAGCACATCGGTCCCGGGGGTCTTAAAGGCTTCCACGATGGTAGGGTCGATGAAGTCCAGGTGCGCGTAGCGGTACAGGACACCATCGACGCCGTTGATCTCGACATCGCCGGCGGTCGATACCGAATCGACATTGAGGCTTTTCACCGTTCCCCCGACAGTGACGGTAACCCACGGTACGGCCGGGTTGCCCGGATCGTTCGGGTCGTGGGGTTGAGCCAGTATGTCGATTCCCTGGTGTTGAAAGGCCTTGGGGTTTGCATCGCGCCATGGCAACTGAAATTCGCCGAGTGTGTTGCCCAGCGGATGCTCCGCGTTCGTCGGCTCGATCGGCCAGCCTGTGGATTGTGGTGTGACGTCTTGCGCTGAAGTCACGGCTACGGGCAGCAAGCATATCGAGGCAACAAGAATGAAGTTGTTCATGGGATTCTCTACGGATCAACCCTGACGAACAACGCGCGGTACGGCGTGTGCGCCGCGAAGAAGCGAACTCCATAGCTCACATCGATCACTGGCGCCCACGTCGTCGGCTGGGTGAGCGTCACGGGTGAACTGAATACGACATGGCCGGATGCATCCAGGATAGCCACGGCGCCGGCGGGATAGCTGTAGCGCGGCGCCGTTCCGACACGTTGAATGGCACCAACCGCAAGCGTCTTGGCATCGACGAATTGCATGGCTGTTATCTGGTAGGTCCCGGTGCGCTGCATGACGTCGGTCGCACGCGTAGTGCAGGTCACCAAGTTGCATTGGCGAGGTTTCAGCAATTGAATGACGCCCTCGTCGACCGCAATGGCTCCCGTCGCTCCGTCGTCCGTCAAAGCCAGCTCAAATACAGGCGCCGTCATGGTAATCCGCGTCACGCGGTGGTCGCGATAGACGTCGACCTGGTTGATCGCGGTCGCATCGGCCGGATTCAAGAGCGCGATCGAGCCGCGCGCCGCGAGCGCGGCCGCTCGATACGTTCCCTGCAACTTCCAGAGCTCCCGGCCGTTGTTGCGATACGCGATCGCGTCCGACGGTCCGAGAAGGAGCAGCGCCTGTCCCGTGACATCCACGACGCCCGTGCGAGACGCCGGAAGGGTGACTTTGCCCAGCATGCGGCCCGTCTTCGACCAGAATGCGTAGAGAAAATCGCCTTTCAGACCCTCCGGATCGTCGAGCGGTGTCTTGGTGACGATGAGCTCACCCTTGCTTCCGAGGTACAATGCCGAGAATCCGTACGGAGCGCTGGCGAGACGCAGTTTCGCAATTCGCTTGTCCGGAGTCTGGAACAATTCGACGGTGAAGAGCCCCGACTGCGGCACATCGTGCACCAACCACGCATAGAAACGACCGCCGGGCGCCAGCATCACGCGCGTTCGTGTGTCGGGCGCCGTGGTCACGACCTGCGGTTGCCCGCCGTGATAGCGGTACAGCGTGTTGGTTGTGGCGATCCATGCAGTCCGCGCGTCTTCAAATGCAATGCTTTGTACCGACCCCCGGTAGTTCGTGCCGATCTCAATTTCGCTTTCGAGCCCGGGAGCCGCCGTAAGCGCGCCACCACGCAACGTTAGCGCGAGACCCACGGTGGCGAGGAGCCACCCGCGGCTGCGGGGAACGGGACGAGTGACCACGGTCACGGCGGGACTCCGAGCGCTGCCCCTAGCACTTCAGGCAGTAAGTCTTACCGTTGACGGTGTGCGGGCAAAATGTCTGGGGGCAGTTGCCAGATCCTGGAGGCGGGGGCGTCAGGCACATCCGGTTGTTCGTCGTGCCCGTGAGATCTTCTGCCTGAGTTCCGAGCGGCGTGCCCTGGGCGTCGAAATAGACCGCGGACTTCGCCTCCGGGTACACGCCTATGCGCGCGGCGCTCGGGCAGGAGTCGGCGTTGAAGTCTCCGCGGCTTTCCCGCGGACATCCGGTCGTGAGGCACGCGAGGGCTGAGACGAGGACCGATAATCCGATGAATTTGAATGGCGATGTCATGTTGTTCTCCTTTTCAAAAACTCAGTGAGGCTCGAAGGAATACGCGCGCTTCAGGCACGTAGCGTGGTAGAACCGATGGATCGATCTCCTGAAACTGGAACTTCTCGCCGAGCAGATTCGTGCCCTGCAGGCTGATCGTTCCCATGCGTTGTGGCAAGCGATACGCGACGACGGCGTCGACCGTCCAGAACTGGTCGGACCCCGGAACGGCCACGCCGTCGGGCCCGTCGAACTCGCCGGTCTCCTTCACGCCTGTCACCGACAGTCCCGCCCACAAGCCGGACGGCGCGAACCATCGCAATGCGAACGGCAATTCCGTCAGTCGCAGCGCGTCGAATTTGGCGCCGTGCTGAAAGTCCTGGTATCGCGGCTCGAAGGTCACCGAGACGCGATCGCTCGGGAGCCAGTAAAGATAACCGGTCGTCGCGGTTTCCTTGTCGTCGGCAAAAATGATACCCGTGCCCGTATCGAGCGCTGTGCGTATATCTCTGCGCGTGACCTGCAGGCCGCCGCTCACCCGCTGCGATAATTTGAAGTCCATGGCAATGCCCCCGGACTCGACCGCCGCTCCATTGTCGTCCTCAAAGAACTGATTGAAGCCCGCGAGCTGTGTCGGCTCGAGCCCCTGGTCGGAATTGAGCCGTCGCTTCAGCACGCGAAAGCCGGCAGCGCGCAGCGTAAAGCGATCGGAGAGCCTCCAGATCGCTCCGATCTTCGGATTGAGCCGCACCTGATCGCCGATCTCGGACGACAGGTCGTCGTATGCAGCGCCGATCTGAAATTCGGGCCACCGCCCGCTGCCGGGCAGGTACAGGTAGCCGTACGCGTTGATGTGGTACGGCTCGGTGTGCGTGATGTCGGTGAAAAACGGAGTAATAAACTGCTCGTCGCTATCCCCCTGGAAATAGTTTGCGCCGAAAATCACGTTGAAGCCTTCGCGGGCCGCGAGGTACTGCACTTCGGCCTTCCAGCTGACCTGATCGCTGACGATGGTTGCTGGAAAGACCGGATCGTCGATGTCGAGCGTTGCATGCCGGTCCTGACGGATGGCCGAAATCAAAACGTCGTCATGCTCGTTAACGCGGTGTCGCAGGCCCAGTCTCTGCGTTTCCAGCTCATCCTTGGTGCGCAGGTTCTCGACAAAGAAAGTGGGGTCGAAGGAGCTTTGCAGGTCGCCGGACGTTCGATTGGACGAGGTGAATTCTGCCTGCACGCTAGTGTCCGTATCGAGTTGCGCTTGAAGATAGCCATCGTATTGATGCCTCGTGTCGTCATTGTTCGGTCGGCTGCCATCCGTGTGTGCGGCAAACTGGCTCAGGCTGAAGGACACCTGTCCATGCAGAGCGTTGAAGATCGCCTGTTCCCCGTAGGTGTCGTCCCCGCCGACCAGGCCGAACACCTGAAGGTCGCTCCCGTTCCGGATGAAGAGCGGATTGAATTCATTCAGTCCGACGGTTGCCGGCCCGAAGAAAGTGCCCTTGAAGAGCAGGTCGTTCGCCAGCTGCGCCTGAAGGGGAGGCGCACCGAGCGGCTGCCGGAGCTGAGCCTGCAGGAGCTCGCTCGAGCGTGCAATGTCGTAGCGCGGCGCGGTCGCATAGATGTCCGCGAGGAAGCGATGAGCGGAGGTATTGGCGGGATCGGCAGCGAGTGATCTCGCCGCTTCCTCGAGGCCGAGTTGATGAAAGCCGATTTCGTTGTAGATCGTTGCCTGACTGGCGTTGCGGGCCGCGAGATCCTGGTCGAGCAGTAACGTCGATCGATACACGGCCCGGTCATCATTGCGTTGAGTCGACTGTTCCAGGTTCTTGAGAGCTTCAACGGGCCGCGTCCTGCTGTCATCGAGGATCGCATCGTAGAACCAGGGCGTCGGATCCCGCGGGTCGAGCTGTTTCGCCTGGGCGAATTGGGCGCCGGCCAAATGATTGCGCGGCTTGGTGTTCTCCTCGTAGTAAGCCTTCCCGACATAGCTGCGCAGCAGCGAGTTGGCGGGGTCAAGCGCGACGGCGATCTCGATGTTTTCGCGGCCGGCGGCGAGCTGACCGTCGCGGATTATTGCCAGCCCGAGGCCGAGCCGTTGCAGGGGCGCGAAGGAGTCCAGTTCGATAGCTGTTTGAAAATCCGCGCGCGCCGACTTCGTGTCGATCTGCGCAAGGTGTATGAACCCAAGCAGCGCACGGGCGCGCGCCTCCAGCGGATTCGCCGCGACGGCCGAGCGCGCAGCGGCCTCTGCTTCGGCATTGCGTCCCAGCGACATGAGAAGCTCTGCTACGCGGGCACTCAGCAGCGAGCTCTTGGGATCGAGCGTGCGGGCCCGGGCAGCGCTCGCGAACGCCGAGTCAAGCTGAAACGCGGCTTGCTGCGCGTACGAAAGCGCAAGCCAGCCACGGTACGCGTTCGGATCCGCAACGGTGGCCGCCGTCGCCGACTCCAGCGCACCGAGCTTGTCATTGTTGGCGATCTGCACGATCGCACGCAGGGCCTGAGTGTCGGGACTAGCCGGATCCAGCGCGATGAGGCTATCGATACTCTGTAACGCCGCATCGATACGCCCACTTCTCAGCAGCGCTTCGGCGCGCTGCGTGAAGCAGACCCTGTTCCGGGATGCGGGCAACGCCTGGCACGTTTCTGCGGCCGGCACGTCGGCCTCCGCGGTGGCATCACTGAGCGGTGGGTAGTAGATGAGCCATTGCACGGCGTCCGTCGGTTTGATCAGCGTCGCGATGGCAGCCGGCGCAACCCCATCGGTACTGAGAACCTGCCCGCTCGTCAGCAGCTTGTCCTCGCGGCTCGGCAAGATCGCCGCGCGGACCTTGCCCTCGAGTACCGCGAGCTGCGCCGATTCGCATCGCATCGTCACCAGGAATTCGGTGCCCTCCACGGCCGCATTGAAGAACGGAGTCTTGACCCTGAACTTCTTCGGGAAGCGCGTGATGAAGTAGCCAGCGCCACACTCCGGCCGTCCGTAGGACGTCTTGGACAGCGATTCGCTGCGGAAGAATTCGACGACCGTGGCGTCGGCCGAGTCGTCAATCGAGATTGACGTGTCGTGGTCCACGCGCACCAGCGTCTCGGGCTGGATGAAAAGCGCCGTGCGGCTGAGCGGACCGGTGCGAACGACGTCACCGGAGCAGACCGACGTGTCGAGCCGGGTAATCGATGACCAGGTGTTCTGACCAGCGCGCAGCACTTCCACCGACCCCTGGATCGAGACCACGCGCGCAATTGCAGATGGGCAGGTGGCCGCCACATCCGCGGCGTGCGCAAAGTTTCCACTCGTCGTCAAACCGGCGACGAGAATCAAGAGCAGGGGAAACGATCGTCCCCGTGAACTCCCCTGCAGCGCGATCCTACCTTTCGCGTCCATCCTGGAATTCCAGTTTGGCGGGGTTGCCTGTTAGCTGTTCTGATCGACTGCAACTTGACGGTAGTCGCTTGTGATGCAAAGCGCAATACAACTCCTTGTAATGCTTCCGGCTCGCCGAAGTGTCATCTACTCGACAATGATCGCGCTGTCGCCGGCGGACAATCCGGAGTCCAGTTGCTGGACGAAGAACCGTGTGGGGCCGTCATCGGGAAAGTCGACGCGCAATTGCCGAAGTGCGGCGAGTGCGGCGGCAGGCTGCCCGTCCGCGAGTGCTGACATGGCACGCGAAAATCGATCGCAGAGGGTCACCTGAGCCTGCGATGCCGTCGCCCGGCTCTCCACGAGCTCGTAGAGATGCACGGCGTTCGTCTTGCCACGCAGACGAAAGAGGCCCAGGTCACGCAATAAGCAGTCGCCACCGGCATCGCCAAGGGCGGGGTGCGACAGCAGCACGCGGGTGCCAAGTTTCTTGTTCAACTCCTGGATGCGAGTCGCGGTGTTAACTGCATCCCCGACGGCGCGGTACTCGTAGTGCGTGTGCGCGCCAACGGTCGTCAGCGCCACGCGTCCCCAGTCGACGCCAAAACGGGTTGCCAGGTTGTTGCCCGCGATCTGTGCGTTGAATACCTGCGCCGCGTCGCGCATCTCGAGCAGCGCATGCAGGAGCTGTAAATGTGTCTGCGGCGAACGGTGCGGCCAGATCGCAAGCATCGCATCCCCGACGACGTCCGAGACGAAGCCGCCGTGACTCGCGACGCGCCCGAACATCGTCTCGAAGTACCGGTGCAGGAAGTCGGCCAGCTTCTCCGGCGTCATGGTTTCGGCGAGCGTGGTGAAATTCGCCGCATCCGTCGCTACGCACGCGCATTCCACCGATTCGCTTGCGGCGCCGATCTGCGCCGCGTTTTGCTCGAGCGTATCCACGAGCTCCTTCGGGACGAAGTACGTGAACGCGCGCCGCAGTTGTTCGCGCTGACGGCGGGTCGTCAGGAACTTCGACCCGAAAGCGGAGAGCATTCCCGCCGGAGTTGCGATCAGCATCGGGATGACAATCGGAATCCAGAGATTGTGCGCCTCGAAGAGGTAGAGCGATGTGCCGCCATACGCGGCGAGCCCGATCGTCGTGACGACCAACGCGACGACGTTGCCAAGCCTCTGACAAACGATCGTGGCAATCAGCCCGCTCAGGGAGATCAGGACCGCCCACCAACCGAGAGCCAGACGACGGATGCTGCTGTCTTCGAGCAGATTGGCGAATGCCGTCGCGGCAATTTCGACGCCACTCAGGTCGACGTGGCCATCGGAGGAGAATGCAGTGGCAAAGTGCTCGATCTCCTCGGCCTGCGTGCCCTCCGCGTAACCGACGAATACGGCTCGCCCCTTGACGAGCAACGCGAGCTTGTCGAGTGCGATCTCGAGAATCCGATCGTAGGAAACTGTCGGAATCGTTCCGGCAGGGCCGTAGAAGTTCAGCGTACGGGTGCCGTCACCCACATACATCGAGACCAGTGCGCGGACCTGAGCCGCGCCGGGTTGCCTCGAATCAGCACGAACCTGCTTGTGGGTACCGCGGGCGTCGCGTAGTAGCTGGCGGATCAACAGGCACGAGGCTTGCAATTCGCGCCGCTCTCTCAGGTCGTCGGGCGTTTTTGGCAGGAGCGCCGAGTCCTGCACGAGCGGCGCAAGCGCTGCAATGAGGCCCGGATACGAATCGAGCGCGAATGCCTGCAGCGCAATCGTAGGGAGTGTCGGTGTGATCCGACCGGATTCCTTGAATGCGATGAATCGATCCACGCGACGGTCCTGTGCGGGCACGATCGGAAATGGCGCAGAGCCGAGCGCCGCATGCGCGATCGACGGACTGACGTCGGCCAGGACCTCGTCGCCGCCGGCCATTTCGATCCGCTGTGCGATGACAACCCGACTGCTGGCGACCAACGCGCCGGCCAGCACCTCGTCCTGCCATGCGTTCAGGTCCCCGGATGCGCCCGGCAGTGGCGGACGCTGTCGGAAGAGGACGTCAAATGCAATGACTCGCGCGCCTGCGTCGGTGAGCTTCCTTACGAGCAGTGCGTGCAAGCACCGCGGCCATCGTGAAGGCATGGACGGCAGACTGACATGCGTCGGCGGCGCAGGGCCGACGACGAGGTCCTGGCATTGCTGGAAGCGCTGGGGGTCGCTCGGCAGCGCGATGTTGGCGGCCGCCTGCCGATTCATGGTGACGATGACAACGCCCGAGGGCGGATCGACAGGCCCACGCAACTTGAAAAGCCATCGCAGGCCGACGTCCGGCTCGAGGCTCCGAATGGGACCGACCCAGAGGAGCGCCGCGCAAAGTGTGCCGACCAGACTGCCCGAGCCCAAAGCCTTCCACATGGCGGGCGAGACGTTAGCACGGAAGGGCGCTGCGATATGCAACGTTGTGTCGTGCAACTGACAGAAGTCCACTGCGACAGATCGCAGGATACCTCCCAGCCAGCAACTAGCTGTTGGCACGCAAACACAGGAGCATTTCCATGCGTCACTTCATTTCTTCAGGTTTGAGAGCGTCGATCAGCGCGGTAGCCGCCGTCACCGTGACGGCACTGACGGTGCTTTTCTTCCAGTCGCCGTACACAGCGTGGGGTACCCGCACCCAGCCGCCGATCGAGGTGGCAGCGCTGACCATTGCGGCGACCGCTCACGCGGCGAGCGTCGCGTGAGGCGCTACTGGCCCGGGGGGTGGATGGACCCGACGGCGCACACAAGAAGGAGTACGAACATGCGCACTTTCATATCGTCCGGTCTGAAATCGTCGGTCTGTTCCGGGGTCGCACTGGTTCTCACCGCACTCGTTGCGGTCGCGTTCGTCGTGCGAACCCCATACCCCTCCGGCCAGTTGATTCGGGGCGACGCCGATGCATCGGCCTCATCAGGAGTAGCCGCAGAGGCGCTTGAGCGCGGGCTCGTCTTTGATCGTGACGCTGCTGCGTCCGAGCTGCACCCAGCCCTTTGCGAGCCACGTCTGCAGGTACTGGTTCACGACCTGGCGTGACAGGCCAAGGAAGTTTGCGAGCTCCGCCTGCGAGATGCGCAGAGTGAGCGTGTCCTGGCCGGGCTTGCCGTGTTGCCACACGAGGTTGAGGAGGCGCTTCGCAAGCCGCGCCTCGGCATCGAGGAGCGCGGCGTCTTCCGCCTGGCCGCTGGTCCAGCGCAGCCGTCGAGCAGCGCGATCTCCCCGAACGTATCGCCCGGTTCCATGATGTTGAGGAAGATCTCCTTGCCGTCGGTCGTGCCGGCGCGCCGAATCCGCTTCATGCCCTGAGTCCGACGCCCGCCAAGCTGCGCGAAGTCGAGATCCGCGCGCGGCAGGACTTTCGGTTCGGCTCCATCGCGGCGTCAGTGGTGTTCGATCAGCAAACCGATGAAATCATGGGCCGCGACGAACGCGCCGTTCGCGGCTTCCTCACCTGGAGCCGGCGGTTCTCCATCCGCTTAAACGCCTTCAATTTGCGATTTGCGGCTTTGTGTCGTTCACCTGACAGAAGCCCGCCGCGCCTGACTGCACCATCGCTCGCAGCTGGCAGATACCTGCCGGTGCCGAGCAAACCAACAGTCATAGGAGTGCGAACATGCGTAACATCAATTCATCGGGCTTCAGAGCGTCGATCGGTGCGGCGGCCGCGATCACAGTGACGGCCCTCACGGTACTCTTTTTCCAGTCGCCCTATACGGCGTGGGGCTCGCGAACCCAGCCTCCCGAAGAGGTCGTCCTGAGCGTCCCGGCGCAACAGAACGACGTGCGCAATGCGTGAGCCGTGGCGGCGTGCGGCGGGAATCGGAGCTGATTCCGCTGCACGTCGCATTTTTTCGCACCCTGCCGGGCGCGCGCAGCCGACGAGGGCTGCGTCAGGTGGGACTTGTGCCCCGGTAACGCGCGAACAAGCGCGAAGCTGCGAAGCCCAATAGAAAAATTACGACCCCACCCCCAATCACCTGCCCGATCGAGAGATTGATGCTTGTATGGCTCGATCGCTCGATGATGATGATCGGGTCCTCGGGAAGTGCCGTGCCAGATACCGCGGTGTACTTGAACTCAGTCCCCGTGAAAGCGGCGCAGATCGCGACCTCCCGCTTATCTTTGTTGGCAGGCGAATCTTTACGGTCAATCGAAATTGGCTCGAGTATCTTCACCGTCCCGGTGGGCGGTTCGCAAAACACGCCTCCCGACACGTCGGTCGTGATCTTCACTATGTCCGGCGACTTGTTGATGAAGACGATCGTGTCGACGTTCTGGTTGTTTATGATCTTGGATACAGTGTGATTGTTCTTATTGTGGATCTGGATTCTTAGCTTCGCCACGGCAGTCTCCCACCCGTTGTCGGGTTGTTGTTATTCGCCTGACCCCGTTACAGCTTCTTTCTCAATTCTCCGAGCTCGGGCGCGGCCCGCATCAACTTCTCCGGGTATCCCAAATCGCGCGCGCGCTTGGCGTGCGCCAGCGCGGCCGGTTCATCGCCGAGGCCGAGCTCCGCCAGGGCAACGTAATAGAGCGCGTAAACGTCGCGGTCGCCTTCGGTCACTGCGATCTTGATGGAGCGCCGCGCCCGGTCCTGCTCGCCTAGCCGCGTCGCATAGTACGCCGCCTGCGCTTGATTCACCGCATCCTTGGGATTGACGGCCAATTCGCCGTCCGCAAGCTCGAGCGCCCGCCGGTACGATGCCTTGGCCTCCTCGCGCCGGGACTCAAAGTACTGCGCGTCGGCGAGATTGCCCCACAGGCGATGGTCCGCCGGGGTGAATCCGATCGCCTTCTGGAACATCGCTTCGGCCTCGCGATAGCGTCCGAGGTAGTAGAGGACGCTCCCCGAGTTCGAATAGCTCGCGCGGCGCGGTTCGATCGCGATGGATCGGGCGAAGGCGTCAGCAGCCTTGTCGAAGCTGCCCAACATGAAGTACGCGCCGCCCAGATTGCTCAACGCGTTCGGGTTGTCCGGAGCGAGCTGCGTGGCGCGCTCGTAGGCGGTCGCCGCTTCAGCGGCGCGGCCCTGCCTGAAGAGGAAGTTGCCATATGCCTGGTGCGCGAAGGAGTAGCTCGACTGCGCCGCAATCGCGCGACGGTAACTCGCCTCGGCATCGTCGAACTTGTTGCCCGCGGCGAGCGCTTCGGCAAGTCCGATGAGCGCGTCGGGCGACTGGGGCACGAGCGAGAGTGCCTGTCGGTACGATGCCTCCGCTTCCGCCGCGTCGCCCGTCGCGAGGCGCAAGCGACCGACCGCCATGTGCACCTCCGGTGCCGCGCTGTCGAGCGCTTTGGCATTGGCGCAGGCCTCCTCGGCGGCCGTCACGAACGCCGGCACCTTTTCGAGCGCAAAGCGCTCGACGCGCGTCTCGCACAAGCCGGCCTGCGCGCGCGCAAAATTGGATTGCTCTGCGAGAGCGCTCTGGAACAGTTGCTCGGCGGCCTCGAGGGACTTCGTGCTCTTCGGCTGCCTGAGGTACGCGAGCCCCTGCAGATAGAAGTCGTAGGCCGTCGTGCTCGCGTTCGTCGGCGGCGCCGTCGTGGCCGCATCCGTCTTGCCGAGTATGAGTTCGAGCGCCGTGATCACCTGCGCTGAAATGTCGCTTTCGATGTCGAGGATGTCGGCGGACGGGCGCTCGTAGGCATTCGACCAGCGGTTCGAGCCGCTCGCGCCCTCGACGAGCGCGGCGGTCACGCGAACCCTGTCGGCCTGCCGCTTGATGCTGCCCTCGACCACGTAGCGCACGCCGAGCGTGTCGGCGATGTCGCTCACGTTTTCGTTCTTCCCCTTGAATGCGAATGCCGAAGTGCGCGCCGCGACGCGCAGCTGCGAGATTCTCGTCAGGCGGTAGGAGATTTCCTCGGACAGGCCGTCGCCGAGATAGTCGTTGCGCGGATCGCCGCTCATGTTGATGAACGGCAGCACCGCGATCGAATAAGGGTTGGGGGCGGGAGCATGCGATCCCAGCGCGGCGGAGAGACGCTGTGAAGCGCGTGGTGAAAGGAACTCGCGCAAGAGGAGTCCCAATCCCACTCCCGTAGCAATGATGAGGACTACCGCCGCCGCGCGCCGCACGCGCCGCGAGGTTGCACGCCGGATGAAATCGAAGGTCTTGCCGACCAATCCCTCCGGCGGCTTCGGCAGCACCTCGTAGGTCCTGACCGGCTCGTCGATGTTCTTCACCTGGCGCGCACCGGCGTCGATGTAACGTGCGGGGACTTTCAGGTGCACCTGGTCGTAGACGGGGCGGGAGATCAGCACGCCACCCGGTTTGGCGAGCGACTGCAGTCGCGCGGCGACGTTGACGGTGTCGCCGAAGGCGGTACCTTGCTCTTCGATGATGTCGCCGAGGTTCACGCCGATGCGCAGCTGCATGCGCCGCGCGGGCGGGAGCCCGGAATTCTCGGTCTCCATGCGTTCCTGGATCGCCTGGGCGCAGAGCACCGCATTCACGGCGCTCGGAAACTCCGCCATCAGGCTGTCGCCGACGGAACCGAATTCCTTGCCGCCGAATTCGCCGACGACTTCATCGAAGATGGCGCGACGGTTCTTGAGCGCGCTGACCGTGCCCTCTTCGTCGGCGCTCATCAGCCGGCTGTAGGCGACAACATCGGCCGCCAGAATTGCGGCAATCTTCCGGCTATCCCTGACCATGACACCCCGCAGTGCGCGGCGGAGTATAGCCCGCGAATGCTGCAGCTGCGCTTACGGTGTAGAGCCCTTGATTCCTGCGTTCGGTCAGCCGTGCACCAGCGTCTTGAGTGCACCTTCATCGCGCACGGTGACAGACCCACGCCCGAGTTGAACCCAGCCCTTGGTGCGCCAGCCCTGCAGGTACTGGTTGACGACCTGGCGGGAAAGACTCAGGAAGCTCGCGAGTTCCTCCTGCGAGATGCGCAGGACGACTCCGTCATCCGTTCGCTGCCCGTGCAGTGCCCCGAGATTAAGCAATCGCTTGGCGAGTCGTGCCTCGGCATCGAGCAGCGCCGCGTCTTCCGCCTGGCCGCTGGTCCAGCGCAGCCGCTCGCCGCAGAGGCGCAAGCAGCTCCAGCGCGAAGCGCGGCTCGTGCGTCAGCACCTCGAGGAAGTGATCGCGACGGATGACGACGAGCTCGCTCGCAACGATTGCCGTGGCCGCCGCCGTCCGGGCGCCACCGTCGAGCAGGGCGATCTCGCCGAACGTATCTCCCGGCTCCATGATGTTGAGGAAGATTTCCTTGCCATCGGTCGCGCCGGCGCTGATGCGAACCTGGCCGCTGACGACCGCGTACAGCGCATCGCCGGCGTCGCCCTGCATGAAGATCACGTCGCCGCTCGCGTAGCTGCGCTGGATAGCGCGCGCCGCGATGCGCCCCATGATCTCCACCGACAGGCCGCGAAAGAGCGGGCTGCGCTCGAGCATCATCTTCGCGGCGAGTGTCGTCATGCGAAGCGGCGGCGAGTAGACTCGCTCCGCCTCCAGTCACAGGTGTCGCGGCCGTGCGCATTCGGCTGGCTTTCGTTGTTGGTCTGCTTTCGCTGGTCGTCGCCCTCGCGGCGCGAGCCGGCTCCGATTTTCGCTTCGAGGGCGTGCGCCGGATCGTGGCCGTTGCGGATGTACACGGCGGCTATAACGAATTCGTCTCGATCCTGCACGAATCCGCTGTCATCGACGATGCGTTGCATTGGCGGGGTGGCGATACTCATTTCGTGAGCCTCGGGGATCTCCTCGACCGCGGGCCGGATTCGCGCAAGGTGCTCGACCTCGTGATGCGGCTCGAAGGCGAAGCCGCCGCCGCGGGCGGTGCCGTGCACCTCGTGCTCGGCAACCACGAAGTGATGAACATGGTTGGCGATCTGCGTTATGTGTCCGCCGCGGATTATACGGCGTTCGCCGGCAAGGAAGACGACGCGCTGCGCGAGCAAGCGTGGTCGCTGCTTCACGCGGCGAAGCCGGAAGCCGTGCGCGTGGAATTCGATGCAATGGAGCCGGCGGGCTACTACGCGAAGACCGCGGCGTTCTCCGCGAGCGGCAAGTACGGCGCGTGGCTCCTCACGAAGCCATTTCTCATCGTCATCAACGATACGGCCTTCGTGCACGGCGGGCTGCCGCCGCTCGTTGCCGCGGATGGACTCGATGAGACGAACCGGAGCCTGCACGCCGAGCTCGATGCCTACCTGCAGGCTGCGCCCGATGTGCGGGACACGCAGGAGCCGGATCTCTTCACCCCGAAAAGCCCAACCTGGTATCGCGGCCAGGCCCTCTGCTACCCGTACACCGAGTCCGGGAATCTCGACTCCGCACTCGCGGCACTTGGCGTTGCGCGCGTCGTCGTGGGCCACACGCCGACATCGACGCGCCACGTGGAGAGCCGATTCGACGGCAAAGTCATTCTGCTCGACACCGGCATGTTGCGATCTTTCTATCAGGGCGCGCCGGCGGCATTCATCTTCGAGAACGGCCGGTGGACGGTCGCCTATGCCGATCGCCCCGGGCAGCGCGCGCAACCGGAAGTACTTCCGCGCGCCGTCGGCCCACGGCCGGCGGGACTCGACGATGACGCGCTCGAGCAGTGGCTCGAGCAGGCGGAAGTCGTCAAAACCGAAGATCTCGACACGGGCATCACGCATCCACACCGGGTCACGCTGCGCAAGGATGGCGTCGAGCTGCGCGCGGTGTTCAAGGACCTCTCCATCGACACAGACGAGATGGGGCGGAGCGGCGCCATCAACGATTCGGATCGATTCGAATACGAACTCGCGGCCTACAAGCTCGACCGGCTGCTCGATCTCGAACATGGTGCCGGTTGCGGTCGCGCGGACGCTCAACAAGCATCGCGGCATCCTGCAGTTCTGGGTCGAAGGCGCGATCAACGTGCGCCGCATGCTCGAGCAGAAGCTCCAGCCGGCCGGCGATTGCGCGAGCGGCCCGCAGTACAACCTCATGAACGTCTTCGACGTCCTCATCGACAATACCGACCGCACGCAGGAAAACGCGCTCTTTACGAAGGACTGGACGCTCGTGCTCATCGACCACACGCGTGCGTTCCATACCGACATGGCCCCGCAGCACCTGCTCTACAAGGGTGAACTCACGGTGCCGCCGGCGTTGGCCGAGCGCCTCGCGAGCCTGAATCGCGACAAGCTGCAACCGGTGCTCGGCCCGTACCTCAAGAAGCGCCAGATCGACGCCTTGCTCAAGCGCCGCGACCTATTGCTGAAGAACTACGGCGCCGGTCAGGGTGCCGCCAAGCGGGACCACCAGTGACGGCGCGCGCGCGGCGCGACGCTGCGCCGGTACTCGCGCCCAATGAGCCAGGCGAGCAAGGTAAGTGTCGCGCTCAAGACGAGTATCAACCAGACGAACTGCATGCGCGGATGGTTGAGGAGCCGCGTGCCCGCAAACACCGAGGCCGTCGCAAACAGATCTCCCAGCCGGTAGAAGAAGGTGTCGAAGGCCGTCTTGGCCTGGTACTTCACCTCGCGGCTCGCCGGCAGCAAGAGTGCGCCGCGAGTGGTGTTGAGGAGCGAATAGTCGAGACTGCGCTGTGCCACGACCACCGCCTGCACGAGCGCGAACACCGGGAAGATTCCGATGAGGAGATACCCGGCGAGAAAGGCGAGCGGCGTGATCATCAAGGCGCGCGGCAGACCCGCGAACAGGATGATTCGCGAAACGAGGAAGAGCTGGATGAGCAATCCGACCAGCGTGATGGCCGAACAATAGCGGCCCATGAACTCGCCGATGAAGGCCGTCTGGCTTTCGGCGGCTTGCTGGCGTGCGATCTCGACGAGCCAGCTCGACATCACGTACTCACCGGTTGAGGTGATCCAGTTCACCACGACGACCAGCGCCGCGATGGCGAGGAGATAGCGGCTGCGGCCGATGAGTGCGAAACCGCCGAGCCATCGTGTTGCCATGTCTTGTGCAGGCGCTGCCGCCGCGTCAGCTTGCATCGTGCTTCGCGATGCGACGGGCACGCTCGCGCGCGCCCACCGGCTCACGCAAATCGCACCTATCAGAGTGGCCGCGGACGCAAGCATCAAGCCGTAGGGTCCGAGCAGCTGCATGCCGGCCTGGGACAACCGCGCACCGATCCAGGCGCCGCAGGACACGCCGACCGCGATGATGCCGAACAGGCGCTGGCCGCTCTCGACGCTGAGGACATCGGTGGCGAAAGCCCAGAACTGGGTCACCGTCATCACGCCGAAGATGCTGGCCCAGATAAAGAAGAGGAACCCGAGCCGCACGCCTGCCTCGCCCAGCAGAAAGAGGATCACCAGGTTGAGGGCGAAGAAAGCGTTGACGTACTGAAACACCTTGCTGGTGTCGACGCTGCGGATCAGCGTGCTGTAGGCCGGAATGATCATGATCAGGAGCGCCGCCTGCAGTCCGACAGCGTAACTGCGCAGTTCCGCGCCGCCCTGGGTGAGGATCAGCGCCTCACGGACCGGGCGAATGAGGTAGTAGGCCGCCATGAGCGTGCAGGCCTGCAGGCACAGGACGGCGATGCAGCGGCCCTCGCCGGGCTGCACGCGCGTGAAGAGGCCAAGGAATCTCTCGAAGCCGCTTCGGTCATTCGCATGGTCCATTGACCTCTCCCCACGTCGGGTGCCGACGCAGGAGCGAGGCTAGAGGGGGCGGAGGCGCTGATCTGTCAGGCACCTGACACGACGGTTGCTAAAGCCGTCCGAATTGAATTCCTTTCGGTGAAAGTCGTCGTAAGCTATTGAATCTTAAGTTGCGGCGCACGCCGCGCGTCACATAGAATGGCGCGCACGAAAGGCTTCTCACCCCATAAGCAAGCCATTGAATCGATCCCGTCATGGAGTCTGGGCACTCATTCTTGTGGCAACGTTCTCGCAGGCCGAGCCTTGGCTCGCGCCGGGCGACGTTGGATTGCGCAGCGACATCCAGCTGCTCGCCGATCGCGGCATCATCCACGCGCCGATCACGACCTGGCCCGTCTCCTGGCCGGATGTTGTGCGCGACGTGGCGGACCGCGACCCGGCGCAAGAGCCCGATGCCATGACGAGCGCCGCGCTTCAACGTGTGCAGCAGGCGGCACGCCACGCGATGCGAAGTGGCGGTCAGTTCGCCGCCACGGTGCGTGGCGCGGAAAAACCGATCGAGCTGCGGACCTTCGAATCGACACCACGCTCCGATGGCGAGCTGGAACTCGGCGCGAGCTGGATGAGCGATCACTTCGTGTTGAATCTCGAGGCAACTGGCGTCGCAAATCCGACCGACGACCAGAGCTTTCGACCCGACGGTTCGTACATTGGATTCAACGCCGGCAATTTCATGATCTCGGCGGGTTACGTCGACCGCTGGTGGGGCCCGGGCTGGGAGGGGAGCCTGATTCTCTCGAACAGTGCCAGGCCGATTCCGGCACTCACGATCGAGCGCAACTACTCCGATGCATTCAAGACACCGCTCCTGCATTGGATCGGTCCATGGCGCATCAGTATCGCCTTTGGTCAGCTTGAGAATCATCGCGAAGATTTCGATCGGACGCGGTTCTTCGCGGCGCGCGTGACATTCAAGCCCATCAAGCAACTCGAGATCGGGTTGTCGCGCACGGCGCTTTGGTGCGGCGAAGGCCGCCCCTGCGGCGCGGGAACCTTGTGGGATCTCTTGATCGGCAACGACAACGATCAGCCGCTCGATCAGCAGCCGGGCGATCAACTGGCGGGCTACGACGTGCGCTGGGCTTCGTCGAAGCTCCCGATCGCACTCTACGGGCAGATGATCGGCGAGGATGAGGCGGGGTACCTGCCGAGCAAGTTTCTCGGACTCTTCGGTGCGGAAACCTGGTTCCCCGTGGCGAGCGGCTCGCTGCGAGTTCATTTTGAGTATGCGGACACCGCGTGTGACTTTTCGCGCCAGATGCCGCAGTTCCACTGCGCCTATGAGAGCAGCATTTACACGGTGGGCTATCGCTTCCGTGGCCACAGCATCGGCCATTCCATGGATGGCGACGGACGCATGTATTCGCTCGGCGCCGTTTGGCGGAGTGCCACCGGCACCGATTGGCAATTGCTGGTGCGGCGTGCGGATCTCAATAGAGATGCAATAACACCCGAGCCCGAACATACGATTGCGGCCCAGGCGACAAAGCTCGACGACATCGAGCTGCGACACTCGCGGTCGACACCCTGGGGCGACGCTACACTGGGGCTCGGGTACGACACTGCGGATGATCCGCAGCCATCGGGCATGGACACGGGATTCAGGGCATTTGTAGAGTGGCGATATGACTTCTAGTTCTGGAGCAAAGGTGTTCCCCAGAGTGTTTACCGTTCTTTGCAAGGTGCGCCCGCTGTTTGCGCTGGCACTCCTCTGCCTTTTGCCCCTGTTTGGCACCTCGAGTCTGCTCGCCCAGGACGTGCAGGTGAGCCAGGAGCAGCTCGACCTCCTGCAGAACCTCTCGCCGGAGGAGCGCGAGGCGCTTCTGAAGCAGATCACGAGCAGCGAGGAATCGACGGGCACACCGGAGGAGAAGGCTGCTAAGCAGAAGGCCGCAAAACAGAAGGGGCTCAATCCGGACGCGACGACCACGACCACGCCGAAGGACACTGAGAAAAAAGACAAAAAGCTGTCGCCGGAAGGCGATCCACTCCTGCGGCCCGAGGACTACCTTGTCCTGCAACTGGACACCATCCGGCAGGAGACCAACAAGCAGGAGATCAACAAGCAGGACATCAGCAGCAAGCAGGAGACGTTGACTCAAGAAGACAGGGACCGCATCGAGTCACTGAAGAGGCGCATTCTCGACAAGAATCCCTACCGGCTCGATCGCCTCGGTGCCTTGCGGCTCCCCGGCTTTGAGGCAATGCCGCTCGCCGGGCTCACCGCCAAGGAAGCTGCGAAACGATTGCAATCCGATCGTGATCTGCGCGTGTTCATCGTGCGCGTGACGCTCCTGTCGATTGAACGCACGGGCGATGAAGCACTTGAACCCTTCGGCTACGAACTCTTCCAGAATGCACAGGAGGGTTTCACTTCGGTGACCGACGTGCCGGTGCCAGCGGAGTACGTGGTCAGTCCTGGTGATCAGCTGCGCGTGCAACTCTATGGCAACCAGAATCGCAGCATTACGCTCGTCGTGGGTCGCGATGGACGCGTGAATTTTCCGCAGCTCGGCCCAATTTCGGTCGGTGGCCAGCGCTTCAGCGCCGTCAAGCAAAGCATCGAATCACAGGTTTCCCGGCAGATGATCGGCGTGCGCGCCGACGTCGCCGTGGGGGACACGCACGGCATCCGCGTGTTTGTCCTCGGTGAGGTAAAACAGCCTGGTTCATATTCCGTCAGTGGTCTCGCGACCGTGACGAGTGCGCTCTTTGCGAGCGGCGGCATTACCAAAGTTGGATCCCTTCGAAGCGTGCAGTTGAAGCGCGCGGGTACGCTGGTGCGCAAGGTTGACTTGTACGACTTGCTGCTGAATGGTGACACGAGCAGCGACGCGCGGCTCCTGCCAGGCGACGTCATCCTTGTGCCGTCCGTGGGTCCCACGGTGTCGGTCAATGGCGAGGTGCGCCGGCCCGCCATTTATGAGATGAAGGAGGATTCGACGGCTGCGGATGTTCTCTTCCTGGCAGGTGGCCTGTCGCCGCAGGCCGACTCGAAACTGACACGCATCGAGCGTATCGACGACAGTCGCCGACGTATCGTGATGGACGTGAACCTGACCACGCCGGATGGTCGTGCCACGCGCTTGAAGACTGGTGACTTCATGCGGGTGCCACAGGTGCGCGACGTCGTCGAGGACTCCGTGTCGATCTCTGGATACGTGGTGCGACCGGGATCCGTAGGGTATCGGACGGGCCTTCGAATCACCGACGTGCTGACGTCCATCGATGATTTGAATCCAAGCGCCGATCCTCACTACATACTCGTCCGCCGGGAAAACCCGATCAACCGCGCGATCACTTATCGGTCGGTCGACCTCACTCGCGCGCTCGAAACCCGGGGCGGCCCTGCAGACTTGGAACTCGCACCGCGTGACCGACTGTTCGTCTTCGATCGCGAGGGCGGCCGCGATCGCGCGGTCGCGCCGTTGATCGATGAACTTGAGGCGCAAGCACGCATCGACGCACCCCTCCAGGCGGTGATCATTGGCGGGCGCGTGAAAGCACCGGGCCAATATCCTCTTGAGACCAACATGCACGTGAGTGATCTCTTGCGTGCAGGTGGGAGTCTCGAGGACGCCGCTTACGGTGGCGAAGCCGAACTCACGCGCTATGAAGTCGTTAATGGCGAGCAGCGTCAAACGGATCTCGTCAAGGTGAACCTGGCGGCAGTCCTCCGCGGTGACGCGACGGCTGACCTGCCGCTGCAGCCGTATGACTATCTGACAATCAAGGAGACACCGGACTGGCGCGCCCAGGAAAGCATTTCGATCGTCGGCGAGGTGCGCTTCCCCGGCCGGTATCCAATACAGCGCGGCGAGACATTGCGAATGGTGCTCGATCGCGCCGGCGGGCTGACAACGCTCGCATTTCCAGAAGGCGCTGTGTTCACCCGCGAGGAGCTGAAGAAGCGTGAACAGCAGCAGATCGATTCACTCTCCGGAACGACTGAAGCTCGATCTCGCGACGCTGTCCCTGCAGACCGCGCAGACAAACCCGCAGGCAGCGCAAGCAGTCGCAGCAGGGCAGGTCGCTCCTGGGCGATCTCGGCAAGGCGCATGCCGTTGGCCGGCTCGTGATCGACGTGAGGAAAGTTCTGAACGTGAGCGCGGGAGCCGTCGGGCGATATCGTCCTCAA
This sequence comes from uncultured Gammaproteobacteria bacterium, assembly GCA_963826145.1. GTDB lineage: Bacteria > Pseudomonadota > Gammaproteobacteria > Steroidobacterales > Steroidobacteraceae > JBGPLJ01. The sequence continues at coordinate 745,733 of CAWGVW010000001.1, forward strand.
GAACGGGGATCAGCTTGCGATTCCGCGCCAGAACCAGGAGGTTTCAGTGCTGGGTGAAGTGCAGAACGTCACCTCGCATTTGTATCAGCCGGATCTGGATCGCGACGACTACATCGGCAAGAGCGGTGGCGTGACCCAGCGCGCAGATCACAAGCATATCTATGTTGTCCGGGCGGACGGCAGCGTCGCCGGCTCGCGTGGTGGGTGGTTCCAGCGCACATCGAGCGAGATACGGCCGGGCGATGCGATCGTCGTTCCGCTCGACACGGAGCGCATGCGGCCAATTCCGTTGTGGACGGCGGTGACGCAGATTCTCTACAACCTGGCGATTGCCGCAGCCGCGGTCAATTCTTTCTGATCGGGCGCCTTAGCAATGAGTGCGAACAACTCATCACCAACTGCCGGGCCGGAGGACGTCGTGCTGTTTGACGGCAAGCTGTTGCTCGCAGTGATTCGGCGGCACTGGGGCATAGTCTCTGGATTTGTGCTGGTTTTGTCCCTCGCTGCGGTTGGCGCCACCTTCCTGCTTCAGCCGACGTACATGGCCGAAACACTGGTGCTTCCAATGAGTGGCGACATGGATGGAATTGGTGGTGACGCCGTCCGCAGCCCACTGGGTGGCCTGGCTGCTCTCGCCGGATTGTCGGTCGGGGGTGGATCGAACAAGGCTGAAGTAATTGCCGAACTGCGGTCTCATGCCTTTACGCAGGAATTTTTGACGGACCTCGGTGTCATGCAGGCCATGTATGCCAAGCAATGGGATGCAAAAACGGGCACATGGAGGCCGTCTTGGCGGGGTAAGTTTCCGACGATGTGGGACGCAATCAAGCGCTTCGATGCCAATGTCAGGGAAGTCGACGAGGACAAGCTGACCGGCCTCGTAACAGTCCGAGTCTACTGGAACAAGCCGGAAGTAGCGGCGACTTGGGCAAATGCCTTGATTGAGCGCCTGAACCAACGTGAGCGAAGACGCGCGATTGCAGAGGGAACTCGGAGTCTTGAGTACCTGAACAGAGAGCTCGATCGCACCAACATTCTTGAAATGCGCCAGCTCCTCTATCGCCTCGTCGAGCAACAGACGCAGAAAATTACGCTGGCGAACGTCCGCGAACAATTTGCGCTGCGGGTGATCGATCCGGCGAGACCCCCCGACGCGGATGACTTCGCATTCCCCAAGCGTCCTCTTTTCGCCGTAGTTGGCGCCGTGCTTGGGGCGATCTTTGGCGTACTTTTTGCCGTGTGGCGCGTTGGTCGATCCTCCGCATCCTCAAGTGCCGACAAAGCGCGTTCCTAGACATCTAGTCAGCTTGTTGCGAGCCGCATGCTGCGCTTAATGCTGATCACAAACGAGCCGGACTTGGCTGTCGCGGCCAGCCATGCCGGCGTTGACAGGCTATTCGTGGACCTCGAACAGCTTGGTAAGCAAGAGCGTCAGGCGAATCGCAACACATTGATCAGCAATCACGCAATCGCAGACGTAGAAAGATTGCGTCGCCTCTGTCCGAACACGCAGCTTCTGGTTCGGACAAATCCAAGCCATCCGACTATCGGTGTTGAGATTGAGGCGGCCATCGCAGGCGGAGCGGATTTGCTGATGCTGCCAATGTTTCACGACGTGTCGACGCTTGAGTTGTACCTTGATCGAGTGGACGGACGCGTCCCGGTTGTCCCGCTCGTCGAAACGCCCGGAGCGGCAGCAACAACAAGAGATGTGGCCGGGCTTCGCGGTGTCGGGGAGGTCTATGTCGGCCTCAATGATCTACACGTTGCGCTGCGACGCAGATTCATGTTTGACATAGTCGCCGATGGAACATTGGATCAGATCGTTGAGCCCATTCGTGCCGCATCGGTGCCCTTTGGATTTGGCGGTGTCGCGCGGGCGAGCGAAGGTCTCATTCCCGGGGAAATGGTCCTCGCCGAACACTACCGAGTAGGGTCGACTTCGGTAATCCTCTCAAGGACATTTCATCGCTTCATGTCGGCATCTGCTCGAGCGCCTGCCATCGACGAGTTTTGCCGGGCCGTGAGCGAATTGCGGGTGCATGAAGAGCGATTGGCGCGTCGATCTCCAGCAGAGATTGCATTGGACCACGACCTTTTTGTTGATGCCGTGCGCAAAGTGAGCGCGTCGCTACCTTCGTGAAATACGTTTTGACGAAGCGATGTATGGATTTGCTGATCGCGACCTGCGGCTTGATTGTGGTTGCCCCAATTCTTTTGATCGCAGGAGCTGCAATTGTCATCGAATCACCGGGCTCGATCATATTTACCCAGGTTCGAGTTGGGCTTCGCTGTCGGAATTTCAGACTATACAAGCTGAGGACGATGATTCCGCGCGCGGAGGCGATTGGCCCATATTTCACCGCAGTCGGTGATAAGCGTATTTTGAAAAGTGGTCACTTGCTGAGGCGCTTCGGGGTCGACGAGCTACCCCAGCTATTCAATGTTATCCATGGAGAAATGAGTCTAGTCGGTCCCCGTCCGGATGTTCCTTCTCAGCGAGACCAGTATTCGCAAGGGGAATGGGATCAGCGCCACTCCGTGAAGCCGGGAATAACAGGGTTGGCGCAGGCTACATTGAGGTCGAGTGCTACCCTTGACCAGCGCAAAGCCCTCGATCTTTGCTACGTCAGCAAAGCATCGGTGACACTCGATCTGCGTATTCTGTGGTTGACTGTGCTGCAGACCATCAAGAAGGGCGGCTATTAGGAAATGTGCGGTATCGCCGGATACTACGATCGCCGTCCAGGCCGTGCTGAGAGCGGAGTGTTGGAGCGCATGGGGCTGTCGCTTCGTCATCGCGGCCCGGATGACGAGGGTTCCGTGGTCTTCCCACGCGCGGGGCTGCACAACAGGCGGCTGTCAATTATTGACGTCGCCGGCGGGCACCAACCCTTTCGCTCGGCAGATGGTGAGGTGGCCGTCGTGCAAAATGGTGAAATTTTCAACTTTGTCGAACTCACTCGCGACCTAGCGGCAGGTGGCATTCATTGTTGCTCATCGTCTGATACCGAGGTGCTCCTGCACCTCTATATGCGAGACGGAATAGATTTTGTATCAAGGCTGAACGGCATGTTTGCGATCGCAATTTACGACCAGCGCATCGACACGCTATTTGTCATCCGCGATCGACTGGGCGTGAAGCCGTTGTATATCGCACAGCACGCTGACCGGTTCCTATTCGCTTCGGAGATCAAGGCTTTGTTCGCGGCTGGAGTTCCGGCAATTCCAGACGAGGAGTCTCTGCACTACATGTTGACGCTCAACTACGTACCTCCGCCGCTCACTGCGTTTCGTGGTGTACGGCACTTGCCTCCCGGCAGTTTCATGCAGGTCGCACCTTGCGGTACTTCAGTTCGGCAGTGGTGGAGCCTGGCCGAGAGGGCAACACGTTCCGTTACGGACTCGCGGGCCGAACTCGTTGATTTGCTGACCGACTCAGTTCGCATTCGCTTGCGGGCAGACGTTCCCGTGGGAGCCTTCCTGTCGGGCGGCATCGACTCGAGCACAATCGTCGGACTCACATCGAGGATTCACAACTCTGCAATCAACACCTTTGCCATCGGTTTTGAGGACCCGACATACGACGAGTCTGCACATGCCGCCCACGCCGCGCGGCGGTTCGGCACTCATCATGTAATGGAGCGAGTGTCGTCCGAAATCCTCGAGCTTTGGCCCGCCGTCACTTTTTTCAATGATCAACCGCACGGTGACGTGTCGTTCATCCCAACCTATCGGCTGGCTGGTCTCGCGGCGCGTTCGGTGAAGGTTGTTCTCACAGGCGACGGAGGGGACGAACTCTTCGCCGGCTATACCAAATACGCCGACTTCTTCGCTAGACCGGATGTGGCATCTCTATCCGCGGTCGAATTCGCCCGTGCGTACGTCGAATCGACAAGCCTATTCACTAGCGATTCAAGAGATCAGTTGTACAGCGATGATTTCAAGAAGCGAATGGTCTCTTTCGACGCTGCGAATCTCGTTGCGGCTCAGCTGAGTGGTGTTCAACATTTCGATCGCATCAATCAGGTCCTTTACCTTGATTGCACAATGCTGCTGCCGGGCAACAATCTCGTGAAGCCCGATCGCATGGGAATGGCAAACTCGCTTGAAGCCCGGACGCCGTTTCTTGACTATCGCTTAGTTGAGTTCGCGTTTGATCTTCCCGGCATCGAGAAATTGCGAGGATCCGAGACCAAATGGATCCTCAAGAAAGCAGTGTCCGATCTGATCGGTGGTGAGCTGTTGAACAGGGGAAAGCAGATGTTCACGGTGCCGGTCGGACAGTGGTTTCGTGAAGCATTTGGTGAGCGGATCCGGCAGTTGCTCCTAAGCAAGCGAACTGCAGCGCGCGGGCTGTTCAAACAGAGTCAAATTGAAAAGATGGTTGCGGATCACATGCGAGGCACTCGTAATAATACGCGACAGTTGCGCGCGCTAATCGCCCTGGAGTTATGGTTTCGCACCTTCATTGACCGTCAGTTCACAAGTCCACCAGTTTGGGAAGAGCTGCTGGCCTGAATCGCTGGACCGGAAAAATGGTGCAGGACGCTGTAGTTCACGCTGTTTCTATTGTTGCTACTGCTGCAATCGCGGGTCTCGCGCTATTCGCTGTAGCCGCCCCGCTGCGTGCGGTGCTGCCCGCCCAGCTTGCGCTTCTACCATTCGCCGATGTCTACACCGGGGGCATTGCCGTACTCGCGTCGTTGCTTGCATCAAGTCTTGCGACGGTCATGGGCGGCAGTGATCTTCCACTGTCGAGATTTCTCCTTGGGTTCTGGCTGGCATGGGCGGGCGTGGCGTCAATTTCTTTCTTTGCGAGCCATGCAACGCCCCGTGACCTATTTCAGCTGGCCGAGTTTCTGATGTATGGAGGCATCGCAATCCTGGTTGCAGCAAAGGTCCAAGATCGGAACAGGCTGATCGATTCATGCCTGCGTGGATGCCGTGTCGGCGCCGCGTTGCTTAGCGTTGGGTTTGTGATGTTTGGCGCGACAAATACAGACACGCCCGCATTCGGCATTGGGTCAAATGAGGGATCATTTGTGATTGTGGTTATGGGCGTCGTGCCGGCGCTGGCGACCGTGTGGACGAGACCAGATAGCATTGGTACCACCTTGTTGGTTTTGACCCAGCTTGTCTTGGCATATGCTGCGGTCAGCGCAGCTGAGTCACGCAGCTCACAAATTGTCATTTTGGCGCTGTTGCTGGTCACCGTTGTCGTGAGGAGTGTTCGCAGGTACAGATGGAAAGGGATTCTGTTCTGGGTAGGTGCCGTATTGATTTCGTGGGTAACGGCAGTGCCACGCCTGCTAGCCGGTGTCGTGGCCGATTCGGGCACGAATTTCTCGGACCTGGAACGCGTTGGCTTACTTGTCGCAAGTTGGCGCCTTTTTGCCGAGCGCCCATGGTTCGGCTGGGGGTGGGGGTCGGTCGATAGTCTGATCCCGCAGGTGCCCGAAACTACGTTGTCGTACCCTCATCCACACAACACCTATGCACATTTCGCAGTCGAACTTGGTCTGCCGGGCTTGCTGCTGATTCTGACCCTATATGCGGCACTCGGTTTTAAAGGCATCGCGCTAGCTCACCGTCGCGACCCGCGGGCCGGCCTCGCATGGTTGTTGGCGGTGTCTCTAGCCGTTATGTCAATGGTGGACGATATCTTTTACGGCGCGAGCCGCGGTGTCCCGGCTGCGGCTTTGATTGGTCTCGTCTTTGGAGTGACCGCGGCTTCTGCACCGAGGTTGGTCGGAGCTGCGTCGAGCGGGCCATCGACTTCTGCATCTTCTCCGGGAGCCTGATTGTGATTGATGTCGCACACGCCTCGACGCGTTGTCACGAGGTGACGTGAGATGTGTGGCATCGCGGGAATATTCCGTACCGATGGAGATCTTGTCGACGAGGCAAGCCGCCGCGCGGTCGACGCAGCAATTGCATCGCTCAATCACCGGGGACCGGACGCTCGCAATGCTGTCACGCTGGAATGCGCCTATTTTGCGCACGCTCGCCTCAGCATTCTGGACATAGCCGGCGGTGGTCAACCGTTCCTGACCTTCGACGAGGCGCATTGCATTGCGTACAACGGCGAGTTGTACGACTTCGATGCTCTCCGCGGCGCGCTAATGAAACGCTTCCCATTGCGGTCACGCTCTGATACCGAGGTCCTCCTGTACGCACTGCGTGACCGTGGGGTGGAGGCCCTGCGTGATATCAATGGCATGTATGCCTTTGCATTCTACGATCGTCGCCTCAAGCGCTTGACACTTGCCGTTGATCGCTGCGGTATCAAGCCGATGTACTATGCAATACGGACACATTTTGTGGCTTTTGCATCCGAATTGCGCGCCATGCGAGTTCTATTGGCGCGTCTCGGCGAACGCGAACATGTGGATATCGAGGCCCTGCGATACTACTTGCGCGACGGTTGGGTACCGGCACCCCTCACTCTAATGTTGGGCGTGTCAAAACTGCTTCCCGGCGAAGCGCTCACAATGAGTCTTCACCACGTAATGGAGCGCTACAGGACGGCTCTTCCCGAACCCTGCGTCGTCGCGCCGAAGGCACAAGATGATCCGGATATTCGCGTCAAGAATATCGAGGCCCGACTTGAGAGCATCGTTGACAGTCAGCTGATTGCCGATGTGCCAATCGGCCTTTTCCTAAGCGGCGGAATAGACTCCTCCCTCTTGCTTGCGCTCGCCTCGCGCCGCCATCGCGGAATTCAGACCTTTTCGATTGGCTTTTCCGCCTTGGGTGACGACACGGCATCGTTCGATGAGTCCGTGTACGCGAGTCGCGTCGCTCAGCATTTCGGATCTCAGCATCATGAGCTGCAGCTGCGGCCACAAGACGTGTTCGACGCCGTGACAGACATCGTGGACGCGGTCGACGAGCCCATAGCAGATCCCGCCACAATCCCGCTGTATTTTCTCGCTCGATTCGCCGCTCGATCCGTGAAAGTGTGTTTGACGGGGGATGGCGGGGACGAATTGTTCGGCGGCTACCAACATCATAGATTGAGAGATGCTAAAGCTCGCTTCAATTCAGCGCCAAGCTTCGTCAAACGGATTGTGGTTGGCAGTGTTCGGTGCCTCGGAGGATTGAAAAGACTGGGGGTACCAATGTCCAGCCGCCTTGTGGCGGCCGGTGACCTTTTGATCGATCCAGCGATTTGTCACGGCCCGTTTTCGAACCTTTCGTCGACATTGCTGCCGCAGCAGCTTCAGGCAGCGGCCGCGGCGTCTGCATCCTGGCATGATCCAGATGCACTTCTGCAAGAGGAAATTTTCGGCCCGTTGTCCGGGTACATGCTTCCAAAGACCGATCGTGTCACGATGCGATGGAGTGTCGAGTCGCGAGTTCCATTTCTTGACGATCGCCTCATCGCGGCGGCTCGCACACTACCGTGGTGCGACAAGGTGCGGGGCTCATCGACGAAGTCTGTCTTGCGGAAAATATTGGCCAGCGATCTGCCGCGTGAGATTGTCCAGCGCCGTAAGATGGGGTTTCGCGTGCCACTCGACAGATGGTTGCGGGGTGAACTAAGCAATTGGGTGAAGCGCACTCTCGATGACAGCAGCCCGCTCACGGACCTGATAGGCGCCAATCAGTTACGATTCATTGTCGAAATGCATACCTCAGGCCGACGCAACCTGGGACCGCAACTCTGGAGTCTTGCCGTGCTCAGTCGGTGGCTCGCAACTGGTGTTTCGGAACCGGCAACGCAATAGCGCGGCACAAAAAGGCCGCGCGATTGTGACGGAATACCTCTACCGATCACTATGGCAAGATTCGCTCTGGTATTCATCGTCAGTTTGACAGGAAAGTTGCTCGGGTTTCTTCGAGTCCAGCAGATTGCAGCGCTTCTTGGTTTGACGATCGTCGCCGACGCGCTACTTCTCACCCTGCAAGTGACTAGCCTCTGGGACGTCGTATTTCTCTCCGGCGGCGTAGCGGCGGTTGCCTTGCCGCGGCTCGTCATCTTGCGCAGTCGGCTCGCGCACAGCCAGATTCCTGTCCTTGCGGGACGACTGGCAGCAACGACTTCCGCATACGCGGTTGCCTTTGGCCTCGCTCTTGCACTATTCGCTAAACCGGTGACGCATGTGCTCGCGCCAGGTTTCAATGGCAGTACGCAGCATCTCTTCGCGTGGTTGTGCGTCCTCTCGGCTTCATTGCCATTTCTGATGAACATGCTAGTCATTATCGCGACAATCAATCGAATATATCAGCGGCCCGTGCTGTTCTCCGTGAATCCAATCGTCATTAATGGGACATCGCTTGTGGCACTGTGGCTAGCAGCGCGCTCTGGATCGACTCCACCCCGTACCGCCGAAGTGTTCGTCGTTGCAATCAGCGCATCAACCGCGGTGATGGCTATCGTTCAAGCACTTGCGCTGCCGGCAGAAACGCGCAAGCTTCTCATCGGCAGCTTTTTGAGAACAGTTCGATCGGTCGGCCATCTGGCATGTCTCGACGTACACGTGCGTCGAATACTGATCGCGGCGACGCCGGTGATTGCCGCTGTCTTGCTCCAAAGCATTCTCGTGCTCGTCAACTATAGCCTCGCATCAACCGTCGGCCCTGGTGCTGTCGCCACGCTCGGCTACGCCGAACGCCTAGCCAATGTGATATTCAGTGTGATCGTTGGCGCGCTATTCGTCATCCTGGAGCCGCATTGGGCAGATCGGTTGTGGCGCGGGCGAACGGAGGTACCTGAGCGAAAAATTTCCGACGACATTGTCGGCATAATGTTTTCGTGCCTGCCGTTCGTCGCGATACTTGCGTTTGCAGCGCCGGAGGTCTCCGCTATCGTTTACCGAATTGACTTGCGCCAGGATCGGGTCGCCGAGTTACAGCTCGGCCGTCTAGCTGCATGGTTCGGAGTTGCTCTGTTGCCGATGACCTTGGCATTCAGCCTGTCACGAGTGCTCATCGTGGTGAACCGCACCAAGCAACTCTTGATCGGCAATTGCGCGCTCATGCTGTTGTATCCCGTGCTTGGTTACGCGATGCTCAGAGTCGATGGTCTTCCGGGGCTTGGAATTGCATTCGCGGTGTTCATGACGCTTCAGTCTGCGTGGTACAGTTTGGTCATCGCACGCACCGGTCGACTCGGCGACGTTTTCACGTCCGCGTCTGCCGGCGCACTTGTTGTCGGCATCGCGATAACGATGATTTCCGCAAGGGCCGCAGCCGAGATTCCACTGGCCGGACTGTGGCGCGTACTCACCATCGCGGTGATCGCAACGCTGTCGGCCATGGGAGCGGGATACATCCTGCGCGTAGCGTGGATGCGTCGACTGGCATCATATTGTCATGCCCGTATCTGACGAAGTCGAACAAATCAAACGCGGATCGGACACCCCGTGCGCAAGCGAAGCAGCATTACCAGAGTCGATCGAATTAGCCAGCATACTTTCCTGAGGGACTATGTCGGCGCTCAATCTGTAGTGATTGATCTCGGCGCGAATGAAGGCGAATTCTGCAAGGCGGTTGCGGAGCGCTACGGTTGCCGCGTGCTCGCCGTGGAGCCGACGCCGCACCTCTACGAACGGCTTCGCGGTGCATCGCCGCAGGTAACAGTCATCCAGGTAGCACTGGGTGGGGCCGACGGCAGCGCGACGTTTCGATTTGATCCCGGCAAGTCCAAGAGCGGCTCGCTTCTGCCACCTACCATCACCTCGTCGGTGTTGTCCCATTCCAGCAATACGACCTGTACACCGGTTGAAATGTGTTCACTCACGGGCCTGCTTGAGAGAGTGGGCGCACCCAGTGTTGACCTGCTCAAAGTTGATATTGAGGGTGCTGAGCTTGAAATGCTCGAGTGTTCGAGCGCTGAGTCGCTTCTGCGATGCAAACAGATCGCCGTCGAATTTCATGACTACTGGTACCCGGAGCTGAATGAGAGAACCGAGGCGGTAAAACGCAAACTTGTCGGAATGGGATTCGAGATGGTCAGATTTACTCCGAACAATAAGGACGTCCTGTTTTTTCGGCGTGATGCGTTTGTATTCACGACTATTGAGCGATGGTATCTGGCACACGTGATTCGCAACGCAAATGGGTTTGGTCGCATGCTGAAGGAAATGCTGAGGCGCTGTCGCAGATTCGTCGGACTCCAGAGCTGAACACCTCGCCGCGTTCACCTTGTCCGCATATGGATCAAACTCGGTACATCGGCAAGCGCTCCGTAACTTTCGCACGATCCCGCCGCACACCACAGTTAGAGTGCTCAATGCCACGTGAGCTGGAATGAAAGCGATGCAATCGCGTTTGGGTTCTGTCAGGTTGCGCAATCCGGACACCTTGGCCGAACTTATGCTCGACGACCGCGGGGCCGTTGATCCGGACGGTACGGTGGTGGCACCGTGGAGTCGCGGCGTTCTCCTGTTCAAGGGGGAATCATACGCCGACAATTTTGGCTGGCAGTGGAACGCCTTTCAACGGACCCAATTCGATTCGTCCAGCGGTGACACTATGACGCTGGAGAGGATGCTGCTCACGCTCGGGCTTCGGCGCGAAGATCTTGTCGATAAATTGATTTTGGAGGCCGGTTCCGGCGCAGGCCGCTTCACCGAACAATTGCTTGCGTGTGGCGCAATCGTATGCACATTCGATGCTTCATCTGCAGTGGAGGCCAATCAGCGGCAGAATGCATCGTCACGAGCCATGTTTCTGCGTGCGTCCATCTACGAAATTCCCTTCGAGCCAGGCCAATTCGATATCGTGCTCTGTCTCGGCGTTCTCCAGCACACGCCGGACCGTGCACGTGCTATTCGTGCACTTGCCAAGCAACTAGCCCATGGCGGCCTCCTGTGCGTCGATTCCTATCGTTTTACCGTAAGGTATTTATTGCCGTCATATGTAATTGGTCGCCGTCTGATTTCCAGGCTCCGTCCGCAGCGTGTTCGCAAGCTGGCGCGTTGGTACGTTGATCTGTGGTGGCCCGCGCGTAGATTGTTTCGTCATCGCTGGGCGCGCGCGCTCGCGTGGGTCGTCTCGCCGATATCGCCCGTATTCTACTACTGGGGCGTAAGCAAGAACCGTGACGACGATTTCCTGAAAGAATGGGCGTATCTGGACACGCACGATTTCTTGAGTGCTCGACACGATGTTCCGCAAACGCGCAGGAGCTTTCGGCGCTTGCTTGAGGGAGCGAACCTGGTCAGCGTCGTAGTCGAGGATCTCGCGAGAGCGCGTACCGTCGATGGCCGGATCGTTAGCGGCTTCTACGCCGGCCGTGGTACGGCTGTATAGCGCTTGCGTTTATCAATGGCTGTCAGAAGTAGTTCTGCAACCACAGGCCGGTCATGATCAGTGTCCTGAGCGGACGAGTATGGTTGGCGATGCCAACCTTATGTTCGTTCAACAACTTCAGTGCGGTTTCGGCACTGGCAACATCCTTGGGAATGCTGGCCAGAATATCGCGCGCCCACGGGTATAGCTCATTCTGTAGCCAAAGCCCTATCGGAGTTGTAGGCATCCGTTTATTTCCGTAGAGAAAATCATGCGAAAAGAAGCGCTCGGCGTATCTCTTCAAATATCTTTTGCCGATCCCGCGATCGACCTTTTCCTCGATCGGGAGCCTCGTGAACAGTTCCATGACACGGTGATCGAGATACGGTGATCGTCCTTCGGTCGACCAGCAGGCCCCCATGCGATCGCCCTTCACTAGATTGTTGCCGGGCATCAGCGACGTGCACTCATATGCGATGATTTGCTCGATTGGGTGCAAACGTCGATACGGCTCCAGAAGTTCCGCGAACTTGGCAAGTGGCGGCTGAATCTGCCTAACGCGTTCCTCGCCGAATATTCCTGTCATCAAGTTGGCGGGCATGTAACAAATTTCGTTGAAGTACGCCTCTGGCGAGTAGGTGCCGCGATTGCCATCCTGGAAAAAGCGGACGTTGTGACCGAAGCCGAATAGAGCCTCGTCGGGCCCGTCGCCGGTGAACATGACGATCTTCTTTGTCTGATTTGCTCGGCGCGCCAGGATGTAGAAAAGATAAAATGAAAAGTCGCCGTGTGGCTGCTCCGCGTGGAAGCTAACTTTGCGCGCTAATTCGGGAATCATGGCGCGATCGATCAGCGCAGGCTCGAGCTTCAACCCGAAGTGTTCAGCGGCCTTCTTTGAATACTCAAATTCCGAGTAGCTGCTCTCCTTGAAATCGAGCCCAATCGCTTCGAGCTCGGGATGAACCCATTGTCTGATCAGGTGTCGCGCCGCAACGGAGGAGTCAATGCCGCCACTGAGATAAAGCCCGCCGTCGACGTCAAAGCGCATCTGCATGCGAACGGCGTCATCCATAAGTGCCTCGAACTCGTCCATGGATGGTGTGGCTCGCGCTTCCTCGAACGGCCACGTCCAATAGCGATGCTGTGTGGGCTCACTTGCACCGCTAAATTTCAGATAAGTGCCGGGTCCCAACTGCCGCACATGGCGGAAGCATGTCTGTGGCGGTGGGCAATAGTTGAACGCATGAGTTTGTAGGAGAGACTGAAAATCAATCTCTCGCGGGAATTCGGGAAGAGTCAGGAGTGCTTTGACTTCGCTGGCGAAAGCATAGCCGCCCCTATACGGTGCAATGAAACATGGTTTGATACCAAATCTGTCGCGCACGAGCACTCCACAATTCTGGCGTGTGTCCCAAAGAAAGAAGGCGAACATGCCAATGAGATCACTCATCATGGCTTCGCCCTTTTCACGCCAAAGGTGCACCAGGACTTCCGTGTCACATCGCGACTTGAATTTGTATCCCTTCTTTTTCAGGTCTTCCCTGATTTCCACGTAGTTGTAGATTTCGCCATTGAATACAACCCATACGGTTCCATCAGTATTGGCCATGGGCTGCTTGCCGTTTTCCAGGTCAACAACGGCAAGTCGTGCATGACCCATGATGGAAGGGCCAATCACGACTACGCCGGCTTCGTCCGGACCGCGATAGCGGATAGTCTCGACCATTTTCTCAATGTCAGCTTTGGCTACATCGCGCGCGTTGACAACTCCGGCTATTCCACACATATGTTAATTTCCGTTGGAGGTTCGCACTTCAATGTGAACTAATCTCAGGCGGATTCAGGGGTTCGTACCCGTATATGCTCGCTCGATCCGATCAACCACAAGCTGCACAGTGAATTTTGCCATTACTTCCCGTCGCGCACGAAGACCGCGTTCCTGGCGCATTTCGGGGTTACTCAACAAAACGTCCAGCTTTTCGACTAGCGCATCAATGTTGCCTATGGGAAAGGTCCATCCCGCCGCGCCATTTGCGGTGAGCTCAGACAGGCCTGCAATGTCGCTTCCCACCCACGGTTTCGCCATTGCCATCGCCTCGACGATCGAATTTGGAAAGAATTCACCATAGGTTGATGCGAGACAATAAATATCCATGGCCGCCAGAAGCTCTGGCACGTCGAAGCGCCGGCCCGCAAAGACAATGCGATCACCTATGCCAAGATCACGAGCGAGATCCTCCGTAAATTTGCGCATTGGCCCATCGCCGACGATCAATGCGCGAAGCGTCGGGTGCTTCGCTCGTAGCCTCGCTACTGCCTGAACCAAAAGATGTTGCCCTTTCCCGGGCCCCCCCCATGAGGCGTCACCCACGAGGGCCCCTACGCATCCCACGACCAGGCAGTTCTCAAGTCCAAATTCCTGGCGTCGTTTGCTGCCGGCTACCCGAGTCGGATCAAAAATTGTGGTGTCGACGCCGTTGTAGGTAACCTGAATCCGTTTCGCAGGAACGCCAAATTCGGTCAAACGACGCTTACCGTTTTCGCACACCGCAAGCAGTCTGCCGGGAACAAACCGAAATATCTGATTGCGCCAATTGTGCGAAGAACGCTCTTCGACGCCCCGCACACTGGTGACACAGCACGGGTGTCGGCCGGCGACCTGGGCGCCAAGCCACGCGCAAATCGTAGCTGCGGCATTGTGGCCGTGAGTCACGTCTATGTTTTCGGCCCTTATCAGACGGGAAAGCTTCGCAATGTTGATGAATGTGCTGATTGGGTCATGCTTATCGTGAGCCAATGTGGGAATGATTTCGACGTGAAATCCTGCCTTGCGGATTTCCGGGGTGAAGGCGCCCCCGCTGCTGGCGAACAGCACCCGATGGCCGCGGCGAACCAATTCCTTGGCGATTGTCAGCGGCTGAGTGCCGGGGCCCATGTCGGATAGGTACGAGCGTACCGTAAGAATGTTCATCGTTGACACAGTCCCGCACGTTGTGGGCGGCTCAGGAATTCTCGATGCATCTCAAAGCGGTGTCGGAGTAGGTGGGAACGTTGACGATAATAATCGATGCAGGTGGAGCGAACCTCTTCACATTGTACAATTGTCCGTCACGCTGCCGGAATTCAATGAGCCAGCCACGAAAAAAGATTGTTGTGATTTGCTACGGCGCCGGCCATTCAGCCATGTGCATTCCGGTTGTAAAGCGCCTGCGGGAACTATATCCGAACTCGATCGAAGTGGAGGTTCTCGCTCTGACGACGGCTCGGGCCGCAATGAAGCGTGCCGGCATCGACAGCATCGGATTTGGCGACCTCGGGCTAATGAGCTCTCGGGCGCAAGTGTACGGGGAAAGGCTAGTGGCCGAGCTTCCAGTGACCACAATCGATCGTAGCGAGTCGATTGCCTATTTGGGATTGAATTTTGAAGAGCTGGTCGACAAGTTCGGTGAGACGGAAGCGGCTGCGCGGTACGCCGAAGCAGGCCGTCATGCGTTTCTTCCCCACCGAACAATGCGGCGATTCTTGGCCAGCCGCAGGCCGGATCTGGTGATATCGACCAACTCCCCTCGTTGCGAGCGCGCGGCTATTGAGGTGGCTGGTGAGCTCGAGATACCTGCGCTATGTTTGGTTGACCTATTCGCATTGCAGGAAGTCGCGTGGATCGGTCAGCCGGGCTATGCAACGCGAATCTGTGTTCTTTCGGAATGGGTCCGGCAGCTAATTCTGCGCGCCGGACGGAAACCAGAAGAGGTCGCTGTAACAGGCAATCCGGCGTTTGACAGGCTCGCCGATCCGGCTAGGGTGGACGCGTCACGCCGCCTGCGCGCAAACAGTGGTTGGCGAGATAAGTTCGTTGTGTTGTGGGCATCACAGCCAGAGTCGGAAAAGCACCCATTCGCCGACCGCAGAGGCGATGCAAGGTTGCCGCGACTCATTGATGAGGAAATGATTCGCCTTGCACGGCTACATGATGACTGGCATGTCGTGCTGCGATTCCACCCGAGTGAGTCCGTTTCGATCTCGAATTTGCCCGACAATGTGGTTGTCAGTGGGCCGGCCGACGACTTAACTGCTGACCTAATTAACTGCGACGCTGTCGTAGTGACAGCATCAACGGTCGGGCTAGAAGGAGCACTGGTAGGGCGGCCGGTGGTCGCAATCGAGGCTTCCGTATTTGCGGCCGATGCCCCATTTGCCAAGATGGGCCTCGCGATCGGCGTACCAGATATTGCAGCTGTGGAAGCGGCTCTGGAGCGGATCAGAAGGGGCAAATGGCAGCCATCCGGTGAACTGCCGCAGGTCGGGTCTGCGACCTGTCGAGTGGTCGACCTTGCCATCCAACTGTTGGGCCTGGATGACGGGCATTTCAGCTAATCGTCCGCGCAAGATGCGTACAATTGCGCGGGAGTGACCTGCATGCTTGCCGGACAGGCCGGACTAACGAAGGACAAAGTGTGGACCGCATTCGAGTACCTGAGCCAGTCAATTTCGAGCGCTACGCGCCGGCGTTAACAGCGCCCGAAAGAAAATACGGCCTGCCCGCGCACGTTGAGTTTTGCCGCAATTGCATCATTTCAAACCAGCGGCCGAATTCGGCAATTGAATATGAGCACACCAAGACGACTAAAAAAGCGACCATTCGCTTTGACGATCAGGGAATCTGCGATGCATGTCGTTTCACCGAGCGGAAGCGTCATGAGATCGATTGGTTTGAACGCGATCGAATGTTGCGCGACCTGTGCGACAAGTACCGCAGCCATGACGGACGCTATGACTGCATCGTGCCGGGCTCCGGCGGCAAGGACAGCTTTTATGCCTCACATGTGTTGAAGACCCGATACGGCATGCATCCGCTCACCGTGACCTGGGCGCCGCACATCTACACCAACTTGGGGCTGGAAGAACTTCCAATCGTGGATCCATGCCGGCTTCGATAACTATCTGCACACGCCGAACGGCCGCATTCATCGGCTGCTGACGCGCCTGGCAGTGGAAAACCTGTTTCATCCGTTCCAGCCTTTTGTATTTGGCCAGAAATCATCGCGCCGAAGATGGCGCTGCTGCACAACATCCCGCTGGTGTTCTACGGCGAGAACGAAGCCGAATACGGCAATCCTCTGGCCGATACCGAGACCGCGAAGCGCGACTGGTCGTACTTTACGTCGTCTGACGGTCAAAGATCTATCTCGGCGGCACGTCAATTGCGGATCTGAAGGAATGCTTCGGCGTCGGGGATCACGATCTGCTGCCCTATCTGCCGGCCAATCCCGCGGACCTCGCGGCGAAGAAGGTCGAGGTGCATTACCTCGGCTATTACCTCAAGTGGCACCCGCAAAGCTGCTACTACTACGCGGTCGAGCATGGCGGGCTTCCAGGCCTCGCCCGAGCGCACGCCGGGAACCTACAGCAAGTACAACAGCATCGACGACCGGATCGACGACTTCCATTACTTCACGACGTTCATCAAGTTCGGCATCGGCCGCGCGACCTACGACGCCGCGCAGGAGATTCGCTCCGGTGACATCACTCGCGACGAAGGCGTTGCGTTGGTCCGACGCTTCGACGGCGAATTTCCGGAGCGCTTCGCCGAGGAAATATTCGATATCTGAGCATCCCGGAGAAGGAATTCCCGATCGCCTCGCAGATGTTCGAGCAACCGTTGGTGACCGGGAGTACTTCCTAAGACAGACCGACAGCTTCCGTTCGCCTCACCTGTGGGAGCGACAGGACGGGCAATGGAAGTTACGCCATGCTGTCTGGCACGAGCGCTAGGTTTCAATGGGAGACAATGGGCAATCTTCGCATCATTCCACGGCTCGATATCAAGGGGCCGAATCTCATCAAGGGTGTGCAGCTCGAGGGACTGCGGGTTATCGGCGATCCGCAGGAGTTCGCGGTAAGGTACTACCGCGATGGGGCCGACGAACTCATCTATATGGATATCGTCGCCAGTCTCTACGGCCGCAATAACTTGAGTGAAATCATCCGTCGCGCCGCGCAGGACGTTTTCATTCCGATCACGGTCGGTGGCGGAATACGCAGCCTGGATGATGCGCGTCACATTCTTCGATCTGGCGCCGACAAGGTTGCAATCAATACTGCTGCAATAGCGCGGCCGCACCTCATTACCGAAGTGGCGCGACGATTTGGTTCGCAAGCATGGTCTTGTCGATTGAGGCCAAACGGGTCGCGGCTGGGCGCTGGGAGCCATATACAGATAACGGCCGCGAGCGGACTGGATGCGACGTATTGGAGTGGGTGCAGCAGGCAGTCAAATTGGGCGCTGGCGAGATCCTTGTGACATCAGTCGATCGGGAAGGCACCCGTAGCGGATTCGATCTTGAATTGATCCGCGCAGTGTCCGATGCGGTGAACGTCCCAGTGATTGCCAGCGGTGGCATGGGCACGATTCAACACTTTGCAGAAGCGGCGATCACTGGGCGTGCAGATGCCATAGCAATGGCGGATGTTTTGCATTATCGCCGAATGACTGTGACGCAAATCAGAGCTGGCGCAATTGCGGCCCATTTGCCAGTCCGATCTGTATGACAAGCGTAACAATCATCGACTACGACATGTGCAACATGTTGAATGTCGTGCGTGCTTTTGAGCACTGCGATGCGCACGTTTCGGTAGTCAGCGAACCGCACGGCGTGCGGGACGCCGATCGCCTTGTGGTGCCGGGAGTTGGCGCATTCCCCGACTGCATGAGAGAGTTGATCGCGCGTGGGTTCCAAGACGCTATTAAAGGATTCGTCGCAACTGGGCGACCGGCACTCGGAATTTGCGTGGGAATGCAAGCGCTGTTCGAAGCCAGCGAGGAATTCGGCTCGAGTGCGGGACTGGCGCTGATCCCCGGTGTCGTCCAAGCGATCCCGGACAGTACGGCAACTGGAGAACGTCATCGCATTCCTCATATCGGTTGGACCCATCTCAGCGTTCCCGTTGGAAGGCAATCCTGGGCGGGCTCACTGTTGCAAGGCCTGGGAGATCGGCCGGCTGTCTATTTTGTGCACTCATTTACAGCGCATCCGACAAATCCAGCACACCGCCTTGCCGACGCGTGGTATGGAGGTCGACAGATTTGCGCAGCGGTACAGAAGGACGCGATATCTGGCGTGCAGTTTCACCCGGAAAAGAGTGGCGAGAATGGCCTCAAAGTGATCACGAATTTTCTTGCAATCTGAATGAGAGTAATTAGCTTCGAGAACTCTGGATTGCGAGGATTTAGGCATTAGGACCTGATTTGCCCGCAATGCACATATTGCTTATTGGCACCGGATCGATCGGTCAACGCCACGCTGAAAACGTGCGCAGGCTCATGCCGGAGGCGCGTTTTTCCATTTTCAGAGAGAGTGGACGCGAGGATGAATTCTCGCGCCGGGTCGGCGCGCAAATTGGGCAGAGCCTCGAGGCGTGCCTCGCATGCAGCCCGGATGCAGCTGTGGTCGCAAGTCCTTCAGCGTTACATCTGCAGGCAATGCTGGATATTCTGTCGGCTCGTGTTCCGTTCTATCTCGAAAAGCCCGTGGTCACTGATCAGGCTTCGTGGCTCGCGCTCAGCCGACGCGTCGATACCCTGCCCAAGTTGCCACCAAATATTGTTGGCTGCAATCTCAGATTCCTTCACTCACTGGAACTCTTTCGCGACCTCGTGGTGTCTGGAAGCTTGGGCAAATGCGTGCGGGCTACATTCCAAGCGGGCCAGTGGTTGCCTGATTGGCGGCCAAATCGCGACTATAGGCACACTTATAGCGCCCACAGAAAGCTTGGTGGCGGCGTCATTTGCGATCTCGTGCATGAGATCGATGCTGTGCGGTGGATCCTCGGGGATTTCGATGCCGTGTACTCTGCGGCGGCGCACTTCAGCTCCCTCGAGATCGATTCGGAAGACGTTGCAGCTGCCGTTCTAAGTCGACCCGGTGGGCCGCTGGTTCAGATAGCCCTCGACTATGTGTCGAGGCGTCCAGTTCGGGAGTACAGGGTCGTTGGCGAGGAGGCTACTGCGGTATGGGATCTTTCCAGACAAGAGTTGCGGATTGAAAACCAGCTCGGGGAGCGTGTGGTGTCAAATGACGCGACACACTTCGACATTGCGCAAACATATGTGTTAGCGATGCAGGAATTTTTGGACTCTGTGCGAACGGGTGAAATCACCCGGTATCCGCTCCCTGAAGCAATGAAATCTACCGAGCTGATGCTCAAATTGAGACAAGGGGCATCATTGTGATCCTCGCCACGATCTGTGCGCGAGGGGGGTCAACTGGGCTGCCGCGCAAGAACGTGCGACTCTTGCTCGGCAAGCCGTTGATCCAACACACCATCGACCAAGCGCTTGCGTGCCCCGGAATCGACAGAGTGTGCGTATCCACGGATGACCTGGAAATAGCCGGAATTGCGCGCCAAGCAGGAGCGGAGGTGCCTGGGATGCGCCCGCCGGAACTCGCAACTGCGACAGCGGCAAAGCTTCCGGTAGTCGAACATCTTGTTGCGCAGGTAGAGCAGGCCGGGGCAGTTGTCGATACGATCGTTGATCTAGATCCGACATCACCGCTGCGCGCGGTGGCGGACATTGATGCGTGCCTGGCGTTGCTGGACAAAATGACAGACATTGTCATTACCGGGTACGAGGCCGAGAAGAATCCCTATTTCAATATGGTTGAACGGCGGTCAGATGGCACTGTTGGGCTGGTAAAGGCCGCGCCTGGCGCCGTCGTAAGTCGTCAGATGGCGCCCGTCGTTTACGCGATGAACGCATCGGTGTACGTCTGGCACCGATCGACACTTGCCATGGGTCTTTGGGGTGGGCGCACCCGCATTCATGTAATGCCGAGGGAACGTTCCATCGATATCGATACCGAAATCGATTTTCAGCTCGTCGAAATCTTGATGAAATCCAGAAATGAACAATCCTGAATGCAACTTCAATCTTGATGACCGAGTGGTTGTGGTGACGGGCGGGGGCGGTCTACTGGGTCGCCGCTTGACTGCTGCGTTGGCCGTGCATGGCGCACTCGTCGCTGTGCTTGATCGCGATGCAGCCAAGGCCGAGGATGCTGCGGCTAAAAGCGGTTTCCCGGATCGTGTCCGGCCATACGTCACTGACGTAACTGACAGACAGAATATTGAGCGAACGCTGGAGCGAATCGAAGGGGATCTTGGATCGCCCGGCGTGCTTGTCAACAATGCCGCCGCCAAGAGTCCAAATTTCTTTTCGCCTTTCGAGCAATTTCCGCTCGAGGACTGGCGCGCTGTAATCGACTCTAATCTCACGAGCGCGATGCTATGTTGCCAAGTGATTGGCGGCGCAATGGTTAGGCGCGAGGCCGGAAGCATCATAAACGTGTTGTCTGTGTATGGCATTGTCGCGCCCGATCAAAGGATCTACGTCGGCTCGCTCTATGAGGGCCATCCGATCAATAGCCCTGCGGTATACAGCGCAAGTAAGGCTGCGCTCTGGGGATTGACGCGATATCTTGCGGCCTACTGGGGCGCTGCTGGAGTTCGAGTGAATGCCGTGACGCCAGGGGGCGTCTTCAGTGGACAGAATGACGAGTTCGTTAGGAAATATAGTGCCCGTGTGCCGCTCGGCCGCATGGCAACCGATGACGACATATCCGGCGCCGTTCTCTTTCTCGCATCGGACGCTTCGTCGTACGTAACCGGCCACAATCTGGTCGTCGACGGCGGCATGACGGTCTGGTGAATCTGATGGCCTGCTTCGTCATTGCTGAAGCTGGAGTCAACCACAACGGCAGTGAGAGGCTTGCTCTCGATCTTGTCGACTGCGCGGCCGACGTTGGAGCCGACGCGGTAAAATTTCAAACCTTTCGTGCCGATAATCTGGTCGCCCGTGGCACTCAATCGGCGGACTATCAACGGGCAAATACCGGGCAAGGTGATCAATACGAGATGCTCAGAGCGCTTGAGCTTCCCGAGGTAGTGCATCAGAAGCTATTCGACAGGTGTGTCGAGCGTGGAATCGAGTTCATGTCCACGCCGTTCGACTCGACGGCCGTCGATCTGCTTGCACGACTCGGAGTGAGGCGGATCAAGATTCCGTCGGGCGAGATCACTAACAGGCCATTGATTGAATACGTGGCTTTGCGACGGCTTCCGATTGTCCTGTCTACCGGGATGTGCACGCTTGCCGAGGTGCAACTTGCGATCGGCTGGATTACAGAGATATGGAAAACCGTTGACCAGCCGAACGGATTTGCGGAACCAATTACCCTGTTGCAGTGTACGTCGGCCTATCCGGCGAGTCCGACAGACGCAAATCTCCGCGCGATGGTGACGATGCGTGCCGCTACGGGTCTTGCAGTTGGCTATTCAGATCACACGCTCGGCAATACAACGGCTCTTGCAGCGGTGGCGCTTGGCGCGACAATTGTCGAAAAGCACTTTACGCTCGACAAGGACCTTCCGGGTCCGGACCATGCGATGTCACTGAATCGGGCCGAGCTGCAGTTACTGATTCATGATATCCGGGAGGTCGAGTCGGCGTTAGGCAGTGGAGTGAAGGAACCGTCCGCCGCCGAAATGTCGACGCGCCCGTTGGTGCGGCGGAGTATTGCGACCGCACGCGACCTGCCCGTCGGCACTATTCTCACCCACCAGGATCTGATAGTGCTTCGGCCCGCGTCCGGCATCGAGCCTGCGGCATTTCGCGATATTGCTGGACGTCGCTTGCGGGTCGCCAAGCGCAAGGGGGAGATATTGTTCTGGGAGGACATTGTCAGTTGAGGCACGTCTGCTACGTCACCGGCACGCGCGCAGATTTCGGACTCATGCGTTCCACACTAAAGCTCATTCAGCGCAACGATCACCTGCGTTTGAGCGTGTTCGTCACAGGAATGCACCTCGAGTCAATCCATGGTGCCACCGTCACAGAGATAGAGGCTGCGAATCTGCCAATCATGGCTAGGCACGCTGTCGGCGCGAATGCCGGTGACAGGTCAACTATGGTGCGTGCGATCGGCCGCGCGATCGACGGTATGGTGCAGGCGTTTCAGCAGGATGCGCCGGACTTAGTTCTGGTGTTGGGGGACCGTGGTGAGATGTTGGCAGGCGCGCTGGTTGCAGCACATTTGAATATTGCAGTCGCCCATATTCACGGGGGCGAAATCTCAGGCAGCGTGGACGAATCCATTCGGCACGCAATTTCCAAGCTCGCTCATTTCCATTTTGTTGCGACGCTGGCGTCTCGCGATCGGCTCGTTCGCATGGGGGAGTCGCCAGACCGCGTGTTCGTAACCGGAGCGCCCGGGCTCGATGACATAGTGGGCCAAGCATCTATGAATCGCGCAGAGTTGTGCAAACGGTATAGCCTGGACGCGGACCGGACTGTCGGACTGCTCGTGTTTCATCCGGTCGTTCAGACAGCCGAGCAGTCCGGCGAACAGGCGCGCACGGTGCTCACCGCGGCGATGGAAGTCGGTTTGCAGTTGATTTGTCTGATGCCGAATTCTGACGCGGGGAGCGCCGAGATTCGTGACGTGTTGGGCAGCTATCAGGATGCCGGCGAGATCCGGTTGCACGCACACCTTGAGCGCAGTGAATTTCTGTCGTGGATGCGTCACTGCGATGTCATGATCGGAAATTCAAGCAGCGGAATCATTGAGTCAGCATCATTTGGCACACCAGTCGTGAACATTGGGACCCGCCAGCGGCGCCGCGAGAGAAATCGCAATTCGGTCGATGTACCGGTGAATCGCGCGGCGATTCGAGGAGCGATTGAGGCGATGCTCGCACATGGGCGATTTCCGATTCACAATATATACGGCGACGGCCAGTCGGGTGCACGCATAGCAAAGTTACTCGGCGAATTGCCGATTGATTTGAGTCTTCTTGGAAAGGTCAACGAGTACTAGTCGGGCAAAAGTCATGGTCATTTGGGTGTGCGTCGGAGCCGGGGGGCACGCGAAGGTTGTGTTGGACGCAGCCATCGCGGCGGGCCTCGGTCGACCGGTTGTCGTTGATGACGATCCAATGAGGGTTGAGACAATAATCATGGGTGTGCATGTCAAGTTGCGCAGCGAGCGCACGGTGCCTCGCGGGACATCAGCTCATGTCGCCATCGGAAACAATCTGGCGCGATGTCGGGTATTCAACGAGCTTTCAGAATTCGGCTGCATTATCACGACCATCATGCATCCGCGAGCGACTGTTTCCAGTGACGCCAAGATTGCCGCAGGCTCGTTCCTTGCCGCAGGTGCCGTAATCGCACCGGGAGCGATGCTGGGAATTGGCTGTATCGTCAACCATTGCGCAGTAGTTGATCACGATTGTGATATTGGTCCCTGGACACACCTTGCCCCAAATGTCGCGCTTGGCGGTGGCGTCAAGATCGGTTCGCACTGCCTGATCGGCACTGGGGCCACAATCTTGCCCGGCATATCGATTGGCGATCGTTGCACCGTCGGCGCAGGTGCAGTTGTCACAAGACACGTTGCGGATGCATCAACCGTCTCCGGTGTCCCGGCAATCAATATGGAAAAGCGATGATTCCGGCAGAAACTCTAGTCATAACCGCGGAACGGACAGTTCGAGAGGCATTTGAGCAGATCAACCGTACTGGCCACGGAATATTGCTGCTCGTTGATGCGGCGGGTCGCCTGAATAGGACTATCACCGACGGCGACCTGCGACGGTTGGTGATCGCGGGCTTCGCACTAGATTCGACCCTGATCGTACTGCCCGCGAAGGCTGCTGTACTAACCGACGACGCCGAAGATCTCGACCGCGCACTGCATTTGATGAACCAGAATGAGATCGATCACCTGCCAGTCGTGAGGGTTTCGGATTCACGCCCAGTTGGAGTCTTATCGAGGCGCATGCTCGGTTCGCGGATTCTGCTATCGACTCCGCACTTGAGCGGCCTCGAAGCCGAGTTTGTGGAATCGGCGTTCAGAACAAACTGGATTGCTCCGCTTGGACCGAATGTCGATGCCTTCGAAAGGGAATTGGCGGCATTGGTTGGAATTAGCGATGCGGCGGCACTGAGTTCGGGAACCGCTGCTATTCATTTGGCCCTTCGGTTGCTCGGCGTCACTCGTGAGGATCTCGTTTTCTGCTCATCGCTGACGTTCGTGGCAAGCGCCAATCCAATCCTTTACGAGGGAGCTACACCCGTCTTCATCGATTCTGAACCGGACAGCTGGAACATGTCACCAGCGGCATTACTTCACGCTCTG
Source organism: uncultured Gammaproteobacteria bacterium (assembly GCA_963826145.1). Lineage (GTDB taxonomy): Bacteria > Pseudomonadota > Gammaproteobacteria > Steroidobacterales > Steroidobacteraceae > JBGPLJ01. The sequence continues at coordinate 770,170 of CAWGVW010000001.1, forward strand.
GAATGGGCTGAAGCAGCTCGTAAACTGCCCAAAGCCGTGATTGTGGTGAGCCTCTACGGGCAGAGCGCAGATATGGACCCGCTAATGGAGATTTGCAATCGCTATAAAGTGCCGATTATCGAGGACGCCGCAGAATCGCTTGGAGCGACCTATGGCCAACGCCACAGCGGCACGATGGGTCTGATGGGGACGTACTCGTTCAACGGCAATAAGATCATAACGACGTCCGGCGGTGGAATGTTGGTCTCGTCTGACGCCGAACTTGTTCGACGGGCCCGCTTCCTAGCGACTCAAGCGCGTGAGCCCGCGTCCCATTATGAGCACACGGAGGTGGGCTACAATTATCGAATGAGCAATGTCCTGGCGGGCATCGGTAGAGGCCAGCTTCGCGTGCTAAGTGACCGCGTTGCGCGAAGGCGTCAAGTGTTCGATTGGTATCGTGTGAATCTTGCCGACTTGACGGCGATTGACTGGATGCCGGAGGCGCCGTTCGGCCGGTCTACGCGATGGCTCAGTGCGTTTGTGCTGAATCCGAGCCGAACTGCAGTACGTCCGTCGCATTTGATCGCGGAGCTGGAGCACGCAAATATAGAAGCGCGCCCGATATGGAAACCAATGCACCGCCAGCCGCTTTTTTCTGCCGCTCGATATTTCCCTCATCACGCGCAACTATCGATTTCCGACTACATATTCGAGAATGGCGTGTGTCTGCCGTCCGGTTCGAACTTGGAGCTTGAGCAGGTGGAGCGAATCTGCAGTCATATCCACTTGGCCTTCAAGCGAACACCTGCCCCGGGAATCAAAGCGAACTGCGGCTAACCAACTTCTCAGCCGCAACGCCTGTGGGGAGGGATTCCGCACGCGACGGAGTCCGCTGTTCGCGGCAGATTTTTACGCCGCGGCGGGTTTCCGAGCTTCCATCAGACCAAGGCGGCTGCGAGTTGGCGGTGTCGCGGCGTTTCGGAGTGGATGTCACCACGTGAAATTTTGGCTCGGTGATTTCGACCACCGGATCGTCAAGAGTTCCGATGCGTCGAAGTGTGGAAATTACTAATTGCAACGTTGAGCACAGGCGGTAACTTGCGTGCGAATCGAGGAGCCTGAATCCTTGTCGCAATTTTCCGACTGCATTTTTCTTCTCTTGACAGCAAATAATTCGCTAATATGACAGCCGGTCACAGCGCCAGCGGGGGCGAGCGCTTTGACCACGATGGAACGAACAAAAAGTCGCATGGGCCCTGGCTGACCACAGGAGACATGTGACTAGTTGATTAATAAGGAGAATAAGGTGTCGCCCGACAGAAGAACAACGCGAAATCGCACCCTGGTTCCGACGCTCGCCGCCCTGCCTCGGAGCACCAAGCGTCTGATCATGATCGCCGGCGACGCGATCATGATTCCAGTCGCACTGTGGTCGGCGCTTGTCCTCAAGTTTGATTCGTTCCAAATCGGCGTCGGCGGCAGCGAGTGGTTGTACGGGGTTGCCCTGCTTGCGGCCCTTCCGGTCTTCGCAAGACTCGGTCTATATCGGGCCGTCATCCGCTTCATGGGGCCTGCTGCAATGGTTGCCGTCGCTACCGGCGTTACGATCTCGGTGCTACTCCTGGCGCTGTACGAGCGGACGATCGGAACACATGAAGTACCCTTGTCGGTGTTCGCCATCTACTGGGCTCTGGCGCTCCTCTATGTCGGCGGCAGTCGATTTCTCGTGCGCCATTTGCTCAACGGCCATGACCAAGGCACCACGCGCGTGGCGATCTATGGTGCGGGCGAGGCCGGGGCACAGCTCGCCTCTGCGCTCAAAATGCGTGGCGACTACATGCCGGTCGCCTACATCGACGACGATCGCAAGCTTCAGGGAAGCTACGTCAACGGCATCGAGGTGTTCGACGCGCGATGAACTCCCGTCGCTCATTGAGAAGCTGAAGATCTCGCGCGTGCTGCTCGCTCTGCCGCGTGAGTCCCGTCGTCGCCGGCGCGAGATTCTCCGCAATCTCGAATCGCTTCACGTCCACCTGCAGACGGTGCCCGAGATCAGCGACATCGTTGCGGGCCGCGCGAAGGTTGATGACATTCGGGACGTCGATGTCGCCGATCTTCTCGGTCGCGATTCGGTACCTCCGAACGCGACACTGCTCGATGCGTGCATTCGCGGTCGGGTCGTCATGGTGACCGGCGCAGGTGGTTCGATTGGCTCCGAACTCTGCCGCCAGATCGTGCGGCTAGGGCCGACGCGGCTGGTTCTTTTCGAGATGTCGGAGCTTGCGCTCTACTCGATCGACCGCGAATTGCGCTCGCTTGTCGAGCGGATGGAATTGCCGGTCGAACTGATTCCGCTCCTCGGCAACGCACACAACAAGTACCGGGTGCGCGAAGTGCTGCAGACCTACGGCGTGCAGACCGTGTACCACGCCGCGGCCTACAAGCACGTGCCGATCGTCGAAATGAACATGATCGAAGGCATTCACAACAATGTCTTTAGTACCTTGCACACGGCGGAAGCGGCGCTCGAGACCGGTGTCGAGACGTTCGTGCTCATTTCCACTGACAAGGCTGTCAATCCTACGAACGTTCTCGGCGCCACCAAGCGGCTTGCGGAGCTCGTGCTTCAGGGGCTGCATCGTCACGGATCGAAGACCCGCTTTTGCATGGTTCGATTTGGGAATGTTCTCGAGTCCTCGGGCTCGGTCGTTCCACTATTTCGCGAGCAGATTCGGGCGGGCGGCCCGGTGACGGTCACGCATCCGGAAGTCATCCGCTATTTCATGACGATCCCCGAAGCCGCGCAGCTCGTGCTGCAGGCGGGATCGATGGGCAACGGCGGTGATGTATTACGTGCTCGACATGGGTAAGCCCGTGCACATCGATCATCTCGCACGCCACATGGTGAATCTCATGGGGCTCACCGTGCGCGACGAGGAAGATCCGGACGGCGACATCGAAATCGAGTACACGGGATTGCGGCCTGCGGAGAAGCTCTACGAGGAGCTTCTGATTGGCAACAACGTCTCCGGCACCGAGCATCCGATGATCATGCGGGCGACCGAGCATTCGATGCCGTGGGAAGCGGTGCAGCTCATCCTGGACGAGCTGCTGGTAGCGATGCGCAAATTCGACTGCAAGCGGGCACGCGAAATTCTTCACCAGGCGGTCGCGGAGTATCGACCGGCGGCGCAGATCGAGGACCTTGTATGGGCGAAGCGCGGCACGCCGCTATTGCCGGATGACGCCAAGATTGCAGATCTGGCGACCCATCGATCCAGGCAGGGTCAACAGCTGCCGAACTAGGGGCCCTCACCCCAGCCCTCTCCCGAAAAGCGGGAGCGGGAGGGGGGCAGGCCGGCGGGCACATATATAAGAGTGGCCGAAACTGAACGCCAGCTAAACGCGAGCGTTCCCCATTCGGGCTAATGGCGTCGCACGAACGAGCGAAGCGCCGCGAGCCCCTTGCGCAGCGGCGCGGTGTTCTCGATGCCGAGTCCACGGGCGCTCGCGGCCATGAAGTGCCGGTCCTTCCCCAGACGATCCAGAGCACGGCGCAGCTCGCGCCAGATCACCTGGCCATAGGCTTTCTCGGCGAGCTCAATTCCCGGCGCGAATGCGCGGGTACCGTGATGTGCGGCGAGATAGGCGAGATCGACGATGTCGCGGGCCTGGGTGGAATCGTCCATGCCGCGATCCGCATTTGCGAGGAGTTTCTCGGCGACGAGACCATCAAAATCGAGGATCGGCACGCCGAATGGAGATTGTCCGGCCGCCTGCAGTGGGATGCGCGCTTCGCGCAGGATTTCGAGTTTCGTCACGGCGTCGCCAGACTGGATGAATGTGCGAATGCCATCGCGATCGGCTCGCACTTCCCGTGCAAGGACCAAGGGCTTTCGCAGGATCTTGCCGAGGGATTCGTTCGTCACGGTTTCCCGCAGGCGCCGGAAGCCTTCGGTTTCGGCGCAAAGAAAGTCGATGTCGCGCGATTCTCGATATTCATCGAGGAGGAGCGAAATGCAGGTGCCGCCGCCGAAGTAGCAGTGGCTGGCCGCGAGGAAGCCGCCGTCCATGCTGGCGAGCAGCGCGCCGATGATACGGTGGTGGGGCCGGCGGAATTCACGCATGCAGAATGCCCGCGCCGTGCTGCTGCTTCAGCTGCTCGATCAGCCTGCGTTCCGGAGCGGTCAGCGCTGCCGGGTCGACGAATCTCCAATTGCGCTCGTACAGGCCCAGGGCGTCCCTTGCGGGCATATAGTCGTCCGCGCGATTCCAGGCAATCTGCTTGAGGAACGGGTAGTCGCTGACGCGGATCACGGCCTGGTCGAGGAGCCGGTCCAGCGTTTCACCGAAGCCAGGTGCACGTGCTGCCACGGCCAGCTTGCGCGCGATGGGGTCGGGCAGTTTCAACTGGACGAGGCGCAGACCCGCGCTTGCGTCACGCTCTCGTTGTTCGCGTTTCGCGCGGCGAAGCTGCTCGGCGCGATCGAAGCGGCTTGTTCTCGGGCGGCCCTGGCGTTTCATGACGTCAGGATGGTATGTTTATGATGTCATGTCAACAAAAAGAACCGGACCTTGTCTTTGGCAGCGGGCGCGAAAAGCCGGCGTTTGGAACCCCGGCGGCAGTTGTGCCGGCACCGGCCGTCCGGTAACTTCCGGCCGTGACCAGCGAACTCGACGTCCTTAAGATCGTTGCCCAGCGCCTCGAGGCGGCCGGTGTGGCTTACATGCTCACTGGCTCGTTTGCGATGGCGTACTACACAACGCCCCGCAAGACGCGCGAGCTCGACATCGTCGTGTTGCTGCCGCTGAAGGACGTCACGGCGCTCGCCACCCAGTTTGCCAAGGACTTCAATGTCGACGTGGAAGTCGTGCGCAATGCCTCGCGCAGCGAAGGCTTCTTCAATGTCATGCATCTTCCGAGCGCCACCAAGGTGAACTTCATCGTGTGCAAGAGCGCGGAGTACCGCCGCGTGGAGCTCGAGCGGCGCCGGCGCGTGGCACTTGGTGGTGTCGAATGCTACATCGTGAGCCGCGAGGATCTTATTCTCTCGAAGCTCGTCTGGGCGCGCGAAACCGGCTCGGAGCAGCAGCAGCGCGACGTGCGGGCCCTGCTCGATGACACCGTGGAGTGGCGCTACTTGCAGCGGTGGGCGCGCGAACTCGGCGTCGAAGAGGCTCTCAAGAGTCTGCCTGGCGGGTGAGCCCCACGAAAAAGGGGACAGATTTATTTTCCCGAGTAATTGGCCGTTATTGGCAAATACGCGGGAAAATAAATCTGTCCCCTTTTTCGTTTTGCTTTCGCGGCGGTCCTGGGCTAGAGTCCCGCGAAGTTTTCTCAATAAGAATCAGCGCATTACATGAAAATCACGATCTTCGGCTCAGGCTACGTCGGCCTCGTGACCGGAGCCTGTTTTGCCGATGCCGGCAATCACGTGATCTGCGTGGATGTCGATGCCGGCAAAGTGGCGCGCCTGCAGAAGGGCGATGTGCCGATCCATGAGCCCGGCCTCGATGCCCTGATCCGCAAGAATTCCGCCGCCGGCCGCATGAAATTCACGACGGACGCCGCGGAGGGGGTCGCGCACGGCGTTTTCCAGATCATTGCGGTCGGCACGCCGCCGGGCGAGGACGGTTCCGCCGATCTCACCTACGTACTGGCGGTGGCGAACACCATTGGCCAGCACATGCAGGACTACCGCGTCGTGATGACGAAGTCGACCGTTCCGGTCGGCACGGCGGACAAGGCGCGAGCCGCGGTGCAGGCAGCAATCGCGGCGCGCGGCGTCTCGATCGAGTTCGATATGGTCTCGAATCCCGAATTCCTCAAGGAAGGCGCGGCGATCGACGATTTCATGAAGCCGGACCGCGTCGTCGTCGGCACGGACAATCCCCGCGTAACGGAGCTGCTGCGCGCGCTCTACGACCCGTTCCTGCGCAATCACGACCGGCTCATCGTGATGGACATTCGCTCGTCCGAGCTCACCAAGTACGCGGCGAACGCGATGCTCGCGACCAAGATTTCCTTCATGAACGAAATCGCGAACCTCGCCGAGCGCGTCGGCGCCGACATCGAGAAGGTGCGCATCGGAATCGGGTCGGACCCCCGCATCGGCTACAGCTTCATCTACCCGGGCTGCGGTTATGGCGGTTCGTGCTTCCCGAAGGACGTGCAGGCGCTCGTGCGCTCGGCGGACGCGAGCGAATTCGACGCGCGCATCCTCCGGGCGGTGGAGGAGGTGAACCGGCGCCAGAAGGATTCGCTCTTCAAGAAGGTCTCACGTCATTTCGAGGGCAAGCTCGCAGGCAAGACGCTTGCGGTTTGGGGCCTCGCCTTCAAGCCGAATACCGATGACATGCGCGAGGCGCCGAGCCGCAATCTCATCGCGGGCCTCTTGCGGGAAGGCGCAGCCGTCCGTGCGTTCGATCCGGTGGCGATCGATGAGGCCCGCAAGATCTACGGCGATCGGCCGGACGTCGTGCTGTGCGCGAGTACCGACGAGACGCTCACGGGCGCCGATGCGCTCGTCATCGTCACGGAATGGAAGGAATTCCGCAGTCCCGACTTTGAACGCATGAAGAAGGAACTGCGCGCAACCGGTGATCTTCGACGGCCGCAATCTCTACGACCCGACCCTCGTCGCGCGCCAGGGCTTCACGTACTACGCCGTGGGGCGCGGCAAGCCGCTACCAGTCGACTGAAGTTCTTTGTTCGCCTCTCCGCCGTCTTCGGGCAGTAGGGGTCAGGAGTGCGCGGCATGCTGATTCCGGTCGTACTCTCCGGCGGCGCAGGCACGAGACTCTGGCCGCTCTCGCGCGAGCTGCATCCGAAGCAGCTGCTGCCGCTCGTTACGGAACGCTCGATGTTGCAGGACACGCTGCTCCGCGTGCGCGGCATTGCAGACGTCGGTGCGCCGCTCATCGTCTGCAACGAAGCGCATCGGTTCACGATTGCGGAGCAGGCGCGCCAGCTCAATGTCGCACCGGCGGCGACGATTCTGGAACCCGTCGGCCGCAATACCGCGCCCGCGGTTGCGCTCGCCGCGCTCCTTGCGGTGAAGCACGGCGGCGAGGGCACGAGCGCTGCTGACCCAGTGCTCCTCGTGCTGCCAGCCGATCACGTCATCAAGGACGTGCACGCTTTTCACACGGCGGTTGGCCATGCGGTCGCGGCGGCGAAGCGCGCGAAGCTCGTAACCTTTGGCGTCGTGCCGACGCACGCCGAAACGGGCTACGGCTACATCCGGCGCAAGGAAGGGAAGGGGCCGACCTACGATGTGGCGCAGTTCGTCGAGAAGCCGAGCCTCGAGAAGGCGCAGGAATTCCTCGCGTCCGGGCAGTACTACTGGAACAGCGGCATGTTCGTGTTCCAGGCGCGCCGCTTTCTCGCCGAGCTCAAGCGCCTCGCGCCCGAAATCCTCACGGCCTGCGAGGCGGCGCTTGCAAATGCGCAGCGGGATCTCGACTTCACGCGCATTCCGCAAGCCGAGTTCGCCGCCTGCCCCAGCATCTCGATCGACTATGCGGTGATGGAAAAGACGGCCGATGCGGTGGTCGTGCCGCTCGATGCGGGCTGGAGCGACGTCGGCTCGTGGTCCGCCTTGAAGGACGCGCTTGCGGCCGACAAGGAGCAGAACGTTACGCACGGCGATGTCATCGTCGAAGACAGCTCGGGCTGTTACGTCTATGCCGGGAGCCGGCTCGTCGCGACGGTCGGCCTCAAGGACCACATCGTCATCGAAACCAAGGACGCAGTGCTCGTGGTGCCGCGGGATCGGGTGCAAGGCGTCAAAGCCGTGGTCGACCGGCTGAAGAAGGCGAATCGTAGCGAGGCCCTGCTGCACCGGGAGGTCCACCGGCCCTGGGGCAGTTACGACGGCATCGACTCGGGCGAGCGCTTCCAGGTGAAGCGCCTGACGGTCAAACCGGGCGCCTCGATGTCGCTGCAGATGCATCATCACCGCGCGGAGCACTGGATCGTGGTCGAGGGCACGGCCCGCATTACGCGGGGCGAGGAGATCTTCCTCCTCGAGGAAAACCAGTCTGCCTACATCCCGATCGGCACGCGCCACCGGATCGAAAACCCCGGCAAAATCACGCTGCAGATGATCGAGGTGCAGTCCGGCTCCTACCTCGGCGAGGACGACATCGTCCGCTTCGAGGACAAGTACGGCCGGTAGGTAAGAGGGGTCAGAACCAATTACGTTTTGCGTACATGGATTGCCACGCCGCAGTTCAGAACGTAATTGGTTCTGACCCCTTTTCCGTTAGAATCCGGGCATGAACGCTGTGCCACAGCCCGTCAAACGGGCGGTTCCGCTGCTGGATCTAAAGCCCCAGTACCAGGCGATCAAGGCCGATATCGACGCCGCCATCGCGCGCGTCTGCTCCTCGCAGATGTTCATCCTGGGTCCCGAGGTCGAGGCGCTTGAGAAGGCGGTCGCGCAGTATTCCGGCGCCAAGTTCGGCATCGGCATGTCATCGGGCACCGATGCGCTCCTCATCGCGCTCATGGCCTACGACATCGGCGCCGGCGATGAGGTCATCACCCCGTCGTACACCTTCTTCGCGACTGGCGGCACGGTGGCGCGCACGGGCGCGCGCCCGATCTACCTCGAGATCGACCCGAAGACCTACAACCTCTCGCCGGCGGCAGTCGAAAAGTTCATCAACGAGCAGTGCGATGTCAGCGCCGGCTTGCTCATCAACCGCAAGACGGGCGGCAAGGTCCGCGCGCTGCTGCCGGTGCATCTCTACGGTCAGATGGCGGACATGGATCCGCTCATGCAGATCGCGCGCAAATACGGCCTCAAGATGATCGAAGACGCGGCGCAGGCGATTGGCTCCGAATATCCGCGCAATCAGCGCGCGGGATCGTTCGGCGACATCGGCTGTTTCTCGTTCTTCCCGACCAAGAACCTGGGCGGCTTCGGCGACGGCGGCCTCTGCACCGCGAACGATCCGGAGGTTGCAGAAAAGCTCAAGATCCTGCGCGTGCACGGCGGCAAGCCCAAATACTTTCATTCGATGATCGGCGGCAATTTCCGGCTCGATGAGATCCAGGCGGCCGTGCTCAACGTGAAACTGAAGCACCTGGATGCCTGGACGACGGGCCGGCAGCGGAACGCCATGTTTTACGATCGCGCCTTCGCCGCAGCGAGGCTCGGCGATCGCGTGTCGACACCCGTCGCGCTGCCCGGATACCGCCACATCTACAATCAGTACTGCGTGCGTGTCCCGGAGCGGGACAAGATGCGCGCGTATCTTGCGGACTGCGGTATCGGCACGGAAATCTATTACCCCGTGCCGCTGCATCTGCAGAAGTGTTTCGAGTACCTCGGCTACCGGGAGGGCGACCTGCCTGAATCCGAACGCGCCGCGAAGGAAACGCTCGCGCTACCGATCTACCCCGAGCTCACGAGCGAGCAGCTTCAGCATGTGGTCGACTCGGTGGCGAGATTTGTCAATGCGGCGGGATAAAAAAGGGGACAGAGCCAATTAAGTTTCCAGACCGGGCACACCGATTAGGCAGGTTGGCAGACCTGCAAACTTAATTGGCTCTGTCCCCTTTTGAGAGGATTAGTGATGGATCTCAGCAGTACCTTCAAAGCTTACGACGTCCGCGGCCGCATCCCCGACGAATTGAATGCGGATATCGCGTATCGCATCGGCTGCGCCTATGCCGAGTTCGTGAAGCCGAAGAAGGTCTGCATCGGCCGCGACATCCGCCTTTCGAGCGCGGAGCTCTGCGCGGCTGCGACGCGCGGGCTCCTCGATTCCGGCGTCGATGTGTACGACATCGGCGTGTGCGGCACGGAAGGCACGTACTTCGCGACCTTCAGCCAGCCGCTCGACGGCGGCGTGATGGTGACGGCGAGCCACAATCCGCCCGACTACAACGGCCTCAAGTTCGTGCGCGAGCAATCGCGCCCGATCAGTGGCGACACGGGCCTTCAGGACATGCGCAAGCTCACCGAAAGCGCGACGTTCAAGAAGGCGGCGAAGCCGGGCACGCGCCGCGAACTCGATATTCGCGAGGCGTACACGAAGCATCTCCTGTCGTATGTCGACCCTAAGCGCCTGAAGCCGCTCAAAGTCGTCGTAAACGCGGGCAACGGCGGCGCGGGCGCGGCGGTGGATCTCCTCGAGAAGCATCTGCCGTTCCAGTTCATCAAGATGTATCACGAGCCGGACGGCACCTTTCCGCACGGCGTGCCGAATCCGCTGCTCGAGGAAAATCGCGCGCCGACGATCGAGATGATCCGCAAGCACAAGGCGGACATCGGTATCGCCTGGGACGGGGACTACGACCGCTGCTTCTTTTTCGACGGCGATGGCCGGTTCATCGAGGGGTACTACATCGTCGGCATGCTGGCGGTTGCCTTCCTCGATCGCTACCCCGGCGCCAAGATCGTGCACGACCCGCGCCTCACCTGGAACACGCTCGACATCGTCACGAAATCGGGCGGCGTCCCGGTGATGTGCAAGTCGGGTCACGCCTTCATCAAGGACAAGATGCGCGCCGTGGACGCCGTGTATGGCGGCGAGATGAGCGCACATCACTATTTCCGCGACTTCTCGTACTGCGACAGTGGCATGATTCCGTGGCTCCTGGTGCTTGAGCTGATGTCGAAGAGCGGCAAGACCCTGGCCGAACTCGTCGGCGAGCGCATGAAGCGCTTTCCCTGCAGTGGCGAGATCAACAGCAAGCTGAAGGACGGCAAGCGCGCCATCGAAGAAGTGCGCAAGCGATACGAGCCGGGCGCGGAGTGGGTCGACTTCACCGACGGCCTTTCCATCGAATTCAAGGAATGGCGCTTCAACCTGCGCACCTCGAACACCGAACCGCTGGTGCGCCTCAACGTCGAATCGCGCGGCAACGCCGCGCTGATGCGCGACAAGACAGGCGAGCTTTTGAAATTCCTGGCCGCCTTCTAGAGGGGTCAGAACCAATTAAGTTTGTGAGCCGGGCGCGCCGAAACATAGAGTTTGCAGAGTTTCAAACTTAATTGGTTCTGACCCCTCCTATGAAGCGACTCTTGTGGATTCTCGTAGCTGTCGTCGGCGCCTATGCACTGGGTGGTCTCGCGCTTCACCGCGGCGAGACCATCAACGCGCTGTGGATCGTCACCGCCGCGGTCTGCATCTACGCGATCGGCTATCGCTTCTATAGCGCCTGGATCGCGGCGCGCGTGCTTTCGGTCGATCCGAACCGCACGACACCCGCGGTGCGGCTCAACAACGGCCGCGACTTCATGCCGACCGATCGCTGGATCGTCTTCGGCCATCACTTCGCGGCAATTGCCGGCCCGGGGCCGCTCGTCGGTCCAACCCTCGCGGCGCAGTTCGGATATCTCCCCGGACTTCTCTGGATCCTGATCGGCTCGGTGCTCGGCGGCTGCGTGCAGGATATGACGATCCTCTTCCTCTCGACGCGCCGCGACGGGAAGAGCCTCGGCCAGATGGCGCGCGACGAGCTCGGGGCGTTCGGCGGCTTCGCGGCAATCATTGGCACCATCCTGATCCTCGTCATCCTGATCGCCGTGCTTGGGCTCGTGCTCGTGAATGCAATGAAGCACAGCCCGTGGGCGACCGCGACCGTGTTCGCGACGATCCCGATTGCGATGCTCGTCGGCGGATACATGCGTTCATTTCGCCCGGGCCGCGTGCTCGAAGCGTCGATCATCGGCATTGCGCTGCTGCTCGGCGCCGTCGCCTTCGGCGGCTGGGTGGATCACCAGGAAGCGCGGAGCTGGTTCGACTACACGGGCCTGCCGCTCGCGCAATTCGTCATGGCCTACGGTTGGCTCGCGGCCATCCTGCCGGTGTGGCTGCTGCTGGCGCCGCGCGACTATCTTTCGACGTTCCTGAAGTTGGGCACCGTGGCGCTGCTCGCGATCGCGATTGTCATCCTGCGGCCGGAGATCAAGATGCCGGCCTTCACGCAGTTCGTCGACGGTACAGGCCCGATCTTCGCAGGCAAGGTGTTTCCGTTCGTTTTCATCACGATTGCCTGCGGCGCGATCTCGGGCTTTCACTCGCTGGTCGCGAGCGGTACGACGCCGAAGCTCATCACGAACGAGCGCGACATCCGCATGGTTGGCTACGGCAGCATGATGCTCGAGTCGTTCGTCGCGGTGATGGCGATGATCGCAGCGACGCTCCTCGATCCCGGCGTGTATTTCGCGATCAATACAGCTGCGGGCGTAGTCGGCGCCGCGCCGGACGCAGCCGTTGCGACGATTTCCGGCTGGGGATTCCCGGTCACGGTCGATCAGATGGCGGGCCTCGCGAAAGAGATGGGTGAGCAGACACTCTTCGGACGAACGGGCGGTGCACCGTCGCTTGCTGTCGGCATGGCGAGCATTTTTGGCACGGCATTCGGGCAGGGGCTGCTGGCCGTCTGGTATCACTTCGCGATCATGTTCGAGGCGGTCTTCATCCTGACGACACTCGATGCGGGCACGCGCGTCGGCCGCTTCATGCTGCAGGACGCGCTCGGTCACATCTGGAAGCCGATGGGGCGAACCTCGTGGTACCCGTCCGTGATTATCGCGAGCTCGCTGATCGTCGCCGCCTGGGGATACTTCTTGTATATAGGCGTGATCGACCCGAACGGCGGTGTGAATATCCTGTGGCCACTGTTCGGGATCGCGAACCAGATGCTCGCGGGCATCGCACTTTCCGTAGCGACGGGCATTCTCGTGAAGTCCGGCAAGGCGAAGTACGCGTTCGTCACGCTGGTGCCGCTCGCGTGGCTCGCCGTCGTCACGACGACCGCGGCTTTTCAGAAGGTGATGAGTACGAATCCGAAGCTCGGATTCTTCGCTGCGGCGAATGATCTTGCGATGAAGCTCGCTTCGGGTGTGTTGCCGCCCGAGAAGGCCGCCATCGCACCGACGCTGATTTTCAATCAGCGGCTCGACGGTTGGATCACCATCTTCTTCACGCTGGTGCTGTGGTTCGTGATTCTCGACATGCTTCGTGTCGTGAGCCGTTGCCTGCGTGGACTGCCGGTACCGCCGAGCGCGGAGGTGGCGGCGTGAAGCGCAAGCTCATCGACGCGTGGGCCTGGATTCGCCGCCTGACCGGCGACGATGCGTACGAGCAATACATCGCTCATCTGCAGTCGACGCATCCTGATCGCCCGCAACCGAGCCGTGCGCAATTCCATCGCGAATATCAGGCGGAGAAGTGGGCCGGCGTGAAGCGCTGCTGCTGAAAATGGGGACAGATTTATTTTCTTGAGTATTGAGGCGTAACAGCCAGAAATCGCGCTGGCGGCTTTCTGCACGTTGATGCAGCTTGCGCGGCTCCATTTGTCAGCATGGACGCAAGGAATGGCACGCACGCCAAGGATCGCGGTGGCCAACTACCCGCACCATATCGTGCAGCGTGGCCACAATCGAAGCGCCGTATTCCAATCCCGTTCTGATCGTCACGCGTACCTGAGGACGCTCGCCGACTTTCGATTGGCGCTCGGCCTTAGGATCTATGGCTATTGCCTCATGACGAACCATGTTCATCTCATCGTCGATCCCGGCGACGATGCCAGGGCGCTCAGCGTGCTGATGAAGCGACTTGCCGGCCGGCACACGCGCCGCTTGAACCGGGTCAATGGCGGCTCCGGAAGTGCATGGGAAGGGCGTTTCAAATGCAGTCCAATCGAATCAGATCGGTATTTGCTGGCTTGCGCCAGGTATGTGGATTTGAACCCGGTGAGGGCCGGGATAGTCGCGCGACCGGAAGACTATCCATGGTCGAGCTATCGAGCGCGGGTCGGCCTCGACGATTGCGATTGGCTGGACGCCGGTCCCTGTTTTACTGCGTTAGGCGCCGACCTCGAGCACCGCCGGGAACGATATCGCGAATTCGTCGAGCTGGGTATTGGACCACACGAACTCGCCGTGATCCGGGGAGCCATCCAGCGCAATCAGTTGACGGGATCAGAACAGTTTCCGGACGACGTCGCGGAGCTGATCGGTCGACACGTCTACAATCGGACCCAAGGCCGACCAACGAAGGCGGTAGCTCCACAAGTTAATCTGTCGCGTCTACTCAAATATTCGAACAAATAAATCTGTCCCCTTTTTCAGTCGCCGAAGCGGCCAAAAGATAATTGGCTCTGTCCCCTTTTCTTAATCGAAGACGCGGCCGCGGTTCAGGATGCCGTTCGGGTCGAGTTTGGTCTTGAGGGATCGCATCAGGTCGATCTCGACAGCGGATCGCGTCAGTGAAACGTACGGTTTCTTCGCGATGCCGACGCCGTGTTCGGCTGAGACGGCGCCGCCTATCGACTTGAGCGGCTCGAGGATTCGGCCGATGAGTTCGTCCTTCTTCGCCGAATCACGCCCTTCGATCAGCATATGCAGGGTGCCGTCGCCAAGGTGCCCGAAGTAGTAGACCTCGCCACCCGGAACCGCGGCTCGCAAGACGGCATCGACCGCCTCGACATACGCCGGCATGCGCTCGAGCGGCATGCTGACATCGAAACTGAGCGGCACCTTGAGTTTTGGCAGGATCTCTGCCGCTCCGTCACGAATGAGCCAGAACTGATCGGCTTCGCGGGACCGACTGTGCAACCACCGCGTTCGTGGCGTCGCCACGTTCGATCGCGGTTTCGAGCAAGCGCTCGAGCGCCGCGTTGGCGCTACCCGAGGCATTGGCGTATTCAAGAATGATGTGAAAGCGCGCGGGTGTATCGAGCGGTGGCTTCGACTGCTTCAGCAGGTGCAACCCGGCCGAAACATAGTCATCCCACATGACCTCGAACGCCGTCGGCCCGCCTTCAAGCTGCGTTCGCGCATCGCGCAGGAGCCGCGTGATCCCCTCGAAGCTCTTCGTGCCGATCCAGGCGGTCGCGACGTCGTGTTGCTCGGGAAAGAGTCGCAACACCGCACGCGTGATGACGCCAAGCGTGCCTTCGCTGCCGATGAATAGCTGCTTGAGATCGTAACCCGTTGAGTTCTTCAGCATGCGGTTCATGTTCGACACAATCGTGCCGTCGGCGAGCACCGCTTCGACGCCGAGCACGAGATTGCGCGCAATGCCGTAGCGGATGACGCTGTTGCCGCCGGCGTTGGTCGAGAGAAATCCGCCGACGGTGCAGCTGCCGCGCGCGCCGAAATCGAGCGGAAATTCGAGGCCCACCGCGGTCGCCGCGTTCTGAATCTTCTCGAGCGTGACACCGGCCTCGGCCGTCAGCGTGAGGTCGTGCTCGTCCAGGGCTTCAATGTGAGTCAGGCGCTCGGTGGAGAGCGCCAGCTCGCCTTCGTCCGGGCAGGCGCCACCGCAAAGGCCGGTGAGCCCGCCCTGCACGACAATGCGCTGCTTCGCTTCGTTGCAAAGCGCGAGCGCGCGTGCGAGCTGCGCGACGTCGGCCGGCCGCACCATCGCGATTGGCCGCGAAATCCGGTACTTGCTCCAATCTGTTGCATGCCGATCGAGCAAGTCCGGTTCCGTCACGAAACCGGCTGGACCGAGGAGTGTCCTCAGTTGCTCGTGGAGTCTGGATGGCATAGGGCTGCCATCATGCCTGATGGATTCGAAAAAATGGCGCGAGCAAGTTTGGGGCTCGCTCGCGCCATCCCATTGGCTGATTTGTAAGCGTTCAGACCCGGCGGCGTCGCCCGGCGAGAAGAGCAATGAGCCCGATGAGCAGCTCTGGCACGGTCACGGCGCCTCCACCTCCGCCTCCGCTCGGAGACGGAATGGGCGGTGGCGGGGGTGGCGGCACGACAACAGCCCCGCAGCGCTGGAACGTCGCGGAAGTCGGGCTGGTCTGCCCCGTCACACTAACGCCCAGCGTGTGCTGGTCGCAGTCGGTGATGGAAGACGGGACGCTCACCAGGTATTCGTTGTTCAGCAGTTCGGAGATGGTTACGTAGGCGGCCGCAATCTCGGGACTGGTCGGCGCGACGAGGACTTCACCACCGCTTTGCGCTGCCAGCCGATTCATCAGCTCGAGGCGGTTGATTGTGCCCACACCGATCAAGAAGATTGGAATGCTGTTGGCGCTCGCGTTGTCTTCAACGACGCCTTCTTTCGTAATGACGGACGCGTTCTCGTTCCCGTCGGTGATCACGACCACCGCCTTCGGTCCGGCCGGGAGCAGGCTCGACGACGCGACGAAATGATCGATCCCCAGATTAATGGCATCGAGCAGGTTGGTGCCATTGCCCGGGTAGGGTGACATCACTGCACTGATCAATGCGGAAGTGCCGGCGCCGGACGGCCCGTCAATTTCCGTGAACGGGATCACCAGCGACGCCTTCAGCGGATTGGTGTCGTTGAATTTGATGATGGCCGCGAAGTCGCCGGGGTTCATCGAATTGATGAAGGTCACCACGGAGTCCTCCATGACGTCGCGCGCGATCGAAGTGACACTTTCGCTGTAGTCCATGGCGAATATCACCGAGACCTTCTGGCTCGGATCCTGCGTCGGCGGCAGGGTGAAGGTGGTGTTCGCCTGCGGAATCACCACTCCGTCCACCGACACGGTGAAGGCGCTGGCATCGAGGCCCCCTATGGGCGCGCCGCTCCCATCAGTAACGGTCACGAATACCTGGATCGGGTCACTGACCGGCGCCGCCTCGACGCGAACGGCAATGCCCGCCTGCGCGGGGCTTACGAACAGCGCGACCGCCGCCAGCAGCGCGGCTGCCAGCCACGACGACCGCTGCGGGGTACTGGCAGGAATGCCGGCGAACTCAAGTCTCAGGTCTTCACATTGCACGCAGGAACGGAGAGATCGTCGGGACATGAATATTCCTCTTTAAGATTACTTATCTACGTATTGACGTAGTTACTTCTTTCCCCGCACTCATTAATACATAGATCCGGTGGGACACAAACAGAAATTCTGTGAGCCACGTCACGATTAAGGGGGTAAATCGGCACGGCGAGTTGACATTACGTGCCAAGCCAGCGCCGCCTCGAAGCGCAGGCAGACATAACTTCGTGCTGTTGAAGCCGTGTCAGAAGCTGTACTGCGAGCGCAGCGCGAACACGTCGAGACCTTGGCCGATCTGCACGCCGATCGGCGGCGTGCCGGGCGCTGGTCCGAACGGTGTGGTGTTGCCGGGGCCTGCCGGATTCAGTCGATCCACGTCGATATGCAGGTAGTTGAAGAGCAGCCGCACCTGCGGATTGAGGTACCAATTCACGCCGAACGTCCAGATGTTCTGTGTGCCTCCGCGGATGCAGCCGGCGGCGCAAGCTGCGCCGGCCAGGCCCGCGTTGTCGTCGAGATCCGTGTGCGAAAAGCGGAGGCCGAGTTCCCATGCGCCACGGCCGCCGGTCATGGTGAAGGGCACGGTGGGTCGCGGAGCCGCGAACGCACCGGTGGCGGCGTTATAACGATGCGATTCGCCGGTCAGGACCCAGCTCGCCTGCGCATACCAGCCCCCGAACGAAGGATCGTCGAGTGTCGTCGGCCCGTGCCGGTCGATGCCGTACCAGTAGTTTTCCGCCTGCAGATACCAGTTCTTCCAGTTCGCGCCGAATTCGACGCCGGCGGAATAGATCGAGTCGGCGTCGACCGATGCCGGTGTCGATGAGCCGCGTGCTGTCGACGCGGATCTCGGGCCGGTCGCGAAACCGCGTGGGATAGCGCGGGGATGTCGAAGCGCCTTGGTCAGCCGGCTGGAATACGTAGGTGCCGTTGACGCCGACATGCACGTTGAAGTCCGGTGACGTCGCCGCGAGCCAGCCGAAGCGGCCCACGGCGCCGAGCTGCGAATCGAAGGCCTCCGCATCGCCGATCGTGCGGCCCGTCAGCGTGAGGGAGCTCATCCAGCGTGCGCCGGCACCGCGGACGCCGAGACCGAACCGGCCGTCCGCGCCGGCTAGCGTTCGCGAGAGTTCCGAGGGTGTCGCGCGCTCGATGAACAGGAGATCTTCCGGCGTCGTGCCGTCGTCCATGTTTGCGGGCGGCGCGAACGCGCCGAGCTGAATCGTGAATGGCGCGAACCCCGTGTAGTTGATCCAGGCATCGTTGACGCGGCCCTGAGTTTCCACCCCGGCGCCGCCGAATTCGAACAGAAAGCGATAGTTGAAGTCGCGATTGATCACGCCGTCGACGCCAAAGCGCGCCCGGCGGATGAAGGCGCCGTCGGCAAGATCCTGGGCGGCAGTCGTTTCGCGATTGTTCGTCGCGCCCACCGATCCGCGCCGATAGTCGGTCGTCAGGGGGCCCGGCGGGTCCTGGCTGTAGTGCGCCATGTCGACCTGGGCAATGCCCCGTAGCGCAATCGACGAACGGCCGTCAGAACTCGTGATGGTCGGCCTTCCGTTGTTGATCGAGACTTTCGGCGCGTCGCGCGCTGCGATCTTCGCCTGCTCGACGTCTTTGCGGACAGCGGCAACCTCGGCCGCGGTGTCTCCTGTCGCCGGCGTTGCGTTGACGGCGGCCCGCAGCCGCTCGATTTCAGCGGCCTGCGCTTCGATCTGGCGTTGCTGGGCTTCAAGCTGCGCTTTCTGCGCCGCCAGCGCGTCGCTCAGTGCCTGCAGCTGTTCCTTGACGCTGTCGCCGCCGGCAGCCTGGGCGAATCCCGCACACAGCATGAGCGCGGCCAGCGCGGCCGCGAGGTATCGAGCCATAAGCTTCACTCCAGAATCAGGGCAGGGCGGTGAATCCGTAACGGACGAATATCACATGCGCGGAAGTGTCGCGTACGTAGTTGACGAAGCGCTGTGCTCCGGGCTTTGCGGCAGCGGTGGCCGCGACCGGGTAGACGATCGGCAGGTGCAGGTTCGTCGGGAACAGATCGACGATGCGGACCTTGTTGTCGGCTTTGGCGTCGGTCTCATAGACGATACCGAGGGGAGCTTCGCCCCGGGCGACGAATACGAGCGCCGCGCGCACATTGTCGGCGCGAACGATCCGGTCCGCGACCTCGTTCCACACGCCGAGCGTCGTCAGCGCGGACTTGGCGTAACGGCCGACGGGCACGTAGTCGGGATCTCCCGTCGAGAGTCTGCCGGTGCCGAGCGCACCGAGGAGCGGGAAGTTCGGCGCGATCTTGAGCTCGACCTTGCTGTCTGCGGGGGCGATGAGCGCGAGGCGGTTGCTCAACACGTTCGAGCGCGACTTGCGGTCGATAAGGTTGCGGGCTTCAAGATAGTCCATCCACTCGACGTCGGCGGAGAAGAAGACATCGGCGCGCGCTCCTGCCTCGATCTGGCGGGCGACGACGGCACTTGATGCGAAGGAGAACTTGACCGCCTGGCCTGTCTCCTTCGTGTACGCGGCGCCGACGTCTTGCAATACGTTGGTGAGCGAGGACGCCGCGAAGATGAGGAGTTCGGGTTGCTTGCCGTCCGCTGCGCTGGCGATGCCGCACGCGAGGAGAAGGCACGCAATAAACAGGCGCCGCGGTAGTGAGTGCATGGGCGTCGTTCCGTCGTTATATTCTGTCGGGCATAACGATAGCCGGACGCTGGATGAAAGGGAAGAGCGGCGCCGTGGGATCCGCATGAACATTTTCACACTGTCGCGCTGTCGGACGTGGGCCGCTCCACCGGAGAATCACCGTGACACCGATTGCTCATGGACGCATTCGCAACAGGTGTGTTGTTTTCTGCGCAGCGCTCCTTGTCACCGCCTGCGCCAGTGCCCCGAAGATTTCGAGTCAGACGGCGCCCGAAGTCAATCTGACTGAGTACCACACGTACGGTTTCATGGAGCAGCTCAGCACGGATTCGGCCGGATACACGAGCATTACGACACAGCTCATGAAGCAGGCCGTTGGCCGCGAGCTGGCGGCCCGCGGCTACACCGAGGCTGCCAACCCGGACATTCTCGTCAACTTCGTTTCCGCGACCAAGGATAAAGTTGAAGGCCACGGCAATCCGCGTGTTGGCGTGACCTACGGTACCGGCGGCTGGGGCCATGGTGGCTGGGGAGGCGGCGTTGGCGTAGGCGTCGGCGGTTCGGACGTTCATTCCGTGCGCGAAGACAGCCTGACGGTCGATCTCGTCGATCGCGCGAAGAACGAACTCGTATGGAGCGGCAGCGCGGTCTACCGACATGACGCGAAGGACAAGAATGACACGACGACACGCGTCATCGACGCCGTCACGAAGATTTTCGCCAGGTATCCGAGGACGAAGATCGCCTATGCGAAGTAGCGGGAGCGGGACTCGCTGATCAGTGACCAGAACGGAACGAGGACCTGAAAGCACCACGCCATGCCGTGCGACGTGATCGGTACCAATTACACTGGCTTGCGGTACTCGGGTTCAGGCAGGCCCTTCATGCCAGTACGGTAAACGAAAACATCGCCGGCGTGCGGCTCCTTCGCAAGCCCCGCCGCATCCAGATCTTCGCGTGCGCTCGTCACGAAGAGCAACTCGAGATCCGGGCCGCCGAAGCAGACGCAGCTCGCCTGGCTTGCCGGCACCCGGATGGTGCGGTCGATGCGGCCGTCCGGGGTGTAGCGAACGACGCAGCTGCCACCCCAGTGAGCGCTCCAGACGCACCCGTCGGCATCGACCGTCGCACCGTCCGGAACGGCACCTTCCGGCGTGCGTGCAAAGACACGCTTCGCACCGAGCTTGCCTTCGGGCTCGAGCAGTTCATACGCATGGATCGTGCGGCTCGGCGAATCGGCGAAGTAAAGCAACGTTCCGTCGGGGCTCATGCAGAGCCCGTTCGAGATGGTGACACCCTGCACTTGCGGCCGTGCTTTGCCCGACTGGTCGACGCTGTAGAGCGCGCCGCTCGCGATTCTCGGCTTCGCTTCGCACATGGTGCCGCACCAGAAGCGGCCGCGCCGGTCGACACGGCCGTCATTGAAGCGGACGCCCGGTTCGCCTTGCTGCGGTCGAGCGAGCCATTCAACGGCCTTGCGGCCGGGATCATAGAGCGCGACACCACTTTCGAATGCGGCGATGAAGCGTTCGCTTCCGGCGACCAGACCGAATGAGCCGACGCGCTCGGGAGTCTCCAGGGTCTCTACAACCCGGCGGTTCCAGGCGTAGCGATGCAGATGCCGCTCGTGGATGTCCGTCCACCACAAGACCTGCCGGCGAGAATCCCAGAGGATCCCTTCGCCGAGCGTATTGCCGGCGCGGATGATCTCGTCCGGTCGTTTCACGCCTGCGCTCGACATTGTCCACTACCACCAGAGCGCATAGAGCGCGATCAGAATGGCCGTGACGATGACCGCCGCGATGTTGAAGCCGGCGCTCGTCGAGTAGTCGATGTCCTTGAGTTCGACGCGTAACGCCGTGGTCCGCTTCGCTTGCAGGAGCGACAGGATGATCGCGATCGCGAAACACGCGAGGAACACGAGTCCGACGCGGTCCATGAACGGCAGCTCCGGCCAGTAGATCTTGAGCGCGAAGGACAGCACCGCGGAGCCGATCGCCGCCGACCAACGCGCCGAGCGAGGTGGTGCGATCCCAGAACATGCCGAGCAGGAAGATGACGCACGATGCCCGGCGTGAAGAAGCCCGTGAATTCCTGGATGTACTGGAACGCCTGGTCGAAGCTGCCGAGCAGGGGCCTCGCCGCGAGGATCGCGACGATGAGCGCGATGACCGCGGCGCATCCGACCGATGCAGCACGAGGCGCTGTTGCGGGTGCCTGCGGGCGCAAGGGCTTGTAGACGTCCATCGTGAAGATCGTCGCGATCGAATTGATCTTCGACCCGAGCGACGCGATGATCGCGGCGACGCAGCGCGGCGAACACGAGGCCGAGGATGCCGGTCGGCAGCATGTGCATCAGGCGTCGGATAGGCCTCGTCGGGCTCGGCGAGATTCGGGCGCGAGCACGACGGCGGCGATGCCCGGGAAGCACGACGAGCACCGGGCATCAGGAGCTTCAGGAACGCGGCGAGCACGATGCCCTTCTGCGCTTCGCGCGATGCTCTTCGCGGCCGAGCGCGCGCTGGATGATGTACTGGTTGAAGCCCCAGTAGCGAGACGTTCATGATCCACATGCCGCCGAGGAGCACGGAGAGGCCCGGCAGGTCCTTGTAGTTCGGGTTCGCTCCGGTCGAGGATCATGTCGAACTTCTCGCGGCACGACTCGTCAGCAGCTCCTGAGAAGCCGGCGACGACGCCGGCGCCGCTCGCCGACCTGGCTTCGAGCGCGATGTAGCCGATGATCAGCCCGCCGCATGCACGAGCAGCGAGACCTGCACGATGTCGGTGAGCGCCACCGCCTTCAGGCCACCGTACAGCGCAGTAGGCGCCGGCGAACACGCCGAGTGCAGACGAGCCGCCGTCTGAGGTCGATGCCGGTCACCGTGTGAACGGCCGTGCGCGCCCAGCCACAGGATCGAGGTCAGGTTCACGAAGATGTAGACGCCGAGCCAGAACACCGCCATCACCGAGCGCACGCGCCGGCTGTAACGCTTGCTCGAGGAATTCCGGCATCGTGTAGATGCCGTTCTTGAGGAAGATCGGCAGGAAATACTTGCCGACGATGATCAGCGTGAGCGCCGCCATCCATTCGTAGGAGGCGATGCGCGAGCCCGATCACGTAGCCGGAGCCCGACATGCCGATGATCTGCTCGGCGGAGATGTTCGCCGCGATGAGCGACGTGCCGATCGCCCACCAGGGCAGGGCGCGGCTGGCGAGGAAATAATCCTGCGCATTCTTTTTGTGCTCGCCCTTTTCGCGCGAAACCCACTGGGCGAGCAGGAAGATCGAAACCGCATAAATGCCGATGATGGCAAGGTCGAGTTTTGCAAGCGTCACGGAGCCCCCTGGAGAATCGTCGGACCTTCGAGCGATGGATTGTTCTTGTCTGCTATTGTCGTCGGTGTCCGGCGTCAGTGCGACAGCCCGGATGGTAGCGCGGTTTTCCACCACGATGCGATATGCGCTGAGGTCCCGCTGCAGCCGAAGGCGCCGGCGGTGCTACTTGCATACTCCTGATCAGGAGAATATAGTCTCCTGAGAAGGAGAGACCATGGCCGCCAGGACCCAGCCGTTCAAGTACCCCGCGACGCGCTACGAGCCGTCGCCGCTCGTCGACTTGAGTTCCAGGGCCGAACGCGAGCGGCTCGGTCCCTCGGCCCTCAAGGCGTTCTTCAACATCATGGAGCATTGGGAAGTGCGCGATGAAGACGCGCGCCAGCTCCTCGGCGGTGTCACGAACGGACCCTTTTATGAAATGAAGAAGGCCCCGGGTAACCGGGTGCTCGATGCGGATAGGCTTTTGCGCGTCTCCTATCTCGTCGGTATCTTCAAGGCGCTCAATATCCTGCACGGGAAGAAGCTTGCGGACGACTGGGTGCAGCTGCCGAATACGAATCGCATCTTCGCGGGACTGACGCCGATCGCCTACATGATTGCCGGCGGTACGCCCGCCATGCAGACGGTGCGACGGCTCCTCGACGCGCGTCGAGGCGGCGCTTGACCGAGCGCCGGCCCGCAAGGGTGCCGGTTCCGGCGACCTCGCGCCTGCGTCGGCGTGACACGCATCGCCTGATTCCGTCGAAGTACAGCGATGAGGGCAGTGCCCTTGCGCGCATCGCCGAAGATGATGCGCACCTCGGCGATCTCTTCGATCTCGACCATGCCACGAACGATCGGCTGCTCGCGGAAAATGACCGCCTGCCCGGCATCGGCGTGCATGAGCTCGTGTTCGGAGTTCCACAGTACCGGATCGTGAATGCCGTGTTCACGCATGCACACCCGCTCGGCAGCCGCTTCAATGGACCGGATCGCGGCGCCTGGTACGCGGGCTTCGAGCTCAAGACGGCGCAGGCCGAGGTCGCGTTCCACAAGAGCGTACAGCTCGCGGAAGTGGGGCGGTTCGAAGATGAGGTGACGTTCGATGACTACCAGGCGGATTTCAGCGGCGAATTTCACGACTTGCGAGAGGCGTCCGCGCTCGCCGGATGCCTGCACCCTGCGAGCTATATGGAGTCGCAGGCGCTCGCCGAGCGGCTGCTCGAGGCGGGCTCGCTCGGCATCGTCTATCCGAGCGTACGGAACGAGGGTGGCACCTGCATCGTCTGTTTTCGGCCGGCGCTGGTGACGCACGTCCGCAAGGGCAAGACGTACCGGTTTCGCTGGCGCGGGGAACCGGTGCCGTCAATCGACTGAGGAAAAAAGGGGACAGATTTATTTTTCCGAGTATCTCGGCGTTCGCGTGAGAAATGCGGAAAAATAAATCTGTCCCCTTTTTTTCTACCTTCCAGTCACGGGGTGGCGGTAGTGGAAGGGGACGACGCTGGTGTCGGGCCAGGCGTACGGCATGTCGGGGAGGATCTCATCGGGCCCGATCGGATTCTCGGGGTAGGTCTTCTGGAAGGGCGGCAAGTGGCCCGAGCTGTGCGCCCAGCCCTGTTCGTAGGGCGCCTGCCAGCGGCCGATGTAATCGAGAAGCTTGATCTTCCAGACGCCGCCTTCCTTCACGTAGACGTTTTCGTAGATGCCGCCGCCCCAGAACTGCTGCGGCATGTGAGCGACGGGCTCCGGCTTCTTGTCGTGATAACCGATCATGTTGAGGGCGCGCACGCGCATGCGCGCACTCTTGCGATCGGGCGCGATGCTGACGATGTCCTGCAGCATCAGGTGATCGAGGAGAAAGCCATAGACCGGGCCGTTGTGGCCCTTGGTGAAGTCCTTGCGGAACCAGTCGCAGTAGAGTCGGCGGGCCCCCGCCTTGGTCTTGAAGAGGCCATTGAGGAAGCGCACGGCTCCATCCTCGGCGAAGAGGTCGACCGCTTCGTCGTAGAGGCACATGTCGATGTAGTAGCCGTAGATGAAATGCAGGTACCGGACCGCATTTGTGTCCTCGACTGCGCCGAGTCGCGCTGTCAGTTGAGCGACTTCGTTCTCGAGCGATTTCAGCCGATCCGCGTCTCCCATGGCGATCCCCTGTGCGGCGTGTGGTAAGCGAATTCCCGCGCGATTATGCTTCAGGAAAAGCCCCGCCGGTTCCGCATGTCGCTACTTTTTCCCAGCACGCCCGCCTTCACCGGATTCAACGAGCCGCGGCGCATCGAAGGCTGCGCTCAGGGACGTCGAGGTCGAAGGCGAACTGCCATCGGCGCTCGCGGGCAGCTTCTATCGCTGTGGGCCGGATCCGCGGTTTCCCCCGCGCATGGGCGATGACATCAACATCAACGGCGACGGCCTCGTCACGATGTTCCGTTTCGAGCGACGGTCATGTCGATTTCCTGAGCCGCTACGTGCGCACCGAAAAATACGAGCTCGAAAGCGCCGCGCGCCGGGCGCTCTTCGGCGTCTACCGCAATCCCTACACCGACGATCCGGGCGTCGCCGGGCGCGATCGCACGACCGCCAACACGAGCGTCGTATTTCACGCCGGCCGGCTCTTCGCCTTGAAGGAAGACGGCCTGCCGCACGAGCTCGACCCTGACACGCTCGAAACGCGCGGCCGCTTCGACTACCGCGGGCGCATGAAGAGCCTGACCGCCACGGCCCATCCGAAAATCGATCCGGCCACGGGCGAGATGATCTCCCACGGTTACGAGGCGCGTGGTCTTGCGACACGGGACATCGCCTTGCAGGTCATTTCGCCGGACGGTGAGCTTGTGCGCGAAGAATTCTTTCTCGCGCCCTTCGTCAGCTTCCTGCACGATTGGGCCGTGAGCGAACGGCACCTCGTCTATCCCCTGATGCCGACCACGACGGACATGGAGCGCCTGCGCAAGGGCGGCGCGCACTGGGTATTCGAGGCCGACCGCGACACTGAAATCGGTGTCATGAGGCGCGATGCGAGCACGCGCGACATCCGCTGGTATCGCGCACCGCCGCGCGGCGTTGGCCACATCCTCAACTGCTTCAGCGAAGGCGAGCGCGTTTACGTCGATATCTTCGTGAGCGAGCGCAACCAGTTCCCGTTCATCGCGAACGCGGACGGCGCGCCATTCGATCGCGAGAAAAGCACGCCGCGCCTGACGCGCTGGTGTTTCGACCTGTCAGGACCGGGCAGCGGGTTCGAATCGACGACGCTCCATCGCGACTTCATGGAGATGCCGGCGATCGATCAACGCGCTACCAGATGCACCCGTATCGTCACGGCTTTCACCGCGATCGTCGATCCGGCGAAGCCGCTCAACGTGGCAGGCACCATCGGCGTCGGCTGGAATACGCTCGTGCACGTTGACCTCGCGACCGGGCGCGCTCGACCGCTACTTCGTCGGCGAGCAGACGACCTGCCAGGAACCCTGCTTCGTACCGCGATCCGCCGACGCGCCGGAGGGCGACGGTTTTCTCCTTTCCGTGCTCACCCGGTGCGAGGCACGAATCGCGCACCGAGCTCGCCGTGTTCGATGCGCAGCGCCTTGCCGCCGGTCCGATCGCGGCGGCTCGCTTACCCGTGCGGCTGCGGGCGGCCGTGCACGGCGCCTGGGTTCCGGCCAGCGCAAGGAGGGCCGCTGAAAGACCGCGCGCCCTTTCGCGCCGATCAGGTCGGAAGCCTCTTGCGCCCTGCGCGAACTGCTCGCCGCGCGCGAGAGTTTCCGGCAGGTTCGCTGCCGGCCGACGGAGCTCGAGCGGGCCGAGGACGAGGCGATACGCGAGGTCGTGAAGCTGACAGGAGGATATTGGCCTCAAGGCGGTCACGGACGGCGAGTTCCGGCGCACTCTCTGGCACGTCGACTTCCTCCAATCCTTCGCGAACGTCGCGGTCAGTCGCTCGGCGGTCAAGGTGAAGTTCCACACGGTCGAGGGCGACATCGAGCGGCTACCCTCGGCGTTTCGCGTGACCGGAAAGTTGACGCGACCGCGCCCGATCTTCGTCGAGCACTTCCGCGTTCCTGAAGAGCGTGGCGCGCGCAACGCCGAAGATCACGATTCCATCGCCGAGCGTGCTGCATTTTCGTGGCGGACGCCGAGCCATCGATGAGGCCGCCTATCCACGCATCGAGGACTTCTACGACGACGTCGGCGCGCGCCTACGCCGAAGAGGTGCGGGATCTGGCGGCGGCGGGTTGCCGTTACCTTCAGATCGATGAAGTCAATTTCGCCTACCTCTGCGACGCAGCGATGCGCGAGGAGGTGCGCACAATCGGCGAGGATCCGGCGACTCTACCGCGCATCTACGCGCGGCTCATCAACGACGCGATCGCGGGACGACCGCAAGACATGACGGTCTGCCTGCACCTTTGCCGCGGAAATTTCGAGAGCGCCTGGCTCGCCGAAGGCGGCTACGAGCCGGTGGCCGACGTGCTCTTCAACGAGGTCGAGGTCGACGGCTATTTCCTCGAGTACGACTCGCCGCGCGCGGGCGATTTCGCGCCGCTGCGTTTCGTGCCGAAGGGCAAGCGCGTCGTGCTCGGCCTCGTCACGACCAAGCATGGCAGGCTCGAAGAGCAAAGACGAGCTGAAGCGGCGGATCGACGCTGCGGCCCGCTACCTTGCCGCTCGAGCAGCTGGCGCTCAGCCCGCAGTGCGGATTTGCGAGCGGCGAGCGTGGCAACAAGCTCTCGATCGAGGAGCAGTGGAAGAAGCTCGAACTCGTCGCGCACGTCGCACGCGAGGTCTGGGGATGACTGGCGCAGCCGCGAAGCTCGAGCTCTCGATCGCAATGGGCGACTACGATCGTACGCGGCCGCTCGTGGACGGGCGGGTCGCGATTGACGGGGTGAAGCCCGTTTTCCTGCTGCTTACGCCCGAGGAGATGTTCTTTCGCGCGTTTCGCCACGCGGACTTCGACATCTGCGAGCTCTCGCTCTCGCAGCTTCACGCTGCGCACCGCACGCGGCGACAACCCTTACGTCGGCGTGCCGGTGTTTCCTTCCCGCGCGTTTCGGCACACGGCCATCGTGATTCGCACGGATCGCGGCATCGCCAAGCCCGCGGATCTCAAGGGACGCAGAATCGGCACGCCCGAGTACCAGCTGACGGCCTGCGTGTGGGCACGGGCGCTGCTCGAGGACGAATACGGCGTCAAGCCCTCGGACATCACCTGGGTGCGCGGCGGCATGGAGCAGGCGGGCCGCATCGAGAAGATCGATTTGAAGCTACCGCCGGGCGTGCGACTCGAGAATGCGCCGGCGGATCGGACGCTCTCCGGCATGCTGGCGGCGGGCGAACTCGATGGGATCGTGAGCCCGAGGCTCCCGTCGTACATTCGAGCGCAACGATCCGAACCTCGGCTGGCTCTTCGCGGATCCGACGGCGGCCGCCTCGGACTATTACCGCCGCACCGGTATCTTCCCGATCATGCATCTCATCGGCATTCGTCGCACGCTCGCGGAGAAGCACCCGTGGCTGCCCGCGACGATCGCGAAGGCATTCGGCGAGGCGAAGGCGGTTGCGATTGCGCACCTCGCGGACACCTCGGCGACGAAGGTGACGCTGCCATTCGTCGAAGAGCAGCTGCGCGCGGCGCGGCTGCTCATGGGTGCCGATTTCTGGTCCTATGGTCTCGAGCCCAACCGCAAGGTGCTCGACACGTTTCTCAAGCACCATCACGCGCAGGGCCTCTCGCCGCGCCGGGTCGCAGTGGATGAGCTCTTCCATCCGGCCTCGCTCGAGGGCTACAAGATATGAGCGCCGTCGTGAAGCCGCAGCGTCTCGCCGAGGACGTCGATCGAAAGTTCGCAATGCTCATCGACGGCGAATGGGTCGAGAGCGGTTCGGGCAAGACATTTTCCTGCGTCGATCCCTACACGGAAGAGCGCTGGGGGCAAATACCGGCCGCCGATGCCGCCGACGTCGATCGCGCCGTGCGCGCGGCGCGGCGGGCGTTCGACGTGGACGGGTGGCCTCGTACGCCGCCGGCTCGCCGGGCGGCGCTTTTGAGAAAGCTCGGTGAGCTCATCGAGCAGAATCTCGACGCGCTCGTCTAT
Organism: uncultured Gammaproteobacteria bacterium; assembly: GCA_963826145.1. GTDB lineage: Bacteria > Pseudomonadota > Gammaproteobacteria > Steroidobacterales > Steroidobacteraceae > JBGPLJ01. The sequence continues at coordinate 798,938 of CAWGVW010000001.1, forward strand.
CGCCAGATCCGCGAGAACGGGCGGCTGATTTCCGAGATGCGGCCCGGCACGCAGGCCGTAGCGACGGCCTGCTACTACTACGCAGGCCTCGCGGAGACGCTCCACGGCCTCACGGCGCCCGTGAGTCAGCCGAACCTGATGACCTATACGGTGCGCGAGCCGATCGGCGTCGTCGCCGCGATCACGCCCTGGAACGCACCACTGGTGCTTCTGGGCTGGAAGCTGTTGCCGGCACTCGCCGCGGGCAACACGCTCGTGATCAAGCCCTCCGAGATCACGCCGACATCGACGCTCCTCCTCGCCGAATTCGTCGAGAAGGCCGGATTCCCGCGAGGCGTCGTGAATGTCGTCACCGGCTACGGCGACCCGACGGGCAGCGCGCTCGTCACTCATCCGGGCGTCGACAAGATCGCGTTCACGGGTTCGACGGCAACGGGACGCAAGATCGCGCACGCTGCCGCGGAGCGTAACGCGCGCACCTCGCTCGAACTCGGCGGCAAGTCGCCGAACATCGTGTTCGCCGATGCGAAGCTCGACAAGGCGGTGAACGGCATTCTCGGCGGCATTTTCTCGGCGACGGGCCAAGCCTGCATGGCGGGCTCGCGCGTCCTTATCGAGGCTGGTGTCTATGACGCGGTTGCCGGACGCGTGGTCGCGGCGGCAAAGACCATGCAGCCGGGAGACCCGCTTGACGCAGCGACGAAGCTCGGACCGCTCGCGTCGCGTGCGCAGTACGACAAGGTCGTCGGCTACTTCGACATCGCGCGGGGCGAGAATGTCGAGGTGCTCGCGGGCGGCGCGCGCATCGAGCGCAAAGGCTACTTCGTGCAGCCGACGGTTTTCGGCAACGTGAGCAATGCGTGTCGAGTCGCGCGCGAGGAGATCTTTGGCCCCGTGGTGTCGCTGATGCGCTTCGATGGCGAGGAGCAGGCAATCGCGATAGCGAACGACACGCACTACGGCCTTGCCGCCGGTGTGTGGACGGAGAACGTGCGTCGCGCGCATCGCATGGTGGCGCGGCTGCGCGCGGGTACGGTGTGGGTCAACAACTATCGGCTCGTGTCGCACGCACTGCCGTTCGGCGGCTACAAGCAGAGCGGCGTCGGCCGGGAGATGGGGCCCGACGCGCTCGACGAGTTCACGGAAGTGAAAAGCGTCTGGATCGATACCGGCAATCGCATGCATTTCCCGGTGGGCTAGCAGATGACGCCAGCATCGAACAGTTCGACTTACGACCTTGTCGTCATCGGTTGCGGCGCGGCGGGTCTGTCGGCCGCCGTCAGCTACGTCGAATCGGCGGCGGCGCGGGGACACATAGCACGGGTCGCCGTGCTCGAGCGCGCGAACCGGGAAGGACGCGGCGGCGCCACGCGTTGGACGAGCGCCTGGTTTCGAATTACCTCGGACCGTCGGCTCGATCCAGGTTTCCTCGAGCGTATGCGCGTCGTTTCCAAAGGCCTGGCGGACCTCGAGTACTGTCGTAGGCTTGAACTGGAAGTCACTGATACATTGACATTTATTGAGGCTCACGACGTCGAGCTAATCTACTTCCCGCAGCCTTTCGCCAATCGCAATACGGGCGGCGGCCTTGGGATGCCGGCGCGCGGTGGAGTCGGCATTGTCGACGGCCTCGCGGCGGCGCTCGAACGCAAGGCGGGCGCAGAGATTCTCTACGAGACCGAGGCGGTACGCTTGCGGGTTTCAACCGATGGTCGTATCGACGGCGTCGTGGTGCGCGGTCGCGATGGACTCCTGCGCACGCTCGGCGCCGGCGCCGTGGTGATCGCGTGCGGCGGCTTCGAAGGCAATCCTGAAATGCTGACGCAGTATCTTGGGGCGCGAGCCTGCGATCTGCCGCTCGTCGCCCCGACACTGAAGAACAATCGCGGCGAGGGCCTCCGCATGGCGGTCGAGATCGGCGCCGATACCGCCGGACAGTTCGACATGTTTCACGGTGAACCGGCCGATCCGCGCTCGCAGAAGCCGGACGCGGTGGTGTATGCCTATCCGTTCGGCATCGTGGTGAACGGCGCGGGCCAGCGCTTCTTCGATGAAGGCAAGGACAGCTTCGATTCGACCTTCGAGGAGTTCGCGTTCGAGATCTGGCGCCACCAGGAGCAGCGCGCGTTCTTCATCGGCGACCAGGCGACGCTCGCGATCGCGAACGTCGAGAAAATCATTCTCACCGACCAGCCCGCTGTCACGGCGGGATCGATTCGCGAGCTGGCGGGGCAACTGGGAATCGACCGGACCGCGCTCGAGCGCACGGTCGAGGATTACAACGCGGCCATCGAGCCCGGGCCCATCGACGTACGCATTCGCGACGGCAAGGCCGCACGCGGACTCGAGCCGCCGAAATCGAACTGGGCCTTCGCGCTTCGATCGCCGCCTTTCATCGCGTACCCGCTCACCTGTGCGATCACGTTCACCTTCGGTGGCGTGCGCACGGATGCGAATGCCCGTGTCGTCACGCCCACGGGCACGCCGATCCCGGGGCTTTATGCCGCCGGCGAGGTGACGGGTCTCTACTATTACTCGTATCCTGCAGGCACTTCGGTGCTGCGCGCGGCAACCTTCGGCCGCCTCGCTGGCGCGCACGCGGCGTCGCTCGCCGGGGGAGGTTGAAAATGGTGCGGGTCGTTTCATTGGAAACCGTGCCGCTCGTCGAGCGCGCGCACGTTCGCGAGGGGCTGTTCCGCTCGCGCCGCCTTCTCATCGGGGCACCGCGAACCGCCGGCAACTTTTCGCTGCAGCTCGTCTCGACGCCGAACTCCTATCAGTCGCCGCGTCACCGCCACAATTTCGACCAGGTGCGCTACCAGATCGAAGGCGACTTCGATTTCGGGCCTGACGGCAAGATGCGGCCGGGATCGATCGCGTATTTTCCGGAGGCGACGCACTACGGCCCGCAGTCGAGCACGGGCCCGAGCCTGACCCTTGTCCTGCAGTTCGGCGGCGCAAGCGGCGACGGCTACATTTCGTCGGAGGAATACGAGCAGGCGATGCAGGAACTCGCGACCGTCGGTACGTTCGCGAAGGGCGTCTATACGCGTCTCAAATCCGACGGGCGCAAACTCAACCAGGATGCGTACGAAGCCGTGTGGGAAAAGGTGAATGGCCGGCCGCTCGACTATCCGCCGCAGCGCTACGCCCGCGCGATCTTCACCGAGCCCGATCACTTTCGCTGGGTACCGGTTACCAGCCATGCGGGGGTGAGCCTGAAGCTCCTCGGCATCTTTTCCGAGCGTCGAGTGAAGCTCGCGCTCTTTCGCATCGAGGCCGGCGCGAGGCTCGAGCTCGAAGATGCAAGCCTTTATTTCGTGCGATCGGGCACCGGCGCCGCGGGCGAGGAAAAGATCGAACGACACACGACCATTCACGTGCCGCGCGGCGAGCACGCGGCGGCAATCGCCGGCGACACGCTCGAGCTCCTGCAGCTCGGCCTGCCGCGATTCGACTGAAGGAACGAACGTGGCAGCCGCGCCTCCCATTCCCACCCGCGATCCCGCCGACGTCGATCGAACGTTTTCGATGCTCATCGACGGCGAGTGGACCGCCGCCGCATCGAGGCAGTCATTTGCATGCGTCGACCCTTACACGGAAGAGAGCTGGGGCCGTGTGCCCAAGGCCGACGCGAGCGATGTCGATCGCGCCGTGTGCGCCGCGCGCACCGCGTTCGACTCGGGCCGCTGGCCGCAGACTCCGCCCGCGCGCAGGGCCGCACTCCTCAGAAAGCTTGCGGGGCTCATCGAAGAGAATGCGGCGCGCCTCGCCGTCTGTCAGACCCGGGAGAACGGCAAGCTTCTGAGCGAGATGTTGCCGGGTTCCGGCGTGCTGGCCGCCGCTTGCCATTACTTTGCGGGGCTCGCCGAGACGGAGAGCGGCAAGACAATTTCGTTGAGTTACCCCAACGTTACGGGCTATACGGTGCGTGAGCCCATCGGCGTCGTCGCGGCGATCACGCCGTGGAACTCGCCGCTCCTCCTGCTCGGCTGGAAACTCTTCCCCGCGCTCGCCGCAGGCAATACCGTCGTCGTGAAGCCTTCCGAGGTGACTCCGACCTCGACCCTGCTGCTTGCGGAGCTGATCGTGCAAGCGGGCTTTCCGCGCGGCGTCGTCAATGTCGTCACCGGACTCGGCGAGACCGGCCGCGCGCTGGCGGAGCATCCGGGCGTCGACCGGATCGCGTTCACCGGGTCGACGTCGACGGGTCGCGCAATCGCGCATGCCGCCGCGGAGCGCAACGCGCGCGTATCGCTCGAGCTCGGCGGCAAGTCGCCGAACATCATTTTCGCCGACGCGGATCTCGACAACGCGGTGAACGGCGTGATGGCCGGCGTGTTCGCCGCGACGGGGCAGACCTGCGTGGCCGGATCGCGTGTGCTGGTGGAGGCGGGAGCGTACGAGAAGGTCGCCGGACTCCTCGCAAGTCGCGCACGGCTCATTCGGCCGGGCGATCCGCTCGATTCTGCAACGCAGCTTGGGCCCCTTGCCTCGCGTGCGCAGCTTGAAAAGGTGCTCGGCTATTTCAGGATCGCGCGCGACGAGGGGCTCGAGCTGCTGGCCGGCGGGCGGCGGATCGAGCGTCGCGGCTTCTTCGTCGAGCCAACGGTCTACGGCAGGGTGGCGAATACCTGCCGGCTCGCACGCGAGGAGATCTTCGGGCCGGTCGTCGCGCTGATGCCGTTCCGGGATGAGGATGAGGCGGTTGCGATCGCGAACGATACGCCCTACGGCCTCGCCGCCGGCGTCTGGACGGAAAACCTGCGACGCGCTCACCGCCTGATCTCACGGCTGCGCACCGGAATGGTCTGGGTGAATAACTACCGGCTCATGTCGTATGCGACACCCTTTGGCGGTTACAAGCAGAGCGGGCTTGGCCGCGAACTCGGTCCCGAGTCCCTGCACGAGTACACGGAACTGAAGAGCGTCTGGATCGACGCGTCGGAGGCCTGACATGACCGATTTGCCGAAAGACATATTCACGGAGCCCGAGGATGTCGATCACGACACGCTCAGGAATCTCGGACCGCTCGCACCCATGGCGGGCATCTGGGAAGGCAAGCGCGGACTCGACGTGAGTCCGAAGGCGGAAGGGCCGGAAAGCAAGGCCTATATCGAGCGCTATGAGCTGCAGCCGATCGATCCGCAGGCGAATGGACCGCAGCTCTACTATGGCCTGCGCTATCACACGCGCATCGTGAAACCGAAGGAAGTGGAAACCTTCCACGACCAGGTGGGCTACTGGCTGTGGGAACCGGCAACGGGCACCGTCGTCCTGACGATCGCAATACCGCGCGCGCAGGTCGCGCTCGCTGTGGGCAAGGCAGCTCCCGACGCGAAATCGTTTGAGCTCGTCGCTAAACGCGGTCCGACGAACTATGGAATCTGCTCGGCCGATTTTCTCGAGCAGGCATTTACGACCACGGACTATCGGATCGCCGTGACAATCGATGGACCGAACACCTGGTCGTACCAGCAGGACACGACTCTTCTCGTACGCGGCCAGAAAGAGCCGTTCCACCACACGGACAAGAACACGCTCACCCGCATCGGTGCGCCAACCCCGAATCCGCTGGCGCTCGCGGGCGACTAAGTCGTGTCGGCGCCCTGCTGCGGTGGCCTTGGAAGCGAGCGCAACGCGCGTACGAGTGTCGTGCCCGGCTTGACGTTCCAGCCCCTGAGGTTGATGCGCGCAGCGCTGCCGAGTTTCGCGGGATAGCGGATCTCGACGCTCTTCGATTCACCCGGCAGGAGCGACACGTAGTTGTCAGTGTAGAGGGCGGGCAGAATGCGCGCATCGTGTTCGTCTACCAGTGTGAGTTTCGCGGCGAGGGCGGCCTGCGAGCCGTTATTGACGAGATTTGTGGTGACGACCATGTCGTCGGCCGCGCGTACCGACCGCGCGCTGATCGCGACCGGTTGAGCCGCGAGATCGTTGAGCTTGCGATAGCTCGCCTCATCGCGCCCCTGCCAGTAGAAGCTCTCCGAAACGAGTGCGCCGGCCGCGTCTGTAAGGCGCAGCGTGACGAACACGACCCCTTCCTTCACAAGGAGGGGCGCGAGGTCGAGCGACGCAAGATTTGTGACGCCATCCGCCGCCGCGCTCACATCGTCCACGCGCTCGGCTCCTGCCGCTGATCGTCGGCAAGATCGCGGACCTCGCGGGCGTGCACCTGGCTTTCTACGTCCCGATGATCGCGTACGCGTTTATTGTCGCATTCGCGCTGGCTGCGGGCAGAGCCCGTATAGTTGCGACCAGCGCAGCCGTCGGCGCGCACTGACGCAGGAAAGATCGGTTGGCCAGCGATCCCACGGGTCGAAACACGCGCCTGTCGTTGAAGATTGCACACGCCGAGCTTTCGTCCTGGCTGCGCGAGTCGGCCTATCCGCTGTGGTCGACCCAGGGCATGGACCGCACGCGCGGCGGATTTCACGAGCGGCTGACGATGGAAGGCGAACCGCTGGCCGAGGCGCGACGTGCAAGAGTGCAGCCGCGCCAGGCCTATGCCTTTGCATTGGCGCCGGCGCTTGGCTGGAGTGGCGACGCTGCTCAGGCCGTCACGCACGCGCTCGATTTTTTCTTTGCCAAGTACCGCCGGCCCGACGGCTTCTTCATTACGCTCGCGAGCGCCGACGGCTCGCCGTTGGATGAGCGGGTCCTTCTCTACGATCAGGCGTTCGCTCTGCTCGCGCTTGCCGAGAGCCAGCGCGTTCTGGGGCCCCGTCCAGATTATGTAAAAGAGGCGGCCGATCTCCGTACTCTTATATATGGGTCCTTCAAGCGCTCGAACTTCGGCTTTGACACGGGCCTGCCCGGGCGGCTGCCACTCCTGTCGAATCCGCACATGCATCTCTTCGAGGCGAGTCTCGCCTGGGTCGCCATCGACGGCGATCCAGCCTGGCGGATGCTTGCCGACGAAATCGCGAGTCTTGCCCTGCGGCATTTCATCGATCCCGTGAGCGGCGCCTTGCGGGAAGCCTTTGATGCGCAATGGCATCCGCTCGCGAGTGCGGGCGGACAGATCGTCGAGCCCGGCCACCAATTCGAGTGGGCGTGGCTCCTCTTGCGCTGGAGCGAGCGCGCACATCCGCAGGCGCGGTCCGCTGCGCTACGGCTGATCGAAGTGGGCGAGCAGCACGGTGTGCGGCGCGGCGTCGCCATCAATGCGCTGCTCGACGATTTCTCAGTGAGGGAAGGTACGGCACGGCTCTGGCCGCAGACCGAGCGCATCAAGGCGGCACTGATCGCTGCCCGCCTGACGGGCGAAGCGCGGTACTGGACGATGGCCGATGCCGCCGTGCAGGGCTTTCGCCGCTTTCTCAATACGAAAGTGCGCTGGGTTGTGGCACGACCGCCTGACACTCGAGAACGATTTCGTCAACGAACCGGCGCCTGCGAGCAGCTTCTATCACATCGTCGCCGCGATCAAAGAACTCGCGGAATCCGTCAACTAGCCGCTCGCCATACCGCACCCCCAGAACGGCCCGGCGCATCAGACCGCTGCAACCCTTTTGCCGGGACTAGCATCTGAATGTTCGCGGCAACTCCGAGTCCCCGTCGGAGCCCGAGGGAAATAGTCCAAGGGATACAGTCATGGAATCCGTGTCCTGGTCCGGCCGCAGTCCCGTTGGCGTGGCGGTCATTGCCATTCTTGTCGGGCTGCTGGGCGCCCTGAGCGTCAGCCGCCTTCCGCTACAGCTTTTTCCGGACATAACCGCCCCCCAGATCTCGATCCAGGCCGGCTGGCGTTCCGCCTCGCCGGAGGAAGTGGAATCGGCGCTGCTCGAGCCGCTCGAAAATGTGCTGCAGGGGCTCTCGGGCGTCGAGGAGATTGAGGGAAATGCCGGTTCCGGCTTTGCCGGCGTCAATCTCAAGTTCGCGATCGGCACGGACATGAAGAACGCGCTGGTCGAGGTGATCGGGCGCCTGAACCGGCTGCCGCCGCTTCCGCCCGATGCGGACCGGCCCATCGTAACGCTCGGTGGACAGGACAACACCAACGAGCAGCTGTCGTATTTCTTCGTGCAGCTCCTGCCCGGGACACCTGGGCCCATCGATTCCTACGAACGCTTCATCGAAGACACAGTGCGCACGCGAATCGAAGCGGTTCCCGGCGTCGCGGCCGTCGAAGTCAATTCGGGTCCGACCAACGACGTGCGCATCACCGTGGATCTCGCCCGCGCGGCGTCCTATGGCATCGCGGTTCCGGACATTGCCGCCCGGGCGGCGAGTGCGAGCAATGTTTCCGGCGGCCAGCTCGATGTCGGACGGCGCCAATACACGCTCCGGTTCACGGGTCTGTTCGCGCCGTCGCAGCTTGGCGAGCTGGTACTTGCGTGGCGCGATGGGCGGCCCGTCAAGCTTTCGGACGTCGCGACGATTGACGTCGGTCCGCCGGCGCGCACCTTCTTCTCCTACCAGAACGGCAATCCATCGATCGGCTTGAGGATCATCCGGGCAAATGGCGCGAACGTGCTCGCGACGCTCGAGGCCGTGAAGGCCGTGGTCGCGGAGCTTCGCGACGGACCCCTGAAGGCGAAGGGCCTCGGCATCGAGCAGTCGTTCGACGCCGCGCTTTTCATCCATCGCGCGGTGAACCTGCTCACCGAGAACCTTGTCGTCGGCGCGCTGCTCGCGCTCATCGTCGTCTGGTGGTTCATGCGCGAACGGCGCGTGACGCTTCTCATCGCGGCGACCATTCCAGTGTGCCTGTGCGCAACCTTCACGATTCTCGATCTGACGGGCCGGAGCCTCAACGTCATTTCGCTCGCCGGGCTCGCCTTCGCCGTCGGCATGGTGGTCGAAGGCGCGATCGTCGTTTCGGGCAATGTCGTGCGTCTGCGCGAATCGGGCATGTCGATTGCGGATGCGTCGCGGGCGGGTGCGAAGCAGGTGGCTGGCGCCTTGATTGCTTCGACCGCCACCACGGTTGCGGTCTTCGTGCCCGTACTGTTCCTGAAAGACGTCGAAGGTCAGCTCTTCGGCGATCTCGCGCTGACGATCTCCATTGCAGTCGCTGTTTCCGTGCTGGTGGCGCTCACGATGCTGCCGGTCGCGCTGCGCTACTTCCTCGATCGTCCGATGAAGCCGACCGGCTACGGACACGGTTGGCCGCGCCTCACGGAATGGGTGCTGCGTGTGACGACGACGCGCCGGCAGCAGATCGGCTGGATCGCGGGGCTCCTCATCGGTCCGCTGCTGCTTAGCTGGTGGATGTTGCCGCCGCTCGATTACCTGCCGCCGGTCAAGCGCGCAGCGATCGATGCGTTCTTCGAATTTCCTCCGGGCATGAGCCCGGAGGCGGTGAATCGCGAGCTGTCGCCGAAGCTCCTCGAGCGCATGAAGCCCTACATGGACGGTACGCTCGAACCGAAGCTCAAGAACTGGTACCTCCTCACCTGGCCCGGCGGCGGCACCATCGGCGCCCGCGTCGTCGATGAATCGAAGATCGGCGAGCTCGAGACGCTGGTGCGCGACAAGATCATCGCGGGCCTGCCCGACACGCGCGCTTTCGCGTTCGAAGGAGATCTTTTCTCCGGGATCGGCGGCTCCGCGCGCTCGATCGGAATTCACCTGCAAAGCGAAGACACGGTCGCTCTCAACCGCGCGGCCGTCGAGGGCCGGAATCTCCTCGACAAGGCGTTCCCAGGCGCGGCAGTTCAGAGTTTTCCGAATCCCGAAGAGTCGCAGCTCGAGCTCAGGGCCGAGCCGAACGACCGGCGCATCGCCGAGGTCGGTTGGGACCGGGCGACCCTCGGCACCGTCATTCGCACGGTGGGTGAGGGCGCCTGGCTCGGCGAGTACTTCGACGGCAAGACGCGCCTGCCGATCATGATGCGGGCGAGCGATGGCACGACGCCCGAGGATCTCGGCAATGCGCCGCTGATGACGCCGTCGGGTTTGATCGTGCGCCTCGGTGAACTCGTGCAGCTGTCAACGGACTTCGGACCGCCCGCGATCCGGCGGCTGAATCACCGCCGTACGGTGACACTGACCATCGATCCGCCGGCGTCGCTCTCGCTCGAGGAGGCGCTCGGCAAGATCGACAACGACGTGCTGCCGAAGCTGCGCGCGATCATGCCGGCCGATGGAGCCATTCGCATGGCGGGCAGCGCCGATAGTCTCAGCCAGACGCTCCACACCATGGGACGCGTATTCGCGCTCGCGCTCGTCGTGCTGCTGCTGCTGATGACGGCGCTCTTCAAGTCGCTGCGTGACAGCCTCATCGTCCTGCTGACAGTGCCGCTCTCGCTCATTGGCGGTGTGCTCGGCTTGAGGCTCCTCGACCTCGTGAAATTCCAGGCGCTCGACCTGCTTTCCATGATCGGGTTCGTGATGATGATCGGCGTCATCATCAACCACGCCATCCTGCTCGTCGCGGCCGTACGGAGCGCCGAGGCGGAAGGCGCGGACATCGAAGGCGCCATCCGGGCGGGCCTCAATCAGCGGCTGCGCGCCATCTTCGCGAGCACTTTGACCGGTGCACTCGGCGCATTGCCGATGGCCGTCAATCCGGGGCCGGGCAGCGTCATCTATCGCGGCCTCGCCGCCGTCAACATCGGCGGCGTGGTCGTCAGTCTCGTGTTCAGTCTCGTCCTGATTCCGGCGCTCATGCGGCTCCTGCATGCCCGGCAGCAGGCGCGCAGATCGCAACCGGCGATCGAGGTATCGACATGAAATACCGGCACTTGCCGAAGGCGACGCTGCTTGCGCTCGGTTTTGCGTTGGGCGTGGACGCCGCCGATCAGCCGGCGCAGGAAGCCGTGCCTGTGCAGATCGCGCCCGCGACCGTTCAGACCGTCACGCCGCGCTCGTGGATCCCCGGCTCAATCGTAAGCCGGTCGGACGCACGCATCGCGAGCCTGGTCGGCGGTCGCGTCGTGTGGGTCGCGGAAGTCGGGCAAAGGGTGAAGGCGGGCGCGCCGATCGCGCGGCTGGATGACACGGTCATCCGGCTGCAGTCCACGGATCTCGAGGCGCAGGTTACGCGTGCGCGGGCGCAGCACGAGCTCGCCAAGTCGCAGCTCGAGCGCTTCAACCAGCTCGCTGCGACCAATGTGTTGAGCGCGAGCCAGCTCGAGGAGGCGCGAGCGCAGGTCAATATGACGGATGCAGATGTGACGCGGGCCGAATCGCAGCTGCGTCAGGCACAGCACGACATCGCGGAATCGCAGATCCGTGCGCCGTTTGCAGGCGTTGTCACGGAGCGCTTCATCCAGCAGGGTGAATTCGTCGCCGTGGGTGCTGCAACGGTGCGGCTCGTCAACACGGGCGACATCGAGGCGCGTGCCACGGCGTCGCTCGATCTCGCGTCGAACATCAAGCCTGGCCAGACGATCACCGTTCGCGATCGCGACACGGAGCGGGCGGGCAAAGTCCGCACGGTTGTCCCGGTCGGTGATGATCGTTCGCGACAGTTCGAAGTCCGGGTGACCTTCGAGAAATCCGACTGGCTCGTCGGCACGCCGGTCGAAGTGAGCCTGCCAACCGCGCCGGAACGCAAGGCGATGACGGTGCCACGCGATGCGCTGATGATTCGCGCCAACCGTTCGTATGTCTTGCGCGTGACGCGCAAGAATACCGTCGAGGAACTCGTCGTCACGCCAGGCATTACGGTCGCCGATCTCGTCGAAGTCCGCGGCGCGCTGACAGCAGGCGACCGCCTGGTGATCCGAGGCGGAGAGCGCTTGTCAGACGGCCAGGCCGTCAAGATCGTGACCGAGGAGGCTCTGGCGGCGCCAAATCGCGGCTGCAGGGCAGATTTATTTTCCGAGATCAATGCGAACGCGCGATTACTCGAGAAATAAATCGTCCCGCTAGGCGTGCCGCTCCGCCGGATCGCTGTAAATAATGATCGAGAGCATCCGGATCGGCACCTTCACCAGCTTCTCCGGGCCGTGCGCAATGTCGCCCCGGAACGTGAGCGAATCGCCGGGCTTCAGGTGATAGGCGCGCCGGCCGAGCCGGTAGACGATCTCACCACCCAATAGATGGATGAACTCGGTACCCGGGTGTTCGAAGCCCGGGAACACCTCGCTCTTGTCGGTCAGGGTCACGAGAAAGGGCTCGAAAAGCTTCTTCGGTCCGCGTTGCGCCGCCAGCAAATGGTAGGTGTGGCCGCGCTTCGTGCCTCGCCGTACGACCTCCATGCCCTCGCCGGCGTGCACGACCTGCGCGGCCTCATCGTCGACTCCGATTTCCTGCAGGAGGTGTGACGGCCGGACACCGAGTGCCCCGGCGAGCGAGACGATGGTCTCGAGGCTCGGGCTCGTGCGACCGGTTTCCAGGCGGCTCAGCATCGCTGCGCTGATGCTGGCGCGGGTCGCGATGTCGGCAAGGGTGAGCCCCTGGCTGTCGCGGATCCGGCGGGCTACCCGCCCGAGCTCACTGGCCGGCACGCCCAGGCGCGCCATGGCCCCGGTGCGAAGTGCCGTTGATTTGGCGGGCTTTATTCGGCGTTTGCGCGCAGTCATATGCATGACGGTCAATATTCTTGCATGTCATGCAACAGGGTGCTACACATGCCGATCCCTGCATTGGCTTCCTGGTGCCGATTTCGCATGCCCTGGCGTCTCGTCAAATTCGCGCTGTCGAAGAGCCACCCCGAGCCCCGGATGTTTACACGTCACGACGCTCTCAAGGGCGTTTATGACGTCGTCGTCATTGGAGCCGGCGGTCACGGGCTGGCTGCAGCCTACTACCTCGTGCGCGATCATGGAATCCGCAATATCGCCGTGCTCGAGAAGAGCTACCTCGGCGGGGGCAACACCGGCCGCAACACGACCATCATCCGCTCGAACTACCTGACGCCCGAGGGCGTGAAGTTCTACGACGAAAGCGTGCGGTTATGGCAGGACCTGGCGCAGGACTTCGACCTCAATCTCTTCTATTCGACGCGCGGCCATTTCACGCTCGCGCATACCGACTCGGCGATGCGCACGATGCGGTGGCGGGCAGAGGTCAACAAGCATTTCGGCGTCGACAGCGAGGCGGTCGACGCGAAGGCGGTGGCCGAGGCCCTCCCGATGATGGATCTCACTTGCGGCGGTCACGGTCCACCGGTACTCGGTGCGCTTTATCACGCGCCCGGTGCCATTGCCCGCCACGACGCCGTCGCCTGGGGGTATGGCCGGGGCGCCGATCGGCGGGGCGTCGAAATCCACCAGGAGACCGAAGTCACCGCGATTGAGCTCGAAGATCGTGGGTCCGGTCCCGCGGTGGTCGGCGTGCAGACGAACCGTGGCCGTATCGCAACCCGCAAGGTGCTCTGCGCGGTAGCGGGCTCGACGCCGCGCATGCTCGCGATGGTGGGCCTGCGTTCCCCGATCTATATCCACCCGCTGCAGGCGATGGTTTCAGAGCCTCTGAAGCCCTGGCTCGATCCGATCATCGTCTCGGGTTCGCTGCATGTTTACGTCAGCCAGTCCGCGCGTGGCGAACTCGTGATGGGCGCCTCGCTCGATCCGTATGAGCTGCATTCGACTCGCTCGACCCTCGACTTCGCGGAATCGCTGAGCGCGCACATGCTCGAGCTCTTCCCGTTCCTGTCGGATGTGAAGATCGTCCGGCAGTGGGCCGGCATGGCCGACATGACGCCGGATTTCGCGCCGATCATGGGCAAGACGCCGATCAAGGGGTTCTACCTCGATTCCGGTTGGGGGACATGGGGCTTCAAGGCGACGCCGGTGTGCGGAAAAACGATGAGCCATACGGTGGCGAAGGATGAAGCGCATCCGCTCATCCGCGGATTCTCGCTCGACCGATTCGCGCGTTACGAACTGACGGGCGAGAAGGGCGCGGCTTCGGTGGGCCACTAGCGATGAAGATCCTCACCTGTCCGATCAACGGTCCGCGTCCCGTGAGCGAATTCGCCTATGGCGGGGAACTCCGCGAGATGCCGGATCCGGCGCGCGCCACCGACGCCGAATGGTCCGACTACGTCTTCAACCGCAACAGCATTCCCGGCGTGAAGCGGGAGTGGTGGTGTCACGCGTCGAGCGGCGTTTGGTTCATCGCGGAGCGCGACACGGGTTCGGACGCCGTGCTGCGCACGTATCTCTATGCAAAGCCTTCGGATGGCGGCGCATGAAGCGTCTCGCGCCACAGGCTGGTGAGTGGATCGATCGTTCCCGGACGGTTGCATTCAAGTTCGAGGGCCGGCCCTATCACGGCTTCGGCGGCGACACGCTGACGAGCGCGCTGCTCGCATCGGGTGAGCGCACGCTCGGCCGATCGTTCAAATATCATCGCCGGCGCGGGCCGCTCTCTGTCGCCAATCACGACGTTAACGCCGTCGTGCAGGTGCGCCGTGTCCACGGCAGCGTGCCGAACGAGCGCGCAGATGCGTTGCCGATCGAGGAAGGCCTCGACGCATTCGCCGTCAACACGCAAGGCGGTCTCGAACTGGACGGCCGCGCCAGGCTCGACCGTTTCTCCGCGTTCCTGCCCGTCGGCTTCTACTACAAGGCGTTTCACAGCAAGCGCTGGTTTCCGTACTGGGAGCGCCGCATCCGGGATCTCGCAGGCCTCGGAAGCGTGGATCTGAACGCACCGCGACGCCCGACGGCGAAGCGCTACGAGTTTGCTGAGGTCGCGGTGATTGGCGCAGGTCCCTCGGGTCTTGCGGCCGCTCTCGCCGCAGCGGAGGCCGGCGCCGACGTCATTCTCATCGACGAGAATCCCCATCTGGGTGGCAGCGGTACCTATGCATTGGGGTCAGATCCGGCAGCAGAGCAGCGGGTCGTGGAGCTGCAGCGCGCGGTCGAGTCGCACGCGCGCATCCGCTGCTTCAAGAACACGGCGGCAGTCGGTCACTACGCGGATCACTGGCTGGCACTCGACACACCGGACCGGCTGCTGAAGCTCCGGGCGCGCTCGATCGTCGTCGCGCAGGGTGCTTACGAACAGCCCGCCGTCTTCCGCAATAACGACCTTCCGGGCATCCTGCTCGCGTCGGGCGCCCAACGACTCATGCGCCGCTACGCCGTCGCGTCTGCTACGCGCGTTGCGATTGTCGCGGCAAACGTTCACGGCTATCGGGCGGCTATCGATGCACGCTCGGCCGGCATCGACGTGGTCGCGGTGATCGATCTGCGTGAGCGCCCGGGCCCACAGTCGCACTTGATCGGCGAAATGCTGCGCGCTCAGGGCGTTCGCTTGATCACGGGTGCGACTGCGTACTGCGCGCAGCCGGATAACAAGGGCTGTGTTGACTCGCTGGAACTTGCTGAGTGGCGCGAGGGCCAATGGCAGCCGTCCGCCGGGGATCCGATAGCCGTCGACGGCGTCTGGATGAGCGTCGGCTTCGCGCCCGCCGATGCGCTGCTCCGACAGGCAGGCGCACGCCTGCATTACGACGCACGCATGAATCAGTTCCTGCCGAGCGCCTTGCCGCCGGGCCTCTTTGCCTGCGGCAAGGTCAACGGCATCTACGACTTCGATGCGCGGCTCGCCGACGGAGCGCGGGCGGGCGCCGCCGCCGCAAGACATTGCGACCATGAAACGAATCTGGGTCAGGATGCCGTCGGTGTCCCTGTCGAACCGGCGAGCCATCACTGGCCGATCGTCGATCACCCGAAGGCGAAGAACTTCGTCGACTTCGACGAGGATCTGCAGGTCAAGGACCTCGAGAACGCCGTCCAGGAGGGCTTCGATTCCAGCGAGCTGATGAAGCGTTACACGACCGTCGGGATGGGGCCGAGCCAGGGCAAGCACTCGAACATGAATGCGCTGCGCGTGCTCGCGCGGGCGCGTGGAATTGCGCTCGAGAATCTGGCGCCGACAACCGCTCGCCCAATGTTTCACCCGGTGCCGCTCTCACATCTCGCGGGGCGTGGATTCACGCCCGAGCGCCGCACACCGATGGACGGCGAGCACGAGCGGCTTGGTGCTGTGTGGATGCCGGCAGGCAATTGGCGCCGGCCCGAGTACTACCGGCGCGACGGCCGGTCGCGCGAGGAGTGCATTGGCGCCGAGGTCAAGGCCGTACGCGAGGGCGTCGGCCTCATCGACGTTGGAACGCTCGGCAAGATCGAGGCGTACGGCGCGCAGGCGGGGCAGTTTCTCGATCGCGTCTACACGGGCCGATTCAATGCGCTCAAGGTGGGCATGACGCGCTACGGTCTCATGCTCGATGAGAGTGGCGTCATCATTGACGACGGCGTCATTGCGCGCCTTGCGCCCGAAGTCTTCTATTTCACGACGACCACGGGCAATTCGGCGACGATCTTCCGCGAACTCGGGCGGCTCGCGACCTGGTGGGGGATGGCAGTCGGGCTTGTCAATCTCACCGGTCAGCTTGCGGCCTTCAATCTTGCGGGTCCGCGATCGCGCGAGGTGCTCGCGAAACTCACGTCCCTCGACCTTTCGGATGCCGCTTTTCCGTACCTCGGCGTGCGCGAAGCGAAGGTGGCCGGTGTGCCTGCGCGTTTCCTGCGCGTGGGATTCGTCGGCGAGCTGGGCTATGAGATGCACGTCCCGGCGTCTCGCGGAGTCGAAGTGTGGAATGCTGTTCGCGCGGCCGATGCAACCTTCGACATCGCACCGTTCGGTGTCGAAGCGCAACGCATGCTGCGGCTCGAGAAAGGCCACATCATCGTGGGCCAGGACACGGATGGGCTCACGAACCCGCTCGAGATTGGCGCCGACTGGGCCGTCAAGATGGACAAGCCCTTCTTCACCGGCCAGCGGAGCCTCGCCATCATCGCAAAGGGCGAGCGTCGTCAGCAGCTCGTCGGATTCGCGCTCGAGCCGGGTCACGCGCCGACGGTCAGGGAATGCCACCTCGTCATTCGTCAGGGAAATATCGTCGGCCGCGTAACGAGTGTCGGGAGGTCACCGACACTCGGCTGCACGATTGGACTCGCGCTCGTGATGCCTGCGGCCGTCAAGGATGGGGTACTGCACATTCGGGTCGATGGCGGCGCGATGGTGCATGCGCCAGTCGTGCCAACTGCCGTTCTACGATGCGGCCGGCGCTCGCCAGAAAGTCGGCGCAAGCGGAGGGAGCGCATGAGCAATGCCACCCGCCGCCCGTCCGTGACACTCGCCGATCGGTCGGCGCGGCCGCGCTTTGGCTGCAAGGGACCGGCGGCGGAGAGCTGGCTGCTCGAGCTCGGCCTCGAGGTGCCGGCGCCTGCGAATTCATGGAGTTGTGAGCGCGGCGACGTGCTGGTTGCACGTCTTGCGACCGCCGAATTTCTGGTTGAGTCCCTGGCGCCGGCCAACTCGCGCATCGAGGAGATTGCCCTATCGCTCCTCGACCCTGGGCAGCGTCACCCCGGGCTCTATCCGGTCCTGCGGCAGGACAAGGTGCTTGAGCTTGCCGGTATGCGGGCCAATGATCTGCTCGTCGAGACCTGCAACGTCGACTTTCGCTCACTGGCACGCACCGCCCGGGTGGCGAGCGGATCGCTGGTCCTGACGTCGATGATCGGCGTCGGCGTGACGGTCATTCCGCGCCGCGACGGTCCCGGCGTGACATACACGATCTGGTGCGATCCGAGCTTTGGACACTATTTCGAATCGACGCTCGGCGGCATCGCCGACGAGCTGACTTCCCAGGCCTTGCCTTTCGAGGAGAAACAATAATGACACCGCAACAGGCGAAGAAGTGGTTTGCCGACAACGAGATCCGCTACGTGCTCGCGCAGTTCGTGGACATCCACGGCGCGGCCAAGGCGAAAGCCGTGCCCGTCGAACACTACGACATGGTGCTCGGTGACGGCGCCGGTTTTGCCGGCTTCGCACTCTGGGGATTCGGCATGGGTCCGCACGGCCCGGATTACATGGGCGTCGGCGATCCGAAGACGCTGTGCGCTTTGCCCTGGATGCCGGGTTTTGCGCGCGTTGCCTGCGATGGTCACGTGCGCGGCCAGCCGTATCCCTATTGTTCGCGCGTTGCGCTCAAGAACCAGCTGAAACGGCTCGAGAGCAAGGGCCTCACGATGTACGCGGGCATCGAGCCCGAATTCATGCTGCTGAAGCGCAAGGAAGGCGGCGGCTACGCGCCGTTCGATGACACGGACACGCTCGACAAGCCTTGCTATGACTACAAGGGCCTGTCACGGGCAACCGCGATTCTCGATGAGATCTCGACGAGCATGCGAGCGGTCGACGTCGACGTGTATCAGATCGATCACGAAGACGGTAACGGCCAGTTCGAAGTGAACTTCACCTACGCAGACGTGCTGAAGACGGCCGACAACTTCCTGCTCTTCAAGATGGCGGCGTCGGAAATCGCGCGCAAGCACGGTGTCGTGGCGTCGTTCATGCCGAAGCCCTTCTCGAACCGCACGGGCACGGGCGCGCACTTCCACATCTCGATGGGCAACAAGAAGACGCCGAATCTCTTCTACGACAAGAGCGACAAGCGCGGACTTGCACTCTCGACGATGGGTTATCAGTTCCTTGCCGGAATTCTCGTGCACGCACGCGCGCTCACCGCGATCTGTGCGCCGACGGTGAATTCGTACAAGCGGCTCGTCGTTGGGCGGTCGTTGTCAGGCGCGACCTGGGCGCCGGCGTACATCGCGTACGGCGACAACAACCGCACGGCTTGCGTGCGCATTCCGGGCGGCCGTATCGAGATGCGTCTGCCTGACGGTGCGGCGAATCCGTATCTTGCGGGAGCCGCGATTCTTGCGGCGGGACTCGACGGCATCGAGCGCCGGCTCGATCCGGGCGAACCGCTGAATGAGAACCTCTACGAGATGTCATCGAAGGAATTGAAGCGCCGCAAGATCGGCTTGCTGCCGCAGAGTCTTGCCGAGGCGCTCGATGCGCTCGAGGCGGACGAAGTGGTGAAGGCGGGCATCGGCGGGGACCTCGCGAAGGAGTTCCTTACCGTGAAACGCATGGAGTGGATCGAATACTCGCGGCACGTGAGCGACTGGGAGACGGCGCGCTACGTCGAAATGTTCTAGTCGGAACGCTTTGGGAGACGGCTATGTGTGGAATCGTCGGGTTACTCGTCAAGAAACCGAAACTGCGTGAGCACCTCGGGGAATGGATGGTCCCCATGCTCGTCGGCATGACCGAGCGCGGACCCGATTCGTCGGGCATGGCGGTCTTTACCGAGCCGGTGGGCGCGAAGCTGCGCAAGTTGAGTCTCTATTGTGCGGATCCGGCGTTCAGCTGGCCGAAACTGAAAGACGCGGTGGGCCGGAAGTTCGCCCAGGTGAAGGTGACAGTCAAAGCCAATCATGCGGTGCTCAAGACCTCATCGCCGCCCGCCGACGTTCGCGTCTGGCTGCACGCGCACTATCCCGCCGTTCACGTGCTGAGCGTCGGCCGCGCGATCGATCTCTACAAGGACATCGGCCTGCCTTCCGAGGTCGCCGAGCGCTACGACTTCGAGCGACTTCAAGGGTACGCACCTCGTCGGCCACACGCGCATGGCGACGGAGAGCGCCGTCACGCCCGAGAATGCGCATCCCTATACGGCGGGCGAAGACTGGTGCCTCGTCCACAACGGCTCGCTCGCGAATCCCGGGAGTCTCAAGCGCAAGCTCGAGAAGCTCGGCGCGACCTTCGAAAGCGACTGCGACACCGAAGGCGCGTGCCGCTACATCCACTGGCGGCTCGAGGAAGGCGACACGCTCGAGCAGGCGCTGCATCACGCCTTCGAAGACTTCGACGGCTTCTTCACCTTCCTGATGGGCACCGAGGACAAGCTCGCGCTCGTGCGCGATCCCTTCGCCTGCAAGCCGGCGGTCGTCGCGGAGACGGACGACTACGTCGCCATCGCCTCGGAGTTCCGTTCGCTCGCGCATCTGCCGAACGTGCGCAACGCCAACGTGTTCGAGCCGAAGCCCTCGGAGGTGTACTCATGGTCCGTGTAATGCGCGTGCGGGACACGGCGCCTGTCGAGTTCGACCTCGAGAAGCAGTCGGTTCGCGAGCTCAATCAGTTCCTGCACGGCGATCTCAAGGGCGTTGAAGCGGTACGCGTCGAGAACCCGGACGGCGCACACAGCATTGCGGTCGCGGTCGATGCGCCGGTGCGGATCGAGATTGGCGGTCACGCCGGCTATTACGCCGCGGGAATGAACAAGCAGGCGACCGTCATCATCGAAGGCAACGCCGGACCCGGCGTCGCCGAGAACATGATGTCGGGCCGCGTAGAGGTCACAGGCTTCGCGAGCGGAGGTGCGGGCGCTTCGGCGCACGGCGGCCTTCTCGTCATTCGCGGCGACGCAGGCTTGCGCTGCGGCATTTCATTGAAGGGCGCGGACATTGTCGTTGGCGGCGATGTCGGGAGTTTTTCCGCGTTCATGGCGCAGGCGGGCCGCATTGTCATTTGCGGGAACGCGGCCGAGGGCCTGGGCGATTCGCTGTACGAAGCGGTGCTGTACGTGCGCGGCGAAATTCGCTCGCTTGGCGCCGACGCGCAAGTGCAGCCGATGGGAGCCGACGATATCGCAGCCGTCACCGAGCTCCTCGCCGCCGCCGGCCTCAAATTCAATCCCCGAGAATTCAAGCGAGTTGGTTCCGCCCGCAAGCTCTATCACTGGAACGCGGACGCGGACCAGGAGTACTGACCATGGCCACCCAGCCCAGCATCGAATCGCCGACCGTTCATTCAGAGGGCACGCCCGAACTGCTCCATCGCGAGGAGAGTGCGCTCTACAACCGGCACGTGCTCGATTACATTCAGCACGCCGCCGCCACCGGTCTCTATGAAATCCGCGGACTCGGTGCCAAGCGCCGTCTGCCGCATTTCGACGACCTCGTGTTTCTCGGCGCCTCGCTCTCGCGCTATCCGCTCGAGGGCTATCGCGAGAAGTGCACGACGCGCACCGTGCTCGGCACACGCTTCGCCAAGAAGCCCATCGAGCTCGAGATTCCGATCACGATCGCCGGCATGAGCTTCGGTTCGCTCTCGGCACATGTGAAGGAAGCGCTCGGGCGCGCGGCGACCTCGGCCGGCACGTCGACGACCACCGGCGACGGCGGTATGACACAGGAGGAGCGCCAGTCCTCGAAGACGCTCGTTTACCAGTGCCTGCCCTCGCGGTACGGCTTCAATCCGGATGACCTGCGCAAGGCGGATGCAATCGAAGTCGTGATCGGGCAGGGCGCGAAGCCCGGCGGCGGCGGCATGTTGCTCGGTCAGAAGGTGAGCCCGCGTGTCGCAAAGATGCGCACGCTCCCGGAAGGTATCGATCAGCGCTCGGCAAGCCGCCATCCCGACTGGACGGGGCCCGACGACCTCACGATCAAGATCAAGGAGCTGCGCGAAGCCACGGACTGGGAAAAGCCCATCTACGTGAAGATTGGCGCGACGCGCGTATTCCACGACGTGAAGCTCTGCGTGCATGCGGGCGCGGATGTGATCGTTGTCGACGGCATGCAAGGCGGCACGGCGGCGACGCAACTCGCCTTTATTGAACACGTCGGCATCCCGACGCTTGCCGCCGTGCGGCAGGCCGTCGAGGCGCTCGAAGAGCTCAACGTGAAAGAGGAGGTACAGCTCATCGTGTCGGGCGGCATTCGCACCGGTGCGGATGTGGCGAAGGCCCTGGCGCTCGGCGCGGACGCGGTTGCGATCGGGCAGGGGGTGCTGATGGCGCTTGGCTGCAACTCGGAGACCTACGTCCAGGGTGGGCAGCACCTCTCAGCCGTTGCCGACTATCGCAAGTCTGAAGACGGCACCGGGGTACTGCCATCACTGCCACACGGGACGCTGCCCGGTCGGCGTCACGACGCAGGACCCGATCCTCGAGCAGCGCCTCGAGCCCGAAGTCGGAGCCCGGCGCGTGCGCAACTATCTGAAGACCTTGAACATGGAGCTCACGATGATCGCGCGCGCCTGCGGCAAGCAGAACGTGCATCACCTGGAGAGAGAGGATCTGGCGGCGCTGACGATCGAAGCGGCCGCGATGTCTGGCGTGCCGCTCGCCGGCACGTCGTGGATACCGGGAAGGGGGTCAGACCCCGGAGGAGTCTGACCCCAGCGACTTACATCCGCTCGGGCGTGTGCTCGTCCTGCATTGCCTTCTGCAGATTGCCGCCCTCGCGGAGCCTGCGAGCTTCCTCTTCGAGTTCGCGGTTCTCAGAGCGGATCTGCAGGATGTGCCAGCCGACCCAGAACACGACGCAAAGGACGACCAGTGCTACCTCCGTTCCCACCATGGGATACAGCGGCCCGAGGTCGAACATGTTGCCGTCCCAATTGCTGAACGGCGCTGTGTTAGTCATGGCTCATTCTCCTCGGTGTTACTTCGCCGGCGCAGCGCGGCTTGCCTGCGTCAGGGCGGCCCGCAAATCGTTGTCGTCCTGTACGTTCGCCGCCATGGACGTATGGTCGAGACCGGCCAGCTCGACTTCGCGCGGCACGCGCAGCAGACCGAACTTGTTCAGGATCCAGGACAGGATGTATCCGGGAATGAACCCCAGGCCCCAGAACATGATCATCGCTCCCGCGAGCTGGCCCCAGGGTGTGATGCGCGCCCAAGGCTCGGTATGTCCGAGCAGCGCATCCGGGGACGACGGATAACCCCAGAGTACGAATCCCGCGGCGACGACCCCCAGGAATCCGGAGTACCCGTGCACCGCGACCGCGCCGACCGCGTCGTCGAGCTTGAACTTGCGCTCCACCCAGTAATGCATCTTGTAGATGATGACGACGATGATCGCGCTGATCAGCATCGCCTGGATCGGGTGGTAGAGGTCGTTGCCGGCGGAGCAGGCGATGACGCCCGACAGGCCGCACGATAACGTCCAGTACGCATCGCCCTTCGACACGATGTAGCCCGCCATCAGGCCGCCGCAGAGCGACATGATGAAATTGAACGTGATCGCAGACAGCGTCGTCGGCTGCAGGTAGATGTTGGTCGCCGACCAGAAGACCGCATCACCCGGCTGCACGTCGTAAATCGGGATATTGCACGCGGCGTAGAAACCCCAGAATCCCGTGTAGATCAGAAACAGACCGATGCAGACCATCCACGGATTCTGCGGCGGAATGTTGCGAGCCGTGCCGTCGGGCTTTGAACTTGCCGATACGCGGTCCGAGGTTGAGCAACACTGCAAGGCAGGTACCGCCGGCAATCGCGTGTACGACGCCCGAGGCGTACGCATCGTGGTAGCCGAGGAGGTGAACCATCCATCCGGACGGGTGCCAGCCCCAGGCCGCGTCGATGATCCAGGTGACCGAACCGAGCATCACCGCGATCAGCCAGAACGCGCCCGATCTGACGCGCTCGATGATCGATCCCGAAACGATCGATGCTGTGGTCCACGAGAAGAGCAGGAAGGCGCCCCAGAAGACGCCGTTCAGTCGCGCCCAGAGCGCCGTGTCCGCGGCCGTCAGGTCGGCACCGTGCGGTTTGCCGCCCATATGCGTTGCCATCAGCTCATTCCAGGGCTCGGCGAAATGGGACGGCACGAGGCCGCCGGTAATGCCGGGGCCGTTCACCATCGCCGAATACAGCCACCAGCCGAAGAGGTAAAACGTGACGCCGACGACCGGAATCACCATGACGTTCTTCATCAACGTCTTCATGTGATTCTTGCGCCGGGACACGCCGACCTCGTACATGCAGAAGCCCGCGTGGATCAGGAACATCATGACGATGGTGATCCAGTAGTAGGTCTCCGTGAACAAGACCTGCAAGGCAGTTATGTCTTTATCCATCGCTTGGCTCCCCTGTGAAGGACCTGGTCGGACGCGTGCGCAGGCCAATGACCGCCCGTCGCGGCGTCTGTTTTCAGTATTTTGCGGCGGCCACGTCGGGCCGTCGCTGGTCGTTCTTCTTCTTCGGTTGTGGCATCACAATATGCCTGTCACCCCGTGGCAGGCAATCCCCGTGCGCAAATTCCGGGCCGGCGGCAGTTTACGCACCATGCACTGATTTTTCACGTCATGCAACAGAGGGTTCTTGACATGCGCATGGCCCCGCGGCTCTTATTGACGGCGGGGCGGGTGGGCCGCGGGACGGGGCGAAGCGGTCGACAAGCAGCCGCGGCTTTACGGCTTCGAGGGATGCGCGAGTCATGCTCGTCACGGGAATCAAGAGCAAGCCCATCTATGCGCCGCTCACCGCGGACGCGGCCGGCCGCTACCATCTGATGCTGGGCCACGGCGTCGGCGGCGCCCCGCTGCAACGGGTGCTCGCCGAGATTGCGGCATCGAGCCCGTGATGCGCCGAGCCGCATACGCGTGCTCTATGTACCGGATGAGGACCGGGCCGAGGGCCACGGCGAGCGCTTTGGCGGAATCGTCTCCGACGTCCGGCTCTTTGACCGGGTGCCGGAACTCCTCGCCGACTTCCGCTCGATTCTGGCAGCTTCGTTGATGGGGACGCGCCTGTACGTCGCAGGGCCCGAGAGTTTCATCGGGCTCGTGATGAAAATCGCGCTCGAATTCAATCTCAACAAGGACGAAATCCGGGCCGAGGACTGTGGCACGCTCGCACGGCGCGTGTACTGCATCCATTGCCGTGCCACGACGGAGAACGTGCGCACCAACATCGTGTGCTGTATCGATTGCGGGCGCCATCTGATCGTGCGCGACCACTATTCCCGGCGCTTTGCCGCCTACATGGGCGTCATGGCGGATGCCGAGGTGCCAGGCGAGCTGCCGCCCGTCAAGGAAGTGTTCGTTTGACGCACGCTGCGACCATTGCAGTCGAAGTCGCGGCGGTGGAGCAGGTCACGCCGCTCATCAAGCACTTTACTTTCGTGCCGGTTGGCGGCGGCATGATGCCCGCATTTTCGGGCGGCTCGCATATCATCGTGATCATGCGGCGCGCGAACCGCGTGCATCGCAATCCGTATTCGCTCATGAGCCGGCCGAGCCACCTCGACGCCTACGAGATCAGCGTCCGGCGCATGGAGGAGTCGCGCGGTGGGTCGCACTTCATGCACGATGAAGTGCGCGTTGGCAGCCGGCTCGAGATCGCGCATCCGGTGAACCTCTTTGCGCTCGACAAGATCGCGCGCAAGCACCTGCTGATCGCGGGTGGCATTGGTATCACGCCGTTCCTCGCCCAGCTCCAGGACCTGCATGCGGCGCGTGTACCGTACGAAATGCACTACTCCGTGCGCGCTCCCGAGCACGCGGCGTTCGCGGATCGTCTCGCGGCGGAGGAGAGCGAGCGCCTGCACATGTACTACGACAGCCGCAATGAGCAGATCGATTTCGAGGGCCTCCTGTCCTCGCAGCCCCTCGGAACGCACGTCTATGTGTGCGGGCCCGCGGGCATGATCGAGCGGGTGATCGCGACCGCGCACGCCTGCGGCTGGGCCGACAGCCACATCCACTCGGAACAGTTCAGTGCGCCACCGGTCGGCGACGCCTTCGATGTGTTTCTCGCCCGCTCCAAGCGTGCGGTGCACGTGCTGCCTGATCAGAGTCTGCTCGAGTCGATCGAGGCGGCGGGAGTCGACGTACCGTATCTGTGCCGGGGCGGTGTCTGCGGTTTCTGCTTCACGAAGGTCGTGGAGCTCGACGGGGAGCTGATCCACAACGACCATTTCCTGTCCGCCGAAGAGAAGGCATCGGGCAGGTTCATCATGCCCTGCGTGTCACGCGCGCGTTGCCGGAACCTGGTGCTCGATCTGTAAGGCGCGGAAGGAGCGAATCTCGATGAACGTGGCTTTCAAGACCGACGAAACCTTTCGCGACGACTTCCGCTACGCCAACTCGACGCACGCGATCCGGCGCTTTCCGTTTCCGTTCGCGGAAGACGAGTACATGTACTCTGTCAACATTGAGCCGCATCTGCCGGGGCCGAAGGGCTCCGTCACCGAGTTCGCGATCGACGTCGACGAGCACTACGTTGCCGAGTGCCGTGAGCGTGCGATCGTGCTCGCGGCCGAGCCGCTGCGCTATCAGGCGCTGCCGCACATGATGAGTTCGCAATGGGATTGTCTCGAACTCATCATGGAGTCGCTTGCACGTGATTATCCGGAACACTTCGGCCTCAAGAGGGACGGAACGCGCTGGCAATGGACGAACCGGCCGCTCGGTCTCGAGCAGGCGTTCACCTTCGGCGATCCTTCGACCCTGCCACAGGAGCCGCTCGACTACATCGGGCGTCAGACGCAAGGGGACTGGGTGGTGATGGATCAGCGTGAGGGCGATCTGTGGTGCGAGGCGGGCATCGTCACGACGCAGGCCGACTGGTCGCTCGACTTCGACCTCGGCATGACCTTCAAGGAGTGGCACGGACCCGTGCCGGTGGCGCATGAACTCGGGGTCTTCGACCGCGCGCTCAAGTACCTGCTGAATCTGCAGGCTCAATGAGCCGGTGCGACGGCTCGAACTGGACCATGACCATCCATCCGCGGCTCGACACCTCTCCGGAGAACTACTACAAGTGGGGTCCGGATCGCGCCGAGTGTCACGCTCGAGAACGCAGGCGATGCTCATCTGCGCGTTGAACTGCAGGGGCTGTGGCGTCTGCCACGGAGCAACGGCATCGTGTTCAGCGTGCGTGCCTACCTCATCAGCATGCAGGAACTCGTCACGATCCCGAAGTGGGCGCGGCGCATGCACCGCGTCCTGAAGTCCCTCCATCCGGCACTCGCGGACTACAAGGGGCTCACGCGCTACCGGGAAACCGTAGCCGCCTGGCTCGCTCCGTATGACGACGGCGCTCCGACGAGCCCGGGCGGGGCGCCCGAGTAGTTCCCCATATAAAGGAGAGGCGTTCATGGCACTCAGCTGGCGAACTTCGGTCCTGGCGGATCGTCATCGAGCACTCGGTTCGAAGCTCGAGGACTGGAACGGCATGGGCACCACGTGGACCTACGGCCACGACATGGCGCTCGATCACGTGGCGATTCGTACCAAGGCGGGCCTCATGGACGTGTCCGGGCTCGAAGAAGCTGCACGTCGTCGGCCCGCATGCCTCGGCCGTCATTCATCAGGCGACGACGCGCGATGTGAGCAAGGTCTATCCGGGCAAGTGCGTGTACGCCTGCATGCTGAACGAGGCGGGCCACTTCATCGAGGACTGCATTCTCTACAGGACGGGTCCCAATTCCTGGATGGTCGTGCACGGCAGTGGCGCCGGCCATGAGACGCTCGCGCAGGGTGTTCTCGGTCGCAATGCCGCGATGATCGTGGATGACGACCTGCATGACCTGTCGCTGCAGGGCCCGCTCGCGGTCGAATACCTCGCGCGGCATATTCCGGACATTCGCGGCCTCAGGTACTTTCATCACCGGCCGGCGACGCTGTTCGGGCGGCCCATCACCCTGTCACGCACCGGTTACACGGGCGAGCGCGGCTATGAAATCTTCTGCAAGGGCGAGGATGCGGGCCTCATCTGGGACACGATTCTTGAGGAGGGGGAAAGTCTCGGCATCATTCCGACCTGCTTCTCGACGCTCGACATGCTGCGCGTCGAAAGCTATCTGCTCTTTTATCCGTACGACATGTCGCAAATGTATCCCTTCGAGAACGAGCCGCCGGGCGACACCCTGTGGGAGCTCGGGCTCGATTTCACGGTAAGTCCGGGCAAGACGGATTTCCGTGGCGCTGAAGAACATTACAAGCTGAAGGGCCGGGAACGCTTCAAGATCTTCGGGCTGCTGGTCGAGGGTCAGGTCGCGACGGATATTGGCGACGCGGTCTATTCGGGCGGCAGGAAAGTCGGCGTAATTACCTGCGGCATGTATTCATCGCTCTCGAAGAAATCGATGGCGATCGCACGTCTCGATGTTCCGGTAGCCGTGCACGGCACCAGACTCGAGGTGCGCGGCAAGAAGGTCAAGGGTCCGGCGACGGCCCACACGCTGCCCTTTGACGATGTCGAGAAGAAAAGGCGGACCGCCGTCGGCTGACTGAAGGCGGGGTCAGACCCCAGCGGTGTCTGACCCCGATCGCGTCATTTCGGCTTGCGGAACTTGAGGACGAAGCGGTCCGTCTTGTCGTGCAGTGACTTGTCGAAGACCGCAAGCGTGTGATCGTCGGCCTTGTTGCGCACGACGTCGCTCGAGCCGACGTACTGGAAGCCCGCGGCCAGCACTTCGTTCTTCACCGCCTCGGCGTCGATTCGGTGCAGGGTCGAGGTGTCGCGAAATCCCGAGCCAGGCTCCGCGGCGTGATCGATCACGATGTAGATCCCGCCGGGCTTCAGCGACTTGAAGATCGCCTTGTTGAAGTCGTCGACGTCGAGGTTCGGGACGTTGTGCACATCGTGATAGTTCTGCGACGTCCAGACGAGATCGACCTTGTCGGGCAGCGCGAGCTCCGCCACCCGCTGCACGCTCACGGAGACGTTGGCGTAGTGCGCATCCGCGGCCAGTTCCTTCACCGCCGCGGCTGGTTCCGGCCGATCGGCTGGTGCGTCGGGGCGCTTCGGTGGTGCGACCGCGTAAACATGACCCGTGGGTCCGACGACAGCGCTGAAGATGCGGGTGAAATAGCCGCCCCCTGGAATCAGATCGACGACCGTCTGGCCGGGCTTCAATCCCGCGAAGGCGACGCATTCCTCCGGTTTGCGATCGGCGTCGCGCGCGCGATCCGCCTCGGGCCGCGCCGCATCGGCGACGGCCGTGACAATCGCTTTCGAGATCGCCATGGGTTTGGCCGTGCCTGCCGACGCGGTTGCTCCCAATGTGGCGAGCACGGCGGTAAGGCAGGCAAGCAGTGCGGTTCGATTGGCTGGATTCATTGATTAAGCTCCTATAGTCGATCGGCGATCAGTCGATTTCGATGTGCAGGACGGTCGCTGGGCGGGTGGTTGTCAGTCTTGCTGTGCCGGCTTCCCGCGAGAGCAGAACCGTGTCCAAGGGGTCGAGCGTTGCTTCCTCTCCCAGACACTCGATCGTTATGTTCCCCTCGAGGACGACCATGCCTGTGAGTGCGGCGACCAATTTCGGTTCCCACGGCTCGACAATCCGATGGCGCCGCACGACATGCCGATGGGCGTCTCGCCGGGTCATGACGTTGAGATCGGTGACGGCGCCGTCGATGAGTCTCGCGCTGGCGTCGACATCGCCCGCAAAGGTATAGGGGTCGGATTCGGCACCGAGCGTCACCGGCGCACGGCCCGCTACCCCAAGCTCGATTCCGTGGCCGCGGACGATGCTGAGCGTGCGGTCGATGCCTGCAAAACGGGAAAACGGGCCATCCGTGTCGACCCGCGCCAGGCTGATGCGCCAGTCGAAATCGCCGAGGGCCGCGCCGGGCGGGGAAACCGCGACCTCCATTGTTACGCCGCCGCCGTTCTTCCAGGGCATCTGGCGATACTCGCGGGCACGGATGACGCGCATGCGCGCAGTCTACCCCGGTAGAATGGCGCGCATTGAACCGCGGAGATTCTGGGGTCATGCGTCGAAGCCTGTTCGTCCTGGCCTTGCTCATCGCCTGCGCCGGATCCGTCCACGCCGCTATTGCGCCGCCGCCGGCATCGACGCGCAAGGTGGTGCTCGAGAAATCGGACGCCGGTTATCGCTGGCGCCTCGTTGAAGCGCCGGTGCCGGCGCTCGGTGAACACCAGGTGCTCGTCCAGATGCGCGCCGTCGCTCTCAATCGCGGCGATCTTGAAATTCTCGAGCCGGATCCGAGTCACGATCGTAGCGGTCTGGTCGCGGCGTCGGATGCGGCGGGCGACGTGGTCGCCATCGGCCGAAACGTTCGCAGCGCGCGCATCGGGCAGCGCGTTACGAGTACCTACTTCCAGGACTGGGCCGACGGTCCGCCATCGCGCGAGAAGCTTTCAAAGGCGCACGGCGCTTCGGTCGACGGAGTCTTTGGCGACCTCATCGTACTCGAAGAGAACGCCGTCGTGCCCGCACCGCGGAGCTTGAGCTACGAGGAGGCGTCGACGCTTCCCACCGCGGGCCTCACCGCCTGGATGGCGTCGGTCGGGCAGGGCAATCTGCGCAAGGGCGACGTGGTCCTTGTTCAAGGCACGGGTGGCGTTTCGACCTTCGCCACGCAATTCGCCGCAGCCATCGGCGCGCGCGTGATCGTCACGAGCAGCTCCGACGACAAGATGCTGCGCGCGAAATCCTTCGGCGCGTCGGACGGCATCAACTATCGAACGACGCCTGCCTGGAGCGATCGCGTCCTGGAGATCACGGCAGGGCACGGCGCGGACCTCGTCGTCGACGTCGGCGGCAAGGCAACACTCGAGCAGTCGGTCCGCAGTCTCGCGTACTGGGGAACGCTCTCGATCGTGGGCGGACTCTCGGGCTACGACGGCACCGTGCCCGCGGCCGATCTCCTCCTCAGGACCGCTCGTGCCCAGGGCGTCTTCGTCGGCTCGCGTGCCGATTTTCTGCGCATGAACGCGTTCATCGAGGCGCACAAGCTCCATCCGGTGATCGATCGGGTATTTGCCTTCGCCGATCGCGACGCGGCGCTCAAGACGCTGGCGGCCGGCAACTTCGTCGGCAAGATCGTCATTCGAATCGACGCAACCCCGTGATTCTTCTCAGCCAGGACGAAATCTTCGAACTGCTCGCGCCACGAGACGCGGTTGCCGCGATTGAATCGGCGTTGCGGGCGCAGGATTCGGGACGCTGCAGCGTTCCGCAGCGCCATCACATCGAGCGTGCCGGCAACACCTTCCTCGCGATGCCGGCGGTGAGCGACACCGCCGCAGGCGTCAAGTTCGTTGCCGTCGTTCCCGGCAATGCCGCGCGCAAATTGCCGGTCACGATCGGCGTCATGCTGTTGACGAGCGCCGACACCGGCGTCCCGCTCGCGCTGATGAATGCGGGTGCGCTCACGGCCATTCGCACCGGGGCCGTTGGTGCGCTTGGCCTGAAGTACATGACGCCAGCCGATACTGCTTCCGTCGGCATCATCGGTTGCGGCGTGCAGGGTACCTGGCAGGCGATTTCCGCCTGCGCCGTGCGGCCCATTCGAAAGGTGTTCGCGCTCCGTCGTACGCCGGCGAAGTTCGAGCATTTCGCATCGACCGTTCGCCGTCACGTGCCGTCGGTGGAAGTGGTCGCCTCCAGTGATGTGCGCGAGCTGCTGGCGAACACCGGTGTCGTCATCGCAGCGACAACAGCGGACGAGCCTGTCCTGCCCGACGAACCGGCGCTCCTCGATGGCAAGCATTTCATCAGTGTCGGCTCGTATCGAAGGGCGATGCAGGAGTTGCCCGGACTCCGTGTATCGCCTCGCGGGGTCGCTCGCAATCGACTCCGAGGGCGCGCGATCGGAGGTTGGCGATATCCTGAATGCCATCGCGAAGGGAATCCTGAAGGACGCCGATATCTATCCCATCGCTGACCTCGTGCTCGGCCGCCGGGTGGTCGATGTCCATCGGACGACCGCATACAAGACTGCGGGCAGCGCCCTTTTTGACCTCGCAGTCGCGGAGGCGCTGTACGCAGAGGCAGGACGACGCAAAGTCGGTGTTGAGGTTTCGCTGTAGAGGCTCGAGGAGCACTGCATGTACGTCCCGTCCTATTTCGCCGAAGGCCGCACCGAGGTGCTGCACGAACTGATTCGCGCGCATCCGCTTGCCGCGCTCGTGCATTCCAGTCCGGCAGGGCTTGACGCGAACCACATTCCGCTGCTGATCGATGCCAGCGCTGCCGGCCCCGGCACGCTGCGCGGCCACGTGGCGCGCGCCAACCCGGTTCATCGCGAGCTCGCCGATGGCGCGGCGGTGCTCGCAATCTTCCAGGGGCCAAGTCACTACATTTCACCCAACTGGTACCCTTCCAAGCACGCGCACGGCAAGGATGTGCCCACCTGGAACTACATGGTCGTGCATGCACACGGCCGGATCCGTTGGCGCAATGAAGCGGACTGGCTCCTGAAACTTTTGACGGATCTCACCGACGGGCAGGAAGCCGGTCGCGCGCAGCGCTGGCACGTCTCCGACGCGCCCGCGGACTACATCGCGCAGATGATGAAAGCGATCGTCGGATTCGAGATCGGTGTCGAGCGGCTCATTGGCAAGTGGAAGTTGAGCCAGAACCGGAACGAAGCGGATCGGGCGGGCGCGATTGTGGGGCTCGGTGCCGAGACCGATGAAGCGGCACGGGTGATTGCGGAACGGATGACGGCGGTGGGTCGATGAAAGCGGGTAACACGATAGCCGAGGCTGCCACACTCCTCGCAAGCGGTGGGGCTACATCCTCGGACCTGGTGTCGCAGGCCATCGCTCGTGCATCGGACCCCAAAGGGGAGGGTCAACGTGTGTTTACGCAGCTCTACGCGGAGCGTGCGCGCAAGGAAGCGAAGGCCTGGGATGCAACGCCGAAAGCGCAGTGGCCGGGCGTGCTCGCGGGCCTTCCGATCAGCGTCAAGGACCTTTTCGATGTTGCCGGCGAAGTAACCACTGCGGGTTCGCGAGCACTTGCGAGCCGTCCGCCCGCCACCACGGACGCGGAAATCGTGGCGCGCTTGCGCCGTGCGGGCGCCGTCATCGTCGGCAAGACCAACATGACGGAATTTGCGTTTTCGGGGCTCGGTATCAACCCGCACTTTGGTACGCCGCGCAATCCGTTCGAGCGTGCGCGCGGCAGGATCCCCGGCGGTTCGTCATCGGGCGCGGCGATCGCCGTCACCGATGGCATGTCGATCGCCTCGATCGGCACCGACACCGGCGGGTCTGTGCGAATTCCCGCGGCGCTCACGGGACTTGTCGGCTTCAAACCGACGGCGAAGCGCATCCCCCGCGATGGCAGCGTGCCGCTTTCGCGGACGCTCGATTCGGTCGGTCCGCTGGCGCGCACCGTCGAGTGCTGCGCGGTGCTCGATGCGATCATGGCGGGAATTCCGGCCGACGTACCGGAACCGATCGATCTGCGCGGCTTGCGGTTCGCCGTCGCGCGTACGCTTGTCTGGGACGATGCGGAGCCGCAGGTCGCCTCGAGCGTCGAGCAGGCGCTGACGCGGCTCTCCGAAGCCGGCGTCGTCCTCGTCGACCGGGTGCTGCCCGCGCTCGCCGAAATTCCGAAGATCAATGCGAGGGGGGGATTCTCGGGCCCCGAATCCTACGCCTGGCACCGATCCCTCATCGCGCAGCACCGCGCCAGCTACGATCCGCGCGTCCTCGCGCGCATCGAGGCCGGCGGCACGACATCGGCCGCCGACTATCTCGATCTCATCGATGCCCGGGCTCGTATCGAGCGCGCGTTCGAGGATTCGCTCGGCGATGTCGACGCATGGATCAGCCCGACCGTGGCCCTCACGGCCATGCCGATCGATTCCCTGGCAACGGATGAAGCCTACGGCGCCGCGAACCGGCTGATGCTGCGCAATCCGATGCTCGTCAACTTCCTCGATGGCTGCGCGATTTCGCTGCCGTGTCACGCGGACGGCTCGGCGCCGGTCGGATTGTCACTCGCCGGCCGTCACGGCGACGACCGACGAGTGCTCGCCATCGCACGCAGCATGGTCGGGGTTGTCGCGGGTCGCCGTCCGCACTAGCCGCGGCCGACGTAGGGCATCGTCGTCGCCATCACCGTCATCGTGAGTACATTCGCATCGAGCGGTAGCTGTGCCATGTAGACGACCGCATCAGCGACGTGCTTGACGTCGAACGTAGGCTCGGGTCTGACCGAGTCGTCTGCCTGCAGCACGCCCTTCGCCATCTGGTTCGCCATGTCGGTAGCCGTATTGCCGATGTCGATCTGGCCACAGGCGATATTGTGCCGGCGTCCTTCGAGTGCTGCCTGCTTCGTGATACCGGTGACCGCGTGCTTCGAGGCGGTATAGGCCGCGATGTTCGGCCGGGGCGTCGTCGCCGAAATCGAGCCGTTATTGATGATCCGCCCACCCCGCGGATTCTGGGATTTCATCAGCCGGAACGCGGCGCGCGTGCAGAGGAACACGCCCGTGACATTGGTTTCGAGCACGGCGCGCCATTCCCCGAGTCGGACGTCCTCGAAGGGCCGCGCTGGCGCGCCGGTACCGGCGTTATTGAAGAGCACGTCGAGGCGGCCAAATCGGCTCTCGACCGTGGCGAAGAGCTGATCGACGGAAGCTTCGTCGGTGACGTCCGCCGTGATTGCCATCGATTCCTCGCCAAGTTCGCGGGCAATCCCTTCCAGACGATCGCGCCGCCGGCCGGCCAGGACCACGGTGAACCCGGCGCGGCCGAGTGCGAGGGCACATGCCTGTCCAATCCCGGAGCCGGCGCCCGTTACCAGGGCAATACGTTGACTCATCGGAACTCCCCCGTTCTATGGGGCCATTGTGGCATCGGTACGGCCGATGGTCAGCATCGGTGAAAGCCATTTCCCCAGATCCGGCCCTGCGGGCTAGGCTGTCGTATGGCCCGGCGCTTCGTCGATCTTTCCATCTACCTCGAGAACGATGTCCTCTCGGACCCGCCCGCGCTCGCGCCGAAAATCGAGTACGCGAAGCACAAGGATACGATGGGCGAATTCCTGCACATGCTGCCCGGCACCAAGGCAGAGGACTTCCCCGACGGCGAGGCCGCCGCCGCGGAATGGGTGCGCATGACGACGCATAGCGGCACGCATCTCGATGCACCCTGGCACTTTCATTCGACCATGGACAAGGGCAAGCCGTCGATGACGATCGACCAGGTGCCGCTCGAGTGGTGCTTCCAGGCCGGCGTGAAACTCGACTTTCGCACGCAGCCCGACGGCTATGTTTGTACGGCGAAAGACGTCGAAGCCGAGCTCGCCCG
This sequence comes from uncultured Gammaproteobacteria bacterium, assembly GCA_963826145.1. GTDB lineage: Bacteria > Pseudomonadota > Gammaproteobacteria > Steroidobacterales > Steroidobacteraceae > JBGPLJ01. Next base: position 833,527 of record CAWGVW010000001.1, read on the forward strand.
TATCGGCCATTCGCTGAAGCCGCTCGATATCGTCGTCGTCAATACGCGCGCGGGCTCGCGCTACGGACACAACGACTACGTCAACGCCGGCTGCGGCATGGGTTACGAGGCGACGATGTATCTCCTCGAGCGCGGCGTACGCCTCACCGGCACCGATGCCTGGAGCTGGGATGCCCCGTTTTCATTTACCGCGAAAAAGTTTCGCGAGACGGGGGACAAGAGCCTGCTCTGGGAAGGTCACAAGGCCGGCCGCGACATCGGCTATTGCCACCTCGAGAAGCTGCATAACCTCGAAGCCTTGCCGGGCGATGGCTTCTATATCTCATGCTTTCCCCACAAGGTGCGCGGTGGGTCGGCCGGCTGGACGCGCGCCGTCGCGATTTTCGACGATGCCCTGATGGGGACTTCTACATGACGACCCACGTGCACTTTGTCGGCAGCATCGGGCTCGACACGGTCGATGAGGTGTTCGCGGCGATCGGCGAGACCGTAAAGCCCTATATAAAGAGATGCCCGGACGGCGAGGTGGGCGGCCGGCGGCTGTGGGTCAGCTATCAGTACCCGGTCCTGCGGTCGACGGGGTTCCTGCAGGTGGTCTCGGACACGGCGATACCCGGCCTTGGCTTTTGCACGCTCAAGCTCAGGGACGGCACGAAATCCGAGGACATCCATTTCGGCGAACTCGGTTACGCGCGCGAGGCGCGCATCTCGTATCAGGACTTCAAGGCGGCGCGTGAGCGCGGCGTCCTGCCGAAAGAAGCCCGCTTCCAGGTTTCGCTCCCGACGCCGCTTGCCGTTATCGGCGCCTTCGTCAACGCGCCGGATGTTCCGCGCGTGCTGCCGGAATACGAGCGCGCGATGGTCCGCGAAGTCGAGCGCATCGCGAAAGCAATTCCGCACCGCGACCTCGCCATCCAGTGGGACGTTTGCGTGGAAATGATCCAATGGGACGGCCGCTTCCCGGGGCTCCCGCCGTTTCCCGGCATGGAGGCAGTGTTCGCGGGCCAGTTCGCCCGGCTCGGCGCGGCTGTGCCACAAGACGTCGAGCTCGGCTTTCACCTCTGCTATGGCGACATGGATGCCAAGCATTTCGTCGATCCAATCGACACGACGAAGATCGTCGAGCTCGCGAATCTCATCATGAAGAACGTTGGACGCGCCGTGCAGTGGATCCATCTGCCGGTGCCGATCAATCGCGACGATGAAGCGTATTTCGCGCCGCTCAAGGATCTCAAACGCGGGCCGGCGACCGAAATCTATCTCGGACTTGTGCACCTCAAAGACGGCGTCGATGGCGCCCGGCGGCGCATGCAGGCGGCGCGCAAAGTCGTCAAGGACTTCGGGATCGCGACGGAATGCGGCATCGCGCGGGCGCGCACGCCGGACATGGCGCGCGAAATCATGGCCATTCACGCCGGCGCGGCGCAGTCGTCCTGACAGTCGCTCGCTGCATAGCGCGTATTGCCAATGCCTGACGAAGTCCCAGATCGCCGGTCCAGACAACGTCCCCGCACTGCCGCTCGATCCGTTCTCCCGGGAATTCCTCACCGATCCCTATCCCTCGCACGAGGCACTGCGTGAGGCTGGACCTGTAGTTTGGCTCGAGCACTATGGCATCTGGGGCATGGCTCGCTACGCCGAGGTGCACGCGACGCTCATGGACTGGCAGACGTTCTGCTCCTCGGCGGGCGTGGGCCTCAGCGACTTTCGCAAGGAGAAGCCCTGGCGGCCGCCGAGCCTCCTGCTCGAGTCGGATCCGCCGCTGCACGTACGCACGCGTGGTGTCATCACGACGGTGCTCTCGCGACGTGCCCTGAATGAGTTGCGGGCGACATTCACGGCGGTGGCGCAAGAGCTGGTCGAGACTATCGTGGCTCGCGGTCACATCGATGCCATCGAGGATCTCGCCGAGCAATTCCCGCTGCGGGTGTTTCCGGATGCGGTCGGCATCGGTCAATCGGGGCGTGAGAACCTCCTGCCTTACGGCAACATGGCGTTCAATGCATTTGGTCCGAGAAACGAGCTCTTCGCCGAGGCGATGAAGCGCGCCGAACCGGTGACGGCCTGGATCGCGTCGCAGTGCCGACGCGACGCCCTGCAGCCGGGCCGCTTCGGTGCGCAGATCTATGCCGCCGCGGATGCCGGAACCGTGACCGAGGAGGAGGCGGGATTGCTGGTGCGGTCACTCCTGACCGCGGGCGTCGATACCACGGTCAATGCCATCGGCAACGCGCTCCTGTGTTTCTCGCGCGAGCCTGCGCAGTGGGCGGCGCTCCACGCGGAGCCGGCGCTTGCGCGATCGGCTTTCGAGGAAGCGTTGCGCTTCGAGTCGCCGGTGCAGACGTTTTTTCGCACGACGACGCGCGCCGTCGAGGTGTCAGGCGTAAGGCTCGACGAAGGGCAGAAAGTGCTGATGTTCCTCGCCGCGGCGAATCGCGATCCGCGCCATTGGCATGACCCTGACCGCTTTGACATCCGGCGCAACGCCACGAGTCACGCCGGGTTCGGCGCGGGCGTGCATGCCTGTGTCGGCCAGATGATCGCGCGGCTCGAAGGCGAGGTCGTGCTGACGGCGCTCGCGAAGCGCGTCAAATCGATTGAACCCGCAGGCGAGCCGGTTCCGCGACTCAACAATACGCTGCGCGGTTGGGCGAGCGTGCCGGTCAACCTTCGATCCGTGTGACGCTAATCACGCTGCAACCGATTCGTAAGTAAGGTGTAGGTGGATCGGCTCCGCCACGCCGCGTAAACAGTCTCACGCTGCAATCGGCAGTGCCCGGGGAGACGCGGCGTGAAAGCACGATACCTTGCATGGTTGCTGCTGCTGGGCGCGGTGTCCGTCCAGGCGGCGGATGGCGAGTCGCCTGGCCGGACCAGGTGGTGGTTCGAAGCAGGCGCCGGCGTCGCTTCGGTGGGCGGCGATCGAGCGTCGTCGGATCGCGGGTCTCAGGACGGCGTATCCTTTGATTTCGCCGGCGGCATGCGCTTCGGCGATCACTGGCTGCTCGGTCTGGACATCGGCAGCATCATCACCGACTCCTACGATCTCTATTATGGGAGCCAGGGGCGTTCGCTCAGTCACCTCTTCCTGGTGACCGACTACAACCTGCGTGCCGATGGCGGCTGGCTCTTTCACGCCGCCGCGGGATTTACCGATCTCACCGACAGCGAATTGACGACCGCAGCCCCGCGCGAGGGACATGGCCCCGGCTTCGAGGCGGGCATCGGCTACGCCTGGCACCCGAGCCGCAGCAACTACATCGTCGTCCGCGGCATCTACGAATTCGGCCGCATCGAAGCCGATAACGGCGTCGAATCCGAGTCCTTCAACTATTCGGCGCCGCGCCTTTCGGTCAGCTGGCAATTTCGCACCGGCAATCCGCGATGACCGACGCCGGCGGCTGCGGCACAATGGAGGCTGTCAGGGAGATCTGGAGCCGCCATGGCGATCGATGTGCGAAAAGTGCGCGAGCAGTTCCCGGCGCTCGGCATCCTGGATGATGGGAAGGCCGCGATCCATCTCGATAATCCGGCCGGCACGCAGGTTCCGAGGCAGGTAGTCGAACGCATGACGGGGGCGCTCGTGCGCTCGAATGCGAATTTCGGCGGCAACTTCCGGGCGACGCGCGCAGCGACGGAAATCTCGGCAGCCGCGCATCTTGCGATGGCGGACCTGCTGAATGCGCCGTCGGCGCGCGAGATCGTGTTCGGCCCGAACATGACGACGCTCGCCTTCATGCTCTCGCGCTCGCTCGGTCTGCACTTGCGCGAGGGCGATGAAATCGTACTCGGCCGGATGGAACACGACGCCAACGTTACGCCCTGGCGACTGATGGCCGAGGAGCGGGGACTCCTCGTTCGCATCCTCGACTTCGATCCCGGAAGCTGCCGCTACGATCTCGCGGCGCTCGACGGGCTCCTGTCGGGCCGAACAAGATTTGCTGCGTTGTCGCTTGCCAGCAATCTCACTGGCACGGTGAACGATGTACAGACGTTCTGCCGCAAGGCACGGGCGGCCGGGGCACTCACGTTCGTCGACGCCGTGCACTTCGCCCCGCATGGTCCGATCGATGTGCAGGGCATCGGTTGTGACGTGCTCGCCTGTTCGCCGTACAAGTTCTTCGGTCCTCATCAGGGTGTGCTCTGGGCCCGCGAAGCTCTGCTCGAGGAGCTTCGGCCCTACAAGCTTCGAGCTTCGGCCAACGAGCTGCCCGGCCGGTTCGAAACGGGTACGCCGTCGCTTGAAGGGCAGGCAGGCACGCTCGGCGCGATCGAGTATCTCGAGTGGCTTGGGACTACGATGGCGGCGGACCGCATACCGCAGGTGGTTGGCATGACGGGGCGCCGCCGCACGTTGCATGCCGCGATGGCTGCAATCGCTGCGTACGAGCAGACATTGAGCGCGCGGCTGATCGCGAACCTCGGTGCGATCGCCGGCGTGCGGATCCACGGTGTCACCGATTGCACTTTTCCAGGGCATCGCGTCCCCACTGTCTCAATTTCAAAAGCCGGGATTGATCCGGACACGTGGGACCAGGCGTTGGCTCGCCAAGGCATCTGCGCGTGGAGCGGACATTCCTACGCTGTCGACGTCGTGCAGCGGCTTGGCCTCGCCGATGCGGGCGGCGTGCTGCGCATCGGCGCCGTGCACTACAATACGACAGAGGAGATGGACATCGCGGCCGAGGCCGTCGCGAGACTTGCTGCCGAGGCAGGGCGTCCATGACATTTACGCTGCTTCACGTCGTGATCAGCCTGATCGGCATCGCCGCCGGAGTCGTCGTGGTCTATGGCATGTGGACCGCGAAGCGGCTCGCGGGCTGGACGGCGGTCTTCCTCATCACGACGATTGCGACGAGCGTGACCGGCTTTCTCTTTCATTCCGTGGCGATCGGGCCGCCGCACATCGTGGGCGCCATCTCGCTCGCCGTGCTTGCCGTGACGCTGCTTGCCCTCTATACCTTCCACCTCGCCGGCCGCTGGCGCACGATCTACGTCGTGACGGCGGTGCTCGCTCTCTATTTGAACGTGTTCGCGCTCTTCGTCGCTCTCGGCTATGGAGGCGTGAAGCGGTTTCATCCGCCGGGCCCCTAGCGATCGTGCCTCGATCCGGTCTGCGGATCAACGTCCGGCAGACGACGCGAGCCTCAGAATCAGCAGGCCGCCGGCGAGAAAGAGTACGGCGCTGTAAGCGAACGCTACGGATGTCCCGAACGACGCCCAAAGCACACCGACGATGAGGCTCGACGCGAAATCCCCGATCCCGTTCACCGTGGCGAGCGTGCCAAAGGCCATGCCATGGTGCTCATCGCTTACGAGCTCGGCGCAGAGCGAATCCTCCAGCGTTTCCTCGATGGCAACGTAAAGGCCCCCGACGGCGAAGATGGCGGCGAGCACTCCGGCATTGAGTGGCAGCGCGATGACCGCCAGCGCCATCAGGGCCGCGATAAAGTATCCGGCCGCGAGCACTCGCTTCTTGTCGAGACGGTCTGCGAGCCAGCCGGCGCCCATCGAGCACGCTGCATAAATGACGTTGTGCAGGACATAGAACCCTGCTGCGAACGTCGCTGCCTTTGCAGTGCCCCAGGCCGGAGTCAATGACTCGATTGCGAGCAGGATCAGGAGCGTGTGCGCAAAGTCACCCATGCCAAAGAGGCCGACGGCGACCGCAAACCGGCGATAGCGGGTCGGCAACGCCTTGAGGCTTTCGCCGAAGCTGATATGCGCGACCGGAGTACGTGCCTTCTCGCGCACGACCCACGCGATCATGAGGGCAGCCAGCAATCCCGGAATCAGCGTGAGTGCGAAGAGCGCCGGGTAGCGCGTGCCGATCAGTTGCAGCAGGACAAGCGCGGTCAGCGGCCCGACGATCGCGCCGCAGGTGTCCATCATGCGTTCGAATCCGAATGCGCGGCCGTAGCTCTCCCGGGAGACGGATCCTGCCAGCAAGGCTTTGCGGACGGGCGTGCGTACGCCGCGACCCAGCCACGCGACTGAGCGCGCGATCAGCACGTGCCACGCGCTCGTCGCGAGGCCGAACGCTGCGGTACCGAGCGCCGTGATGACATAGCCGGCGATTGCGATGGGCTTGCGGCGCTTGAGGCGGTCCGTGTAGTAGCCGGACGCCATCTTCGTGAAGCTCGCGACACCGTCGGATACACCTTCGATGAGTCCGAGCCAGGCGGCGGCTACGCCCATCGTGGCGATGAACGCCGGCATCAGCGTCGTCGCGATTTCATGCGACCAGTCGCTGAAGAGTGACGCGAGCCCGACACCGACGACGGTGCGGTTCAACCAGGTGCGACGTGCTTGCTCGGGCGCCGACATATTGCGGGAATCCTGCGGGATCGCGTGCTAGAAGCGCTGCTTCGTTTCGACGAGGAACTGCACGTTCTTGATCGACGGGTCTCCGTCGAGCGGGAAGGCGACATCGACATGGATGACATTGCCGAGCCCCGAGCGGCTGTTGCCGATCCTCAAGCCCACGCCTATATCCTTCAGAAGGCCGAGACTTGGCGTATTGACCGGCGCCTCGCCCCAGGTCCGGCCGATGTCTACGAACGCCGCGGCCCCGATGCGGAACAGGCGGAACGGATACCAGTCGCTGAAGTAGCGCTGCTCCACAGTCACGAGGGCCCGCGTATCGCCGCCCTGATAGCGCAGTGGGTAACCCCGAAGCCCATTGTCGCCGCCGAGCAGCAACTGATTGTCGAGATCGAGATTGCGACCGTACGTTGCTTCGAGGGTCGTGAAGAAGAGAAAGTGGTCGGACTGCTTGTTGTAGTAGCGCAGGGCGCCGCCGACGAGCGTATTGCGCAACGTGCCGCTTTCGAGGCGGCCGCCGAATCCCAGGCCGGATAGCAATGTCACCGAGTCGGAAAGCGCGGCGCCGTGATCCAGCCCGGCCGCAAACATCAGCGCCGAGCGGTCCGCGCCGAGCGCAGTGTCGGACCAGCCAAGCCTCACGCGCGCCCGCGTGCCGAGATGAAAATCCTCGGTGCGATCGATCTGATCGCGATTGCGGAGCTTGCGGTAATCGTCCTGGATCAGGTCGAATTCGACCCACGGATAGACGAGCTTGCGATTGTCCGGCACCGTGGTCGTGCCCGTCCACTCGGGGGTTGGAGCAAATTCACTGTCGTCGTAGGTCGCACCGAAGCGCCAGCGCTGCACCCAGCCGTCGCGCAATCCTCGCGACCAGCCGCCGTAGCCCTCGGCGAAGCGGCGATGTTCGTTGAACTGATCGACGATCTCGCCGAGGTCATAGAGCGAAGTGATGCGGTCGTCGTCGAAGACGCTCAGGCCCGCCGCCCAGCGCGTGTCGAGCGCATAGAAGGGCCGCTCGCCCGAGAATTCCCGCCGGTAGCCGTCGCTGTTCGACGAATAGAGGCCTTGCAATGACCACCAGCTGCTGCCGACGTGGGGATCCTCCACCTCGAAGGTCGTCTCCGTGCGATCGATCTCGACCTTGTGGCCGGCCGACAGCGAGATCCCGGTACCGAAGGCATTCAGCTCTTCGAGTTCAATGCCGCCGGTGTTCTTGCCGCCGTGACGGCCGAATGAGATTCCGGGGTTCAGCGTCCACACGTCGCGCGTGGTTACCGCCACATCGACCTTGCCGTCGTGGACGGCGACTGGACGCACGGAAGCGTCGTAGAAGTACCGGGCTGACCGCAGGATTCGCTCCGATTCCTCCAACAGGCGCGCCGAGTATGGATCTCCCGGGTGGAAGAGCAGCTGATCGCGGATCACTTTCGGGCGGGTCTTGATGTGAAGGCGATCCGCCAGGCGGTAGAGCGACTTGTCCTCCTGGGGGTCCTTGAGGTTGAAGATGTTCTGGTTGTCGATCGTGATGTCGCCGATGACGAGGCCGGGTGCAGCGAGTTCGGCGGGTGTCGGGGGAGGCTTGATGGCGGGCGCGTCAGCCCCGGATGCAGAGCCAGACACCAGAGCGCACAGGAGCAAAGCGCTAAGCGGGAACGCAGGGCGCGAGTCGGTCCTGTTCGGCATCAATTCCTGGAGCGGAGTGTCACGTGAAATCAATCGGTTCTCGCGGCTGGTTGCAGTCGGCGTACGAGCAGGATGGCGGCGATGAATGTGAGCATCGCCGGCGTCCATGCGAGCAGTATCGGCGGAGCATGCAGCACGACGACCAGACTGTGAGCGATGTCCTGGGCCATGGCCAACGCAAAGCCGATGGCGAGACCGAGTACGAGCCGCGCGGCCTGGCGGCTCGAGCGCAGCACGCCGAGGACCACGGGCACGGCGAGCAGCACGAGAAACGGCGAGGTGACCATGCGAGCGAGACGCTCGTTAAGCTCGTAGGAGGTTTCCCGGGTGTCGAGCGCCGCGCGCTCGAGTTGGCGGCGCCGTGCAATCAGTTGACTGAGCGATGCGAATCGCGCGGTGCCCTGCGATAGCCGCAGCAGCGAGGCGACGGCGAGACTCTTCTCCGGCAGCACCGCGAATTTTCGGATCCGCGTGCCGGCGGTGGAATAGCGGGTCTCCTGGTAACCGAGATAGGTCACGGTACCGTCCGGGGCTTGGCGGATGTCCTGCGCCTCGCCGAGAGCCGCCGCGTTACCGTCCGCGCCGAGCTCGATGATCGTGACCATGGGATAGCCGGGCCGCCGATCAATTCCGACGATGCGTGAGCCATCCATCGTCCACCAACCGCTGCTGCCCGCGGACAGCTGCGCTCCGAAGCGCAATTCCGCCTTCATCCGATCCGCAGCCTGGGCGAGCCGCGGAGCGACGAATTCCCCCGCGAGCATGGCTGTCAGTGCCAGTGCCGTTCCAGCGCACGCTGCAACGAGGGCAATGCGCCCGATCGGCCAGCCGGCAGCGCGCATTGCGGTAAGTTCGCTGTCCTGTTGCAGCCGCCCAAGACCAGTGAGAGCTCCAAGGAAGGCGGCGACCGGCGCAAAATTCATGAACCACGAGGGCACGAGCATGAGCGCATGGAGCGCCGCCGCCGGCAGCGTGTAGTTGCGGACGCCGACATCATTGAGCTGCTCGAGAAAATTGAAAACCGTAATGAGTGCGAGAAGCGCCGCGAGCACGGTCAGCATGTGCGCCAGCAGAGTCCGGACGATGTAGCGGGCGAGGATCATCGGAGCGCCCGCGCGCCGCGCCACCAGCGCAGCGCCATGAAGACCGCCACCGCGCCGAGCAGCATGACCGAATGGATTGTCCACAATCCGGGCAGGGCGGAGAGCGTTCCGCGAGCGACAGCGCTCCGGCTTCCCGCCAGCAGATTGACGTAGAGGAAGAAGACAAGCAAAGCCGGCGCAACCCGTGCGTACCTGCCCTGGCGCGGCCGCAGCTGCGACATCGGCAGGGCGATCAGCGCCAGTGCGAAGCACATGAGCGGCATCGACCAGCGCCATTGCAGTTCCGCCCGATCGTCGAGTCGGGAGGATCGCATGAGTGCGCTCGATGTGACCACGTCGCGACTGAAGCGCGTACGCTGGATGTCATGCAGCGGCAGCTGCGTTGTGTAGGTTTCGAAATTGATCTGACGGGAGGCGAGCTGTCCCGGGCGCCCCTCGACGCGAACGCCGGTATCGGCAGCGATTTCGACATGCCCGTCCTCGGCGTTGAATCGATAGCGCGCCCGCTCTGCCGTGACGACTTCCACTTTGTCCCCGATCCGTCGGGTGAAGAGCACCCGGCGCAGCGTTCCATCGGCCTCGACATTTGTCACATGCACGACGATCTGCGTGCCTGGGACCTGCGTGAACCGCCCAGGTTCGAATGCAGCGAGCTGTGCGCGCCGGAACGCAGCCCCGAGCGTCGCCTGTTCGCGCTGAGCCATGGCGGGCGCCAGCTCCAGCGTCAGCCACGCAAGTCCGGCGGAAAAAATGAGCGCAAATGCGCCGATGCCGATCGAGCACTTCCAGATGCTGACGCCAGTCGCGCGGATTGCGGTGATTTCGCCGTCGTGGCCGAGCCGCCCGAACGCGAGCACGATCCCGAGCATGAGCGACATCGGCGCGATAATGGCAATGCTCTGCATGAACGTGACGAACGCGAGGTTCGGTACGATGTCGCTCGGCAGGCTCGATTCCGCGGCGCGCTCGAGGGCGCGCGTAAACTGATTGCCGAACACCATCACCGAAAGCGCAATCGCGACGCCCAACCAGTTTGTGAGGAACTCCCGGAAGACGTAGCGCGAGATCAGGGACATCGCGGCCCTTGGATCGCCAGGAGTCCCGAGCGGCCAGGGATGGATTGCATCTGGATCTCATGGCGCGGCAAGGTTCGGGTATCGAGCGTCGTCAGGAGTTCCCGCAGGGTCACGAGCTTAAAACCGGCAGCGCGCCAGTTTCTGAGCATTGCTTCGAAGTTCTGCCTGAGGGCCATGCCTTCGAGCTCCGCATGCAGCGTGAAGACGTGCCCGTGGGGCAATGTCTCGCCCGCGAGCCGCACGATCTGAAGCGCCGCGGTTTCGGGCGTCAGCCCGTCGACGCCGATCAGTTCATCGAGCGTTGGCAAGGTTGTCGGGAGCTGCGGGCACGCCCCTTTGGTCTCGCCCCACGACGGCAGGAACGGTTCGTGACCGCGCGTATCGCTCGCGTAGCGGAACTTCATCTGCGTTTCGAGCCAGAGCGTCGACTCGTTCAGCTGCCAGCCGGCCGCCGCGTGCGCTTCCGGCGGTGTACCGAGCGCGTCCCGGAACTCAAGGTACGCGCGCGCGAGCTCGCGGCTCGTCCACTCGGGTCCGCGCTGCGCCACCTGGTCCTGCCAGCGAACGTGATCGTATGTGTGCACGCCAACCTCGAATCCCGCGTCACGCACCTGGCGCATGACATGGCCGGCGCGCCGCGCGATACGGGGACCCGGCCACAGGAGTCCACGCGTCAGCGTGCGCAATCCATAGTGGCGGAGCACCGAGGTTCTGCGGACCTTGGAAAAGAAGCCGGGCCTGAAAACACGGCGCAGGGCCCGGCCGGTATTGTCGGGTCCGACGCTGAAAAAGAAGGAGGCGCCACATCCGGCGTCCTTCAGCACGTTGACCAGGGCCGGGACACCCTCGAGCGTGCCGCGCAGCGTATCGACATCGATCTTGAGGGCAATGCGCTGCATCGAACGCGGCTCGGCCGGCGCTCTCAGACGTTCGGCGCTAATTGCGCTTTTCGTCGTGGTGGCGCCTTTCCACCGGGGCGACAGACTCGTGCGTCTCGTCCTCGATCAGCCGTCCGGCTTCGACGACATTCGGGGCGTAGCTCTTCATGATGTCCGCGAGCGACTCGGCGAGAGTCGTGTGCGGTTCCCAGCCGAGCTCCTCGCGCGTATTCGTGATGCGCGGGACGCGTGTCTGGATGTCCTGGTAGCCCGTGCCATAGAACTCGCTCCCGCTGCGCTCGACGAGCTGGATGCGCCGCGCGCGTTCCCGGTACTCCGGCATCGTGGCTGCAATGGCGAGGAGCATCTCCGCAAGCTCCCGCACCGAATGATCGTTCACGGGATTGCCGACGTTGTAGATCTTGCCGGTGGCGATGCCGCCCTTGTTCTCGATGATGCGCGCAAGACAGTCGACGCCTTCGTAGACGCTCGTAAAGCAGCGGCGCTGCCGGCCGCCGTCGACGAGCGTGATGTTGTCGCCGCGCACGATCTGACCGAGGAACTGCGTGACGACGCGCGAACTGCCTTCCTTTTGCGCGTTGATGTTGTCGAGGCCCGGGCCGATCCAGTTGAACGGCCGGAACAGCGTGAAATCGAGCCGCTCCTCGGTGCCATAGGCCCAGATGACGCGATCGAGCAGCTGCTTGATGCAGGAATAGATCCAGCGCGACTTTGGAATCGGGCCGAGCACGAAATTCGACTCGTAAGGGTCGAACTCCGCATCCGTGCACATGCCGTAGAGTTCGGAAGTCGACGGAAACACGATCCGCTTCTTGTGCTTCGCGCACAGGCGCACGATCGGCAGATTCGCCTCGAAGTCGAGCTCGAAGACCCTGAGCGGCGCACTAACGTAGGTCGCCGGCGTTGCGATCGCAACGAGCGGCAGCACGACGTCACACTTGCGCACGTGATACTCGAGCCATTCGCGATGAATCGTGATGTCGCCTTCGCAGAAGTGAAAGCGCGGGTGCTCGAGGAAGGCGGCGACCCGGTCGTTTTCGAGGTCCATGCCATACACGTGCCAGTCGCTCGTGCGCAGCAGGTGTGCGCTCAGGTGATGGCCGATGAAGCCGTTCACGCCGAGGATCAGTAGTCGCTTCATGCGGGTGCGCTCACGGTTTGGGCGGGCCGGGACAGCAGCAGCTGCCCGAACCGCAGGTCGAGGGTTCTTGCGTCCAGGGGTTCGCCGTCGATCGCTGCGCTCGTGATATGAAGGCGGCGGCGATCGACGCAGTCGAGATAAAGGTGGCCGCCGCTCGCATAGAGCCGGGGCGTTGCCTCGGGTGCGGCGGCTGCTTCATTGCACCAGTGCGATCCGAGGAGTTGCAGCCGATGCCCGCTGAGGTCGATGTAGGCTCCCGGAAAGGGCGGGGCAACGGCGCGCACGAGATTATGGATGTTCCAGGCGGGAGCTCCCGGGTCGATCTCGCCATCGGCCGCGGTCCGTGCGCCGAAGTAGGACCCGCTCGCAAGATCGAGCGGCAGCCGCGCGGCGTCGCCCGCAATGAGCCGTGGCAGGGAGCGCCTGAGGACGGTTTGGGCGGCGGCCGCGACCTTGACCGACACGTCGAGGGCCGTGTCGTCGACGCCGATGTCGACTCCTTCCTGGTCCACGAGGTCGCCCGCATCCGGCTTTTCCGTCATGTAGTGCAGGCTCGCGCCCGTGCGGGGCTCGCCGTTCACGATCGCCCAGTTGACCGGAGCACGGCCGCGATAACGAGGCAGGAGCGAGCCATGCATGTTGAGTGCGCCGCGCCGTGCTGTCGCGAGCAGGGAGGGGCTCAACATGCGGCGAAAATAAAACGAAAACAGAAAATCCGGTGCAATGCCGCGTAACGTCCGCAGACACTCGGGCGCGCTCAGCGTCTCGTATTCCGTGACCCTGAGGCCCGCATTCGCCGCAAGTTCCGCGACACTGCCGTACCAGCGGGTCTCATGTGGGTCGTCCCGATGCGTGACGACCCACGCAATGTCGACGCCTGCATCGATCAGCACCTTGAGACAGCGGTGGCCGACCTCGCTGTAGGCGAACGCGACGACCCGCGTCACGGCTCGTCGCTCCGCTCGTCCGATTTTTCCTCGATGACGGCGCCGACCAGGTACATCGGGAGATTGCGCACCTGTTGATAGATGCGCGCGACAAATTCGCCAAGGAGTCCGATGCCGAGGAGTACGAAACCGAGAAAGAAGAACACGAAGGCGAACAACGTGAAGATGCCTTCCGCCTCGGGACCGAGGGTCAGCCGCCGCACGACGAGCACCAGCATCAATGCGCCCGAGACTCCCGACAATGCGACGCCGATGACGGACAGGAACTGCAGTGGCGCGATGCCGAACCCGGTCATCAGGTCGAAGTTGAGTCGCGCGAGCTGCATCAGGGAGTACTTCGACGTGCCCGCCGCCCGCGCTTCGTGTTTGACTTCGATTTCGGTCGGCCGCGCCGCGAGCGTATAGGCAAGCGCCGGCAGGAAGGCGTTGACGTCCTGCAGCTGGTTCAGCACATCGACCAGCGAACGATGATAACCGCGGAGCATGCAGCCGTGATCGCTCATGCGGATGCGCGTCGTGCGCTCGCGCAGCAAGTTCACCGCACGCGAGGCTGTACGGCGAAACCAGGAATCATCGCGGTCGCTGCGAACGCCGCCCACGCAATCGAATCCCGCCTCGAGCTGGGCGACGATTGTCGCGATCTCTTCGGGTGGATTCTGCAGGTCCGCGTCGAGCGTCACGACGTAGCGGCCGCGCGTGTGCCGAATACCGGCGCGCAGCGCCGCGTGCTGGCCGAAGTTGCGCCGCAGGAGTACCACGTGGGTCTCGGCCGGGCGCCGCTCGAACTGTCCTCTGAGGAGTGCCGCCGAACGATCGGAGCTCCCGTCGTCCACGAACACGGCCTCATACGTCATGCCGGTGGCATCGAGTGCTTTGAACAGGCGCTCGAAGAGCATTGGCAGGCAGGCTTCCTCGTTGAACACGGGAATGACGACCGACAGCACGGGGGGCGGAGGCCGCAGCCGCAAGGACTGACTTTTCGGTTCGGCTGCCATGTTCATCGCCGCGCAACCGCCCGCAATGCATCGCAAACGCGATCGACGTCGGCATCGGTCATGGCGGGGAACAGGGGAAGGCTCACGGTCTCGCGCCCGATGCGCGCGGCGTGGGGATAGTCTTCCGCCCGATAGCCGAGATCGCGGTAGAGTTTGAAGGACGGCATGCTTTCGTAGTGCACGCCGATGCCGATGCCAAGTGCCCGCATGGCCTGGATGAATCCGGCACGCGTAAGCCCCAAGCGGTCGAAGGGCAGCAACACCGTGAAGAGGTGCCAGCTGTGGCCGTCGTCGCCCGCATCCGGCAGTTCCCCGATGCGCCAATCGTTGAGCGCCGCGAGATACCGTCGCGCGAGATGCTGTCGACGGCCCACGAACTCTGCGAGACGGGCGAGCTGGCCGAGGCCGACGGCGGCGGCGACATCCGTCAGGTTCGATTTGCCGCCGGCAAGGTACACCTCGGATTCGCCGTTCGCGTCGCGCCTGAGTCCATGAAAGCGATGCAGCTCGACCTGCGCGGCTTCTTCAGCGTTCGACAGCACGAGCGCGCCGCCTTCGATCGAGGTGATCGTCTTGTTGGGATGGAAGCTGAAGCAGACGAGATCCCCGAGTTTGCCGATCGGGCTGCCGCGCCAGCGGCTGCCGATCGCGTGGGCGGCGTCCTCGATGACGCGGAGCTTGTGCTTCCCGGCGAGCGCGTACAGGCGGTCAATATCGACGGGCAGTCCCGCGTAGTGCACGGGCATGATCGCCCGGGTCTTGCTGGTAATGGCCGCCTCGATGAGATCGAGATTGACGTTGCGCGAACCGAGCTCGACGTCCACGAACACCGGCCGCGCACCGACTCGCAGCACCACGTTCGAGCTCGCAACGAAACTGAGCGCCGGCACGATGACTTCATCGCCCACTCCGATACCGGCGACCTCCAGTGCGATCTCGAGTGCGGCCGTCGCCGAAGTGAAAACCCGGACGAGACGGCCGCCCGCGAATGCCGAAAGCTGCTCCTCGAATTTCGCCGCGTGCTTGCCGGTCGTGATCCAGCCCGATCGCAATACGTCGACGACAGTCGCTATGGTCTCTGCGTCGATGTCCGGGCGTGCGAACGGCAGGAACGGGAGCGTCATGGACTGACCGCTGGGGAGCGCGACTGGGCGAGGAGGAACACACCGATAATAATGATGCCGATGCCGACGATCTTCGTGACGCCGAGCGATTCCCCGAGCCACATGCGCGCGGCGAGCGCGTTCACGATGTAGCCGATCGAGAGCATCGGATAGGCGATCGTGACGGGAACCCGCGACAGCGCGAGGACCCAGACGATGATGCTGAGCGCGTAGCAGGCACCGCCGGCCCAGAACCAGGGGATGGTCGCGATGCGCCCGAGACCCGATGTAATGCCGCCGGAGTTCAACGCGATCGGTCCCGTCACCTGAGTTGCGGCTTTCAGGCAGAACTGGGCGAAGGCGTTGAGCAGCACGCCGATCAGCACCAGGACGAAGCCCGTGCGGCTCATTGGCGGGCCACGAGAACGTAGCGCAGATCGCGGCGAATCACCTTCATCGGCAGACCGGTGCCGGCAAGTGCATCGTAGGTGCGGCCCGGCATGACGGCGCAGCTGTCCGCTTCAGCCTGCCAGCGCTTGCGAAAATAATCGAGCGTGAATGCCCGCGAGGGATCGAGCCTGAGTCCGAAGTCGAGCTCACCGCGAAAGTCGACGACCTCGACCGTGTGGCCAAGATAGAACGGCAGGGTCTGTTCGTAGTACCCGACGCTGTAGACATGCGTTGGCGGTGGCACCCGCGCATTGATGGCGCGGGCCAGCGATTCGCTCGAATAAAGCGGGCTGGCAGCGGCCGCCACCCAGCCGACCAGAAGCGCGATCGAGGCAAACCAGCCGATCGCAATACTGGCGAGACCCGCGCCGGCGCTCTGCCGCTGCGTCAGCCACCAGCCGGCGGCGCCGCCGAGAGCAAGCACGAGCGCAGTTGTGATCAGGCCGGGCGTGGTGAGATTGAGGAGCATTGATTGTGTTTCTTTGTGCGCGACCAATCGGAAGATCACGGGGCCCATCCCGATGGCTGCGGCAACGATAAGCGTGATGATAGCGCTCAACCGGGCCTCACGGACATTGAAGCGCGCTTTGCTGCCCGCCACGAGCAATGCCAGCGCGGGTATCACCGGCAGTACGTACGGCAGGAGCTTCGATTTCGAGGCGGAGAAGAAGATCAGGATGATCCAGACCCAGGTCCAGAGAAGGCGACGTGCATCGAAGGCTCCCCGCGGTGGACGCTTCTCATTGCGCGTCCGCCAGGCGCCGACGATCTGGGGGATCCAGGGTGCAACGCCGCCGAGCACGACGGGAATGAAGAACCACCACGGTTCGTATCGTTGAGCGCTCAGGGTCGCGTAACGCAGCAGGTGCTCGTGGATGAAAAAGAATTCGTTGAAGCCCGGAACCGCACGGCCGACGGCGATGAACCACGGCGCGACGAGGGCCAGGCACAGTCCGAGTCCGAGTGCGAGATGGGCCGAGGACCAGACCTTGCTGTCGCGTTGCCAGAGGGAGTAAACGATTATCACCAAGCCGGGAATAGCGAGGGCAGCGATGCCCTTGACCATCACCGCGCACGCGATCGCCGCCCAGCAGGCAAGCATCCAGCGGCGACACCGCGCCGGTTCCTCGCGTACTGACTGCCCGACACAAAAGGCGACCAGCGCACTGGTGAGGAAGAACGTGAAGAGCATGTCGAGCGTGAGTTGCTGGCCGACGAGAAAATAGAGGGGAGCGGAAGCACACAGGCCGCTCGCGACCACCACGCTTCCCCGACCCCAGAGTCGACCTGCGGCCCAGCCGATCAAGACAATCCCGAGCGCCGCCGCAAGGCCCGTGACCAGTCGCGCGCTGAAGTTGCCCGTCCCTAAAAGCCGGAAGGACGTCGCGGTCAGCCAGTACTGGAGCGGCGGCTTCTCGACATACACCAGGCCATTGAGCCGCGGGACGAGCCACTCACCGTTTGCGACCATCTCGCGGGGAATCTCGGCGTAGCGCCCCTCATCGGGCCGAAACAGGGGACGTGAGCCGAGCAGCAGGAACCAGAGGACCACGGCGAGCGCCACCAGGATCCACCCGAAGTTGATGTGGCGAATCCGGGCGAGCACCGATGGTTCCTGCGGCAGTCCGGTGTCCAGCTGCCTGGGTTCGAGGGACTGCGGGGTCTGCTGGGTGCCATCATCCGGCATGGGCGTTAGACCTCGCTACCGCCGGAAAACAATCGATTTTCAATCGCTTGACCGGAGCGGGGGATTAGCTTGCGATGGCCGTAGTGTACGCCAGTGCTATGTTCCAATGATCATCTGGCAGCGATGCGTGCGGGGCGTGCGCCGGCCCGGCACAGCGCGCGGATGCGCCTGACTACGGCGTCCGGGTGCGCGTCGGATGCCAGGATTCCTTCGCTCTCGGCGCCATACGGACCGTAGCGGGCGGGTTCGGTAGCCTTGAAAAGGCCGAGGACGCGGGCGCCCGCCGCGCTCGCCAGGTGCATGATTCCGCAATCCGCGCTCACGACGAGGGAGGTTCCGGCCAGCGCTGCGCCGAGCCGACGCAGGTCGGTGGCAAACAGCGCCGGTATTTCACCTGCGAGGCGGGCAACTCCGTCGTGCGGTACGAACTCGACGATCGGCGTGCCGGGCTCTAGCTGTCTAAGCGTTCTGATAATTCCCTGCCACCAGCCGACTGGATAACACTTGGTTCCTGTGGCGCTGGCATAGATTCCTATCGATGGCTGCCGTCCTGCGTGCGAGGAGTCGAGCACAGCTCCCAAGTGGTCAGCGCCGCACTGTCGCTCGGCGTCCGTCAGGCGGAGTGTGAGCGTCGGCATCACAAGCGAAGACGCCGGCTTGCCCGTTGGACGCAAGGTGTAGGCGGATCGCATCAGGTAAACCGGCACGTGCGCGAAGTGAGAGGGTGCTGCGGAGACCTCGGCGGAGTGGGTCAGCATTCGATCTCGCGCTCGCACGTCCCAGCGGAATCCGACTCGGTGTCGGGCGTCGATGTGATTCAGCAGGAATCGGCCAGCTCGTGAACGGACGTCGGGATCGACGGCGAGATCGAATCTGCGCCGTTTGAGTGCCAGGAGCCTGCGAAGCACTTCGCGAGGATGCCGATAGGAACGCGCCGGAAACGCATGTACGGCGCTTACCTGACGGAACTGGGCGAACACGGCACGCGCCGCCCGCCCGGCGGTCACGAGCTCGATTTCTGCGCCCGGGAACATCGCCTCGAGCTCCGAGATCAGCGGCGTCAGCAACACGATGTTGCCAAGCCGGTGATTGGGCCTGAGCACGGCGATTCGGCACACCGGGCCAGTGTCGAAGTCCGGTCGATCCGGCAGCGAGGATTTCGTGATGAACCGCAATTCAGCCAGCCGTTAGTGTCTTGCCGCGTCGGGCACTGTGGAATCCTGTTGAGTTTCGACTGACTGTCCCGCCTGCTTGCGCTTCAACAATTCCTCGATCGCCTCCTTGTCCTCGCCGAACTTCAGCCAGCCCATGCGCATCCAAGCCCACCCGAGCAGGTAGGATAGCCCGAGCAGCGCAATGACGTTCAAGTGACGCATTGTCAATAATTCATCAACGGCAGCTGCGACGAGCGGGCCTGTATGAGTGGTTAGACGGCGCCTGCGCCGAAAGCAATCGGTGTCGCGCACAAGCCGAATAAGCCCGTGATGGATCCGCGGCCCAGTTCAGTAGCGCCAGCGCACTCCGAAGATCGGCGTCAGGCCAAGCCAGTCCTCTTTCTCGACCTCAAGCTCGCTGGTGCCGTCCGGAGCGGACTCGACCGCGAGAGTCCGGCAGCAGTTGTTGGCGTGATTGAAGGCATTGCGGATTTCGATCGATGCCTGCAGCGTTCCTCGCGCGAATGGCCACTCGTAGCTCGCTCGCAGGTCGAGTGAGGTGAAATTGTTGTAGCGCGCGCTGCTTCGCGGTCCGTAGGCAAGTGTCACCGATTGCGGATCGGTCCACGTGAGCGTCGATGCTTCGAGTGGTGTGAACGGCCAGCCGCTATGCCAGTTGAGTACCGAGGACAGTTGCCAGCGCACGCGCGACCAAGCGACCCCCGCCTGCACCGATTGCCGCTGATCCCAGGTGCGCGGCACGTCGTTACCGGCCACAAGATCATCGGCGCGCGCCCAAGCGTAGCTCAGCCAGCCGCTCAATTCGCGGGCACGATCCGTTTCGAGCGTCAGTTCCACTCCGCGCATGCGACCGCCGCTCGAATCGACGCGCCCTCGATCCACTTCGATTTCCGGCAGCAGCACGAGGGTGGAGAGTGAGTTTTCGAAATAGGTGAGGGGTTCCTGCTCCCGCTTGTCATAGGCCTCCGCTCGCAGCAGCCAGCCGCGGTCGAAGGCGTGCTCGATGCTCAGGTTCGTTTCCGTCATGCGCACGACGGCGGGCAGACTCGTGAGTCCATCGGCCACTTGCAGCTCCGAGACCCAGGGAGCCTGCGAGAACTGACCCCAGCTCAAGCGCAGTGTCGTGGCGGGTGAGAGCCGCTGGCGGAAGTTCGCACGCAAGCTCCACTGCGAGTCCGAAGCGCCCCCCTGCAGGTTCTGGCTGTCGCGGCGCAGCCCGAATTCGGCAGTTGAATCGGGCAGGATCTGCCAGCGGGCGCTCGCATAGGCCGCACTCGTCCGGCTTTGCGACGTCGTAGCGATATTGCGCGTCACCGTCGGGGTTGAGACGAGTCCGGGGAAGAACGGTTCGAGATAGGTCGCCTCACTCGCAAAATCGTAGTTTGCGCCGCTCTCAATCAACTCGACGCCCGCGGTGAAATACCAGCCTGGATTCAGGCTCCAATCCATCTGCTCGCGCAGCGTGTTGAAATGGGAATGTACGTTCTCGCTGAGCGTCCCGACGCTGATGCCATCGCGATTCAGTTGCCCCGACCTCTGGTCGCGCAGGCTTGCTCGCGAGAGGAGCGTGGTGCTCGAGAGGCCGGGCGCAAACTCGTGCGTGAGGCGCAGCCAGGTATAGGCGTCGTCGTAGTCGGCGCGCGCTTGCTGCGAGCGCGACGTGTTGAAGACATTGATTGTATCTGCGAGCGCCAGCAAGCCCGCCGCGAGCTCGGTGTGCGCGCCGAAATTCCACGTGGCGCGCACGGTGAGGTCGTGAAAGTCAGGCTCACCGATATCGCGGTCGAGCCACCGCGAGATTTGTGAAAGGTTGCTCACCCGGCCGCTCACAAAGACCGTGCCGTGATCCTGTGCGAACGGGGTTCCAAACAGAAAGCTCGAATTGAGCACCGAGATGCCAAGCTCCGCCGTGCGCGCGGAGATTTCCCGCGGTTCGATGTCGACGATGGCGCCGGTGCGCTGGCCGTACTCGATCGGGAATGCGCCCGTCCAGAAAGCGGTGCTTTGCGTGTTGGCGGGGTCGATGGCGCTAAAGAGGCCCTGGAAGTCCTTCAGATGATACGGGTCCACGAGCGTGACGCCGTCATAGCGGAAGAGCGTCTCGTTGTCTCGACTGCCGCGCACGTGCGTTCGCGCGGAGAATCCGCCAGCCGCGGCGCCCGGCAGCTGCTGGAGGGCCCGGGCCACGTCCTCATTGGTTCCGGGTGATGCTTCGAGTTCGGCGCGCGATCGATTGGTCCTTGCCCCGAAGCTCTCGCCGCCGGAGCCATAACGGCTTGTTTGCACGATGACCTCGGCGAGCTGGCTTGGATCGAGCGCGAGGCGGACGGCGAGGGGTTCCGGCGACCGGGAGGTATGCTCATCGCGTTGGATGACCGCCGTAACGAAGCCCTCGGCGTGAATGACCACCGTGTAGGTCGCACGAGTCAGGTCGCTGATGCGTGCGCGTCCCTTGCGGTCCGTTCGGGCGACGCGCTTCATTTCCGGGATGGAGACGACCGCACCGCGCACTGGCGCGCCGTCAGGTTCGGACGTTACTGCGACGTCGAGCGGCGCGGGCCGTGACGGAGGCTCGGCGACAACTACCCAGCCGCCTCCGGGCAGAGGTTGCAGACCGAGTCCATGCGGCGCGAGCAGCGAACGCAGCTGCTCTTCCGGGCTGCCGCCCGTGGGCTCGCGAAGCACGCGCATATCCGGCGTAACCGCTTGCGAACTGAAGATGACGCGGACGCCGGTACGCTGCAGCTCGTGCAGCGCGTCCGTCAACGAGTCGCCGATCGCTGCCGCTGTTGCGGTGCCAGCGATGACGAGCAGGACGATCGCGACAAGCGTCAGGCACGCGCCGCTCGCCGCACATCGGCCGTGGGATTCAGTCTTTCGTGACCGGCAAGGTGGGGCCCGGAGCTTGCGCATCGCTGCGCAGCTTAACATCGCCCGCTGACAGGGAACCCGCCGGCGAAACAGCAACTTGCACGCGCGAAGGATCGGACAGGTCGCAGACAAAGCGCGTGCTCGCCGCGATTGCCTGCAGGGCTGCATCGGGCCGCATGCCGGCGATATTTCCGCTCAAGCGCGTGCTCGCAGCCAGCAGGCGACTTGATTCCGCGTCGAATTCGACGGGCCGTCCCGTTTCGCGACCGAACCATTGCAGGAATTCCTCGAAGGTCCGGCCCTCGATCGGAAATCCGGGGCTGAGGTCGTTAGTCCACGCCCAGTTGTCTCCATACGGCGCGACCGTGGTGCGCGTCACCTCACCAGACGCGCTAATCGTCAGCTCATCTGACGCGCCGAGCGTGCCTACCGTGTACGTCGAATGGATGCCGACCATGCCTTCGCGCACCCGTACTCGCATTCGATCGGGATTGACGGCGACTTCAAACTGCGTGCCGAGGTGTCGCACCATGCCGAGCGATGTCTCGACGTCGATCGTTTGCTGTGCGAGCGATGTGGAACCGACTCGATGCGGGCCACCGTCAACATAGAGGAGCCCTTTGTCGAGCCGAACCAGCTCGGAGCTCTTGAACGTGACGTCGCTCCCGCCGCCGACGCGCACGGACACGCCTGCGACTGAAAACAGAGCGCGGCCCTCCGCCGCCGTCGTCACTCGCGCGCCCGCAGGGATGGTGTCGCCACCGACGATCGGCGCCGTGGCCCCGCCTCGAGTGATTTCGACGCGGCCCTGCGAGGCGAGAAATGTTCCGGCATCGAGCGGGCCGGCGTGCGGCCAGTGAGTTGCCACATAGAAAGATGTGCCCACGGCCGCCAGGGCAATGACCGCGGCCAGCATCCGGCGTCGTGCGTGGCCGCGGCGGCGTTCGGCGACGACCGCCGACCATTCCTCGGCAACCGAAGCGAGCACCGCCTGGCGCGCCGCATCCGGCGGCGCCGGGCGTGCGCCCGCCCGCGCAATCAGCTCGCCGATGGCGTCGCGTTCGGGATTGGGGTCAGGCTTCACGGGTCGGTCGGTACTCATCGTGCGCTCCCCTTTATGCCGAAGTCATCGAGGTCATCGCTCAGGACATGGCAGGCTTCGCGGAACGCGCCGCGCGCGCGGGCCAGCAGCGATTGCACGGAGATCAGCGTCATGCCCAGGCGCTGCGCAATTTCTTCGACCGGCAGTTCCTGGACGTACTTGAGTTCCAGCAGCTTCGCGTACTTTCCCGGCAGATAGTCGAGAGCCGCATGCACGAGCTCGGCAAGGTCCGCGCGCTGCAGCAGCAAGTCCGGATCCGATTCCATGACCCAGTCCATGGATTCCAGCGTCGCGCGCACGGAAGGGTCTTCCTCCAGGCGCACGATTCGGCGCCGCTCCGTCGCGGCCTTCGACTGCTGGTCCAGCAGTTCGCGGCGTGCGATCTGGCAGAGCCAGGTGAAAAGCGAGGCTTCGCCCCGGTAGGTCTCGAGATTGCGTACGCCCTTGATAAGCGCGGACTGGACGACATCCCGGGCGCCCTCGGGGTCGTCGGTCGTGCGCCGGAGAATGAACCGGTAGAGCCGCGGAAAGTAGCCGTCAAAGAACTGCTGAAACGCCGACTGATCGCCGTCCAGGAGCTGCTTGACGAGTTGTCGGTCCTGATCGTGCACGCAGGTTGACCCAAAGTTCGCCTATCTGTTGGACGACCGCCCGAGGTGGAATCAACCGCGGCGATGTGCGCCCCGGAAATGTCCTGGGCCCGTGACATATTGAGGCATAATTTTCCGAGTTCAACTGCGACTCTCATCCGCACCCGTGACCTCAGCGATCCCGTTTCGAACGGCCGTCCGGTTCTGGCTCAAGCTCGGATTCATCAGCTTCGGCGGACCCGCCGGCCAGATCGCAATCATGCATCAGGAACTCGTCGAACGGCGGCGCTGGATCTCGGAGCGGCGATTCCTGCACGCGCTCAACTATTGCATGCTGCTGCCCGGACCCGAGGCACAGCAGCTGGCGACGTACCTCGGCTGGCTCATGCATCGAACCTGGGGTGGCATCGTGGCCGGCGGCCTGTTCGTGCTGCCATCGCTTGTGATTCTGACGGCCCTCTCGTGGGCCTACGTGGTCTACGGTAATACCGCGTTCGCCTCTGCAGTATTCTTCGGTGTCAAGCCGGCGGTCGTCGCGATTGTCGCGCTCGCCGCAGTGCGCATTGGAAGGCGCGTACTCCACAGCTGGATTCTTGTCATCATCGCAGGGGCCGCCTTTGTCGCGATCTTCGCTTTCAACATCGCATTCCCCTGGATCATCCTCGTGGCAGGCGTGCTCGGATTTCTCGGCGGGCGCCTCGCCCCAGCGCGGTTTGCTGCGGACAGTGGGCATGACGCCCAACCGAAGGCTCACGCGGCCGCGGTCATTGATGACGACACGCCGGCGCCGACGCACGCGCGGTTTCACTGGCCGCACACCATCCTGATCGCGGCGGTCGGCGTCATCTCCTGGGCCGGTGTGATGGCAGTACTCATTGCGGTGCAGAGTTCGAGCGGCGCTCTACCGCAGATGGGCGAATTCTTCACGAAGGCGGCCTTTCTAACTTTCGGCGGAGCCTATGCCGTCCTGCCGTACGTCTATCAGGGCGCGGTCAGTCAGCACCACTGGCTCACGCCGCCACAAATGATCGACGGTCTGGCACTCGGCGAGACGACCCCGGGTCCGCTCATCATGGTGGTCGTGTTCGTCGGTTACGTGGGATCGTGGACTCACGCGGCGGAACAAGCGCTGACTCCGCCGCTTGCGGGCCTCCTCGGCGGGCTCTGCGCCACGTATTTCACGTTCCTGCCGTCATTTCTCCTGATCCTGCTCGGAGCACCGATCGTCGAAGGCACGCGCGGAAATCTGCACTTGAGCGCGCCGCTGACGGGGATTACGGCGGCTGTCGTCGGCGTCATTCTCAATCTTGCCGCGTTCTTTGCGTATCACGTCTTCTGGCCTCGCGGCTTCGACGGGCCGATCGATTGGCTGTCGGTGATCATCGGCCTTGCAGCAGCGGGCGCGTTGTTGCGATTCAAGGCTGCCACCGTTGCGGTTGTCATTGGATCGGCTGTCGCAGGAATTGCGGTCCGGCTGGCAGGATCGGCGTAGGCTCGTGGCCCGCGGCCGTCGGAAATAAACCGCGCCGGATCTGGGTCTGATAGGCATATGACCTTACCCCTGTTGGCATTTCTCGGCGGTGTGCTCACGATCCTGAGCCCCTGCATTCTGCCCGTGCTGCCCTTTGTCTTCGCGCGAGCCGAACAGCCGTTTCTCAAGAACGGTCTGCCGTTGCTCGCCGGCATGGCTTTCACGTTTGCGGGCATCGCAGCGCTCGCGGCGGTGGGCGGTGCCTGGGCAGTCCGGATCAATCAGTACGGTCGCTATGTTGCGCTCGCGCTGCTGGCGGGTTTCGCGGTGACGCTGCTGTCGCGGCGCGCGGCTGATTGGCTCGCGCGCCCGTTCATCCGGCTCGGAAACCGCCTCTCGCAGCCGTCCGCAGGGGTTAGCTCTGACGCCAGCATCTTGAACTCCGCCTTGCTCGGTGTGGCGACGGGCCTGCTGTGGGCGCCCTGTGCCGGTCCAATTCTCGGACTTGTGCTGACAGGCGCCGCCATCTCGGGAGCCAATACCCAGACGACACTGCTGCTCATTGCTTATGCGGCCGGCGCCGCAGCATCGCTCGCCGTCGCGACGCTCGCGGGCGGCCGCGTTTTCAGGGCGCTCAAGCAATCGCTTGGTGCCGGGGAATGGGTTCGCCGTGGACTGGGAGCCGCCGTGCTGCTCGGTGTCGTCAGCATTGCCTTCGGGTGGGACACGGGCTTTCTGACGCGTGTGTCCTATGCGAGCACGAGCCACCTCGAGCAGTCGCTGATCGATGGGCTCCATCCGCGCGGCCCGGCGCCGGTGGTTTCCATGAGCTCGGCGATGACGGACACCGCGATGGTCGATGCCGGCAGTTCGATGAGCATGCTGCCCGGCGCTGCGATGGCGATGAGTGCAGAGGCGGTGCCCGCCGTGCATAGCGAGGGCGCATTGCCGTCGCTCGACGGCGTTACGCTCTGGCTCAATTCACCGGCGCTCACGCCGCAGGCGCTGCGCGGCAAGGTCGTGCTGGTCGATTTCTGGACGTACTCCTGCATCAATTGCCTGCGGGCGCTGCCGTACGTCAGAGGCTGGTACGAGCGCTACAAGGATCACGGTCTCGTGGTGATCGGCGTGCATGCGCCGGAATTCGCGTTCGAGAAATCGCCGGACAATGTTCGCCGCGCGATCACGAAGCTCAAGATCACCTATCCCGTAGCGCTCGATAACGACTACGCGATCTGGCAGTCCTTCAACAACCAGTACTGGCCCGCGCATTATTTTATCGACGCCGAGGGGCGCATCCGCCACCACCACTACGGCGAAGGTGAATACGACGAGTCCGAGCGCACCCTGCGCAAGCTCCTGACGGAGGCGGGGCAGAGGGATCTGCCGCCACCCGTCTCTGGCAAGCTCAAGGCAACCGGAATCGAAGCGGCTGCCGATGATGAGCACATGGCATCGCCCGAAACCTACATCGGCTACGAGCGTGCCGAGAATTTCGCGTCACCGGACGGTTTTCTGCGCGGTCAGCCGAAACGTTATGCGACGCCCGACAAACTTCGGCGGAACCAGTGGGCACTCACCGGTGAATGGACCGTGCGCAAGGAGGTGGGTGTGCTCGGAATTGCGCCCGGGTCCATCACGTTTCGATTCCTGGCAAGAGACCTGCACCTTGTGCTTGGCCCGGGAGCCAAGGGCAAACACATTCGATTCCGCGTGCTGCTCGACGGCGTTGCGCCCGCAGACGACCGCGGCGTCGATGTCGATGCGCAAGGCAACGGCGTGATTTTGGAGCAGCGCCTGTATCAGTTGATTCGCCAGACCGGGGAGGTTATGGAACACACCTTCACGATCGAGTTCCTGGACAGTGGCGCTGAAGCCTATTCATTTACGTTTGGCTGAGTGATAAGGAGTTGAGCGTGACGCAGCAGCATGTGCAAGTGTGCACCGAACGACGGGCCTTTCTCAGAGCGGGACTCATGGCCGTGATCGGCAATGCCGTCATTGGCAAGGCGATCGCGGGCGCGCTGTCTTCGCCGAATGCCGATGCCGAGGTGTCGATTGAGAACTTCTCGACCGCGGGCAAGAGCCTCGACAACGTGCGCGTCGCGAAGGTCACGAAGACGGATGCCGAATGGCAGCGGCAACTGTCTCCCGCAGCCTTCTGGGTGACGCGTCAGGCAGGCACCGAACGCGCATTCTCGGGCGAGTACGACGGAAATCACGCCGACGGCCTCTATCGCTGTATCTGCTGCGGCACGGCTCTCTACGATTCCAGGACGAAGTTCGATTCCGGCACCGGCTGGCCGAGCTTCTGGAAGCCGATCTCGGCGCTCAACGTGGTCAAGACGGCGGATTACGATCTCGGCATCGAGCGCGATGCCATTTCCTGCCGGCTCTGCGATGCGCATCTTGGTCACGTGTTCGATGACGGTCCGAGGCCGACGGGTCTGCGTTACTGCATGAACTCGGTGGCATTGCACTTCGTGCCGCGGGCATGAGAGGAACGAAAGCATGAAGGTGACAGGCTGGAAGGCGAGAGTGTGGCCGCTCCTCGCGCTGCTCCTCGGCGCGCTTGCGCTCGTTTGGCGAGAGTCGCCGCACGCAGCCGAGCGCGCGGTTCTTGTGGCGCCTCCGGCACTGGACATTCCGAGGGCTGCCGGTGCGCCGCAGACTGCTGTGCTTTCCGGTGGCTGCTTCTGGGGCGTGCAGGGCGTATTCGAGCATGTGCGCGGCGTGCGCAAAGTACTTTCAGGCTACGCCGGTGGCGACAGGGCGAGCGCCGACTACGAAACGGTCAGCTCCGGCACCACGGGTCATGCGGAGTCTGTGCAGATCACATTCGACCCCGCGGAGGTTTCCTACGGCGAGCTGCTGCGCGTGTTCTTTTCGGTTGCGCACGACCCGACGCAACTCAACCGGCAGGGACCGGATAGCGGCACGCAATATCGTTCGAACATCTTCTACGCCAACGACACCCAGAAGCGGATTGCGGCTGCCTATATCGAGCAGTTGAACAAGTCGCAGGCACTTGGTCGTGCAATTGTTACGCGGGTCGATCCGCTCAAGGGCTTCTACGCCGCCGAGAATTACCACCAGGACTATCTGATCCACAATCCTTCGGCTCTCTATATCGTCTACAACGACCTGCCGAAGATCGAGAGCCTCAGGCAATTACTGCCCGACTCCTTTCGTGAACAACCAGTCACCGTGAACGGCAAGGTTCCGCGCTAACTCGGGGGGCGGCTTTACATAACGCTCGGGCCTGCAGGCCGCGCCGCGCTGTGAGCTTGCGACTGGAATCCCATGCATGGTACAAAATGTACCATATATGGAAGATAAGCTAACGCCGTCGCTCCTGAGAGCGTGCCGGACGCTGTTGCGACCGGTCGTGCGGCTTCTGCTTCGCAGTGGCGTGAGCTGGCGCGACTTCGCTGAGACGGCACGCGAGACCTTCGTTGACGTCGCCACCACGGAATTTGGCATTCGCGGTCGCCCCACCAACGTCTCCCGCGTGGCGATCCTCACCGGCATCTCCCGGCGCGACATTCGCAAGTTGCGTCAGCAGCTCCGGGAACCCGCAGCGGATGTCCCTGAATATTTGAATCCCGCAACGCGCGTGCTGTCTGGCTGGCATCAAGACGCAGACTTCCTGACAGACGATGCTCGACCGAAGGCGGTGAGCATCGACAGTGGGGAGAGTTCCTTCGCGGAGCTGTGTCGCAGGTACGGTGGAGACGTTCCACGCGGCGCATTGCTGAAGGAGTTGATCGCGATCGGCGCTGTGGAGAAGGCCGCAGGCGGAGAACTCCACGTGCGGAGTCGCGTCTACATACCGCGGCGGGTCGATCCGGCCAAGACATTGCGCGCAGGCAGTGTCCTCGGCGACATCGGCAATACGGTTGTTCACGACCTCCTTTGCAAACCGCGCGATCCCCTTCGTTTTGAGAGGCGGGCGGCGAACGGCATGATCGATCCCAGGCATCTGCCGGCGTTTCGGGAATTCCTGGAGCTCGAAGGCATGCAATTCCTCGAGCGGATCGACGACTGGCTGACGCAACACGAAGTCGAAGAGTCCTCGGCCGCTGGCCGCACCGCGGTGCGGCTCGGCGTCGGCATGTACCACATTCAAGATGATGTAGAACGAGGCGCAAGCAAATGACTGGCATACCATCGGCGCGACGACTGACGCTTCTCGCACTGCTCGCGGCGCTTGCCTTCGCGACGGGGTGCAGCAGCGGAGGCACCGAGGTAGGTGGCATCGATGGTGGCGGCGTTGCTCGCGGCGCGATCACGGGTTTTGGCAGCGTCTTCGTCAATGGCGTCGAATATGCGACGACGGGCGCGCAGATCACGATCAACGGCCAGTCGGGCGCGGAAGCGCAGCTGCGAATCGGTCAGGTCGTCACCGTGCGTGGCACGTTGGCGGCGAGTGGCATGACGGGCGATGCGCGGGCCATCAGTTTCGATGACGACGTCACCGGACCGATCAGCTCGATCGACCTCGCGGCCGGTTCGTTTGTCGTGCTTGGCCAGACCATTCACACCGATGCAACGACAACGCTCGACGCGTCCAGCATTCAGCCCGCCGAGTTTGCGAGCCTCGCGGTCGCCGATCCCGTTGAGGTCAGCGGATTCCATGACGCCGCTGGAGCGATCGTGGCATCCCGAATCGAGCGACACGCCGGCGGTGGCCTGGAAGTTACCGGCACCGTCTCGAATCTCGACAGCAATGCCAAGCAGTTCTCGCTGAATTCGCTCACTGTCGACTACGCCGCCGCGATGCTGCCGAACGGGGCACCAACCAGCGGCGCCTGTGTCGAGGCAAAGGGCGACAGTACAAGCTTGAGCGGCGGCGTTCTGCACGCGACGCAAGTAGAGGTGAAGTCCTGCCAGTTTGCAGTGGCTAACGGTGACCACGGCGAGATCGAAGGGCTCATTACGGCGTTACGGACGGCGGCCGACTTCGATGTCGGCAGCCAGCGAGTGGCAACGAACGCTTCGACGATGTTCGAAGGTGGCAGCTCGGCCACGCTGGCGGCGAATGTCCGGGTCGAAATTGAAGGGACTTTCGATGCCAACGATGTGCTCGTCGCAAGCACAGTGGAGATCAAGCGGGCGAGCCAATTACGCGCGCAGGGCACGATTGACAGTCTGAATGCGGGGACGTCGACATTCACGATTTTTGGCATTCCATTCACCACCAACACGGAAACGCGGTTCGAGGACGATTCCTCGCAGAATTCGCCGCCCTTCAACTTCTCATCGCTCCGGGTCGGTGACTACGTCGAAGCCAAGGGGACGCCCGGTCAGGTCGCGAACAGCGTCGTCGCGAGCGTAGTCGACCGCGAAGAAATCGACGACGAACGCGAGCTGCGTGGCTTCGCGATGACCGTGAGCGCGCCCACACTCGCAATTCTTGGCGTCAATGTCGTCACTGACGCCGGCACGACTTTCGATGACACGTCCGGGGCCGCCATCACGGCCGCGGAGTTCTTCGCCGAGGCTCCCGGGCTCCTGGTTGACGCACAGGGTAGCTGGGACGGTGCGAACTTCCTCGCAAGCAAACTGGAGATCGTCGGTCCATGAACGCACAACAGCGAGAAATCGAGATGCAGATCGACAGCATCTCCATGCGCGGGGCGGCCATCGTCGGATCCGATGTGTTGCTTCGCGACGGCATCGGCGCGTTGCTGACCGAGCGCGCGCAGACGGCCACGGCGCATGCCTTCGCAAGCGTAGACGAACTGCTGTCATCGTCCCGCCTGCGCGATATTGACGTTGTGCTCGTCGACTGCGTGATGCCCGGAATCGTGGCTCTGTCATCCGCGTTGTCGCGACTGCACAAGGCACTGCCGGAATGTGCAGTCGTGGCGCTGGTGCATCAGCGCGACTTCCGGTTGCTCGCGCCGCTTTTTCGGTGGAGGCGCTGTGCCTGCGTGCTGAAAGAGGAAGGCTACTCGGAACTCGAGAGGGCGCTCGGCGCCGCGCTCTCAGGAGCGAGCTACCTGAGTCCGGGCACTAGTGCCGATCGGCCGTCAAATGGCTCCGATAGTTCCGATTGCAACGGCAAGTCACTCTCGGCGCGTGAGACGGAGATCATGCAGTTGATTGCCTCCGGTCAGCGCACGCGTGAGATTGCAGACAGGCTCTCGCTCAGCCCGAAGACGATTGAGAAGCATCGGGCCAATCTCATGCGCAAGATCGGCGTTCGAAATATCGCCGGTGTCGCCCTGTTCGCGGTTGGGCACGCGTCCGATGTATCGCCGCGCGTGGAATCCTGAAGCGAGATCCAGACTCAGAGTTCTCCTGGAACGATTCGATCGACAACGCGGCCGATCATTGTTCGCAGGGCCTCGCCGCCGCCGGATTGACGAGCGCATTCTTCAAAAACCAGAAGGTGCACGACGTCGCGGAAGCGAACGTCGCGCTCGCGCGGCCATTGAGCAAAACTGGCGTCCGCGCGGCTGACGGCGAGCGCGGCAGGGCCGCTTCCCGACCCGAGATGCTGCGCGACCACGGCCTCATAGAGAGGTCGGCCGGCCAATGCAGGTTTGGTTCGCCGGACTTTCCGGAACAGATTGAGCAGCTCCATGCTCGCCCGTCGCGCGTGTCGGCGCTCGATCCAATTCGCAACCATGCCAATGTTTCGTAATCGCTGCAGGTACGAGCCCGCTGGCATCAGTGTCTCCGCCTGGCGCATCGACCAGTCATTATCCTATCAGGAAGGTGGTTGTCCGCGGTGTCGAGGAAACTGAGGTCAGGCCGCTAAGTCGGCTTGTCAGGGAATGCGATCGCGGCATCGGTAGCCATGCGGCGAGTACACCAGGCCGCTAGACGCGGCTGAAGAGCAGCGAAAGCACGCGCCCTGCAATGCGAATTACCGAGCCGACGACCATTCCGTGCAGCTCGTCGGTCTCGACTCGCATACTGGCGCCGGCCATGGCCCAATCCTTCTGTTGTGTCAGCGGACTGCGCTACGCAATCGCAGCGCATTCCCGATCACCGAGATTGACGACAGGCTCATCGCCAGGGCCGCGACCAATGGACTCAAGAGCCAGCCGGTGAGTGGATAGACCACGCCGGCAGCAAGCGGAATACCAAGCGCGTTGTAGCCGAACGCAAAAATCAAATTGCCGTGAATGTTCCGGACAGTGGCGCGGCTCAATTGACGCGCGCGCACAATGCCGCGCAAGTCTCCCTTGACGAGCGTCACCTGCGCGCTCTCCATCGCGATGTCGGTTCCTGTTCCCATGGCGATGCCGACGTCGGCTTTGGCGAGCGCCGGGGCGTCGTTGATGCCATCGCCTGCCATCGCGACGTGCCGGCCCTCGCGTTGCAGGCGCGCGACCACTTCCACCTTTTGCGCCGGCTGTACCTCGGCAATTACTTCGTCAATCGGCAATCCGGCGGCGATCGCGGCGGCCGTCGTGCGGTTATCGCCCGTCAGCATGATGAGCCGCAGGCCTTCGGCCTTGAGCTCGTTCAGCGCCGCGGGCGTCGTTTCCTTGATCGGATCGCCAACCGCAATGATGCCGGCGAGCTCGGCGTCGACCGCAAGAAACATCGTCGTCTTGCCCTTACGCCGCAGCGACTCGACTTCCGTCGCCACGGCATCGATTACAACATGACTGCCGTTCATGAGTGCGGCGTTACCGAGTGCAATCTTTCGACCAGTGGAGGTGCCCGTGACTCCTTGTCCCGTGACGGACTGAAACGCCGTCACTTCCGGTATGGATACCCGACGCTCGGTGGCGCCTTCGACGATAGCGCGCGCAAGCGGGTGTTCACTAGCGCGCTCGAGCGCGGCAGCGAGTCCAAGTACCTCACCTTCCGTGAGCGAGTGCAGTGCGACGACGCGATCCAGAATCGGCCGGCCAAGCGTCAGCGTTCCGGTCTTGTCGACGACCAATGTATCGACGTTTCGCAGTGTTTCGATCGCCGCGGCATTGCGAAAGAGAACGCCAAGCTGTGCACCGCGGCCGCTCGCCACCATGATCGAAATGGGGGTTGCAAGCCCAAGCGCGCAGGGACAGGCAATGATCAACACGGCCACGGCATTGACGAGCGCATAGGCGAAACGCGGCTCCGGGCCGACGAACCACCACACCAGAAAGGTTACGATGGCGATAGCGACAACCGACGGCACGAACCAGGCGGAGACCTGATCCGCGATTCTTTGGAGCGGCGCGCGCGAGCGCTGCGCATCCGCAACCAGTGCGACGATCTGCGCGAGCAGACTCGCCGCGCCCACGCGTTCTGCCTCGACGACGAGCGTGCCCGTCTGGTTGACGGCCGCGCCCACGACACGGCTGCCAACCGCCTTCTCGACGGGCAGCGATTCGCCGGTGAGCATCGACTCGTCGACGCTGGAGAGCCCCTCGACGACGCGCCCGTCCACGGGAATCTTTTCTCCGGGTCGCACGCGCACGCGATCGCCGACGACGATTGTGTCGAGTGGAACGTCGTCTTCGGTACCGTTCGCTGCGATGCGTCGGGCAGTCTTCGGCGCCATTCCCAGGAGTTGCCGGATTGCGGCGCTGGTGCGGCCCCGCGCTTTCAGCTCGAGCCATTCACCGAGGAGCACCAGCGCGACAATTGCAGCGGCAACTTCGAAGTAGACGTTCACCATGCCGTTCGGATCGCGCATCTCAGGTGGAAACGAGGCGGGCGCAAGCGTTGCGACCACGCTGAATGCAAAGGCGACGACTACGCCGAGACCGATCAGCGTGTACATGTTAGGAGAGCGGTTGACGACGCCGAGCCACCCGCGCCGGTAGTAGTCGGCCGCTGCCCAGAGCACCACCGGCGCGCTCAAGCCAAACTCCAGAGTGCGAAGCGTTCGCGCCGTCGTCGACGTGAGCATCAAGTGAAGGAGGTGAGGCGTCATTGCAATGAGCAGGACGGGGAGCGTCAGTGCCACGGCAACGACGAGGCGCAACCGCACGTTGCGGATCTCGCTGTCGTCCTCGGCGGCCGCCGGCATCAACGGCTCAAGGGCCATCCCGCATATCGGGCAGGTGCCGGGACCGATCTGCCGGATTTGCGGGTGCATCGGGCAGGTGTAGATCGTCCCGGATGGTGCCTGCTCGACGGGTCCTGCGGTTTGATCGGCTTGCTGATATTGCGAAGGATTCGCCATGAACTTGCTTCGGCAGCCGGCCGAGCAGAACGCATACGATCGCCCGGCATGCTCGGCCTTGTGAGGTGATGTCGGGGCGACTGTCATGCCGCACACCGGATCGATGTTTGTCGGTTGACTGTCCATACGAGGTCCTTGAGTCATGAGCCTCAGCGCGCGGCTTTCCGGCTGGACCAGTGAATGTGGATGATCTTCCAGCCGCCTGGCTGCTTTCGCAGGATCATGGTCTCGGTGCCGACGATGTCCGCTGCTCCAGCGCCTTGCGCGGTGAGCTGCGACTCGGTCGCGACCCACGCGAGATCGCCGAGCGCATCACCGGTACGTGAAATGACCTTGTGCTTTGCGGACTTCAGAAACGCCATATCGACGCCGAGATGCTCAGCCTCGTACTCACTGCGTGAACGCTCGACGCCCCCGCTCTCGTAGATGACAGCGGCGGGATCGAGCAGGGCGCTGGCGGCGCCAGCATTGCCGGACGCCAGCGCATCGAAGAACTGATCGACTATTGCAGCGGGCGCCGACGCATGATCGCTAGTCATGTCACTCTTCATCGGTCCCATTTCCATCGTGCCGTCATCAAGACTGTGTTCACTGTGGGCGCCATGCGAGTCGTCGCCTTCGCCTTCTGCCGTGATCGCGCGATACGCTTCTGGTGAGAGTTCCGGCAGTTTGCGAAGAAATGCGACCATCGCCCATATGCTGCGATCGTCGTGCGTTGTGCCCCACGCCGGCATGCCGGTCATCTTGAAGCCATGCTTGATGATCCAGAAGGTTTCCTGGGGAGAGTGATCGCGTCCGTGTTCGATGAGGTTCGGGGGCAGGGGATAGAGACCACGGCGCAGTTCCGACTCTTCGACGCCCGGTGCGAGGTGGCACCCCGTGCACATCTCCGCGTAGTGCTCCGCTCCCATGGCGATGAGCTTCGCGTCATCCATGGCAGGTGCCGCGACACCATCCGAACGCACGGCGATAGATCGCTCGCGCGTGACATCGACGAGCCACTGCGTCACTGCCCAGTGCGGATTGTCGGCTGCGACACTATAGATGCCGGAATAAATGAATCCGAAACCAGCAAATAAAGTTGCCGCGAGAACGATAGCAACGAACCTGAGAGATCTCATGACTCACCTATTGGGTTCTAGAACCAAACTCGAATGCCCGCCACCGCGCGCAGCTCGCCGGCATCCTCCCCGGCAGCGCGCCGCATATCGGCGGTCTCACCCAATGCTTGGTTCCAGGTCAAACCAACATAAGGCGCGAACTCACGGCGAAACTCGTACCGCAGGCGCAGACCGATGTCGAGATTCGAGATCCCCGATCCGAGGCCGCGCTCTGGATCGCTCTTGCCGTAGAAATTCGTCTCAAGCTCCGGCTCGAGGATCAGACGCTGCGTGAAGAGCCACTCGTATTTCGCCTGGAAACGCGCGGCGGTGCGTCCGGCATCGCCGACATAGACGGTCCCTTCGATCTCGAACCACTGCGGCGCGAGACCTTGCATTCCAATCGCGGCCCAGGTGCGCGGCGGCCCTGCGCCGAAATCCTCACGCGCTCCCAGCTGCATGCTCCACCAGCGAGCGACGATCCGGTCCCACAGGAGTTCCGCGCGGGCATCTTCCGTCCGGCCTTGTACACGCTCCCCTTCGGTCTTGAACCGGAGCTTGTCGTAGTCGCCGCCGTACCAGGCGTGCGCATCCCAGGCGGCCGCGCCAGCGCCGTCGCCATCGCGCCACTCCAGTCGATCGAATGCGACCATGCCGATCGGTGCCGTGTCGTCCATTTCCATCATCGCGACCATCTCGTGATGGGACATGTCCGGCATCGACTTCGTGGGAGGGGCGGGCGGCACGTGCTGCGACTCATTCTCGGAGCGCGCTGACAGAGCCGCTAGCAAGCCAATTGCGAATGCCGTGATATGCAGTTGAGAATGCGTGGTCTCAACCTCCCGCCGCTGGCTGGGTCTCGGCCGCAACCACCACTTCGCGAAACATCCCCGCTTCCATGTGATAGAGCAGGTGGCAGTGGTACGCCCAGCGACCGAGCGCATCGGCGGTGACGAGATAGCTCAGGCGCTGCGCAGGCTGCACGAGGATGGTGTGCTTGCGTACCTGAAAGGCACCGTCCGGCGACTGGAGTTCACTCCACATTCCGTGAAGATGAATGGGGTGGGTCATCATGCTGTCGTTGACGAGCACCACCCGCAGCCGCTCGCCGTGTTTGAAGCGCAGCGGCTCGGCTTCTGAATATTTCTTGCCGTCGAAGGACCACATGAAGCGTTCCATGTGGCCGGTAAGGTGCAGTTCGAGCTCGCGTCCCGGCGGACGCGAATCGATCGGTCCACCAATTGTGTGCAGATCGGCGTACGTCAACACACGCCGACCGTTGTCGCGCAGTCCGACACCGGGGTCCGACAAGCTGTTCTTCACTTGCATGACTTGGGCATCGACGCCGGGCGACTGTTCGGATGCGGGGTGCTTCAGGGGGTCCTGATCCGTTGCGTGCGAGTGGTCCATGCCGGGCATGTCTGGCATATCCGGCATGTCCTCCATGCCGGCCATGTCATGACCCATGCCTATATCGGCCATCGAGAGGAGCAGTCGCGGATCGAGCGGTGGTATGTTCGCTTGCAGGCCGGGCCGTGGCGCCAGTGTGCCGCGCGCGTACCCCGACCTATCGAGCGACTGGGCGAAGAGTGTGTAGGGTTGCTCGTCCGAGGGCTCGACAATGACGTCATAGACCTCGGCTGTGCCGATGCGGAACTCATCAACGAGAACCGGCTCCACGTCCTGCCCATCGGTCGCGACCACGGTCATCTTCAGGCCGGGAATACGAACATCGAAAATGCTCATTGACGAACCATTGATGAAGCGCAGTCGGATCTTTTCTCCGCGACGGAACTCGCCCGTCCAATTGCCGGCCGGCGTCACGCCATTCATCAGATACGTGTAGGTATGGCCCGAGACGTCGGCGAGATCGGTCGGCGTCATGCGCATTGCGCCCCACATGCGTCGATCGGCGATGGTTGCTTGCCAGCCCTGCGCACGAACGTCCCTGAAGAAATCACCAACAGTCTGCTTGCCGAAGTTGAAGTAGTCGCTGTGGCGCTTGAGCGTGGCAAAAATATGTTCGGGATCCTGATCGCTCCAGTCCGACAAGAGCACGGTGTAGTCGCGATCCACATTGTGGCGCTCGCCGCTTCGCGGCTCGATCACGAGCGGACCATAAAGTCCGGTCTGCTCCTGGAAGCGCGAATGGCTGTGATACCAGTAGGTGCCGGATTGAGTGACCGGAAAGCGGTAGTTATAGGTTGTGCCGGGCGCGATGCCCTCGAAACTCAACCCCGGGACGCCATCCATGTCCGCCGGCAGGATGATTCCGTGCCAGTGAATCGAGGTAGGCTCGCGCAGGCGATTGGTGACGCGCAATGTGATCGTGTCGCCCTCGCGCCAGCGCAACAGCGGCGCCGGAACTTGACCATTGACCACGGTCGCAGTGCGGGGCTTGCCGGTGAAGTTCACCGGCAGCGTGTCGATTTCCAAATCGAACTCGGTGCCCGAGAGCACTTGGCGCTCCGCGATCCCGGAACCCCAGCTTCCTCTGCCGGTCGTGGTGAGCGCGAGGGCGGCGCAACCGAGACCCTGCACAAATAGCCGTCGCGAGAACCCATTCGGAATGCGATATATGTGTTGATGGTTTGTCACGTGATCAGTATGCATGCGGATCGAGTCAAAGCGGCTGTGCGGCGTATGATTTCGTCTCCGATATCTACGCATGGAGCCTAAGGATGAAGCCCTGGAAGTTGCGCGTCTGCATCGCGTTTTGCGCGTGTTTCGTCCTGTCAGCCTGCAGCGGTCGTGACGAGCACAGTCGACCCTATGCCCCCGGTCTCGGGGAAATCATGGCCTTCACGCAGATGCGCCACACGAAATTGTGGATGGCCGGCGAAGCCGGGAACTGGGAACTCGCCGCCTATGAATCGGATGAACTGGAAGAAGGTTTTCAGGATGCGGTCACGTTTCATCCGACACACAAGGACGCGCCGCGGCCCCTTGCGGAGGTGCTGCCCGCGATGATAGATGCGCCGGTCGCGGCAGTGCGCGTCGCCATCGCCGCGCATGACAAGGCGGCGTTCGAAGCGGCGTTCGACTCGCTTACTGCCGGTTGCAACAACTGCCATCGAACGATGAACTTTGGATTCAACGTGGTGCAGCGCCCGACGGCGGATGCGTTTCCCAATCAGAACTTTTCGCCGCTCGCAGCTTCGCCCTAGACCAACGCCCCAGACCGATGTCATTGGGCTGAGGCTACATCCAATCAGACGCTATCAACCGCGCGCTGCAGACGCGCGCGGATCTCGTCAGCGACGGCTGCAAGCTTTGGATTGCCGGTTCGTTCCATCGACGAAACAGGGTCGATCGCGGCGACCTCGGTTTGACGCGGTTTCTCCTCGCGCACGATCACATTGCAAGGCAAGAGGACGCCCAACTTGTTTTCGAGCAGCAACGCCTGATGGGCAAAGCCTGGGTTGCAGGCGCCGAGAATCCGGTACTTGGGAATATCAGCGTCGAGCTTCAGCTTCAAAGTCGCTTGTACGTCGATGTCGGTCAATATGCCGAAGCCCTCTTTCTTGAGCGCGGCGGTAACTCGACTTACGACCTCGTCAAAGGGCAGTGGCACTGTCCGTGCGAGATAGTACGACATTCTAATCTCCATTTTTCTGACCACTGCGAAAATGCGTGACTGAACATTCTCAGCCAAAGCAGCGGAGCTTCGCTATCCGCAGTTTCACGGACACCTTTCCGTAAAACTGCGCATACGAGGATCGATCGTGACTGGAGCCAGGGCAATGGCGGCTGCTCACTCGGCCCTGGCGTCGGCTCCATGTTCCGACAGTTGCGCCCCAAACCATCGATGTATTGCGGTCAACAAGTGGAGATCGGTCGTTTCAAAAGTGATCGCCGCGCCGGACGGGAGTGCGGCATACGAGACTTTGATGCGCGCCGCTCCGGCCTGGACTTCCTTGAGGCCTGGCATGCTTTCGCCATGAAGCGTGGCGGGGTCCGAGTAGTTGCCGTGCTGGAACATTTCCGCCTCGTGCCGGAGATGTTGCTGAATCAGCGCGACCTGATCGGCAGCGGCTGGATCTTTCGCGATCACCGTCTGCACACCGCCCGATTCGGTCATCCTGAAAATATGAACGGTCTTCGTCATGTCAAACGGCATCACGCCGTGCGCCATGTCGTGCACGTGTTCCTGCGGGGTTTCTGCCGGCGTGGCTTCTGCGATAGCGGACGTGCCACCGATCAGCAACAGGACGCTGATCGCGATTGCGGCAAAGGACGTGCTGTGCGGTAGGTGGGCCATTGGCGGTCACTCGGCCTGTTTAGGCCGATTGAACTCCGCGTCGATCGTGATGAGAACCTCGTCGCCTATGAATGGCAACAACCCTGTGATCCCAAAGTCGCTCCTCTTCAGCGTGCCATGCGCGGAGAAGCCGAGCGTCGGACGCTGATCGAACGGATTCGGTCCAACTTTATTCAATGTCGCATCGAGCGTGAGCGGCTTGGTTACTCCGTGCAGGGTCAACTCGCCGTCGATGCGAATTCCATTGGTGCCCGTGCGTGTGACGCGCTTGGAGGTGAATCGCATTTCCGGGAATTGAGCGACATTCAGGAACTTGTCACTGCGCAGGTCGTTGTCGCGCGCCGCGAATGCGGTGTCGATCGAGGCCAGCTGCACCACTACCTCAACGCGGCAGGCCTCAAGCGCGTCCGGGTCGCAATTGAGCGTTGCGTCCAAGTCGCGAAACGAACCGTGCTTCTGCGTGAAGCCAAGATGGTCGATCGCGAAAAGTAAATCGACGTGTGTCTTTTCGAGGTGATATTGCGCGGTAGCGGACTGCGCTAGCGACGCTGCAGCCAGACATGGGAGGAGAAAGCCGAGACGTGTTCTCATGGGCATGATCTCCAGACCCTCGGACTTCACTGCTGCGTCAAGTGCTACCGTTGCGACGAGCCGGTGCCACGAGACTCGCTGTGAGCCGAGTCGCCGAGCTGAAGTATCGGTAACTTCGCTGTGTCTACATCGCGTCTGCGCAGCGAGGCCAGGAACTCTTCGCCATCCATGGGTGGCGCGAACGCGACGCCTTGCGCGAGCAGGCGTCCGTGTGCCGCGAGTCTAACCGCCAGTTCAGCCGAGTCGACGCCGGTTGCACAGACAGCGATGTGCAGCGCATTAGCTGCGCCAATGATCGCACGCACGAATGCTGATGCGGCCGGGTCGTGAGCGGCCTGCCGAATCAGCGCGGCGTCTATCCGCACCTTTGCGATCGGCACAGCCGTCAGGGAGTGCAGACTCGACGAACCTTTGCCGAGGTCGTCGATGCAGATCGAAACCCCGGTACGACGGGCCGCCTGTAGCGCGCGCAGCGCGGCTGGACTGTTCGTGAGCGCGGCTTCCGGCACCTCGAGCTCGAGGTGTCGCGGCGCAAGGTCGCACTCTGCGAGAATCCGCTGAAGGACCGGCAGGAACGCAGCGTCCTCAAGCGCGCGCAGTGGCACGAGTACGGCCACAGGGAATTCGCAATCGACCTCGCGCGACCACGCACTGCGTGCGCGGCAGGCTTCGTGGAGCCAGCGCTCGGCGACCTCTAGCACAAGGCCGGCGGCCTCCGCCTCCGCAACAATTTCGGTAGCGGGCCGCTCCTTGCCGCCCTCGGCGATGAAGGGGAGCGCCTCGGCCCCTTCGATTCGGTCGGAACGGACCTCCACCTGAAGCTGATACCGGAGCACCCACGTCGCTGCCGCGAACCGCTCACGTTGGCGTTCACGATGTTCATCGGCGTTGTCCACCACCGATGCGGCTACCAGGCCGCTCCCGGCTTCGGCTTGCTCCATTTCCATCGCTGGCGTGGAAGGGGGGAGGTCACCTGCGTCAGGAGTGGCCTCAAGCGGCGCACCATGTGTTTCGCCCGCGGGTGCCGTCGGTGCTAGTGCCGCCGGTGCCAGTGGCGCCGGTGCCAGTGGCGCAAATGCGGGTACCAGGTCGCTCCAGGCCCCGGCTTGCTCCATTTCCATCGTCGGCGTGGAGGAGACGAGGTCACCTGCGTCAAGAGTCACCTCAACATCGGGTGCACGATGTGCGTCGAGAGCGGGTGCCACGCTCACGTCCGGCGTAGATGGCACGACGTCGCACGGCTCGCCGCTCGCCGGCGCGAGCGCCGAACTCGTGGCCCTGGCGACGGGTCGCGGGCTCGTCATGGTTGGCCGCGGCGCACTCGAGTCAGACCGAGCGGTTCCACGGCGACGGCGGACGCTGAGTAGCAGCGCACCGACCGAACCGGCGAGCAGCAAGATGAACCAAATCCAGAGGGAATGATTCGTGGGCGGCGCAACGGGCTCGACCGGCGCGGTCCGTTTGGGGACCGCAACGCTGATCAATTGCAGCCGCTGCCCCTTGACGTCATACACGGGCAGCAAGCCGCTGATTCCGTTGGGCTCCACTCGAAGCACCGGCACCGGCGGCTTGCCGGACACATACGTGGCGTCCGCCGGCCACTCCGAGGTGCGTGGATCGAGCGCCTCTACATCGACGTGGGCCCGCTCTGCGTAACGTCGCCACTGCGCGGCATCGAGCGCGCGCGCGGCGATAAGCCAGCCGCGCGCCGGCCCCGTGCGCGAGGTCGGGTAAATTGGCATTGCGACGACGAGCGAAGGCCCCCGCGCGAGTCGCGCGGCGCCGGCAAGCGCAGGCTCGCCGGGCGCACGAGGCACGGTTAGGCGCGGCAGCTCTGCCAGGAACTCGTCCGCCTCGTCAAAGCCGCGATTCTCGCGGTCGTTCACGCGTCGCCAGAACAGCGGCTTGCCCTTGCCGTCGATGATCAACACCGTGTCGATGCGCTCGGCAATCAGCCGCTCCGGCGGGTACTGATCATGCACATAAGGGATGTTGGGCCGATCTACGAACTCGTATGTGTCATCGGCGATGGCGCGCGTGCGAACCGAGGCCGCAAGGTCGTCAAGTTCATCGACCCACGCCTTCTTTACAGCTTCAAGCACGCGTGTCGCGGGCGTAGTGTCAACGGCAAGAGCGGAGGTCTCGTGAGCCGGCTCAGGAACC
The DNA here is from genome assembly GCA_963826145.1 of uncultured Gammaproteobacteria bacterium. Classification (GTDB taxonomy): domain Bacteria; phylum Pseudomonadota; class Gammaproteobacteria; order Steroidobacterales; family Steroidobacteraceae; genus JBGPLJ01. The sequence goes on from CAWGVW010000001.1 coordinate 875,401, forward strand.
AGCCACCGCATGAGAATGGCAGGCGTCGCGAGCACAGCGATCGCAACAGCGATCGCAACAGCGACCACCCGAATGCGGGTCAGCAGCGTGAAATTAGTGGGGTTTTTACCCAATTCCCAGGTCTCCTCGCGCTTCGTCGGAGCCAGAGCAAATCTGGGTAGTCGCTTGTCCGACGAGTGGCCACGATCATAATGATCGTCCCACTCCACAATGGCGATGTCACGCGCACTTCTGTGCAGGGTCGCGTCACTTCGGACGGCCGCGCATTTTACATATCGAGACAGAAAGCAGCGTCTGCATGCGCGGAGACGGACGCGCGTCGGAGTCTCATTGCATTCTTTGCAATGGTGGTCCGCATCAAGATGCGGCTACACGCTGTGCGCCCGTGACGCGTCAACGAAAGGGAGACGAGCTCCGAACATTTCAAGACAGCAGGCCGCCGCCCGTGAAGAGCGCGGCTCAGCAGGCGCTCGCAAAGGCAGCCGCACCTAAATCGATAGACGTCCGCGCACGTGGCCCTACAATCGAGGGCATGAAAACCCTCATGGTCATCATACTGCTCGCACTTGTCGCCGGAGCGCTCTGGTACACCACGGGCGGCGCCGCTCGTCCGTCCATTGAAATAGCCCAGCCGACCAAGGCCATCGGGCAAACCGGACAACTCGTCGTCGTAATCGACACGCCCAGCGGGAAACTCAGCCGTCTGGATGTCGTCCTTGAGCAGGGCAACGCACGCATGCCCGTCTACACCTTCCCGGGCGGTGACGCTGCGCAGCTCGTTCGCGAAGGCGATCACCGCATTCGTCTGACTCGTCCGCTCGGCAAGCGCCAGCTACCCCAGCTTGAAGCGGGTAATGCGCGGATCTTCGTCACTGCCGCGCGGCCGGTGCTGTTCGGGCTGCGACAGGCACAAGCCACGGTGAACCGCGATATCGAAGTACGGCTCACGCCACCGACCGTTGCGGTGCTGTCAACACACCACTACATCAATCACGGCGGGTCGGAGATGGTCGTCTATCAGGTCTCGCCAGCGGATGTCGCTTCCGGCGTGACGGTAGGCGAGCACGAATATCGTGGGTTTCCCGCGTCCGGTGCTGGCGTCGCGCATGCAGATCCGGCGATGCGCGTTGCGTTTTTCGCGCTGCTGTGGGATCAGGACCCGAAAACGCCCATCAGCCTGTTCGCGCGCGATGACATCGGCAACGAAGGCCATACCGTCTTCGACTATCGCGTATTCCCAAAGAAATTCCGCCAGAGCCGCATCGAACTCAACGACCAGTTCCTGGCGAAGGTGGTGCCGGCAATTCTGCAGAACACCCCCGAGTTGAAGATCAAGGACCCTTCGGACCTGCTCGCGTCATTCCTGCGCATCAACGATGACCTGCGGCGCGAAAACAATGCGCGGATTGCAGCCCTTGCGCAAACGACGGCGCCGGAAATTCTCTGGCAGGGGCCCTTCAAGCAGCTCGTCAACACGGCCGTCGAAGGCGGTTTCGCAGATCAGCGCACCTATCTTTACAAAGGTAAGGAGGTCGACCGGCAGGTCCATCTCGGTTTCGACCTCGCCTCGACGTCCGCGACGCCGGTGCTGGCCGCGAACCGTGGAAAGGTCGTGTTCGCCGGCTGGCTGGGGATCTATGGCAATTGCGTCATTCTCGATCACGGCATGGGACTGCAGTCGATCTATGCACATCTCTCGTCCGTCAGCGTGAAGACAGGCGACACGTTGAACCAGGGCGATCGACTGGGCCGCAGCGGCTCGACCGGGCTGGCGGGCGGCGATCATCTGCACTTCACCACGTTGCTCGGTGGCAATGCCGTCACGCCGATCGACTGGTGGAGCGCGAAGTGGGTGCAGGATCGCATTACGCGCAAGCTTCTCGAGGCGGGCGCACCGGCCGCATCGACTCCCTAGCATTCAGGCCGCGTAGCCGCGCCGGCCGCCAGCTCAAGGATCATTTCTGTACGTGGATGATCTTCGACTGCGTGAACTCTTCGAGTCCCTCGAGTCCCATCTCGGTGCCGAAGCCCGATTGCTTCGCGCCCGCAAACGGCACATCGGTCGGCAGGTCAAGATGCTTGTTCACCCACACGGTGCCGGTTTCAAGCTTCGCGGCGACCTCGTAGGCGCGCTCGCTGTCTGAGCCCCAAACCGTGCCGCCCAGGCCATACTCCGTGCTGTTCGCGCGCTCAATGGCATCCTCGATGTCGGAATACTTGAGCACCGGTACGACCGGCCCGAACTGCTCCTCGCGCACGAGTCGCGCGTCGTCGGGAATGTCTTTCACGATGGTCGGCGCGATGAAGTAGCCGTCGCGATCGAGAGGCTTCCCGCCCGCGATGACCTTGCCGCGCGCCTGGCCGTCCGCGATGAACTCCTTCACCTTCTCGTATTGCATCTTGTTCTGGATGGGGCCGAACTGCGTTGCGGGATCCATGCCGTCGCCGACCACAGCATTCTTCGCGAGCTTTGCGAGTTCCGCGCAGAGCTCCTCGTAGATCGACTCGTGGGCATAGATGCGCTTGATGGCGAGGCAGACCTGCCCGCTGTTGACCATCGCGCCCTGGAAGATCTTCGGCGCCACTTCCTTCACGTTGGTGCCTTCGAGCACGATCGCGGCGTCGTTGCCGCCGAGCTCGAGCGTGAGGCGCTTCACCGTACCGGCGACGCTCGCCATGACCTTGCGTCCCGTCGCGGTCGAGCCGGTGAAGGCGACCTTCGCGACGTCCGGATGCTGCGTGAGCGCGGTACCGAGGTCGTTCTGGTCGACGATGATATTCACCACACCCGGCGGCAGCACCGATGCACAAAGTTCGCCGAATCGGAGCGTCGTCAACGGCGTGGTCGGCGCTGGCTTGGCGACTACCGTGTTGCCCGCGAGGAGGGCAGGCGGGAGCTTTAGCATCAGGAGGAGCAGCGGGAAATTCCAGGGCGTGATCGCGGCGACGACGCCGAGCGGAGCGCGTAGCTGTACGATGCGGCCGGTTTCCGTCTTGCGCAGCGTCTTTGCCGGCAGGTCCATGGCGGCGAACCCGCGGATCGTCGCAACCGCGCCGCCGATTTCGTATTTCGCATGCGCCAGGGGCTTGCCCTGTTCGCTCGTCAGCAATTCCGCAAACTCGTCGATGCGTTCCGCGAGCTTGTCGGCGAGCGTCATGAGGAGGGCACGCCGCTCGGCCCAGGTCTTGCGTGACCAGGCCGGAAACGCCGCTTTGGCGGCGGCGACGGCCTCGTTCAACTGCGCGAGATCGGCGCGCGGGCAGGTGGCGAATACCTTGCCCGTGGCCGGATTGATCACGTCGAGTGTCTGGTTGCCCGCGACCAGCTTGCCGTTGATCAGGAGGCCGAAGTTCTGGGTCCGGGATTCAAAGGCTTTGGGAATGGCATTCATGGGATACCTGCCGGGGCACGCACGTTATGGGTCGCGGAATATAGCGCGGCGCCTGGTCCCGCTCTAGCCCGTGCGTGTACGCCGACTCGACCAGGGTCTCCACGTCGGCTGAAGCTGAACGGTAGCTGTCTGATTTCGACCACTCTTATATATATGCGGCCCGGCGCCGCGAATTCCGCGCGCTGGGCGAGGCTGCACCGGTGGAGACCGTGAAACAACAATGGGGGGCTACATGCGCGACATCAGCGACGCCGTGTGGTCGGTGACGACCATCAAGGTCAGCCCCAACATGGACGATGCCTACCTCGAGGGGCTCGCCAAAACCTGGGTCGCGTCGAACGAGGTGGCCAAGAAGCTTGGGCAGATCGAGACGTACGAAATCTACCGCAGTGATCTTCCGCAGAGTGGCGATTTCAACCTGCTGCTGATCGTCAAGTTCGCCAAGACCACGGACCTCGCTCCGAACAAGGCGCGCTACGACGCCTTCATGAAGGAGTTCACCAAGGCAAAGGCGGATGAAACCACGGCGAAAGCACAGAAGGACTATCCAGCGATGCGCCAAATCACGGGCGAATACCTGTTTCGCGAGATCACGCTGAAGACTCAGCCGGCGCATTGATTCGATGGCACGAGGTCCGGGCGGTGGGCCATTGGCCCGCCGCCCGGACTGCTTGCGACAGCCGCGCCAGATTGAACTGCAAATTGGTGGGCGGTACTGGGACACCGCCCTAGGCGCGGTAGAACTTCCGTACCACGCGCAGCGCGTTGGTGCCGGACTGCTCGAGGAAGTCGCGGTAGGTCTTCAGCACGTGACTGTCTTCGGGCAACGGCTGGTAGCCGCGCCACGGCGTGCCCATCACTGCGTCAAGTCCGTACGGCACCGCGATCGTCAGAAACGCGTTCTCGAGCGCCTGCTTCAGGTCTGATCCGTCGACGGCCTTCGGCGGCATCTGCTGGCCGATGTTGGTGAGGGCGCCCATGATGTGAATGCCTTTCAGCTCCGGGTCCGCGCGAATCAAGCGCACGGCGTCGAGGACGCTGCGATTCATCCCGGTGGTATCCGCAATAATCGCGCGCACCGAGACATCGACAAAGATGTCGCCCATCGCCATGCCGTGCTCTTTGGCGAGCCGTACTGCGGTGCGGTGTGCGGTGCCTGCAATGTCGGCGGCCGTCTTGTTGCTCTTCGCCACGCCGTCCTCCATGCGCTCGGACGCCATGATGATCACCTTGAAGGGCGCGAGCGTGCGCAGCCCCATGAATTCCCAATGCTGCTCGGTGATCGAGTTGACGAGCGGCAGCTCGCCTGCGGCACGCTTGCTGTCGTACGCGCGCAGACAAGCTTCCTGCGCCTTGAGCTCCGCAAAGTCGAAACTGAGCGGTGTCGTCACCGCGGCCTGGAGCCCCCGAATGACCTCGGTCACGAACGCGGGATCGTTTGCGCCCCGCATGCCGAGATGAACGTCGATATAGCGTGCGCCGGCCTGTGCCTGCTTCACCGCGAGCTCCTGCAATCCCGTGATGTCGCCGCCTTCGATCAGCGCCTTGGCGCTCTTGTATCCGGGGCTGATGCGTTCGCCAATGACGATGAGATTGAACTGATCGGGTGCGTTCATGAATCTTTCCTCGCGGAAGGGGTCGAGCTGAAGCCGATGCATCTGACAAATGTCTTGTGGAAATTGGCCGCAGAGCTGAGCTCCACGTAACGGGCGCGCATGGCGAGATCGCGCGCGCGGTCGCGCTCGCGTGTCGAGGCGAGCACGCGTTGCACGCCGAGGCCCGCGGCGTTGCCGACCTGCACGAAGCGCTCCGCCGGCAGATCGGGGAACAGGCCGATCGCGATGCCGCTCGGCACCTTGATATAGGAGCCGAAGGCGCCAGCGATGATGAAGCGCTCGATGGCCGTCTCATTGAGGCCTGCGAGGGCGAGCAGTACATCGACACCGGCGCGTATGGCCGCTTTGGCGAGCTGCACCGAGCGGACGTCGTCCTGCGTAAAGCAGACGCCCGGGGCGATCCTGGCGGCGCGCGCGCCGTCAATGGTTTCGACCAGCGGATGACTCGCAGCGATCCGCCCGCGCGCGTCGACGACGCGTGCTTCTCGCAGCGCGGCGAGTACGTCGACGACCCCCGAGCCGCACAGGCCGACCGGCTCCTGGTTGCCGATCACGGTGAGCGCCAGTTGACTGTCGCTGAGCGCGACGCCCTCGATCGCTCCGTCCGCCGCGCGCATTCCACAAGAGATGTGTCCGCCCTCGAGGGCCGGCCCTGATGGACAGGACGCAGTCCAGATGTCGCCGCGGTGGATGAGCGAGATTTCCGTGTTCGTGCCAATGTCCATCACGAGACTCGTGCCGACCGCTGTCCAGCGCTCCTCGGTGGCGAGCAGGGCGGCGACGTGGTCGCCGCCGACGAAACCCATGACATTCGGGAGCACGTGTACGTTGGCGCCGGGACAAGCCGCGATGCCAAGATCGCGCGCCTTCACGTTCATTGCCGCGCGCACGGCGGCAACGAAGGGTGCCCGACCCAGTTGCGCGACGGGCAGACCGAGGAGCAGGTGGTGCATGGCCGTATTGCCGCACACGGCGACGTCGGCGATATCGGCGATGCTCGCGCCGGTCGCCCGGCACAGGTCGTGGGCAAGGGCGTTCACCGCACCCGTAGCGGATGCTTGCAGTTCGGTGCCGCCGCCCGGCGCCCGGATCGCGTGGTTCAGGCGGCTGATGACATCGCCGCCCCAGGCGACCTGCGGGTTCTCGATTCCAAGGCTCGCCAGCCGCGTGCCACGCTCGAGATCGACCAGGAACGCAGCCACATTGGTCGTTCCTACGTCGATCGCCAGGCCGAGCGTCGCGCTGCCCGCTGGCGCGACATCGATCAATTCACCGTCGCGCACGCGGGCGCGCACCTGTCCTCGGGTCTGTCGCAGTACGCGGGAGAGACTGCGCGCCGCACGCAAGTCGATGTTGTGTACGGCGCCCGCCGGGAGGGCGCCGATCACGCGTTCTGCATCCGCAGCGGGGTGCGCGATCGACGCGTCGGGTACGGTGATATCGTAAGTCCTTACCGCCGGTGCGCAGTGCAGGGCGACTTCGCCCAGCGCACCGACCTCTGCTCGCACCACCGCTGCAAGTGAGCGTGCCGCGACTTCGATCGCACAGTCCGACCGCGGAAACGCCTGACAGGCCCGGATCCATCCCTCGCCAGCCAGCCGCGCATCGGCCGCGTGCGCTCGCAGCGGCGCATAGTCGACGGCGCCTTCGGCTACTCGCACGTAACAGGAGCCACAGGTACCGCGCCCGCCGCAGGCGCCAAGGATACGCACGCCGCCGCGCCGCGCACTCTGAAAGATCGTCTCCGTGGTGCGCGCTTCGATCACACGGTCAAGTTGCGGAAAGCGTAGCGTGAAGCGCTCCGCATTCTTGGCGGCGGCCGGGCGATTCATGCGTTTGCCGCGATGCGGGTCGCAGCAACTCGGCAGCGTTCCAGGGACGGACAATAGTCGCAGCGCGACCAGCTGACTTCCGGCAGGGCGAGACCCACACCGAGCACCATGGAGGTCGACTTGAGCGGGCGCATGACGAGGCCGCTCGACAGGCTGACGCCGATGGAATCGGCCCCGGCAAGGCGCAACACCGCCGTCTGCGTCTCGATGGCGAGGCCCGGATCGCCGGAGCGCAGCTCGCCGGCCATCGTGAGGCCCTGACGGGTCGCCTCGGCGAGCATGCGGTCCTGCGCCCGCCTCGCCGCCGCGAACAGCAGCTCATTTCCGAGTTCATCAAGGGCGACGGCAAGCGCCGCGTGGCGCCCAGCGAAGAGCGCATGCACGCGCTCTTCCAGTGCGGGTCCGATGGTGACGACCCCGCAGGCGACAGCGGTGAGCGTTCCGCTCATGGGCAATAGCCAGGGTGCTTCGAGAATCTCACCCTCCAGGCAAAGCGTCTGACCTGCGGGGTGCTCGAGCGGGACGATGCGGTAAATAAAGGCGGCCGCGACCAACGCCTCGCGCCCAGCCAGGGCCAGGGCCTCGCGCCGCAGGCGCGCTCGGGTGAGTGACTGCGGCGCAGTGGGCGGCGTGTTGCCGACCGTGCGCAGAACGTTGAGGCCACGGGCGAGCGTCACGCGTGCGGACCTCGTCAGCCGGCGTACTTGCGCGCGGCCTGGAACATGGCGCGCACATTTTCAACCGGAGTTTCATCCGGGACACCGAATGACGCGTCGAGAATGAGCTTGCCGCCCTTGTGAAAGACCTGCTCGACGAGGCGGCGCACTTCGGCGTCCACTTCGGCGGGCTTGCCAGTCGTCATGAGGGAGGAGGACAGATTGCCGCGCAGAGCGACGACATCCCCCAGAACCTCGAACGCCTTCACCATGTCGGTGCGCTCGAACCAGTAGATGCATTTGCCGGCGGGAATGTCGCGGATGATCTCGAGTCGCTTGGTGCAGTCCGCTTCCCAGAGCGGCATCGGAATGAGCCCGGCGTCGATCAAGCCGATCATCATCTTGCGAAACGTCGGCCACCAGAATGTGCGGAATTGCTGGTCCGACATGAAGTTGTCGGGCGCCCAGTGGATCGGGATGAAGACAATGGGGTTAGACGATGCCTTGGCCTGGGCCACTGTCTGGCGCAGGAGGAAGATCGATGATTTCTCGAGCGCCGCGAGGAGCTTGTCCTTGTGGCGAAAGAGATCCGTCATCATGCCGCGTGCACCGCGAAAATAGTCCGCGATGAAATCGTACGGCGCGACCGAGGTAATGCCGTTCGTGAGCGGATAGCCGAGGCTCGCCATGCGCTGGTTGAAAATCGCGTTGAGCTTGCCGAAGCGCCCGACTTCCTCGGCCGCTTTGATCACCTTCTCGAGCGCCTCGCGAACGTTTGGCTTTGCGAATGGGCGAATGCCTGCGACGAGTCGCATGTAGTGCAGCCCGGGAAAGTAAGGCAGGTCCTCGAAGCCCTCGAAGGCCGACGCAACGCGCGGCAGGTAGGTGCGAAGATAGAAGCCAGTCGGATCGAAGATGAACTCGTCGTACTCCTCCGCCTTCATGTATTCGCGATCGAGGTACTGATAGGGCTGGTTGTCGCCGACACCGTGTCCCGGCCACTGCAGCTGCTTGAAACCGATGGTCTCGAGTGCCTGGCCGCAGGCCGACGCAAACAGCATCGGGGTGTAGGCGTCGGGTTCGAATTCCAGGATGGCGCGCTCGGAGAGCTCGGCACATTTCTCGTAGTCGTACATCAGCTGGCGACACGTGATGCCGCCGTAGCGCGCCAGCCAGAAGGTCGCGTACAGCATTACCGGCATACGGTCGGGCTGGCGCAGCGCCACCGAGTCGAGGATCCGCTGCCAGCGGGCGTCGTGAGCGGCGCTCGCGCCTTCGGCGGCGTGGACATTCATGCGGCGACTCCGAGCCAGTCCTTGCAGAGCGAGACCGCCGTGATGGCTGTCGTCCCGAAAGCGTCAGCCCCGGTGTAGCTGCGCACGGCGTCGTCGATCTGGCCGCCGCCGACCATGATCTTGAGGTCCTTCCTCAAGCCCGCGGCCTCGATGGCCTCGATCGTCTCCTTCATCGAGTCGAAGGCGAGCGTGAGGAACCCGGACAGCCCCAGCACCGCCGGCTTGAAGCTCTTGACCTCGTCGATGAAGGTCTGCACGGGTACGTCGATGCCGATGTCACGCACCTCGAACCCGTTGATGTCGAGCATGAAGGTGACGATGTTCTTGCCGATGTCGTGCAGATCTCCGTGCACCGTTCCGATGAGCACCCTGCCGAGCTTGCTTGGGCTCGCGCCTGGCGCCTGCTGAATAAGGGGTTTCGCGAGCGCGCCAATCTTGTCGAGCATTTCCCCGGCGAGGACCAGCTCGGGAAGAAAATACTCGCCCGCCTGAAAGCGCTTGCCGACGATGTCCATGGCATTTCGGCACAGCTCGAGCACTCGCATCGGATCGACGTGCTCCTCGAGCAGCATTCGCGTCGCGAGGGGCAGCGCTTCCTCCTCGCGCATGTCCGCCAGCCATTCGACGAGTTGCTTTTCCTGGTCGGTCATATCGCTCATGGGAACCTCAAATGACGAACTTGCACATGCAAGCACATGGTCCCAAAGGCGGGGTTGGCGGATATATAGGTGAAAGCCGCAGCCAAAGCCCCGTCCATTGGGGTGAATACGTATCTACGGTTCGGAGGGGGGGTCTACGACCGGTGCAGCTACCCCGGCTACGACAGCCAGCACCGCACGAGTCTGTCTCGACTATGGCGTGTCATTCGACTTTGTCCTTTGCCTTGCCGCTATGCTCGGCGGTGGCTTGATGAGCGTGTGCTGGAACCATGACGACGCGCTTGACAAAATCGGCCTCGGGACGGTCCTGTTCGTAGCGCGTCACTACATCCGGAGTCATCGGCGTCACTTCGGGTATCGCTTGCGGCGTGACAGCCAGAGCAAGTGAGGCTGACATCAGCAGTGACGAAAAGGGCATCGCAAAGGCTGGCGTTGTCGAACACTTCAAATTGTCTGTTTGGCACACGCCGATGAATGCGTGAGCATGGGTCAAGGGAGCGAGCGAGTGCGTATGCATATGCATGGCGGTGCCTCCGCGACTGCGGGCCAATCCCTGGCCCGCAGTGCCTGCCATTGAGGTCGATTCGGCCGTTGTCCCTAGAACGTCGCCCGCACGACAAACCGCACGTCCCGGCCCGGCAGAGTCACCTCGTCCTTGTTGAGCGCAACCGCATTGTGCTGCTCGGTATCCGTGAGATTGCGTCCGACCAGCGCGAGTTCGAAGTCCGGATGGGCTTTGAGCGGCCGCCAGCCGAAATGCGCGTCGAGCGAGGTGAATCCCGCCGTCGGCGTTTCCGCGGTCGCGATGTCGTTCTGCTCGCCGGAGTATCGGAGCATGAAGCCGGCGTCGAAGACGCCGCTGTCCCAATGCAGTCCTCCGCCGATGTGGTACGGCGGAATGCGCGGAATGTTGCCGCCGCCGTTGTCGACCTTCGCCCGGACGTAGTCGCCCAGGATTTCCGCCTGGAGCTTCCCGGCCGACGTTTCGTACGAGCGAGAAGATGGCCTTGGCCTCGGCGCCGTAGAAGTTTGCGTCGACCTGCGTGTAATTGAGCTCCTTCAGCTCGTTCGGCATCGCCGACGACACAGTTGCCCTCGTCGTCGCAGGTCCGACCGGTCAGCTCGCCGAAGATGTAGTTGTTGAACTTCGCACCCCACAACGATCCTTCGATGCGCACCTTGTCGAGGCGCACGCGAATCGTGCCTTCGAGCGAATTGGCGCGTTCGACATCAAGGGTTGGATCGCCGGTTTCGAAGGTGGCGGGGCCATCATGCGGCCCGCGCGCGAACAGTTCGGTCTGCGCCGGTGCGCGCGCGGCGCTTGACAGCGTGACGCCGAAGCGCACGGTTGACGACGCGTCGATGACGAGCCCGAGCGACGCGCTGATCGGCGTGTAGTCGTTCGAAGTGAGCACATCCGACGCGGGCGTACCCTCAACGCTCACCCACTCCACGCGGGCGCCGGTCTGCAAGCGGGTGTGCTCGCTGATCGGTGCCTCGGCAAACAGAAAGACGGCCTCGGTCTGCGTGGTCGTCGGTTGCAGGTAATCCGCGCCTTCACCGAGAGCGGAGAAGTTGCGATTTTGCAGCTGCACTCCTATCGCAGATCCGGAAAAGGGCCCCACCTCGCCGAAGACGCCCTCGGCGCGTGCATCCCACTCGTTGTCCTTGAACGTCGCCGCGGCCAAACCGGTCGCTGGATCGATTTCGCTGTGCTCATAGTCGGCGTAGCCACCCTCGACCGTCAGCGTCTGGAAGGCGCCGGCACCGATCGCGAATGAAGAGCGGAGCATTTCCTTTGTTTGCTTCATGTCGATGAACGTGTCTTCCCCGGGGATGCCGTACTTCGAGTCGTAGTGCACGCCGCCGACGCCGACATGACTGTCGCCGAAGAAATAGGATCCGCCGAGCGAATAGCCATCGCCCTTGAAGTACGAATTGCCCATCGTGCCGTCCGGGATGTCGTAGTCGTCGGCGCGCCGATCGAAGCCGTCCGCGTGGAAAGCAAATTGTCCCGCGCGGGCGTCGAGCAGCGCGGAGCCCTGGCGCGTGTCGGCGTTAGTGCCATACGTTCCCGAGACCTCCGCGGAAAACGGCTTGTCCGGCAACTGTTCCGGGACGCGGTTGTTGATGGCGTTGACGACGCCGCCGATCGCCTGGCTGCCGTAGCGCAGCGTTGCCGCCCCACGCACGACCTCGATGCGCTCCGTCGACAAGGGGTCGATCGGCACGCCGTGATCCGGGCCGACGTCCGAGACGTCGAAGCTCCCGATACCGTTCTCCAGGATGCGCACGCGATTCGCGTCAAAGCCGCGGATGACCGGCCGGCTGGCTCCGGATGCGAAGCTCGTGCCAGTGACGCCGGGCTCATTCGCCAGCGCGTCGGCGAGATTGGCGCCGCCCGACTGCAGGATCTGCTGTCGATTGACGGTGTTGACGATGGTCGCGATGTCGTCCGCGTTGTGCGAGATCGGCGACGCCGTGACGAGAATGGTGTCGACCGGTTTGCTGTCCGCGTCACTCGGGGCATCGGCTTGAACGACCGAGGCACCACAAAGGGTCGCGAGCGCAATGGCTGCGCCATGCGAATTTCTGACTGACATTTCGAGTACTCCCAATACATTTCAACGGCGCCGCAATGCGAATCGGTGGCGATTCAGCGAGCGGCGGCAAACGAGACGCGGCAAGGCGGCCGAGAGGCCGCTTGTCGGGTCGTGCTACGTGGACTTTGGAGTTACTCGAGCGGTGGACCGCGTCCCGTCCAGTGGTACGAGACGGCGGAGATGGAAGTGAGCGGCACTCGATCGATGAGGACGATCGAGCGCAAGAGAACAGGAGCGATGACGGCGTGGGCACTGTGCGCGAGCGGTGCCCCGCTGAAGGCCAGGGCCTGGCAGAGCGGACAGGTTGAACTCGGGTCGCCACGCGATCGCTTGGCGCGATCGTCCGTGTCGCCCGCAACTGTCGATGGCTGTGCAAAGGCGTCGAGGACGACGTAGGTGCTTCCGGTCGCCGACTGCGACGGGACGTGGATGTGCGCTTGAGCGACGAAACTCTGGAATGTGGTCGTGAAGAGTACGCACAGCGCGAGGGCGGTGCGAAGTTGCGAAGACGACACAGCCCGACGCAGCCGAACAATCCAGCTGGACCGACGGGGTTTCCTTTGGGCTGCGGGGCCGATCATGAAGGCATCTGGTGGCGAAATTCCTCGCCTGTCATCCTCGGGGGCACGCCCGGATAGTAAAGACTCACGATCCGCAATTCCAGTGGTCGTGCGGGCCGCATGTTGCGCCAAGCCGTCAATCTGTGACAGAGGTCCATCCTTATTTTTTCGTCATGATTGCGGCAAGACGAGCCCCTGCGGCGGCAGCCCGTTTTCTTCGGATTCCCAGGCTTGCTACGGGGCGAGAGTGCGTCCGCGCGAAGTGTTGGCGTTGATCGGCATCCGTGACCTTGAACACTTTGTCGCCGGCATTCCCCGCTCTTGTGCAATCTTTATATATGGCGGCCGCAGGCTGCGTCGTTTCACGGTGCGCGATGTTCTTTCGCGACAGGCACCTCGGTTAACGCGACATCACGCCGTGTCACGCCATTTCTCGGTGGCGGTGTCGATGCGGACCTCGAACAGCTCTTTCGACGTGTCCTGTTCAATGTTCTCGTCGGCAACACGGACGATCATCTACCCGATCATGGGTTTCTGCGCGAGGCGACGGGCTGGCGATTGGCGCCAGCCTACGATCTCAACCCCAACCCCGCGAAGCGTCACCATGCACTGCGGCTCGACGATGTGAGTGATGGGCCGGATCTCACCTCCGTCCTTCGGACTTCGGAGTTCTATCGGGTCAGCACGCGTGCCGCCGAGCGAATGCTGACGGAAATTCGCAAGTTGACAGGTGGCTGGAGGAAGCGAGCGAAGGCCTTGAAGGTCGCGGTCGGCGACGACTATTTCCCCAGAGAATGGTGGACCGCTGGTGCTCACGGCGTACTCCGGTGGACGACGGCATACAACGGGATACAACAGGCGACACTTGCTGGGGTCGGTGAACGAGATGGCCTGTCAGCTCGGTGCGTATGCGGAGCGCGCACAAATGACGCGCTGGAGCTGGCGCTCCCCTAGTGACGACCAGGCCGAGGACAGGCGTGTACCTCGATGGTGACGTGCGACAGGCCGCTGAGGTCGCGTAGCCGCGCCTTGTATCGATCGGGCGATTCCGGTTCGTCGGCGACGATCGCCGCGATCACCCCGGCATGGCCCGGCCCGAGACGCCACAAATGAAGATCGGCGACGCGGTCCGTGCCAACCTCCAGCCGCCTTTTGATTTGGCCCGCCAGCTGAGGATCCGTGACCGTATCGAGCAGCACGGCGCCTGACGATCGCAGTAGCCGGTACGCCCAAACAGCAATCACGGCGGCCCCGACAATTCCCATCATCGGGTCCATCCAGTACCAGCCGAAGAAGCGACCAGTGAGTAGAGCTACGATGGCAAGGACAGAGGTCAATGCGTCGGCAAGTACATGGACGTAGGCGGCGCGGAGGTTGTGATCGTGATGGTGGTGCCGATGGGAGTGTTCATGGTCATGTTCATGCACGTGCTCATGCCCATGATCATCACGCAGGAGCCAGGCACTTGCCAGGTTGACGCCAAGGCCGATGATTGCGATGACGGTGGCCTGATCGAAGCTGATCGGCACAGGGTTCAAGAGCCGAACGACGGACTTGTATCCGATCAGGAGGGCGATCATCGCGAGGATGAGCGCGCTCGTATAGCCGGCCAATTCGCCGAGCTTGCCGGTGCCGAAGGAGAAACGAGTATCTCGCAGGTGGCTCCGGGCATAGCGGTACGCGAGTGCCGCGATGGCGAGTGCGCCGGCATGCGTCGACATGTGCCAGCCATCGGCCACGAGCGCCATCGACCCGTAGATCGTGCCACCGACAATTTCGCCGACCATCATGCTGGCCGTGAGACCGACCACGAGCCAGGTTCGTCGCTCGTTCTCGGTGTGCCGGGCGCCGAGGAACGCGTGGTCGTGGGTCCAGTTGTCGAGCGAATGGGTGTGCATGAGCCTTGATCCTTACGGTCGGTCCAGGGGCCGACCATAGCGCATGGCCGACCGGCAGCGGAAGCGCGTGCGACCCCGCGGCACTGAACGCAGCGCCAAGTGCTACGCTCGCGAAATCCGATGCGCGCATTTGGCGACTCTATATATAGCTGCGCAGCGACCCGCCGGCCCGCGAACCTGAACACTCATTCAGGAAGTCCGCAGGGTCTTATCCACTTCCCGAATTCGCGATGCCGACTCAGTGCCGCATGCTGCGTGCCAGTGCTTGGCGGTCCGACCTCAGGTTGAGTTCGGCTGCACTAGCAGCATCCAAACGCGTCGTTGACATCGCGATCAGCAGCAGTCGGACGCATCGACATCGGCCGAGGATAGAAACATCCCGCAGGACATGCCCAGCCAGCGGTGGGTGCAAAACTCGCCGTCCAGAGAACCTCGATGTTGGCAATCAAGACTTCCGTATTTCTTCCGTACGGATCCCGAGGGAGAGTGGCAAGCCTTTGATTTATGGTGGGCGGTACTGGGATTGAACCAGTGACCCCTGCCGTGTGAAAGCAGTGCTCTACCGCTGAGCTAACCGCCCGTCCTTGAAGAGGGCGCGTAGTCTAAAGACCCGCTCCCCGCACGGTCAAACTAGATCCGCATGCCGCCGTCAAGATCGAGGCAACGGCCGGTAAACAAGTCGTTTTCGACGATGAATTGCGCGGCCTGCGCGACTTCGTCCGCTTGGCCAGGGCGGCCGAGTGGCACCTGCTGCAAAGTTCTCTCAAGGATTTCGGGACGCATCGAAGCGAGGATCTCGGTCTTGATGAATCCGGGCGCGATGCTCGCCGTACGGATCTGGTGGCGCGCGAGCTCCTTGGCCCAGACGACCGCGAGCGCCGCGACACCCGCTTTGGTTGCGCTGTAGTTCGACTGGCCGGCATTGCCGTGCCGTGAAATGCTCGAGATATTGATGATCACGCCGCCGTTGCCGAGCCTGATCATGCGTTCCGCCGCTTCGCGGCCGCAGAGGAACACACCGGTCAGGTTCACGTCGATCACGGCCTGCCACTGCTCGAGGCTCAGCTTCCCGGCGATCGCACCGTCCTTCGCCTTGACGAGGAAGCCATCGCGGATAATGCCGGCATTGTTGATGAGCACGTCGAGGCGGCCGAAATCCCGCGTGATGGAATCCATCGTGCGCACGACGTCGGGTTCGCTGGCGACACTCATCTTATATGTGCGCGCGCTGGCGCCCTTATCGATGCAGCCGGCCTGAGTCACTTCGAGGTCGCTTTCGTTGAGGTCGAGCAGGGCGAGATTCGCCCGCTGTGCCGCGAATCGCAATGCGATGGCGCGACCGATGCCGCGCCCGGCGCCCGTCACGACCACCGTTTTCGATCGAATCTCCATGACCTGCTCCCAGTCGCGTTCGAGGCGCCGCGAGCTTAGCGCAAAAGGCTCAAAAGCGCCGCTCATCAAAGACTTAGAGTTCGCGCCGACGGGCCTGCGGGTTTGCCTTTGCTACAATGCGCGGCCGCGAAAAAGAACCCTAAGAGCTCCATGACCGTCCGCACGCGCTTTGCCCCGAGTCCCACCGGTTTACTGCACATCGGCGGAGTCCGTACGGCGCTCTTCTGCTGGCTCTACGCGCGCCGTCATCACGGCACATTCGTGCTTCGCATCGAGGACACGGACCGCGAGCGCTCCACCGAGGCCGCCATCCAGGTCATCCTTGATGGCATGAAATGGGTCGGGCTGCCGCACGACGAGGGCCCGTTCTACCAGACGAAGCGCTTCGATCGGTACGCCGAAGTCATCGATCAGTTCCTGCGCGCAGGGCATGCCTATCGCTGCTACTGCACCAAGGAAGAACTCGATGCGATGCGCACGGCGCAGCAGGCGAGGGGCGAGAAACCGCGCTACGACGGCCGTTGCCGCAAGCTCACAGCGCCGCGTACAGGATTGCCTTCGGTCGTGCGCTTCAAGAATCCCGAGGATGGCGAGACCGTCGTCGAGGACGTCGTTCACGGCCGCGTCGTATTTCAGAACACGGAACTCGACGATCTCATCATCGCGCGCTCGGATGGCACGCCGACCTACAACTTCTGCGTGGTCGTCGACGACTCGGACATGAAGATCACGCACGTGATTCGGGGCGATGATCACCTGAACAACACGCCGCGCCAGATGAACATGTTGCGTGCAATGGGCGCAACGCCGCCCGTATACGCGCACCTGCCGATGATCCTCGGGCCGGACGGCACGAAGCTCTCGAAGCGTCACGGTGCGGTGAGCGTGCTGCAATATAAAGAGGAGGGTTACCTTCCCGAGGCGCTTCTCAACTATCTCGTGCGGCTCGGCTGGTCGCACGGCGACCAGGAAGTGTTCACGCTCGAGGAGATGGCGCAGCACTTCGACATCGCGGACGTGAACAAGTCGGCGACCGCCTTCAATCCGGAGAAGCTCATGTGGCTCAACCAGCAGCACATGATGCGTGCCGACCCGAAGCGGCTCGCTCTGGTCTTGAAGGAGCAGCTCGCAGCACTCGGCGTTGAAACCGACGACCACGCGACGCTCGAGGGCATCGTGCTCGCGCAGCGCGAGCGCGCGAAGACCTTCGCCGAGATGGCACGCAACAGCCTCTTCTTCTTCCGGGACTTCGACGGCTACGATGAGAAGTCCGCGAAGAAATCCCTGACCTCTGAGACGGCGCCGCTGATGCGCCGGTCGCGCGACGGACTCGCGAAACTCGAGCCGTGGTCGGTCGAATCGGTGCACGGTTACCTCAACGGCCTCGCGACCGAACTTGGCGTCGGTCTCGGCAAGATTGCGCAGCCGCTGCGAGTGGCCGTGGCCGGCGGCTCGGTCTCCCCGCCCATCGATCAGACGCTGGCGCTCGCGGGACGCACGCGGGTGCTCGCGCGGATCGATCGTGCACTCGCCTACGCTGAGAAGGGCAGCGCCACGTAAATGTCCGCGACCGAACCCCTGCACGAGCAGCCGGTGTTCCATCGCCGGCTGGTGATTGCGGCCGTCGGCGTCGTGTTTGGCGACATCGGCACAAGTCCGCTTTACACCTTGCGGGCGTGCCTTACCGCAGGCGGCAGCAATGAAGTCGATCCCGTCACCGTCTACGGCGTGCTCTCGCTCATCTTCTGGGCGCTTGCGCTCACGATCAGCGCGAAATACATGGCGATCGTCCTGAGGTCCGACAATCGCGGCGAGGGCGGCGTGCTTGCACTCACGGCGCTCGTCGGATCGGAACGGCCGATGACCGCTCCTCTGCTGGTCGTGATCATCGGAGTCGCGGGTTGCGCACTCTTTTACGGCGACGGGTCCATCACGCCGGCCGTCACCGTGCTGAGCGCAATCGAGGGACTCGAAGTGGTGACGCCGGTGTTCCGCAATGCCGTGGTGCCGCTCACGATCGTTGCGCTCGTTACACTCTTTTCGCTCCAGCACCGCGGTACCGGCCACATCGGGGGTCTCTTCGGTCCTGTGATGACGCTGTGGTTCGCGGTGCTCGGGGCTCTCGGCGTGCATGGGATCATCCAGCACCCCGCAGTGCTGTCCGCGATCAGTCCGGTGTTTGCGATCGAATTCCTCTGGTCGCACAGCGCGCTGTCGTTGCTCGTGATCGGATCGGTCTTTCTCGCGGTGACGGGCGGCGAGGCGCTCTATGCCGATCTCGGCCACTTTGGGGCAAAGCCGATTCGCTACGCGTGGTTCCTGCTGGTCTGGCCAGCGCTGCTTCTCAATTACTTCGGGCAGGGCGCGTTGTTGCTGACGACGCCGAGCGCTCTCGTCAATCCGTTCTTTCATCTCGCGCCGACGTGGTTCCTCGTGCCGCTCGTACTGCTCGCCACAGCTGCGGCGATCATCGCATCGCAGGCCGTCATATCGGGCGTCTTCTCGATGTCGCACCAGGCCCTGCAGCTCGGCCTGCTGCCGCGTGTTCGCGTAGTGCATTCCTCCGCGGAGGCGATGGGCCAGGTCTATGTGCCAGCGGTCAACTGGGTGTTGTGCGTGGCGAGCATCGCGCTCGTGCTCTTCTTCCACTCCTCGAACAATCTCGCGAACGCATACGGCATCGCGGTCGCGGGCACAATGATGATCGAGACGACGCTCCTTGCGACCTTGCTGATGGGCCGCGAAGCAAGGAGCGACCGGTTGTTCCTCTACTGCCTCGTGCCGCTAGGCCTCGTCGACTTGACCTACTTCGTATCGAACATCACGAAGATCCCGGCCGGTGGCTGGTATCCGCTACTCGCCGGAGCGGCGATCTTCATTGTTATGCGTACCTGGCTGCGCGGCCGGGTCATCGTCACGGATCTCATGCATCGGCAGGGTCGGACCGTGCCGCATGTTCTCGCGCAGATCGAGCGCGACAAGCCGGCACGCGTTCCGGGTGTTGCGGTGTTTCTGACGAACGACACTGCCGGAGTTCCGCGCACGCTCGCGCGAAATCTCCAACACAATGGCGTGCTGCATGAGAAGACGATCATTCTCAGCATTCAGACGCTGCGCGTTCCGCGCGTTGAACGCGGCAGCCGATACACGGTAACGGATCTCGGCAAGGGACTCTGGCGCGTCGTCGCACGGGTCGGCTTCATGGAGCAGGCTCAGGTGCCGCGGCTGTTGCGCGATGCCGAGCGCTGTGGATTGCCGTTTCGGACCAACGACGCGACGTTCTTCCTGGGCCGCGACGACATTGTCGCTGGCGGACGGCAGGGCTTCGCCACGTGGCGCAAGTACCTTTTCCTCTACCTCGCGCGCAATGCCGAGTTTGCCGGCGCGCATTTCGGAATTCCGCCCGAGCGCATCGTGGAAATCGGTGGCCAGGTACAGATCTGAAGCGCCGAAAACAGCGCTAAATCCTTCATTTTCTTGACAGTAAAGAGGGTGTCTCGTAGAGTCGCCGCCCTCTCGGCAGGACCGATTTCGTGGGGCCATAGCTCAGCTGGGAGAGCGCCTGCATGGCATGCAGGAGGTCGCCGGTTCGATCCCGGCTGGCTCCACCAACGATCCTGTCGCCGACCATGTGTCCCCATCGTCTAGAGGCCTAGGACATCGCCCTTTCACGGCGGTAACAGGGGTTCGAATCCCCTTGGGGACGCCATTCCAATCAGGCGCTTGGCGTGCAGCCGTTCCGCAGAATTCAAACGCATGCGAATTGTTAGTTGCCGCCAGGTTGTCATAGCACTGTCGCTGGGTATGTTGGCGACAGTTGCATGGCCGGGTGCGCACGCGAGTACCGAAGAATTAAGACGATTTGAGGTGAGCGACTCGATCGAGATGTCTCACTTCGGCACTGTCACCAACTCTCAGCCGGACGAGATGGACGACGATGCGTGGTCTCGCCCGACGGAAGGTACGTTCTCAAGTTGACCCATCGAGGCGTGCTGGCTGAGGGTGTGACTGAGGGCACCATCTGGTTGTTCGATGTAGGCTCCATCAAACGCAGCGTCAATGATCGCGGTGCCAGCGTGCCGCCGCCAATCCCATTGCTGCGGATGTCGGCCGCGGCAAACGGCCTCTTCAATGGTTTGGGCGTATTTGACACGGGGAACATCATCTTTCAGCCGCAATGGGTTGATGACAGTCGCAGCGTGACGTTTCTCGGGCGTAACGGCAGAGAGAATCGACAGCTGTTCCGCGTCAACCTCGGGACTCGCGCGCTCACGGCACTGACGCCAGAGAATCAGGATGTCCTCATCTACGCGAGAGCGGGGGAGTCCTACGTATATCTCGCGGGCGCGAACGTTCAACCCGAACAGTCGTGGTGGTCGGCGGGACCCGGCATACCGGACATCACGATCGGGACGGGCACGCCCCTCATGCCGCTGTTGTATCCACATTTTATGGGTAACGCGTTCAGCGAACCGGTTGAATTGGAGGTCTGGCAGATCCGTGACGATAAGGCATCGGCGGTTGTCGACGCGCAGTCGAAGACGGCTCTGCGTATCATTACGAAGTACACCGCTGTCGCACTGGATTTGTCGCCAGACGGCATGCACGCCGCGACGATTGCTTATGAGAGTCCACCGGAAAAAGCAGACCGCGGTGGCCGCTCACTTCAGTACCGACTGATCAATCTCACGAGTGGCGCCAACGACGTTCTGCTGAACGTGCCGGTCGCAGACTTTCAATGGCACGGTCTGGGTCGCTACCGCACAGCGTGGTCTTCTTCGGGAACGGACGTCGCAATGTCGGAAGTCATGCTGCCGGTCGGCTCTGGGCAAGCCGGCGCCGACGATGCACAGCCCTGCACTGTAGCTGTTGTCACATTGTTGACGCGCGATGCGAGTTGCATCGTGCCGCACGACGACCACGCGCCAGGATCGATCTATTCGCTGCACTGGGGTGCATCGCCAGAGTCGATCCGACTGCGCTACCGGAGATCTGGCGGTTCTGCTTACGTGGACGTGACCCTGCGACACAAGGGCGGCGTGTGGAGCGCCGCCAAATCGCCGAAGAGTCGAACCGAGGTGCCGCTTGAGTTGACCGTGCATGAGAGTCTGAATGAGCCGCCCGTGTTGGTCGCCACTGATACCGTGACGCACAAGAGCCGCGCGATCTTCGACCCCAATCCACAGCTTGCTCAGATCAACCTCGGGACGGTCAGTGTTTATCGATGGCGCGATTCACACGGTCGCACCAATCAAGGTGGCCTCGTCAAGCCTCCCGACTTCGTGGCGGGCCAACGCTACCCGCTCGTGATTCAAACGCACGGCTTTGACGCGGACCGTTTCTTTCGGGCCGGCTATTCCGATACATCAAATGCCGGTCGCGCGCTTGCCAGTCGAGACATCGTAGTCCTGCAGGTTGACGAACCGAGCCCGGAGAATGAACCCTCGTGGCGCGACGGGAAGGATCTCGGAACGGACGTGTATCTGGCGGCCATTGACCAGCTGGCGGCGGAAGGCATCATTGATCCGAAGAAAGTCGGCATCACCGGATATAGCTACTCGGGATGGCTTGTCGCAACGTCCATTACTCGGGCACCGGAGCGCTTCGCGGCCGCGGAGATTGCCAATTCCGATCCCGTGACATTGACCGGCTACTTCGAGTACGTCGACACGCCGCTAGCAAAGGCCGACGCCGAAGCTTACGTCGGCGCGCGACCTTACGGAGAAGGACTCAAGACGTGGATTGAACGGGTGCCCAGCCTCGCGACGGACAAGATCCAAGCACCGGTGCTGTTCCAGGCCGCGGATCCCTGGCACCTGCTCGCGTTTTGGGACATGTACGCCGCGATGCGCGACCAAGGCAAGCCGGTTGAGCTGCAATACATCCGCA
Source organism: uncultured Gammaproteobacteria bacterium (assembly GCA_963826145.1). GTDB lineage: Bacteria > Pseudomonadota > Gammaproteobacteria > Steroidobacterales > Steroidobacteraceae > JBGPLJ01. Next base: position 897,193 of record CAWGVW010000001.1, read on the forward strand.
GCGGTCAGCACAACATTACCAAGCCGCTACACAAACTCGCGCATCAGGAAATGATCGTCGACTGGTTCGACTTTTGGCTCAACGGTCACGAAGATGCAGCCGCGGGGAAGGCCGGGCAGTATGCTCGATGGCGCCAACTGCGGGAGTCGCGCCAATCTTCGAATGACTCAGTTCCTGTCGCGGGCTCGCAGCACTAAGGCGCAGCATTGGGACTTGCCATGCCATGCATCGGACATGGAGTCAATTTCCTAGTGATCGACGCCGCACCTCGGTAGATATTTCGAAATCTCCTTGCGCAACACGACGATGGCGAGCATGTCGATGACGACAATCGATACGAAATGTCGATTGCCGCGTACTCACGCTGTCTTGCGGCTCATTCGCTGCATGGCCGCCGCTAGAACCGGTAGCGAAATCCGACGGTCGCGAGCCAGCGCGGCTCGATCTGTAAGCCGTTTACGTGCTGGTAGACCGGCAATTGCACGAACGCGAAGCCGTCGAGCTTCTGCACGAGGCCAATGCTTACGCCGGGACTCAGGTACGCGAAAGTACCGCCGCTGTTCTCGACATCCGCTGCGGCGCCCGATTCGCGCTCTTCGGTGTGGATGTTGAGCTGTAGCTGCGGAGTGAAGGCTCGCGACTGGGTGCGGTAGCGGACGCCGAGGCTGACGGTGACACCCGTGCCGGGTTTGAAGCCGTCGCGGGAATTGAGCGGTGCCTGGACAAACGCATGCGCGAAGTAGCCGAAAGAGCCGTTGAGGTTTCCGGAATTGTAGACACCGACGAGCAGATCCGTCGTGCCAGTGCCGTTCTGCAGTCCCCGATCGAGCGGTTCACCTGCCTGCGGGCCCGTCAGAAAGACGTCATCGAACTTGCCGGTGGGGATCTTGAGTCCGAACTGGACGCCCCAGCTCAAGTCCGGGCTGAATCCCTGGTAGCGTGCAAGCACTCGAATGTCCCCAAGACCGCGCGTATGCGATGTCGAAACGTCAATATCGCCCTCGGCGATCGTGCTGTGTCGGCGATCGATGTACGGGACCTGCATGTACACGCCCCACGTGCGCGAGGGGCTGTAGTCAAGGCCGATCAACACTGTGCGGTTGAGCGTCGATTGCTGGATTTCTTCGTCGCTTGGCAATGCGATCGAGCCGGGATCCACCGGGTCGGTCCCGCTTCGCAGCTGTGACTGAGAGTAGTAGTCGTAGCGCAGGTCCATCGAGAGTCCCTTCGAGACGGTATAGCCCTGGCTCGACCAATCGGAATTCAGACGTGCAGCCGCAGCTCGAGCAGGCGTGCACGTTACCGGACGCTGCCAGACCGACCGCGCCTGCGATGCCTGCCAGAATGCCAATTGAAATACGCACGCAATAGCCCTCGCGAAAAAGGCACAAACGCCGGCTCGTTGAGCAGGCGGACGTTGGACGGTAAGGAAGACTGCGGGCGAATCGCCCGGGCGGCCGGAGCGCCTGCAATGCCCTGCAGACGCTCCGGCGCTTTGTGCGAACACGATCCTCGTCAACTCATTCGGCCGCCTGCTTGTCGCAGGAAACGCTGGTGTTCCAGTCGGCGAAGCTGCCATTTGGATTGTTCGCCCACGCCCAGACGTGTATTTCGTAGAACGCCGGCAGAACGTAACGGTTCGGCCCGTTGACCAGATTGAGCAGATGACCATCTAGTGTCGGTTGCTGACCGACGTGCTGGCTGTCCCACACCTGCTGGATCTCTATGAACTCGACGCCGACCAGGCGCATCCGCCCACCCGACATCGGTTCGTAGATCAGCGCCTCCGGCTCTTCTGCATTCAGTACGCCGTCGCCAATGCGGGACGGCAGGACGAGATGAACCCCCATCGCACCCTCATTGGGGCCGCTGACGCACGGCGTGGCCGCCACCCAGCCTTCAGCGATGGCGACATTGATATCGAGATAGCGCTGGGTCGCGCGGCGCACCTTGTTGACCAGGGGCGAGGAGGCGCTCTTTTGTGGCGTTGCTGCCTGCGGGGCAAAGACGGTCGAAGCCTGGTTCGGTTGGTTCGCCAGCAGAGCATTGCAAGCAAGGAGGCAAGTTGCTCCGAGCGCGCAGAGCATCGGTTTCGTGTAGCTCGATTTCATGATGATCTCCAAATGCAGGGTGAGATGATGTCAGCGTGACGGACTTGCAGGCGTCGGATCGATGACCGCGGGGCGCAGGTCGGAAACACGATATGCGGCCAGGTAGCGGGGCATTGTCATCTTCTTCGTCTGGAAGATGACTGCAGACTATGAGCAGGGCGTTCCGGCAAATACGGTGGAATTACCCATATTGGCCCGAAGCAACCCTTATTTTAGGGGACCGCCCGCGGTGCATTCGCCGTCCGCGCGTCCCGGGATTGCAGACGGTAAGGGACGAAGGAAGCAAAAAATACTTAAAAACAAGCGTGCTTCAGCAAATGCCGGCAGACATCGGTAGACTGACGGACGGTCTTTCACGGCGGTAACAGGGGTTCGAGCAATCTGTCGGGAACAGATTGCGCCGGCGTCAGCCGGCCCGGACGGGCGAGACTCATGGATGAGTCGAGCAATCCCCTTGGGGACGCCATTCCAATCAGCCGCTTAGCGCGCAGCCGTTCCGCAGAATTCAAACGTCGGAAGGTTTTCGGAATGTTTCATTCAAAATGTGCGCAGTCGGTTCGTCGCAAATTCAGATGCGGTCGCCGTGAAACAGCCCGCTTGCTACGAGCCCAATACGCATGTCGGTTGCGTGTCATGGTGTGTTCGATCGAAGGACTACAATGGCAACCAGCCCCGGAGTGCGGCGCTGCTTCCCGGCGTGGTGCTCGTGGCAAGGTCGCCATGAAGCGGACACATAGTCGATTCTGCAGCATCCTGGTACGCGGCATCGTCGCCAGGGTATTGACACTTCTGCTGGCGCTCTGGAGTGTTGATCTCGAAGCTTCCGAGGAGGCGCGGCCGGAGATTACGCGAGCACCGTCCGCGGTTTGGGTCATTGCGCTCGATGGCGCGATCACTCCGGCGGCGGCAGCCTACATCCACGGCGCGCTGCGCCGTGCGTCGGAGCAGCACGTCGCCCTCGTTGTCCTTCGCATGGATACGCCAGGCGGCCTCGACAGCGCCATGCGCGATATCATCCGCGATATTCTGGCCTCGCCTGTGCCGGTTGCGACGTTTGTGGCGCCGAACGGCGCGCGCGCCGCGAGCGCCGGCACCTATATCCTCTATGCGAGCCACGTCGCGGCCATGTCGCCGGCGACGACGCTTGGCGCAGCGACGCCGATAGAAATTGGCGGGACACCTCCGGGTGACGCCTCGTCACCAAGCTCCGAGCCACCACCTTCGACGCCGACCGCAAAACCCGCCGGCAAACCCACTAGTCACACGCCCGACGCCGACAATCCGCCGGCGATGCCGAAGGACGCGCTCGCGGCTAAGCAAGTGAACGACGCCGCGGCGTATATTCGCGGCCTCGCGCAGTTGCGCGGACGCAATGCGGAGTGGGCCGAGCGTGCCGTACGCGAGGCTGCGAGCCTGTCGGCCAATGAAGCGCTGCGCCAGAACGTGATCGACGTCATTGCTGACGATGTCACCGATCTTCTGCGCAAGATCGATGGCCGCGCCGTTCGGGTCGGAACGACAGCGCTTCGACTGACTACCGCTGGAGCGCGCTTCGAGTCCATCGAGCCCGATTGGCGCACGCGACTGCTATCGGCCATCGCGAACCCGAATGTCGCCCTGATCCTGATGATGCTCGGCACGTATGGCCTTTTCTTTGAGCTTGCGAACCCAGGTTCTGGTGTGCCGGGGGTCATCGGCGCCATTTGTCTCATCCTGGCACTGTTCGCGTTTCAGGCGCTGCCGGTGAACTACGCGGGTCTCGCGCTGCTCGTTCTTGGGTTCGGGCTCCTCGCCGCGGAGTTTTTCCTGCCGAGCTTCGGTGTGTTCGGCATCGGTGGCATTGCAGCTTTCATTTTCGGCGGCCTGTTGCTCTTCGATCGAGACACGCCAGGTGTCGCCGTATCGCTGTCTTTGCTCACGGGTTTAGCGATCGTCAGTGCCGGCTTTCTGTTCCTGGTAGTCACCGTGGCCGTGCGCGCGCGGCGCAGACCAATTGTCAGCGGCCAGGAAGAGCTGATCGGCCTCGAAGGCGAGCTTCTCGAGGTCGACAATTGTGAAGGTTACGCCCGGCTGCACGGTGAGCGCTGGCGAGTTACGAGTGACGTTCCTCTGGCGCTCGGGCAACGCGTTCGAGTCACCGCCGTGCACGGTCTGACATTGCACGTGAGTGCCGAGAATCTACAACCGGCCGTCCGGACACCAGGAGACTGACATGCCACTGGATCAGAACATTGTGTGGCTCATCGCGCTACTGTTAGCGATCATTTTCGCGCTGAGGTGTATCCGAGTTTTTCGGGAATATGTGCGCGGCGTCGTGTTCTTGCTCGGACGTTTCTGGAAAGTCAAAGGTCCGGGTCTGGCGGTCATCATTCCGGGAATTATGCAGGTGGTGCGCGTCGATTTGCGCCTCGTGACCATGGACGTACCGCCGCAGGACGTCATTACACGGGACAATGTCTCGGTCAAGGTCAACGCCGTGGTCTACTTCCGGGTCGTGGATCCGCAAAAGGCCATCATCCAGGTCGAACACTTTCTCAACGCCACCAGCCAGCTCGCGCAGACGACGCTACGTGCGGTACTCGGCAAGCACGAGCTCGACACACTGCTGTCCGAACGCGAGCGCCTCAACCTCGACATTCAGAAGATACTCGACAGTCAGACCGATGCTTGGGGCATCAAGGTGACCATGGTGGAGATCAAGCACGTTGACATCAACGAATCGATGATTCGCGCCATCGCGCGCCAAGCGGAGGCCGAGCGGGAGCGTCGCGCCAAGATCATCCACGCCGAAGGCGAACAACAGGCCGCGGAGAAGTTGTTGGAGGCGGCGCAGATTCTCGCTCGCGAGCCCCAGGCGCTGCAGCTGCGCTACCTTGAGACGCTTACGGTGATCGCCGCTGACAAGAACTCGACGATTATCTTTCCGTTTCCGATGGACGTAATCGAGCCGCTCCTTAACGCCGCGAGAGCGGCGGCGAGGCGGTAGCGGTCCTACCGGAGCAGCAATCCCCTTGGGGACGCCGCTCGTTACTGTTTCTTGTCGGGCAGGAAGACAATGTGGTCAATGGCCCAGTTGTAGACGTCGGGCTCATCCGGGATCATTTTGAAGTCGATGATCTCGCTCGCGATCCCGCGCAGCTTGATCTCCATGGGCGCATAGCGCACGTGACCGAGCTGGTTTGAGCCCTTCACGGTTATCTGGAGCAGGCCCGGGACAGTCGTGAACTGGACGCGCCCCCGCAACCACAGCAGCCGGCTGTTGACGTCGTAGCCGAGCGTCCCGGCAACGCAGACGATTCGCTTGACGTCGCAGATGGGATGATCTTTGGAAAGGTACAGCGTGTCGCCAGCCAGCGAGACGGATGAGGCAAATGCGGCCATCAGGCCGAGGACGCCGGCGACAGCGCTCGCAGGCCGGTTCCCACCAGGACGTCCTGATCGGTCGTTTGCCTGGGTACCCATGATGGTCTCACTATGCGTCACCATGTGGCGCGGCGCCAGAGAACTAGCGGGCCGCTGCGAGGATGAAGGTAAATGATGCCGCGGCCTGTGATCGCCGGCGCAATCTGCTTGTTCGCAAGTCTATCGGCCGCGGACGCCGATACGGCCCAATTTCGCGCCGAACAGCCACCGAGCGGCGCAATCTGGGTTGAGTCGCTCGATCTCAGCAAGATGACGCAGCGCCGCGGGCTCCCAAAGGCGGGGAAGTCGATTCGTGACCTGCCCATTACGCTCGACGGTGTCGTCTACCCACACGGCATCGGCACGCGCTCGATCAGCGAATTCGTAATCGATCTCAAGGGGATCGCAACCCGCTTCGAATCGATGGTCGGCCTCGATGACGTCGTGAAACACGGCGTCGGCAGCGTTACGTATGAAGTCTGGGCGGACGATCGCCTTGTCGCCGCAAGTGGGCTCATGCGCGCCGGGGATCGGCCGAAACGGCTGGTCGCCGATCTTACCGGCGCGAAGGTACTGACGCTTCTGCTCGATGATGGATTCGACACCAGCAACGATGATGAAGGCGCCTGGGCAGGCGCGATGCTGTTCCTCTCTCCGGGTACGACGCTTCGCCCGGAGCCGTTCGTTGCGGCGAAGGAAGCGCCGCCGGCGATTGCACCCGCTCTGGAATCAGTGTCGCCTGCGATACACGGACCGCGCGTCGTCGGTGGAACACCCGGCCGTCCGTTCCTCTTTCGTGTTCCGGCAACCGGCGATGCGCAGCTGCGATTCAGCGCAAGCGGTCTGCCGGCCGGACTCGCCATCGATTCAAGAACCGGCATCATCAGCGGGCGGATGCATCGAGCCGGCAGTTCGCAGGTGATGGTTACGGTGAGCGGCAGTCGGGGCAGCGCTACGCGCTCACTTGAAATCGTCGCGGGCACCGACGCGTTGGCCCGCACACCGCCGATGGGCTGGAATTCGTGGAATGTGTGGGGGCCTGCAGTCGATCAGAAGAAGGTCCTGGCGGCAGCGGAGTGGCTCGAGAAGAGCGGCCTTGCGGCGCACGGCTACCAGTACGTCGTCATCGACGACACCTGGGAGGGCAAGCGCGATGCGACGGGCGAGATCCAGCCCAACGAGAAGTTTCCCGACATGCGTGCCCTGGCCGACTCAGTGCACGCGCGCGGTCTCAAGCTCGGCATCTATTCATCTCCCGGTCCGCGCACCTGCGAGGACTACGAAGGCAGCTGGCAGCACGAGGCGCAGGACGCGGCGACCTATGCTCGCTGGGGCGTGGATCTTCTGAAGTACGACTGGTGCTCGTACGATGAGATCGTGAAGGATCGTTCGCTGCCGACGCTCAAGAAGCCGTATGCGGTGATGCGCGAAGCGCTCGCGCAAGTCGATCGCGATATCGTTTACTCGCTCTGCCAGTATGGTTACGGAGATGTCTGGAACTGGGGCGCCGAGGTCGGCGGCAATCTCTGGCGCACGAGCGGGGATCTCCTCGACAACTGGTCGAACCTGCAAAGTGTTGGTTTCCGCCAGGCGGGCCGCGAGAAAGGCACGCGGCCAGGCCATTGGAACGACACCGACATGCTCGTCGTCGGCACTGTCGGCTGGGGTCCGAATCTTCATCCAACCCGGCTCACACCGAACGAGCAGGTCCTGCACCTTTCGCTCTGGGCGCTGCAGGCTGCGCCACTTTTCGTCGGCGCCGACCTCTCGCGTCTCGATCCCTTCACGCTCGCGTTGCTGACGAACGATGAAGTGCTCGATGTCGATCAGGATCCGTTGGGCCGCGCCGCGTCGCGCGTGTGGAAAGATGCGCGGACGGAAGTATGGGCGCGGCCGTTGTCGGACGGGACGATGGCCGTGGGACTCTTCAATCGCGGATTGGGTGAGACCCGGGTTACCGCGCGCTGGTCTGATCTCGGACTCAAGGGCTCACAGACCGTGCGCGACCTTTGGGTGCAAAAGGATTTGGGCAGCTTCAACGATGAATTTACGGCTACGGTGCCGCGCCACGGCGTGGTGTTCGTGAAGATCGGACAGCCGCGCGGCGACTAGCCGAAGCGCCGCAGATCGAACGGCGCCACGTTGTGCTTGGTGGCGCGCCCCGCCACGAGATCCGCGATGAGCTCGCCCGTGACTGGCGCGAGCGTCAGCCCGATGTGCTGGTGGCCGATCGCATAGAAAAGGTTCGGAGCTCCCGGCGCGCGGCCGATGCCGGGCAGATAGTCGGGCAGTACCGGTCGCGGGCCCACCCAGCTCGGGCCTTCCGTCTCGCAGCGATAGCCGAGCGTCTTCAGTTTCTGGCGCAAGCGCGCGGGTTTGCGCGGATCGGGCGGCGCGTCGGCCCGTTCGAATTCCATATAGGTCGACGCCCGCAATCGCGAGACCATCGGCGTGACAAGAACACTCTGATCCATGTACACGATCGGCGCATCGAGCATGGAGGCATGGCCCGGAAGCTCGACGTGATAGCCGCGTGCGGCTTCGAGCGGCACCTTGAGACCGAAGGGCGTCAGCAGCGGCTTCGACCAGGCGCCTGCGCATACGATGGCTGTCGAGACCACGCGTCGATCGGTCGCTGTCACGACTTCGATGCGCGTGCCGCGCGGCTGGAGGCTGCGAACGTCATTGCGCTCGAAGGTTGCGCCGAGCGTTATCGCCGCGTCCGCAAACGCCTCACATAGTCCTTGTGGATCAATAATATGCCCACTCTTCTGAAACCAAAGTCCAGCAGCGTTCGCGCTCTTTGCGTGCCCGGAAATCGCGGCCAGCACCGAAGCGCTCACCGGCGCTGTCGGAACGCCAAGCTTCTCCATGTGCCGCGCCTCGGCATCCGCTTTGCGCGCGGCATCCGCCGCCAACCAGAATTGATAGTGGCCATTTGCGCGCATGAGGTCCGCGCGGCCGATCTCGGTGAGCCAGCGTTTGAAATCGGCAGTCGCCGGTTTGACGAGTGGCGCGAGGTGTTGCGTGTTCTCGTGCTGATGAAACGCCGCGGCGGTGAATCGCAGGGCCCAGGGTGCGAACGGCAACCAGCGGCGCATTGGAATCTCGAGCGGCCCGTCGAATGCCGTCAACATTCGCCAGAACTTGAAGAGCAGTTGCCGCGAGGGCAGGGGTTCGACGAGTTCCGCGGCGAGGTGTCCGACATTGCCGAAGCTCGCACCGGCGACGCCGGGATTGTCGCGGTCGATCACGACTACGCGGCGACCCTCGCGTGCGAGTGCGTACGCAACCGCGCAACCGATGACGCCTGCGCCGATGATGGCGATGGTTTCATCGCCCGTGTTCGACGCCGGCATGGTTACTGTGCGGGCGTGAAGCCCCGCGCCTTCAGGAGTGCTTCGACCTTCGGATCGCGGCCGCGGAACTTGCGGTAGGCCTCGGCCGGGTCGATGGTGTTGCCCACTGACACGATGTTGTCGTGATAGCGCTTGGCCACGGTCTTGTCGTACGGACCGTCGCCTTCCTCGAACGCCTGGTACGCATCCTCATCGAGTACGGCGGACCAGAGGTAGCTGTAATACCCGGCCGAATAGCCGTCGCCCGCAAAGATGTGCTGGAACTGCGGCGTCCGGTGACGCATCACGATCTCGGCGGGCATGCCGATCTCGGCGAGCGTCTTCTTCTCGAAAGCGTCCGGATCGATGGGCTCGGACCCCGCGAGGTGCAGCTTCATGTCGACGATGGCCGCGGACAGGTACTCGACCGTCATGAAGCCCTGGTTGAAGGTCTTCGCCTTCTGGATCTTGTCGATGAGGTCCTGCGGCAGCGGTTTCCCAGTCTGGTAATGCAGGCAGAAGCGCGACAGCACTTCCGGCGTCATGAGCCAGTGTTCGTTCAGCTGCGACGGGAATTCCACGAAGTCGCGCGGTACGTTGGTTCCGGCAAGGCCCGGATAGGTAACGTTCGAGTTGAGCCCGTGCAGCGCATGGCCGAATTCGTGAAAGAGCGTGACGGCGTCGTCCCAGCTCACGAGGATCGGCTCGGCGGGCTTCCCCTTCACGAAATTGGTGTTGTTCGAAACGATCGGAGCGATGGTGCCGTCGAGGCGCTGCTGCGCGCGGTACTCGTTCATCCACGCGCCCGAGCTCTTGCCGGCGCGGGCATAGGGGTCGAGGTACCAGAGGCCGGCGTGCTTGCCGTCCGCGCTCTTCACTTCCCACACGCGGATGTCCGGCGTGATCGTCGGCACGTTGTGTACCTCGATGAACTGGAAGCCGTAGAGCTGCCCGGCGACCCAGAACATGCCCTCGCGCAGCTTGTCGAGCTGCAGGTACGGTTTCACTTCGTTGAGGTCGAGGTCGTACTTCGCCTTGCGGACTTTCTCGGCGTAGTAGCGGTAGTCCCAGGGCGCGATCTTGACGCCGGCGCCTTCCTTGTCCGCAATGGCTTGCATGTCGGCCACTTCCTCGTGCACGCGTTCGACCGCGGCAGGCCAGACCTGCATCATTACCTTGAGTGCGTTCTCCGGCGTCTTCGCCATCTCCTCATCGAGCTGGTAATGCGCGTGGGTCGGGAAGCCGAGGAGCTTCGCCCGCTCGGCGCGCAGCGCCAGGATCTCGGTGATGAGCTTCTTGTTGTCGTGCGCGTCATTGTTGTCGCCGCGGCTCACGAACGTGCGCCAGACCTGTTCGCGCAGGTCGCGACGCGTCGAGTACGTGAGGAACGGCTCCACCGACGAGCGGGTGTTCGATATGGCCCATTCGCCCTTGTGACCCTTTTCCTCGGCGGCGGCCGACGCACCTGCACGAATCGAGTCGGGCAGGCCCGCCAGGTCTGCCTCGGTCTTGAGGTAGAGGACGTAGTTCTCTTCGTCAGCGAGCAGGTTCTGGCTGAAATTCGTGTAGAGGGTCGCGAGCCGCTCGTTGATTGCTGCGACTCGCGCCTTCGGTTCCGCGTCGAGCTTCGCCCCGGCATGGACGAAGTCGCTGTAGTCCTTCCACACGAGGCGCTGCTGTTCGGCGTTGAGCTTCGCCTTCGCAGGGGAGTTGTAGACCGCGTCGATGCGCTTGAAGAGCGCTTCGTTCTGGTAAATCTTGTCGTTGAACGCGGCGAGCTTCGGCGCCATCTCCTGCTCGACGGCCTGGAAGTCCTCGAGGTCCATGGTCGACGACCAGATGTAGTAGTAGGTCGTGACGCGCATCAGCGTTTCGCCAGAACGCTCGAGGGCGACGATGGTGTTGTCAAACGTTGCGGCCTTCGGATTTTTCGCGATGTGGTCGATTTCGGCGAGGTTCTCGGCCATCGCTGCGTCGAGCGCGGGCTTGAAGTCCCCGACCCGGACCTTGTCGAAGGCCGGCACACCGCCAAACGGGCCCGTCCAGCGAGCGAGCAGCGGATTGTCCATGCGCTTGGTATTCGTGGCGTGGGTGGAATCGGGCACCGATGCGACGCCGATCAGGAAGGCGGCACCGAGGACGGCAAGGTTTCGCATTGTACAGAGCTCCAGGCAATCAGGGCCCGGGCAGCCAGTTCGGGCGCCCGCAGCGGCCAGTCACAAAGGCCGCGTAGGCTGTCATTGCCGGCCTCGCCGATCAAGCCGAACCGACGACCCGACGGCTATCTGCGATAGTCTGAATGCGACGCCCGGCGATGGCATTTGCGCCTGCAATACGTCGGATATCGAATCCCAATTGCGGCGCCCGCCCGATTGCCCGACCATGGGGGATCATGGGTGGAAACGATCGCCTGCTGCGAACGACGATCGACAAGGTGCTGGCGCAACACGCCGCGCGGCCCGGGCCGCTGCTCGAGATCCTGCATCACGTACAGCAGGAGCTTGGCCATGTGCCGGGCGATGCGGTGCCGATGATCGCGAATGGCCTCAACCTGTCGATTGCCGAAGTTCACGGCGTCGTGACCTTCTATCACCACTTCCGCGAACATGCGGCGGGCCGGCACATGGTGCAGATCTGCCGCGCCGAGGCCTGCCAGTCGATGCAGGGAGAGGCCTTGGCCGTTCACGCTGCGAAGCGGCTCGGTATCGGCTTGCATGAAACGACGCGCGATGGCCGGGTCACGCTCGCACCCGTCTACTGCTTCGGCAACTGCGCGTGTGCGCCCGCGGTCATGATCGACGGTGAACTGCATGGCCGCGTAACGCCCGAAAAATTCGATTCACTGATGACCTCGCTGGAGCAGGGGAAATGACGGTCACGGTCTACGTGCCCCGCGATGCGTCCGCTCTTTCACTCGGTGCGGAGGCGGTGGCGCGCGCGATTTCTGCACAGGCCCAGGCGCGCAAGCTCGACGTTCGCGTAGTGCGGAACGGGTCGCGCGGACTCTACTGGCTGGAACCGATGGTCGAAGTCGCGACACCGGCCGGGCGTATCGCGTACGGGCCGGTGACCGTCAACGACGTGCCGAGTCTTTTCCTTGCGGACTTTCTGGCGGGCGGCGCGCACGCGCTCTGCCTTGGGCCGACCGAAGGCATTTCCTATCTCAAGAAGCAGGAGCGGCTCACGTTCGCTCGCGTCGGCGTGACCGATCCCGTGAGTCTTGCCGATTACGTGCAGCATGGCGGCTATCGCGGATTGCGGCGGGCGCTGACGCTTACGCCAGAGGCCATCGTCAAGGAAGTGACCGACTCGGGCCTGCGCGGGCGTGGCGGCGCGGCATTCCCGACCGGCATCAAATGGCAGACGGTCCTCGATCAGAAGGCCGCCCAGAAATATGTCACCTGCAACGCGGACGAGGGCGACTCCGGGACCTTCGCCGACCGCATGCTGATGGAGGGCGACCCACTCCTTCTTATAGAGGGCATGACGATCGCCGGGATCGCTGTCGGGGCCACCCACGGATACATCTATATAAGAGTGGAGTACCCGCATGCGCTCGTGGTGCTCCGGGAAGCCATCGCCGCCGCCTATCGTGAGCACTATCTCGGGCGCAACATACTCGGCAGCGGCAAGCAGTTTGAGCTCGAGGTGCGGGTCGGCGCGGGCGCCTATATCTGCGGCGAAGAGACCTCCATGCTCGAGAGCCTTGAGGGCAAGCGGGGCGAGATCCGGGTGCGACCGCCGCTGCCTGCGATCAAGGGCCTCTTCGGTCTGCCGACGATCGTGAACAACGTGATCTCGCTCGCGAGCGTGCCGACGATCCTCGAGCGCGGCGCGGCGTTCTACCAGAATTTCGGCGCGGGCAAATCCCGCGGCACGCTGCCAATCCAGCTGGCGGGCAACGTCAAGCACGGCGGCCTCATTGAAAAGGCATTCGGCGTGACGCTGCGCGAGATTCTGTACGACTACGGCGGCGGCTCTGCGACGGGCCGGCCGATCCGCGCCGTGCAGGTCGGCGGTCCGCTCGGCGCGTACATGCCCGAATCGCAGTTCGATACCGCCATCGACTACGAGGCGTTCAGCGCTGTCGGAGCGCTCCTCGGCCATGGCGGTATTGTTGTATTTGACGACACGGTCGACATGGCGCACATGGCGCGCTATGCGATGGAATTCTGCGCCATCGAGTCCTGCGGCAAGTGCACGCCGTGCCGCATCGGCTCGACGCGCGGCGTCGAGGTGATCGACCGCATCGTGCGGGGCGAGAACCGTGAGCGGAACATTGAATTGCTGGAAGAGCTGTGCGATACGATGCTGCAGGGGTCGCTGTGCGGACTCGGCGGCATGACTCCCTTTCCCGTGCAGAGTGCGCTCAAGCACTTCCCGGAGGATTTCCGTGTACTCCATCGACCATCATGACTCGCGGCACGCCCGCGGCCGCGGGCAACACTCAGGTAACGCTGGAGATCGACGGCGCGCAGGTGACCGTGCCCGAAGGCACGTCGATCATGCGCGCCGCGGCGATCGCCGGTGGCTCGATCCCGAAGCTCTGCGCGACGGATACGCTCAAGGCCTTCGGTTCCTGCCGCCTGTGCCTCGTCGAGATCGACGGCCGCAAAGGCTACCCGGCGTCCTGCACGACGACTGGTCAGCGCGGGCATGAAGGTCCGCACGGAAAGTCCGAAGCTCACGCAGCTGCGCAAGAATGTCATCGAACTCTACGTCTCCGATCATCCGCTCGATTGCGTCAGCTGCCCGGCGAACGGCCACTGCGAATTGCAGGACATGGCAGAGCGGGTCGGCGTCACCGAGACGCGCTATGGACTGGCGGGCGCGAATCACCAGGAAGCGAAGACCGACAGCAGCAATCCGTATTTCTCGTTCGATCCGACGCTCTGCATCGTCTGCTCGCGCTGCGTGCGCGCCTGCGATGAAACGCAGGGGACGTTCGCGCTGACGGTGGAGGGACGCGGCTTCGAATCGGCCATTTCGGCGAGCGCACATTCGACGCTTTATCGATTCGGAGTGCGTCTCCTGCGGCGCTTGTGTCGAGGCGTGCCCGACGGCGGCACTCAGCGAGAAGCCGCTGCGCGAGATTGGTCAACCGACTCGGGCCGTCACGACGACTTGCGCGTATTGCGGAGTCGGCTGCTCGTTCAAGGCAGAAGTGAAGGGCGACAAGGTCGTGCGCATGGCGCCGAACCGCGATGGTCATGCGAATCAGGGGCACGCCTGCGTCAAAGGGCGCTTCGCTTTCGGCTATGCCACGCACCCGGACCGCGTGCTGAAGCCCATGGTCCGCGCGAAAATCACGGATCCCTGGCGCGAAGTGAGCTGGGACGAGGCGATCAACCACGCCGCGAGCGAGTTCAAGCGCATCCAGGCAAAGTACGGCCGCAATTCGGTCGGTGGCATCACTTCGTCCCGCTGCACCAACGAGGAAACGTTCCTCGTGCAGAAGCTCGTGCGCGCGGGCTTCGGCAACAACAACGTCGACACCTGCGCACGCGTCTGCCATTCCCCGACAGGCTACGGGCTCAAGCACACGCTCGGCGAATCGGCGGGCACCCAGGCGTTCACGTCCGTGATGAAGGCGGACGTCGTCATGATCATCGGCGCGAACCCGACGGAAGGTCATCCGGTATTCGCGTCGCAGTTGAAGCGGCGCCTGCGACAAGGTGCGAAGCTCATCATTGCGGACCCGCGCGCCATCGCGCTCGTGCGCACGCCGCACATCGAGGCCGACTATCACCTGCAGTTGCGGCCTGGCACGAACGTCGCGCTCATCAATTCGATCGCGCACGTCGTCGTCACCGAAGGGCTCGCCAAAGAGGATTACATCGCCTCGCGTTGCGAGCCGGAACCTTACAAGCGCTGGCGCGCCTTCATTGCGGCTGCGAAGAATTCGCCGGAAGCGATGGAGGAAATCACCGGCGTGCCAGCGGATCTCGTCCGCGGCGCGGCCCGCCTGTTTGCCAAGGCCGGCAACGGAGCGATCTATTACGGTCTCGGTGTCACCGAGCACAGCCAGGGCTCGACCATGGTGATGGGCATCGCAAACCTCGCGATGGCCACCGGCAATCTCGGTCGCGAAGGCGTCGGCGTCAATCCGCTGCGCGGCCAGAACAACGTGCAGGGATCCTGCGACATGGGTTCGTTCCCGCACGAGTACAGCGGGTACCGTCACGTTTCCGATGGCGCAACACGTGCGCTTTTCGAGAAGTCCTGGGGCGTGAAGCTCGAGGTCGAACCGGGTCTGCGTATCCCGAATATGTTCGAAGCGGCGCTCGACGGCAGCTTCCTCGGCATGTACATCCAGGGCGAGGACCTCGCGCAATCGGATCCGAACACGGGTCACGTCGAAGCGGCCCTCGGCTCGCTCGAATGCCTCGTCATCCAGGATCTTTTCCTCAACGAGACGGCACGCTTCGCGCATGTCTTCCTGCCGGGCTCCTCGTTCCTCGAGAAGGACGGCACCTTCACCAATGCCGAGCGGCGCATCTCGCGAGTGCGCAAGGTTCTCGAACCGATGAACGGGCTCGCCGACTGGGAAATTACGGTGCGCCTCTCGAACGCGCTCGGCTACCCGATGAACTACAAGCATCCGTCCGAGATCATGGACGAGATCGCGGCGCTGACACCGACCTTCACCGGCGTGACGTTCGATAAGATCGACCGGCTCGGCAGCATCCAGTGGCCCTGCAACGATGCGGCCCCGGATGGCACGCCGACCATGCACGTCGGCGAATTCGTGCGCGGCAAGGGCCGCTTCTACACGACAGAGTACGTGCCGACGCGAGAGCGTTCGACGACCCGCTATCCGCTCATTCTCACGACGGGCCGCGTGCTCACGCAATACAACGTCGGTGCGCAGACACGCCGCACGCAGAACGTCGTGTGGCACAACGAGGACCTCCTCGAGATCCATCCGGACGACGCCGAATTCCGCGGCATCAGGGAAGGCGACTGGATCGGTCTTGCGAGCCGTGCTGGGGAAACCGTGCTGCGCGCAACCGTGACGGATCGGGTGCAGCCCGGTGTCGTCTATACGACGTTCCACTTCCCGGAACTCGGCGTAAACGTCGTCACTACGGAAAATTCGGACTGGGCCACGAACTGCCCCGAATACAAGGTCACGGCCGTCGAGGTGGTCAAGGTCAACCAGCCGGCCGACTGGCAGCAACGCCAGACCCAGCTGTCGGCGCGACACTGGAAGTCGAAGACGACCTCCGGCGCCGATCATGTCTGAACCGGCGAGCGCCACGGCTTCGGCGCAGCGCGTCGTGCTCCTCGATGCGACGACGCGGCAGGTGCCGGTGCGCCGCTGGCGCGACGGTACTGATCAGACGACGGTCGATGAAGTCGCCGAGGAAGCACCGATCGCGCTCACCTACCACGGCATTCCGCATGTCGTGATGCTTGCGACTCCCGCGGATCTCGAAGATCTCGCTGTAGGCTTCACCGTAACGGAAGCGCTGGTCGGCAAGGCGAGCGAGATCTCCTCTGTCGAGGTGATCCGCTCGGCAGATGCTATCGAAGTTCGCATCGGCGTCGCCTCCGAGCGCTTTTCCGCAATCCTGAAGCGCCAGCGCAATCTCACGGGCCGCACCGGTTGCGGCCTCTGCGGCGTCGAAACGGTCGAGGAGGCGATCCGTCGCCCCGATCCGCTCGCGAACGGGCTGCGCGTGACGAGCAGTGAACTGCATGCGGCGCTCAAGGATCTCGAATCACGCCAGCGGTTGAACGCGCGCACGGGCAGTGTGCACGCTGCCGCCTGGGCACGCCCCGGGAAGGGCATCGAAGTCGTGCGCGAAGACGTCGGCCGTCACAATGCGCTCGACAAGATGATCGGTGCGCTCCTGAGGAGCGGCATCGATCCCTCGGAGGGTTACGCAATCGTGACGAGCCGCGCGAGCTATGAGATGGCGCAGAAAGCCGCGACCGCTGGCATCGCGTTTCTCACTGCTGTGTCGGCGCCAACCGGACTTGCGATCCGGCTCGCACAGGCGAGCGGCCTTACGCTTGTCGGCTTCGCGCGTCCGAACCAGCATGTCGTCTACACGGGTTCCGAGAGGCTCGTCGCATGAACGCGGAATACCTCGTCAGCATGGCGAACGACATCGGCGATTTCTTCGCGAGCGAAGCGGGCCCGGCTGAAGCGCCGAAGAGCGTCGCGAGCCACATCACACGTTTCTGGGATCCGCGCATGCGACGCGAGATCATTGCGCACTACACCGCGCACGGCGGCGCGGGTTTGAGCGACATCGCGCTCGGGGCGATCGCGCTTCTCGCGCAGCAGGCCACGCAGGCTCCCACCGCTTCCCACTGATCGAGCATCTCGAACACCATGCCTCAAGTTGCAAAAATCCTGGACGGCAAGGCCGTCGCCGCCCGCGTGCGCCAGCAAGTTGCCGCGGATGTCATCGAATTCTCCAGGCGCCACGGCCGCCCACCCGGACTTGCCGTCGTGCAGGTCGGCGCCGATCCCGCTTCGAGCGTGTACGTGCGGCACAAGCGCAAGGCGTGTGCCGAAACCGGCATCGAATCGTTTGCTTACGACCTCCCGGCGACGACGAGCGAGGCGGAGTTGCTTGCACTCATTGCGAAGCTCAACGGCGATCCGCGTGTCGACGGCATCCTCGTGCAGCTTCCGTTGCCGAAGGGTCTCGATTCGACTCGCATCATGGACACGGTCGATCCGGCGAAGGACGTGGACGGATTTCATCCGGTGAACACGGGACTCCTTGCGCAGAAGCGGCCGGCCTTGCGGCCTTGCACACCCTATGGCGTGATCAAACTCGCCGAGGAATATGGCATTCCGCTCGTGGGAGCGCGCGCGACTGTCGTCGGCGCCTCGAATATCGTCGGGCGGCCGATGGCGCTCGAGCTGTTACTCGCGCGCGCGACCGTCACGGTGTGCCACACGGGAACGCGCGACCTGCAAGCCGAAGTCGCGCGTGCGGACATTGTCGTGGCAGCCGTCGGCAAGCCAGGCTTCGTGCCGGGCGAGTGGATTCGTGACGGCGCGGCGGTGTTCGATGTCGGCGTCAATCGACTGCCGAGCGGCGCACTCGTCGGCGACATCGGCTATGCGGCCGCGGCCGAGCGGGCGGCGTGGATCACGCCGGTGCCAGGCGGTATCGGGCCGATGACGATTGCGATGTTGCTCGGGAATACGCTCGAGGCGGCGGGCAAGCGCGCTATACGCTAAAACCAGAAACACTGGTAGCTCGGCATCCGCCGAGCGATTTTCTGAGTCCTCATCAGTCCAGCCGCCTCGGCTGAAGCAAACCGTCGAGAAACTTGCCAAATCGGTTCCGGCCGCTTGACATATTGTTGCGACCTGCATCACACAGGGCGGCGACCGCGTTCCATAGACTTGCCCGCGCTCGCCGATCTTTGTACTGCCCCCTTCAGTTACAGAGAGCGCACTGGAATCTGATGCCCGTCCGGATATTTCGCCATTACGTCAATCTGCCGATCGTGCTGCTTGCGGCAGTCGAGGCCGCCGGACTTGTGGCTTTTCCCTATCTGGCCGCGCTGCTGCGGTTCGACGCTGACATCCATTCGGCCGAACGTTCGGTCGGCTTGCTGGCACCACGTGCCGTCATTTTCGCCGCCGTCGCGTTGCTCTGTATGGTCGCCATGGGCCTATACAGTGCCCGCCAGCGGGCCAAGACCACCGGGCTCGTGGTGCGCATCTCGGCAAGCCTGGTGCTGGCTACCGCAATAATGGCTTTACTGAGTTACCTCGTACCCCAAATCCATGTCGGTCGCGGACTACTCGGGATCACGGCCGTTGGCTCGCTCATTTTTATAGGGCTTTCCCGGGTCATCTTCGTACGCCTGGTGAACGACGAGGTATTCAAGCGACGAGTGCTCGTTTACGGTGTTGGCAAACAGGCTCAAAGCGTCTCGATGCTCAGGCGGCGTACCGATCAGCGCGGATTTGTGGTCGTCGGTTACATTCCCAGCGGCAGCGACCGGCAGATGATTGCCCCCGAGCGCGTCGCCAGCGTCGATTCAACGCTGCTCGAATTTGCGCGCCAGAACCAGATCGATGAGATCGTCGTCGCGATGGACGATCGACGGCGCGAATTTCCCGTGTACGAGTTGCTGGAATGCCGCCTGGCAGGCATTGAGGTGGTCGATCTCGTGTCTTTCCTGGAACGCGAGACCGGCAAGGTGCGGCTCGACGTTTTGAACCCCAGTTGGATGATCTTCTCGGATGGCTTTCGCCGCGACTCATTGCGGCGCTTCAGCGAACGCGCGTTTGACTTCGCCGCCGCCTCACTCCTGATCATCCTGACCTGGTGGATCATGCTGATCACCGCAGCAGCCATCCTGATCGAGGACGGTTGGCGCGCCAGGATTCTCTACCGGCAAAAGCGCGTCGGACTCGACGGGCACACCTTCGAAGTCCTGAAGTTTCGCAGCATGCGTGCGGACGCCGAGCAGGACGGCAAGGCTCGCTGGGCGCAGGCGAACGACGCCCGCGTGACACGGGTGGGTTTGATTATTCGCAAGGTGCGTATCGATGAACTGCCGCAGCTCCTGAATGTGCTCAAGGGCGACATGAGCTTCGTCGGGCCGCGGCCCGAACGGCCGGAGTTCGTGGCCAAACTGAGCGAATGCATTCCGTACTATCGTGAGCGTCACTGTGTCAAACCGGGTATCACGGGCTGGGCACAGCTCTGCTATCCGTACGGATCATCGGAGCATGACGCCACCGAGAAGCTGCAGTACGACCTCTATTACGTCAAGAATCATAGCCTGCTGTTTGACCTCATGATCTTGCTGCAGACGGCCGAAGTCGTTCTGCTCGGCAAGGGGGCGCGCTGACATGGAAGCGCTCCTGCCGGCCGACCTCAGAATCGCCTCGTTCAGCTACGCCTCTGCCGCGCTCGCATATGCCGTGCTTGGGCTTTTGCTGATTACACGCTGGCGCCGCCATCTCGCAGGCTCTCTCATTGCCTCGGCCGTCATCATCAGTGCAATCTGGGCGGGTGTCGTCGCCGCCCAGTGCTTCGTCAACCGAGTGCCGACGGCGTTAGTCTTCGGACTGGAGCTGCTGCGCGACACGGCGTGGCTGGTTTTCCTGTTAAGGATTTTCTCGGCGAATTCTGCGGCCTCCGCTCCACGTTGGCTGCGCCGCGGCGTGTACGGAGCTTTGGCACTTGCATTCGCCACGGTCCTCGTCCGCGGCGCCTTGCACGATGTCGGCTGGATGTCCCTGTCGATTCCAGAGATGTATCTGCCGGCCACATTCGCCCTGTCGCTCGTTGGATTCATCCTCGTCCATCACGGCTATCGCAATACCCAGGCGGGCGGGGAGTGGTCGGCAAAATTCCTGTGGATCGCGGTCGGCGGTCTCTTTGTCTATGACTTGCTGCTCTATGCGCCATCGCTCATGTATGGCGGCACGTCTGTGCTTCTTTGGCAATCGCGTGGGGCAGCGCTCGCATTGCTGGTCCCGATCATGGCAATCGGCATCTCGCGCATCGAAGCGCGGACCGACCGCGCATTTCTGTCACGTGAACTCGTGTTCTATTCGACAGGCGTCATTACCGCCGGTCTTTACCTGTGTGCGGTCGCGGCCGGCGGGTATTACATCGGGGTTATCGGCGGCACGTGGGCCGGCTTCGCGCAATTCATGTTTTTGATCGGTGCGGCCCTGCTCCTCGCGGTACTCGTCGTTTCCGGTCAGGCGCGCGCCTGGTTGCGCGTGTCCGTGGGCAAGAATTTTTCGCCATATCGCCACGACTATCGCGCTGAGTGGCTGCGACTCGTCGGTACGATGGTCGAGAACGCCGATGAGCGTCCGCTCGGTGTGCGGGCCGTCGATGCATTGGCGAAGCTGGTTGATTCGAATGCAGGTGGTCTCTGGGACCTCAGGGACGGGACCTACGTCCCCAGCGGCGGCGATCTCGCTGGACCGGAAAAGCCGACGGAAGCTGCCGACGGGCCTTTCGTGCGCGCGCTCGTCGAGAATGAATGGATCGTCGATCTGCACGCTGCCGACGGATCGCAACACAAGTCACCGGTTCCTGTGCCGAAGTGGCTTGCAGAGTTGCCCCGCGCGCGGTATGTCGTGCCGCTGCTGCAGGAACGCGAGCTCGTCGGCTTTATCGTAATCGCGCAGCCGCTCGTCACACACGTCCTCAATTGGGAAGACATCGATCTTCTGCGCACCGCTGGTCGGCAGGTCGCAAGCTACATTGCGCTCGATCGCGCTGCCCAGCAGCTTGCGTGCGCCGAACAATTCGAGGCCTTCAATAGATTCGTCGCCTTCATCATGCACGACCTCAAGAACCTGATCGCGCAGCAGAGGCTCGTCGTCGAAAACGCATCGCGCCATCGTAACGACCCACGGTTCGTCGACGATGCCATAGCGACCATCGACAATTCGGTACGCCGCATGAGCCGGCTGCTCGAACAACTGCGGCAAGGCGAGGGCGGCGCTGACACCCGAAGAGTCAACCTTGGCAGCATATGCACGGACGTTGTCGAACGGTGCCGTGGCCGCGAGCCGTGGCCAGAACTTGCCGTGGAAGAACCTTCTCCCGAAGTTCTGCTGGCGCCGGAGCGGTTTGCGAATGTGCTCGAGAGTGTAGTTCGCAACGCACAGGATGCGACGCCGGCTCGTGGGGCCGTAAAGATCGCGGTGTCGCGCGAGCCGCATTGCGCAATCGTCGAGGTCTCGGACAACGGCAAGGGCATGGATCCGGCATTCGTGCGCGACCGGCTGTTCCGGCCGTTCGATTCGACCAAGGGCAGTCAGGGCATGGGTATCGGTGCCTACCAGGCGAGGGAGTTTGCTCGCTCGCTCGGTGGCGATGTTCGTGTGCACAGCGAGCCGGGAAAGGGCACACGCTTCGTCATCGAATTACCAGCGTTCGAAGCGGAAACCCGATGAAAGCGACGGCCCAGGAACCGAAGAAGCTACTGATCGTGGAAGACGATCTCGGCCTGCAGAAGCAGCTGCGCTGGTGCTTTGACCAGTATGAAGTGCTGCTTGCTACCGACCGGCAGGGTGCCATCGCACAACTGCGCCGCCATGAGCCGGCCGTTGTCCTGCAGGACCTCGGGCTGCCACCCGACGCCGAAGGGGTGGGTGAAGGACTTGCGACGTTGCGGGAGATTCTTGCGCTTTCCCCAAATGCAAAGATCATCGTTGTGACCGGCAATAACGATCGAGAGAACGCCATTTCCGCCGTCGCTCAGGGGGCACACGACTTCTACCAAAAGCCGGTCGATGCGCAAGTCCTGTCCCTGATGGTTCAGCGCGCTTTCCGCATGCACGAGCTCGAAGCAGAGAACCGCGCGCTTCAGGAGCGTCATACCCAGTCGCCACTGGAGGGGATCATCGCGGCAAGCGATGCGATGCTGGGCGTCTGCCGCATGATCGAGAAGATTGCGCCCACGAGTGCATCGACGCTCTTGCTTGGTGAGAGCGGCACCGGCAAGGAGGTCCTCGCCCACGCACTGCACCGGTTGTCGAATCGCGCAAATGGGCCCTTCATCGCCATCAATTGCGCGGCGATTCCGGAAACGCTTCTCGAGAGCGAACTATTCGGCCATGAGCGCGGCTCATTCACGGGCGCTCACAAGCAGACGCAAGGCAAGATTGAATATGCGAACGGCGGGACACTGTTTCTCGATGAGATCGGCGATATGCCGTTGTCGCTGCAGGCGAAGCTGTTGCGCTTTCTCCAGGAGCGGACGATCGAGCGTATCGGCGGCCGCGAATCGATAGCGGTCGACGTGCGTGTCATCTGCGCTACCAATCGTGATCTCAATGCGAACATTGCGGCACAGACCTTTCGCCAGGATCTCTTCTATCGGGTCAATGAGGTCACGATCCGAATCCCGCCCCTGCGCGAGCGGGACGGCGATGCCGTTTTGATCGCGCGGGTGCTGCTTGCTGACAGGTCGCGCCGCCACGGGCGACCTGCACGAAGTCTGAGCGCCGATGCGGTGCGCGCTATCCAGGCCTATGCCTGGCCCGGCAATATCCGCGAGCTGGAAAACAAGGTGAATTCTGCTGTCATCATCGCGGACGGCAAGCAGCTCACAGCTGCCGACCTCGGGCTTGAGATTGGCGGCGAGGAACCTGACTTTCTGAATTTGCGAAGCGCGCGTCAACAGGCGGAACGCTCGGCGATCCGCCGTGCACTCGCCGTATCCGGAAGCAATCTCTCGAAAGCGGCGACGCTCCTCGGAGTCACCCGGCCGACCCTGTATGATCTTTTGGAAAAAAGCGGCATCAAGGCCGGCGAAGAGAGGCGTTCATGAATACAAATCGCGAATGGTGCGTGGCGATCGCGGCGCCCCTGCTTGCACTCTGTGCCGCTGTTGTTGCAGGTTGCGCAACGAAGGGCCATGAAGTGCCTGATTCCCCGCCACCCGAAATCACCGCGACCGAATATCGCATTGGGCCTGGCGATCAGCTCAACATCTACGTCTGGAACCATGCGGATCTCTCGCGGGACATCCAGGTTCGTCCGGACGGCCGAATTTCGACGCCGCTCGTCGATGACATCGACGTTGCCGGCAAGACTCCGTCGCAGCTCGCGCACGATCTCGAGGAGAAAATTGGCGAGTACGTTCGTAATCCGAAAGTGAACGTGATAGTCACGAATGCGCACGGCACCTTGGGCGATCAGATTCGTGTCGTCGGTCAGGCGGCGAAGCCGCAGGCGCTGCCGTTTCGCAACGGCATGACGCTCCTCGATGTAATGACGAGCGTTGGCGGCCTTGGTGAGTTCGCCGCGGGCAATCGTGCCCGGATCATTCGGCGTGTCGAGGGCAAACAGATAGAGATCCGCGTGAGACTCAAGGACTTGGTCCAGAACGGCGACATCAGCGCTAACGTGCCAATGTTGCCGGGTGACGTGCTGCTCATTCCGGAAAGCCGGTTCTGATGTGACAAAAGAACCACCACCTGGCGCAGACACCCATCCGATTCGGGCGCGTTGTTAGGTAATTCACAGCGGAGAGCTGGCCCATGAGGCCTAATGGAGAGATGGTTTCAATCATGAATATTCGAATAAAGCCACGGCCATGAGCGAAATACTGAGCCAGTTGCAGGCTTTTCTACGGGGTGCCTGGCGCTTCCGATGGTCCGCAATTGTGACGATGTGGGGCATCGCAATCGCCGGCTGGGTTGGCGTGGCTCTCATCCCGAACACATACACGTCGCACGCCCGACTCTATGTCGATTCCGATTCGCTGCTGAAGCCGCTATTGAACGGACTCGCCGTCGGCACGGACGTGCAGGGCGAAGTTGCGGTGATGTCGCGCATTCTCTTGAGCCGGCCGAACATGGAAAAGGTCGCGCGAATTTCGGGCCTCGACCGTCGTGCGGCGACAGCCGCGCAAAAGCAGGCGGTCGTCGACAGCCTCTTGAAGCGCATGGAGGTCCAACCGAGCAGTGACAACATCTACAACATCGTGTTCACCGACCCGGACCGCTTCATGGCGCAGAAAGTCGTGCAGACGGTGCTCAGCGCGTTTGTTGAGGACGCGCTAGGCGTAAAGCGAGCCGACGCGGACGAGGCACAGCGCTTTCTCGAGCAACAGATCAAGGAGTACGAACAGAAATTGCATGATGCTGAAGACAAGCTTGCGGACTTCAAGCGTCGAAATGTCGGCCTGATGCCGAGCGATGCGGGCGACTATTACCGCCGGTTGCAGGCAGCCATTGATCGCGAATCGGCCGTCAGGTCGGACTACGACCTGGCCGTGGCGCGGCGCGATGAGCTGAACCGCCAGCTTGCGGGCGAGGAGCCGACGTTCGGCCTCGCGCCTTCCCAGGGAGAAGCGGGTGGCGTTGCGACCAGCGTGGACGCCCAGCTCGCGCTTGCGCGCAACAAGCTCGATGCACTTCTCCTCGAATATACCGACAAGCACCCGGAAGTCATCGCTGCGCGTGAAACGGTGGCACGGCTCGGCCGGCAGCAAGCCGAGGAGGCCGCCGTCCAGCGCAAGAACGGCGGTCTGACGGGTAACACCAATCCGCTCAACATCAATCCGGTGTATCAGTCGATGCGCATCGCCTTGAGCCAGGCGCAAGTGCAGGTGATCGAATTGCGCGACAAGCTCGGCGCGGCGCAGCGAGAGGTCGCGCAGCTGCGCAACATGGTCAACACGGTGCCGGAAGTCGAAGCTAATCTCGCGCAGCTCAATCGCGACTACGAAGTCAATCGCGCGCAACACCAGGCATTGCTTCAGAGACTCGAGTCAGCGCGGCTCTCTGATCAGGCAAACCAGAGCAAGGACCGCGTGCGTTTTCGGGTCATCGAACCGCCGACGCTGTCGCTGGATGCGACCGCACCGAATCGCATGCTCTTCAACACAGGGGTGCTACTCCTCGCCCTGTTAGGCGGCATTGCCCTCGGCAGTGCGCTCGACCAGATGCGCCCGGTGTTTTCGCGGCGCAGCCAGCTCGCGGAAGTTACCTCGGCCAGGGTCCTCGGCGCAGTTTCGCTGGTCAGCTTTGGCCCTGGACCGGGCTTGCTTCGCCGCCAACCCGTTCTCGCCGGCGGAGCCGTGACACTTCTTGCGGTCTTGTACTTCGTGACACTCGCGCTACCGGACTGGCTGATGCAGTCCGCGCACTCCGCTCTGCAATAACAGGCAAGCACCCATGAGCATCGTCGAAAAGGCACTGCGCAAAGCTCACGAGCAGAGTCGCAATCCCGCCAGCGATAACCAGTCAACGGCGATTCAGCAACTCGAGCGCCGGCCGAGCGACCTGCTGATTGACGAGGTTGCAAGCTCGCGCGCAACGCAGGTTGTGCCGGGCGATCCGGCGCATCGCATCGAATTCGATCTTGACGCGCTTCGCTCGCAGCAGTTGCTCGCACCAAAGGAATCGGAAGCGCGGATTCGCGATGAATACCGCCGCATCAAGTGGCCGCTGCTCGAGGCAGCAAACCAGAAAGGCAATGCTGGCGGCAAGCGCAACAATCTGATCATGGTGACGAGTTCCCTGCCGGCTGAAGGCAAGACATTCACTTCGATCAATCTGTCGCTCGCGATCGCGACCGAGCGCGACAGCACCGTGCTCCTGGTCGATACCGACATCGCGAAGCCCAATGTTACGCGGGCACTTGGTTTGACCGGGCGTAGTGGGCTGGTCGATCTGTTGCTCGACGAGTCCTTGAATCTTCGCGACGTGGTCGTCGGCACTGACTTGCCGGGCCTCAATGTGCTGCCGGCTGGCAAGCATCACGCGCTGGGCCCGGAATTGCTCGCGAGCCGGCGGATGGAACAGATCGTGAACGAACTCGGTGAAGCACGGTTTGGGCGCATCGCGCTCTTCGATACCTCACCGCTTCTCGCGACCAACGAAGCACAGGTACTGTCTCGTCTTGTGGGCCAGGTGTTGATGGTCGTGCGCGCTGACGAGACCACGCAGTCGAATGTCATGGAGGCGCTTGCACTCATCAGCAAGAGTGCATCGGTGGCGATGCTTCTTAACCAGAGTCGCAGTAGCGCGGCGACCAAGTACTACGGGGAATCCTACGGACATGGAAAAGACTAGGTCCGGACGAAGTCGGATAATCGCATGCGTCGCGACGGGTTGCGTTGCCGCGCTTCTTGCAGCCGGGCGTGCTGCGGCCGTCAACTGGGAATTCACGCCCTACATCGACGGTGAGATCATCTATACCGACAACATACTGCTCGCGCCGCCGGGCGAGGAGGAGTCGGAAACGGTCCTGCGCGCTGCCCCGGGGTTCAAGTTGAAGGGCAAGGGACCGCGTCTGGATCTCGACCTGCAATACGAGTTGTCGAGCTACCTGTACCTGCAGGAGAGCGACCGCAACGAGACCTTCCAGCAGTTCGAGGGATCGGCCTTGGCAACGCTCATCCAGGACAATCTCTACTTCGATGTCACGGGCGGGGTCGGCCAGTCGGTCATCGATCCGACGGGCCGTGTGCCCCTGAGCAATCTCACCGAATCGGCGAATCGCACGAACTCGACGACCTGGACGGCACATCCGTACTACGAGCACAACTTTGCGCATGATTTCGACGTGCACGCCGGCTACCAGTACGGGCAGGTCAAATACACGGAACACCAATTCGAGGGCCGGCCGATCGAGGATCTCGCATACGAATCAGCCGACGTGTCCTTCGGGCAGGAGCCGGAGGCGAGTCGCTTCGGATGGGCCGCCTACTTCATTCACTACCTGGCGGATTACGAGATCGCCGAAGACTACGCCTATGACATGGCCGGCGTGCGCACCAAGTTCGAGCTGGTTCCGTCGTTCGCGCTCACGGCCCGTGGCGGACGCGAAAGCGACGTGACGGTCGATCGTTCGGCCGCAGGACTCGATGCGACTTTCTGGGCGGCAGGCTTCATCTGGAAGCCGAGCAAGCACCACGAACTGAGTGCCTCTGCCGGCGAGCGCTTCTTCGGCAACAGCTATTCGGGCAAGTATCTCTTCACGGGTCGACGCCTGAAGCTCGGCCTTGAGTACAGCGAAGATCCCACGACCCAGGGCATCGATCTTTTCAACCGGCCGATATTCGGAGGGGATCCGGACCAGGTGGGACCGGGTTTCACGCCGATATCCACGGAACTCTATATCAACAAGTACTGGCGCGGCTGGGGGGTGCTCAAGGGCGTACGAAACACAATTGAGTTGCAGGCGTACGATGATCAGCGCACCTATGTCGAGTCGCCGGGAGATGAGCGGGAGCGTGGCGCGAACGTGCACTGGACCCACCTTTTCGGGCCGCGCACGCAGGTCTATCTCGGCGTCAACCGCTCCGTCTATGAATACCGATCGAGTACGCGCATGGACTATTTCACCCACGTGCAGGTTGGCGGCTCGCGCCAGCTCGGCCGGCATATGTCCGTGTATGCATCGCTGCAGTACTACCATCGTTCGAGCAATGACGACGCGCCGGAGCTGCAGTTCCTGCTCTACACGGAGAACGCGGCGACCATCGGAATGCGCTACCAGTTCTGAATTCGCCCGCGTTTCGTTCGCCGCGCGTCACGGAGAGTTCCATTGTCGTCCACGTTCGACCCCCTCGTTGCTGATGGAGGCCCAATACTCACGGGCGCGGAGCGGTTCGGCGCGCCCGTACAGGGGGCGCTCGCGAGCGCTGCGCCGGTCAACGCCATGTCGGTCGATGTCGAGGAGCATTTCCAGGTCTCGGCATTCGAAAGAACGATCGCTCGCGGCGACTGGGAGCATGCGGATTCGCGCGTCGAGGCCAATGTCGACCACATACTCGAAGTGTTCGGAGCGGCCCGCGTCAGCGCGACCTTTTTCACGCTCGGCTGGGTTGCGGAACGCCATCCGCAGTGCATCCGGCGGATCGCGGCGGCCGGGCACGAGATCGCAAGCCACGGCTATCAGCATGTGCGCGTCGTGAAACAGACCCGCCGCGAGTTCTTCGACGACATCAGCCGCACGAAGAAGATCCTGGAA
Source organism: uncultured Gammaproteobacteria bacterium (assembly GCA_963826145.1). Taxonomy (GTDB): domain Bacteria; phylum Pseudomonadota; class Gammaproteobacteria; order Steroidobacterales; family Steroidobacteraceae; genus JBGPLJ01. Next base: position 925,492 of record CAWGVW010000001.1, read on the forward strand.
GACATGGTCGGCCAGCCGGTGCTCGGCTATCGCGCCGCGAGCTACTCGATCGTCAAGGACAACCTGTGGGCGCTCGAAACGCTGGAGTCCGCGGGCTATCGCTACAGTTCGAGCATCTATCCGGTGCACCACGATCTCTATGGAATTCCGGACGCGCCGAGATTTGCCTTCCGCCGCAGCGGCGGGAGTCTCGTCGAGATTCCGGTGTCGACCTTCCGGGCGCTCGGGCGCAACTGGCCGTGCGGCGGCGGCGGTTTTTTCCGGCTGCTGCCGTACGCGCTGTCGCGCTGGGCCGTGCGGCGCGTAAACGCCGTCGATCGCCAGCCGACGATGTTCTACTTCCATCCCTGGGAGATCGATCCGGATCAGCCCCGCATTCACGAGGCGCCGCTGCGTTCGCGCTTCCGGCACTACCTCAATCTCAAGCGCTTCGAGCCGCGGTTGCGCCGGCTCCTCGCGGAGTTTCGCTGGGATCGCGTCGATCGCGTCTTTCAACCCGCCCTGACCAGCGGCTCCTGAAGCGGAGCCCATCCGATGACAGGTTCCGCGACCCTTTCCGTGCGTCCGGCCACGACGGCCGACCGCGAGCGCTGGGACCGTTTCGTGAATGCGGCGCCGTCCGCGACATTCTTTCACCGCTTTGGCTGGAGCAGCGTCATCGAGCGCGCTTTCGGCCACAAGATGTATTTCCTGCTCGCCGAGCGCGGCAGTGAAATCGTCGGCGTGCTGCCGCTCGGGCACATATCGAGCCTTCTATTCGGCAACTCGCTCATCTCGACGCCGTTCTGCGTGTATGGCGGCCCGGTTGCGGCCGAACCGGCTGCGCAGGAAGCGCTGATCGCCGCGGCAGTCGAGCTGGCGCAGAAGCTCGGCGTCGACTATCTCGAGCTGAGGAACCGCACGCCGCTCTGCGCCGACTGGCCGACCAAGGATCTCTACGTGACGTTCCGCCGTCCGATCGTCGCGGACGATGAGAAGAACCTTGGCGCCATCCCGCGCAAGCAACGCGCCGTGGTCAGGAAGGGCATCGATGGCGGGCTCGTCTCTGAGCTCGCGACCGAAGTCGATGAGCAGTGGCGGGCGTATGCCGAGAGCGTGCGCAATCTCGGAACGCCGGTCTTCAGTCGCCGCTACTTCGAGCTGCTCAAGAGCGAATTCGGCGATGACTGTGAAATCGTGACGATCCGTCACGACGGAGCCGCGGTCGCGGGCGTCATGAGCTTCTATTTTCGCGATGAGGTCCTGCCGTACTACGGCGGTGGAGTCGCCGCTGCGCGCAATCTCAACGCGAACGATTTCATGTACTGGGAGGTCATGAAGCGCGCGGCGGCGCGCGGCGTCCGGCTTTTCGACTACGGACGAAGCAAGAAGGATACCGGGCCGTACCGGTTCAAGAAGCACTGGGGCTTTGAGCCCGAGCCGCTCTTCTATCAGTATCACCTGGTGAAGGCGCGCGCGATGCCAGACCTGAGTCCCAATAATCCGCGCTACCGTTTGTTCATCGGCATGTGGAAGAAGCTCCCGCCGGTGCTGGCGCGGCTCATCGGCCCGCCGATCGCGAGGAACCTCGGATGACGGAGGTACTCTTCCTTGCCCATCGCATTCCCTTTCCGCCGAACAAGGGCGACAAGATCCGCTCGTACAATCTGCTGCGGACGTTGAGCGCCCGCTGCACGGTGCATCTCGGTGCGTTTGTCGACGACGCGGACGACTGGAAGCATGCCGAGTCGCTCCGCCCGTGTTGTGCCGAGTTCAAGCTCGTTCCCCTGCGCCGCGTCCCGGCGGCCGCTCGTGCCGTCCTCGCACTCGGCGGTGCTGAACCGCTCACGGTCCTGATGTATCGTTCCGCCGAGATGCAGCGCTGGGTGGATCGCATTCTTCAAAGCCGTCCGATCTCGACGGTCGTCGTATTTTCCTCGGCCATGGCGCGGTTCCTGCGGGGATCGGAATTTGCCGGCCGCACCATCGTCGATTTCGTCGACGTCGATTCGGACAAGTGGGCGCAGTACGCGCGCAAGGCTCGCGGGCCGCTCGCGTGGCTCTATCGCCGCGAAGCCCGGACTCTGCTTCAGTTCGAGCGGGAAGTCGCCGCGGGCGCGGCCGCCAGCGTGTTCGTCTCGGACGCCGAAGCGACGCTTTTCAGGACTCTCGCACCCGAGTCCTCGGCACGGATCGTCAGCTCGCGCAACGGCGTCGACGTCGGCTATTTCAATCCTGCCGAAAGCTTCGAGAATCCGTATCCATCGGGCATTGCGGCGATCCTCTTCAGCGGCGCGATGGACTATCGCGCGAACGTCGATGCGGTCGACTGGTTTGCGCGCGAGATCTTCGCGCGGGTCCGCGCCGAGATTCCGCGCGCCGAGTTCTACATCGTGGGCTCGCGCCCGGCGCGCGCCGTGCAAGCGCTTGCCGGACTCGAGGGTGTAACCGTTACGGGCAGCGTGCCGGACATGCGGCCCTATCTCGCGCATGCCAAGGTCGCGATCGCTCCGCTGCGCACTGCGCGGGGTGTGCAGAACAAGGTGCTCGAAGCGCTTGCCATGAACTGCCCGGTGGTTGCCACTTCCGCGGCGGCTCGCGGGCTCGACGATGCCGAGGTGCCTGGTCTTGTCAGCGCCGACGGCGAAACGGAATTTGCACGCGCCGTCGTCACCCAGCTGCGCGATGTGCGAGGGCGGGGCGACGCTCGCCGCGAGTACATCTGCAAACGCTACGACTGGTCCACGAATCTTGCAGGATTTCTCGCCCTGGCACTGGGCGAAGGCACCTCGCGTCTGGCAATCGGGGGAGGCGCGCGATGACGCAGTCCGATGCGCCCCTGATCGCGCACCTGATCTACAGCCTCGATTTCGGCGGTCTCGAGAACGGGCTCGTCAATCTCGTCAACCAGCTGCCGCAGGCGCGCTTTCGTCACGCGATCATCTGCCTCACGCGGGCGACCGATTTTCGGCTGCGGATCCGCCGCGCGGACGTGGAAGTCATCGAGCTCGGCAAGCGGCCCGGCAAGGATCCGGCGCACTATCTGCGCCTGTGGCGCGAGCTGAGGAGACTCAGGCCCACGGTGCTTCACACCCGCAACCTCGCGACGCTCGAGTATCAGTGGATGGCCTGGGCTGCCGGCGTTCCCGTGCGCATTCACGGCGAGCACGGCTGGGACCACAACGATGTCGACGGCGCTCGGCGCAAGAATCGCCTGCTGCGCCGGGCTGCGGCGCCCGTCGTGCAGCAGTTCGTCGCGATGTCGCGGCATATCGCCGAGTGGCTGGCGGATGTCGGCGTCGGGCGCGACAAGATCCGCCAGATCTACAATGGTGTGGATCTGACGCGCTTCGGTTCGCACGACCGCAAGCCCGCCGACTGGCCGTTCGAGCGCCCCGGATCCGTCGTTGTCGGCACCGTCGGCCGCATGAGCCCGGTCAAGGATCAGTTGACGCTCGTTCGCGCTTTTCTCCGTTGCATCGAGTGGCAACCGCAGCTCGCGAGGACCTTGAGGCTTGCGCTGATCGGCGATGGACCGATCCTCGCCGAAGCGCGTCGCTTGCTCGCGGGCGCAAATGCCGCACAATTGGCGTGGCTGCCGGGCGCGCGCAACGATGTGCCGGAACTGCTCGCCGCCTTCGACCTCTTTGTGCTGCCCTCGCTCAACGAAGGCATATCGAACACCATTCTGGAAGCAATGGCGACGGCGCTGCCGGTAATCGCGACTCGTGTCGGCGGCAATGCAGAACTTGTCGACGACCGGGTGACCGGACGCCTCGTGACGGCAGCGTCGGCCGAAGAGATGGCGCGGGCAATCCTCGAATACGCGAATGACGCTTCCTTGCGCCGTGCGCACGGCGAAGCGGCGAGGCTGCGCACCGTGCGGCACTTCGGACTCGAGCGCATGGTTCTGGACTATCTCGATCTGTATCAATCGGCCATCGAAGCGCACGGTTCCCCACGGACTCTGCGTCACGCGGGAGAGCGGTGAATGTGCGGAATCGTCGGAGTCTTTGATACGCGCGGCCGCAGGCCTATCGAGCGCGCAGTCATCGAGCGCATGAATGCGCGCCAGCATCATCGCGGGCCGGATGAGGGCGCGGAACACCTCGAGCCGGGGCTCGCCTTCGGGCACCGCCGTCTTTCGATCATCGACCTGTCGAGCGGTCATCAGCCGCTCGGCAACGAGGACGATTCGGTCCTCACGATCTACAATGGCGAGATCTACAACTACGTCGAACTCGTCAAGGAGCTCGCGGCGCTCGGCCACAAGTTCCGCACCCACTGCGACACGGAAGTGATCGTGCATGCCTGGGAGGAGTGGGGCGAGGCCTGCGTCAATCGTTTCAACGGCATGTTCGCCTTCGCCGTGTGGGACCGGCGCAAGGATACGCTCTTCCTCGCGCGCGACCGGCTCGGCAAGAAGCCGCTCCACTATCACCTGTCGGCGGATGGACTTCTTTATTTCGCGTCGGAACTGAAGTCGATCCTGACGATACCGGCCGCGCCCCGCGCGCTCGATCCACGGGCGATCGAGGACTATTTCGCCTTCGGCTACGTGCCCGATCCGCGCACGATCCTGCGTGATGTGCACAAGCTCCCGCCGGCGCACACGCTCACGCTGAGGCGAGGGGCGGGCGTCCAGGTGAAACGCTACTGGGACCTGAGTTTTGTCACGGACCGCACGGTTCAGCCGGCCGCCGTACCGGAAGAGCTCATCGCGCGCCTGCGCCATGCCGTCGACATCCGGCTGATGTCCGAGGTGCCGCTCGGTGCGTTTCTCTCCGGTGGGATCGATTCCAGTGCGGTCGTCGCGATGATGGCGGGACTCTCGCCGGAGCCGGTGAACACCTGTTCGATCTCCTTCGGCGACCCCCGCTTCAACGAAAGCGAATTCGCGCAGGAGGTGGCGACGCAATTCGGTACGCGTCACCACGTCGAGCAGGTCGCGTCCGACGATTTCGACCTTATCGGCAAGCTTGCCGACGTCTACGACGAGCCGTTCGCCGACAGTTCCGCCATCCCCACGTATCGCGTGTGTGAGCTCGCGCGTAAGCGCGTCACGGTTGCGCTCTCCGGTGACGGGGGCGATGAGGATTTCGCCGGCTATCGCAGGTACCGCTGGTTCATGAACGAGGAGCGGATGCGACGCGCCTTGCCGCTCGGCGTTCGCCGGCCGCTCTTCGGTTTGCTCGGGCGGCTCTATCCGAAACTCGACTGGGCGCCGCGCTTCCTGCGCGCCAAGGCGACGTTCGAGGCGATGGCGCTCGATGCCGTGAACGGGTATTTCCACGCCGTTTCGATCGCTCCGGACCGTGAACGCCTGCCGCTCTACAGCCGGCGATTCCTCGCGGATCTGCAGGGCTACCGCGCGCTCGAAGTTTTCCGTGAACATGCGAAACGCTCGGACGCGGAGGATTCGCTGTCGCTCGTGCAGTACCTCGATTTCCAGACCTACCTGCCGGGCGACATCCTGACGAAAGTCGATCGCGCGAGCATGGCGCACTCGCTCGAGGTGCGCGTGCCGCTCCTCGACTACCATCTCGTCGAATGGATTGCGAAGCTGCCGCCGACGCTCAAGCTCGCGGGGCAGGAGGGCAAGTCCATTTTCAAGAAGAGCCTGGAGCCGTATCTCTCCGACCGGATTCTCTATCGCGAGAAGATGGGATTTGCCGTGCCGATCGCGGGCTGGTTTCGCGGCCCGCTGCGGGAGCGCGTGCGCAGCTCCATCCTCGGCCCGCTGCTCGCGGACAGCGGCGTCTTCGACCGTAGTGCGCTCGCCGGCGTGGTTGATGCGCACCAAAGCGGACGGCGCGATTTCAGCCCGCTCATCTGGGCGCTCCTGATGTTCGAGTCGTTCATGGCCAAGGAACTGGGACGCTAGGTCGGCCGGATCCGAGCATGCTGAAGATTCTCACGTTCTCCTCGCTTTACCCGCATGCCGCCGATGCGGGTCGCGGCATCTTCGTGGAGACGAGATTGCGCCAGATGCTCGCGAGCGGGCGCGTCGCGGCGCGAGTGATTGCGCCGGTGCCGTGGTTTCCTTCGCGCAATCCGCGCTTTGGCGAGTACGCGCGCTTTGCTTCGGCCCCGCGGACGGAGGTGCGCCATGGCATCGAGGTCGATCATCCGCGCTTTCCCGTCATCCCGGGCCCCGGCTGGTACATGACGCCCTGGACGCTGGCGCTTGCCGCGCTGCCGGCTTTCAAGCGCGTGCGCAAGGAAGGTTTCGACTTCGATCTGATCGATGCGCATTACTACTATCCCGACGGCGTTGCGGCTGCGCTTCTCGGACGCTGGTTGCGGCGGCCTGTCGTCATCACGGCGCGCGGCACCGACATCAATCTCATTCCCCAGCACAGGCTCGCGCGCAGGATGGTTCTTTGGGCGGAGCGGCAGGCCGCCGCGAGCATCGCGGTATCCGATGCAATACGCGACGAGATGGTGCGCCTCGGTGTGCCGGCGGAGCGTGTCGTCAGTCTGCGCAACGGCGTCGACCTGGAGAAGTTCGCGCCGCAACCGCGCGAGACCGTGCGCTCGCGCCTTGGGTTGTCCGGCCGGGTGCTGCTCTCCGTCGGCTATCTGATAGAAAGGAAGGGGCATCATCTCGTCATTCGCGCACTCTTGCGCCTCCCCGGGTGGACGCTGGTGATCGTCGGCAGCGGCGCCATGCGCGATGAATTGGGCGCGCTCGCCGGCGGGCTCGGACTGGAAAATCGCGTGAAATTCGTGGGCGCGGTTCCGCAGGGCGAATTGCCGGACTATTACAGCGCCGCCGATCTCCTCGTGCTTGCGTCGAGTCGCGAAGGCATGCCGAACGTGGTGCTCGAGTCGCTGGCCTGCGCGACTCCCGTCGTGGCGACTCCCATCTGGGGTACGCCGGAGATCATCGCCGAGCCGGTCGCCGGACGGCTGACTCGCGATCGCAGTGCCGATGCGCTGGCCGATGCCGTGCTGGAAATCGGAAGCCGGATGCCGCCGCGCGATGCAGTGCGACGCTACGCAGAGCGCTTCAACTGGGACACGACAGTGAACGGTGTCCTGTCGTTGTTCGAACGCATTGCCGGCCGCCGACCTTCCGCGCAGCTCGAGGAGGCCCATCCGTGAGCGCCGTTCCGGGGCTTCGGGTCCTGCATCTCCTCGACCACTCGCTGCCGTTGCAGAGCGGTTATACGTTTCGCACGCGCTCGATCATCGACGGCGAGCGCGCTCTCGGATTTGAAACACGGCATCTGACGGGCTGCAAGCAAGGCGAGCCGCAAGCCCGCCTCGAGTCGGCGGATGGACTCGATTTTTACCGCACGGCAGGCGCAGACAGCTGGACCGCACGCGTGCCGGTGCTCGGTCAGTTTGCGATCACCCGAAAAATGCGACGGCGCGTGCGCGAGGTCCTGCGGGAATGGCGCCCCGACGTCCTGCACGCGCATTCACCCTGCCTCGACGGTCTCGCGGCTTTGTCGCTCGGCGTGCCGCTCGTCTATGAAGTGCGAGCGTTCTGGGAGGACGCTGCCGTCGATCACGGAACGGCGCGCGAAGGGAGTCTCCGCTATCGCCTGACGCGAGCGCTCGAAACCCGCGTGTTAAGGCGTGCCGATGCCGTGACGACGATCTGCGAGGGCCTGCGCAGCGATATCCTCGCGCGGGGCATCGCGCCCGCGAAGGTCACGGTCATGCCCAATTGCGTGCACGTGAAATCGTTTCAGTGGATCGAGCGCCGCGATCCCGAACTCGAAGCGCAGCTCGACCTGCGCGGGCGCCTGGTGCTCGGATTCATCGGTTCGTTCTACGCGTACGAAGGACTGGATCTGCTGCTCGGCGCGATGGCAAAAATCCGGGCGGTGGAACCACGGGCCTGCTTGCTGCTTGCGGGTGGTGGCTACGAAGAGAAGAGCCTGCGTGCGTTGGCCGAGCGCCACGGTATCCAGAGCGACTGCCGTTTCGTGGGTCGCGTGCCGCACGCCGCCGTTTCGCGCTACTACAGCCTGCTCGACGCCTGCGTCTTTCCACGCAAGTCGATGCGCCTCACCGAACTCGTGACGCCGCTCAAGCCGCTCGAGGCGATGGCCCAGGGAGTGCCGGTGCTCGCTTCCGACGTCGGCGGTCATCGCGAGCTCGTACGCGACGGCGTCACCGGCGAGCTCTTTCCAGCTGGCGATGCCGACGCGCTGGCTGAGTCCGTCCTCGCATGGGCGCGACGCCCGGACCGGCGCTCGCTCGTCGACGCAGCGCGACGCTACGTCGAAAGGGAGCGGGACTGGGCGATCGTCGTCGAGCGCTATCGGCAGGTATACGCCGACGCCCGGGCGCGGCACGGGGAGAAAAATCGTGCGTGACGTCCTGCTGATTGGATTCGTGCTCGCCTGCCTGCCCTGGGCGTTCCTGCGGCCGCAGTTCGGAATACTGCTCTGGGCCTCGATCGGCTACGTCAATCCGCACCGATTCACCTGGGGATTCGCCTACGATTTTCCGATCGTCCAGGTCGTGGCGGCGGCGACGCTCGCGGGGCTGCTATTTTCGCACCAGCGGACGAAGTTTCCCGCCTCGACGATCACGACACTCTGGATCCTGTGGGTTCTCTGGTTCAGCTTCACGACGCTCTTTGCCCTCGTGCCTACTCATGCGCTCCCCGCCTGGGACCGCGCGATCAAGATCCAGATCATGATCGCCGCCACACTGTGGCTCATGGGAACGCGCAAGCGGGTCGAGGCGACCGTCTGGATGATCGTCGTCTCCATCGGTATCTTTGGCGTCAAGGGCGGTCTTTTTTCGGTTCTCACCGGCGGCAGGTACCTCGTCTGGGGTCCGCCGGAGTCCTTCATCGAAGGCAACAACGAACTCGCGCTCGCGCTGCTGATGGTGCTGCCGCTGATGCGCTACCTGCAGACGTCCTTGCGCGCGATGGCGGAGGGCGATCCGGAGTGGGGCAAGCGCGCCAAGTTCCTAAGCTGGGGCCTGACGGGCGCCATGCTGCTCACCGCGTTCTCGATTCTTTCATCCTATTCGCGCGGCGCGTTGATCGGCGCGGCGGCGATGCTCGTCGTTTTCCTGCTGCGAGCTGGGGGCCGCTGGTACGTCAGGCCGCTTGTCATCATCGCGGCGGTCGCAGCCGTGTCGTTCATGCCACAGCAGTGGACGGACAAGATGAACACCATTGGAACCTATCAGGCCGACGCTTCGGCGTTGGGGCGCATCAATGCGTGGTGGTTCTCCTACAATCTGGCCAAGGACCATCCCATCGTCGGCGGTGGCTTCCAGACCTTCGATCGCGATCTCTTCCTGCGCTACGCGCCCAATCCGACGGATTTCCATGACGCGCACAGCATCTATTTCCAGGTGCTCGCGGAGCATGGATTCGTGGGGCTCGGGCTCTTTCTCGCCCTCGGCGCCGCGGCGATCATCATTGCCGGTCGCACCGCGCGGCTTGCGAGGCCGCATGCCGAACTCAAGTGGGCGGCCGATCTCTGCTCGCTCCTGCAGGCTTCGCTCGCCGGCTATGCCGCAGGCGGTGCCTTCCTGGGTCTCGCCTATTTCGATCTGCCTTATCACTTGATTGCGCTTGTCATCCTCTGCCAGATGCTGGTCAGGCAACGGCTGCGTGAGATTGCGATGTCGCCGGTTCGATCGGAGGCCGCCGCGCACATGGACAGCGGAGAACGGGTTCGCAGCGCGGATGGTGTGACGACTCATCCCGGAGAGCGCGCGTGAACACCTTGCCGTCCCACACACCCTGGTGGAGCGGGCTTGCACGCTGGCCGCTTTCGCTGCTCTCGCCCGGCGGCGCGCGCGGGCGTTTGTCGATTCTGATTCACCACCGCGTCGTCGCGGAGGTCGACCCTCTGGCGCCGGACGTTCCGACGGTCGCTGAGTTCGAGGCGGAGATCGCACTGCTCAAGCGAGTCTTCAACGTGATGCCATTGAGTGAGGCCATCGCTGCGATGGCTGCTGGCCGGCTGCCGCCTGCCGCGCTCGCCATCACCTTCGACGACGGTTATGCCGACAACGCGACGCTGGCCTTGCCGGTCCTCAAGCGCCTCGGGTGTCCCGCGACTTTCTTCATTGCGACCGGTTATCTCGATGGCGGGCGCATGTTCAACGATTCGATCATCGAAGCGGTGCGACGCGCGGGTGAGCGCCTCGAGCTTCAGGATCTTGGGCTCGGCAACAATTCATTGAAGAGTGTCGCGGAGCGGCGTGCGGCGATCGAAGGCATCATCGGTCACCTGAAGTACCGGCCGACGGCCGAGCGCGAGGCGCTGGCGGCGGTTATCGCCGAGCGCGCGAACGCGACGCTGCCGACCGATCTGATGATGACTCGCCCACAGGTGCGCGAACTCGCCCAAGCGGGCATGGAACTCGGTGGACACACGGCCAATCATCCGATCCTTGCGCGTTGCACGCGCGCGGAAGCGGAGCGCGAGATCGCGCAGGGCCGCGACGAGCTCGCCGCCATAATCGGCGGCGCGGTGCGGCTCTTCGCGTATCCGAACGGCCAGCCGCGTCGCGATTACAGCGCGGACGATGTCCGCAGCGTCCGGCGACTGGGCTTCACTGCGGCAGTTTCGACCTGCTGGGGCACGTCGAGTCGCGGGAGCGACCGCTTTCAGCTGCCTCGCTTCACGCCCTGGCGCAAGCGGCCGGCGCAGTTCGTGGCTCAACTTCTGGACAATTGCAGGCGCGGGCCGCAGCTGCCGGCGGAACTCATCGACGTCGCAGCCGATTGAAACCTAAAGGCTGACGCGGTGCTCGACGAGCCACAGCTCGAGGATGCACAGGAGCCAGATCATCGAGCCATAGTAACCAGCGTGTCCACGCTCGTGGCTCGTGATGAGATCGTCGAGGAATTTGTCCTCGAACAGCGAACGCTTCTTCATCGCGGCCAGCGCGTCGAAAACGAGCCCACGCAGTTCGGGCGATTCCCGCAGCCACTCACCGAACGGCAAGCCGAATCCGTGCTTCGATTTGCGGATCGTCGCGCGTGGCAGGAAACCCGCGATCGCCTGCTTGTAGTAGTGCCTGAGCCTCAGCCGCCGGAGCTTCATTTCAGGAGGCACGCGGGCGGAGAGTCCGACGACGCCGTCAGCGAGAAGCGGATAACTCACGCGCATGCCGGCCGCTTCGCACATGCCTTCGACTTTTCGCAGATCGTTGTCCGCGAGCGTGAACTTCCAGTCGAGGTACAGCATTCGATTCAGGAGCGAGCCGGCCGGTGCGGATTCATAGCTCTGGCGCAGGAGCGCCAGCGGCAACGCGGAATCGATCTGCGTGCGTGAGTGGAACGCAGAAGAGAGGATGTTCTTCGCGCCCAGCGTTTCGAGCAGGTTCCAGGACTGCATGCGCGCCGGCATCGGGATCAGGGCCTGCTCGATATAGCGGCGCAGCTTGTGCAATGGCGTCTTGCGGCTGCCGACGGGCGAGCGCAGGAAAAGCGGCTCGAGAAGGCCGCTGCGCAGCGCCGCCGGCAGCTTGAAATAGAAATCGAACAGCTTTTGTGTCGCGTAACGCGAATTCCCGCCGAACAGCTCGTCGCCGCCGTCGCCGGCGAGCATATGTTCGACGCCGTGTTCACGTGCCACCGCCGCGCACATAAAGGTGGGCACGGCCGAGTTGTTGCCGAAAGGCTCTCCGTATACGGTGGCGATGGTTGGTATGACGCGGGCGACGTCGCGCGCCGTGACGAGATACTCGATCAGGTCGATGTCGAAGTGTTTCGCCGTGATGCGCGCGTACTCGAGTTCATCGTAGCCGGCGGTCGCAAAGCCCATCGAGAACGCACGCGTACCCTTGCCTTGGAGTTGAGCGAGGCAGCCTGCAACCGTCGAGCTGTCGAGCCCGCCGCTCAAGAAGCTCGCGGTTGAGCCGTCGGGTTCGCAATCCGCGACGGCCTGCCGCACGGTCGGCAGAAGCTCCGCCCGGAGCGCTGAGGCGTTCCGCACCGGGGTTTCGACGAAAACCGGCTCCCAGTAGCGTCGCAGTGTCGCGTTGTCCCGTTGCATGGTCAGGCTTTGGGCCGGTTCGAGCTTGCGTACGCCCTCGAAGATGCAAAGGGGGCTCGGCACCATGTGGAAGTACAGATACGCGTAGAGCGCATTCGCGTCGACGCGGGCGTGAGCACCGAGACTCGAGCGCAGCGCCGCGGGATTGGTCGCAAACCTCAGGACGCCTTGCGAGTCGCGGTGGTAGCAGAGCGCGCGGATGCCGAAACGGTCCACGGCGAAGGTTGCTGTCTGTGTACGTGCATTGAATATGGCAATCGCAAAGCCGCCCGCCAGTCGTTCCAGCACGCGGGGACCCTGCAGGGAGTACTCCCGAAGCAGTGCTTCGCCGAGGGCTTGCGGACGACAACTCGGGTGCCCCTGAAGTCGCGGGGAGCCGTCGATCAGCAGAGTCAGGTCGTGGGCCTCCACGGCCGCAGCATTGCCCCAATAAATCGCGCGATTGGCGAAATCGGCGCCGGGCGGGCAGGGCGCGTTGGCAGGGCATGGGAGCGGAGCCGGGTCCGCCGCGATCAAGGGTCGACCTGCGGCTGCGTCGGCAGGCCGATAGGATCCCGCGAAACCTGACACAGTTATCCCTTTGGGCTGGTTATGCTCGTGGCCGGCTGGCGTGGCCATGGTTTTTTGCGGCGGATATTGTGTCCGACTTCTTAGTGGACGGGCCGCATCGATGCCACACTTTGTCGATGCAGCCTACTGAAAAAATAGCGGTAATCGACCGTTTTGCGGCGCTGCAGCAGCCCATCCAATCGAGCTACTCTGGTCCTGTCGTGATCAAGGAAGCGATCGCAGGGTGGCCCGCGATAACGGCTTGGTCGCCGACTGCTCTGAAGGAGCGCTTCGGCACGCGCGAATACAACGCACAGGTCGATCTGCCGACGGGCGTGCCGTCGATGCACTTGTCCAAGGACTATACACGGCGCATGCGCCTCGACGAGTTCGTCGGCCTCATGCTGTCGACGCCCGCAGACCAGCCCTGCTATCTGCACCAACGATCGATCGCACAGTTTCCGAGCCTCGAGAACGATGTGCGTTTCGAGGAGCTCACCGGACCCGCCGCCGAGCCGGCGGACAACCTCTGGATCGGATCGGCTGGGACCAAGACATCCCTCCATTTCGACTACCAGCACGGCATTCTCGCCCAGGTTTTTGGTACGAAACGGCTGTTGCTCATCGCGCCGGAACACTCGAGGTATCTGCACGTGCTCCCCGGAATCATTCAGAAGTCGCAAGTCGATGCGGAAGCCCCGGATCTCAATCTCTACCACAAGTACGCGAAGGCGAAAGTGTTCGAAGGGGTCATCGAGCCGGGCGACGCCATCTTCATTCCGCGGGGCTGGTGGCACATGGTGCGCGCGCTTAGCCCGTCGATTTCGGTCAATCATTTCTTCGGGCCGAAACTTGCGACGAGTCGACTGCTGCGGCATGTCGTCGACGCAGGTCCGGCAACCTGGCGTGCATTCCTGCGCGACTTCTTCTGGCACGGCCTGTGCCGAGTCCGGTACGAAGGGCGCCTCTACTCCGAAGAACCGATCGGTGTGTGGCTGTACAGCGAAATTGAGCGCCGCATTCGCAGCGGCTGTGCAGTGAAATTGAGCGCCGCATTCGCAGCGGCTGTACAGTGCGCGGACTATAATTGGTGACGCTCGTCCGGCGCCGACGAATTGCCATGTGCCCAACAGCCACTTGAGTGAGATTGCCGTGTTCACGCATTCCCGGATTGTCAGAACAATTCTTGCGGCTGTCCTTCTACTCGGTGCCGCGCTGGGGCCGGGCTTGGCCGGCGCGCAGGAGCTGGTCTGCGGATCGCTGGCTAATGGTTACGGACCCTATGACTACACCGACCCGGCGCAGTATGAAACCTATATTCATCGAGTCGAGCTCGCGCATTTCACCGCTGAGGTCGAGACGCTGAAGCGCGGGACGACGGGCGTCGTCATGGGCGACATCGATTATCTTTTGCGCGCGTCTCCGAACCACCATCGCGCGCTCTATGCCATGGCCCGTTACTACCTGCAGCATCCGAAAGAGGATCAGACGCCGGTTTACAAGTCGGCGGACTGCTATTTCGACCGCGCCATTCGCTTCAAGCCGGACGACGGCAATGTCTACCTCATCTACGGCATCTATCTCGCGCGCAAGGAGTTCAACGATCGCGCGCTCATCGCCTATAACAAGGCCATCGAACTGCTGCCCGATTCTGCGGAAGCCCGCTACGACATCGGGCTCCTCTATGCCGACATGAAAGATTTCGCCAACGCCTGCAAACATGCGCGCGAGGCGGCCCGGCTTGGCTATCCACTGCAGGGACTGGAAACCGAGTTGCGCGCGGCGGGCTACGATCCTGAAACCTGTCAGGCGCCGCGTCGGGCCAGCTCCGTCAACAACTGATCCGATCCAACGGCGCCGAACGCAAGCTCCGGTTCCGGGCACTGGGGCGAGCGGCGCATGCCAATGCAATCGAAGCGCGTACTCATCATCGCATTCCACTTTCCGCCGGCGAGCGGCAGCAGCGGCCTGCAGCGCAGCCTCAAGTTTGCGCGCTATCTCGGCGAGTATGGGTGGCAGCCCGCGGTGTTGACGGTAACGCCGTGGGCGCACCTCGAGACGAGCGATCAGCAGCTCGCCGAAATTCCCGCGGATATCGTCGTGCGGCGAGCACTTGCCCTTGATGCTGCACGGCACCTGTCATTGCGAGGCGCGTATCCGCAATTCCTTGCGTTGCCGGATCGCTGGTGCAGCTGGTGGTGGAGCGGCGTACCCATCGGGCTCGCCATGATTCGCAAGCTTGGGGTAAGCGCCATTTTCTCCACCTACCCGATTGCAACCGCTCACAGGATCGGCGCGACGCTTAAGCGAATGACGGGGCTGCCCTGGATCGCGGACTGCCGCGATTCGATGACCGAAGAGCACTATCCGACGAACCCCGCCGTGCGCCGGCGATACGTCGCGATCGAGCGGCGGATGGTCGCTTCGGCGAGCAAAGTGCTCTTCACGACACCGGGCACACTGCGGCTCTATGCTGGGCGCTATCCCGAGATTCCGGCGGACAGATGGTACTGCCTGCCGAACGGTTACGACGAGGAGAACTTCATGGCGGCTGCGCTCCGACCGCCGGTTGCGCGACCTCCGGGCAAACGCAAGCTCCTCGTCCACAGCGGCATCGTCTATCCCAAAGAGCGCGACCCGACGGCACTCTTTGCAGCGTTGGCGCAGCTGCGCGATCGAAAGGTGCTTACGGCCGACGGGCTCTGTGTCCGGCTGCGTGCGACGGCCAATGATGCCGAGATCCGTGCGCTGATCGAGCGTTTTGGTATCGGCGAATTTGTCGAGCTAGCGCCGCCGCTGCCCTACCACGATGCGCTGGCGGAGATGCTGGGAGCCGATGGGCTCCTCGTCCTGCAGGGCGCGAGCTGCAACCACCAGATACCCGCGAAAATCTACGAATATCTGCGGGCCGGCCGGCCGGTCCTTGCGCTCACCGATCCGCGTGGCGACACCGGCGAGCTGCTTGCGAAGAACGGCGTCGAGGCCATCGCGATGCTCGAGGATCGTGAAGCGGTCGGCTCGACGCTGATGAAATTTCTGCAATCTCTGCCCGCGTCGAGTGCTGTCACGCAGGCTACCGGCCAGGCCGAAGTCTACTCACGCCGCGCTCAGACCGGAGAGCTCGCGAGGCTCCTCGACGCCGTGACGAGCGATCGGCGATGAGCGGAACGCACAACGTGCTGCCTGCGCCTTCGCTGGCAGCGATGTTTGGCGGCGGCAGGAAGATCCGCATGGCGCTGGACAACGGCAAGGCGAGCTTCTATTCGAGCGGACGTGTGGCTCTGCGGGAGGCGCTGCGTGGTTTTTGCCGTGAAGCCACCGATGAGGTCCTGCTGCCGGCCTATCATTGCCTGTCGATGGTCGATGCCGTACGCGCAGTACCGGCTACACCCGTCTTCTACCGCGTCGACGAATCGCTCGCCCCGGCGTTGGACGACGTTGAGCGGCAGCTTGGGGCGAGAACGCGCGTCGTTGTCGGCGTGCACTATTTTGGGCGGCCGCAGTCGCTGCAAGCGACGCGCGGTCTCGCAGCCAGGCAGGGACTTGCGTTGGTCGAAGACTGTGCGCACACGCTTTTCGGTACCGCCGATGGAGTGCCGGTCGGAGCAGCCGGCACGCTCGCTGTGATGAGCCTGAGAAAGTTTTTTCCGGCCTTTGATGGCGGCGCTATCGTTGAGCGCGAGGGCGCGCGTGCGCGCCGGCCGCGACGCGCGTGGAAGCACGAGTTGCGCGGCCTCTATAACCTGCTCGAAGAGTTCCTGGCGCGTGCGCCGAGGGCACCGACCGCGGCGGCCGTAAGTGCTGCCGCGGATAACGGTACTGTCAGCGATTATCACGACAGTCGCTACGCATTCGATGAGCCGGGCAGGGCGATGAGTCTTGCGTCTCGGCTCGTGATGGCTCTCGCCTCGCAAGGCCGGCTGGTGGAAAAAAGGCGTGCGGCTTACGAATCGCTGGCCGCTCATCTTGCGCAGGTGGGTGGTGTCCGGTCGTTCTGGCGCGATGGCCTGGCCGCGGAAACCGTGCCCTACGTTTATCCACTGCTGCTGACGGGCGACGCCGATGCGGCGTACCGGGCAATTCGATCCCGCGGCATCGCGGCCTATCGCTGGGACGTGCTCGCAACGGAGCGCTGTGAGCAGTCAAATGAATACGCGCGTCGCCTGATCCAGCTTCCCTGCCATCAGGAACTCATGGAGTCCGACCTCGCAATGATCGCCGAGACGGTGAAAGCGGCTGTGACACAGCCAAGTTCCGGGGGGCAAGTGTGAGCTGGAACGTAGTCCCGGTCGGCGAATGGCCACGATGGCGCGAAGCATGGCTCGCGCTCAGCCGTGCCAGTAGCCACGATCATGCGCTGCTGCATCCGGCTTTCATCGATCCGCTGATCGAGGCGTTCGCCGGAGCGGACACGTTTCTGGCCGTCGATACCGAGAATGGATCTGCGGCACACATGCTGCTGCTGCAGCGTCGCGGGTGGGGCAACTGGGAGTCATTCACGCCCTCGCAGATGCCGATCACGAGCATTGTTGCCGCCGAGGCCGGAAGGCTCGCGAGCGCACTCGAATCTCTCTGGCGCGCGCTGCCAGGCTGCAACTGGCTGCTCGGCCTGCAACGCTGGGACGAGCGGTATCAGGGAGCTGTCGGCAGCCTGGGCCCAACGTTCGAAACGGTACCGTATGCGACGACCATGAGCATCGACATGAATCAGTCGTTCGCAGCGTACTGGCAGGCGCGGCCCAGCAAGCTCCGCAGCAACATCGGCCGGTACACGCGGCGCCTCGACAAGATCGAGGGCGGCTGGAGTTTCCGCGAATTGAATGCGCCGGCCGACATCGAGGCCGCTGTCGTCGAATACGGACGACTCGAGGGCCGTGGCTGGAAAGGTGCCGAGGGTTCTGCCATCGGCGATGACAATGAACAGGGCCGATTTTACCGTGCGGTCATGCGTAATTTTGCCGCGCTCGGGCGCGCGCACGTCTTTGAACTGCGCCTCGGCGGGCAATTGATTGCATCGCGCATGGGCGTAGACAGCGGCGGCATGCTCGTCTTCCTCAAGACCGCATATGACGAGCAGCATTCCGAAATCGCACCAGGCCGCATTCTTCTGCATCTCACGCTCGAGCGTGCGTTCTTGATGCAGGGGCTCACGCAGGCCGAGTTCTATACGAATGCGAGCGCGGACCAGCTGCAGTGGTGCACGGAGTCCCGCGCCATCGGCCATGTCAATTGCCACCGCACGACGTGGATCCGAAAGGCTCACGGACTCTGGCAGAAGAGGCGACGCAAAGATGCGGATCAGGCGCAGCCGGCGCCGGCATCCTGACGGTCCGTCGGTGCCTCGTCCGTCGCTGTGCAGCGACGAATGAAACTCCATGACACTCAGTCACTTAAGCCTGCAGTCGCGACCGCTGTCGCGGGGTGCCGACTTTGGGCTCGATCGGCAATCGAGCGACTCGCTGCACTATTGACGTAACCCATTGTTTGCGATTGCGTTGGCGCAGCCTGGCACGCGGCTTGCTCTTCCTAATCTCTACAAGAGATTAAGTTGCCGTTGATGTTTCCATAACGTGACCGGTCGCGAGCAAACGGAAGCAGCAGTCGGTGCAAAATCTTCGAGACGAGCTGATCAAGGCAAACCCGGCGAAAGTCGGGGACGCAAAGCCACCGGTCTAACGGCATGAGCCTACGATAGCGGGGTTGCCAGCGGAGTGACCGGGGGCCTGTCCTCGCTCACCGCGATCGCAGGGAATCCAGATCGCGGGAAGTTCTCTCTTGGCAAACTAGCTGTAGTGGCGGCAGCATGCGCCGGCCGATGGCGATCCCTTGTTCAGCAGGCAATGGGAGTCAGCGGCTTGGCCGCGCGGCTTGAGTTTTCGCAATAGTGGGGCGCAGATCATATGCATCGCAGTCAAATCCTGCTGGCCATCGCCGCGTTATCCGTCGCCGGTAACGTTGCGCGGGCCGATCAGATCGACGACCTGCAACCCGGCCAGTGGCTGCAGATTGCCAATTCAAAAATCAGCTCCGTCTTCCCGAGTCCCACGCCCCCCGGCAATAGCGGCCCTGCTTCCGTGACCGACGCCTGGTCGGGCGGCACCTACGATTCAACCCACAACTGGATGATCGTTTGGGGCGGCGGCCATGAGGACTACTCCGGCAACGAGGTCTATGCGTTCGATCTCGGAACGCTCCACTGGCAGCGCGTGACAGATCCGAGCACGGACGTCGGCGGCTCGTCCGGCACCTTTGCCTATCCGGACGGCAAGCCGCGCGCGATGCATACGCACGGCTACATTGAATTCGTTCCTCCGCTCGGCCGCTTCGTCGTCTTCGGTGGCGTTGCGCCTTACCCCGACATCGGCGTCGGACAGAAAGTCTTCAATCTCAACCTCGACACGAAGGTCTGGGATTCGAGCTACCCGTCGATGCCGAGCGGCGGCGGCGCACGCGGCTCCAATGCCGTCTTCGATTCCGTGACGGGCGACGTCTGGGTTCAAACCGGAGAGGACAGCGCGCGCCTGCATCGATTCCATACAGCAACCAAGACCTGGACGTCGCACGGAAGCGGCGGTTACATCGAGATCTACAACACCGCGGCGATTGACACCAATCGGCATCGCTTCGTCACGGTCGGCGGCTATAACGGCGATCAGATCCTGATGTGGGACCTCAATAGTCCCGATACAGCCGCGACCGATCTGCGCAGCCGGACCACCGGCGACAAGACCGTCGAAACGGCCCGCGCGCCGGGATTCCAGTACGACACGGCCGCCGACAAATTTGTCGGCTGGAATGGCGGCACCAGCGTTTACACGCTCGATCCGGCGACCTGGGCCTGGTCGCGCGTCGCACCAGCGTCGTCGAACACCGTCACTCCGTCCGCAGCGAACGAAAACGGCACGTATGGCCGCTGGCGCTACGTGCCGTCGCGAAACGTCTTCGTTCTCGTCAACAGCACGGATTCGAATGTCTACGTGTACCGGCTGTCCGCCGGCGCGGGTTCAAACCTGCCAACGCTGAGCCTCGCTGCGCAGCCGTCCAGTGTCGGCATGAATGGCACGTCGACGCTCACCTGGACTTCGACGCTTGCGACCAGCTGCAACGCAACGGGAAGCTGGAGCGGTACGCGCCCTACCTCGGGGACCGAAAACGTCGGTCCCCTGACCGCAAATGCAACCTTTACGCTGACTTGCCAGGATAGTTCCGGCAATTCGGTGTCTCGTCAGGCGACGATTACCGTCGCCAGTGCGACGCCCGCTCCGACGATCACGCTGTCCGCGAATCCGACGTCGGTCACGTCGGGCGGATCGACCGTACTGGCCTGGACCGCTTCGAACGCGACGTCCTGCATGGCGTCGGGCGCGTGGTCGGGCAGCAAGGCGACAACGGGCAGCCAGACTATCGGCTCGCTGACCGTTGCATCGACATTCACGTTGAGCTGCACGGGGTCGGGGGGAAACGCGTCCAAATCCGTGAGCGTCGGCGTCGCTGAGGTGACTGGAGTACCGAGTATCACTCTCAGTGCCAGTCCGATGTCCGTCGGTGCAAATGGCAGCAGCGCTTTGACCTGGTCAAGCCAGAACGCAACGAGTTGCGCAGGGTCGGGCAGCTGGAGCGGCACCAAGGCGACGTCAGGCACGGAGCCGGTCGGGCCACTCTCTGCCACATCCACCTTCACATTGACCTGCACTGGGGCCGGCGGCAGCGCTATGACAACAGTAACGGTCACGGTGGCGGGGCCCGTCATGGCGCCGACACTCGATCTGTCGGCTGATCCCGCGTCGGTAGCAGAGGGCACGAACACGACACTGACCTGGTCGAGCAACAGTGCTAACAGCTGTATGGCATCAGGCGGATGGAGCGGCAGCAAAGACCTCGACGGCAACCAGTCGGTCGGCCCGATCACCAGCGCCGCGAGTTTTACGTTAACGTGCACGGGTGATGGGGGCAGCGTCGAGCACACGGTCACTGTCACCGTGCGTGCTGCCAATGACGTGGCTGCGGATTCCGGCGGCGGTTCCTTTGATGTTCTCGGATTGCTTTTCCTTGCCGGCGGCTTGCTGGCCCGTGCGGGTCGCGCGTTTCTGCGCCCGATCCCGCTCGCTGCAATCGGCGGCCGTTTCCCCATGATCCTCGCCGCATTACTGGCGGCTGCCAGCTTGACAGCCGCGCCGAAGACGGCCCGTGCCGGCACCGATATCGTGACTGTCACCGTATCGAGCGAAAGCTCGAGCGCGCAGGCAAACGTGCCGGTGACATTTGGCCAGGTTTTCAAGCAAGGACAATTCGCTGCGGGCTCGATGCTCGGCGCGCGATTGAGCGACGGCACCGTGCTCTCGGCGCAGCTCGACAAGAAGGCGACGCACGGTGACGGTTCGCTGCGCCATGGCGTCGTGACCCTGCGCATTCCGGGCCTTGCCGCGGGTGCGTCGCAGACGGTACAGCTTTCTGCCGAACCTTCGGGTTCGCAAGGGGCAGCGGTTGCATTGAGCCAGCTGCTGGCGACGAGCTACGACACCACGGTCACTCTGAACGTCGGCGGCACGGACTACATCGCGTCTGCGCGCAGCCTGCTGCAAGCGGGCGCGACCTTGCAGTGGCTCAGTGGTCCGCAGGTATCGGAATGGATCGTCGGCGGTCCGGTCAAGACGAGCGGCGGCACCGCGCATCCGCATCTTGCCGTGTATTTCCACGTGCGCGCCTACGCGGGCATCGACTCCGTGCGTACCGACGTCGTCGTCGAGAACAACTGGTCGCGACGCGCCTCGCCAAGTTCGTTCAGCTACACGTACAGCATCAAGGCCGGCGGCGTGACCGCGGGGTCCGGAACACTGACACATTACAGTCATGCGCGCTGGCATCAGCCGGTGTGGTGGGGCACGACGCCCAAGGTTTACGTCGGTCTCGACAATTTCTATCTTCAGGACACGAAGGCCATCCCGCGCTACCGCCGCGTGACGCCGACCGAAGCCACGTTGAATGCGCTACGCCAGACTGCTGCGCCGATGACGATTGGCGACATGCGACAGGAGTTTGGCGATACGGGCTTCCATCCGCAGATCGGCCCGATGCCCAAATGGGCCGCGCTTTTCGCGACGACGGGCGACCGCCGGGCGCTTAGGGCGACGCTCGCCAACGGTGACGCGGGCGGCACCTACTCCATCCACTATCGCGACGAGACCACCGGCTATCCACTGTCGATCACTGAATATCCGCAGGCGTGGTCGCAGGGTGACGCGCCCGGGAGCCTCCCGAGCTCCAGCGACAATCCGAACTCGCACGACATCGCGCACCAGCCTGCGATTGCCTACGTACCGTATCTCGTCACGGGCGACTACTTCTACCTGGAGGAGCTGCAGTTCTGGGCGAACTACAACATGCTCTGGGCGAACCCGGATTACCGCGGCGCGGACAAGGGCTGGGTGGGCACGCAGATCCGCGCGATGGCATGGGCGATGCGGACCTTGGGCGAGGCGGCTTACGCAACGCCTGACGATCACCACATGAAGGCGTATTTCGTCAATCACATCCAGTACAACATCGACCATCAGACGAGTCACGAACAGGCGAGTCCCAACATCTTCGGCATTTCGACCACGGACAACTACACGTGGGACTACGACATGGGCGGCGGCACAGCCAATGCCCACGCCCCCTGGCAGGACGATTTTTTCACGTGGACCGTGGGGCACCTGGTCGAGCTGGGATTCACCTCGGCGAACTGGCTGTACGACTTCAAGTCGACTTACCCGATCGACCGCCTCACGAACAATGGCTTTTGCTATGTGTTCTCGGCCGTCTACACGCGCCAATTCAAGGACGCCTCGGGCGGAGCGCTGTATCCGGACTGGAATACGGTCTATCTGAAGAATCATGGCGCGAGCCTCGTGAATCTGCCTTGCGGCGGCACGGCGATGGCTTCGGCGCTCGGGATCGATCCGGGTGAGATCAACTCGTATCGCGAGGTCACGAGCTACATCGCGAACATGTATCCGGCCGCAGCGGTGGCGGCGGACAGCGGCCACGCCAACGGCGCCCAGGCCTGGGCCGTCCTCGAGGGCCGCGCTCGCAAGCCGCCTGAACAGGACTGGGGCAACGAACCCGAGTGGGCGATCATTCCGCGCACGGTGTCCAACACGACCCCGATCGTGAATCTGGGTGCGTCCCCGAACAGCATCGCGACGGGTGACTTCCACGACGCTCTCGTGGTCGTCACTCAACGTTACCGCGTGCACGGCCTCGGGCGGTTGGAGTGGTTCGAAAGCTACCTCCGGCACACAGTCCGTCGGACCGCTCAGCACCAACACGACCTTCACGCTCAATTGCACCGGCACTTCCGGATCCGCGAACAAGTCCGTCACGGTCACGGTGACGAGCGCGCCTGCGCCCGGCGCGCCGACGGTCAGTTTGTCTGCATCGCCTACGACGGTGACGTCGGGAGGGAACTCGGCGCTCACCTGGTCATCGACGAATGCGACGTCGTGTACGGCAAGCGGAGGCTGGAGCGGCAGCAAGGCGGTGTCCGGCAACGCGTCGGTCGGGCCGCTGACCACAAGTACCAACTACTCGCTGAGCTGCACGGGCACAGGCGGCACGACGTCGAAGTCAGTCACGGTCACGGTCGGATCGACGCCGCCGCCGCCGCCGATGCCAACGGTATCGCTCAGCACTAGTTCCTCGACGATCAACGCGAATGATTCCGCAACGCTTACTTGGTCGTCGACGAACGCGACGTCCTGTTCCGCGAGCGGGGGATGGTCGGGCAGCAAGTCGCCGAGCGGCAACGAATCCGTCGGACCGATTGCAGCGACATCGAGCTACACACTCGCCTGTACCGGCAGTGGTGGCACTTCGTCGCAGTCGCTCACCATCACCGTCAACGCGCCAACGACGCCTCCGCCGACGGATCCCGGCGCGGGATCGGGCGGCTCCGCTGACAGCGGTGGCGGAGCGATGGGCTGGCTAAGCATTCTGAGCCTGCTAGCGATCCGGGCGGCGGGCCGCCGGTCGAACTTAACGCTGCGGTCGTCCTGACGTCGATGCTCTCGGCACCGCTGCCTGAGACCATGCGCCGGAGAGTGATGCGAACGAGCGCCGTGACAGCACTTTGCCTGATCGCCATCGCGTGCGCTCAGGGCGATGGTGCGCAAGCCGACCCGCCTCCCGCGAATCCTGCGCCAACCGTGACGCTGACTACTGCATCGTCGTCGATCGCGAGCGGTTCGGCGACGACACTGAGTTGGTCGTCGACGGAGGCTGCCAGTTGCACGGCCAGCGGAGCATGGTCGGGAAGTAAAGCGACTTCGGGCAGCGAGAGCACCGGTGCGCTCATAGCCGATTCCAGTTTCAGTCTGAGTTGCACCGGAGCCGGTGGCACCGCTCAGGATTCGGCCACGGTTGCCGTCACGACGGCGCCGCCGGCTGCGCCTACGGTCGATCTGACTGCGACACCGTCGTCCGTTGCCGCCAATGGATCATCGACGCTCGCCTGGTCATCCACGAACGCAACGTCTTGCATGGCCTCAGGCGCTTGGACCGGCGCCAAAGCGACGACCGGCAACCAGCCGGTGGGGCCGGTCGCTGCTACGTCGACCTATACGCTCACCTGCATGGGTACAGGGGGCTCCGCGCAGAAGAGCGCAGTAGTTACCGTCACAGGCGGCGGTTCTGGCGGCGGCATTTCCGGCGCTGTCGACAGCAGCTTTACCGACATCACCGGCGAAACGCGGGTGTATGTCTTCGCGGGCAACGTAACGCCAGACGACGACGACGGCGACAGCGGCGATCCGCTTGTGCGCGCGCTCGTGACGCAGGACGAGAACGCCTGCACTTTTGGTTTTCAGGTCGGCGGCCTCGCGCCCGGAACCTATACGATCGCAGTCACCAACCAGGCGCAGAATGATCGAGCCGATCAAGATGACACGCTCGCCTTCGCGGCGAGCGCCACCGTGACGGTGGCATCGAGCAACGTTGTTCAGAATTTCAGCCGCAGCGGCATCCTTAGAGTCGGCGCCGGCAAGACCTATTCAACTGTTCGCGCGGCGGCGGCCGCGGCCGTCGACGGTAGCGTGATCGAAGTCGACGCGGGTACCTACGCAGACGACATCGTCGTCTGGCATCGCAATCGCGTTACGGTCCGCGGAGCCGGTGGACGCGCCCGCATCAACGGCACGAGCGTGATTCCGTTCGTGTCGGGCGACGATCTGCGCAACGGCAAGGGCCTGTGGGTCGTGCAGGGCAACGGGCTGCGGGTCGAGAACATGGAGTTCTCGGGCGCCCGGGTAACGGACGGTAATGGCGCCGGCATTCGCAATGAGGGCAATAACCTCGTCGTTTGCAACGGCTACTTCCACGACAACGAGAACGGCTTCCTCGGCGGCGCCCACGGCACGCTGCAGATCGAATACACGGAATTCGCCCACAACGGGGCTGGCGACGGCCAGACGCACAATGTCTACGTGGACGGCGGCAACACGGCGGGAGATCGGTTGGTCTTCCGGCACAACTACTCGCACCACGCGAGCATCGGCCATACGCTGAAGACACGCGCGAGGGAAAACTACATTCTTTACAACAGGCTCATGGATGAAGCGGATGGGACTTCTAGCTATTCGATCGATGTCCCCGAAGGCGGCCTGACCTTTGTCATCGGCAATCTCCTGCAGCAGGGGCCGGACACCGACAACTCGACGATTATGTCCTACGGCGCCGAAGGCCTTGCGAGCGGCCGCACCCATCGGCTATACGTAATCGGCAACACGTTTGTGAACGACCGCGGTTCCGGAACCTTCGTCAGTACCGCTTCGGCCACCGAAAGCGTGCGATTGGTGAACAACCTGTTCCTTGGTGGCGGCACGGTCAGTGCTGGTAAAGCGCCTACCTCGACGACGAATTTGACGGGTGCCCAGTCGCTTCTGGTTTCGGCGAGCACATACGACTATCGGCTGGCCAGCACTGCAACCGGGGCAATCGACTCCGGAAGCGTGCCGGGATCGGCAGACGGGATGGATCTTCTTCCCGTGTATGAATACCAGCATATAGCCAAAAGAGTGGCGCGCCCCACGCGCGGAACGATCGACATTGGCGCCTACGAACTGGCGCCTTAGACCTGGATCACGGTAAATGTGTCAAGCGGGTGGCACGGTGCCGCCTGCTTCAGCTGCGTGCGCGCACTAACCCGCCGAGGCAGCTGCGGCGCAGGGATCTATCGGGAGGTCAGGCGCTTTTCATGCTGAATGTTTACATCACCGTCGACGTTGAGGTCTGGTGCGATGACTGGCAGCACATCGATGCCCAGTTTCCGTCGGCCTTCCGGCGTTACATTTACGGCGAGACGCGCCAGGGCCAGTACGCGTTGCCGATGACCCTGAAGATGCTCGGCGACAGCGGTCTCGAGGCCGTGTTTTTCGTCGAGCCGCTCTTTGCCACGCGGTTCGGCGTCGACTACCTGCGCGAGATTGTCGCGTTGATCCAGAACGCCGGGCAATCAATCGAACTGCATCTGCACCCGGAATGGGTGGACGAAGCGCTCGATCCCCTGCTCGAACAGAAGGGTCCAAAGCGACGCATGATGTCGGACTTTTCGCTCGCCGAGCAGACTCGGCTGGTTGCCGCAGGCAGCACACTCCTCCGCGAAGCGGGGGTCCCTGAAACCTGCGCCTTTCGGGCAGGCAGCTACGGCGCAAACGTCGACACGCTGCGTGCCCTCAAGTCGAACGACATCCTCATTGACTCGAGCTACAACGCCTGTATGGGCGGCCGCGAGTCCGGAATCGCCAACGGTATGGTGCTCTGGCAGCCGATGCAGGTCGAAGGGATTTGTGAATATCCGATCACTGTTTTCAGCGACTACCCGGGGCACTTGCGTCCGGCGCAAGTCGGCGCGACCTCCTTCAGGGAAATGCGGCGGCTCCTCTGGGCGGCGCTTGAGGCCGGGGTCGATTCGGTCGTGATCGTGACGCACAGCTTCGAAATGCTGTCCGCCGGCAGGGATGCAGTCGATCGGGTCGTCGCGCAACGCTTCAGCGAACTCTGCGGCTTTCTGGACCGTCATCGCGACCAGTTCCGCACGCGTCAATTCACGCGGCCGACGCGGGATTTGACGTTGACAGCGCTCGATCCGCCGGCGACCAGCATTTGGCTCACCGCCGGCCGGATGATCGAACAGGCCGCACGGGCTGCATTGCGTTAGTCGTATAATCTTTGGCGTTGGAGACCATCATGCTCGATGACATTCGAGGCGTGCTCGCGAGTACGCTGCAGCTGGGAGCGCGTGCCGCGACGCTCCGTTCGGACACGCCGCTCCTCGGGAGCCTTCCGGAACTCGATTCCATGGCGGTCGTGAGTATCATCAACGCCCTCGAAGAACGTTTTGGATTCACCGTCAATGACGATGAAATCTCGGCGGATACGTTTGCGACCGTGGGTTCCCTCGTCGCTTTTGTCGAGCACAAGCTTCAGTCCTGAATCCGGAGCGGGCCGGTGACGCTCGCTGCCGTCGTGCCGCAACCGGTGACGATCGCGGGATCCGCAGGCACGCTGATCGGCATGACGTGGCGGCCCGCGCCGCCGTTCGCGTCTGCGGCTGCCGTTTTGTGCGTTCCGCCTTTCGGCGAGGAACTCAACAAGTGCCGTCGCATGCTGGCGCTCGCCTGCCGATCGGCGGCGCAACGCGGGCTGACGGCGCTTCTCCTGGATCTCTATGGCACGGGCGACAGCGCCGGCGATTTCGGCGAGGCGCGCTGGGAAATCTGGCTCGACGATCTCGAGCGCGGCTTTGACTTTCTGCGGCAACAGGGCGCTCGCCGGATTCATCTGCTCGCTGTGCGTGCCGGCGCATTGCTCGCATCCGAATTCGTCGCGCGCCGCCCCAACGATCTTGCAGGCCTGGTCTTCTGGCAGCCCGTCACCGCCGGGAGTCAGCATGTCACGCAGCTGTTGCGCATGCGGATCGCTGCAAACCTGGGGGAGGGCCGCGACGGTACGGTGACCGTCGACGCGCTGCGTGCCGAGCTCAAGACGCACGGGACGATCGAAATCGGGGGCTACTCCATCAGCGCGGCGTTGTACGAGCGCCTGAACGGCGCCGCATTGGAGCGCGCGGAATTTCCAGATCACCAGGTGTTGCAATGGTTTGAAGTCGTGCCGGCGCCCAGCCAGTCGCTTTCGCCCGCATCGGCGCGACTGCTGGAGCGCTGGGCCGCACGCGGTGTGCGAGCGCGGACATCCGCGCTGGCCGGCGATCCGTTCTGGTCGACGGCCGAAATTACCACCGTGCCGGCGCTCGTCGACGCGACGACGATTGCACTCACGCAGGCGAACACGTGAGAGCGTGCGTACCATGACGGCAGGCGAAATCCCGCTCGTCTTCGATTGCGCCGGCGACAAGCTCGTCGGAATCCTGCATCGACCCGAGGAACCGGCCCGCGTGGGCGTCATCGTGGTGGTGGGTGGGCCGCAATATCGCGTTGGCAGTCATCGACAGTTCGTTCACCTCGCCCGTTCGCTCGCGGCACGCGGCGTGGCTGTCCTGCGCTTCGACTATCGCGGCATGGGCGACAGCGACGGTGCGTCGCGCGTTTTCGATTCCGTCGACGACGACATTCGCGCGGCAGTCGACGAATTCCGGCGGCAAATGCCCGAGGTCGAGCGTGTGTACCTATGGGGCCTGTGTGACGGTGCGTCCGCTGCGCTGTTGTACGCACCGACCGACGATCGTATTCACGGTCTCGTTATCCTGAATCCCTGGGTGCGCACGGAATCGGGCCTTGCCCGTGCCTACGTCGAGACATATTACGGATCACGCCTGCGCGAGCGCGAATTCTGGATGAAGCTCCTGTCTGGGAAATTCAATCCATGGAAGGCCTTGCGGGACTATTGCTCCAATCTGAGCCTGGCTCGCAAGGCGCAAGAGGTGTCGGCGGCGCCGGTGGGCTCCTTCACCGATCGGATGCTGGAATCCATGGAGCGCACAAAAACGCCGGGGCTCGTCTTTTTGAGCGGACGCGACGTCACGGCGGCCGAGTTTCGCAGCTGGGTCGGCGATTCGCCGCGCCGCGCCGCATGCTTCCGGCGGCCGAACGTCGAGTGGATCGAATTGCCGGAAGCGAATCACACGTTCTCGACGGCCGAGTGGCGCGACGCCGTCGCCGATGCGACGGCGCGCTGGCTGGATGAGCAGTCGGGGCCGCGATCCGGCTAGAAATCAGACGAAGATTTCGACGGGAGCCGGGTGACTCAGAAAGCCGAGCGGACTCGCCGTCGGCCCATAGGCTCCGCTCTGCAGCACCGCGATCAGTGCGCCTTCGCCGGCCTGAGCGAGTTCCATGCGATCCGCGAGCAGGTCGAGCGGCGTGCACAGCGGCCCGACGACACTTGCGACTTCGGTCGTTCCCCCGGTCGAACCGCTGGCGACGACTACAGGATAGTTCTTGCGAATCACCTGACCGAAGTTGCCGGACGCTGCCAGGTGGTGATGCAGGCCGCCGTCGGTAACGAGAAACACCTGGCCGCGCGAAATCTTGCGATCTACGACGCGACAGACATAGATGCCGGCCTCGCCGACGATGTAGCGGCCGAGTTCGATGACCACTTCTGCGGACGGCAACGCGCTCGCGGCGCGCCGCAGGTTTGCCTCGAGGCTCTTGCCGATCGGCGCGAGATCGAGCGCCCGCTCGCCCGGAAAATAGGGAATGCCGAATCCGCCGCCGATGTTGAGCGATTGCACGGGCGTCGCCGCGTGGCGGGCGAGCTCAATGGCGAGCGTGACGGCCTTTTCCTGCGATTCGACGATTGCATCGGCCCGCAGGTTCTGCGAGCCGCTGAAGATATGGAAACCGACGAATTCGAGCGGCAAGGTTCCCATATTGCGCAGCACGTCGGGTACACGCTCCGCGTCGATGCCGAACTGTTTCGGCCCGCCGCTCATCTTCATCCCCGAGGTCTTGAGTTCGAAGTCGGGGTTCACGCGCACGGCGACACGAGGCCGCGTTCCGCGCTGGTGCGCGATTTTCGCAAGCACCCGCACTTCGCGCTCGGATTCCAGATTGATGACGATGCCGGCGTCGGCCGCTTCGGCCAGTTCCGCATCGTTCTTGCCGGGGCCCGCGAAACTCACGTGTTTCGGGCTCGCGCCGGCCGCGAGTGCCACCCGCATTTCCCGTATCGACGCGACGTCGATGCCGTCGACGAGCGGCACGATGTACTCCACAACGGCCGGCAGCGGGTTCGCCTTCATCGCGAAATGCAGTTTCAAGGAGCGAGGCAGTGCTTTGCGCAGCTCGTCGATGCGCTGGGCGATCGCCCCGGAATGATAGGCATAGAAGGGCGTGCGGCCAGCGAGCCGCGCGAGCTCGCCGACGCGTGTGCCCTGCAACCGCAGTTCGCCGTCTTCAATCCGCACGAAAGGGTGCGGCGCATGGACCGGTGCGGCTGCCGTCATGTCTCAGGACCCGGCGAGTAGAGCGTCTTCAATTCTGCCGCGAGCCGCGGACGGTCGAATTTTCCATTCGGATTGCGGGGCAGACTGTCGCGCCACTCGATATGTTGCGGCACCATGAAATTCGGCAGGCGCTTGCGACATTCATCCAGCAGTCCTTGTGCATCCGCAGGCGCGCCCGAAGCCGGCGCCGCGACGAGCACGATAGCCTGTCCGAGCGTTGCATGCGGTACGCCGACGGCGACGGCATCGAGCACGAGACCCGTCTGATACACGACTTCCTCGATCTCTGTCGGGCTCACGCGGTAGCCAGAGGTCTTGATCATCTCGTCACGACGTCCCATGAAGTACAGATATCCGTCCTCGTCGGCTCGCGCGGTGTCGCCCGACCAGACCGCCATCTCTGCCAGTACGAGCCCCGGGAGCTGAGCAGGCAGGGGTTTGAATCGCTCGGCGGTCTTCACGGGATCGTTCCAGTAGCCAAGCGACACGAGCGCGCCCCGGTGAACAAGTTCCCCGGGTTCGTTCGGTTCGCAGGCTGTTCCGTCCGGCCGCAGGATCATGACTTCAGCGTTCGGAATCGCGCGACCCATCGAACCCGGACGGCGATTGATTTCTTCTGGCGGCAGATAGGTTGAACGGAAAGCCTCGGTCAGCCCATACATCAGAAAGGGACGCGTGCCCGGCAGCGCGGCCCGCAGTTTGTCGAGTGTCGCCGCCGGCATCGCGCCGCCTGAATTTGTGATGTAACGCAGGCTCGTACGCGCCTCGGCGGGCCAGACGAGATCGGCGAGTTGCAGCCAGAGTGGCGGTACGCCAGCGAGGCCGGTGATGCGCTCGCGTGCAACCGCGACGACGACATCCTTCGCAAAGAGGTAGTCCATGAGGACGACGCTTGCGCCGGTATGGAAGGCCGTCGAGAGCTGGCTGAAACCGTAGTCGAAGCTGAAGGGCAATACCGCAAGCAACCGGTCTTCGGGGGTGTTGGCGAGATAGGAGGCGACGCTCTTCGCTCCGGTCACCATGTTCCGGTGTGACAGCACGACGCCTTTAGGCTTGCCCGTACTGCCTGATGTGTAAAAGATGGAAACGACGTCGCCGTCGATGACCCGGTGGAGAGGCTTCGAGGCGCGCTCGCCGAGAAACTCTGCCCACGCCTTGCGCGCGGGGCCGGCGCCGGTCTTCGCGGGCTTCGCTGCGCCTACCAGGACCAGCTGGTCAAGGGCCGGGCATTCGCCGAACACTGCCTCGAGGTCGTTGGCGCGTTCCACGGATGTGACCAGACCGCGAACGTCGCAGTCGCGCAGGATGTGTGCTACCTGAGCCGGCTTCAGGAGCGGGTTCACCGGTACGAAAATGCAGCCGGCAAGCGCTGCGCCGAACATCGTCACCACGGTTTCCATCTGCTTCGGGAGATAGACCGCGATGCGCTCCTGCCGGCCGATGCCCGCGGCAATTGCGCCGCGCGCGAACGCTTCGATGGCCTCAGCGAGAGCGCCGTAGGTAAGCGACTCGCCTTTCAGTCTGAGCGCGGGCGCGTCAGGCGTACGGGCCGCCGCGCGCAACGGCAGTTCATGGAGAAGTTCGGACATGCGATGGGGATGGGTGATGACAGTCGACAGTCGATGAGGGCGGCAATTATGCCGAAGGGACCCCGCCGAGTGCGCCCACCAGCGTGGATTCTGTGATACGAGTTGCGTCCGGCCGGATCGCAAAGCGACCTCGAAACGCTCGCGTATTAATACTCTAACATATTGTTTTACAAAGGCTTACAGCTGGCGTACCCTGACGCCGCAGCGAATGACGAAAGAGTGATGCAGGCACAGCAACGCAATCGGCCGGTCGCGCATAATGCGCGCCGCTGGGAGTGGCCGGGTGCTGGAGCTGCAGAGACCGCGGGCAATGTCCGAGAGCGAGGGGAGCGATCAGGAGAGGCCCGGCCAAGCGAACAACGGGCCCTCGCGTGGTGACTATGACCCAGAACCATCGGCCGCCGCCGACACAGGCCACACCGCGCGTGTCGATTGGGATGCCGGTCTATAACGGCGAGCGCTGGCTCGACGCAACCATCGATTCACTGCGACGGCAGACATTTGCGGACTTCGAACTCATCATCTCCGATAACGCCTCCGAGGATCGTTCGGGGGAGATCTGCCGGCGCCATGCGGCCGAGGACGGCCGGATCCGCTATCTGCGCCAGCCGACCAATATCGGAGCGAACCGCAATTACCTCGCCGTGCTTCACGAGGCGCGCGCGCCCTATTTCAAATGGGCGTCGTCGAACGACCTGTGCGCGCCCGAGTTCGTCGAACGATGCGTGAGTCTCCTCGATCGGCGGCCGGATGCGGTCCTCGCCTGTCCGCGTACGGGACTGTTCACGCAGGGCGTCGCGGACGCGATCGCCTACGAGTACGACATCGAGGTCGAGGACGACGATCCGGCGCTGCGTTTCGTGCAGGTGCTGCAGCGCATGCGCCTCAACAATTCCTTCAACGGAGTGCTGCGAACGGCGGCTCTGCGCCGCGCTTTGCCGATGGGAACGTTCTGGGCAGCCGACGTCGTGCTGATGGCGGAGCTTGCGCTCATCGGCAAGCACGCTCTGTTGCCCGAACGCCTGTTCTTCCGCCGCATGTCGGCCGAGAGCGCGACGAGCCTGCGCGGCCGCGACGCGGTCGAACGGCACTTCGAACCGAGCGTGCGCCGGCCGCTCCTCTGGCAGCATTGGAAGTATCATCTGCACCTTGTCAGGGTCGCTTTGCGATCCGCCCCGGGCGCGATACAGCGGTTGCGCGCGGCGGCCTTTGCGATGCGCCTCATGATCTGGGCGAGGAACGATCTCGGCGGCGATGTCGTACAAGCGATGCGGCGGCTGGCGCCCGCAAGACGCATCGAGTGATGTCGTCGCTGCCAACAGTCTTCGATTCGAGCAACGGGTGAGGCAACAGATGTCAGCAAGTGCATCGAATGTAGCGCGTGAAATGCCCGCGGCGGGCGCCAAGTGCCGCTTCTGCGGCACCGACCTCGAGCGGACCTTCGTCGATCTCGGCATGTCGCCGCTGTGCCAGACGCACATCGAGCCGCACCAGCTGAATCACATGGAGCGCTTCTATCCGCTGCATGTATGGGTCTGCCACAAATGCTTCCTGGCGCAGCTCGAGCAGTACGTTGCCCCCGACGATATCTTTTCCGACTACGCCTACTTCTCGTCCTATTCCGACAGCTGGATCGAGCACGCGCGCCGCTATGCGG
Organism: uncultured Gammaproteobacteria bacterium; assembly: GCA_963826145.1. GTDB lineage: Bacteria > Pseudomonadota > Gammaproteobacteria > Steroidobacterales > Steroidobacteraceae > JBGPLJ01. The sequence goes on from CAWGVW010000001.1 coordinate 958,702, forward strand.
AGGCGATGTGCCAGCGCTTCGGGTTCAACGACAAGTCCCTCGTCATGGAAATTGCAAGCAACGACGGCTATCTCCTGCAGCATTTCCTCGCGCGCGGCGTTCCGTGCCGAGGCATCGAGCCCGCGGCGAATGTCGCCGCCGTCGCCGTGGAACGCGGCATCCCGACGACGGTGAAATTCTTCGGGCGCAAGACGGCGGCCGAGGTTGCAGCCGAGCACGGCCGTGCGAATCTGCTCCTCGGCAACAACGTGCTGGCGCACGTGCCGGACATCAACGACTTCGTCGGCGGCATGAAGGTGCTGCTAGCCGAGCGGGGCGTGATCACGATGGAGTTTCCGCATCTCCTGCGCCTCATCGACGAAAACCAGTTCGACACCATTTATCACGAGCACTTCTCGTATCTCTCGTTCGGCACGGTGGAGCGCATCTTCGCGCACCACGGGCTGTGCCTGTTCGACGTCGAGGAACTGCCGACGCACGGCGGGTCGCTCCGCATTTTTGGCCGGCACATGGACGACACCGCCAAGATCGTCACCACGGCGGTCGCGGAAATGAAGCGCAAGGAAGAGGCCTTCGGCCTGTACTCGATGGCAGGCTACACGGGCTTTGCGCAGCGTGTGCGCGAGACCAAGAACAATCTCCTCAAGTTCCTGATCGAAGCGCGCTCGCAAGGCAAGTCGATCGTCGGCTACGGCGCGCCGGGCAAGGGCAATACACTGCTCAACTACTGCGGCATCCGCACGGACTACCTCGACTACACGGTGGATCGCAGCCCGCACAAGCAGGGTCGCTACACGCCGGGAACTCACATTCCGATTCTGGCGCCGGAAAAGATCCGCGAGACGCGGCCGGACTATGTGCTGATCCTGCCCTGGAACCTCAAGCGCGAGATCAGCGAATCGAACGCCTACATCCGGGAATGGGGCGGGCGCTTCGTCGTTCCGATTCCCTCCGTCGAGGTCCTGCCCTGATGCATGCCGCGGCTCGCCCTGAGTTCGCGATCCGCGACCTGCTGCACAGCCGCCGTGACGCGGCGGTCGGCACGCGGGCGCACGATCTCATCCGCGAGCTGTATCCCATCTGCCGAAGCCTCACGGGCGACGGAGTCCGGGAAAGCCTGAAGCTTCTGAAGAAGATCATTCCACTCGACATTCACGAGGTGCCGAGCGGCACCCGTGCGTTCGACTGGGTCGTGCCGAAGGAATGGAACATCCGCGACGCATACGTCAAGAACGCGCGCGGCGAGCGCGTCATCGATTTTCATCGTTCGAATCTGCACGTCACCGGCTACAGCGTGCCCGTGCGCGCCCGCATGAGCCTTGCCGAGCTCAAGCCGCGGCTTTATTCCCTGCCGGAAAAGCCCGACGTCGTGCCGCTGCGTACCTCTTATTTTCGCGAGGACTGGGGATTCTCGATCGCGCATCGCGATCTCGAAAAGCTGACGGAAGGCGAGTACGAGGTATGCATCGACTCGACGCTTGCCGACGGCAGCCTCAGCTACGGTGAATGCTTCCTGCCGGGCGAAACCGCCGATGAAGTCCTGGTGTCGACGCACATCTGCCATCCTTCGCTCTGCAACGACAATCTCTCCGGCGTGGCGCTGGCGGTGGAGCTCGCGCGCGCGCTCGGACTATGTCAGCGACGCTACGCGTATCGCTTTCTCTTCATTCCGGCGCAAATCGGCTCGATCGTCTGGCTGAGCCGCAACGAAAGGAATCTCGGCCGGATCAAGCACGGCCTCGTGCTGGTGGCTGTGGGCGATGCGGGCAATCCGAGCTACAAGCGCAGCCGTCGTGGCAACGCAGAGATCGACCGCGCGGTGGTCCACGTGCTGCGCCAGCAGGGCTTCGAAGGACGGGTGCGTGACTTCTTTCCGCACGGCAATGACGAACGGCAGTTCTGCTCGCCGGGATTCAATCTGCCGGTCGGGAGCTTCATGCGCACACCCTGCGGCACCTTCCCCGAATATCACACGTCCGCGGACAACCTCGACTTTGTCCGTCCGGCGGCGCTCGCCGATTCCTTCGATCAGTGCATCTCAGTCTTCGAAATTCTCGAGCACAACCGCCGCTATCTCAATCTCAATCCGAAGTGCGAGCCCCAGCTCGGCAAGCGCGGGCTCTACCGTCTGACGGGCGACGTGCACGGCGGCGGCAAGGTCAAGGAGATGCCCATGCTCTGGGTCCTCAACCTCTCCGATGGCGAGCATTCGCTGCTCGACATCGCCGAGCGCTCGGGACTCGCATTCGGCGACATCCTCGCCGCGGCCCGCGCGCTCGTTGAGTGCGATCTCCTGAAGGAGATTCCGTGAGCGCGTTCGCGCAGCACAGGAATGCGTGATGCTTTCGGTGCCGGCATTGGGCGCTTCCGTTCGCGAGGTCCTGTGTCTCGCGGCGCATTGCGACGACCTCGAGATCGGTTGTGGCGGACTCATCGCGAGCCTGCGCGCGGCGCGGCCCGACGTACGTATCACCGCGGTGATGCTGAGTTCCGACGAAGCGCGTCAGCGCGAATGTGAATCCGCCCTTGCGAGGCTTGCGGGCGGAGGCGCGGGACTCGATCTCAGGTTCTACCGGTTCCGCGATAGCTACTTTCCGGCGGACTGGGCCGGGGTGAAGGAAACGATCTCGGCGTTACGCACCACCTGCCGCCCGGATCTCGTGCTCACGCATTGGGAAGGGGACAGGCACCAGGACCATCGCATCGTCTCCGAGCTCACCTGGAACGCATTCCGCGACCACTGGATCCTCGAATACGAGATACCCAAGTGGGACGGCGATCTCGGCCGGCCGTCGATGTTTCTGCCGCTTGCGGCGGATATTGCCGACCGCAAGATTGCCGCGCTGATGGAAAGCTTCGCGTCGCAGCTCGGTAAGCCCTGGTTCACGGCCGACACGTTTCGGGGGCTGATGCGCCTGCGCGGGCTCGAGTGCCGTGCGCCAAGCGGCTTTGCGGAGGCGTTTTACGCCCGCAAGACGCTGCTCGGATTTTGAGTGCGGGTCGCGCAAATCGAGGGATGCTTCACGCCGCACGCCCGCGTGCGGTCCTAGAGTCTAGACTGCGGCGATAGCGGAGCGCTGCCGCTCGCTTGCGACATGGGGAGAGTGATGAAGATTCTGGTTACAGGTTCGGACGGCTACATCGGTTCGCGACTCTCGCCCATTCTGCTCGCGGCGGGACACGACGTGACCGGGCTCGACAGCGGCCTCTACCGCGACGGCTGGCTCTACACGACGCGCAGCGTTCGGGTCGTGCAGCCGACGCTCAACATCGACCTGCGCGATGCGATGCCCGCGGACTTCGAAGGCTTCGATGCCGTCGTGCATCTCGCAGAGCTCTCGAACGATCCGCTCGGGCAAAACGACCCCAAGGTCACCGAGGCGATCAATTTCGAAGGCTCGGCGCGGCTCGCGCGCATCGCGAAGGAGGCGGGCGTTCGCCGCTTCGTCTATGCCTCATCCTGCAGTGTCTACGGCATGGCGACCGAGGAATGGGTCGACGAAACCTCCGCGACCAATCCGCAGACCGCCTATGCGCGCTGCAAGGTGATGGTCGAGAACGCGCTTCGTCCCATGGCATCGTCCGATTTTTGCGTCACGTTCCTGCGTAATGCCACGGCATATGGCGCCTCGCCGCGGTTGCGCTTTGACATCGTGCTGAACGATCTGTGCGCAGTCGCCTGGACTTCAAAGCGCATCGTGATGACGAGCGACGGCACGCCCTGGCGGCCGATTGTGCACGTCGAGGATATCTGCCAGGCAATCACCTGCGCGCTCGATTCACCGGTCGGGCGGGTGAACGGCGAGGTGATGAACGTCGGCGGCGACGAGGAGAACTACCGCATCCGCGACCTCGCGACGATCGTCGCCGAGACCTTTCCCGGCTGCGAAGTCACGGTCGGCTCGAGCGCGGGCGACAACCGCAGCTACCGTGTTTCCTTCAAGAAGATCCGCGAGCGCATGCCGGCCTTTCGCACGCAGTGGAATGCGCGGCGCGGGGCGCAGGAGCTTTACGAGCTCTTCAAGCGCATCGACATGCCGCAGGACATCTACAAATTCCGCGCGTTCACGCGCCTGAAGCAGCTGCAGTACCTCATCCGCACGGGCCAGGTGGATGCGGATCTGCGCTGGAAATACTGACAAGGACAACGTGACACCATGAAGGTCGTACTCTTCTGCGGCGGACTCGGCACGCGCCTGCGCGAGCACTCCGACACCATCCCGAAACCGCTCGTGAACATCGGCTACCGCCCGATCCTGTGGCACCTGATGCGCTATTACGCGCACTTCGGCCACACGGAGTTCATCCTGGCGCTAGGCTATCGCGGCGACATGGTGCGCAAGTATTTCCTCGAATACGACGACTGCATGTCGAACGACTTCACGCTGGAAGCCGGCGGCGAGAAGACGCTCCATTCGCGCGACATGGACAACTGGCGCATCACTTTCGTCGACACCGGCCTGCATGCGAATATCGGGCAGCGGCTCCTGCGCGTGCGCGAGTATGTGGACAAGGACGAAGCGTTCCTTGCGAACTATGCCGATGGCCTCTCGGACTTGCCGCTCGATGAACTCATCGATGACTTCCGCAAGAAGCGCGTCGTCGCGACACTTGCCTCCGTGCGCTCCTGGCACAGCTTCCACGCCGTGCAGTCCTCGCCGGACGGATATGTCACTGCCATGGGACCGTGGCGGAACGATGAGTTCATGATCAATGGCGGGTTCTTTGCGCTGCGCCGGGAGATATTCGATTACATCGAGGAAGGCGACGAACTCGTCGAGAAACCCTTCGAGCGGCTGCGCGAGAAGAAGCTCCTCTCGACCTACCGCTACACCGGCTTCTGGCAGTCCATGGACACTTTCAAGGACAAGATCGCCTTCGACCGTATGGAGGCGAAGGGCGAGTGCCCCTGGATGATCTGGAAACACCCGAAGAGCTGAGAGCGCATGGGATACCAGCTCATGGTGGGCGACCTCGTCGAGGTGCGCTCGCGCGAGGAAATCCTGGCGACCCTCGATGAGGCGGGCTGCATCGACCGCATGCCCTTCATGCCGGAGATGTTGAAGTACTGTGGCCGGCGCTTTCGCGTTTCGGCCGTCGCACACAAGACTTGCGATTCGGCACACAAGACCGGTGGCCGGCGCCTGAAGGATGCCGTGCACCTGGAAGAACTGCGTTGCGACGGCGCGGCGCACGGCGGCTGCCAGGCGACGTGTCTCATTTTCTGGAAGACGGCGTGGCTGCGTAAAGTCGATCGCAATCAAGCGGCGGGGCAGTCCACGCGGATGGCCGGCCTTTCCGAGGACCGGTTGCACGCCGCAACCCAGAGGATCGATTCCGCGAACGGCAATATCGTCTATACCTGCCAGGCTACTCAGCTCTATTACGCAACCACGCTGCAGAAATGGTGGGACTTTCGGCAGTTCTGGCGCGATATCCGGACAGGTAACGTCACCGTCAGACGGGCGTTGCGCGTGCTGACCGTGGCCGCCGCGCGCTCATTGACGAGCAGCGGATTTGCTCATCGCGCCGCCTTCTGGTTTTACGATCGTGTGCACCGGCTGGTGAATGGTTGGCCGGCGCCGCACGGGAGCGGCGTGCTGCCGCTCGGCAAGCCGACTCCCGAGTGCCATCTCGATCTCAAAGTGGGTGAAGCGGTGCGTGTCCGGTCGCACGAGGCAATCAAGCAGACGCTCAACACCGGCAACCGCAATCGCGGCATGTGGTTCGATCACGAAATGGTCAAGTTCTGCGGCAAGCAATACGAAGTCAGCGGCCGTGTCGACCGGATCATCGACGAAGTCACCGGCCAGATGCTGGTCATGAAGCAGCCCTGCGTCGTGCTGAAGGGCGTCTACTGCACGGCGGAGTACACGGGTGGAAGGCTCATGTGCCGGCGCGCCGTCACGACATACTGGCGCGAAAACTGGCTGGAACGGACTCAGGCGGCCGGTGCGGCGGCAGACGCTTTGGAGCCGCGGATCAGCGCGACGAATACCCCGACCCGCTGACGGTAGATCGCGAACACGACGGCGGTGTATGTCAGCGCACCGCCCGCCACCAACGCCGCCAGTTTCTGCAGATTCGACCATTGCTCGGGAAGCGCGAGGCGCAGACCGAGCACGCAAAGAACCATGAATAATGTGCAGACGCTCGCCGGCAGCAGCGCCTTGAGCCAGTGCCAGGCCGGCGTTCCGAGCGTACGCAACGCGATGACGAGGGCCGGCAGATTGACCACCGGCAGCGTGATCGCGAGCGCCCATGCCACCCCCGGCAGGCCGTGACGCGAACCGACGTAGAGCGCCGCGGGCAGCACGGCGACCGCCAGGATCGTGCACCACATGTTGGCGCGAAAATGTCCTGTCCACATCAGGATGTGCGAAACGAATACTTGTGCCGCCGTGAAGGCCGTGGCGATGCAAAGGATCCGTAGCGGCGTCACCACGGCCTGCCATTGCGGGCCAAGAGCGAGAGCGACGAGCACATCGGCGACCAGTGCGAGACCGGCAGCGGCCGGCAGCGCGAGGAAGAAGATGAATTCCGTCAGCATGAAGAAATACCGGCGCAGCGCGGGTGGATCGCGCTGGACGGCACTGAACACTCCGGGTACCACACGGCTGAAAGCGGCGGTGATCTCCTGGATCGGCTGATTCGCGAAATCCGAAGCGAAAGCGTAGGCGCCGAGCAGATCCTTGCCGAGCATGCGCCCGACGATCAAGCGGTCCGTGTTCGAATAGGCGTACCACGATGCGCGGGAGATGAGCAGCCGCCAGCCTTGCACAATTGGAGTCGCTATGGATTTCAGCTCGCGCGGCAGGCGCACCGCATAGGGGCGCCACGAGATCAGAACGAGGACTGCAATCGCCGATCCAGCGAGCGTATTGAAAATGAGTGACTGGTAGCCGAAACCTGCGCGAGCCGCGAACACCAGCGTTGCCTGGATCACGCAGACTTGCGCGAGCGCGAGCAGGGCGAGTCTTCGGTACGCGAGATCACGCTGCAGCAATGCGCGCGGAATGATCTGCAATGCGTCGAGTACGATCAGTGGACTCAGCAGTTCGAGAGCGGTCGCAATGGCGGGTTCGTGGAAGAACGCCGCGATGGGTCGCGCGGCGAAGAAAAAAATCACGGCGAGCAAGCCGGCGAGCAGCAGTGCAAAGCCTGCAAGCTGCGCCTGCACGTTCCCCGCGATCGCGCGGTCCTGAACGAGCACCGCGTCGAGGCCGAAGTCCTCGACGAGGCGCACGAGTCCAACCGGCAGCATCGCCGCGGCCACGATGCCGTAGTCCGACGGTGCGAGGATGCGTGCGGCGTACAGCGTTCCGGCCCAGGAAATGCCCTGCGCGAACCAGCGGAGCGCGGCGGTCCACGCGATTCCGGTGACGAGCGATCGATCGAGATGATCGAGTGACGAGGTGGCCGGATCTTGTTCGGTCGTGTGCACGGTTCTGCCTTTTGGGCTCGAGTTGCGGAGTGTAACGAACTGTCTTCGACTTGCGACATGTCGCATGGCCGCTGCACGCCTGAGATAATCATGCGCACTTGACTTCCGGACCGCCTGCGACACCGATCAGATGCATACCTCCATGACAACGCTGTGGCGTTGGGCACTCCTGTTGATGGCACTTGCGGCCAGTGCTTGCGCCGGTGGCGGATCGCATGAATCCGTGGCGCAGCCGGCAAGCGTGACTCTGTCCGCAAGCCCCGACTCGATCGTTACTGGCGACAGTTCGACGCTCACCTGGACGAGCTCCGACGCCACGACTTGCACGGCTTCGGGTGCCTGGAGCGGCCCCAAAGGGACTTCCGGATCGGCTAGCTCTGGTCCGCTGACGGCCGCAAGCAATGTATTCACGCTGACCTGCGACGGCGCCGGAGGATCGGGGAGTGCGTCCGCTACGGTTTCGGTCGCAGCGCCGGTGGCGCCGACCGTCACATTGGGGGCAAATCCGACAAGCGTCGCGAGCGGCGGCAGTTCGGCGCTTACCTGGTCCTCCACCGGTGCCACCGGCTGCACGGCTAGCGGTGCATGGTCGGGCAGTCGCGCGACTTCGGGAACCGTGAGCAGCGGCGCGCTGACGGCGGCCAGCAATATGTTTAGCTTGAGCTGCACCGGCGCCGGCGGCACGACGCAGCAATCGGTCACGGTAACTGTTGCGGCCGGCACGCCCGCACCGACGGTCAGTCTCGTGGCGAACCCGTTGAGCGTCATGAGTGGCGACACATCGACGCTGACCTGGTCCACGACCAATGCCACGAGCTGCGCGGCTTCAGGGGCGTGGGTTGGCAGTCGCCCGACTGCGGGCACCGAGAATTCAGCGGCGCTTACGGCGAGCAACAACACGTTCACTCTGACCTGCATGGGCGCAGGCGGCTCGGCCAGCAAGTCGGCGGTGGTGACGGTATCGGACGGTGTCACCCAGACTGGCCTCGACTTTCAAGGTAGCGAATCGACGAGCGGCACGGTGCGTTTCCGCTTTCGCAATCCGCTCGCCATCTATCCGGCGACTTATATCTGGCGGGTATTCCCGCGGCAGCAGTCCTACTACTACACGACTTTCTTCTGGGGAAACGACGACGGCGCGGGAGATCTCACGACGTTTCAGTGGGACAACGGCAGCTCCAACACCTTTTACGGCGCCCACCCCTATCCGAATTTTCCCGACGTCACGACCCATCACTGGGAGATTGCCACCGACCACGGCGGCGATTTCGTCAGCAACGAACTCGTTGTCTATGACCGCTGGTACACGCAGGCGCTCGTGGCATGGTCGGACGGATCGGGCAGAAAGCACACCGTCTTCTACTGGGACCTGCCAGACACCAGCAAGACTGTCACGCATATAACAGATTCTGCGTACGGCAACACCAACCCCCCGCAACCCGCGCTTACCTGGGGCGATGCGCCGTGGAATCCTTCGAGCGAGATCATGGATGGCGTGATCCGTGGCATCCAGATCTATTCGATTGACCTATCGATCGCCGACGTGCAGGCGGAGATCGCAACTCCGCAGTCGACGTCCGCAGGCGCGTCGAATCTCTGGTATCTCAATCTCAATCCGACGCCGACCGACATTTCGGATAAGTCCGGCAACGGCCACAACCCTGCATGGGTCGGCTCCGGTCGGGCGCTCTTGTGGACAGGCCCGTAAGAGCCATCGTCTGCACGCGACGTCGCATGCCGTCGGATGCTTCCTACAGTGTTTGCTACTGCATCATCTCCGGCGTTCTGCGCCATAATGCCGCCCGCCCGAAACTGTGAATGCATAACGATTGCGGCGCATCCGTCCCGCGGAGCGAAGCCGCGGGCTTATGTTGTTGTCATAATCTGCCGCCGCACCGAAGGTCGAGTCCATGAACAGGAAGCCGAGGGATACGTGGGCCGCACATGATCTGAGGACGATCTCCCGGCGCGCCGCGCCATTCGTGGCGCTGCTCGCAATCGCAATCTCAGTCCCTTCTCTGGCAACCGCGCAGACGGCCGCACCGCTTGCGGCCTATTCCTTCGACGACGGCACCGGAACGACGCTTTCGGATGTTTCCGGCAACGGCAACTCGATGACGCTGACGAACGGACCGGCCTGGACCACAGGTCTCTATGGCAATGGCCTCGCGTTCGATGGATCGGACGACCGTGCCGTGGCGCGCGCCTATAACTCGGCGCTCAATCTGACAGGACGGAGCCTCACGCTGTCAGCGTGGATCTATCCGCGTTCGAACAGCAGCTGGCAGATGATCGTTCTGAAGCCGGCGCGCGCGAGTCACACGTCGCCATATTTCGACTGGTCCATGCACCGCGAGACCGGCACGGGGCGCATCGTCGGCTTCCTCGGTTGCGATGCGACGCAGCGTACGAGCAATGCAACGACGCCGCTCAATACCTGGACGCACGTCGCGATCACGTACGACGGAACGAATCTGCGTCACTACATCAACGGCGTGCTCGATCGTACGACACCGCTGACCTGTGCCGTCGTGAATACGAGTTCGCAGCCAATCCGCATCGGCGCGAACGGCGGAAACGGCGAAGTGTTCAATGGGTCGATCGACGATGTACGCGTTTACAATCGCGTGCTGACTGCCCAGGAAATCGCGGCCGACATGACGGTTGCTCTCGGCGGCAGCGTCGCCGCACCGCCGCCGCCGGATACCTCCGCTCCCAACGTCGTGATCAGCACGCCTGCCGCGGGTTCAAGCGTCACGGGTACTGTCAGCGTTGCTGCAACGGCCTCGGATAACGTCGCCGTCACCGGTGTCCAGTTCCGGCTCGATGGCGCAAGTCTTGGCGTCGAAGATCTGACTACTCCTTTTGCCGTCAGCTGGGCGAGCGACGGCGTGAGCAACGGTGCGCACGTCATCACTGCGGTGGCGCGAGATGCCGCCGGCAACGCGGCGACATCGGCGCCGGTTTCCGTGACGGTCGCCAACCTTGTGCCGCCGCCGACGCTCAGCGTGGCCCTGCTCGCAGCGCCGGCGTCCGGAAGTGCGCCGCTCAACGGTGTGGATCTCACCGCGAGTCTTTCGGGTACCGCCACCGGTGCAACGACTTACAGCTATTACTGCAATCGCTCGGATACCGGGACCAACTCGGATGCAGCGGCGGATCTGCAGGTTACAGACAGCGTGCAAACAACGCTGTCAGCGGTCGATCTATGCAGTTACATCGCGCCGGGTACATACACTGCCAAAGTCATTGCGCAACGTCAGGGTCTCGCGGCTGAAGCGCGCACGACGGTATCGGTCAGCACGCCGGTACCCGTCGACGCGACCGCGCCGACAGTCACGCTCACGGCGCCTTCGCCGGGGACCAGCGTGGGCGGGAATCTGAGTCTTGCCGCGGACGCGGCGGACGATTTCGCGGTGGCCGGCGTGCAGTTCCGCGTCGACGGCGCGAACGTCGGCAGCGAAGACCAGACGGCGCCGTACGGAATTTCCTGGAACAGCGCTACAGTTAACGATGGAGTCCACGCCGTGACGGCTGCTGCTCGCGATGCCGCCGGCCATGTCACCGTGTCCGGCGCCGTCAATGTCACCGTCACGAACGGTTCCGCGGCGGGGCCGATCGTCGCATATTCGTTCAATGAAGCGAGCGGAACCGTGTTGTCCGACACCTCGGGACACGGGGTCACAATGGATCTTGCCAATGGTCCTGCGTGGACGACGGGGCACAGCGGTTCGGCGCTTTCGTTCGATGGTTCCAACGATCGCGCGGTGGCTCGCACATACAACAGCTCTCTCAATCTGACCGGCCGCAGCTTCACGTTGTCCGCCTGGATCAGTCCGCGCTCGAACAGTAACTGGCAGATGATCGTCCTGAAGCCTGCGCACGCGAATCACAGCGCTCCGTATTTCGATTGGTCCCTGCATCGCGAGCCGTCCACGGGACGGATCGTCGGCTACCTTGGCTGCGACGGCGCCCAGCGCACGAGCAACGGGAATGCACCCGCCAACAGATGGACTCACGTTGCCGTCACCTACGATGGAACGGCGCTTCGCCACTACATCAACGGCGTGCTCGACCGCACTACGGCGATCACTTGTGCCGTGACCAACACGAGTTCGCAGCCTATCCGCATCGGGGCGAACGGCGGCAACGGCGAGGTGTTCAACGGTCTCATCGACGACGTACGCGTCTACAGCCGCGTTCTCACCGCACCGGAAATCCAGGCGGACATGAATGCCCCGCTCGGCGGCGGGTCGCCGCCTTCGTCGCCCGACAGCAGCGCTCCTTCCGTATCGATCATTGCGCCCGCAAGCGGCGCGGATGTCGCGGGAACAGCAATGATCGCGGCGAGCGCTTCGGACAACGTGGGCGTGACCGGCGTGCAGTTCCGTCTCGACGGCGGCAATCTCGGTGCTGAAGACCAGACGGCGCCGTTTGCCGTGAGCTGGTCGAGCACGACGACCACGAACGGCCCTCACGCGCTGACAGCCGTCGCGCGTGATGCGGCCGGTAATTCGTCGGTCTCGAGTCCCGTGACGATCAACGTTGCCAACTCGGCGGCGACGCCAACGCTCGGCGTCTCGCTGATTGCAAGTCCCGTTGGCGGCCCGGCCCCCGTCAATGGAATCGACCTGTCCGCCAGTGTCAGCGGCAGTGCGACGGGTGCCGTTACCTACACTTTCTATTGCAATCGGGCGGACAGCGGTACCAGCGTGTCGCAGCCCTGGGACCGGCAGGTCACCAACAGTTCGCAGGCCAGCCTCACGGCGGCCGACGTCTGCGACTACGCTCAGCCTGGAACCTACACCGTGAAGGTGATCGCCGAACGTGCAGGCCTGGCGGCGGAGGCAAGGACGACCGTTGCGGTCAGCGCGCCGCCGGCGCCGGTACAGGTGCAACTGACGGCAATTCCAGCAAGCGTCGCGAGCGGTGCGGCGTCGAATCTCAGTTGGTCGTCCGTCAATGCAACCTCCTGCATCGCGGGCGGTTCGTGGAGCGGCAGCAGGCCGACCGCAGGTTCAGCCGGCACTGGACCTTTGTTCGTGGCGACCAATATCTTCCTGCTCACCTGCAGCGGAACCGGCGGCTCGGCCAGCAGCACTGCGGCCGTAACGGTGGACGGCGAGACGGCACAGACGGGTCTTGATTTCCAGGGCAGCGATTCGACCAACGGGACGGTGCGCTTCAAGTTCACCAATCCCCTCGCCATCTATCCGGCGACCTATATCTGGAAGCTCTATCCGCGCCAGCAATCGGACTACTACACGACGTTCTTCTGGGGCAACGACGACGGTCGCGGCGACCTCTCGACGTTTCATTGGGACGACGGGCATTCGAATTCCTACTATGGCGCACATCCTTACCCTAACTTCCCGAATACCAGTCAGCACCGCTGGGAAATCGCGACGGACGCCAGCGGCGATTTCGTGAGCAACGAACTCGTGACTTACAACCGCTGGTACACGCAGGCGCTAGTGGCGTGGTCGGACGGTGCCGGCAAGCACACGGTGTTCTACTGGGACCTGCCCGATACGAACAAGGTGATCGAGCACGTCGCACCGACGAGCTACGGCAACACGAATCCGCCGGCCCCGGCTCTCACCTTCGGCGACGCGCCATGGAATCCGTCGAATGAAATCATGAACGGCGTGATCCGGGGCATTCAAATCTATTCCGTCAATCTCTCGCTCGCTGACGTCCTGGCGGAAATCGCCACTCCGCTGTCGACCGCCACGGGAACCTCGAACATCTGGTACCTGAATCTCAATCCGACGCCGACGGACATCACGGACAAGTCGGGCAACGGCCACAATCCAAGTTGGGTCGGCTCCGAGCGCCCGGGTCTGTGGAACGGGCAATAGGGTCAAACTGCGCGAAGGCGCACACCGCGGTGCACCAGGTCCCACTACACTGATTCGATGGCAGATTCTCTCCGGGACGCGCGCGCGGCTGGCCCGCAATTGCGGGTTGGCGTCTTTGGCCATTACGGCCGCCACAATCTCGGCGACGAATCGTTGACGGCCGCGGTCATTGCGAACATCCGTCGTCTCGTGCCGGGCGCCAAGTTCGTCGGCTTCAGCCTCGATCCCGAGGACACGCGAGCCCGCTACGGCATTCCTGCGATCGCCATTCGCCGCCATGTCACGCACCTGCCGGACACCTCGCGGCCACTGCCGAGCAGGCGCAACCAGACCGGTGAGGGTCCTGGCCGACGATTGTTGGCCGCGTGCAAGCGGTTCTTCCCGTTCCGTCGTGCCTTGTGTGCGGTCGGTCGATTGCCTCAGACAATCCTTGCGATTGTTGCCGAAGTCTCGTTCTTCGGCTCGATGTGGCAGGCGCTCGGCGGCGTCGACGTTCTCGTCATCGCGGGCTCGAATCAATTCATCGATTTTGTCGGCGGCCCCTGGGAGTTTCCGTACACGCTCTGCAAATGGACCGTGCTCGGAGCGCTGCGCGGCGTCAAGGTGGCATTCCTCAGCGTCGGCGCCGGACCGCTCGATGGAAAGCTGTCGCGCTACTTCGCGCGGCGTAGCCTTGCTCGTGCCGCTTTCGTTTCCGTACGCGATGAAGGTTCCGCACGCCTCCTTGAAGATATCGGCTGCAAGCGCATTGTTCACGTCAGCACGGACCTTGCCTTCAGTCTGCCCTTGCCGTCGGGCTACCTCGAACGCTTGCGCGCGGAACGGGCGACGCAGGCGTCGGGCCTGATTTCCGTCAACGCAATGCCGGTATTCGATCCGCGGTACTGGCCCGAGGTGGATCCGGTTCGCTACCGGGCCTACGTCGAAGCGCTCGCCGGCGTTTGCAGCGACGCGGTCCGCCGCGGTCGCCAGGTCGCTCTCTTTGGTACGCATCCAGCCGATGAATGGGCGGCACAGGATGTGATCGAGCGATTGGCCGCCGCCGGCGAGTCGAGCCGCGCGATTGACGTCGTTCATCCGGAAACGATAGACGAGCTGGTGGCGTTGCTGGCGTCGAGCGAGGTGACCGTCGGCACGCGTTTTCACAGCCTGGTCCTCGGCCTTTGCGTCGGAACGCCGACGGTCGCCATTTGCTATTACCGCAAATCGCGCGAGCTGATGATGAGGGCGGGTGTCGGCGAATTTGCGGTCGAGATCGATACCGTACGGGGACCGGAAATTTGCGGCCTCGTGGAGGCGGCTTCGGCCCGTCAGCAGGAACTGCGCCGGTTGCTCGGAGACGCGGCCGAGGCCCAGCGCCGACAGCTCGAGGTGCAATACGAGCAAGTGCTCGCGTCTCTCGCCGTGCGCAAAAGCTGAGAATCGTCAGCCGGCCGTGCCGAATCGTTGAGCCAGCATCATCCGGGCGCGCTGGACGACTGCGGTTTCAGCGCCTTGCGGCCTGCCGGAAAGACGCCAGAGCACGAAGACGCTCAAGAGATAGACGGCTGCGCCCGCAACCACCGCAGTAAGCAAAGCGACGAACGCGGGCGCCCGCTGGTCGACTGCGTTCGCGACGAGGCGCGCGGCGCCAAACATCAGGGCGGACGCCGTCGTGGGTCGCCAGATGACTTCGAGGAATCGAGTCAGCGGCAGCTCGATCTTCCTCAGGAGCACGCCGTAATTGATCGGCGCAAAGACAACTGCGGTGATGAGGCAGGCCCAGGCCGCGCCGCGGATGCCGTCCCACACCGTGAGCGCGGCCGAGAGCGGCAGTAGCATCAGCACATAGCCGGTCGTGATGTGCGTTGCGAGGTCGGCGCGCCCGATGGCGAGGTACATGGCGAAGCCATTCGATTGCAAGGCCGTGATGGCGCCGTGAACGGCGACAATCTCGATGATCGGAATTGCGTCGAGCCACTTCGGTCCGAGCAGCACCTCGCAGGCGAGCGGCGCGACGGCGGCGATGCCGATGCCGGCCGGCACGGCGAACAGCGTCACGACCGCGATGACATCGAGGAAACCGGCGCGCAACGCGTTACCGTCATTCGCGACCTTGGCATATCCGGGAAAGGCCGCGCGATTGATCGGTGCGACCAGCTGGGTCGTCGGCAGATTGGCGATCTCGTAGCCGACGTTGAAGAGTCCGAGCGGCGAGCGCCCGGCAATTCGGCCGATGATGAAATCCGTGCCGCGCTCTTTCAGGAAAAAGAGGAAGTTGTTGAGGAGCAGCCACTTTGAGAAGGCAATGAGGTCACGAGCCGCGCCGAGCGCAAAGCGCGGGCGGTAGGGATGCACGACGTAACTCCAGGCGCTCGAGGCGATGCGCCCCGCCAGCATGCCCGCGACCAGCGCCCAGTGGCTTCTCAGCATGAAAGCGAGCGGCACCGTGATCGTGAAAGAGGCCACTTTCTTCGCGAGCTGAAAGCGGAACTCGCGTCCGAATTCGAGCTTGCGGCGGAACTCGACCACGCCGATGTTCTCGACCGAGGTCGCTATCGAGCCGAGCGCAAGGACGAACACCACGGGCGGCAGCCTCGGTTCGTTGTAGAAGTGCGCGAGCGGTATTGCCGTCGCGAGCATCAATAGCGCCAGGACCGAACCTACGGCGACATTGAGCGTCCACGCCGTGTCGTAATGCACGCGTTCGGCCTTTTCCAGCCGGATGAGCGAGATGTCGAAACCGAACGCTCCCATCAGCTCGATGAGCGCGATGAACGAGGTCGCCATCGCCACGAGACCGAAGTCGCCCGGCACGAGGAGGCGGGCGAGGATCAGCGTGCTGATGAATCCGAGCCCACGTTCGATGAGCTTGAAAAGCACCATCAGCGTGGCGCCTTTGGCAATGCTCCGGGATACGCTCACCGCAAGGCGTCCTTATTGTTCAATGGTTTCCCGGCCATCTGCGGGCGGGGCGGCATGATGCCGCCCCGGGCCCGGAGGGTAAAGCACACACTCGGCAGTTTTCGGGATCTTAAGATGCCTGCAGTCCGCTTTGCGCCAGCACTCGTTCCGCGATTGCAAGGCTCGAGGTCAAGCCGGGCGATTCGATACCGAACAGATTGATCAACCCCGGCGTATTCGGCTCCCGAAGATTCTCGATCACGAAATCGGCTGCCGGCTCGCCGGGACCCGCGAGCTTCGGCCGAATGCCGGCATACGCCGGCTCGAGCGCGCGGTCGGGCAGGGCGGGCCAGTAGCTTCGAATCGCCGCGTAGAAGCGCTCGCCGCGAGCGGGATCGACGGCGTAATCGAGCGAGTCGACCCACTCGACGTCCGGCCCGAAACGGACGCGACCGGCGAGATCAAGAGTCGCGTGAATGCCGAGTCCGCCCGCTACCGGCATCGGGTACACGAGGTGCTGTGAAGGGAGAGCGTCCACGCAGCGCAAAGTAGTTTCCTCTCGCGAAATAGTGGCGCGGGATCCGATTACGCGCATAGCCCTCGATGCGCTCGAGGAGCCCGACCGCATGGAGGCCTGCGGCGTTGACCAGGAGCGAGCATGACAAAGTCATCGCGTTGCCGCCCGCCGCAAGCGACAGAAACCACCCCTTTGCGCTCGGCCGCGCGCCGCGCAGTTCGGTCTCGAAGACGACATTGCCGCCGGTTGCTTCGAGGTCGCCCTGCAGGGCCGTCATCAGCTCGTGCACATCGACGATTCCCGTTCTGGGACACCAGAGGCCGCCCGCGCAGCGCACCTGCGGTTCGAGGTTCCGGATGCCGCCGGCATCGAGGCGCTCCAGGTCGTTGACGCCATTGCGGCTCGCCGCCTTATGAAGGTGCTCGAGCGCCGTGCAACTCGCGCTCCTGAGCCACGATGACTTTGCCGCAGCGAAGGTGGGCGATGCCTTTCTCCTCGCAATAGGCATAGAGGAGTTCGCGGCCACGCACGCAGAGCTGCGCCTTGAGGCTGCCGGTCGGGTAGTAGATGCCGGAGTGGATGACGCCGGAATTGCGCGACGAGGTCTCTTCGCCGATATGACGATTCTTCTCGATCACGATGACGCTGCGCCCGGAGCGCGCGAGCGCGCGCCCGATCGCGAGTCCGACGACGCCCGCGCCGACCACGACGGCATCGACGCTGTCGCTCATTTCATCGTCCGGCTTCAATGCGGCTTGAAATCATCCGGCGTCAGCTGATGACGCCCGAGGAGCTTGTAGAAATCCGTGCGATTGCGCTTGGCAAGACGCGCGGCCTGGCTGACGTTGCCGCCCGTGATCTGCAGGATCTGCGCGAGGTAATTGCGCGTGAACTCATCGCGTGCCTCGTCGAATGACGGGAGCTTCGACGGGCCGCCGCCGAGCGCCTGCTGCACGAGCTCCGCATTGATGATCGGGTTCCTCGAAAGGGCGACGTTGTGACGCACGACGTTGTAGAGCTGACGGATATTGCCGGGCCACTCGGCCGTCGCGAGGAGTTCCACGGCTTCCGGCGCGTAGATCTTGCGCTGGTTGCTTTCGCGCGCGATGAGCTCGAGGAAGTGCGCGACGAGCAGGGGAATGTCCTCGCGGCGCTTGGAGAGCGGCGGCACGTCTATGTGCACGACGTTCAGCCGGTAGTAGAGATCCTCGCGAAAGGCACCGCTTACCATGAGCTGTGTGAGATCGCGGTGCGTTGCCGAAATGACGCGCACGTTCACGGGAATCGCATCGGTGCTCCCGACCGGCCGGATCTGGTTTTCCTGCAGCACGCGCAGGAGCTTTACCTGCAGGCGCATCGGCATGTCCCCGATCTCATCCAGCATCAGCGTGCCGCCGTCGGCGGCATGAAAGAGTCCCTTGTGGGTGCGGATGGCGCCGGTGAAGGCGCCCTTCTCGTGGCCGAAGAGCTCGCTCTCGAGCAGGTCCTCGGTCATCGCGCTGCAGTTGATGGCAACGAAGGGATGGTCGCGGCGGACGCTCGCCTTGTGGATCGCGCGGGCGAGGAGTTCCTTGCCCGTGCCGCTTTCGCCGGTGATGAGCACGCGTGCGTCGGTGCCCGCCACCATGTGCGCCTGCGCGAGCCTCTCCTCCATGAGCGCGCTGCGCGTAATGATCTCCGAGCGCCAGTCCTCGTCGCTCTGCGGGATCCCCGAGATGCGCAGCGCCTTCTCGACCTGGTCGAGGAGCTCCTGCTTGTCGATCGGCTTCGTGAGAAAGCCGAAGGCACCGCTTTGCGTCGCGTGCACGGCGTCCGGAATCGTCCCGTGCGCGGTGAGAATGATGACGCGCAGGCCCGGCCAGCGGCTCTGCAGCTCCTTCAGCAGCCCCATGCCATCCATCTGGTCCATGCGCAGGTCCGTGATGACGAGGTCCGGCCGAAATCGCCCGGCCGCGTTGAGCGCCGCCATGGCGCTTTCCACTGCCTCAACGTCATAGTTTTCGGCGCGCAGGCGGATGGTGAGAAGACGCAGCAGCCCCGGATCGTCGTCCACGACCAGGATCTTGGCCTTGCGCTTGGCGGGTGCGTTCACTGTTGCTTGCCGTTCGGGTTACGGTCGATGGCGGAGCGTTCGATGTGGGTCACCGCGTCGAGCTTAGCCTGTGCCTCCTCAAGTTGCTTGCGCAAGCGCTTGTTATCCTCGACCTCCTCCTGCAGCCGGCGCGCCGCCGCCGCGGTGCGTTCGCGGTCGTTGCGCGCGGACTCCTGCTGCAGGCGCCGGTTCTCCTCCGTGAGCACGATCCTCAGTTCCACCTGGCGCAATTCAACTTCAGCGAGAGCCTGTTCCGGCGCCAGCAGGAGCTCGGGAGAAGCCAGCAGCTGTGCGAGCAGTTTCTGGGCGGTCCCGGGATCGCTGCCGCCATGGCCCGGTGTCGCGAGCGCAAGCGCGTAGCGCAGGCGGTTCGCGGTGGTAGGCGTGAGTTGCGCAGCATCGCGGGCGGCCTGGAAGGTTTCTGCCTGTACCGCGGGATCGCTCTGGCCCAGCTTTCGCATGGTATCCAGGTAGCCGCCGAGGATACCGGCGTCCGCATGCGGCCTGGCGGCCTGCGGTTCGACGTGTTCCGGCGTTCCGAGCGCGGTGCCGAGACTGCAGCCGGCGATGAGCGTGCACAGCGCACCTACTGCGATCAGTCTTTCAGGCCGCATGCGCCCGTTCCTTTGGCTCGCCCGCGAGCTGACGCATCGGCAGACGCAGGCGAAAGTGTGCGCCGCTGAACTGGCCGTCGACCACTTCGACAGTGCCGCCGTGCGCATGGGCGAATTCCAGCACGACGGACAGGCCAATTCCCGTTCCCTTCAGGTGTCCGCCCTGCGGCGTGCGACCCTGGTAGAAGGCCTCGAAGATACGCGAGCGGTCCTCCGCGGCGATTCCGGGCCCGGTATCGGCCACGTCGAGCAGCAGCTGCTCGCGCTCGCTCCTCGCGTGCAGGTGAATGGAACCGCCGCGCGGCGTGAACTTGATGGCATTCGACAGCAGGTTGTCGAGGATCAGGCGCAGCTTCGCGCGATCGGCGATCACGACGAGATCGTCGATCTGCACGTCGAGCCGTACGCGCTGCCCGATGAGCGTGAGCTGCTGTGCTTCGATGACGTTCTTCACCAGCGGCCGGAGGCGAAACTCCGACAATTCGAGCCCTGTGCTCTGTGCCTGCCAGGCGCTGAAGCTCAAGAGATTCTCGATGAGCCGCTGCAGCTTCAAGCCGTTGTCCCTGAGGATCGCAGTAACCTCCCGCTGGCCGCTCTCCAGTTCGCCGACGGCGCCGTCCATCAAAAGCTCCGTGCCCTCGCGGATGTTCGCAAGTGGCGTCTTGAGCTCGTGAGACATGTGACGCAGGAACCGGTTCTTCTCCTGTGCCAGCTCGAGCAGTCGCAGGCGCAGCCATTCGAGCTGCCGGCCGAGCGCTTCGAGGTCGCTCGGCCCCTGCACGGCGATCGCGCGCGAAAAGGTGCCGCGGCCGAGTTCGCCGATGGCCCGGTCGATCTGCCGAAGCGGCCGCGCGAGCCTAAGGATGACGAACGCCACGATGACGATCGTGATCGGCAGCAACACGGCAGATTGCCAGACGAGCGTCTGCTGGGCGCGCTCAGTTGCCGCCTGCAGCTTGTTGAGTTCCACCTCGATCAACTGGTTTGTGCCCTGAGCGTAGGTGCGCACGCCGTCCTCGAGCTGCGTGAAACCGCCGACGACACGGTTGAGCTCCGCCGCGTCCTGGCCTGTCGATCGAAGGGCGGTATTGAGACTGGCGCCCTGCGCGGCAATCGTTTCGAGCGTTTGACGCGTGTTCGCCGGCTGCGGCAGCGCTTTGAGCTCGTTCATCGTGGCGAAGAAGTGCAGGTACTTCTCGCGGAACACGTCGAGGAAATCGCTGCGGCTGAGCACCTTCGCCTGATACAGGCGCGCGGCGCGCTCCATGGCGGGAATCAGTTCCGATAGCACCTGGTTGTGGCGCGTGATTTCCACGCCCTGGCGCACCAGGGTCTTGCTCTCATCCGCGAGCGAACGGATCTGCACGGCCGCGTTGACCACGGCGAAGAACAACGGCACCGCAACCAGCGAAAATCCAATCAGGAGGAGGCCGCTAAGCGAGCGGGGGCGGGCAAAACGCATGGCCGGCATTCTAGCAGTCCAAAGTCCGCGGGGAATCGGTTTCTCGCCGAGCTTTACTTTGTCAATCAAAGACCTGCAAGCCGGCTCATGGGCGCTTCCAGGGTTCTACCAGGAGCTTCTGCTCCCACGCGTAGGAGCTGTGCACGATCTGCGCGAGGTCCTCGTAGCGGGGCGTCCAGCCGAGCGTTGAGCGCACCCGCGACGCTTGGGCGACGAGCACAGGTGGGTCGCCCGCGCGCCGTGCACCGACGATCGTGTTGAGCTTTCTTCCGGCGGTCTTTTCCACCATGGCGAGTACTTCGCGCACGCTGAAGCCACGCCCGTAACCGCAATTGAGCGTGACCGAGGCGCCGCCGTCGCGCAGGTAGTCGAGCGCCTTGAGGTGCGCGTCGGCGAGATCTTCAACATGGATGTAGTCGCGCACGCCAGTGCCGTCCGGCGTCGGATAGTCCGTGCCGAAGATCGAGACGGACGGCCGCTTGCCGACCGCCGCTTCGCACGCGACCTTCACGAGGAGTGTCGCATTCGGGGTGGCCTGGCCGATGCGGCCTTTCGGATCGGAGCCCGCCACGTTGAAGTAACGCAGGCTCACGTGCCGGAGCGCGGTCACGGCGGACAGGTCCCTCAGGATCCATTCGCTCATGAGCTTCGACGTGCCATAGGGATTGATCGGCGCGGTCGCGGTTTCTTCCGCGGCATAGCCGCCTGCTGGTATGCCGTAGACCGCGGCGGTCGATGAAAACACGAAGTGCCTGACGCTCGCGCGATCGCAGCACTCAAGAAGAGTGCGCGTGGCCGCCGTGTTGTTGCCGTAGTACTTGAGCGGGCGCTCCACCGATTCCGGCACGATGGTGTGGGCCGCGAAGTGCAGGACCGTCTCTATGCGATGCTCGGTGAGCAGCCGGTCGACGAGCGCCGCATCTGCAGTATCGCCGACGCAGAGCTCGGCACCGTTGACCGCCTGCCGGTAGCCGGTTGAGAGGTTGTCGAGCACAACCACGTGCTCGCCGCGCTCGACGAGCTGACGCACAACGTGGCTGCCGATGTATCCGGCGCCGCCCGTCACGAGAATGGTTGTCCGCTGCAAGCTTGCGCGCTCCTTCGGCTGCATGGGGCAAACTGCGATAATAGCCAAGGACGGGAGGGGATGAATGAGATTGCGGTCATAACAAATGCATCCGGACGCTTCCGAACGCGCGACGCCGTTCGCCGAACTCTCGCCCGATCTCGTTATCGCCGCGATCGAGCGCCTGGGCCTCGTCTGCGACGGCCGCGTGCTCGCCCTCAACAGCTACGAGAATCGCGTCTACCAGATCGGGCTCGAGTCGGGGGACCCGGTGGTCGCGAAGTTCTACCGTCCT
This sequence comes from uncultured Gammaproteobacteria bacterium, assembly GCA_963826145.1. Taxonomy (GTDB): domain Bacteria; phylum Pseudomonadota; class Gammaproteobacteria; order Steroidobacterales; family Steroidobacteraceae; genus JBGPLJ01. The sequence continues at coordinate 980,936 of CAWGVW010000001.1, forward strand.
GGCCGCTGGTCCCGGGACGCCATCCTCGAAGAGCATGACTTCTCGCTAAGCCTCGCCGCCGCCGACGTGCCGGTGGTCGCCCCTACAGTGATAGAGGGGCGGACGCTGCACGATATCGGGGGCTACGGATATGCGGTGTTTCCGCGGCGCGGGGGCCGTTGGCCGGAACTTGGTGTTACCGACGAGCGCGTGCTGATGGGGCGGTTTCTCGCGCGCTTGCATCTGGTGGGGGCCGCAGCGCGGTTTCAACACCGGCGGCGCCTGACGTCGCAGATCTTCGGCTGGGACGCGCGTTCGATCGTGCTCGACTGTCCGCTCGTTCCGGAATACGTGGTCGACAAATACGCGGACCTCACGGAGGTGCTGCTCGAGCGCACGGACGCCGTGCTCGAAGCCTTCAATTTTGTGGGTACGCTGCGGATTCATGGGGACTGCCATCGCGGGAACATCCTCTGGACGGAGACCGGCGCTCATTTCGTCGACCTCGACGATTGCATGACGGGTCCCGCGATCCAGGACATCTGGATGCTGCTCGCGGGTTCACGCGAGGAAATGCGTCGCCAGATGGCGGACTACGTCGAGGGCTACGAGCAGTTCCGTCCGTTCGATCGGGCGGAACTCGGGCTGATCGAGCCCATGCGGGCTTTGAGGCTCGTGCACTACTCGGGCTGGCTTGCGGCCCGCTGGCTCGATCCTGCCTTCCCGCGCGCCTTTCCATGGTTCGGTGAGCCGCGCTACTGGGAGAATCACCTGGCGGCCCTCGGGGAACAACTCGAAGCAATGGACCAGGATGCGCTCACGCTCTGACGCGTGGTAAGTTCTACCCGTATGCACCGGATCCCGCTTCGATTCCTTGGGCTCGCAGCCTGCGCGCTCCTCTGTGCAGCTTGCAGCAACGAGTCGCCGGCGCCCGTGACTGCGGCAACTCAGGCGGCGTCGAGCAAGCCGAAGACGGCGGCTGACGATGAGGCGACCGCCGACGCCGCAAGTGTGGAAGATGCGAACAAGCAGACGGCGGATATGGTGCGCGGCGTGAGCCCGGGCAAGGCGTCGGCACCGGTCGACCTCAAGTTCACCGTGACATCGAAGCCTGCACTTGGCACGCCCGTCGAAATCGATCTGGCCGTGATAGCGCTCGTGAACGCGGACTCGATGACCCTGTCGGTGCAGGGTGGCGACGGGATCGACGTGGATTCGGCGACGAGCCTCGCGAGTTTCCCGAAGTCGCCTCCGGGGGCGCTCCATCGGCACAAGTTGCGAGTGACGCCGCGTGCCGAGGGCGCTTTCGGCGTCACCGTGCTCGTGACCATGGTCGTGCCTGGCTCGGGGCTGCAGTCGCGCACCTTCGCCATTCCACTTCTCGTGGGGAACCTCGCCGCCCTCGAAAAGTCGATGAGCGGCTCCCCGACCGGCACCGACTAACCTCGCGCGCTCGTAAGCCCTTCTTGGGCAAAGGAAACTGCCGGATTCGCCGCCAGGCAGCTTTCCCTCGGAAATCGAAGTGACCGGGCGGTTCGGCCGCTATAATGCGCGGCCTTTTTCGGCGCATGCCGGTTTTCCCGTGCAAGACAAACTTCGCAATATCGCGATCATCGCCCATGTTGATCATGGCAAGACGACGCTCGTCGACCAGCTGCTGAAGCAGTCCGGTACCTTCGGCGCGCGTACCGTCGTGCCGGACCGTGTCATGGACTCGAACGCGCTCGAGCGTGAGCGCGGCATCACGATCCTCGCGAAGAACACGGCGATCCGCTGGCGCGATTACCGCATCAACATCGTGGATACGCCGGGTCACGCGGACTTCGGCGGCGAAGTCGAGCGCGTCCTGTCGATGGTGGACAGCGTGCTCCTGCTCGTCGATGCAGTCGACGGACCGATGCCGCAGACGCGCTTCGTCACGCAGAAGGCCTTCGCCCACGGACTGCGCCCGATCGTTGTCATCAACAAGATCGACCGCCCGGAGGCACGCCCGCACTGGGTGCTCGATCAGACCTTCGATCTGTTCGACCGGCTCGGCGCAACCCACGAGCAGCTCGATTTCCCGGTCGTCTACGCTTCGGCCCTGCTGGGCGTCGCTGCGCTCGACATCGAAACGGAAGCCGAGGACATGACGGCGCTCTTCCAGGCCATCATCGAGCACTGTCCGCCGCCCGACGTTTCGGCCGGCGGGCCCCTGCAGCTGCAGATCAGCCAGCTCGACTACTCGAGCTACGTCGGTGCGATCGGCATCGGCCGCATCAAGCGCGGGATCCTGCGCCGCAACTCCAACGTCACGGTCGTCGACCGCGACGGCAAGGAACGCGCCGAACGCATCACGCAGGTGCTCGGCTTCATCGGGCTCGACCGGATCGAGATCGAAGAAGCGGAGGCGGGCGATATCGTCGCCTTCGCAGGCATCCCGGAACCGAAAATCTCCGATACGATCTGCGATCCGCTGAAGCCCGAAGCGCTGCCGCCACTCACGGTCGATGAGCCGACGATCAGCATGACCTTCGAGGTCAACACTTCACCTTTCTTCGGCCGCGAAGGGAAGTTCGTCACGAGCCGGCAGCTGAAGGAGCGGCTCGAGCGCGAAACGCTGCACAACGTTGCGATGCGCCTCGAGCAGACCGCGGATCCCGACAAGTTCATCGTGTACGGGCGCGGGGAACTGCATCTTGGCGTGCTGCTCGAGAACATGCGCCGCGAAGGTTACGAGATCGCGGTATCGCGTCCGCAGGTCGTCGTGAAGGAAATCAATGGGGTTCGCCACGAGCCGATCGAGCAGCTGACGGTCGACATCGAGGCGGGCTCGCAGGGCGCGGTGATGACGGCCCTCGGGGAGCGCGGCGCGAATCTCACGCACATGCAGCCGGACGGCCGCGGGCGCGTGCGCCTCGACTACATGATTCCTTCGCGTGGCCTCATCGGATTCCAGACCGACTTCCGCACGCTCACCTCCGGCACGGGACTCATCTACCACGTGTTCGATCATTTCGGCCCCATCATCGACCGGGAACTCGCGCAGCGTATCAACGGCGTCCTGATCTCGAATGGCGAGGGCAAGTCGCTCGCATATTCGCTGTTTGCGCTGCAGGAGCGCGGGCGGCTCTTCATCGGCCCGGGCGAAGATATCTACGAGGGCCAGGTCATCGGCATCCATAGCCGCGAAAACGATCTGACCGTGAACCCGCTCAAAGGCAAAAAGCTCACCAACATCCGCACGCAGAGCAAGGACGAGAACGTCGTCCTGACGCCGCCGATCCGCCTGTCCCTCGAGCAGGCCATGGAGTTCATCGACGAGGACGAGCTGGTCGAGGTCACGCCGAAGGCGATTCGCCTGCGCAAGCGCCAGCTCACGGAAAGCCTGCGAAAACAGGCCGACCGGCGCAGCAAGGAAGCCTGATCGCCTCATCCGAGACCCGAGTCACGTAGGTCTCGGTCTGTCTTACCTAATATGCCGGGCGTCGCGTCAGCCACGGCCCGCCCCCGCCCTCAGTTATGTCAAATAAGAGCGCAAACACCGCAGTGGACCTGCCTGCGCTCGACGTGACCATGAGCGACTCGCACACCACGGTCGTCGCGCAGAGCTCCGACGCCCGCCGCCCGACTTACAACCGCCTGCTCGAACGGCAGCTCCGTGACGCGACGGGTCCCGACGGCCGCGTCGTCCTCGAGCGCCTGATCGAGGTCATCAGCCGCCACTACGATTCGACGGAAGAAGAGCGGCGCAGTGTCGTTCGCTCGATGCAGATGATGTCGGACGAAGCCCAGGCGATGAACCGCGAGATCCTCGAGCAGAACGCGAGCCAGCTGCAGGCCATCGTCGATCACGTGAAGGACGTGATCCTGACGGTCGATGAATCCGGCCACATCGAGACCTTCAACCCGACGGGCGAGCGCGTCTTCGGTCTCACCCAGCCGGAGATCGTTGGCCGGCGTATCGACTTCCTGATTCCGGAGGCGGGCGCCCAGGGGAGCATCGGCGCGTACCTCGAGCGACTCGCCTCGCGCATCGAGGACACGCAGGCGGACCTCGCGGCTCACGAAACTGAGTGCCGGCGCGAGAACGGCCAGCAGTTTCCTGCGGAACTTGCGGTCAGCAAGGCGCGGGTGAACCGGCGCACCGTCTACATCCTGTGCCTGCGCGATACGACTGAGCGCTTCAACGCCGAGCAGGCCATGCGCGAAAGCGAAGCTCGCTACAAGACGCTGGTCGAGAACGCTCCGGAAGCGATCGTCGTGCTCGACGTCGAGCTCGGGCGCTTCGTCGATGTCAACGAGAACGCGGCGCGTTTCTTCAAGATGGACCGCGAGGCCCTCCTGAAGATCGGCCCTGAACAAGCGAGCGCGCCGGTGCAGGCGGATGGCACCCCCTCGTTCGGGTCGGCACGCGGCTTCATCGCGCGCGCCCTTGCCGGCGAAACGCCGGTCTTTGAATGGCTGCATCGCGACGCCCTCGGGCGCGACATTCCGTGCGAAGTGCGCCTCGTGCGCCTGCCGAGTTCCACTCGCCAGCTGATCCGCGGAAGCATCACGGACATCACCGAACGCAAGCGTGCGGATCTCATCGCCGCGGGCGAGCGGCGCATCTTCGAGAAGATGAGCGCGAACGCGCAACTCTCCGCGACCCTCGAAACAATCATCAACGTCATTGAAAAGGTGTCGCCCGATTCGCATTGCTGCGTGAGCCTCCTGAGCACGGACGGCAAGTCGCTCACGCCCTCGGCAGCGCCGCGTCTGCCGGCCGCATTTGTGCGCGACATGGACGGCATGGAGATCGGGCCGCGCAAGGGGTCCTGCGCGGCGGCAGTGTTCCTCGGCCGCCAGGTCATCGTTGCGGATATCGCCAAGGACGCTCTCTGGGAGGAGGCGCGCGAGTTCGCATTGCGTCATGGCTGGCGCGCGTGCTGGTCGACGCCGATCGTCGTTACGGACGGGCGCGTGGTCGGCACGCTCGCCGTCTACCGCCAGCAGCCGGGCACGCCCGGAAAGCGTGATATCGAGCTGATGGCCCGCATGACCCAGATAGCCGGCATAGCGATCGAACGGCGCCGCGCCGAGGACGCCCTGCGGGCGAGCGAAGCAAAATTCCGCGGGCTCTTCGAGAATGTCGTCGAGGGCGTCTATCAGTCGAATCGCGAAGGACGGCTCATCTCGGTGAATCCCTCGTTCGTGCAGATGCTGGGGTACGCGAACGCGGACGAGGTCTATGCGCTGCCGAGCGCGGTGGGCCTCTACGTCGAGCCGGCCGACCGCGAGCGCTTCTGGCGCGAACTCGAAATGAACGGCGAGGTGCGCAACGCCGAGTTCCGCTTCAAGCGCAAAGACGGCGGCGTCATCGTGGCGCTCGAAAGCGGACGGCTCCTGCGTGATGAACGCGGCCGAGTCATCGCGTGCGAAGGCACGATCACCGACATATCGGAGCGCAAGAAGGCCGAGACGGCCGTGTTCGAGGAGAAAGAGCGCGCGCAGGTGACGCTGCAGTCGATTGGCGATGCTGTCATCACGAGCGATGCATCGGGCCGCATCGACTACCTCAATCCGGTGGCGGAAGCGTTGACCGGCTGGACCAACGGGGAAGCGCAGGGCATGCCGATCGGCCAGGTGCTGAATCTCGTGCACGAAGCGTCGCGCGAGGTCAGCGAGAATCCGGTCATGCGGTGCTTGCGCGAGGGCAAGGTCATCGGTGTTTCGGATCTCACGGTACTCGTCAACCGGGCCGGGCGCGAGATCGCGATCCAGGATTCGGCGGCGCCAATCCGTGATCGCGCGGGAGGCGTGATCGGCGCGGTCATGGTCTTCCACGACGTGAGCAAGGAACGGCGCCTGCGGCGCGCGCTTTCCTACCAGGCGAGCCACGACGCACTGACCGGGCTCATCAACCGGCGGGAATTCGAGAATCGGCTGGCGGACGCAGTGGCGAACGCGCGTGGCGAGCAGTCGCCGACGCATGCGCTCATCTACGTCGACCTCGATCAGTTCAAGCTGGTGAACGATACCTGCGGTCACCCGGCGGGCGACCGCCTCCTCAAACAGATCACCGGTCTCCTGCAGACGCGTATCCGGACGAGCGACATCCTGGCCCGGCTCGGAGGCGATGAGTTCGGGATCCTGCTCGAGAACTGCACGCCTGAACAGGCGATGGGGATTGCCGACGCGTTACGCCAGGCGATCCGCGAATACCGATTCGTATGGAACGACACGGCCATCAACGTCGGTGCAAGCATCGGCATCGTCGAGATCACGAGCGCGACGGAAAGCGTCGCGAGCCTCATGAGCGCCGCTGACGTCGCCTGCTATGCCGCGAAGGACGAAGGCCGCAATCGCGTGCACATTTACCAGCAGGACAACGTCCCGGAGCGGCACAAGGAAATGCAATGGGTCTCGCGTTTGACGCGCGCGACCGAGGAAAACCGTCTCGAGCTCTTCTTCCAGCCGATCGTGCCGATTGGCACGAACCGCGACGCGCATCCGCACTTCGAGCTGATGCTGCGCCTGCGCGAGGAGAACGGCACCCTGGTGCAGCCGATCGAATTCATTCCGGCCGCCGAACGCTACAACGTCATGCCCTCGATCGACCGCTGGGTAGTGGAGCGCGCGCTCGGGACGCTCGCGCATCACCGCGGCGCGACGGCACAGCCATTCTTCACGCTCGCGATCAATCTCTCCGGCACTTCGCTCAACGACGAGCGTTTCCTCGAATTCCTCATCGCGCAGCTCGCCGTCCACGATCTGACGCCGGGCGCAATCTGCTTTGAGATCACGGAGACGGCGGCCATCGCGAACCTTGCGAACGTCGTCTACTTCATGCGCGAGCTCAAGGCGCGCGGCTGCAGCTTCTCGCTCGATGACTTCGGCAGCGGCCTCTCCTCATTCACGTACCTCAAGACGCTGCCCGTCGACTACCTCAAGATCGACGGCCTGTTCGTGCAGGGCGTGACGCGCGACGCCATCGACCGCAGCATGGTAGAGGCGATCAGCCAGATCGGACGATCGATGGGCATCAAGACGGTCGCCGAACGCGTGGAATCGCCGGAAGTGCTCGCGGAACTTGCGCGCCTCGGCGTCGGCTTTGCACAAGGTTTCTACATCGCGGCGCCCGATTCGGTTGCGCATTTCCCCTATCGTCCGCAGGCCTCCGCCGTCGAATCGAGCTGACCGGCCGGGCGCTCGTGTAGAATGCCGCGCCAATGAGCATGCGCCCGGGCCAGTCGAGAGAACGGTCATCGTGAGTCGAACCGCGACGGTTCAATCGCCCCTGGTCGGCGATTCAGACGCGCCTCCTTTCTCGCTCTTCAATCCCGCCGGCCGCGCACCCGCGCTCATCGTTTGCGATCACGCGAGCCGACTGATCCCGGCTGCGCTGCAGGGCCTCGGTCTTGCGCCGGCCGCGCTCGAGCGCCACATCGCGTGGGATATCGGCGCCGCGGATCTGGCGCGAAGCCTCGCGCTGCGCCTCGATGCGCCGGCCGTGCTCGCCGGCTTCTCCCGCCTTGTGATCGACTGCAACCGGGGGCTCGATGACCCGACGTTGATCCTCGCCGAAAGTGACGGCCAGGCGATTCCAGGAAATATCGGCATCAGCTCAGCGGCACGCGCCGAACGCATTCGTGCGTGCCACGAGCCGTATCATCAGGCGGTCGCTGAACGACTCGCCACTTTTTCCAGGTCCGGCGTCGTTCCTGCAGTGATCTCCATTCACAGCTTCACGCCGCTCTTCGGCGGTGCCGCGCGACCCTGGCACGTCGGAGTCCTCTGGGATAAGGACGGCCGGATGGCAAAACCCATGCTGGCTGCGCTGGAGTCGGTGCCCGACCTCTGCGTCGGCGACAACCTGCCGTACTCCGGACGGCACCCCTCGGATTACACAATCGATTACCACGCGGAGAGTTCGGGGCTGCCGCATCTCTGCCTCGAGGTGCGCCAGGACCTCCTGTTGACCACCCCGGGGGTGGAACGCTGGAGCGAAATCATCACAGGTCCCGTGCGTAACCTCATCAATGACAAGGAGTTGCACCGCCCCTTGCACGCCTGAGGTCCGTCGTCGACCATGGGCGCACGAAGAACTAGAAGAAGCCAGGACGCCATGACCCTCAAAGAGCCATCCTTCACCGTCGGCATAGAAGAAGAGTACTTGCTCGTCGATCGGGCGACGCGCGACCTCAATTCCGATCCGCCGGCGGCCCTCCTGCAGGAATGCACCGAGCTTGGCAGTGGCCAGATCAGCCCGGAGTTCCTGCGCTCGCAGATCGAAGTCGGCACGCGCGTGTGCCGTACGATGCAGGAAGCGCGTGCCGACCTCGGGCGCCTGCGGGCGATCATCGTGAAGGTTTCGAAAAAACACGGTGTGTCGCCGATCGCGGCATCGACGCATCCGTTCGCGCGGGCAATCGCGCAACGGCATACGGACAAGGATCGCTACTTCGCCCTGGCGAAGGAGATGCAGGCCGCCGCGAGGCGGATGGTGATCTGCGGCATGCACGTGCACGTCGGCATCGACGACGACGAGCTGCGCATCGACCTGATGAGCCAGCTCTCGTATTTTCTGCCGCACCTGCTCGCTCTGTCCTGCTCCTCGCCCTTCTGGGAAGGCGAGCTCACGGGGCTCAAGTCGTTCCGGCTCACGGTGTTCAATGCGCTGCCCCGCACCGGGCTACCCGAACATTTCGCGAGCTATGCCGAATACCAGCGCCACATCAATGCGCTGATCACGAACGGGCTCATCCAGGACACCTCGAAGATCTGGTGGGACCTGAGGCCGAGCTGGCGCTATCCGACGCTCGAAACCCGGATCATGGACTGCTGTACGAGCGTCGATGACTCCATCGCGCTCGCCTCGCTCGTGGTGTGCCTGTTGCGCATGCTCTACCGATTGCGGCGGCGCAATCAGCGCTGGCGCGTCTATGCGGACATGCTGGTCGCGGAGAACCGCTGGCGTGCGATGCGCTACAGCTTCGACGAGGGACTCCTCGATCTCGCGAAGGGTCATCTCGTGCCGTTTCCGGACCTGTTGGAGGAGCTCCTCGAACTCGTGCACGAGGACGCCGTGACCATGGGGTGCGAACGCGAAATCGCGCACACCCGCGAGATCCTGAAGCGCGGCACCAGCGCACACCGCCAGGTCAGCGTCTACGAGGCTGCGCGTGCGCGGGGCGCGAGCGAACGTGAAGCCATGAATGCGGTCGTCGACTGGCTGATCGCGGAGACTGCGGCGGGCCTCGAGCCCTGACGGCGCGTCATGTCGCCGCGCCCCTCGCCGACGAGTACTGCGGTTCTCTGAGCCCGGTCGCTACGGCGCGGCGCGTCCCGGAAATTTCGCGAACATACCGGTGATCGCATTGCTGATCGCCGTGCGCGGATCCTTCATCATCTTGTCGGTCAACGTGCCTTCGATCACGCTTTCCCAGACGAGCTGCTTGCGGGCGTTGTCGACGACATCCACATTGGCGGTGCCGACCTTGTACCGGACCGTCTCGATCTCGGGCGCGCCCGCCACCATGAACGCGGGCCCCACTCCATACATGCCGCCGCGATAGCCATAGTAGCCGTAGCCGTTGCCGTAGCCGTAGGTCGCGCCTGGCGTGGAGCGCACATCGACCTGCTCATGCGCGTTCGCGCTGAAATTCACCATGAGGTCGGCGTCGCCCGATTCGATGAAGCGGTAGCCGCGCGCATCCATCTCGCGACGAATCGATTCCTTGAAGTAGCCCGTGATCGGCGTCGAATAGCCCGCGCGATCCGTCCCCGGATTGGTTGCGAAGGTATAGGTGCGATATGCCGACAGGTTGGCGGACGGGTCCGTGTTCGCACGGATGGTCGGTGTCGAAGCGCAGGCCGCAAGCAACGTGAACGCGGACAACACCGCGACGTGGAATGGCTTCATTTAATCGACTCCATGCCAATGCAACCAACGTATTAATGGGAATCAGGACAGGGGCAAGCCGATGGCTCTTCGAATCGAGCAAAGGAGGGCGTCGCCAGCGAGGGGCTTGTGCAAATAGGCCGTCGCTCCGTCCGCCAGGCATTGCTCCTGCAGCATCGGCTCGTCGTGGGCGGTGATGATGATGACGGGAAGCGTCAGCTTCGCGGTGGTGATGTGCCGCTGTACGTCGCGGCCGGTCAGCCCGACCATGTGCAGGTCAAGCACCAGGCAGTCGGGTTGCCGCGTCCCCAGGGAATTGAGGAACGCCTGGCCGGATGCATAGGCTTCGACGTCGAGTTCCCAGGCCCGCAGCAGGCGCACGAGCGCTTTGCGCACCGATTCTTCGTCATCGACAACAGCGATCATGGGTCGGGCCCTCTCCATGCTGGAGAGTACGCGCCGCAACGGGACATTTGCCTAGTGGACCTTCGTCTCATGCCGCCGGTGAGACTTCGATCTGGCCCTCCATAGCCTGCGAGGCGAGCGTCACGAGCTCCGCCACGGAGCGTGCCTGCATCTTCAGCATCACCCGACCACGGTGCACCTTGATCGTCTTCTCCGCCGCGCCGAGTTCTGCGGCGATCTGCTTGTTCATCCTGCCGGCAACCACCAGGTCGAGGACCTCGCGCTCACGCGCGGTCAGGAGCTTCAAGCGGGCTTGCATGGTGGCGCGCCGTGTGCGGGCGGCGCGCGCGATACGGTCCTGCTCCAGAGCCTCGCGTACGGCCGCCACCAGGTCCGAGAGACGCACCGGCTTTGCCAGGAAGTTCACAGCGCCCGCCCGGATAGCGCGCACCGACATCGGAATGCTGCCGCGGCCAGTCACGAAAACGACCGGTCGATCGCAGCCGCTCATTGAAAGGCGGGACTGCAGTTCCAGGCCATCGACGCCGGGCATGGCAACGTCCGCCACCAGACACCCCGGTCTATCGGGTTCGTGCTCGCGAAGGAATGCGTCGGCGCTCTCCCAGGAGCGCACGCCGAATCCTTCTGCGGTAAGGCCGCGGGTCAAGGCCGTGCGCACTCCCGGGTCGTCGTCGACCAGGAACACATTCGGTTTTTCTTCGCTTGCAGTCATATCAGCATTCCCTCGCCGGCACCGACGTTGATTGTTTTTGCTGCAGTACCCGATGGGTTCCTTGGCGAAGAGCTTACACCCGCGGCCGCCAGCGATTGGCTCGATTTTGACGTACTATTCACGCACGTTGCCACAGTGCAGCAACTCGATGAGACCAAGGTCCCATTCACTTCGTGCGCGCCCGCATCCTAAAGTCGGTCGGGTGGCCGTAGCCTGCCGCAATCGCTGACCGGTCATTCGGAAAAGTTCCCGGGAGAATCAGAATGATAGCTATTCGTCGGTATGCGGTCTGTGCCGCAGTGTTGCTGCTCGCGACTACTGCTGCGGTTGACGCCCAGCAGCCCGCCGCTTGCCAGACAGTTCAGTTCAGTGCGGAAGTGCTCGCCCGGTTCCCGCGGATCCGCGAGGCGTGCCTCGACGTCATCAGCCGCGATGACGTGAAGTACGCCGTCGTCAAGGCGTACCTCGTACGCACAAGTTCAAGCGGCATAACCGTGCGCGTCAATCTTCCGGATGGCACGCGCTCGGAGCCGAAGTTCATCAAGACGGATCCGAAATTGCGCGTTCTGATCGATAAGCAGCCGACACGCGTGCAGGACCTTGCCGTGGGTCAGGAGCTCAGCGCGTATCTTAAAGTCAGCGACCCGATGATTGCGCTCGAACCGGCGGAGGCCGCCGAGCCGGTCGCGCTCACGCCGCTCGCCGATACGCCGCCGCCGTCGGAGGGCGCCCCGCTCCCCGCAACGGGAAGCTTCGTGCCTGCGCTCGGTCTGGCCGGCGCGATTCTGCTGTGCCTCGGCGTCGCACTTGGATTCCTTCGCCGGCGTACGAGCCACTGACAAAGGGCCATCCATGAACGACATGATTCGTCTGCGATCGATCTCGGCGGCGCTGCTTTGCGTCGTAATGCTCGCCGCCTGCGCGAGCGAACCGCCCAAGCCCATCGTCAAGGAGAAGCTGTCCGAACGATCGGCAACCGTGACGGCGATCGACTATCAGACCCGCCTCGTCACTTTGCGCGGTACAAGCGGCAACAGCCTTACGCTGGTGGTCGATAGTGACGTAAGGAACTTCGACCAAATGAAGGTTGGCGACATGGTCACCGTCAGCTACTACCAGGGTTTTGCAGCCGAGGTGAAGAAACCGGGCACGGGCGTCAAAGGCGTCGAGCAATCGGCGACGAGTGCAAGGGCCGCGCCCGGCGAGCGTCCAGGCGGCGGTGTCGGCACGATGATCCGCACGACGGTCATCATCGAATCGGTAGACACCTCGTTCGACACCGTGACCTTCCGACGCCACGACGGAACGGTCCGCACGATCGCCGTCAGCGATCCGAACATCCGCAAGGCGATCCGCGACCTCAAGAAGGGCGATGAGGTTGAAGTGAGCTATATGGAAGCCGTAGCCGTCGAGGTAACGCCGGCAGGACAGTGAGATCGGCGACCGCAGGGCCCCGAATTGGCCGGATACGACTAAAGGGCAATTGCCGCTGATCCCGCGCAGGAGGAAATTGGACGCGCCCCCCGAGGAAGGCCGGCGCGACAGGTCAGCAGGTTCCTAAGGGTGGCGCGGCGCTTTCAGGACCGATCGAATCACCCCTTCGATTCGTTCCTTTCGACAAGGGCGGCCGCGCTGCTGCAACCGTGACTGTCGCGTCGGCCCGCCGCGACGCAGGCGAGAGGGAAGGCGCTTCGTCAAACCGATTCGACTTCAGTCGGCGCAGTGCTCAGTTAGCGGGCTGCGTTCCCGCGACTATGCGAAGTCTTACCGCGAGCACTATGAACAGGACCCCGCGCAGGATTGCCACGGTCCCGATTGTCCACAATACCGCCATCGCGCCCGTACCGGGTTTCGCGATTAGCACGATGCCGAAGAGAATGGCCACGGCGCCCGCCAGCATGAGCGCCCACTCATTGCGAATGAACCTGCGGATCTGGATCGCCGTGACGATCTCGGCAATGCCCCGCGCGATCGCCCAGATCGCAATGATAAAAAGAAGCGCGGCGCCGGTGATGGCCGGCCAGATGAGTGCCGCGATCCCAACTGCAATACTCACGACTGCCGCGACGAGCATCTGCCACCAGAATCGGCCTCTGCCTTCTGGCGCGGCGATCGAGGCGGCGAGCGCCATGACGCCGTCCGCAAAGCAGTAGATGCCGTAGAGGACGACGAGCGCGAGCAGTGTCATGCCCGGCCACACGAACGTTATGACGCCGAAAGTAACGGCACAAAGGCCGTTGACCAGGAATAGCCACCATTTGCGAGTCAGTGCGGGCAGCATGATTTTCCCTTTGGTTGTGGCTTCGCGACAACTTGGGTAAGTATGCCATTTCAATTGGGCCAGAATCGCATTCGGGCTCTACACTCAAGCGGTCACGACCCTGTGCTTTGAGGAGGGGATGATGTCGATACTGCTACGGCCGAGTGCTTTCATCGCGCTTGGCACGGTCATGACTTTGCTGTTGGGATTGCCGCTCCCGACCCGCGCGGATCCGGCAGCCGGAGCGGGCCGTCCCCGCATTGGTCTCGTGCTGGCCGGCGGCGGCGCAAAGGGTGGCGCGCACGTCGGCGTGCTCAAAGTACTGGAAGAGATGCACATCCCCATCGACTGCATCGCCGGCACCAGCATGGGCGCGCTCATTGGTGGCGGCTACGCCTCCGGCATGCCCGCGGCAGAGCTCGAGAAGTTCCTGAACGGCATCGACTGGAAGAAGGTGGTCGGGAGCCAGGGCCGGCGTGGACTCGAACCGGTCGAGCAGAAGCGGGCGGGCGCGACTTACAGCAACGACTTCGAATTCGGCATCAACCAGGACGGGATTGTCGCGCCCGGCGGCCTCGTCGACACGAGCAGCATCGAAGACCTCCTGCGTGTCTACGTTGCAACCGCGCGCCTGCAATCCAATTTCAGCAAGCTGCCGATTCCCTACCGCGCGGTCGCAACGGATATGGTTACGGGCACGATGGTGGTGCTCGACCAGGGCGACCTTGCGACAGCGATGCGCGCAAGCATGGCGATTCCCGGGGCCTTCTCACCGGTGCTGCTCGGCGACCAGATCCTTTCCGACGGTGGCCTCGTGCGCAACATTCCGGTCGACATCGCGCGCAAGCTTTGTGCGGATGTCGTCATCGTCGTCAATCTCGTCGAGCCGGCGGTGGATCCCGGGAAACTGCGCAGCGCGACCCAGCTCTTGAGCCGCACGATGGACGTCATGATCGAAGCGAATGAAACGCAACAGCTGCAGAGCATCGGTCCCTCGGACGTGCGCATCGATGTCTCCATGGGCTCGATCACCACCAGCGATTTCGAGCGTGTCCCGGAGACCATCCCGCTCGGGGAGGCCGCGGCGCGGTCCATGGCGGGTGCTCTCGCGAAGTACTCGGTGCCAGAAGCGCAGTACCTCGCGTGGCGCAAGTCGGTGACGGCTTCGCAGGAGTTCGAAGCGCGCCTCGCCGGTGTGCGCTACGAAGGACTGAAGCACGTCAATCCCGAGTTCCTGGCAACGGTCAATACCGTCAAGGCGGGCGATGTCGTCGACACCAACCGCATCAGCCGCGAGGCGCAGAATATGTCGGTGTTGCAGGACTTCGAGTCCGTCGGTTATCGCCTCGATGGAAATCCGGAAACGCCCACGCTCACCTGGCTGCCGCGCGAAAAGAAGTGGGGACCGGACTATCTCAAGGTCGATCTGGGCCTCTACGCTTCGCAGGATGGCGACCTGACCTTCGCCTTGTACGGCAGGCACGTTCGCACCTGGGTTAACCGCCTAGGGGCCGAGTGGCGCAATGAGGTGCAGGTCGGCGGTGAGTCGCTCGTGATGACGAGCTTCTTTCAGCCGCTTGACGACGCGCATCGCTTCTTCGTCGAGCCGCAGCTGAGCTTTTCGCGCTCGATCGAGGATCTTTTCGTCAATAACGAACGTGTCGCGAGATACAACTTCAAGGACACCGACGGCAACCTCGACTTCGGCATGAATCTGGGACACTACGCTCAGTTGCGCACCGGCTATCTGTATTCGCATCGCAAGATCGAAAATGATATCGGCTCGGCCGTGTTTCCGGATCAGAAAGTCAACGATGCGGGCGTGGTTGCGACAGCGGTTTACGACAGCCGCGACACCGCCTTCAGTCCGACGCGGGGCCTTGCGGCCGCCCTCGAGTATGTGACGGAGCGACGACGTCCCTTGGCGCCGATCGCGATTGGTCGCGCGCAGAGCTTGGTCTTGGCGTCGCGGTTCCATTGCGCCGCGACGTGCTGTGGGTGACCCTCGCCGGCGGTTCCGATCTCAGCGGCAAACTTCCAGGCGATCGTGCCTTTGCGCTCGGAGGGCCCGGCAGCTTTCCGGGTCTCGAGGTCGGAGAGCTGCGCGTCGGCGGTTACTGGACCGTCGGGACGAGCTATCTCTGGAAAGTGAAGGACATGATGTCGATCCGAAATCTCGCACTCTACGCCGGCGTGCGACTTGCGGCGGGCGCCACGTACGATCGGCTCGACGGCGAGAGCAACAGTGATATCTATGGCGGGTCGGTGTTTCTGACCGGGCGCACTATCGTCGGTCCACTGACCGTCGGGCTCGGCGCGACCTCCACCGATTCCTGGAGTCTGTGGGTCAGCGTCGGCCGGCCGAGCGGCCACGGAACGATCCTGGAGAAAGGCATTTTTCGCTGATCAACCAAGCATGCTCGATCGCAGGATTTGTGTAGCTCCCATGATGGACTGGACGGACCGGCACTGCCGGTTCTTCCTGCGCCTTTTCTCTCCAGACACTCTCCTGTATACGGAAATGATCACGGCGGCTGCAATCCTCCGCGGCAATCGCGAGCGACTCCTCGCCTTCGATCCGGCCGAGCATCCCGTGGCGCTGCAAGTGGGCGGCTCGGAGCCGGCGGAGCTTGCGGTCGCGGCCCGCGCGGGCGCCGATGCCGGGTACGATGAGATCAATCTCAACGTCGGTTGTCCGAGCGAGCGCGTACAGTCCGGCGCCTTTGGCGCGTGCCTGATGGCCGAGCCGGAACTGGTCGCGCGCTGCGTCGGCGCGATGCAGGCGGTGGTGTCTGTTCCGGTGACGGTCAAATGCCGTATCGGCATCGATTCGCACGACGAATATTCGTACCTCAGGAACTTCGTGGACACCGTTGCCGAAGCAGGTCCCCGCGTGTTCATCGTGCACGCGCGCAAGGCGATCCTCAAAGGGCTGACACCCAAACAGAATCGTGAGATTCCGCCGCTCCGTCACGATTACGTGGAGCGGCTGAAGCGCGAGCGCCCCGACCTTGCAATCGTTCTGAATGGTGGTTTGCGCCTGCCGGATGATGTGGTGAAGGCACTTGCGACCGTGGATGGCGTGATGCTCGGGCGCGAGGCTTACCACAATCCGTACGTCCTGTCGGAACTGCAGGCGCGCTTGCGGAAGGATTTGCACTGGCGCCCCCCAACGCCCGCGCAAGTGTTGGACCGGTTGATTCCATACGTGACCGAGCGCTGTGCGGCCGGTGATCGGCTCTCGTCGATCACTCGCCACATTCTGGGTCTCTTCGCCGGCCGCGACGGCGCGCGGGCATGGCGACGCTATTTTACGGAAGTCGCGCGCCAGCCCGGTGCGGGCGCGCAATTGCTCGTCCAGGCGCGGGAGTACCTGCGTGCCGCGCCGGCGGCGCCCCTGGCGGGAACCTCTTAGAAGCGCTAATCAGAAGAGTCGCGCCAGCGGCTGATACCGTGCCTGTCGCCCCCGGGAGACGGGGCCGGGCGCCGGGTATCCGGCGACGGGATCATCTCGTATACTTTCTGCGCCGCAAGGATCCGCCCCACCCGTGTAAATTCGTAACTCCGTCAAGGCCATGGGCAAAGATATCGAGCTCGCGATCCTGTTCGCCGACGTCGTCGGCAGCACCAAGCTTTACGAACAGATGGGTGACCTCAAGGCGCGCGACATGGTGGCCGCCTGCATCGACATCATGCGTACCGCGACCGATGCCCACAGCGGTACCGTCATCAAGACGATGGGCGATGAGGTGATGTCGACCTTCCCGACGCCGGACGACGCCCTGAACGCGGCCGCACAGATGCAGCATGCCATCTCGACGCACCCCGAACTTACGGTCGACGGTTCGCCGGTCGCTATCCGCATCGGCTGCCATTTCGGACCGGTGGTGCTCGAAAATCGCGACGTCTTCGGTTCGGCCGTGCACACGGCGAACCGCATGACGAGTCAGGCCAAGGCCGGTCAAATCATGACGACCACGACCATGGTCGAGAAGCTGTCGCCGGAATGGCGTGCCTCGGTGCGCCAGATCGACGTCGCGCAGCTCAAGGGCAGGTCGAGCGAAGTCGCGCTCTTCGAGGTGCTGTGGCAAACCGAAGACGTCACCAGCATGTTGCCGGCCATTGCCATGCAGAGCCGCGATTCGAAGAAAGTCGCCCGGCTGCGCCTGCGGTTTCAGGGCCAGGAAGTCGTGCTCGACGAGGGGCGCACGCAGATCACCATCGGCCGCGCGGAAGACAACGACATCGTCATCAAGGGCAATCTCATTTCACGCCTGCATGCACGCATCGAGGTCAACCGCGGCAAGTTCGTGCTGATCGACCAGAGCACGAACGGGACGTTCGTGCAGTCGACGGACGGCGAGGAGGCGTTCGTGCGTCGCGACAGCATGCAGCTGAAGAGCGAGGGCTACATCGGGCTCGGCAAGGCGCCGGAATCGACCTCGCCGCAATCGATCCGCTTCACCTGCGAAGGATGATTCCACTCCCTCTACTCCCTCTCCCGCGCAGTGGGAGAGGGCTGGGGTGAGGGCCGGGGTGAGGGCCACTAGGCGTCGCGCAACCGGTCCAACTGTGCCCGATGCTCCGCGAGCAGCCGCTTCGGCAAGCGCTCGCCGAAACCCTCGAGATACGTTCCCACGTCATCGAGCTCCGCCCGCCAGAGTGCCGGGTCGACCCGCAGCAGTTCCGCCATCGCATCCGCAGTGACGTTCGTTCCCGCGAGATCGATGTCCGCGGCGTTGGGGAGCGATCCGATCGCTGTTTCGCGGGCACCGACGCGACCTGCGCAGCGATCGATTATCCAGCGCAGGATGCGGAGGTTGTCGCTGAATCCCGGCCAGAGGAACTTGCCATTGCGATCCTGCCGGAACCAGTTGACCTGGAAAACCTTTGGCAATCGCGACGCGCGCTGCTCGAACGACAGCCAATGGTTCCAGTAGTCGCCGAAGTTGTAGCCGCAGAACGGCTTCATCGCCATCGGATCGCGCCGCACGACGCCGACTTCGCCGACTGCCGCCGCCGTCGTTTCCGAACCCATCGACGCGCCGACGAGCACGCCGTGCGCCCAGTTGCGCGCCTGCAGAACGAGCGGTGTGAGCTCGCGCCGCCGGCCGCCAAATACGATCGCGCTGAGCGGCACGCCGGTCGGATCGTCGATATGCGGCGAGTTGCAGGGATTCTGCCGGGCGGCAACCGTAAAGCGTGAATTCGGGTGGGCGGCGGGCCCAAGCTTCGGATCGTAGGGCTTGCCGGTCCAGTCGATCACGGGCTTGCCACTCTCGAGCCCTTCCCACCAGGGTTCATTGTCGGCTGTGAGTGCAACGTTTGTGAAAAGCGTGTCCTTGCGGATCATGTCGTAGGCGTTGCGATTCGTCTTGCGGTTGGTGCCGGGGACGACGCCGAAATAACCCGATTCCGGATTGATGGCCCAGAGCCGCCCGTCGCTCCCGACATGGAGCCACGCGATGTCATCGCCTACCGTCCAGATCTTCCAGCCGCGATAGCTCTGCGGCGGAATGAGCATCGCGAGATTGGTCTTACCGCAGGCCGAGGGGAATGCCGCGCCGATGTAATGCGTTTCGCCCTGCGGATCTTCGATGCCGACGAGCATCATGTGCTCGGCAAGCCAGCCTTCATCCCGCGCCTGCCAGCTCGCGATGCGCAGCGCATGACATTTCTTGCCGAGAAGGGCATTGCCGCCGTAGCCAGAGCCGAAACTCCGGATCGAGAGCTCCTCCGGGAAGTGCATGATGAATCGCCGGGCCGGGTTCAAGTCGCCGGTCGAATGCACGCCTTTGACGAAGCAGCCCTCGCGGGCAATGCGCTCGAGTGCCGGTCTGCCCGTGCGCGTCATCAGCTGCATGTTGACGACGACGTAGGCGCTATCCGTAATTTCGATGCCACAGCGCGCGGCCGGCGAATCGAGCGGGCCCATGCAGTAGGGCACGACGTAGAGAGTGCGGCCCTTCATGCAGCCGCGGAAGAGATCGTCCATGCGCTTGTGCGCTTCGCCCGGGTTCATCCAGTAATTGTTGGAACCCGCATCGTCGCGATCGCGTGTGCAGACGTACGTCAGGTGCTCGACACGCGCGACGTCGGAAGGGTGCGAACGGGCGAGATGGCAGCCGGGAAAACTCTTCGCGTTGAGGGCCAGCAATTCCTTGTGGCCCTCCATATCCGCGATCAGTGCGCGATATTCCTCTTCCGATCCGTCGCACCAGTAGACGCGGTCGGGCGTCGTGAGCCGGCGGACCTCATCGACCCATTCCCGCACGGAACTCGACAATCGGTGCAAATCGGTGAGCTGCTCTGCGGGCGATGCCATGGGAGCCTTGGAATGCCGGGCCTTGCGGGTTGCCCGGCATTATAGCCAGAGCGCTCCGAATCGACAGATCGCACGGCACTTCTGTGCCGCGCGTCCGTTCTCATTACCGAATACCTGCTATCGGACAGCAGCGGCTCTTGCGGTCGGGCGCCGGCGCCGCTTTGCGGACGCAGTGGCTTTGCCTTCCTTCGGCGCTGCGACGACAGCGAGACCTGTCCGCTTCAGGTCCACGAGTGTCTTGCTGAGAGTCGCCCGGATCGAGCCGACGCCGGCCGTCAAGCGCTTGCGGGTCGCAGGCCACGCGTCGGCCTGCGCGCGAAGCGCCGCACCGACGGACTCGGCGGCAACGACCTGTTCAACGCGCGCGCGCGCGCCGAGCAGCAGCTCGCGCGTCAGCTTGAGATTGCATTGGGCCAGCGCGCGCGACCCACGCACGGCGACCGATCCGAAGTCGGCGGCGAGCTGCGCGCGCACGCGCGCAATCCCGGCAAAGCGGTTCATCTGGCGATTCATTTCCCTGGCGAATGACATTGAGGGTCTCCGGTAGCTGCGGCGCAGCATTTTGACGCGACGCACCATACCGGGTGTTCCCGGCAAGGTCAAGGACCTTGCGTCGGGCGTGTCGCCGGCCGGTCCAAAAATTCGGTAATCAGCGGCACAACCACGTCGAGCCTGTGGAGCATGAAGAGATGTCCACCCCCCGGAATGATGTGTAAGCGGTTGTTTGGAATCAGGAGTCCCAGGAGTCTCGCATTGATCGGCGGCACTAGCCGATCGTCGGAACCGGCGAGAATCAGGGTCGGCTGGCGCAGCCGATGCAGCCACCAGAGGCTCGTCCAGCCGAGTCCCGCGAGCAGCTGATAGAGATAGCCCTGTGTCGTCGGTGGCACGATTCGCCCGCTGTGATCACGGATCAGCTCCGGCTGCTCGCGTATTTCGCCGCCGTAGATCTCGGGCGCGGCCCGGTGCATGTAGTCCCGCGAAAGGTAACGACGTGGCGTGATGAGTTTGGCGAGCACGCTGAGTTTCGCCGGCACCATGACAGCGCCTGCGGAGGTTGCACACAGCACGAGGCGGCGGCAGCGCCGCGGGAACTGGCGAGCGAACTGCTGGGCGAGCGCGCCGCCCCAGGAGACACCAGCGACGTCGACTTGCGGATAGCCGAGCCGGTCGAGGAATCGCGCAGTCAGGCGCGCGAGTCCACCGAATCGCCGCGGCAACCAGCTGTGCGGGGAGCCACCAGTGCCCGGCATGTCGAAAATGAGAATCTCGCGCCCGTGCATGGCGTCGATGAAAGGCAACACGACCTCGAGATTCGCACCGATGCCGTTGAAGATCAGGAGCGGCGTGCCCCCGCTGCCGCCGCGAACGGCGTAGCGCAGCCGCACACCGTCGACGTCGACGTAATCGATCTGCACTTGCAACGGGGCTGTTGCTCGGGATGCCGCCGTCATCGCTGGAATACGTAGCGGCCGGGTGCCGGATCGGCGGCTGGAAACTTTGCGCTGCCGAGTTGTTCCGGCGCAGGTCGCGTGCCGCCGCCGCGTTCCGTCAGCCATGCAAGCCAGTGCGTCCACCAGGACCCCGCCTGAAGCGTCGAGCGGGCGAACCACTCGTCCGCGGCGAGCGACAAGTCGGTGCCTGTCCGAAAGCTCGCCTTCGGATTCGACGGCGGATTCACGATGCTCTGGATATGACCGCTCGAACTCAGAATGAACTGCATGCGTTGCGCGGGAAGGATGCCGCGCGATTCATAGCATGCCTGCCAGGGTGTGATGTGATCCGTCACGCCTGCGACGACGTACGTGTCGAGATCGAGCTTGCGCATGTCGATGGAAGTTCCAAGCACGTTCATCGCGTCCGGCGTCTTGAGCGGATTACTGGTGAAGATCTTGAGGAGGTCCGAATGAAACTCCGCGGGCAGGCGCGTGGTGTCGGAGTTCCAGTAGAGGATGTCGAAAGCCGGCGGCCGGTTGCCCATGACCCAGTTGTTGGCGACGAACAGCCAAACGAGATCGTTCGGCCTGAGCCAGGAGAATGCGCGTGCCATGTCGCGGCCTTCGAGGACTCCGTTTCGTCGCGAGCGGGCGAGGGCGGCAGCCATGGCCGAGCGTGAGGCAAAAAGCCCGAGCAGCGTCGGGCAATCCGTATCGAGTACGGTCACGAGGAGCGTCGTCGAATGCACGCGCCGGTCCCCTTTTGCCGCGAGGTGACCCAGGAGCGTCGCCAGCGTGAAGCCGCCGGCGCATGCGGCCATCGCATTGACACTGTCGGACCCCGTGATCTCGCGCGCGCAATCGATGGCTTCGAGTGTTGCCGCGAGATAGGTCGCGAGATTCCAGTCGCGCTGGGCCGCCGTTGGATTGCGCCAGCTGATGGCGAACACCGGTACGCCATTCGCAGTCGCAAACTCGGCGAAGCTTCGGCCTGGACTCAGGTCGAGTGCGTAGAATTTGTTGATCTGCGGCGGCACGATCAGGAGCGGCCGCCGGTGCACTGTCGGTGTCGCCGGCCGGTACTGGATGAGTTCGAAAACGGGCGTCCGCAACACGACGGCGCCCGGCGTCACAGCAAGGTTCTTGCCGACGTGAAACTTGCGCTCATCGACCTGGCTCGGCATGCCGCCGTTGTTCGCGACGTCGCCGAGGAAATTCTTCAGCCCATAGAGAAGACTCCGGCCGCGCGTTTCGACGATGCGCTGGGCCGCACCGGGATTGCCGATGAGCGAATTCGTCGGGGCGAAGGCCTCAGTTACGAGCTGCAGGGCAAAGCGCGCGCGCTCAAGGTCCTCCCCGGACGCCGCACTCTGGTCGAGCATGTTGTTCAGACTCTGGCGCCACGCGAGGTAGCCCTGCATTACGCGCTTGTAGAGCCCGTGCTTGTGCCAGACGTCGTGATTGAAGCGCCGGTCCTTCGGATCCGGTGCGACCGTCGATGAACCGCCGATCACGGCCGCCAGCTCCCGTAAGAGCGCGAGTTCCTCCTTCACGACGACTTCCGGACGCATCACGAGGAGACCCGCCAGGCGTCGCAGCCCCCCGAGAATCTCGCCCATATCAAATCCGATCAGCGGATTGGCGCCCAGGATCTGTTGGGCCGCGTAGTTGGCGTCCGCGTGATCGAGTTCGGGCGCCGCATCGCCCGAGGCCGCAAAGCCGTCGCGTCCGGGCAGCGGATTCTCTTCGGCTTCGGCGCGCGTCTCGTCGGGGCGTGAATTCATGACCCTGTTATCACTTTGGGCCGCGGGCGCGGCGGCTCACTTTAGGTGCTGTCGCGGCGCTTGCGCAATCGTGAATCGGGTCGCTCGCAGCGGCCGCCCGCTGTGATTGCAGTCACAAGAACTCCAGCCAATTCAGCCTATTATCGCGAAGGCATTATGGTCAATGTCAAGTTCTGGAGGTGGGACAACGCCTCGCGCGGGACTCCATTGATCTTATGCACTCGTGCACGGGCACAGGCCCGCATCCGCGATTACCCCTGGTCGTGGAAGTTCTGCGGGAGCCCGGGAAGTCACCCGGGATTTCACTGCTGGCAAATGGGGCTGCGCATGATGCGCAGCGCACCGGACGGAGACGACGTAATGACACGTTCGCAACTCGCACTGGCGAGCTGCCTCATCCTGCTTGCGGCCCGCACGGGCTTCGCCGCGGGCACACCTGCGGGCACAATCATTCCAAACACGGCGCAGGTTACCTATACCGTCGGCGGTTCGCAGGTGACGACACCGTCGAATACCAACACGATCACCGTCGATGAGCGTCTCGACGTCGTCGTTACCTTGCAGAGCCCGCCGATTTCGGTGCAAGGCGGGGATACACGCCGCGGGCTCGTGCTGCGTGTGACGAACACCGGCAACGGCGATGAAGCTTTCAATCTCGCGATGACAAGTGCGATCGCGGGCGACAACTTCGATCCGATTCCCTCGGTCCCGGCGATCTATTTCGACACGGATGCGAGCGGCGACCTGTCGCCGCCCGACACGCCCTACGTCGCGGGCAGCAACGACCCGTTGCTCCTCGCCGATGCCTTCGTGACTGTGATCATCGTGAACGATATCCCGACGGGCCTTGCGAACGGCGCGATTGGTCGCAGCCGCCTGACGGCGACTTCAAAGACCGGCACTGGCGCCCCTGGCGCAATCTTCGCGGGTCTTGGCAAGGCCGGCATCAACGCCGTGGTCGGCAGCTCCGGCGCGAGCGGCAGCGCGACCGGCGAGTACGTCGTCTCCGATGTAACCCTGAGCAACGTGAAGTCGGCGACGGTGCAGGATCCGTTCGGCGGAAGCGAACCCGTGCCGGGCGCGCGCATTACCTATCAGATCGTCGTCGGCGCCACCGGCACGGGCAGCGCGTCGAACGCCGTGCTCGATGATGCCATTCCCGCCAATACCACTTTCGTACCCGGGAGTCTGCGGCTGAACGCCGTCGCGCTGAGCGACGCGCTGGACGCAGACGCGGGTGAGTTCATCGCGGGAGCAAGTCCCGCGATTCGCGTGCGCCTCGGCAACCTTGCGGTGGCCGCGGGCAATCAGACCATTGTGTTTCAAGTGACCATCAACTGATCGGCAGCAATGACAGGAGTGACAAACATGAAGCTTTCGAAGGGGTTCGTTCTCGCGTCCACGCTGGCGCTCGCAGCGGGGCAGGTTCCGGTGGGCGAGGCAATGGCGGCCGATCCTGGCTGCATCGTCGTGCAGAACGTTGCGGAGATGGAGCAGACGGTGAGCGACGCCGCCGGTAACAAGACCGTGAAGCTCGTGCCAGCTACCAAGGTCGTGCCGGGCGACACCGTCATCTACACGGTGAAATTCCGCAATCGCTGCGACAAGCCGGCCGACAACGTCTCGGTCGATAACCCGGTGCCCGAGCACATGGTGTATGTCGCGGATTCGGCGATCGGCCCGAATACCGACGTCTCGTTTTCCGTCGACGGCGGTTATCACTTCGCAAAGCCCGAGGCGCTGCACAAGAAGGACGCCGACGGCACGGAGCGCGCGGCGCGCGCCAATGAGTACACGAACATCCGCTGGGTGATGCGCCATGCGCTCGCCGCGGGTGCGGAGGGCTATGCGCGGTTTCGCGCCGTGCTCGAGTAACGAAGTCACAGATTCACAGTTTTCCCGCGAGGGAAACGACGCCGCCGGGTACGCAAGGACCCGGCGGCGTTGTCGCAAAGAGGAGCCTTGCGAATCCGGAGGAGTTTTCAGGTTTTTGTCGTCAGACCTTGAAGGAGTACCGAAATGATCTCGGTTCATTGGAAGATAAGGCCGAAGGCCATCGCGCAAAGCTGCGCGGCGCTCTTCGGTTTGATTGCCTTCGGCAGCGTCCATGCAACGGGCACCGCCGCGGGCACCACGGTCAACAATCGTGCGACCGTGAATTACAGCGTCGGCGGCACCGCGCAGACGCCCATCGAGAGTTCGCCCGCGGGCAACTCGAATGCGGGCGTCGGCAATGGTGCAAGCACGGCGTTCCTCGTCGACCGGCGCGTGCTGTTCACGGTAGCGGAGGTCAGCGGCAACGCGACCAACGTGAGCCCTGGGCAGAACGACGGCGTAACGGCGTTCACCGTGACGAACAACACGAATGCCGCGGAAGGCTTCGCGCTCACCGCGTCGAACCTCGCGGCCACGGTGCTGTTCACGCACACGGACAACTTCGACATGAACGCATTGCGCGTCTTTGTCGACAATCCGGGTGCCGGTGGCACGGCGGGCGTGTATGACGCGGCGTTCGATACCGCGACGAACGTCAACACGCTCGCGATCGACGCGAGCGCCACGGTGTTCATCGTGGCGAACACGCCACTCGCTACCGCCAACAATTCGTACGCGAACGTGCGCCTGCGCGGGCAGGCGGCGGTTGCAGGCACGAATGGTGCGACGCTCGAGACGCCAAGCGCGACGGACAACCCGGCCGCGGTCGACGTGCTCTTCGGCGACAACGGTGTCGACGGCATTGAAACCGCGGACGATCAATACGCGGTGCAGTCGGCCTCGCTCACCATCCAGAAGACCTCGACCATCATCAGCGATCCCTTCAACGGTGCCGGCGCGAACCGGCTGGCCGTGCCAGGTTCGGTGATGGAGTACGTGGTCACCATCACCAACAGCGGCGCGGTGCCCGCGACCAACGTGCAGATCCAGGATGCACTCGACGCGACGCTCACGTTCTCGACGGGCGGCTACAACGCCGGTGCGTCGGATGTGCAGCTCGTGGTGGCGGGCGGTCCTCCGAGCTACTGCAAGGCCGAGTTGGGGGCTGACACGAACGCAGACGGCTGCAGCCGGGCGGGCCAGACGCTTACGGTCAATCCGACCGCGGGCATCACGGTTGCGAACGGCGGCGCGGCGCAGGCGGCGGTGATCCGCTTCCGCGTGACCATCAACTAGCGAAAGCGGACGTCCGCTTCTAGTTCATGAGTCCGCGAGCCGCGGCCCTGCGGCTGCCGGGCGCATGGCGAAACGTAGTCACGTTGCGTCGCGCGCTGCGTCGGCGGCAGGAGCCTGAGATCGTTACTCCGGAACGCCGGGGCGGCGGGGATTGCGAAATCCCCGCCGCCTCGTGCGCGTTTCTGCGGGTCGCGATTTCGACTCTCTGCACGCTCATCGCCGGACTCCTGGCATCGACCGTTCATGCGCAGGCGGTGACGCCGCCGGGCACGCTTATCCGCAACTACGCCGAGCTCCATTTCGACCGCGCGCCCGGACTTACGAGCAATCTGCGTAGCAACGAAATCGTGACGGTTGTTGCACCGTCGCCGTCGCGTGCCGCCATTCAGTTCGTGCGCACGACGGCATCCGGCTCCGGGTCGCCGTCGACGAGCGGACCGACCGCCTGCCTCTCGGGTGGCAGCTATCAGCCGCTCGCGAATCCGGTCCTGATCCGCGGACAGACACTCGATCCGACCCAGCCCGTGCCCATGGCAGCCACCGGGATGTATCACGGTGGCGAGCCGTTCTTCATCCACGTGACGGATCGTGACCGTAACCGCGACGCTGGCGTCCTCGACGTGATCGACATCCGCGTGCATTCGACGGCGACGGGGGACAGCGAAGTCCTGCGGCTCACGGAGACCGGACCGAACACCGGCGAATTCGTCGGTTATGTCCCCTCAGCCGTGGGCCCGGCCGCTGCGAATGATTGTGTTCTTCAGGTCGCCCGCGCGAGCGACGTCACCACCGACTATGTGGATCCGCTCGATTCCACCGATGCGGTGCAAGACACCGCGGCGCTCGATCCGGTCGGCCTCGTCTTCAGTTCGAAAACGGGTGCCGCTGTCAACGGCGCGCGCGTCCACATCGTCGACGCGACCACCGGACAACCGGTCACTGTCTACGGCGATGATGGCATCAGTATCTTTCCGTCGGATGTCCTTGCGGGCGGGCAGGCCACAGATTCGGCTGGCACGCTCTATACGTTCGCGCCCGGGAGGTTCCGATTCCCGGTCGTGCCGAACGCCGGCATGTATCGTCTCGTCGTCGAGGCGCCGGCAAGCTTCGCATTCCCCTCTGCGGTCAGTATTGCCCAGCTGCAGGCACTCGCCGGCGGGCCGTTCACGCTCAACGCCGGATCCTTCGGCAATGCCTACCGCGTGGGTACGCCCCCGGCAGCCAACATCGATGTGCCGCTCGATCCGACCGGTACGGCGCTCACCGTCGACAAGACGACGCCCACGGCGGTGGCGGCGGTCGGCGACTTCATCCAGT
Source organism: uncultured Gammaproteobacteria bacterium (assembly GCA_963826145.1). Classification (GTDB taxonomy): domain Bacteria; phylum Pseudomonadota; class Gammaproteobacteria; order Steroidobacterales; family Steroidobacteraceae; genus JBGPLJ01. The sequence goes on from CAWGVW010000001.1 coordinate 1,008,211, forward strand.
ACAACGTCTCCGTCGAAAACTCGGGTACAAGCGGTGCCTTTCCCGCAGTCACCACGGTGGACACTCTGCCGGTCGGCACGCGGTACGTCCGCGGTTCGACACGTATCAATGACGCGCCTGCTGCCGATCCCGCCATCGACGCAACCGGCCGCCGGCTCACATTCGTGACCGGCAATCTCGCGCCGGCCGAGCGGCTTACGATCCGCTACGTCCTCGAACTCACGAGCGCCGTGCATGGCAAGGAGCTCACCAACGACGTGCAGGCCGTCGGTTCCGGCAATGTCGCTTCGAACAAGGCGAGCGCGACGATCCGGATCCGCGATGAGCTCCTGCACAGCGCAGCGATCGTCACAGGCCGCGTTGTCGAAGGTGACTGCCCGATCGATGTCAACAGTGCTCCGGGCGTCGAAGGCGTGCGCGTGTACCTCGAGGACGGCCGCTACGCCGTGACCGACAAGGAAGGCAAGTATCACTTCGAAGGCGTTCCGCCCGGTTCGCACGTCGTGCAGATGGACACCGAGACGGTGCCGCCGGCCATGCAAGCAGCTGAGTGTACGGAGCGCGCGCGCTTCGCCGGACGTCCGTATTCGCAGTTCGTGGACCTTCGCGGCGGGGCGCTCTGGCGCGCCGACTTCACACTGACGCGGCGGCCGCCGCCGTCGGGCTCGGTGACGATGCGCATGCTTAGCACCATCGACGCGGATGGCAAGCGACTCGGCGTCACGCTGCCGGTCGAGGTGACTGGCGTCAATGTGGGCAAGCTTCGGGTACTCGTGATGCTGCCCACGGGCTTCTCGTACCGCAAAGGCACTGCCCAGCTCGGTGGCGAGGCCATCGACGATCCGACCGGCAACGACTCGGTGCTCGGTTTCAATCTCGGCGAAGCGCCTGCACCCTGGAGCCGGGATTTGCACTTCGAGCTTGAGCCCGGTGCGGCCGCACGCGGGGCGCTTGCGCTCAAAGCCGTCGCCATCTTCGACACGCCGACAGCGAGCAGCCAGAAGACGGAGAGTGTCGAAAATCGCCTGGAACGCGGGGCGGCGGTGCAGCAGTCGGCGCACTATACGTTTGTGCCGCGCTTCGACGTGCTCGGCACGGACCTCACGGCGACCGACCGGCAGGAACTCGATCGCATCGCTCGCGACTGGCGCGGCGTGAACGACATCCACATTCGTGCGGTCGGTCATACCGACGGCACGCCGATCTCGCCGCGCAATCGGAGTCTCTACGCCGACAACAACGAACTGTCGCTCGCACGAGCGCGGACGGTGGCGGACTATTTCCGCGAGAAGCTCGGCCTCGACAGCGGTCAGTTCGAGATTCTGGGTCGCGGGTCCGACGAGCCGATAGAGGTCGGTACGGATGCCGCGAGTCTTGCGAAGAACCGGCGGGTCGAAGTCAGCATCACGGGAATGCGGCCTGTTTCCGACGGCACGCTGACCGTGGTGCAGGGCGAAAGTCCGCTGGCAACGAGCGCAACCCGGGGAATCATTGTCTACAGCCGGCTGCCCGGCGAGCGGCCTGAGCCGACGTCGAGCGCCGAGGCGGTAACGTCGCCGCCGCCGTCGTCGCCAGCGCCAGCAGTGATCGTAACGCCGGCCATCGCATGGGTCGCGCCCGTCAAGGACTTCAACCCGCCGATTCCGAGCCTCAAGGTCGCCATCGAGCATCGCTACGACCAGAAGGTGCAGCTCCTCGTGAATGGTGTTCGCGTCAACGACGTCACGTTCGACGGCGCGACTGCCAATCCCGAAAAGACCTTTGCAGTCAGCAACTGGCGCGGCGTCGCGCTCGCCGAAGGCGACAACCGGCTGACGGCGGTGGTGATCGATGGCCAGGGACAGGAAGTCGAGCGGCTCGAGCGCGACGTTCACTACTCGGGCGGGCCGGTGCGCGCGGAACTCCTGACTTCCGAATCGAAGCTCGTTGCCGATGGGCGCACGCGGCCTGTGATCACACTGCGGCTCTTCGATAGCGCCGGACATCCTGCCCGTCGCGGGACCCTCGGTGTCTTCAATGTCTCGCCGCCGTACCGTTCCTGGTGGGAAGTCGAGACGCTGAACGACAACCAGCTCGTCGCGGTCGGCAATCGCGAACCGACCTACACGGTCGGCGACGACGGCATTGCCGAGATCGAGCTGGAACCGACCTCCGAGACTGGGACCGTCGTGCTGAACCTGCGTTACAACGAACGGCAGACGCAGGAGATACGCGCATGGCTAAAGCCCGCGGCGCGGGACTGGGTGATGGTCGGCCTCGCGGAGGGGAGCGGCGCCTATCACACGATCAGCGAGAACATGCAGGCGGCGACCGATGCCGGCCACGAGGAAGGCTTCGATGATCAGGGCCGGGTCGCATTCTTCGCGAAGGGCCGCATCAAGGGTGACTACCTCCTGACACTCGCGTACGACAGCGACCGCGACACCGAGGCAGCACGCGAGCGCCTCGCGGGGACGATCCAGCCCGACCAGTACTACACGATCTACGGTGACGGCAGCGAGCAGCGTTTCGAAGCGGCGAGCCAGCGCAAGCTCTACGTCAAGCTCGAGCGCGATCAGTTCGTCGCCCTGTTCGGCGACTACGACACGGGCCTCAACGTCACCGAACTCACGCGCTACAGCCGCAGCATGAATGGCGTGCGCACGGAATACGGGAGCGAGCACGTCGCAGTCGTCGCATTCGCGGCGCGCACCGACCAGACCTACGTTCGCGACGACCTGCAGGGCGACGGCACGGCGGGCCTCTATCATCTGACGCAGAGTCCGATCGTCATCGGCAGCGACAAGATGCGCATCGAGGTGCGCGACCGCTTCCACAGCGAGCATATCCTCGAGACCCGTCCGCTCGCGCGCTTCCTCGATTACAACATCGATTACGAGCTCGGCACGGTCTTCTTCAAGGAACCGGTCCCGAGCCGCGACAACGAATTCAACCCGGTGTTCGTCGTCGCAGAGTACGAAACGCGTGCTGCGTCATCCGAGCAGACGACCGCGGGCGGCCGCGCGGCTTTGAAGTTCGCGGAGGGCAAGGTCGAAGTCGGCGCGAGTCTTGTCGATGAGGGCGCGTCGCAGGGCGACGGCAAGGTGGGCGGCGCCGACCTGCGCTGGACGCCCGGCCACGGCACCGAATTGCGCGCCGAAGTCGCGCGCAGCGAGTCGGACGATCCGGCGCGTGCGTCGAGCGCTGACGCTTACCTCGTCGACCTGAAACACGTGTCGGATCGCCTCGAAGCGCACGCGTATGCGCGCCAGCAGGACGTCGGCTTCGGCATCGGCCAGCAGGCCGGGAGCGAGGCGGGCACCCGCAAGGCGGGTGTCGACGGCCTCTTCAAGTTCACCGACCGTTGGGGCGTGATGGCCGAGGCGTTCCGCCAGGAGCAGCTCGATACCGGAGCGGAGCGCACGGCTGCCGACGGCGAAGTGCGCTATCAGACTTCGACAGCGACGCTTGGCGTCGGCGTGCATCATGTCGTGGACGATAACGTGGGTGGCGAGGACCAGCGCTCCGATGCCGCCTATGCCACGGGTAGCGTTGACGTGCTGGGCGGCATGTTCACGCTGCGCGGGGCAACCGACGTGACCCTGAATGGCAACGACGCGAGCATCGACTATCCGCAGCGCTCGACCGTCGGCGTCGACTATCACCTGAAGCCCGACGCGACGCTCTTCGCCGAGTACGAGCACGCCGACGGCGAGAACATCGCGAGCGACATGACGCGCTTCGGCGTGCGCGCGACCCCGTGGAACCGCGCGCAGCTGCGCAGCAGCGTCACGCAGGAAACCACCGAATACGGCCCGCGCACCTTCGCTTCGGCCGGACTCACGCAGGGCTGGCAGGTCAACAAGCACTGGGCGCTCGATGTCGGCATCGACCAGTCGAATACACTCAGGGACGCGCGCACGCTGCCGTTCAATCCAAACGCGCCGCTCGCGTCGGGCTCGCTCGATGATGACTTCTTCGCGACCTTCCTCGGCGTGCTCTATCGCAAGACCGACTGGACGTTCACGTCACGGCTCGAGTACCGCAACTCCGATCTCGAGGAGCGCATCACGTACGCGGGCGGGCTCTATCGCGAGCCGGTCGCGGGACAGGCGCTCAGCATGACGGCATTCATCACCAACAGCGACCTGACGCTCGGCACCGACTCAATCACGAGCGACATCCGCTTCAGCTGGGCGTATCGGCCGGTGGGCAAGAGCTGGATGCTGCTCGACCGGCTCGATCTCATCTACGACGAGCAGTCGGCCCTCGCTGGCAAGACTGACAGCCGGCGCGTCGTCAACAATTTGAATGCCAACTGGCAGCTCGGGAGCCGCACGCAGTTCGGTGTGCAGTACGGGTCCCGCTATGCGCGCTCGACCTACGACGGCGTCGCCTATGATGGGTACAGCGATCTCGTCGGTCTCGACCTCAGGCGCGACCTCAACCGGCGCTACGACATCGGCCTGCACACGACAGTCCTGCACTCCTGGGATGCGGCCGTGGCCGAGTATGCGATGGGCGTCGACCTCGGCGTGAGCTTCGCGAAGAACGTCTGGGTCTCATTTGGCTACAATTTCGCCGGATTTGACGACCGCGATTTCTCCGCTGCGCGCTACACCGATCAGGGTCCTTTCATTAAACTCAGGATCAAGGCCGACCAGGACACGTTCAAGGATCTGGGCTCTGATCTCCGCTCCCTTACCAGCCACTAGGATCACATCCGACTACAGCGACATTCTCGGAAGTGACGGCCCGCTTGCGGAACGCATTCCGGGCTTTGCGGCGCGCCAGGCGCAGCAGGACATGGCCCATTGGGTAGGCACTGCGCTCGCGGATCTCGGCACTCTCGTGGTCGAGGCCGGCACCGGCACGGGCAAGACGTACGCCTATCTCGTGCCGGCGCTTCTCTCCGGCCGTCACGTCATTATTTCGACCGGCACCCGGACGCTGCAGGACCAGCTTTTTCACCGCGACCTGCCCGCCGTGGCGCAGGCGTTGGGACGTCCCGTGAAGGTGGCGGTGCTCAAGGGCCGCACCAACTACTTGTGCCTGCACCGACTGAAGCTAGCGACCCAGGGCATGACGCTCGACCTGTCGCGCGACGCGCGCAGCTCCCTTGAGCGCGTGCGGGTCTGGTCCCAGGCAACGCGGAGCGGCGAGTTGAGCGAGGTGACCGACCTCGCCGATCAGGATCCAGTCTGGCCGCTTGTTACTTCGACCCGCGAGAATTGCCTCGGCAGCGAATGCGCGCAATTCAGCCGCTGCCACCTGATCGCCGCGCGCCGGGAAGCGCAGGCGGCCGACATCGTCATCGTCAATCATCACCTGCTGCTCGCGGACCTTGCGCTGAAAGAGGAAGGATTTGGCGACTTGCTGCCCGGGACGGATGCCCTGATTGTCGACGAGGCGCACCAGATTCCCGACATTGCCGGGCAGTTCTTTGGCCTCACCGTCGGGTCGCGCTCGATCGTGCAGCTCTCACGCGATGCGCTCGCGGAAGTGGCTGCGCAAGGCCAGGTGAGCGCTGATCTTGCGGCGCTCCTCAAGGGACTAGAAGCGGCTGTCTCCGCCATCGCCCGCAATCTCGGGCGGCCTCAGCGACTTGACTGGGCCCAGGTCGACGATGCAGGCATCGAGCAGCTCGCCGATCTCGCCGTCGACTTGGCGAACGCCGCGCGCGCCCTTGAGGCTCTGGGCGGTGGCCCGGGCATCGGCAACAGTGCGCGGCGAGCCGCAGAAATCGCTTCTCATCTGGAGCAGTACCTCGCCCTCGACGCAGAGAGCGGCTTGCGCTGGGTCGATGTGCATACGCGCGGCTTCGCGCTCGTCTTCACACCGTTCGAAGTGGCCGAGCGCATGCGGCAGATCGTGACGTCGCGTCCGACGGCATGGATCTTCACTTCTGCGACGCTCGCGGTCGGCGAGGATTTCCAGCATTTCACCCGGCGGCTGGGGCTCGACGCGGCGCGCACGGTCCAGATCGCAAGTCCCTTCGACTTCGAGCGCCAGGCGCGCCTCTACCTGCCGCAAATCGACGGCGATCCCAATGACCCCGAGCATCCCGCGAGAGTCGTCGAAGCCGCCTGGCCGCTGGTCGAAGCAGCGGGCGGCCGCGCGTTCCTGCTTTTCACGAGCCATCGCGCGCTTGCGCAGGCCGCGCATTTGCTGCGAACGCAAGCCGGTCGCCAGCGCTATCCGCTACTCGTGCAGGGGGAAGCGCCACGGGAGGTGCTGCTGCGGCGTTTTCGCGAGCTTGGCAATGCGGTGCTGCTTGGAACCTCGAGTTTCTGGGAGGGCGTCGACGTCAAGGGCGACGCCCTCTGTGTCGTCGTCATCGACAAGCTGCCGTTCGCCTCCCCGGACGATCCGGTGCTCAAGGCGCGAATCGAGGGCATCCGCCGCCGCGGCGGCAACCCATTCGTCGAGCATCAGCTGCCCCAGGCTGCCCTCGCGCTCAAGCAGGGCGCCGGGCGGCTTATCCGGGATGCGTCGGACTTCGGCGTGATCGCGATCTGCGATCCGCGAATCACGACGAAATCCTACGGCCGCGTGCTGCTTGCGAGCCTGCCGCCGATGCCGGTCGTCCGCACGGCAGCTGAAGCCATCGAATTCCTGCGGGGCCGCCTCGCCGAACCCAGGGCCCGGGCGGTCTGACGGGCCGGCCATGCGACAATGGCCGCAATGAAGATTCTTGCGATCGATACGGCGACGGAGGCCTGTTCCGTCGCACTCGGCATCGGGGAGACCGTGCTGGCGCGCTACGAAGAGCCAGGCCGTGGTCATGCCGAGCGCATCCTGCCGATGATCGATGAAATCCTGGCCGAGGCGGGGATCGCCCTGACCGCGCTCGATGCGATCGCCTTCGGTCGCGGACCCGGTGCCTTTACCGGTGTGCGAATTGCGGCTGCCGTGGCCCAGGGACTTGCCTTCGGTGCGGACCTCCCGGTCATTCCAGTGTCATCGCTCGCCGCGCTCGCGGAGCGGGCGCTGTTGCAAGCCCCGGGCAATGCCGCGTTGGCGTGCATCGATGCGCGGATGTCGGAGGTGTATTGGGGAGCGTTTCAACGCGGGGCGGCGCGCTCGATCGAGCCGCTCGGTGATGAGCGCGTAACGGCGCCGGACGCAGTCATCCTCAACGAACCGACGCCCGCCCGTTTGAGCTGGATCGGGGTAGGCACCGGATTTGGCGCATATCCCGAGCTCGCTGCACGGCTCGGCATCGAGGCGGCAGCGGTCGACGCGAAACTCCTGCCCCGCGCGCATGAGATGGTCCGAATCGGCATGTGCGAATTCGCTGCGGGCCACGCCCGCGATGCGGAGCGGGCAGTGCCCGTCTATCTGCGCGACAAGGTGGTGAATCTTCCCTAGATTTTCATACGGCTGTCATCGAAACCGTTTGTAATGAGTCGGTCACAAATCTGTCACGGCATGGCTGCACGCACCATACTCATCGTTGAAGACGAACAACCGATCCGCGACATGGTCGCGTTCGGCCTTCGTCGTGCCGGTTTCGACGTCGTCGAGGCCGAGGACAGCCGTGCCGCCCGCGCCCAGGTCGCAGACCGGCGACCGGACCTCATGCTCGTCGACTGGATGCTGCCCGACATGAGCGGCCTCGAACTCACGCGCCTCATCAAGCGCGACAAGGAAACCCGCGAGATTCCGGTGATCATGCTCACCGCCCGCGCCCTTGAGCAGGACAAGGTCACGGGCCTGGACAGCGGCGCGGACGATTACGTGACGAAGCCGTTTTCGGCGCGCGAGCTCGTTGCCCGAATTCACGCCGTACTGCGACGGGGTCCGGCCGGCGCATCGGGCGACACTTTGTCGGTGGACGGACTCGTGATCGACCAGGCGAGCCATCGGGTGTCGGTCGGTGAGCGCACGGTGAATCTCGGTCCTACGGAGTATCGCCTGCTGCAATTCTTCGTGACGCATCCGGATCGGGTCTTCACGCGTACGCAACTTCTCGATCGGGTCTGGGGCGGCAATGTTTACGTCGAGGAGCGCACGATAGACGTCCACATCCGGCGCCTGCGCAAGGCGCTCGAGGACTTCGGCTACGACCGCTTCGTGCAGACCGTACGAGGATCCGGCTACCGCTTCTCTACCCGTGTCGCCTGAGCGGCCCGCCGCGCCTGCTACAATGGGCGCGAGGTGCGAATCATGAATTCCGCCTGGTCTTATGTCATCGCGCGGCTCGTCATCGTCCTCGCGCTCGCGCTCTTCGGTGGCTGGATTATTGGCGGCATCGGATGGTGGGTCGCCGGCGTCTTCGGCAGCTACCTTGCCTACCAGCTCTTCAATCTGTATCGGCTGAATCACTGGCTCGCCCGCCGCAGTGAAATCGATCCACCCAATGTCGGTGGCGTCTGGGGCGATGCGATCGCCCAGATCGTGCGGCTCAACCGGCGCAAGCGCTACCACAAGCAGCGCTTCATCCGGATGTTCCGGGAGCTCCGCCGTTCGGCGGCCGCCATGCCGGACGGCGTTGTGATGCTGACCCCGGATCGCGAAATCCAATGGTTCAATCGTCGCGCGCGCCAGCTCCTCGAGCTGAAGCAGAAGGCCGACATCGGCTTGCGGATCGACAACCTGATCCGCGCTCCGGAATTCGTCCGTTACCTCGATACGGGCGATTTCACCTCGCCAGTCGTCGTTTCGGTGCACCCGAATGGGGGCGCGACGCTCGCGCTGCATGTCATTCCTTATGGCGAGGGCGGGCAGATCCTCTTCGTGCGCGATATCACACGGCAGACGCACATCGAGGCGATGCGCAAGGACTTTGTCGCCAACGCGTCGCATGAGCTGCGCACGCCGCTCACGGTGATCATGGGCTACCTCGAGACGCTCGCCGACGATCCGTCTCTGGAACAGAGCTGGCAGATGCCGCTCGGGGAAATGCGCCGGCAGGCGGAGCGCATGAATGCGATCTTGCGGGATCTCCTGGAACTGTCGCGGCTCGAGGCGGCCGGAGCCAGCGCGGGCGATGAGCCGGTCGACGTGGGCGGGCTGCTCGCGCTGCTGCGCAAGGACGCGATCGCCGCGGGGCCGAAAACCCGTGAGGTCAATCTGAGTCTCGAGTCCCAGTCGCAATTGCGGGGAACCGAGGCGGAGCTCGAGTCCGCTTTCTCGAATCTCATCCAGAATGCGGTGCGCTATACGCCCGACGACGGACGGATCGACATCCGTTGGTGGACGGACGAAAGCGGTGGCCACGTTTCGGTCAGCGATACTGGCATCGGCATCGCCGCCGAACATATTCCGCGCATCACGGAGCGGTTCTACCGGGTCGATGCCGGCCGCTCCAGGGCGACCGGCGGTTCGGGTCTTGGACTCGCCATCGTCAGGCACGCCCTGCAGCGGCACGATGCCGAACTCGAAATTGTCAGCGAGGAGGGGCGGGGCAGTACCTTCACCTGTCATTTTCCACGCGCGCGCCTGATTGACGAGGCGCGCCGGGCGGCGAGCTGACCTGCGGCGACTCATTTTCCTGTGTTAGATTGGCGGCGTTTCAAGCGCGCTCAACGGACCGTAAGTCCCATGGAAACCTCGGATCTCTCTCACCATATTTCGCGGCGGTTCAACGAGGACCTCGAGAGCGTGCGTGCCAAGGTGCTCGCCATGGGTGGCTTCGTCGAGCAGCAGATGCAGAAGGCCGTCGCGGCGCTCGTGGATGGCAACAGTGCGCTCGGCCAGGAAGTCGTCGTCGACGACCGCAAGGTCAACGAAATGGAAATCGCGATCGACGAGGAGTGCAGCCGCATCCTGGCGACGCGGGCGCCCACGGCCGGGGACCTGCGGGTCATCGTGACGATCATCAAGACAATCACTGACCTCGAGCGCATCGGCGATGAGAGCGAGAAGATCGGGAATATCGCTGCACGACTCGCTGCGGTTGAACGCCCGGCTGACAGCTACCGCGAAGTGAAGCATCTCGGCCGGCAGGTTGCGCGCATGGTGCACGATGCGCTTGATGCCTTCGCGCGCATGGACCCCCAGGCGGCGCTGCGCGTTGCCCGCGAAGACCGGACCATCGACGAAGAATACGAGTCGATCCAGCGCCAGTGCATCACATTCATGATGGAAGATCCGCGGCAGATCCGGCGGGCTCTCGATGTGATGTGGGTCGTGCGTGCGCTCGAGCGCATCGGCGATCACGCGAAGAACCTCTGCGAATACGTGATCTACATGGTGCACGGCAAGGACGTGCGCCACACTGAACTCGACGAGATCGAGCGCGAGCTCGCGGTCCGCTATCGCTAGGCGCACGATCCTTAAGTCCGATGTCAAAGAGAGTCGCGAATCTCCTCGGATTTGCCGCCTGTGCCGCGCTCATGACCTATGCGCTGTACGCCGAGCATGCCCTGAACCTCGTGCCCTGTCCGCTCTGCATCTTCCAGCGCCTCGCGGTCATCGCAGTCGGACTTATCTTTCTGATAGCCGCGCTTCATGATCCGGGCCGCACCGGCAGCAGGATTTATGCGGCGCTCCTCACGCTGGCGGCGGCGGCCGGAGTTGCGGTGGCTTGGCGACACCTCTGGATCCAGAGCCTGCCTGCGGACAAGGTGCCGGCCTGCGGTGCACCGCTCGAGCAGCTCCTCCAGGTTCTGCCGCTCAGAAACGTGATCGAGACCGTCCTTCGCGGCGACGGCGAGTGCGCCAAGATCGACTGGACCTTTCTCGGCCTCGCGATGCCTGCCTGGGTGCTGATCGTCTGCACGGCACTCGCGGTCTGGGGACTTTTCTTCAATCTGCGCGCCGCCGGCGACCGGGCTGACAGGACCGGCGCCGACACAATCGCTACGTTCGTACGACACGAGCCCTGCGCGATCGGCGGCACTGTCACCTCGTTGTCAACTCGCCTACTTCTAATTCCACCCTTCGACAGGGTGGTTGCATGAGCGGCGAACGAATTCTGGTCTTCGATCCGGATGTGGCGCATCGCGAAGCCGCTCGAGCGAGCTTGTGCGCGGCGGGTCTGAGGGCCGCGATCGCAAAGGACACGAAGGAGGTGCTGAGGAACATACGGGAAGCGCCGCCCGATCTCCTGCTCCTCGACTGGAATCTGCCCGATGCGTCGGGGATCGAGGTTCTCACCTGCGTCCGCGAGCAACGTGGCCGCCGTGAGATCCGGGTGCTCATCAATTCCGCGCTCGCGTCCGAGTCCGACATCGTCGCCGGGCTTGAAGTCGGCGCCGACGATCCTCACCAAGCCGTGTTCGCTCCGGGAACTCGTGGCGCGCGTCAACGCGCTGCTGCGCGGCCGCTGGCGCCTGGACGCGGACAACCGGATCGAAGTCGGGGTCCTGACGCTTGATCTCGCGGATCGGCGCGCCTACGTCGGCGACGTCATACTCGCGTTGCGGGGAGCGCAGCTGAAACTCCTGGCTCACTTCATGGCGTACCGCGACCGAGCGCTGTCACGCACCCAGCTGGTCGACCGTTGGGGACAGGCGGCAGGGGTCGATGAGCGGACGGTTGATGTGAATGTCCGGCGATTGTACCAAGCGCTCGCCGACATTGGGCTTGCGACTACCTGCAGACAGTTCGCGGCGTCGGTTATCGCCTGTCCGCCCGCAGTTGATGGGCGATGGCGCCCTGCACGTAAAGGGGGGTAATAAAACCAAAGATCAGGAAAGTGTGCTAGCAGGCGGATAAATAACAATAAAAGTCTCCCAACTTTCAACAAACTGTCACAGGGGGCAGTGATGCTTGTCGCGTGCCGACGGAGAAATCCATTCCCGCCATGCGCACCGAACCGCTGCTGCATCTGCGCTCTGTCTTCATCTCAGACGTTCACCTCGGCTTCCGGGGCTGCGCCGCTGCGCCGCTCCTCGATTTCCTCTGCGCGTACGGATCGACCAGTTGTTCCTCCTCGGAGACATCGTCGATCTGTCGAGCATGCGCCGCTCGATGTACTGGCCCCGCGAGCACAACGAGGTGCTGCGCACGATCTTCCGCCTCGCGAACGGCGGGACGAAGGTCGTGTACCTGCCGGGTAACCATGACGAGGAACTCAGGGCATATGTCGGCGCGAGCTTTAACGGAGTCGCGATCGCACGCGACATGATCTATACGGCGGCGGCGGCCGCCGCTTCTGGCTCGTGCACGGTGACGAATTCGACAGTGTCGTGAAATGCAGCCCCTGGCTCGCCTGGCTCGGCAATCATCTCTACGACTTCCTGCTCGCCGCCAATCCCGCCGTCAACGACATTCGCCGGCTGCTCGGCCTGCGGCCGGCATCGCTGGCGGCGTTCCTCAAGTCCAGGGTGCGCTCGGCCATGGAATACATCGAAAGCTTCGAGCATGCGGTGGCGCACGAAGCCCGGCGCCGCGGCGTCGACGGCGTCGTCTGCGGCCATATCCATCGACCCATGATGCGGGAAGTCGACGGGGTTCCTTCGCGACGACGGCGACTGGGTCGAGAGCTGCTCGATGCTGGTCGAGGATTTCCGGGGCGCACTCAGGATCGTGGAATGGCCCCACGGCAGCGGACAGGAACGCGGCGCCGCGGCGGACGATGAGCGACTGGTCGATGCCGCCTGAACGCGCAGCTACGCTGCAGGATTCCCATATCGCAAGCCCGAACTGCGTCGGCCCGACAATGTGCCGGTGATTGAGTCCAGTCGGCCTGCGATGTACGTCCGAAAGGAAAGTTCGGGCATGCGGACCTCGACGACAGTAAAATTTGGCGCCGGCCGCTGTTGTCATCTCCATGTCACACAAATGGCTCTCAATATCGCGCGTGGCGCGCTCGCGCCTGCTTTACCCAATCGAAGGAGACCCAGGAGATGAAGAAGATCAATCGCTTGGCCGCCGGCTTGGCATCCGTTGCCGCCACGATATGCCTGGCCGGGACCACCACAGCGGCGGAAATCTCCGGCGCCGGCGCGACTTTCCCGTACCCGATCTACGCCAAGTGGGCCGAGGCCTACAAACAGAAGACCGGCGTGGGACTGAAGTACCAGTCGATCGGGTCTGGCGGCGGCATCAAGCAGATCAAGGCCGCAACGGTCACGTTCGGCGCCTCGGACATGCCATTGAAGCCGGACGACGTAAAGGCCTCGAACCTCGTGCAATTCCCGATGATCATCGGCGGTGTGGTGCCGGTCGCGAACCTGTCGGGCGTAAAGCCCGGTGAATTGGTCCTGGACGGTCCGACAGTCGCCGGCATATACGTGGGCGACATCCAGAAATGGAACGACCCCCGCATCAAGAGTCTCAATCCCAAGGTCGCTCTTCCGGACCAGGCCATCGCGCCCGTGTATCGTTCCGACGGCTCTGGCACCAACTTCCTATTCTCCAACTACCTTTCGCAAGATGCTGGCGGCAACGTACGCCGAGTACGGGAAGAGCAACCGCTTGAAGCTACGCGGTGCGTTTCATCAATGACGTGTTGCTGAGCGCGCCGTCCATCGTCATCGGCCTTTACGCTGCTGGTCGTGACCATGGGCCATTTTTCAGCGATCGCCGGGGCCGTCGCGCTCGCGATCATCGCGATTCCTGTCATCGTGCGCACGACCGACGACATGCTGCGGCTTATTCCAGAAGCGATGCGGCAGGGCTGCGCAGCGATCTGGAGCGCCGCTTTGGCGCACGATTACCCGGTGGGTTATAGGGTCACGCCAAACGGCTTGTTGACGGGGGTACTGCTCGCCATTGCACGGATCACCAGCGAGGAACAACACGCTCCTGTTCACCGCGCTCAATAATCAGTTCTCGACCGGCAACCTGAACTCGCCGATGGCGAATTTGCCGGTCGTGATCTTCCAGTTCGCGATGAGCCCCTACACGAACTGGCAGAGCCTCGCCTGGACCGGGGCGCTCCTCATCACAGCGTTCGTGCTGTTCCTGAGCATCGTGGCGCGTGTCATTGCGGGCCTCTTCGGTGGCGGCGAACGCCGCGTCGAGTAAGTCGAGCGCGACGATTTCTTCCAGCCCAATAAAGAAAGCGGCCGCATCGTAATGATGCGGCCGCTTTCGTATGCCCGGCGAGGATGTCAGCTCGACGAGCTTGGCATCAGAATGCCACCTGCGCCCAGAGGCCAATCTCGTCACTCTTGCCGTCAGTGACACCGCCGATCGTGCCGTTGCTGGTGCTGATGGTGCCGTTCTCGAAAACCTTGCCGTGCTTGTAGACGAACGCGAGGTCGATGTTCTTGCGCGGCTTGTAAGCGATACCCGCGTTGTAGTACTCATCTTGAGGTCAGGTGTCAGATCCTTGTGCGGCTTGGACTCGTCAAAGCGCGCGAACCCCGCCAGCTTGTCGGTGAAGTTGAATGAGCCCCGGACGGAAAACCCGTCGGCCTTGTAGATGGCACGGATGTCACCTGGGTCCAGTTGTCGGCCTCAAAATATTCCGCGCCGACGCGGAATCTCGGAGCGACGTAGGCAGCGAGCGCCGTGAACCGGGTCGCCGTGTGCCCAGTCGGTGTGCCTCCCTCGACATCCTTGCCGAGCTTGCCGGAGTAAAAGCCGGCCGCAAAGGTAAGTCCCTTGACCGGAGACACTGCGAATCGGCCCTCGATGTCGACACTTTTCGTCGGCGTCGGGTTCTTGTAGCCGTTGCCGTTGATTGCGGATACGGCATAGCTGAACAGCCCGTCGGAGAACTTGCCCGCCTGCGTGTACGCCCCAGTCTGCCGAACGTGCCGATTTCAGTCGGTCGACCAGCACGTTTTCCACATAGCGGTATCCATACAGGTCTTCTACGAACGGCACCCAGGGCAGGTCGGCCGAGCCGATCCGCGCGACGAACCCGTCCGAGATCTTCATCTGCAGGTAGGCCTTCTTGATGTAGAGCTGGGTCTCGGCGTCGTTGCTCACGTAGTTGAAATCGCTCGTGACATTCGCCGACCACATGTCGTCGAACGTATGCGACACCGAGAGGTAGAAGCGCTTGACGTCGACGCCGGTGCCAGTTGCCGCCGTGTCTACGCCGTCGGATTCCTGCTGAATGTTGGTGAGGTCGATGAACGCCTTGCCGCCAACCGTTGTCTTTTCCTCGGTCGCGTTATCGGCGTTTGCAGTCATGCTCGTGGCAGCCAAAGCGGCGATCACGGCTGCGGCCAAGTTGCGCTTGGAGCTCATGTTCCTTCCTTTTCGGTGGGTAGTGGTTTGTGTCGCGGCTGCGAGTTGCGACGGTTCGGGCTAGACAGTTGCGGTGTTGCCACATACGTCCCCGCAGCCAGCAGCCGCACGTTACCGAGCGCTTATGACAGAGAGATGACGAAGCGGACACGCCTGGCAGGCGATCATCAGGTGGCCGTGGCGGGGGCGTGCAGCCACGTCGAGCGGCAACTGGCGTCGAGAGTCAGTTCCCGAGCAGCCCTTCGAGCAAGCGAATGTAGATCTGCTCGAGCGTATCGATGTCGCGTACGCGACAGCACTCGTTGACCTTGTGAATGGTCGCGTTAACGACGCCGAGCTCGACGACCTGCGCGCCAGTCGGTGCGATAAACCTGCCGTCCGAGGTGCCGCCGTCCGTGGAGAGTTTCGGATTGCGTCCGACCACGGTTGCGACCGCCGTCGACACGGCGTCGGTCAGGACGCCCGGCGGTGTGTAAAACGGCAGACCCGAGACGAACCATTCGAGCGTGTATCTGACGCCGTGGCGCCGCAGGATCTCCTCGACGGTCTGCTGCAATCCTGCAAGGGTCTGCTCTGGGCACCAGCGGAGATTGAATCGCGCCTTCAGTTCCCCGGGAATGACGTTCGGCGCGCCGGTTCCGGCGGAAATGTTCGATACCTGAAAGCTGGTCGGCTGAAAATGCGCGTTGCCCTGGTCCCATTCGCGCGCAGCAAGCTCCGCGAGGGCGGGCGCCAACGCGTGTACGGGGTTGTCGGCCAGCTGCGGATAGGCCACGTGGCCTTGCACGCCGTGAACGATGAGCCGGCCCGACAGAGAGCCACGACGCCCAATTTTAATCGTGTCGCCGCAGTCCTGTTCGCTGGACGGCTCACCAACCACACACCAGTCGATCCTCGTGCCCAGGGCCAGGAGATGCTCGACAACGCGCCGCGTGCCGTCGACCGAGGGCCCTTCTTCGTCGCTCGTAATGAGAAACGCGATCGATCCCTTGTGCCGGGGGTGACGGCGCACGAAGTCTTCCGTCGCAGTGATCATCGCGGCAAGCCCGCTCTTCATGTCGGCCGCACCGCGGCCGAACAGGTGACCGTCTCGCTCGGTAGGCGTGAAAGGATTGCTTGACCACTCCTCCAGTGGGCCGGTAGGCACAACGTCTGTATGCCCGGCAAAACAGAAGAGCGGACCCGCCTTGCCGCGGCGAGCCCAGAAATTGGTTACGGAGCCAAACGGGAGCGGCTCGACGGCAAAGCCGGCGGCCGCCAGACGTGCGGCCAGAATTTCCTGGCAACCCCCGTCGTTCGGACTGACCGATGGCCGAGCAATGAGGGCTTTGGTCAGGTCGAGCGCCTGCGACATCGTCTTCTGTTGTACCTCGGCCACAATCGCGCAGGTGCTGACAGTGTCACTGGAGCGCGCGGCGTGGCGCTTTATAAACGCATCGACGCCGGCGGGCAAGCCAGTACCCGCAACTTGGGACTCTCCGGCCAGTCGGCGGGAGCCATATGACATGAATCAGTCACAAAGCGGTCGTATGCTGCCGTCCGGGTGTCCGACATGACACTTCTATTGCAGCAGAGGCCGTGAGCGGTGGGTTTCGATGACAATTCGACCGCGCTAGCTGCGCAGTAGTGACCAATCAGGACAAGGCCCGCGATGGAATCTGCCAATCTCACTCATCACATCCTCAGCCGCTACAATGAGGACCTCGATAAGCTGCGCAACAGCGTGCTGCAGATGGGCGGCGTCGTCGAACAGCAGCTATCGGATGCCGTCGCCGCACTCTTGAGCGGTGACAGCAGGCTCGCGGAACAGGCCGCGCAGCGCGATCACGAAATCAATGGCCTCGAAGTTGCGATCGACGAACACTGCGGACGCATCCTGGCCACGCGCAGTCCCGCGGCGTCTGATTTGCGCCTGATCGTCGCCGTGATTAAGACGATTACCGATCTCGAGCGCGTTGGCGACGAGGGCGAAAAGGTCGCCTACGCCGCATCCCGCCTGCATGGCATAGACCGGCCGTCCGATCGCTATCGGGAGCTGAAACATCTGGCGCGGCTCGCCATCGAGCAGGTGCATGGAGCGCTCGATGCGTTCTCGCGCATCGACGGCGACGCCGCCATCGTGAACGCGCGACGTGACCGCCTGCTCGATGCGGAATTCGAGGCCGTCCAGCGTCAGTGCATCACCTTCATGATGGAGGACCCGCGCACCATCCGTCGGTCGCTGGACCTGATGATGGTTGCACGCGCGTTCGAGCGAATCGGCGATCACGCCAAGAACATCTGCGAGTACGTCGTCTACATGGTGCTTGGCAGGGATGTGCGCCACCGTTCGCTGGAGGATGCCGCAGCGGAACTGGTTCAGCGGCGCAACACGCCGGGGTCCGCGTAGATCGGCGGGACACGATACTTGCCGCAAGGGGTGACGCGACGCCAATTTGGGGCCTGGGTTGATTGGGTACGACGGCGTCTCGTAGAGTGTGGGGGACGGTCGACCCAGGTCGGAGAAGCAGAGAACAAATTGGGAGACCGGCAGGCAACAATTGGGGATTTCGAGCTGCGCCGCGTGACCCGACTCACCCCGAGACAAATATCGTGCCCGACATGAATGTCATCGAAGCCGCAGAGCGAACGACTGGTGAAGCAATTCAAATGAGCAGCATGGCCAGCAACGAATCCATCGACGAGGCCGCATCAGCGGTGCACGGCGCGCGCCGCATCGCGGTTCCAACGGATCGCGCGCTGAAGCCCGCGAGCGAACGCCCGCCGCTCAAGGCACGCGTGCAGGCACTCGATTTTCACTATGGCCCGACACACGCCCTCAAGAACCTGAGCATCGAGATCCCGGAGCACCGCGTGACGGCGCTCATCGGGCCGTCCGGGTGCGGCAAGAGCACGTTCCTGCGCTGCTTCAACCGCATGCACGACCTCACCCCCGGCACGCGCTACCAGGGCGAGATCATGTTCTATCCGGACAACTTGAATCTCATCGGGCCCGAGGTCGATCCGATCGAAGTGCGCATGCGCATCGGCATGGTGTTCCAGAAGCCGAATCCGTTTCCGAAGAGCATTTTCGACAATGTCGCCTACGGCCTGCGACTTCGCGGCATGCGCAATCGCTCGCTCCTGCAGGAAGAAGCGGAAAAAGCCCTGCGCTCGGCGGCGATCTGGGACGAGGCCAAGGACAGGCTCAATGAATCGGCTCTCGCGCTTTCCGGCGGCCAGCAGCAGCGGCTTTGTATCGC
Organism: uncultured Gammaproteobacteria bacterium; assembly: GCA_963826145.1. Lineage (GTDB taxonomy): Bacteria > Pseudomonadota > Gammaproteobacteria > Steroidobacterales > Steroidobacteraceae > JBGPLJ01. The sequence goes on from CAWGVW010000001.1 coordinate 1,026,528, forward strand.
CCGTGCGCTCGCGACGAACCCGGAGATCCTGCTGTTTGACGAGCCGACATCGGCCCTGGACCCGATCGCGACCGCCAAGATCGAGGAACTGATCACGACGCTGCGCGAGCAGGTGACGGTGATCATCGTGACGCACAACATGCAGCAGGCCGCCCGCGTTTCAGACTACACGGCCTTCATGTACCTCGGGGAGTTGATCGAAGTCGACGCAACGAGCAAGATCTTCACCAACCCCGGGAAGAAAGCGACCGAAGACTACATCACCGGACGATATGGCTGAGACGACAGAAACCGACGTGACCAACGCATCACCGGATGCGACGCCCGCCCCGGAAGGCCATGCCTCGAAATCGCTCGAGCAGGGCCTCGCGCGCCTCAGACTCGAGATGCTCGCCATGGGCGGCCTCGTGATCGATCAGGTCGCCGGCGCGAGTGAAGCCTTCGTACAGGGCGACATGGCACGCGCGGAGCAGGTGCTCGCGCGTGAGCCGCAGGTCAACGGCTACGATGTCGTCATCGATGAGCACAGTGAACGTCTGCTTGCCTGGCACCAGCCACTCGCCGTCGACCTGCGCCTCGTCCGCGCGATCACGCGCGCGGCCATCGACCTCGAGCGCGCCGGGGATGAAGCACGCAAGGTCGCCAAGATCGCGCTGCGGATCCAGGTACCCGGAGCACGTCGCGCGGCTGCGGTCGTCGCCCAGCCGGTCCGGCAGATGGCGGAGCTCGGACTCGGGATGCTGCGTGACGCGGTGGTCGCGCTCGACACCATGAACGCGGAACTCGCCGATCAGGTCCGGCGCCGCGACAAGGAAATCGATTCCGAGTTTGAATCGGCCGTGCGGCGCCTCACCACCCTCATGCTCGAGTCCGCGGACGCCATGCCGGCCGTGCTTGACATCGTCCTGGCGCTAAAGGCTTTCGAACGCATCGGCGATCACGCCAAGAACGTGGCCGAGCAGGTGGTCTTCATCGTGCGTGGGATCGACGTACGCCACCGAAAAGTCGCAGCTGCTCCGGGCGCGCAGCACTGATACCCTCCGTGGGATGTCCGACAAGACCCGACGCACACCCGAACTGCTAGCCGCAGTCGACCTCGGTTCGAACAGCTTCCATCTTGTCGTTGCGCGTTTTACACACGGGCAGGTGACGATCATCGATCGCCTGCGCGAGTCGGTGCGCCTGGCGGAAGCCGTCGACGATCAGGGACGCCTCAACGGCCCGGCGGTTGCACGCGCCATGGCCTGCCTCGAGCGCTTCGGCGAGCGGCTGCGCGCCGTCGAATCCGACAATGTGCGTGTCGTCGCGACGCACGCTCTGCGCAAGGCGCGCCGCAAGGCGGGTTTTCTCGAAAGGGCGCGCGCCGCGCTCGGTCACCCGATCGAAATCATTTCCGGCAGCGAGGAAGCACGTCTCATCTACGTCGGCGTCGCGGCGAGTACACCGGTTGAGGGCAAGCGGCGACTCGTGATCGACATCGGCGGCGGCAGCACGGAACTGATCATCGGCTCCGGCCGTGACATCGACCTCCTCGAAAGCCTTGACATGGGTTGCGTCGCGATGGGGGTGCGCTACTTCGCGGACGGTAAGTTATCGGACAAGCGCTTCCGTCGCGCGCGCCTTGCCGCACGGCTTGAGCTCGAGCCCGTCCGCAGCAAGTTCCTGAAGCTCGGCTGGGACCAGGTGGTCGGGAGTTCCGGCATCGTGCGTGCGATCGCGGATCTCGTGCAGCAAATCGAGGGTGGCGATGCACCAACGACGCTGGCCTCGGTCGAGAGCCTCATCGATCGGGCGATCGCGGCCGAGGAACTCGAGCGCCTGAAGCTGCCGGGGATTTCGGACGATCGCCTCGCGGTGCTGCCCGGCGGGCTTGCGATCCTGGCAGAACTGATCGACGTATTCGCGCTGAAGGGATTGCGCGCGACGGAAGGGGGCCTGCGCGAGGGGCTCCTGTACGACATGATCGGCCGCATCACCAATGAGGACGCCCGCGTGCGCAGCGTGCGCGCGATGGCGCGGCGATTTCGCGTCGACACGGAGCAGGGCGAGCGCGTTGCCGACACTGCGGCCTCCTTGCTTGCGCAGGTGCGCGGGACCTGGGACCTTGACGACCCGCATGCAGAACTCGTCCTCAGGTGGGCCGCGGAGCTCCATGAAGTCGGCCTCGACCTCTCGCATTCGCGCTATCACTTGCATGGAGCCTATCTCGTCGACAACGCCGATCTGCCGGGCTTCGGCCGCGAAGAACAGCGTCTGCTTGGGGCCCTCATTCGCGGCCATCGCCGCAAGGTGAATCTTGAAGGCGTGGATGAACTGCTCTCGCCGTGGCATCTGCGCGCGGAATACCTGATCATCCTTCTGCGCATCGCAGTCCTTCTGCATCGGGGGCGCGATGCCTCGCGCTCGGACGTCAAGGCGGTGCCGAAGGGCCGCACGCTGACGCTCGAATTTCCCGCAGGATGGCTTGCCGAGCATCCGCTGACGGCAGCGGATCTCCTGCAGGAAGCGGATTTCCTGAAATCGATCGATTTTCGCCTGAGGGTGATCTGAGACAGTCATGAAACGCCGGCGCGCCTCCTCGGATCGCGTACTCGCCGACCGCGCAGTCAGTCCGGCGCGCGCGGCCATTCTCCGGCTGATGCGGCGGCTCGCTACGAATTTTGCACGCGCGGCGGTGAGCGTCGGCCGCAACCCAGGTCCTGACAATCTGCATCAGCTGCGCATCAATGTGCGCCGCTTGCGCGCGGTATTGCGTGCACTCGAGGGCGAGCTCAATCCGCGACTCAGCGCCGAATTGCAGTTCGACCTCAAGAACCTCACGCGCGAGACCGGCCGTTTGCGGGACGCCGACACCCGCCGCGTCCTGCTGCTGCCGCGTCTGCGCGACACGCTCGATCTGCCGGTCGCGCTCAAGCGCGATTGTGCGACGCTTGTGGAACAGGCGCGGGTCGACGAGCGGCGCTTCCTCAAGGCGAGGATGCGTGAGGCAATCTGGACGAAGCGACTCGCACGTATCCGTGCGCTTGCCTGCAATGACGAGATGGTCGCCTGGTTGACGCTGTCGGTGGAGGAAGTGGTGGCGCTATCTCTGGGCCGCCAGCTGCGCGACCTGCAGCTGCGCATGCGCCGGCGCGGGGCTGGAGCGCGGCGCCTGCACCGCCTGCGTCGAAGGATTCGCGACGTGCGCTATGCCGCTGAAGCCCTGTTGCCGATGGCGCGGCGTCGCGCGGCGCCTCTCGCGAAGACCTTGCAGAAATTGCAGGATCGACTTGGCGCCATGCACGATCTCGTGCAGGCGCAGCGATTTCTTGCCCAGGACCTGTTGCCGCTCGAGGCGAGGCAAGCGCTGGCGGCAAGCATTGATCGCGAACTCGAACGCCAGGTGCGCCGCTGCCGCAAGAAACTACGCGCGACCGCCGCTCAGCCGCCGAAGGCTTGGGCCGCATGGATGGGAAAGGAAAGCAATTAAATATCAATTAATTGCAGTAACTACTTCGTGTTAACCCGCGAGCATCGATACGCGCCTTACGGCGTCGCATCGCGCGCCAGCAGCTCATTCTGCGAATTGCGCGGCGGATTCGCGCCCGGTGAGAGCCGTGTGTATTCGCCATTTGACTCGAGCTTCCACGCGAGCGTGTTGTCCTCGAGATAGCGGTCGAGGTCTTCGAGGATGCGCGCGCGATGCGCCGGATCGTCGATCGGGAAGCACACCTCGACGCGCCGGTGGAGGTTTCGCTCCATCCAGTCGGCGCTCGAACAGAAGAGCTCCTCTGCGCCGTCGTTGTGGAAATAGAAAACCCGCGAATGCTCGAGGAAGCGGCCAACGATGGAGCGGACGTTGATATTCTCGGAAACGCCTGGGACGCCCGGACGCAAAGCGCAGATGCCGCGGACGATCAGATCGATCTGCACGCCCGCACGGGACGCATCATAGAGCGCTGCGATCACCTGCGGTTCGACGAGCGAATTCATCTTCGCGATGAGATGGGCGGGACGTCCAGCGCGCGCGTGTGCCGCTTCCCGGGCGATGCGCGAGAGCAATCCCTCGTGCAGGGTGAAAGGCGACTGCAGCGCGCGCCTGAGCGTCGGGGTGCGGGCAAGACCTGTCAGCTGCATGAAGACGTCGTGCACATCCTCGCCGAGATCGCGTTCGGCGGTGAGAAGTCCGTAGTCCGTGTAAACGCGCGCTGTACTGACGTGATAGTTGCCCGTGCCGAGATGACAGTAGCGGCGCAGCTCGCCGTGCTCGCGCCGCACGACGAGCAGGAGCTTCGCGTGCGTCTTGAACCCGACGACGCCGTAAACGACGTGCGCGCCGGCCGCCTGCAGCTGCGTCGCCACTTCGATGTTTGCCGCTTCGTCGAAGCGCGCGCGCAGCTCCACGACTACCGTGACGTCCTTGCCGGCACGGGCGGCGTCGACGAGCGCAGAAACAATCGACGAGTCGTTCCCGGCGCGATAGAGCGTCTGCTTGATCGCGAGCACCTGGCTGTCCGCGGCCGCCTGGCGCAGGAAATCGACCACGGGAGCAAACGATTCGAACGGGTGGTGCAGGAGAATGTCGCGCGCGCGGATGGCCGCGAACATGTCATCGACTCCCCTGAGCGCCTGCGGGATTCCTGGCGTGAACGGCGGGTACTTGAGGTCGGGCCGGTCGATGAGATCGTAGAGACCCAGCAGGCGGTTGACGTTCACGGGCCCTTCGACCTGGAACAGGTCTTCCGGCGCGAGGGAGAACTGTTCGAGCAGAAATTCGACGATATCCGTCGGGCAGTCGTAGGACGTTTCGAGCCGGACTTCATCCCCGTAGCGCCGCGAGGCGAGTTCGCCCTTCACTGCGCGCAGCAGATCTTCCGCCTCCTCTTCTTCCACCAGCAGGTCGCTGTTGCGCGTGACGCGAAACTGATAGCAGCCCTCGACCTTGAGGCCCGGGAAAAGCTCCGCGACGAAAGTCTGGATGATGGTCGAAAGGTAGATCGCCTGAGCTCTCCCCGGACTTGCGCCGGGGATGGCGATGACGCGGGGCAGGGACCGTGGCGCCTGCAGCACGACGAGCGCGCCGCGCCGGCCGAAAGCATCCGTGCCGGAGAGGCGCACGATGAAGTTGAGGCTCTTGTTCTGGATGCGCGGAAAGGGGTGGGCCGGATCGAGCGCAAGGGGACTCAGCACCGGTTCCACCTGGTCGTTGAAATAGCGGCGCAGGAACTCATGCTGGGCGGGTGTCGTGCGGCCGCCCTGCAGGATCGTGATGCCAGCATCATTCAGCGCGGGCTCGATCTCGGTGTTGAGGATGCGGTACTGATCGCGGACGAGGCGGATCGCGCGCTCATGGATCGCAGCAAGCTGCTCGCGTACACCGAGGCCATCGGCGGCTGGCGCAACCGAGCCCGCATCGAGACGTTGCTTGAGGCCGGCCACGCGGATCTCGAAGAACTCGTCGAGGTTGCTGCACGAGATGGCGAGGAATCGTACCCGCTCGAGGACCGGCACCGTGGGGTCTCGCGCCTGGTCGAGCACACGCTGATTGAACTCGAGGAAGCTGAGTTCCCGATTGATGTACTGCGCCGGCGCGCGCACATCCACGGCGATTTCGTCGTTCATCGGTGGGCGCGTGTTGTCGGGTTCACGGCGCAGCATGCTGGCGGGCGTTTGTGACGCGGGGGTGACGAGCTGAACGATAACGGGTTCGTTCGCGGACGGGCCGACGGACTTCACATTATGTTCCATGGCTACTCCGTTGGCCTCAAGAGATCATTGAGCGAGGTCTTTGCCCGCGTCGCGGCATCGACGCGCTTCACAATCACCGCCGCGTACAGGCTGTATTTTCCGTCCGGGGAGGGCAGGCTGCCCGAGACGACGACCGATCCCGGGGGTACGCGCCCATAGCTTGTCTCGCCGGTCGCGCGATCGTAGATGCGCGTGCTCTGGCCGAGATAGACGCCCATCGAGATGACGGAGCCGGCACCGACGATCACGCCTTCCACCACCTCGGAGCGCGCGCCGATGAAGCAGTCGTCCTCGATGATCGTCGGATTCGCCTGCAAGGGCTCGAGCACGCCGCCGATGCCCGCGCCACCCGAGAGATGCACATTTTGGCCGATCTGCGCGCAGGAGCCGACTGTGGCCCAGGTGTCGATGAGGCTGCCGCTCCCGATGTGTGCGCCAATGTTCACGTAGCTCGGCATGAGCACGACGTTCGGCGCGATGTACGCGCCCTTGCGCACGACCGCATGCGGAACGACGCGCACGCCGGCGGCCTTGAACGCAGGTGCATCGGTCGACGCGTACTTGAGCGGCACCTTGTCGTAGAAGCGGGTGAAGCCGCCATCCGTGACTTCGTTGTCATTGATGCGAAACGACAGGAGCACCGCCATCTTGAGCCACTGGTTCACGCGCCAGGCGTCACCCGCGGGTTCCGCGACGCGCAGGTCGCCACGGTCGAGGAGTTCGATCGCTTCGCGAACGGCGAGTCTCAGATCGGACGGGCAGCGATCCGGCGCGAATTGCTGACGTCGTTCGAACGAACTCTCGATCAGGGCCCTCAAGTGTTCATGACTCATTTATCTTCCTTCGATGAAGGCGCGGATGCGGCCGGCGGCTTCGACGCATTCATCGACGCCGGCAACGAGCGACATGCGCACGTGGCCGCGCCCCGGATTGCCGCGGCCGCTGTCCCGCGCAAGGTAGGAACCCGGCAGCGCGGTGAGATTCTTGCGCGCATAGAGTTCCCGCACGAACACTTCGTCATCGCCCGCGACATCCGGCCACAGGTAGAACGCCGCATCGGGCCTCGTCACCTTGAGGACGGGTTCGAGGATCGGGAGCACCCGGTCGAATTTCTCGACATAGAGGCGACGGTTGGCGGCCGCATGGATATCGTCATTCCAGGCGGGAATGCTCGCAAGCTGTGTGTGCACCGGCATCGCGCACCCGTGATACGTGCGGTAGAGACGATACGCCTCGATGAGCGCGGGATCGCCCGCAGCGAAGCCCGAACGCAACCCGGGAACGCTCGACCGCTTCGAGAGGCTGTGAAACACAGCGCAGTTCTGCCAGCGATCGCGCCCGGTTGCGACGCAGGCATTGAGAAGGCTCGGTGGCGGAGTGCGCTCATCGAGATAGATGTCCGCATAGCATTCGTCCGAAGCGACGACAAATCCATGCCGGTCCGCGAGCGCGAGAACGCGCTTCAGGTACTCGATGCCCATGACGGTGCCGCTCGGATTGCCCGGCGTACATAGAAAGAGGAGTCGGCAGCGGCGCCAGACCTCGTCGGGTACGGCGTCGAGGTCCGGGAGATAGCGTGTTTCAGGCGAGGCGGGCAGGAAGTACGGCTCCGCGCCCGAGAGGAACGCCGCGCCTTCATAGATCTGATAGAACGGATTCGGCATGACGACGAGCGGGCGCGACCGCGCGTCGATGACAGTCTGCACGAACGAGAAGAGGCCTTCGCGCGTGCCGCTCACCGGCAGAACCATCGATTGCGCATCCACGGAAGCAGCGGGCAGCCCGAAGCGGCGCTCGAGCCAGCGCGCCGCCGCCGCGCGCAGCTCCGGCATGCCGGCAGTGGCCGGATAGCTGCCGAGCGAGGCGAGCGAGCGGCGCAGGGTCTCGACGATGAACTCCGGCGGCGCATGCTGCGGTTCGCCGATCGACATGCCGATGTGCTTGAGATCCGCAGGCGGCTTATGGCCCGCCTTCAGCTTGCTGAGGCGTTCGAACGGATAGGGCGGGAGCCGCGCGAGTGCCGGATTCATGAGGGCGCGGCTATCCGCGCCGGTCGAGCGACTCGACCAGGCGCGCCGCCAGTTTCTGGCCAGCAGCCTCCGTCAACGGTTGACCGTCGTCGCCAGTCACGTAGAAAACGTCCTCCGCCCGTTCGCCGACTGTGACGATGCGGGCACCATGGATGTCCACCCGCTCCGTCAGGAAGATCCGGCCGATCACCGACAAGAGGCCGGGCCGGTCGCCCGTCACGAGGTCGAGAATCGTCCGGTCGTTGCGCGCGTCGTGGCTGAGGTTGACTTGCGTTGCAGTCGCGAAGAGGCGCACTTGGCGCGGCGCGCGCCGCGTCACCATGAGATCGGCGCCGTCTGGCTGGTAGAGGTTATTGATGAGGGCAGACTCGATTTCGCGAATGCGGTCGGCGTCTGCAATCGCGACGCCGTTGCCTTCGAGAACGAGGTACGTCTCGATGCTGAAGCCGTTCGCGGTCGGCGTGATGCGCGCGTCCAGAATATTGAGGCCGAGCTGATCGAGCACGGCCGTCGTGCGTGCGAAGCTGTGCTGGCGATGCGGCGTATAGGTGAATATCGCCGTACCGCCGCGTTCGCTCTGCTGGCGCACGCTCACGAGGGGGCCTTCTTCCCCGGCTGCTTCGCGCTGGGCGATGAGAGCGGTGTGCCAGGCGATCTCTTCGGGCGTGTGCCTCAGGAAATACGTGTCGGTAAGGTGCTTCCAGACGTGCTGGACGGCCGACGGCGCGACCTTGGCGGTTGCCAGGAGCTCGCGCGCGGCGCCCTGCGTTTCCGCGATGAGCTCTTCCTGGTCGATCGGACTTTCGAGTCCACGTCGCAGCGCCCGCTTCGTGCGCTCGTAGAACTCCTCGAAGAGCGAGGCCTTCCACGAATTCCACAACTTAGGATTGGTGCCGCGCACGTCCGCCACCGTCAGGAGATACAGGTGATCGAGGTGCGTCTGGTCGCCGACGGTATGCGCGAAGTCGTGGATGACCTTCGGATCCGACGTGTCCTTCTTCTGCGAGGTCATCGAGAGAATGAGGTGGTTTTTCACGAGCCAGGCGACGAGGCGCGCATCGTAGCGGCCGAGGCCCTGCTCAAGGCAGAAGGCTTCCGCGTCGACCGCGCCGAGTTCGGAGTGATCGCCGCCGCGCCCCTTGGCGATATCGTGAAAGAGCGCCGCGAGATACACGAGCTCCGGCCGCGGCAGCGCCTGCATGATGCGCGAGAGCGACGGGAACTCGTGGTCGTACTTCGGCATCGCGAAGCGGCGCAGGTTCGACACGACGAAGAGCGTGTGCGCGTCGACCGTGTACGCATGGAAGAGGTCATACTGCATGCGGCCAACGATGCGGCCGAACGCGGGAATGTAGCGGCCAAGCACGCCGTAGAGATTCATGCGCCTGAGCTCATGCGTCACACCCTGGGGCGCCCGCAGAATCTCGATGAAGAGCCGGTGGTGGCGAGGGTTCTGACGGAATTCCTCGTCGATGAGCCAGAGGTTGCGTCCGACGAGGCGGATGGTCTCGGCGCGTACGCCGCGCACCTGCGGGTTCTGCTGCAGGAGCGCGAAGAGTTCGAGGAGGGCGCCCGGGCTGCGCGCGAAGACGTCGTCGCTCGTGACCTCGAGATATTCATTGCGGATCTGGAAGCGGGCGTTGAGCGGCACGGGCGGCGTCGACTTCTGCAGGATCGCTTCGCGGAAGAGCTGCAGCAGGAGCTCATTCAGGAGGCTCACGTCCATCACCGTGCGGTAGTAGCGCTGCATGAACTGCTCGACCGCCAGCGTGTAGGTTGCATCCTCGTAGCCGAACATGGCGGCGAGTTTCGCCTGGTGATCGAAGAGCAGCCGGTCTTCGCGACGGCCGGTCGTCACGTGGAGCGCAAAGCGCACCTTCCAAAGGAACGCCTGCGCGTTCCTCAACTTGCGCAGTTCGTTGCCAGTGAGGTAGCCGTGTTTCACCAGCTCATCGAGCGTGTCGGTGCCGAAATGGCGCTTCGCGACCCAGCCGATGGTCTGGATGTCGCGCAGGCCCCCGGGACCGGTCTTGACGTTTGGTTCCAGGTTGTAGGCCGTGTCGTGATGGCGCGCATGCCGGGCCTGCTGCTCCTTCACCTTTGCTTCGAAGAATTCGGCCGAGGACCAGAGCGATTCCGGCGCGAGCGCACGCCGCATTGCGCTGAACAGCATCTCCGGCCCCGCGAGGAGCCGCGCTTCGAAGAGTGTCGACGCCGTGCTGATATCGGCGAGACTCTCGCGCTGGCAGTCGTCGATCGTGCGCACGCTATGGCCGATCTCGAGGCCCATGTCCCAGAGGGTCGCCAGGAATTTCTCGAGTCCCCGCTGCCAGGCCGTCGATTCGGTTTTCGGCACGAGCACCAGCACGTCGATGTCCGACGCCGGATGCAGTTCCCCGCGTCCATAGCCGCCGACGGCGATGAGCGCGAGGTCGCGGGTCTCGGGACCCGCGTCATGCGTCCACGCCGCGACGAGCAGCGCATCGACGAGCCGCGCGCGATCGCGGACGAGCTGTTCGACCGGTTCGTCGCCTGCAAACCGGTCGCGCAGTTCCTTGTCGCCGTGATCAAGGGTCGCGCGGAATGCGGCGAGCGAGTATTCGCCCGCGGCGAGGCGCGCGGGGATCGTTTCAAGATACAGCCAATGGGTCTCGGCGGTGGCGACCGTGCCGCCGTCTTCGGCATCTTCGGGAATCACCGCGTTCATTGCGTCGGGGTCAGCGCCGGTCCGAAGCGCTCAAGGTCATCACTTCGAAGCCTGTGGGTGTCACGAGGATCGTGTGTTCCCACTGCGCCGACAGGGAATGATCGCGCGTCACGACGGTCCAGCCATCCGGCAGCACGCGGGTCGCGGGCTTGCCCGCGTTCACCATGGGTTCGATCGTGAAGGTCATGCCCGCAACCAGCTCATCGAGCGTGCCGGCGCGCCCGTAGTGCAGCACCTGAGGATCCTCGTGGTACACCCGGCCGATGCCGTGGCCGCAGTATTCGCGCACGACGGAAAAACCGCGCGCTTCGACGAGCGTCTGAATCGCGTGACCAATATCGCCGAGGTGCGCCCCGGGCCGGACCTGCTCGATCCCGCGCCACATCGCCTCGAAGCAGGTCTCGGTGAGCCGCTGCGCCTGGATGGCGGGTTTGCCGACGAAGTACATGCGGCTCGTGTCGCCGTGGAAGCCGTCCTTGATGACGGTGACATCGATATTGATGATGTCGCCGCCCTTCAGCGCCTTGTCGCCCGGAATGCCATGGCAGACGACATGATTGACGGACGCGCAGATCGTTTTCGGGAAGCCCTTGTAGCCGACGTTCGCCGGGATCGCCCGCTGGGCCTCTACGATGTAGTCGTGACAGAGGCGGTCGAGCGCGTCCGTGGTCACGCCCGCGACCACGTGCGGGGCGATCATGTCGAGAACGTCGGCCGCAAGCCGGCCCGCCACCCGCATTTTCTGCTGTTCGGCGGCGCTCTTGATCGGGATGTTTCGGGGTCTTACGGCGGAGTCCATCGCAGGGGTCGGTTCTTAAGCTAACGCGTTGTTTCGTCAGCGAGTGCATGGTATAAAGCGCGGCCTTTTTTGGCAAACAACCCACACGCGTGCCGTCACGAGCGGAGGGGTGTCGGGAGGATGGGCGACCATCTATCTCGATTTCCGACCGGGGCACGCGGAGGCATAACCCCAACAGGAGCTATTTTCATGGCCAGCGTGTCCATGCGACAGATGCTGGAAGCGGGCGTCCATTTCGGACACCAGACCCGCTTCTGGAACCCGAAGATGTCTCCATTCATCTTCGGCGAACGTAACAAGATCCACATCATTAATCTCGAGAAGACGCAGCCGCTCTACGTGCAGGCCGCGAACTTCGTCAAGCAGATCGTCGCCGACGGCGGCAAGGTCCTCTTCGTCGGCACCAAGCGTTCGGCGCGCGATGCGGTCCAGAAGGAAGCTCAGCGCTGCGGCATGCCTTACGTCAACCAGCGCTGGCTTGGCGGCATGCTCACCAATTTCAAGACCATCCGCCAGTCCATCAAGCGCTTGAGCGAGATCGAAGAACTCGCGGCGAACGGCACGCTCGATAAGCGCGGCAAGAAGGAAGCGCAGACGCTGCGCCGCGAGATGGAGAAGCTCCTGAAGAGCCTCGGTGGCATCAAGGAAATGGGGTCGCTCCCCGATGTCATGTTTGTCATCGACGTCGGTCACGAGAACATCGCCGTGCACGAGGCGCGCAAGCTCGAGATACCGGTTGTTGCGGTCGTCGACACGAACTGCTCGCCCGAGGGCATCGACTACGTCATCCCCGGCAACGACGATGCCATGCGCGCCATTCAGCTCTATGCGGCCGGCATTGCGGATGCGGTGCTCGAAGGCAAGTCCGCAATGCCGGAGGTTCCGGCGGGTGAAGACGAATTCGTCGAGCTCGACGAAGAGGGCAATCCGCGCAAGCGCGGCGCCGCGAAGCGCAAGGCGCCCGCGAACGTGCGCAAGAAAGCGCCGGCGAAGCGCAAGGCGCTCGCGCCGAAGGCCGCCCCCGGCGAACCTGTGGCCGAACCTGAAATCGATGTCGATGAAATCGTCGACATCGACGAGGCGGACCCGACCGGCGAGAAGTTCATGGCAGCACGCGCCGCCGCGCGCCGCAACAAGCCGGCGGTAGCGCCGAAGCCGGCCGTACCGGGTGAACAACCGGCCGCCGCGCCGGCTGCCGAGGTGGCCGTCGAGCCGGCCGCCGCGGCCGCCAAGCCCGACGACAAGAAAGCCTGATGCATTCGCAAGGACTCTCAAGATCATGGTGACTGCCGATCTCGTCAAGCAACTGCGTGAGCGCACCGGCGCCGGCATGATGGAGTGCAAGAAGGCGCTCGTCGCAACCAACGGCGATGCGGACGCAGCGGCGGAGCAGCTGCGCGTGCAGGGTCTCGCGAAAGCGGACAAGAAAGCTTCCCGCGTCGCTGCCGAAGGCATCCTCGTCATCGAGCGGACGGGCCTGAAGGCGGTGATGGTAGAGGTCAACTGCGAAACTGACTTCGTCGCCAAGCAGGACGACTTCCAGGGCTTCGTTCGCGCTGTCGCCGGCAAGGCGCTCGCGAGCGGTATTGCCGATGTCGCCAAGCTGCTTGCCGAGCGCGGCGGCAATGGCGAGCCGCTCGAAGAGGTGCGCAAGAGCCTCGTCGCAAAGATCGGCGAGAACATTTCGGTGCGTCGCATTGCCGCGCTCACGGCCCCGACGGCGCTCGGCAGCTACCTGCACGGCACACGCATCGGGTGCCTCGTTGCGCTCAAGGGCGGTACGGAAGAGCTCGCGCGTGACATCGCCATGCACGCCTCGGCGATGAATCCGGAATACGTCACCGCGGCGGAAGTGCCGGCCGACCTCCTGGAGAAGGAGCGCGCGATTTTCGCCGAGCAGGTGAAGGGCGAACAGAAGCCTGCGGAGATCCTCGCGAAGATGATCGAGGGGAAGCTTCGCAAGCGCCTTGCTGAAATCACCCTCCTCGGCCAGCCGTTCGTGAAGGACGACAAGCTCACCGTGGAGAAGCTCCTGAAGAGCGCCGGCGCAGAAGTCACGGGCCTCGTGCGCTACGAGGTCGGCCGGGGCATCGAGAAGAAGACCGGCGATTTCGTGGCCGAAGTGATGGCCACGGTGAAGGGCACCCACTAACGACCCCGCGAGGAAACCGGCCGTGGCGCAAGACGAGCAGAAGATCCACGCCGGCGGCAAGAAGAAGCCGCGTTACAGCCGCGTTCTCGTGAAGATGAGCGGCGAGGCGCTCATGGGCGGCGGCGACTACGGCATCGATCCGGAGATGCTGAAGCGCATCGCGGGCGAAGTGCGCGACGTGCGCACGTTCGGCGTCGACCTTGCGATCGTCATCGGCGGCGGTAACATTTTTCGCGGCGCGGGTCTTGCGCGCGCGGGCATGGACCGCGTCACGGCGGACCACATGGGCATGCTCGCGACCGTGATGAATTCGCTTGCGCTGCAGGACGCGCTCGAGAACGTCGACATCGACACACGCGTCATGTCCGCGATCCGCATCAACCAGGTCTGCGAGGACTTCATTCGCCGGCGCGCCGTGCGGCACATGGAGAAGGGCCGCGTCGTGATCTTCGCGGCCGGCACCGGCAATCCCTACTTCACCACCGACACGGCAGCGAGCCTGCGCGCCATCGAGATCAATGCCGAGCTCCTGCTGAAGGCGACCAAGGTGAGCGGCGTGTATTCCGACGATCCGTTGCGCAATCCCAAGGCGCAGCGCTACGAACACCTTACCTTCGACAAAGTGCTCGCCGACCGGCTGAACGTAATGGACGCGACCTCGATCGTCATGTGCCGCGACAACAACCTGCCGCTCAGGGTGTTCAACCTCGGTAACCCCGGGGAGCTCATCCGGATCGTTCAGGGCGAGAATGTCGGCACGCTGGTCGACAATAACGGCGCCGGCTGAACTCAAGGTCAATCAAGCGGAGTACCGCCATGCTCGAGGATATCCGCAAAGACGCAACGCTGCGCATGCAGAAATGCGTGCAGACTTTCCGCGGCGAATTGAAGAAGCTGCGCACCGGGCGCGCGCATCCGAGTCTCATCGAGCACCTGCGCGTCGAGTACTACGGCAACGCCGTGCCCCTGAACCAGGTGTCGAACGTCGTGGCGGAGGACGCCCGCACGCTCGCCATCACACCATGGGAGAAGTCCATGGTGCAGGTGATCGAGAAGGCGATCCACAAATCGGACCTGGGCTTGAGTCCCACGACCGCAGGTACGGTCATCCGCATTCCGCTGCCGCCGCTCAGCGAAGAGCGCCGCCGCGATCTGGCCAAGGTCGTTCGCCATGAAGCCGAGAATGCGCGCGTTGCCGTGCGCAACGTCCGCCGCGAAGTGCTCGGCGACATCAAGGAGATGCTGAAAGAGAAGCTGATAGGGCAGGACGACGACCGGCGCGCGCAGGATGAAGTGCAGAAGCTCACCGACAAATACGTCGCCGAAATTGATCAGGCGGCCGCAGAGAAGGAAAAGGAACTGATGCAGGTCTGAGGCACAAGGCCTGCCTGCAAGTTCCAGAACACCCTGTGCCGAACGCGCCAGCCGCATTGCCGCGCCACATCGCCATCATCATGGACGGCAACGGACGCTGGGCCGAAGCGCGCGGCCTGCCGAGACATCAGGGTCATCGGGCCGGCGTCGAAGCCGTGCGCGCGAGCGTGCGCCGTACGGCCGAACTCGGCATCGAAGCCCTGACGCTGTTCGCGTTCTCGAGCGAGAACTGGCGCCGCCCGGCCGAGGAAGTCGGACTCCTCATGGACCTATTCATGGAGGCGCTTGCCCGTGAGCTTGAGGAGCTCCACGCACAGGGCGTGCAGGTCGCCTTCATCGGGCGCCGCCAGGAACTTGCCGTGCGGTTGCAG
The DNA here is from genome assembly GCA_963826145.1 of uncultured Gammaproteobacteria bacterium. Classification (GTDB taxonomy): domain Bacteria; phylum Pseudomonadota; class Gammaproteobacteria; order Steroidobacterales; family Steroidobacteraceae; genus JBGPLJ01. The sequence continues at coordinate 1,041,688 of CAWGVW010000001.1, forward strand.
TCACGCATGCTCGATGCCGAGACACGGACGCGCGGCAACCGGGGTCTGAAGCTGCGCATCGCAGTGGCCTACGGCGGACGCTCCGATATTGTCGATGCGGTGCGCAAGCTCGCCGCACAGTGCACGAGCGGCGCACTGCGTGCGTCCGATATCGACGAGGACCGTCTCGCGGCGGAACTTGCGCTCGGCGGACTTGCCGATCCGGATCTTTTCATCCGCACGGGCGGCGAGCGCCGTATCAGCAATTTTCTCCTCTGGAATCTCGCGTACGCGGAACTCTATTTCACTGACCTGCTGTGGCCGGATTTCGACGATGCCGCGCTCATCGCGGCGCTTGAATTCTTTGCGGGGCGCGAACGCCGCTTCGGCCTCACCGGCCAGCAAGTGAAGGCGGGTTGAAGCATGCTGCGCCAGCGGGTCATGACTGCGGTTGTCGGCGTGCTGGCGCTCGTTGTCATTGTCTTCCTGCTGCCGTCCGCGATCGCGCTCGGTTGCTACGCAGTTGCGATCGTGTTCGGCGCGTGGGAGTGGTCGGCGCTCGTTCGGCTCGACGGACATCTCGCGCGCGTCGCCTATGTCGCCGTCATCGCGGCAATGATGGCGCTCGCCTCGCACTACGCCGAGGCACCGTGGATTTACCGCCAGCTCCTGCTCGTGACGGCAATCTGGTGGATCCTCGCGCTGGTCTGGCTCGTATTCTTTCCCGAGCGCGTGAGCCGCAGCGCCGCTGCGATCGCGGGCGCGCTCGTGCTGGTGCCGGCCTGGATCACCCTGAGTCAGCTGCAGTTGCGCGAGGATCGCGGTCCACAGCTCGTCTTTTACGTGCTCTGTCTCGTCTGGGCCGCAGACATCGGCGCCTATTTCATCGGCCGCCGGTTCGGTCAGCGCCGCCTCGCGCCAAGGGTCAGCCCGAGCAAGACCTGGGCGGGCGTTGCCGGTGGCGTTGCTGGAGCCGCGCTGATCGCTGCCGTCGGCGCGCAACTCTTCGCGGCGCCGCTCCTCGCTTTCGTACTTCTGAGCGTCGCAGTTGCGCTTGCCTCGATCGTGGGCGATCTGACCGAAAGCATGTTCAAGCGCTTCGCGGGCCTGAAGGACAGCGGCAATTTCATTCCGGGCCACGGCGGAATCCTCGACCGGATCGACAGCGTGACGGCCGCTGTCCCGCTTTTCGTTCTCGGGCTGGCGGTTCTCGGGGAGAGCGTATGGTCGGCGTGACCGTGCTCGGCTCGACGGGAACCATTGGCGTCAACACGCTCGACGTGCTTGCGCGCCATCCCGATCGTTTTTCCGTCGTCGCGCTCGCGGCGAGGAGCGATCACGCGCAGCTCTTCGAACAATGCTTGAAGCACGAGCCGCAGCTCGCCGTCCTGGTGGATGAAGTCGCGGCGCGCACGCTTCGCACGCGCCTCGCGGCTGCGGGCTCGCGGACCGAAGTGCTGTCAGGCGCGCCGGCGTTGGAAGAAGTCGCAGCTCATCCTGAAATCGGGATCGTGATGGCCGGGATTGTGGGTGCGGCGGGGCTCCTCTCGGCATTCTCCGCGGCGGGCGCGGGCAAGCGCCTGCTGCTCGCGAACAAGGAGGCGCTCGTGATGGCCGGCGACTTGCTCATCGACGCGGTCGCTGCCGGCGGCGCTACCTTGATTCCCATCGATAGCGAGCACAACGCGATCTTCCAGTGCCTGCCCTCGACAAGCGTCGGCGGCAGGCGCACCGCAGGCGTACGCCGGATCATCCTGACGGCGTCGGGCGGGCCCTTCATCGATGCTTCGCGGGAACGCCTCGAGCACGCGACGCCCGCGGAGGCTTGTGCGCATCCGCGCTGGGTCATGGGTCGGAAGATTTCCGTCGATTCCGCGACGCTCATGAACAAGGGACTCGAACTCATCGAGGCCTGCCACCTATTCGGCGTCGCGGCCGATGAAGTCGAAGTCGTCATCCATCGCGACAGCATCGTGCATTCGCTCGTCGAATACGTCGACGGATCGGTGCTTGCCGAGCTCGGCCACCCGGACATGCGCACGCCAATCGCGCATGCGCTCGCCTGGCCGGAGCGCATCGCCTCCGGTGTACAATCCCTCGATCTCGTCGGGATCGGACGTCTCAGTTTCGAGGCGCCGGACACGGCGAGGTTTCCCTGTCTCGTTCTCGCGCGCGAGGCCGCAAGACTCGGCGGCACGGCGCCCGCGGTTTTGAATGCGGCCAACGAGCTTGCAGTGCAGGCCTTTCTCGAGGGCGAGGTGAACTTTACGGCGATCGCAGAGGTCATTGCTCGGGTGCTCGAGCGGCACGAGGTGGGAGCGGTGCAAAGCCTTGATGATGTGCTGGCGGCGGACGCCTGGGGCCGCCGCGCGGCGACGGCTGCGCTCAATGCGCGCTCGGGAGCGATTGCTTGATCGCGCTCGCCGGTAATCTCTTCTGGTGGATCGGCGGATTCGTCGTCGCGGTCGGCGTGCTCGTCGCCGTGCACGAGTTCGGCCACTTCTGGGTCGCGCGCCGTCTCGGCTTCAAGGTCGAGCGCTTCAAGATCGGCTTCATGAAAACGCTGTGGTCGCGCCGGCTGGGCAATGGCGAAACCGAGTTTGCGATCGGCGCTGTGCCGCTCGGCGGCTACGTCAAGATGCTTGATGAACGCGAAGGTCCGGTGGATCCGCAGGACCTGCCGCGCTCGTTCACGCGCCGCCCCGTCTGGCAGCGCGTGCTCGTTCTCCTCGCTGGACCCGGCTTCAATCTGCTCTTTGCGATCCTCGTCTACACGATCGTCAGCGCCGTGCCGACGGAGATGCGCAGGCTCGTGGTCGGTGCCGTCTTCGCCGACACGCCGGCCGCGCGTGGGGGGCTCAAGGCCGATGACGAATTCGTGAGCATCAACGGCCACGCCACGAGCGCCGGCGAATTCCCGCTCGAACTCGTCAGCCGATTTGTCGATGCACCCGAGGTCACGGTCGGCGTGCGCTCGCCGGGGCGCGGCGAACACGCGATCACGCTGAAGCTCACCGATGCGCAGCAGCGCGCCGTGACCGACGGGGACCCGCTCGAGCTCCTCGGTTTCGCTTTCTGGGTTCCGGACCAGCGTGCCGTCATCCTGGATGTTACCGAGGGGAGCGCCGCGCAAGCCGCGGGCCTGCAAAAGGGCGACCGCGTCCTCAGCATCGACGGCCTGCCACTACGCAACACGTTCGCCGCGCACGAAGTCATCGGCGCGCGCGGCGGCGTCACGGTTCCGGTGCGCATCGAACGTGCGGGTGCGACGCTTGAGATTCCCGTTACCGTCCGGCGGGTGACGGAGAAGGGGCGCACGTTCGGCCGCATCGGCGTGGCGTTCGACACGCGTCCGCAAGTCCTTCAGACCGCGAAATTCCCGGACTCGATGATCGTCAAGCAGCGCCTCGGCCCGCTCGCTGCTCTCGAGGCGGGCTTTACGATGACCGGGCGCATGTGCGGCATCACGGTGGCGATCCTCTGGAAGATGGTCACGGGCAAGATCTCGCCGCGTAATCTCGGGGGGCCGGTATCGATTGCCAAAGCTGCGGGCGACTCCGCGCGCGCCGGTCTCGTTCCCTTTCTGCAGATTCTTGCGTTCATCAGCGTGAGTCTGGCGATCCTGAATCTCCTGCCCGTGCCGGTGCTCGACGGCGGACAGATCGTCTACCAGCTCGCCGAAGCCCTGCGGGGGAGGCCGCTCTCGGAGCGCGCCCAGGTGATCGGCCAGCAGATCGGGCTCGTGATGATCGCGGTGCTCCTCTCATTCGTGCTCGTCAACGATTTCACGCGAAATTTCTAAGAAGAAGACAAAGGTACGCATGCCCTTCAAGCCCGTGGCGATCGCATCGCTCCTACTCATGGCCTGCGCAGCCGTCCAGGCGGCCGGCGACGATGAGTTCACCGTCGGCGACATCAAGGTCGAAGGCCTGCAGCGCATTTCCGAAGGCACCGTCTACAACTACCTGCCCGTGAACATCGGCGACAAGCTCGACGCGCGCCGCCTGAAGGAAGCGCTCCGCGCCCTCTACGACACCGGATTCTTTCGCGACGTCGAGTTCCGGCGCGACGGCGCGACGCTCGTCGTCGTGGTGCTCGAGCGCCCCTCGATCGAGAGCTTCGACATCAAGGGCAACAAGGACATCAAGACCGAGGACCTGCAGAAGTCGATGCGGGGCGTGGGACTTGCGGTCGGCAAGACCTTCGACCGTTCGACCCTCGAGGACGTGAAGCAGTACCTCACGGACCAGTACTTCAGCCGCGGCAAATACGGCGTGCGCATCGACACGAAGGTCGAGGAGTCGACCGGCAACCGCGTGAAGATCGAGATCAACATCCGCGAGGGCGACCGCGCGAAGATCCGCGAGATCAACATCGTCGGCGCGACCAAGTTCAAGGAAAAGGAGATCCTCGGGGACTTCGAGCTCAAGACGCCGAACTGGCTCTCCTGGTACAAGCAGGACGACCGCTATGCACGCGAGTCGCTGCAGGGCGATCTCGAGAAGCTGCGCTCCTTTTACATGGACCGCGGTTATGCAAATTTCCGCATCGATAACCCGCAGGTGACGATCGCCCCCGAAAAAGACGATATCTACATCACCATCCCGATTTCCGAAGGCGAAGTCTTCAAGGTCGGCGAGGTCAAGATCGCGGGCACCATGGTCGTGCCGGAGGCCTCGTTGCGGCGTCTGCTCCTCGTCGCACCGGGCCAGACGTTTTCGCGCAAGCTCATCACCTCGACGCAGGACCTCATTTCCTATCGCCTCGGCGAGGACGGCTACGCGTTCGCAAAGATCGACCCGGTGACGACGGCGAACGAGCAGACGAAGGAGGTCAACATCACCTTCTTCGTCGATCCGGGCAGCCGCGCCTATGTGCGGCATGTCAACTTTCACGGTACCACCGGCATCAACGACGTCGTGATGCGCCGGGAGATGCGCCAGCTCGAAGGCGCCACGCTCTCGAACCAGGCGCTCGAGCGTTCCAAGGAGCGCCTGCAGCGGCTGCCCTTCATCGAGAAAGTCGATTACGAAACGAATCCGGTGCCGGGATCTGCGGACCTCGTCGACGTCGACGTCACGGTGAAGGAGGGCCTGCCCGGCCAGTTCGGCGGCGGCGTCGGCTATTCCGAGTCGCAAGGGATCATCCTGAACGGCAACTTCGTGCACAGCAATTTCATGGGAACCGGCCAGCGCATTGCGATGGAGATCAATTCCGGCAAGTACTCGAAGGTTTACAGCTTCACGCACACGGATCCCTACCGCAGCGTCGACGGCATTTCGCGGCAGCTCTCCCTGACCTATCGCGATATCACGCAGTTCGTTTCCGCCTCCTCGGACTTCTCCACGAAGACGCTCGCCGCGGGCGTCGACTACGGCTATCCGTTGAGCGAATACCAGTTCGTCCACTTCGGCTTGTCGTTCCAGGACGCCGAGCTCCTCACGAGCGAGGGCAGCGCCGACCAGGCGCGCGACTGGGTGCGCCAGAACGGCAGCACGTTCGCGAGTCCGGTCGACCAGAACGGCGACGGCATCGACGATTTCACGGTCTTCGGCTCCAAGTTCTCGACCGTCGAGGCGTCGCTCGGCTGGGCCTACGACACCCGCAATCGCACCATCTTCCCGGATCGGGGCGTGCGCCATTCACTGCAGTTGACCTATGCGCTGCCGGTCGGCCAGGTCCAGTACTACCTTGCGAACTACGACTACCTGCAGTTCTTCCGCCTGGGACGGCTCTTCACGGTCGCGCTCAACGGACAGATCGACTACGGCATGGACATCGGCGATACAACATCGCTGCCGCCGTACCGGCAGTACTTTGCGGGGGGTCCGGATACCGTGCGTGGGTTCAAGGAGAGCCGGCTCGGCCCGAAGGACAACTTCGGCAACCCCTACGGCGGCAACCTGCGGACCGTGGCGCGCGCGGAACTCATCTTCCCGGTTCCGGAAAAATGGCGTGCCCAGGCCCGCGTGTCCTGGTTTTTTGACATCGGCAACGTGTTCTCCACGGGCCACGTGCTTTTCACGGGTCCGAATCTCGGCCTGATCGACCCCACGACCGGTCTTCCGGCAGTGCGGCCCCCGGTCGATTACAGCTTCCGGTATGATCAGCTCAAGCGTTCGACCGGTATTGCCGTCCAGTGGCTCGCGCCGCTCGGCGTGTTCCGCTTCAGTTTCGCGTTCCCGCTGAACGCGAATGAATCGAAGAACGACCCGGACAGGTATCCGGACGAAGTTGAGAAGTTTCAGTTTTCTGTCGGACAGGCATTCTAAGGACTCACTCCATGTCAAGACTCGTTTTATGCGCGGCCGCACTCGGTATGCTCACCGCGGCAGCGTTACCGGCATCCTCCGCCGACCTCAAGGTCGCCGTCGTCGACATCGGGCGGCTGCTCAGCGATTCGCCCCAATGGAAGGCCGCGCAGCTCTCGATCGAGAGCGAGTTCGGGCCGAAGCAGCGCGAACTCGAGAACCGCGACAAGGAGCTCAAGGCGCGCGTCGAGAAGTACCAGCGCGACAGCGTCGCGATGTCCGAGGCCGAGCGCGACAAGCAGGAGAAGGAACTGCGCGACGCGCAGCGGGACCTCGAACGTCGGGCGCAGGAATTCCGCGACGACGCCCAGTCCAAGGGCCGCTCGGAAACGCAGCGCGTGCAGAAGATCATTTTCGACGAGATCAAGGCCTATTCGAAGGCGAACACCTACGACCTCGTACTGACGGGCGGATTGCAGGGCGGCGTAATCGACTACAAGGAGTCGCTCGACATCACGACGGCGGTGCTCGCCCAGCTACAGGCAAAGTACAAGCCGGGCGCAGCGCCTGCGCCGGCTCCGGCGCAGCCTGCGACGCAGCCGAAGCCGCCGGCGAAGACGAACTAAGCGCATCGCGGCCGTCGTGACCTCCGCACGGGAGCCGCGCCGGCCGGTTGCTTTTCTGACAGGGAGTGGCGCCTCGCATGACCGTGCGGCTCGGTGAGCTCGCGGTACGTTTCGGATGCCAGCTGCGCGGCGATCCGGAACTGCGCGTCGAAGCGGTATCGACCCTCGAGGCGGGGCGGCCCGGCACCGTCACTTTCCTTGCGAACGCGCGCTACCGCAAATTCCTGCCGGCCACCCGCGCAACGGCCGTCATCGTCGAACCCCTCTATGCGACGGAGTGCCCGGGCGCGGCGCTCCTCAGTGCAAATCCGTACGCGACTTACGCCCGTGTGGCGACCCTCCTGCATCCGACTCCGCAGGCGCCGGCAGGCGTGCACGCCACAGCCGTCATTGCAGCCGACGCGAGCATTGCCCTGAGCGCCAGCATCGGACCGCTCGTGGTAATCGAGGCAGGCGTGCGCATCGGCGAGCGCGCCGTGATCGGCCCCGGATGCGTGTTACAGGCGGGTGCCGCCGTCGGAGCCGATTCACGGCTGGTCGCCCGGGTGACGCTCGGGCGCGATACGGTTATCGGCGAGCGTGGGACCTTTCATCCGGGTTGCGTCATCGGCGCTGACGGCTTCGGATTTGCGCGCGAAAAGGCGGGGTGGATCAAGGTCCCGCAGCTCGGCGCGGTCCGCATCGGCGATGACGTCGAGATCGGCGCGAATACGACGATCGATCGCGGCGCCATCGAGGACACCGTCATTGAAGAGGACGTCAAGCTCGACAACCAGATCCAGATCGGCCACAACGTGCGTATCGGCGCGCACACCGCTATTGCGGGCTGCGTCGGCATCTCGGGCAGTACGATCGTCGGCAAGCGCTGCATGATCGGCGGGGCGGTTGGCATCGCCGGCCATCTGACAATTGCGGATGACGTCATGATCACCGGCCTCTCGCTCGTCAGCCGGTCGATCACCAAACCGGGGATCTATTCGAGCGCGCTCCCGCTCGAGGACGCACGCCTTTTCCGCCGCAACGCGGCGCGGTTCCGCCACCTGGATGAGTGGTATCGTTTCATCATGAAGGGTCGCGTCACCGAGGGTGGCGCCGATCCGTCCGGTGCCGATCGAGAAGAGGACAGCGATGACTGACGCCAAGACCCCGCCCAACTTGAGCTTCGGCCCGACCTTGGACATCAACGACGTGCTGCGCCAGCTTCCGCATCGCTATCCCTTCCTCCTCGTCGATCGCGTGCTCGAATATGAACCCGGCAAGTCGATCCGCGCGCTCAAGAACGTGACCTACAACGAGCCGTTCTTCACCGGTCATTTCCCGCACCGCCCGGTGATGCCGGGCGTGTTGATCATCGAAGCGCTCGCACAGGCGGCCGGCATCCTCGCCTTCCGCACGGCCGACATCATCCCGAATGAAAATACGCGCTTCTATTTCGCCGGCATCGACAAGGCGCGCTTTCGCAAGCCCGTCGAGCCGGGCGATCAGTTGATCCTCAAGGTAACGCTCGAACGCCAGGTGCGCGGCATCTGGAAATTCTCGACCGTCGCCGAAGTCGCCGGGAGCGAGGTCGCGAGCGCCGAGATGCTGATCACCCCCGGAACGACCTCGTGATCGATCCGCGCGCTGTCATCGATCCCAGAGCAACGCTCGCGCCGGGTGTCGAGGTCGGTCCCTTCACCGTCATCGGCGCGGACGTGAGCATCGGCGCGCGCACGAAGATCGGCTCGCACGTCGTCATCCGTGCCCTGACAACTATCGGTGCCGACTGCGAGATCTTCCAGTTCTCCTCGCTCGGGGAAGCGCCGCAGGACAAGAAGTACAAGGGCGAGCCAACCCGCCTCGAGGTAGGCGATCGCAACCAGATCCGCGAATTCACCACCATGCACCGGGGCACGGCACAGGGCCACGGCGTCACGAAGGTGGGGAGCGACAATCTCTTCATGGCCTATACCCATGTCGCACACGACTGCATTGTCGGCGACAAGGTTGTGCTCGCCAATTACGCGACGCTCGCCGGGCACGTCGAACTCGGTGACTGGGTCATCATGGGCGGCTATTCCGGCATCCATCAGTTCTGCAAGGTGGGCGCGCACGTGTTCCTTGCGAACAACGCTGCCGTGACGCGCGATGTGCCGCCGTACCTCATGGTCGCGGGCCAGCCGGCGGCGCCTCACAGCGTCAACTCCGAAGGCCTTAAGCGGCGCGGCTTCACGCCGGAGCAGATCCTCAACATCCGCCGGGCCTACAAGATCCTCTATCGATCGGAGCTCAAGCTCGACGAGGCTATGACAAGGCTCACCGAATTCGCCCGCGAGGCGCCCGAGGTCCAGCCCTTCGTCGACTTCATTCCCACGATTACGCGCAGTCTCATCCGTTAGCGCGTCATGACGGCGGGACCGCTCAAGGTCGGACTCGTGGCTGGAGAGGCCTCGGGCGACACGCTCGGTGCGGGGCTCGTGCAGGCGATTCGTCGCCGCCGGCCGGACGCGCAATTTTTCGGAGTCGCCGGTCCCCGTATGATCGCGGCAGGCTGCGACGCCTGGCAGCCGTCCGAACGCCTCGCCGTCATGGGCCTTTTCGAGATCCTCGGTTCGCTTCCGGGGCTCCTGCGCTTGAGGCGCGAGGTCCGTGCCCGCTTTCTCACGGAGCGCCCGGACGTCTTCGTCGGTATCGACGCGCCGGAATTCAATCTTGGCCTCGCGGCGAGTCTCAAGGCGGGCGGGCTTGCCACCGTGCAGTACGTGAGCCCGCAGGTCTGGGCGTGGCGCCAGGGCCGGGTTGCCAAGATCGCGCGGGCCGTCGATCTGGTGCTCTGCCTGTTGCCTTTCGAGCGCCAGTTCTATCGGGACCATGCGATCCGCGCGGAATTCGTCGGGCATCCGCTCGCCGACCAGATTCCACTCGAGGTCGACCGGGCTGGCGCGCGCGCGCGCCTCGGCATCGCAGCCGACGCATCGCTCATCGCGCTCCTGCCCGGGAGCCGACGGGGCGAAGTCGAACGGCTCGGCGATGATTTCGCGGCGACGGCGCGCTGGATTCTCGAACGACGGCCGGCGATGCAATTTCTGGCGCCGATGGCGAATGCCGAGGTCCATGGGATCTTCGCTGCGGCGCTAGCGCGTTCGGCTCCAGGCGCAATGGTGACTCTGCTCGACGGCGATGCTCAAGTGGCGCTCGCGGCCGCGGATGCGGCGCTGGTCGCCTCCGGGACAGCGACCCTCGAGACGACGTTGACCGGACGCCCGATGGTTGTCGCTTATCGGCTGGGCTGGCTCACGAGTTTCGTGCTGCGCCATGCCGGGCTCATGAAAGCACCGTTCTTCGCGCAACCGAACCTCCTCGCCGGACGGCGCCTCGTGCCCGAACTCTTCGGTTCTGAGATAACTCCCGAGCATCTTGGCGCCGAGCTCCTGGGTTTCCTGGACGATCCCGCGCGCGTCGCCGAACTCGAACAGGAGTTCAACGCCATCCATCGGGAGCTGCGGCGTGGAGCGAACGATCGCGCCGCGGAGGCCGTGCTGGCACTGGTCGGGGGACGCTCCTGATGCGCACGAAATTCGTGGCGGGTGTCGACGAAGCGGGACGGGGACCGCTCGCCGGCCCCGTGATGGCGGCGGCAGTGATCCTGCGCCGCGGCGCGAAGCTCGACGGTGTCCGCGATTCGAAGCTTCTCACCGCCGCGGAGCGCGAGCGGCTCGAGCCTGAGATCCGTGCACAGTCGCTCGCGTCGGCCGTCGGCTGGGCGGATGTCGAGGAGATCGAAACGCTCAATATTCTGGGCGCAACGCTCCTTGCCATGCGCCGTGCGCTCCTCGGTCTTGCCGTGCGGCCGACGCACGTGCGGGTCGACGGCAACCGCTGCCCGTCGTTCGAGGACCTGGGTTGCGCAATGCGCGGCGAAGCCATCGTGCGGGGCGATACGAGCGTGCTCGCGATCAGTGCCGCTTCGATCCTCGCGAAAACCTTTCGCGACCGCATGATGCAGCGCCTTGATGAGATCTATCCGCTCTACGGCTTTCGCTCCCATGTCGGCTATGGAACGCCCGAACACCTGCGGGCGCTTGCCGCTATCGGCCCTTGCCCCCTGCACAGACGAAGCTTCGCCCCGGTAGAATCCGCCGCCGAAGCGCTGCGGCTCGGCGAGACTCTCACTGTCGTCGACCGCCGCCTGAAGCGTGTTGCGATGCCACTTGCGACGAGCTGAGCCCCAAGAGCCGACAATAGCCGATGCAGACCTTCGTTCACCTTCGCCTGCACACGGAATATTCACTGGTCGACAGTGTCGTCCGCGTCCCCGAGCTGATGGACGCCGCCGCGGCCGCGGGCATGGCCGCCGTCGCCTTGACCGATCAGAGCAATCTGTTCGCAATGGTCAAGTTCTACAAGGCGGCGCTCGCCCGCGGCATCAAGCCGATCATCGGCGTCGACGCCTGGCTCGCGGAGCCCGGCGAGCGCGCCGAAGCTTCGCGCCTCGTGCTCCTCTGCCAGAACCTCGAGGGCTACCGCAACCTCACCCAGCTCGTGACGCGCTCGTACCTGCAAGGCCAGCGGCGGGGCGTGCCGCAGCTTGAGCGCAGCTGGCTCAACTCCCAATCCGCGCGCGGACTCATCGCCCTTTCGGGCGGACGGGACGGCGACATCGGCCGCGCGCTCCTCGCGCGCAAGGAGTCCGAAGCCGCGGCCATGCTTGCAGCCTGGCTCGAGCTCTTTCCCGAACGTTTCTTTCTCGAGCTCGTGCGAACCGGGCGCGCCGGCGAAGAGGACTATCTGCAGGCCGCCCTGCGGCTCGCGGCGAGCTGCCGTGCGCCGGTTGTAGCCACGAACGATGTGCGCTTTCTGAGCCGCTCGGATGCGGAGTCGCACGAGGCGCGGGTCTGCATCAACGGCGGCGCGCTCCTCGCGGACCCAAGCCGCCCGCGCCGCTACAGCGACCAGCAATACCTGCGCAGTCCCGCGGAAATGGCCGAGCTCTTCGCCGATATCCCGGAGGCCCTCGAGAACTCCGTGGAAATCGCGCGACGCTGCAGCCTCGACATCAAGCTCGGCACGGCGCGCCTGCCGGAATACCCGGTGCCGGCGGGAGCCAGGGAGAGCGACTACCTGCGGGACGAAGCCCACGCGGGCCTGCGCTCGAGACTCACGCAGCTCGGCGCCAAGGCGGTAGGGCCGGCCGCTACGTACGAGGCGCGGCTCGCGCTCGAGCTCGACTGCATCTGCCAGATGGGATTCGCCGGCTATTTTCTCATCGTTGCCGATTTCATCCGCTGGGCGCGCGGGCACGATATTCCAGTAGGCCCTGGCCGCGGTTCGGGCGCGGGATCGCTCGTCGCATACTCGCTCGGCATCACCGATCTCGATCCGCTTGCCTACGACCTCCTGTTCGAGCGGTTCCTGAATCCCGAACGCGTGTCGATGCCGGATTTCGACATCGACTTCTGCATGGAGGGGCGCGACCGCGTCATCGACTACGTCTCCGAGAAGTACGGCCGCGACCGGGTTTCGCAGATCATCACGTACGGAAGTCTCGCGGCGAAGGCCGTCGTTCGCGACGTCGGCCGCGTGCTCGGGCACAACTACGGCTACGTCGACCGCATCGCGAAGCTCATTCCCTTCGAGCTCGGCATCACGCTCGACGATGCGCTCGAGAAAGAGGAGGAGCTCAAGCGCCTCTACAAGACCGACGAGGAAGTTCGCACGCTCATCGATCTTGCGCGTTCGCTCGAGGGCCTCGTGCGCAATGCCGGCACGCACGCGGGCGGCGTCGTCATCGCGCCTTCAGTGCTCACGGACTTCGCGCCGCTCTATGCCGAAGAGGGCAGCGCCAGCGTCGTCACGCAATTCGACAAGGACGACGTCGAAGCCGCGGGCCTGGTGAAATTCGACTTCCTGGGGCTGCGCACGCTGACGATCATCGACTGGGCGGTCAAGACCATCAACGCGGCGCGCAGTGCCGCCGGCGAGGCAGCCCTCGATCTGAATGCGATTCCGATGGACGATCCGCAGGCGTTCGCGCTGCTGAAGAGCTGCCGCACGACAGCGGTGTTCCAGCTCGAATCGCGCGGCATGAAGGATCTCATCCGGCGCCTGCAGCCCGACCGCTTCGAGGACGTCATCGCGCTCGTCGCTCTTTTCCGTCCGGGGCCCCTGCAGTCCGGCATGGTCGATGACTTCATGGAGCGTAAGCACGGCCGCGGCGGCGTGCGAACGGACTATCTGCATCCGAGTCTCGAGGCGATCCTGAAGCCGACCTACGGCGTGATCCTGTACCAGGAACAGGTGATGCAGATTGCGCAGGTGCTCGCGGGCTATACGCTCGGCGGCGCGGATCTCCTGAGGCGCGCCATGGGCAAGAAGAAGGCGGAGGAGATGGCGCAGCAGCGTTCGGTCTTCGTCGACGGTGCAGTCGCGCGCGGCGTGCCGGAAAGACAGGCCGCGCACATCTTCGACCTGATGGAGAAATTCGCGGGCTACGGCTTCAACAAGTCGCACTCGGCGGCCTACGCGCTGCTCTCGTATCAGACAGCGTGGTTGAAGGCCCACTACCCGAGTGCGTTCATGGCGGCGGTCCTGTCCTCGGACATGGACAAGACCGACAAGGTGGTGACGCTCATCGATGAGTGCGTGTCGATCGGGCTCGAGGTCGAGCCTCCGGACGTGAACCAATCGCAATACCGCTTCACGGTTGCCGGCGAGAAAAAGATCCGCTATGGCCTCGGTGCGGTGAAGGGCGTCGGCGAGGCGGCCGTCCAAGCGCTGACGAGCGAACGCGATCGGGCAGGGCCCTTCACGAGCATCGAGGATCTCTGTCGGCGTCTTGACCTGCAGCGCATGAACCGCCGGGCACTCGAGGCCCTGATCCGCTCCGGGTGCTGCGACGGACTCGGGGCTAACCGCGCAACTCTGATGGCGCGGCTGCCGGCCGCGATGCAGCTCGGGGAGCAGAATACCCGCGCGCACGAGACCGGGCAGGTCGATCTCTTCGGCCTCTCGACGACAGCGGCCGGGCGCGCGAGTCGCGCGGACCTGGTGGATCTCGAGGACTGGCCCGCGGCCGTGCGCCTCGCGGGCGAGCGCGAGACGCTTGGGCTATTCCTCACGGGTCACCCCATTACGGAATACGAAAGCGAGCTCGGGGCGCTCACGCACGGGCGCCTCGCCGATCTCGCCGCGGAGCGCGCGCCGATGGCGAGTGAACGCGGCTGGCAATATGGAGCGAACAGTAATCTCGTCAGCGTCGCAGGCCTCGTGCTCGAAGTGCGCCGCCGGGCGAATCGCGTAAGCCTCATCCTCGATGATCGGACCGGCCGCATGGAGGTGACGCTCTTCGATGACGTGCTGCAGGCGCATCGGGAGCTCATCGTGAAGGACGCAATGCTTCTCATCGAAGGGAATCTTCGCTACGACGAGTTCATCGAAGGCTGGCGACTCGCCGCGCGCAAGCTGCAGAACCTCTCGCAGGTGCGTGAGCAGCAGGCCCGACGACTCCATGTTCGCGTGCCGGCGAGCGCAAGCGGCGCCGACTTCGTGCTGCGCCTCGAGGATTTGATCAAGCCGGTCCGGCGGCCTGGCGGCTGCAATGTCCTCCTGCACTACAACGCCGGCCATGCCCAGGCTCAGCTCACTCTCGGGCCGGACTGGGCGCTGCGTCCGACAGCCGAGTTTCTCGAACGACTGACGCAACTCGTCGGCCGCGAAGGCTGGCGCCTCTCCTACGGCCAGCGCGGCGCCGAAACGACGACAACCGCGAACGAGAAGGCGTGAGAAGGCCGAGAAGGACCTCCCGGCCCGAGGCGTCGCAAAAGGCATTCGATGCTGCTAAGTTCGCCGTCAATCGCTTTCAGGGTGACCGAATGGACCTGAATTTCCTCGATTTCGAGCAGCCGATCGCCGAGCTCGAAGCCAAGATCGACGAGCTCAAGTACGTCGGCAACGACGCCGAGATCAATATCCAGGAGGAAGTCAATCGCCTGCGCGCGAAGAGCCGCGCCCTGACGCAGAGCATCTTCTCGAACCTCTCCCCCTGGCAGATCACGCAGCTCGCGCGCCACCCGCAGCGGCCGTACGCGCTTGATTACCTCGGCCTCATCTTCAGCGACTTCCAGGAGCTGCACGGCGATCGCATGTACTCCGACGACCTCGCGATCATCGGCGGACCCGCCCGACTCGACGGCAATCCCGTGATGGTGATCGGCCACCAGAAGGGGCGCGACACCAAAGAGCGGGTGCGCCGCAACTACGGGATGCCGAAGCCCGAGGGCTATCGCAAGGCGCTGCGCCTCATGAAGATGGCCGAGCGCTTCCACCTGCCGCTCATCACGCTCATCGATACGCCGGGCGCGTACCCGGGCGTTGGCTCGGAGGAGCGCGGACAGAGCGAAGCGATTGCGCGCAATCTCTTCGAGATGTCGACGCTCGCGACACCGATCCTTAGCGTTGTGATCGGCGAGGGTGGTTCGGGCGGCGCACTCGCTATCGGAGTCTGTGACCGGCTGCTGATGCTCCAGTACAGCGTGTACTCGGTCATTTCGCCGGAGGGCTGCGCCTCGATCCTCTGGCACAGCGCCGAGAAGCGCGAGATCGCGGCCGAGGCGATGGGCATCACGGCCGAGCGCCTCTCGCGCCTCGGGCTCGTCGATGAGGTCATCCGCGAACCGCTCGGCGGCGCTCATCGGGACTCCAACACCACGGCTGAGTCTCTCAAGGCGGCGCTGCTGCGCCACCTCAAGGAGCTCGAGTCGCGACCGATCGAAGACATCGTCGATGCACGCGCCGCGCGGCTCAAGTCCTTCGGTGTCTTCAGCGAAACGTGAGGCTTTTTCCGCCGCGAGGCTGCGTTCCCTGCTGCAAGCCGAGATCGCCGATCCTCTCGCGGCCTCGTACTGCGTTGCATTCAGCGGCGGCGCCGATTCCACCGCGCTGCTCGCCGCGCTGGCGGAGCTTGCGGTACCTCGAAGCGGCGGCGCTCTTCGCGCCATTCACATCGATCACGGATTGAATCCCCGGTCCGTTGAATGGGCGAGGGCCGCGCGCGCCACTTGTGCAGAGCTCGGCGTTCCCTGCACAGTTGAGCGCGTCCGGGTTTCGGGTGGTGATGGAGAATCCGTCGAGGCAGCTGCGCGCGAAGCACGTTACGCGGTACTTGCGGGTGCGCTTGCGCCAGCGGAGTGCCTGCTCACCGCCCATCACGTCGACGATCAGCTCGAGACCGTACTGCTGCAGCTCGCTCGTGGCGCGGGTGTCGCGGGTTTTGCGGCGATGCCTGCGAGCGCGGGACTTGGCGCCGGGCGCCATCTGCGACCGCTCCTTGGCGTCACCCACGAGGCGCTGGTGGCCTATCTGACGAAGCGCGGCTTGTCCTGGACCGAGGACCCCATGAACGCGGATCCGCGCTTCGATCGCGGATTTCTCAGGGCTGCGGTGATTCCTGCCCTGCGAGCCCGATGGCCCGCGATTGCAATGAACGCTGCGCGTAGCGCACGCCACATGGCCGAAGCGCAGCGCACGCTCGATGCGGCCGCGGAGCGCGACTGGGCGCGTGCCCGGGACGGCGACCGGCTGGACCTCGCAGGGCTTGCGGGTTTTGACGCCGGGCGAGCCGCGAATCTCGTGCGCTACTGGATCCGCCGCCAGGGACGAGCCGCTCCCGTCCACCGCGAATCTCGAGCGACTGCTCGCGATGATGACCGAGGCGGCGAACGATGCGACGCCGCGTGTCCGCTGGCCGGGTGCGGACGTGCGTCGCTACCGCGGCCGGCTGTATATCGCCGAATCGCACGAACGTCAGGCTCTTGGCGAAGATGCCATGGCTCTGGGCCGCAGGCGCCGCTGCTTGAGCTTGGTGCAGGGCTGGGATCCCTGCGAATCGTCGAGGGGCGCGGCGCGGTTCCGCTTGCGCGAGACCGCCTGCCGACGACCCTGACCGTCAGGCAGGGGGCCGCTGGTGAATCGTTGCGACCCGCGGTGGGCGCGCGGCAGCGGACGCTGCGCAATCTCTTTCAGGAGCAGGGCGTCGTGCCGTGGGTCCGCGGCTCCGTTCCGTTCGTCTACTGCGGCCGTGAACTCGTGGCCGTCGGCAATTTGTGGGCGGATGCCCGCTGGCACGCGAGCGACGGCGAGCCGGCGGTTCACATCGAGTGGAGCGGCGGTCCGGAACTGTATTGAGCGGGGCCGAATCTCTGGCGAGCGCGGGTCGGTTCTGCTAGTCTGATCGCCCGTCGAATTGTTGGGGCCGGTGCGCGAACCTGGCCCCGAACCAGCTTTAGTTCATCCATCTCGCGACGGGAATCCTCTCATGACGCGATATATTTTCGTGACCGGCGGTGTAGTTTCCTCGCTCGGCAAGGGCATCGCCTCGGCTTCGCTCGGCGCCATCCTCGAGGCGCGGGGCTTGAAGATCTCGATGGTGAAGCTCGATCCGTACATCAACGTCGATCCGGGCACGATGAGCCCGTTCCAGCACGGCGAGGTGTACGTCACTACCGACGGCACCGAGGCGGATCTCGACCTTGGCCACTACGAGCGCTTCGTGCGCACCGTCACGGGACGGAACAGCAATTTCACCACCGGGCGCATCTACGAGCGGGTCATCGCGAAGGAACGCCGCGGCGACTACCTCGGCGCGACGGTGCAGGTCATCCCGCACATTACTGACGAGATCAAGCGCTCGATCAAGCTCGGCGCCGGCGGCGCCGACGTCTGCATGGTCGAAATCGGCGGCACGGTGGGCGACATCGAGTCGCTACCGTTCCTCGAGGCCATTCGCCAGCTCGGGGTCGAGATGGGCCGCAACAACGTCGTCTACATGCACCTGACGCTCGTGCCGGAGCTCGGCACCTCGGGCGAGATCAAGACCAAGCCCACGCAGCACTCGGTGAAGGAACTGCGCTCGATCGGTATCCAGCCGGATATTCTTCTCTGCCGCTCGACCAAGGAGCTTCCCGAAGAGCAGCGGCGCAAGATCGCGCTCTTCACGAATGTGGAAGAGCGCGCCGTCATTTCGGCGATCGACTGCGACGACATCTACAAGATTCCGCTGTGGCTGCACGATCAGGGGCTCGACGACTACGTCGTCGACCGGCTGGGGCTCGATGTGCCGGCGACGGATCTCGCAGAGTGGCGCCAGGTGGTCGCGGCGAAGCAGAACCCGGAGGCGACCGTCAACGTCGCAATGGTCGGCAAATACGTCCAGATCCGAGACTCCTACATTTCGCTGAACGAAGCGCTCTCCCACGCAGCGCTCAGAACGCGCACGCGGGTCAAGGTGCACTACGTCGAGTCGACGGACATCGAGGCGCAGGGCACCGATTGCCTGCGCGGCATGGATGCCATCCTCGTTCCGGGCGGATTCGGCGAGCGCGGCATCGAAGGCAAGATCGAAGCGATCCGCTTCGCGCGCGAGCAGCGCGTGCCATATCTTGGTCTTTGCCTCGGCATGCAGCTCGCGGTCGTCGAATTCGCACGCAACATCTGTGGACTCACCGGGGCGAACAGCACCGAATTCAACCGTGAGTCACCGCACCCGGTGATCGCGCTGATCACCGAATGGGATGACCGGGCGCGCGGCCAGCAGACGCGCGATGAGAGTTCAGTCAAGGGCGGCACGATGCGGCTCGGCGCCCAGGAGATCCGCATTGCGAGCGGTTCGCTCGCGCACATGACCTACGGACGCGATTCGATCATGGAACGTCACCGGCATCGCTATGAATTCAACAATCGTTACATGGAGGAGCTGACGAAGGCGGGCCTGCGGTTCTCCGGCTTCTCGGCGGATGGCCTGGTGGAGATCGTGGAGCTGCCGGGCCATCCCTGGTTCGTCGCGAGCCAGTTTCATCCGGAATTCACGTCCACGCCGCGCGACGGGCATCCGCTGTTCTCCGGTTTCGTCCGTGCGGCGCGCAATTGGCGGGCGTCGCAACTGCCGAATGCGGCGAGCGCCTGAGCGGGTGATACGCGCGCCATGAAGCTCTGCGGCCACGAAGTCGGGCCCGATCGCCCGCTGTTTCTCATCGCCGGCCCATGTGTCATCGAGAGCGAGGCGCTGGTGCTCGAGGTCGCCGGGCGGCTGAAGGAAGTCTGCGCGCGGCTCGCCGTGCCTCTCATTTTCAAGGCATCGTTCGACAAGGCGAATCGCTCCTCGCGCACGAGCTTTCGCGGGCCGGGTCTCGGTGAGGGCCTGAAGGCGCTCGAGCGCGTCAAGAAGGAAACGGGACTCCCGGTGCTCACGGACGTCCATGAAGACACGCCGCTCGCGGAAGTCGCCGCGGTCGTCGATGTGCTGCAGACGCCGGCCTTTCTCTGCCGCCAGACAAATTTCATCGTGAATGTCTGCTCGCAGGGCAAGCCGGTCAATATCAAGAAGGGCCAGTTCCTCTCACCCTGGGAAATGCAGAACGTCGTCGACAAGGCGCGCTCGACCGGCAATCCCGGCGTGATGGTCTGCGAGCGCGGCTTTTCCTTCGGCTACAACAATCTTGTGTCCGACATGCGAGCGCTCTCGGTGATGCGCTCGACCGGCTGCCCGGTCGTCTTCGACGCCACTCATTCCGTGCAGCTGCCGGGCGGTCAGGGCAAGTCCTCGGGTGGCCAGCGCGAATTCATTCCCGTGCTCGCGCGTTCCGCTGTTGCTGCGGGTGTCGCCGGTCTTTTCATGGAAACCCACCCGCGTCCGGCGCAAGCGCTGTCGGACGGACCGAATGCCTGGCCGCTCGATCGGATGGAGTCGCTGCTCGCGACCCTGAAGACACTGGATGCGGCCGTGAAATCGAAACCCTTCGAGGAGTCCCTGCTGTGACCAAGATCGCCGACATCCGCGCCCGCGAGATCATCGATTCGCGCGGCAACCCGACGGTGGAAGCGGACGTCGTTCTCGAGTCCGGAGTCCTCGGCCGTGCGGCGGTGCCATCCGGCGCCTCAACGGGGAGCCGCGAAGCCGTGGAGCTGCGCGACGGCGATCCGAAGCGCTACCTCGGCAAAGGCGTCCGGCAGGCTGTCGCCAACGTCAACGGCCCGTTGCGCTCGGCGCTCATCGGCCAGGACGTGCGCAACCAGGCGGCGCTCGATGGGAAGATGATCGAACTCGACGCAAGCGAGAACAAGGCGCGACTCGGCGCGAATGCGATTCTCGCGATATCGCTCGCCGCAGCGCATGCGTCTGCCCGCGATCGTGGCCTGCCGCTTTATCGCGCGCTCGGCGGGGACGGCGCGCTGACGATGCCCGTGCCGATGATGAACATCATCAATGGCGGTGCGCACGCGGACAACAGCGTCGACATCCAGGAGTTCATGATTCTGCCCGTTGGCGCGCCAACACTCGCCGAGGCGCTGCGCTATGGCGCCGAAGTGTTTCATACGCTGAAGAAAGTTCTGCTCGGCAAGAAGCTGAACACGGCGGTCGGCGATGAGGGCGGCTTCGCTCCGGATCTCCCCTCGAACGAAGCGGCGCTCGAAACCATCCTCGAGGCGATCGACCGCGCGGGCTACCAAGCCGGCCGGGACATCTATCTCGGACTCGACGTCGCCAGCACCGAATTCTTTGCAGATGGCCGCTACACGCTCGAATCGGAAGGGCGCGGCTTCACGCCGGCGGAGTTCGCGGACTACCTCGCGGGCCTCGCTGCGAAATATCCGATCATCACGATCGAGGATGGCATGAGCGAAGGCGACTGGGATGGCTGGGCGGGGCTTACACGCAAGCTCGGCTCCAGGCTCCAGCTCGTCGGCGATGACCTCTTCGTCACCAACACGAAGATCCTCGCCGAGGGCATCGAGCGCCGGATCGCGAATGCGATTCTCATCAAGCCGAACCAGATCGGCACGCTCACCGAGACGCTGGCCGCGATCGAGCTCGCGGCGAAGGCACGCTACGCATCGATCGTTTCGCATCGCTCGGGTGAAACGGAAGACAGCACCATCGCCGACATCGCCGTTGCGACCTCGGCGACGCAAATCAAGACGGGCTCGATGTCGCGGTCGGATCGCACTGCGAAGTACAACCAGCTGCTTCGAATCGAAGAGCAACTCGGAGCTAAGGCGCGCTATGCGGGCCGCGAGGCCTTTCCAGTGAAGTTCGGCTGAGCGCGATGCCAACGCATCAAGCGAACGACTGCTCGGGAAAGAGCATCACATGTCGCGGGTAAGCTATTGTCGCTGCTAATATTTAAGAGTACGATCCGAGTCGCATGAAGATTCTTGCGGCGCTTCTGCTCGTCGTCTTCCTCGGCCTCCAGTACCGGCTCTGGATCTCCGACAGCGGTGCGCGCGAAATCTGGCGGCTCGACGATTCGGTCGCGCATCAACACGCGGAGAATCAGGGACTCGGGGAGCGCAACGCCCAGCTCAAGGCGGAGGTGCGCGATCTCAAAGAGGGACTCTCGGCCGTCGAAGAGCGCGCGCGCAGCGAACTCGGCATGATCAAGTCGAACGAGACCTTCTATCAGGTCGTGCCGCGTGATCCGGACGCCGCCGATCAGACTACCGCCAACGCCCATTCCCAATGACCTCGACGCCCGCTTCCATGCAGGCGGGCCGCTACTGGGCCGTCGTGCCGGCGGCCGGCACGGGTTCGCGCTTCGGAGGTGATGAGCCGAAGCAGTATGCGTCGATCGGCGGGCGCACGATCATCGAATCCTCGCTCGCGCCATTCCTCGAACATCCGGAGATCGCCGGCATCGTGCTGGTGCTCGCCGCGGGCGATGAGCGCGGCTCGGCGCTCGCTGAGCGCCTGGGTTCCAAGGTGATGCGGACGACGGGCGGGATGCTGCGCGCCGAATCGGTTCGCAATGGCCTCGCGAAGCTGTCGGAGCGCGCGAGCGAGCATGACTGGGTGCTCGTGCACGATGCGGCGCGTCCGTGTCTTCCGCCAGCCGACCTTGATCGGCTGATCGCCGAAGTCGGCAACGATTCCGTAGGCGGCATCCTCGCAGCGCCGCTCGGCGACACGGTGAAGCAGGGCGCTGCGTCCGGCCGCATCGAGCGTACCGTGGAGCGCTTCGGATTGTGGCGCGCACTGACCCCGCAGATGTTCCGCTACGGTCTTCTCTGCCGCGCGCTCGACTCGGCGCTTGCCGCCGGCATCGACGTGACGGACGACGCCACCGCGATGGAGCGCGCAGGTCACCAGCCGCGCCTCATCGCCGGATCGAGCGCCAACATCAAGGTGACACGGCCGGAAGACCTTGCGATCGCCGCTGCGCTCCTCGTGGCGGGCGACACGCCGGGAGTGCGCATCGGCCACGGCTACGATGTGCATGCGTTTGAGGCCGGCGATCACGTGACGCTCGGTGGCGTGCGCATCGCGCACGATCGCGGGGTGCTCGCGCACTCGGATGGCGACGTCATCATCCATGCACTCTGCGATGCGTTGCTCGGCGCCGCGGGTCTCGGTGACATCGGCGAGAAATTCCCGCCGAGCGACCCGGCGCTCCGCGGAGCGGACAGCCGCACGTTCCTGCGCCAGATTGCCGCAGAATTGCGCGGACTCGGCTTTGCCGTCGGGAACGTCGATATCAGCGTCATTGCGGAGGTGCCGCGGATCCTCGCGCACAAGCCGGCCATGCGGGCGAATCTTGCTGCCGACCTCGGCATCCTTGCGGCGCGCGTGAACATCAAGGCGACCAGCATGGAGGGGCTCGGCGCGATCGGCCGGCGCGAAGGTTTCGCCGCGCATGCCATCGCCGTGCTTACCCGCGCCAGGATGACCGCATGAGCCTCGTCGAAACCCGTCATATCGGCGACGTGGTTGAAGTCCGCATGGCGCGGGCGCCCGTGAATGCAATGAACGATGAGTTGCTGACGGAACTCCTGCAAACCCTGCGCACGGAGGGGCGTGGGCCCGCGCGGGCCATCGTGCTCTCGGGACTTCCCGGAATTTTTTCCGCCGGACTCGATGTCCCGGCGCTCATGAGCAAGGACGCGGCGGGCATGAAGGACTTCTGGCGGCTTTTCTTCGACGTGCAGCGCGCGCTCGCGGGGAGTCCGGTGCCCGTCATCGCGGCGATTACCGGGCACAGTCCCGCGGGTGGTGCGGTGTTCGCGATGTATTGCGACTACCGCATCATGGCCGAAGGGGCCTTCAGGATCGGACTCAACGAGGTGGCGGTCGGCATCCACCCTGGGCCCGTGCTGTACGCGGTGCTGAAGCGGCTCGTGGGCGCACGGCGAGCCGAACTCCTCATGGGGACGGCGCGGATGATGAGTGCCGAGGATGCGATGCGCTTCGGCTTCATCGACGAGCTCGCGCCGCCCGCCGAGGTCGTTGATCGCGCGATCGCCTGGGCGCAGCAGACGCTGCAGTTGCCGGCGGCCGCATTTTTGGCAACGCGGGCGATCGCGCGGGCCGACCTGATCGAGCTCGTGCGTACCGTCGGGCTCGACGCCGACGGCACGCCGGGGGATCACTGGTGGGATCCCGAGACCCAGGCCGTTCTGACGATGCTCGTGCAGAAGCTCAGGAAGAAGTAGGCACTATTTCGCGAGCAACACATAGAGCGCGCCGGTGCCGCCATCGGCGGGTCGGGCGGACACGAATGCCACGACCGCGGCGGTCCTGCGCAGGACCTTGCTCACCATGTTCTTGAGGACGGGGCCGCGTGGACCCGAGCGGCGTCCCTTGCCATGGATGACGCGTATGCAATGCGCGTTCGAAGCGATCACGGAGGTGAGGAACGCGCCGAGCGCGGCATGCGCGTCGCGCACATTGAAGCCATGCAGATCGACTTCACGATCGACGCGATAATCACCGCGCCGGAGTTTGCGCAGGACGCTGTCCGCGACGCCCGGTCGGCGATAGCTCAACTCATCGCCCGTTTCGACGGCAAGTTCCCCCGGCGCGAGTGTCAGGCTTTCCTCGAGCACCGCCGCTTCGTCCGCGCGCGTGAACCTCGCCCGCGGTGGCGGTTTCGGACGCGCTGGAACATGGCGCTGCGCGCGCTTGAGCGGTGCCACGTCGCGCATCGCTTCGCGAAAGAGCTTCGCATCGGCGTCCCGATCGGATCGCGCATCGGGCGCCTGAGGCCTGTTCCTGGTGCGAGGGTCGTTCGTCAACGGCCGGGTCTCTTGCCGCTCAGGGTCGTGTCGGATTTCGAGTATAGTGGGGCCCGTCCGAGCTGCCAGCCCGACGATCCTTTTCTCCAGTGAAGATTCTCGTTTCCAACGATGACGGTTACCGTGCCGAAGGGCTGCGCGCGCTCGCCGGCGCGCTTGCCGCTCTCGGAGAGGTCACGGTCGTTGCGCCGGACCGCAACCGCAGCGGCGCGAGCAATTCCCTGACGCTCGATGTGCCCTTGCGGGTGACGCAGGCCGAGGAAAAACTCTACTACGTGACCGGCACCCCCACCGACTGCGTGCATCTTGCGATCTCGGGCCTCTTCGATTTCGAGCACGACATGGTCGTCTCCGGCGTCAACGACGGGGCGAATCTTGGCGACGATGTGCTCTATTCGGGCACGGTCGCCGCGGCCATCGAGGGGCGTTTCCTCGGGTTGCCTGCGATCGCCGTCTCGCTTTGTACCGGCATACACAGTGGCCAGCATTTTGCAACGGCGGCTCGCGTCGCCCGCGAACTCGTCGGCCGCGTGCTGCGCCAGCCGCTCGATCCCTCGATGATTCTCAATGTGAACGTGCCGGACCGGCCGTACGAAGACCTGCGCGGCCTGAAGGCGACGCGGCTTGGCTACCGGCATCGGGCCGAGCGCGTCGTCAAGTCGCACGACCCCAAAGGCCGGGCTGTCTATTGGGTGGGCCCGGCAGGACCGCAGCAGGATGCGGGAGAGGGGACCGACTTCCACGCGATCAGCGAGGGTTTTGTTTCAATCACGCCGTTGCAGGTCGATCTCACGCGCCACTCGGCGCTCGACAGTATCGGCAGCTGGCTGGGTGCGGCTTCGTGACAGACCTTCGCAAGAACGGCATCGGCATGACTTCCGCGCGCACGCGCGAGCGTCTGGTGCAACGCCTGCGGGAACAGGGCATTCGCGACCCGGCGGTGCTCGACCAGATCCGCAGCGTGCCGCGCCATATCTTCGTCGACGAAGCGCTGGCGAGCCGTGCCTACGAGGACACGGCGCTCCCGATCGGCTACGGACAGACGATTTCACAGCCCTATATCGTGGCGCGGATGACGGCGGCGCTCCTTGAGGGGGGGCCGCTCTTCAATGTGCTCGAGGTCGGGACCGGCTGTGGCTACCAGACCGCTGTGCTCGCACCGCTCGTCGAAAAGCTTTATACGATCGAGCGCGTCGAACCGCTCATCGAGCGCGCGCGCGAGCGGCTGAAGGAGCTCGGTATCAAGAACGTCCGCTTCCGCCACGGTGATGGTACGCAGGGCTGGGCCGCGCACGCGCCCTACGACGGCATTCTGGTCGCAGCGGCGCCGCACGCGGTGCCGGAAGCCCTGCAGCAGCAGCTTGCGCCGGGCGGGCGGCTCATCGTGCCGGTGGGCCCGGAGGGTGAGCAGGAGCTGTGGCGCATCACCCGCCGCGAAGCGGGTCTGCAACGCGAGCGCCTCGGGGCCGTCGCCTTCGTTCCGCTCATCAAGGGCCCCGTGTCCGCGCCGTGAGGCGCTCACGTCCGGTGCGTGCAGTCATCGGCGTCATCGTGACGCTTTGGATGGCCACCCTTGTCGCCTCCTGCGGTCCGCCGTTCGTTGCGACGGAAGGGCTGACCTATGTCGTCCAGCCCGGCGACTCGCTTTATGCCATCGCCTGGCGCCTCGATCTCGACTACCGCGACATTGCACGCTGGAATCATCTCGGCACGAATTACCGGATCGCAGTCGGCCAGGTGCTGAAGGTTTCGCCGGATGCCGAATCCTCCGCCAGTGCGTCGTCCGGGCGTCCCGTCGTGCGCACTCCGCCGCCCGCTTCCGCCGGGCCACCTGTGCGCTGGGATTGGCCGGCGACGGGCGAGGTCGTCGGTCCGGTTCCGCAACCGACGGGCGGCTTTGGCCTCCGGGTGCTCGGTAAGCTCGGTGATCCCGTGCGCGCCGCTGCGGCGGGGCGCGTCGTTTACAGCGGCACCGCACTCAAGAACTACGGCCATCTCATCATCGTGAAGCACGACAACCGGCTGTTGAGCGCCTACGGCCACAACGATGCCGTTCTCGTGACCGAAGGGCAGCAGGTCGCAAAGGGCCAGGCCATTGCGCAGATGGGCATGGGCCCGGGCCAGCGGCCGGCCCTTTACTTTGAAATCCGGCTCGATGGCAAGTCCGTCGATCCGCTTGGCTACCTTCCGCACCGCGGTCCGTAATCCGGTTGCGCGCGCGCTGCGCGCTATGGTTTGATGGCACCGACCCGGACGCGCCGGGGCACCGGATGAAGACACGGGAAGGCAAGGGGAGAGTCAGCGAAGAACGAGAAGAAGAACAGCGACAACAAAAAGAAATGACGACGGCAATTGTTCGAGTCTGTCAGCTTCGAATGATTGGTTGGTAGATGAGAAACTCTTCTATTCCCGTGTCTTCTTCCGGTGCCCCGGCCTTATCCGGGGCTCTCTCCTTCCGCAACGATCAGCGCCGCGACCACCCGCCGGCCTTCCTGCACTAGCACGTTGTATGTGCGGCAGGCCGCGAGGGTGTCCATGACCTCGAGGCCCGCGCCCGCGCGGGCAGCCGCGGCTAGAATGCGGGCATCCGGAAAAATCTGCCGGCCGCCGGTTCCGAGCAGGAGGACTTCGGGGGAGAGCGCGAGGACCGGTGCGAGTTGCGCAACGCCGAGTTCGCGGATGCTCCGCGGCGCCCAGTCGACGATGAGCTCGCGAGGCGCGACGATGACACTCGTACGCAGGACCCGCTCGCCGATCACGATTTCAGTGGGTGAATACGCGCGCACGTAATTGAGCGTGCCGTCGAGCTGTGCCGTGAATTGCATGTCGCCAAGATACCTGATCGAGCCCCTGCCTTGCGCGACCTGACCTTGGTCGTTACCGACGGCCATGCGCCCGCAGCCCTCGCCCGCGAGGCTGTCGCCGCCATCGAACGGCTGCCCTGTGCGGAAGTCCTGATGGCCCGCGGCATCCGGCTCGGCACGCCGGATGACTGGTGGCTTGCGGTGCTCGACAGCGTGGGAGCGCCACTGCTTGGGCTCCCATTCGACGCGCTCGCGCCTGTCGCCTGGTTCGGTGCGACGGGCCGGCGCTCCGAGCGCATGTGGTTTGCGACTCCGGTTCGCTTGACCGCGGCGATTGATCACGTGCGCCTCGATTCGATCCTCTATCCGGGGGCGGTCGACGGTGCGGCGGTCGCAGCGGACTTCCAGCGCGTGTTTGCAGGCGATGGCCTCGTGCTTCACCCGCACGCAGGTCCGCATTGGTTTCTTGAAATGCCGCGCGACCTCGTGGCAAGTACCTTCGATCCGGCCCGCGTGCTCGGCAACGATATTGACGGGAGCCTGCCGGCGGGGATTGATTCCGGCTGGCTGCGCCGCATTACAACCGAGATCCAGATGTGGCTGCATGGCAGGGCCGAGCGCGCTCCAGGATTCAATGCCTTATGGATCTGGGGCGGCGGCCGAGTCTGGCCCGGGCTTTCGAATCACCAGCTGCGGCCAGCCGCGAGTGACGAAGCATTGCTGCGAGGCATTTATCGCCTCGGCGCTGCGCCAATATTCGACGCGGTTGCGTCGCTCGATGAGGCGCGCCGTCTCGGCGCCGCTTCGCTCATCGTGACTGTCTCGCTCGAGAAGTGGCGTGCGCAAGGCGAAACGCAACCGCTCGCGCGGCTCGAACACGAGTGGCTCGCGCCCGCGTGGAATGCGCTTACGAGCGGATCGGTCGCATCGTGCACGCTCTATCTGAACCGGACACTGGTGCGCGCAACGCGCGCGCACGCCTGGCGGATCTGGCGTCCGCGGCGGCATTGGGCCGAGGGCTGACGTGCAGCGCATACGCATTGTGCGGCGTCCCGTGGCGGCGGCCCTGACAGGGAATCTCGATCCGGTGCTCGGCCGCGTCTACGCCGCCCGCGGCATCGCTACGGTCGCCGAGCTTGATCTTGGACTCGGCGGCCTGCTGCCCGTCAGTTCCCTCGATGGTATCAACGGAGCGGTCGATGTTTTGCTCGACGCGCATGCGCGCAAACGGCGGGTGCTCGTCGTCGCGGACTTTGACGCGGATGGCGCCACGAGCTGCGCGCTCCTCGTGCGGGGACTCAGAAGGCTCGGTTTCGCCGAGGTCGGCTATCTGGTGCCCGACCGTTTCCGCTTCGGCTATGGCTTGACGCCGGAAATCGTCGCGCTCGCAGCCGAGCGCGAGCCCGGCCTCATCGTAACGGTGGACAACGGCATGTCGAGCGAGGCGGGCGTGGCGGCGGCGCGCAAACTCGGTATCGACGTGGTGATAACGGACCACCACCTGCCGGGCGCGACGCTCCCCGCGGCCAACGCCATCTGCAATCCGAATCTCGCCGGGGCTGCGTTCGCGAGCAAGTCGCTCGCGGGCGTTGGCGTAGCCTTCTACGTGCTGGCCGCAATCACTCGCCGGCTTGCGGATCTTGACCCACGCGGGAATCTGCCGTCGGCGGCGGACTATCTCGACCTCGTGGCGCTCGGCACGGTCGCGGACGTCGTGCCGCTCGATCGCAACAATCGCATCCTCGTGGCGCAGGGCTTGAAGCGAATCCGCGCTGGGCACTGCGCGCCCGGGATCACTGCGCTGCTCGCCGAAGGCGGACGCAGCGCCGAACGTATCGTTGCGGGCGATCTCGCGTTCGCGGCGGCGCCGCGACTCAATGCCGCGGGCAGGCTCGATGACATGTCGCTCGGCATCGAGTGTCTGCTGACCGACGATCCATCGCGCGCACGTCTCTTGGCGGCGGAACTCGGGCGACTCAACATGGAACGACGCTCGATCGAGGGCCGCATGAACGAGGAGGCGGCGGCCATTGTCGCGCGCATGCAGATCGATGATGCGGGGCTGCCGCTCGGGCTTTGCCTCTTCGATGTCGAGTGGCATCCGGGTGTCGTCGGCCTCGTTGCCGCCCGCGTCAAGGAGCGTCTGCATCGGCCCGTCATCGCATTCGCGCCCGCAGACGCCGACTGGCTCCGCGGTTCTGCCCGCTCGGTACCTGGAGTGCACATGCGCGATGCGCTCGATGCGATCGCGAAGCACGCGCCCGGCCTCCTTGAGAAGTTCGGAGGCCACGCGATGGCCGCCGGCCTCACTCTGCATCGCGGCCGGCTCGAGGAATTCCGCGGGTATTTTGCCGAGGAGGTTCGGCGTCACCTCGAGCCGGAGGACGTCGAGGGCCGCGTGCTGAGTGACGGTGAACTTGAACCCGGCGAGATGACGCTCGTGACAGCCCATGCGCTCAGGGCGGGCGGGCCCTGGGGGCAAGGTTTCGCGGAACCCGTCTTCGATGGCCGATTTACCGTGCTCGATTCGCGCATCGTCGGGGAGCGTCATCTGAAACTGCGGGTGCGGCCGGACGGCGACGGCTCCGTGCTCGACGGCATCGCATTCAATTATCTCGGTGGCGGCGAGCGGGCGCTGCCGGGGAACACGGATCGCGTGCAGCTCGCCTATCGACTCGACGTCAACGAGTACCAGGGGCTCGAGCGCCTACAGCTCGTCGTCGAGCATCTCTGCTAACATCGCCGTCCGATGGAAATCACACAGCTCAAGCGCAGCTTGAAGGACTTTGAAGAGCGCGCCGTCGCTCTTAGGAGGTACCTTTGAGTACGACAACAAGAAAGAACGGCTAGACGAAGTCCGCCGGGAACTCGAAGACCCCGCCATCTGGTCGACGCCCGACAAGGCCCAGGAGTTCGGGCGCGAACGCGCACGCCTCGCTGAGACCGTTGAAACTCTTGATCGGCTGACGGGCGGCCTCAAGGACGCCGCTGCGCTGACGGAGCTGGCGGAGGAAGAGGGCGACACGAGCACGCTCGCCGCTGTCGAAAAAGACCTTGGGCCCCTGGAAGCGACAATCAAGAAGCTCGAATTCGCGCGGATGTTTCCGGGCGAGATGGATTCGCATAACGCCTTCCTCGACATCCAGGCGGGGGCGGGTGGCACCGAAGCACAGGACTGGGCGCAGATGCTGCTGCGCATGTACCTCAAGTGGGCCGACAAGCACGGCTTTCGCGCCGAAATCTTCGACTCGAGCGACGGCGAAGTCGCCGGCATCAAGGGCGCGAGTCTCGAGATCACCGGCGACTACGCTTATGGGTGGTTGAGGACCGAGACCGGAGTGCATCGGCTGGTGCGCAAGTCGCCGTTCGACTCCGGCAACCGGCGGCACACGTCGTTCGCCTCGGTGTTCGTCTCACCCGAGATCGATGACGACATCAGCATCGAGATCAACCCGGCGGACCTCGAGATGGACGTGTACCGCTCGAGCGGCGCCGGCGGCCAGCACGTCAACAAGACCGAATCCGCCGTGCGCATCCGTCATTTGCCGTCGGGGATCGTGGTGGCGTGCCAGAATGAGCGCAGCCAGCACAAGAACCGGTCCACCGCAATGAAGATGCTCAAGGCAAAGCTCTACGAACTCGAAGTGAACAAGCGCAATGCCGCGGCGAAGGTGCTCGAGGATTCGAAGTCCGACGTCAGCTGGGGCAACCAGATCCGCTCCTACGTGCTCGACCAGTCGCGCATCAAGGACTTGCGGACCGGCGTCGAGATCGGCAACACGACGGCCGTCCTCGACGGCGAGCTCGATCCGTTCATGGAGGCGAGCCTGAAGCAGGGCCTGTAGCGTCGACGCATGAGTGACGACAACGACAGCAAGCCGCCGATCGATGAGAACTCGCTGATTTCCGAGCGGCGTGCCAAGCTCGCGCGCCTCAGGGAAGGCGGCAACGCGTATCCCAACGACTTTCGCCGCGACGTGCTCGCCGACGAACTGCACACGGCTTATGGCGCAAAGTCCGCGGAATGGTTTGAAGCGCATCCG
Source organism: uncultured Gammaproteobacteria bacterium (assembly GCA_963826145.1). GTDB lineage: Bacteria > Pseudomonadota > Gammaproteobacteria > Steroidobacterales > Steroidobacteraceae > JBGPLJ01. Next base: position 1,072,431 of record CAWGVW010000001.1, read on the forward strand.
ACACCCGTGATCGTCGGCGGACGGATGCTGCTGAAGCGCGTCATGGGCAAGGCGAGCTTCGCGCAGATCCGCGACCGCAGTGGGCAGATCCAGCTCTTCCTGCAGCAGAACGTGCTCGGGAGCGCCTATGACGACTTCAAGGGCTGGGACATCGGCGATATTCTCGGGGCTGAGGGCACGCTCTTTCGCACGAAGACGGGCGAACTCTCGGTCAAGGTGACGAAGCTTCGCCTCATCGTGAAGGCGCTGCGGCCACTCCCCGACAAGTGGAAGGGCATTGCGGATACCGAACTCAAGTACCGGCGCCGCTATGTCGACCTCGCGGTGAGCGAGGAGAGTCGCACGGTGTTCCGCACGCGCACGGCGATCGTAAGCTACCTGCGCGCGTTCCTCGATGCGCTCGATTTCATGGAAGTCGAAACGCCGATGATGCAGGTGATTCCGGGTGGCGCAGCAGCCAAGCCCTTCGTCACGCATCACAACGCGCTCGGCATCGACATGTACCTGCGGGTTGCACCCGAGCTGTACCTCAAGCGCCTCGTGGTCGGCGGCTTCGAGCGCGTGTACGAGATCAACCGCAACTTTCGCAACGAGGGGCTTTCGACGCAGCACAATCCCGAGTTCACGATGCTTGAGATCTACCAGGCCTACGCGGACTACCACGATTTCATGGACCTGGTGGAACGGATGTTCCGCGGCATCGCCGACGCCGTGATCGGGCAGCGGCAAGTGAGCTATCAGGGCCGCAGCTTCGATTTCTCGAAGCCGTTCCGTCGCGTGACGATCGAGGACGCGATCCTCGAGTGCAATCACGATCTCGCGCCCTCGAGCTTGCGTGACGTCTCCTACCTGCACCGCGTCTGCGACCGGCTCGGCATCGCGTACAAACCGGGAGACGGCGCCGGCAAGCTCCAGATCGAGATTTTCGAGAAGACCGCCGAGCACACGCTCGAGCAGCCGACCTTCGTCTACGCGTACCCGGCCGAGGTCTCACCGCTGTCACGGCGCAACGATCAGGATGCCTTCATCACGGACCGCTTCGAGCTTTTCATCGGCGGCCGCGAGCTCGCCAACGGCTTCTCGGAACTCAATGACCCGGAGGACCAGGCGCAGAGGTTTCGCGACCAGGCCGCGCGCAAGACCGCGGGGGACGAGGAAGCGATGTTCTACGATGCAGACTATGTACGCGCGCTCGAATACGGTATGCCGCCGGCAGCGGGTCTCGGTGTCGGCATCGATCGCCTCGTGATGCTGTTCACCGATTCGCCATCCATCCGTGACGTGCTGCTCTTCCCGCACATGCGGCCGGAGAGCTGAAGAGCAGCGCCTTTGCGACCGTGTCTGCAACCTCCCCGTCGATAGGTGTCTTTGATTCGGGCGTCGGTGGCCTGACGGTGCTCCGGGCGCTGCGCTCGGCGCTGCCGGCCGAAGATTTCACCTATCTCGGCGACACCGCGCGGCTTCCCTACGGAACCAAGAGCCCGGAATCGGTCATCCGCTATTCCATCCAGGCCGCAGACGCACTCCTCGAGCGCGAGCTCAAGTGCCTCGTGATTGCCTGCAACACCGCATCCGCTTTCGCCCTGCATGCGCTGCGCGACCGGCTGGCGCCGCTCCCCGTTGTCGGCGTCATCGAGCCGGGCGCTGCTGCAGCATGCGCGGCGAGCCGTAGCGGTCGCATCGTGGTGATCGGCACGGAAGGCACCGTCCGCGGCGGCGCGTACCAGGAAGCGATCCTCCGAATGCGCCCGCAGGCGCTCGTCGCGGCGCGCGCCTGCTCGCTGTTCGTTGCCCTGGCGGAGGAGGGCTGGACCGAGGGCCCGATCGTCGAGGCGATCGCCGGCCGCTACCTCGAACCGATCTTCGTCGTGCCGGCGAGCGAGCATCCGGACGTCCTGGTGCTCGGGTGCACACACTTTCCGGTGCTCGCGGAGCCGATCCGGCGCGTGCTGGGCCCCGGCGTCGCGCTGGTCGACTCCGCCGAGACCGCGGCGCGGGCTGTGCGGGATGTTCTCGATGCAACCGGCCTGCGCCGCGCGCACGATTCGCCCGGCCACACGCGATTGCTGGCGACGGATGGGGCGGCGCGCTTCGCACGGGTGGGCAGAGCTTTCTTCGGCGAGGACATCGCTGTCGGCGACGTGGAAATTATCGATCTCTGACGGCGTAGGGCAGGGGCAGCTCGCGCGCATCGAGTTCGAGGGTGCTGTCTCGCCCGTCTGCGGGTTGGGGTTCGAGGTGTACGACCGCGAGCAATTCGCATCCGCCAGCTGCCGCAACCACCGAGTCGACGACCGTGCCCGAGCCGTGGACGCTCAATTGCAGCGCAGTGCCCGGCGCGATCGCGACACTGCCCGGCACCGAGAATCGCAGCATACGCCGCTTGATGCGCCCGAGATTCTGCGTGCGCGCGATGATTTCCTGCCCCGTGTAGCAGCCCTTTTGAAAGCTGATGCCGTCGACGAGGTCGAGATTCAGCATCTGCGCAACGAATTGCTCGGAAGTCGCGGCATAGACCTGCGGCCGACCGGCCGCTATGGTCGCGCGCTTCCAGGTGTCGAGCGCATCGGCCGCGGATGTGGTCGCAGGATGAGCTGCAGCTTCTCCGATGGTAAGCCGTGCCGGCTCGTCCGGTGCACCGAACGCAGCGAGTTCCGTGGCGATACGCAGGCTGACCTTCGAGCGCAGCACATACCTGCGCAAGCGCTCAAGGAGCGTGTTGGCGAGCTCGCGCGGCAGCGCCGCCAGCAGCCGCTCGCGTTCGCGTTGCAAGGCCAGCACCGCGACGACCCGGCCTTTCGGGGAGTTACAGGAGGTGAGTTGCTGATCGCCCTCGGCAAGTGACGATACGTCGTTCGAGAGCTGCCCGTTGAGAAATGTTGCGGCGTCGGCCCCCGCAATTTCGAGCACGGCGAGCGATTCGATTCGCTGCAGGCGGGAGCGGGTCTCGTGGCGGACGGTCATGCGGAGCGCACATTAGCAATTTGGCGCGCACCGCCGCCATTTCCATGTCAACCCGCTGATTTGTCAACCAAATCCCCATAGTCCGGAAGGCGAAAGTCTGGCAGACTGGCGACCGATGAACGAGCGTCCCCTGTCGCCTTTCTTCGTGTACCGCTTCATGTACACGATGATGCTGTCGTTCGCGCACCGGATTACCGGCGTGTGCCTTTCTGCCGGCGCACTTCTCCTGACATACGGGCTACTGGCGCTCGCGGGTAATGCGGAAAGCTTCGAGCGAGCCCGGCTCTTTTTCAGGCACTGGATTGTGCAGGTCGTCATGCTCGGCCTGACGATCGCGTTCTTCTTTCACCTCTCGAACGGAATCCGCCACTTGTTCTGGGACCTGGGCCACGGCTACGAGAAGAGCCAGGCACGGCGGAGCGCCGTGTTCGTGATTGTCGCGACGATTCTGCTGACCGGGCTTTCGATATGGCTTGCAGTACGTTCGGCGGGCGGCGCATGAACGCGCAGCGTCCGTCCGGGTCGGGTCACTGGATCCTGCAGCGGATCACGGCCGTCGCACTCCTGCCATTAGGGCTCTGGTTCATCTACAGCCTCTCGACTCGGGGCGATCTCAGCCGACCGGCTTGGCTTGCATTCATCGCCGCGCCCTGGCACTCCGCCCTGATCATCGCGTTTCTGGTGACGTCGTTGCTGCATTCGTATCTCGGAGTGGAGGTCGTCATCGAGGACTACGTAAGCACGCGCACGCGCGAACGCGCATTGCATTTCCTGAATGCCATCCTGCATCTCGCAGCGGCGGCAGTGGGTACGGGCGCGGTGATCCGCATCGCGCAAGGTCTCGGCCCGTGAAGCGCGCGTACGAAATCATCGACCACAGCTACGACGTCGTCGTCGTCGGCGCCGGCGGGGCCGGCCTGCGCGCGACCTTTGGTCTCGCGGAGGCGGGCCTCGCGACGGCCTGCATTACCAAGGTCTTTCCGACGCGCAGCCATACGGTCGCGGCCCAGGGCGGCATCAGCGCCGCGCTCGGCAACATGGGCGAGGATGACTGGCGCTGGCACATGTACGACACGGTCAAGGGTTCGGACTGGCTAGGCGATCAGGATGCGATCGAGTACATGTGCCGGGAAGCGCCGACCGCAGTCATCGAGCTCGAGCACTTCGGCGTACCGTTCTCGAGGACGGACGACGGCAAGATCTATCAGCGGCCATTCGGCGGCATGACAACGAGAAATGGCGAGGGCCCGCCGGCCCACCGCACCTGCGCAGCCGCGGACCGCACCGGTCATGCGATGCTGCATACCCTTTACCAGCAATCGCTCAAGCACGATGCGCAATTCTTCATAGAATACTTTGCGCTCGACCTGATGATGCACGACGGCGAGTGCCGAGGCGTCGTTGCGCTCAACATGGCCGACGGCACCGTGCACCGGTTTCGCGCCAAGCAGACAATTCTCGCGACGGGCGGATACGGTCGCGCCTATTTCACGTGCACGTCGGCGCATACCTGCACGGGCGACGGCGGGGGCATGGTCCTCAGGGCCGGGTTGCCGCTGCAGGACATGGAGTTCGTACAGTTCCATCCGACCGGCATCTACGGCGCAGGTTGCCTCATCACGGAAGGCGTGCGCGGCGAGGGCGGGTACCTCACCAACTCGAAAGGCGAGCGCTTCATGGAGCGCTATGCGCCGAACGCCAAGGACCTCGCCTCGCGCGACGTGGTCAGCCGCTCGATGACCATCGAAGTGCGCGAAGGCCGCGGCGTCGGCGAACATCGCGACCACATCCACCTGCATCTCGAGCATCTCGGGGCCGACGTCATCCGCGAGCGGCTGCCGGGTATCGCGGAAACGGCGAAGATCTTCGCGGGCGTCGACGTCTCGCGCGAACCGATCCCGGTATCGCCCACGGTTCACTACAACATGGGCGGCATTCCGACGAACGTCGAGGGCGCCGTCGTCACGCGCAGGGGCGACGATCCAGACGCCGTGGTGCCCGGCCTCATGGCCGTCGGCGAGGCTGCCTGCGTTTCCGTGCACGGCGCGAATCGCCTTGGTTCGAATTCGCTCCTCGATCTCGTCGTCTTCGGCCGTGCTGCCGCCCTGCACTGTGCGCGATCGGTCGAACGCGGAGCGCCGCGCGACTTGCCGGCCGACGCCGGTGACACCGCGCTCGCGCGCCTCGATCGACTGCGCCACGCGAGCGGCGGTGAGAGTACGGCTGCGATCCGCGTCCGCATGCAGCGGTCGATGCAGGCGCATGCTTCGGTCTTTCGCACCGGATCGGTGCTGAAGGAAGGCATCACCGAGCTGACCGCGATCGCCAGGTCGTTCGCGGACGTGCGGGTTTCGGACCGCTCGCTCGTGTGGAATTCCGATCTCATCGAGACCTTTGAACTCGAGAATCTCCTCGGCCAGGCTCTCGCGACCATCGTGTCGGCGGAAAATCGCAAGGAAAGCCGCGGCGCGCATGCACGCGAGGATTTCAGCGAGCGCGACGATCGGAACTGGATGAAGCACACGCTGGCGTGGGTCGGCGCGAACGCGGACGTGCGCCTCGACTACCGGCCCGTGCACATGGACGTCGTGGGCGATGACGTCAAGCCCATTCCCCCGAAGGCGAGAACCTACTGATGGCCGAGTTCCGACTGCCCCGCAATTCCGTTGTCGGCAAGGGCAAGACCTACGCTGCGCCGAACGCGAAGCGGCCGCGGCGCTTCAGCATCTATCGCTACGATCCGGACGGCGGCGCGAACCCGCGGCTCGATACCTACGAAATCGACATGGCCGCCTGCGGAGCAATGGTTCTCGACGCGCTCATCAAGATCAAGAATGAGATCGATCCGACGCTCACCTTCCGGCGCTCCTGCCGCGAAGGGATCTGCGGCTCCTGCGCCATGAATATCAACGGCGTGAATACGCTCGCCTGCACCCGCGCCTGCGAGGACGTGGCGGGCGACGTGCGCATCTATCCGTTGCCGCACCTGCCTGTCATCAAGGACCTGGTTCCCGATCTCACGCGGTTCTACGAACAGTACGCCTCCGTGCGGCCGTGGCTTACGACGCGCTCGCCAGACCCGAAGGGGGAGCGCCTGCAGTCGAAGCACGATCAGGAGAAGATCGACCGGCCCTCGGCGTGCATTCTGTGCGCCTGCTGCTCGACGAGTTGCCCGAGCTATTGGTGGAACTCAGATCGCTATCTCGGTCCCGCGGCGCTCCTCGCGGCATACCGCTGGATCATCGATAGTCGCGACGAAACCCGCGCCGAGCGGCTGGCGGCGCTCGAGGATCCCTTCAAGCTCTACCGCTGCCACACGATCATGAATTGCACGGAGGCCTGTCCCAAGGATCTGAATCCTGCGAAGGCCATCGGCGAGATCAAGAAAATGATCGTTGCCGGCGGCCGCTGACCGGCGCGGGCCATGGAAGTGGAAGGCCGTCTCGTCTGGCGCTGCCGCCGCGGCATGCGGGAACTGGACGCGCTGCTGACCCGTTACCTCACGACACGCTATCCCGGGGCCGATGCCGTCGAGCGCCGGGCATTTGAGTCGACACTTGACCTGACGGACCCGGAGCTCTGGGCCTATGTGCTCGGTCAGGCCGTCCCATCGGACCCGGCGATGCGTCATGTCATCGAGCAGATCGCCCACCCTGGTGCTTGAACTGCGTCCGGATGCCGCTGTAATCGGCAGCATTGCCGCTTGCGCCGCAGGGGCGATGTTATTGCTGCTGACCGCACCGATACCGATTGCCTGGGCGGTAGCACTAGCGCTCGCCGCCGGATGGGTCGGATTTAAGGCCGCCGGATCGCAGCAGTTCGGCCGCAATCGCAAGGCGCCGCGAGCATTGCTGCTGACCGGGGAGGCCGACTGGACACTCGAGATTGCCGACGGGAGCCGGCGGCACGTGGCGGCACCGCTCGCGGCGGCCCGTGTATTGCGGTGGTGGTTCATTCGAATGCCCGGCGGATGGCTCGTCGTCACGGTCCGCAGCACAGGTGAGCGATCCTGGCGCCGTCTCACGGCGCGTCTACGGGAGCAGGCGAATGTGTCCGCAACACCACATGCCGTATCCGGTGGTGGGTGAGCTGTTAGAATCCGCGGCCGCTCCGTCCCCGGTGACGCTGGGGAGTCACATTGACGGACTTCACAGTTGCGATGCCGTCGGGAGCCGCGAACTTTCCATGCAGGCGTGGGTCACACCCCGCGTCCGGAGCCCGCTAGATCGAAGGTTATGAGGCCCCGGATGGGCAGTGAAGACAGTGACCAGATACTTGTCGAGCGCGTGCAACACGGTGAGGCCGCTGCCTTCGACCTGCTCGTAGTCCGATACCAGCACAAGGTTCTGAAGCTCATCATGCGTTACGTGCATGACTCCGTCGAAGCGGAAGACGTCGCGCAGGAGGCGTTCATCCGCGCCTATCGGGCGCTGCCTTCGTTTCGGGGTGACAGTGCGTTCTATACCTGGCTCTATCGCATCGCCATCAATACGGCCAAGAACGCCCTGGTCGCGAGCCGCCGCCGGCCCGTCGATTATTCGCTCGATCGGCAGGACGGCGAGGACTATGTCATGCAGGCGCGGCTGAAGGACCCCGAAACTCCGGAGGGGTTGCTCCTGACCGAGGAAATCCAGAATACGGTCAACAGCGCGATCGAGAACTTGCCCGAGGATCTGCGCACTGCCATTGTGCTGCGCGAACTGGAGGGCATGAGCTACGAGGAGATCGCCAAGGCAATGGAGTGCCCTGTGGGCACGGTGAGATCCCGAATTTTCCGGGCGCGAGAAGCGATCGATCGCAAGCTCCGCCCGATTTTCGACGGCGGTTTGGGCCGACTCGAGGACACAGGCGAATGAGTGAACCATTGAACGAACAGCTTTCGGCCTTCATCGACGGTGAACTGCCGGGCGCGGAGGGCGATCTTTTTGTCCGGCAGATCCCGAAAGATCGCGGGCTCCGTGAAGCCGCCAGCCGCTACTACCTGATGGGGGAGGCGATCCGCGCCGAGCGTTCGCCGGTGCGCGCCGGGTTCAGCGCAAGGGTCTGCACAGCGATCGCCCGGGAGCAACTGGACCTCAGCGGGGGCGTTGCGATGGCCGCAGCGTCTCGCGGTGCCCGGCGATTTGCCGGCTGGTGGCGGCCGGTGGCCGGCGTTGGCATCGCGGCGAGCGTTGCGCTTATCGCTATTCTCGTCGTTCGCGATCAGCAGAAGGAGCGCAAGGTTCCGGCGCTCGAATCGGTCGCTGTTGTCAGGGTGGCCGACCAGGGTGCTGCCGAGCGACCGCAGGTTGCAGCGTCGCGGACATCGGCTTCAAAGAGTGATGAACAGTCGATTTACGTGGTGCCACCCGATGTGGCGACAGCCAACTCGCCGTTAACGCGGGCGCAGCTCGCGAGTTATGTGTTTGCGCACAGCGAGTATTCGTCGCTTCCCGGACGGCGCAACGTTGTGAGCGACGCCGCCGTCCAGGACGATGCGGCCGAGGCGCCGCCCGCCGAGGCACGCAAGCCGTGATCCCTGTCACCAGCCGAATGCCGCTGGCGTGTTTCCTGTTGCTCGCCGCGGGTGCATCGGCATTCGGCGCCGACGATCCGCAACGGCTGCTCGAGCGCATGAACCAGGCGCTCACGGGCCGCAATTACGTCGGCACGTTCGTGCAGCTCGCAAACGGGCGGGTCTCGACGATGCGTATCCTGCATCGCGTGGACAAAGGGCGCGTCATGGAAAGGCTGGTGTCCCTCGATGGCAGCGGCCGCGAGATCGTCGGTACGGCCGACGAGCTCATCTGCTATCTGCCTGATCAGCGCAAGGTGCTGGTCGAACCACGCAAGGACCAGGGCCCGCTCCTTGGCACGCTGCCGAGCTTCCGACCGGAGCTCGTCGGTTACTACACCGTCGAGGCGAAGGGGACGGGCAGGGTGCTTGGCCACAACACCCGGCTGGTCTCGGTCATGCCGAAGGACGATTTCCGGTTCGGTTACCGGCTGTGGCTCGACGAAGAGACGGCGATGCCGTTGAAGACGCAGCTCTGCGATGCCGACGGCCGGGTCATCGAGCAGATCCTGTTTGCCGAAATCGCCTGGCCGGACCACATTCCGAACAGCGAATTCAAACCGCAGATTTCTACCGAAGGCTTCACCTGGGTGCGCGCGGAGTCGCCACTTCATCTCGCCGAAATCGGATCGGATTCGCTCCTCTGGCGCGCCATCAAGCTGCCGCCGGGATTTCGATTGAGCGCAAGCAGCACGCAACCGCTGGAGAACCCGTCACGGCCTGTCGCGCACCTCGTGTACAGCGACGGGCTCGCATCGGTTTCGGTGTTCATCGAGACCAACGAGCGCGGTCAGGCGTTGAGCGGCCATGTGTCCATGGGATCGTCGGCCGCGTTCTCGACTGTCGTGAACGGCCATCAGATCACGGCCGTCGGCGAGGTGCCGGCGCGCACGGTCGAACTCATCGCGGGTTCGGTGCAGCCTTCGAAGCGCGCGCAGGCAATGTCCCCGCGTCCGTGAGTGCGAACGCCGCCGCGCCGCGATGGACTCTGGTCAGCCGGGTCGACTGCCACCTCTGTGAGCGGATGCATGAGGAGCTCAATGAGTTCCTCGGCAAGCGAGCCGCGGACGTCACCGTCGTGGACGTCGATGCGGACGAGTCTCTCCGGCGACGCTTCGGTCATAAGGTGCCGGTGCTCCTCATCGACGGCGAGGTCGCCTGCTTCGGCCGTTTCGAGCGTGCCGAAGTCGAGCGCCTGACGCGCAGCCGCTCCTAGCCCAAAGCCTGTTCGATTCCGTATTTGCGGTTCGACCGGTGCGCGTGGCGTAAGCATCAAGGGCCACGGCGAGCCGCAATCACACGTATAATGCGCCGCTTTGTCCCGGCCGCCCCTCCGGCCATTCCGCCCGCCTTCCGACATGCAGAATATTCGTAATTTCTCGATCATCGCCCATGTCGATCACGGCAAGTCGACGCTCGCCGACCGCTTCATCCAGCTCTGCGGGGGCCTTGAGGCGCGCGAGATGCAGGAGCAGGTGCTCGATTCGATGGCGCTCGAGCGTGAGCGCGGCATCACGATCAAGGCCCAGTGCGTGACGCTCTACTACACCGCCGCGGACGGCGTGCGCTATCAGTTGAATCTCATCGATACGCCGGGCCACGTCGACTTTTCCTACGAAGTCTCACGCTCGCTCGCCGCTTGCGAGGGGGCGCTCCTCGTCGTCGATGCCGCGCAGGGCGTCGAAGCCCAGAGTGTCGCGAACTGCTACACCGCGCTCGAGCAGGGGCTCGAAGTTGTGCCGGTCATCAACAAGATCGACCTGCCGTCGGCCGACCCGCCGAAGGTCATCAAGGAGATCGAGGAAATCATCGGCATCGAGGCGCACGATGCGATTCACGTGAGCGGCAAGACGGGCGAGCGCGTGCCCGAGCTCCTCGAGCAGCTCATCCGCCGCATCCCGCCGCCGAAGGGCGATCCGTCGGCGCCGCTCCAGGCGCTCATCATCGATTCCTGGTTCGACAACTATGTCGGCGTCGTTTCGCTCGTGCGCGTGATGAACGGTACGCTCAAGAGCGGCGCGCGCATCCAGGTGTGGAGCACTGGCCGCAGTCACGAGACGACGAAACTCGGGCGCTTCACACCGAAGTCACTGGTGCAGCCGCAGCTCTCGGCGGGCGAAGTCGGCTTCGTCGTCGCCGGCATCAAGGAGATCGACGGCGCGCCGGTCGGCGACACGATCACGCTCGAGGCGAGTCCCTGCAGCTCGCCGCTCCCCGGATTCAAGCAGATCAAGCCACGCGTGTTCGCGGGGGTCTTTCCCATCGACTCGGAAGACTACGAGAACTTTCGCGATGCGCTCAAGAAGCTGCGACTGAACGACTCGGCCCTGCATTTCGAGCCGGAGGTGTCGACCGCGCTCGGCTTCGGCTTCCGCTGCGGGTTTCTCGGTCTTTTGCACATGGACATCGTCCAGGAGCGGCTCGAGCGGGAGTATCACCTCGAGCTCGTCACGAGCGCACCGACCGTCGTCTACGAAGTCGCCAAGATGGACGGCAGTGTCGAGTACGTCGAGAACCCTGCAAAGCTTCCCCCCGTGGTCGAAATCGCGGAGCTGCGTGAACCGATCATCACGGCGCACATTCTCGTGCCGCCGGATCACGTCGGCGCGGTGCTCGGCCTTTGCACGGAGAAGCGCGGCGTTCAAAAGAAGATGCAATACCTCGGCAGCCAGGTGGCGCTCGAATATCAGCTGCCGATGGCGGACGTCGTGCTCGACTTCTTCGACCGGCTGAAGTCCGCCTCGCGCGGTTATGCCTCGTTCGATTACGAGTTCAGTCACTTCCAGCCGGCGCCGCTCGTGAAGCTCGATATCCTCATCAACGGCGACAAGGTCGATGCGCTGTCGATCATCGTGCATCGTGACAACGCCTATAACCGCGGGCGCGAGCTCGTCGACAAGATGCAGGAGCTCATTCCGCGGCAGATGTTCGAAGTCGCGGTGCAGGCCGCGATCGGCGGCAACGTCGTCGCGCGCGCTACGGTCAAGGCCCTGCGCAAGAACGTTCTGGCCAAGTGCTATGGCGGGGACGTCTCGCGCAAGCGCAAGCTTCTCGAGAAGCAGAAGGAAGGCAAGCGGCGCATGAAGCAGGTCGGATCCGTCGAGATCCCCCAGGAAGCCTTCCTCGCCGTACTTCAGGTCGGCAAGAAGTAGCCGGACCGGTAGAATCGCGCTGACAACATTACGGACTTCGGAACCCCTCCAGTATTCATGGCAACCATTGGTATCGCGATCGCGTTGATCATCGTCGTCGGTGTGGTCTCAGGCCTCATATGGCTCATCGACCAATGGGTCCTGACCCCGCGCAAGCTCGCCGCCGGTGGCGGATCCGTGCCAAGTCCGGCGACCGAATATGCCGGTTATGCGTTCCTGATGGCCTGCGCAGCGCTCTTCGTTCTTCTCAAGCGCTCACCGGTCTATGCCGGGAGCGTCGAGCTCTACCCGGTGGTCGTGTTCGTTGCGCTGGTGACTTCGGTCATTCTGATCCTGGACGTCACGATGTTCGCCTCCGAGCGCGCGACCCTGCATGCGGCGAACCCCCAGGTAGCCGCCGCGAGCGAGCCCCCCGTCATTGCGTATGCGCGCATCCTATGTCCGGCAACGCTCTGGATGCTCTTGCTGCATACGCTTGGCGGTGAGGATCAGCTTCGCTGGGCGAACTTCGGCATTCTCGGATTCGGACTCGTGTCGCTCTACGATGACTGGCTCGTGGGCCCGCGCCGCGCTCTCAGCGGTGCGCCGAAGTCGCGCTTTCTGAAAGTTATCGATGCTCTGCTCCTCGGTTCGGCGTTGTCGGCAGTCTGGGGCCTGTTCACGACGGAGGCCGTGGACTTCAGCCTGGTGCTCTTCATACTGGCGGTGGTGAGCGGGGTGATCTGGCTCCTCGATCGGCTTGTCATGACGCGTGCACGCGCGGCGCTCGCACCGGGTTCCGAACCGCTGCCCGAACCCGTCTGGGTCGAATACGCCCGCACCTTCTTCCCGATCATCGTCATCGTGCTCGGTGTCCGTTCTTTCGTGTTCGAGCCGTTCCGCATCCCCTCGGACTCGATGATGCCGACGCTGCAGGATGGCGACTTCATATTCGTCAACAAGTACGCCTATGGCTTGAGGCTCCCCATCATCAATGCCAAGGTAACCGAGGGCCACCTCCCGGAGCGCGGCGATGTGATCGTTTTCCGCCTGCCGTCGAATCCGCGCGTCAACTACATCAAGCGCCTGGTCGGGCTCCCCGGCGATCACATCGAAGTGCGCAACAATCAGCTGTTCGTGAACGACGTGCCCCAGCGCCAGCAGAGTGCGGGTTTTTATTCCGGTCCGAAGGACTGCAGCGATCCCCGCGACCGGGATTGCCACGAGGAGTATCGGGGTGCGCCGGTCGCGATCGAGCACCTCGGCGCTGTCGCCCATCCGGTGATGTTTGCGGACAAACCAGCGACGCCCTTCGATCAGACCGTGCCGGCAGGCTATTATTTCTTCATGGGTGACAATCGCAACAACAGCCTCGACAGCCGCTTTCCCGGCGCCGTCGGGTTCGTCCCGGAAGAGAACCTGGTCGGGCGGGCGGTGCGCGTGTGGCTCAACTTCCGTTACTTCAATCGTATCGGCGAGTCGATTCGCTGATGCCATCGCAAGGAGTGAGACTGATGCGACATCGTCAACGCGGCGTCACTTTCATCGGCTGGATCGTCCTGCTGCTCCCGACCGCGGTCCTGGTGTACGCGGGCATCAGGCTCACGCCGCTCTACCTTGAATACATGAACATCGCGCGTACGCTCGAGCAGGTGAAGACCGAGTTCGATGGCAACGCGCCGACTGCGAGCGCCATCCGCAATTCGATCGAGAAGCACTTCGACATCGAGGATGTGCACTCGATCACCCTCAAGGACGTCGAGATCAAGCCGCAGGGGCGCAAAATCAACGTCACCGCGAACTACGACGCCTGGGCGCCAATGTTCGCTAATCTTTCGATCGTCGTCACGTTCGACAAGACCGTTGAAATTTCGCAGTAGTCCTGGCGGCGACGGACGCGACGGTCGGCCCGGATCGAATTGGAGCCGGCGCGCGCAAGGATGACTGTGAAAATCGCGGCTGACTGGCTGGCCGGGCGTCTCGGCTATCGCGCACACGACGCGGGCCTCATCGAGGCCGCGCTCACCCATCGCAGCGCGGGCGGCGCCCACAATGAAAGGCTCGAATTTCTCGGCGATGGCGTCCTGAACTGCCTCGTTGCGGAGCTCCTTTTCCGTCACTACCCGAATGCGGACGAAGGCGAGCTCAGCCGCTTGCGGGCGACGCTCGTGAGCGGCGAAGCGCTCGCGGAGACGGCGGCAACGATCGGGCTCGGCGATGAACTGAGGCTCGGAGCGGGTGAGCTGAGAAGCGGGGGCTTTCGCCGGCCGTCGATACTCGCGGATGCGCTGGAAGCGCTCATCGGCGCCGTCTATCTCGACGGCGGGCTCGACGCGGCGCGCGGCATCGTCGAGCGCCTGATCGCCGATCGGGTCGCCGAGCTGCCCGACGCGGCGGACCTCAAGGATCCAAAGACGCGCCTGCAGGAATATCTGCAGGCCAGGGGGATGCCGCTTCCGGTTTATACGGTCGAACAGATCCGCGGCGATGCCCACCTGCAGACATTCGATGTGCGCTGCGATGTCACGACACTCAACCTGAGCGCACGCGGCAGTGAGCTCAGTCGCCGGCGGGCCGAACAGCAGGCGGCCGAGGAAGTCCTGCGGCAAATCGGAGCCGGCGCGGCGCGAGCAGGTGAGTCATGAATGAACCGGTCCCAGCGGCTGCAGTCGGCGCTCACCGTTCGGGCTTCGTTGCCATTGCCGGTCGCCCGAACGTCGGCAAGTCGACGCTCGTGAATGCCCTCGTCGCGCAGAAGGTGAGCATCGTCACGGCGAAGCCGCAAACGACCCGGCATCGCATTCTCGGCATCGTGAACCGGCCGGGTGCGCAGATCGTGCTGGTCGACACGCCGGGCCTGCACTCGAATGCCAAGCGGGCGCTCAACCGCCTCATGAACCGAACCGCAACGCACGCCGTCGCGGAGGCGGACCTGAACCTCTTCCTGAGCGAAGGCACCCGCTGGCTGCAGGAGGATCAGGCCGCGCTCGACCGCGTCAAGCGGGCCGGACGGCCGATTGTCGCGGTCGTCAACAAAGTCGATCGGGTGCGTCCGACCGCGCGCCTGCTGCCGTTTCTCGCCGAGCATGCGAAACGCGGGCCCTTCGTGGATATGGTTCCAGTTTCGGCGCTGCGCGCGACCAATCTCGACCGGCTGCTCGATGTGATTGCCGCTCAGCTGCCCGAGGCTGCGCCCCTGTATCCGGCCGATCAGGTTACCGATCGCAGTGAGCGATTCCTCGCCGCGGAGATCATCCGGGAAAAACTCACCCTCGCGCTGAGCGCCGAGCTGCCTTACGGTCTGTCGGTGGAAGTCGAGGCGTACGAGACGACGCCCGACGGGCGCGTCAGTATCGCGGCAGTCATCTGGGTCGAGCGCAAGGGACAGAAGGCGATCGTGATCGGCGAGAAGGGCGAGCGCCTGAAGGGTGTCGGCCGTGCCGCGCGGCTCGAATTGAAGGGCATGCTTGAGACACCCGTGTTTCTGGAGCTCTGGGTAAAGATCAAGGACAACTGGGCGGACGATGAGCGCGCGCTGCGCTCGCTCGGCTACGACGGTCCATGAGGACGGCGCGCAGGGTCGGTCCGGTGCCGGCTTATGTTCTGCACCAGGCACCGTACCGGGACTCTGGACGCATTCTCGAACTCCTCACGCAGGAGCATGGGCGACTCAGCGTCTTTGCACATGGTGTCCGCCGCGCGAAATCGGGCCTCGTGGCAGCTTTGCAGCCCTTTCAGCGCCTCCTTATTTCCTGGTCCGGACGCGGCGAGGCGCCGACCCTGTCCGGCGCCGAAGTGGACGGCCAGCCGCTGCCGCTGCCACCGGCGCAATTCACGAGCGCCTGCTACGTGAATGAACTCATCCTCAAACTCACGACCCGTCACGACAGTCATGCGGGGCTCTTCGATCTCTACGAATCGACGCTCGCAGCGCTGAAGCGCAACGAGGGCGAGCGGCCCCTGCGCCTCTTCGAGAAGCGCCTGCTCGACATGGTCGGATTCGGGCTTGCGCTCGCCGTGACCGCCGACGGTCACCGACCGATCGACCCGTCGGCGCAGTACCATTTCCGGCCCGAACACGGTGCGGTCGAAGCCGCGCCCGGGACGAATGGCCGGGTATACTCCGGCGCCGCGCTGCTCGCACTCGCGCGCGAGCGCCCGGACGAGGAAGGGCAGCTGCGGGAACTGAAGCCCCTGCTGCGTGAAGCGCTCGAGGCCTGCCTCGAGGGCCGGAGTCTGAAGACGCGCCAGGTGGCGGTAGCCATGCGGCGCAAAGGTTCTGGAGGTTCGAAAGAGTGAGCGGCGGATCCTTCATCGCACTCGGCGTGAACATCGATCATGTGGCGACTCTGCGCCAGGCGCGCGGCACCCGCTATCCCGATCCCGTGTATGCGGCGCTCATGTCGGAGCAGGCAGGTGCCGACAGCATCACGCTGCATTTGCGGGAAGATCGCCGTCATATACAGGACCACGACCTCGAGGCCATCAAGGCGGTAATCCAGACGCGCATGAATCTCGAGATGGCGGCGACCGATGAGATGCTCGCGATCGCCGAGCGCGTGCGGCCAGAGGACATCTGCCTCGTGCCGGAAAGACGCAATGAAGTGACGACCGAGGGCGGCCTCGACGTCGCCGGGCAGTTGCAGAGGATTCGCGAGGTCTGTGCCATCGCGCGCGCGCGCGGCATGCGCGCTTCGCTCTTCATCGACCCCGATCCGCGGCAGATCGAGGCTTCCGCGCAGGCTGGTGCGCCGGTCGTCGAACTGCACACCGGGCGCTATGCCGAGGCTGGCGGCAACGAGAGGGCGACGGAACTGCATCGGCTGCGCGACGGTGCGCGGCATGCGGCAAGCCTTGGGCTGACGGTGCACGCTGGCCACGGGCTGCACTATCACAACGTGCAGCCGGTTGCCGCGATCCCGGAGATCATCGAACTCAACATCGGTCACGCCATCGTCGCCCGCGCCGTCTTTCACGGTCTTGCCCAGGCCGTGAGTGAGATGAAGCACCTGATGCTCGCTGCGCGCAGCGGATGATCTTCGGCATCGGCACGGATGTTCTGGAAGTTGCCCGAATTGAGCGGGTGTATGCCAAATACGGCGAGCATTTCATCGAGCGGCTGCTGCTGCCAGCCGAGCGCGAGCAGCTCGGGCGCACCAAGCGCACCGTGCGCTTTCTCGCGATGCGCTTCGCGGCGAAGGAAGCGATCGTAAAGGCCATGGGCACGGGCTTCGCGCACGGCATGTGGATTCGCGATAGCGGCTTCGTGCAAAACGCCTGGGGCAGGCCCGAAGTGATCTTCTCCGAGCGGGGCCGGCGCGTGTGCGAGGGACTCGGCATCGGCGAAGGCCATGTCACGCTGACCGACGAGGCTGGCCTCGTAGTGGCAGTCGCCGTGCTCATGAGGCGGATGGCCTGATGCACGCGTTCGTATTCGACATCGAGACTGTGCCCGACGTCGATTATGGCCGGCGCCTGTATGGCCTCACGCAGCTGGCCGACGAGGAGGTGGCGCGCATCATGTTCGCGCACCGCCGAGCCGAAACCGGAGGCGAATTCCTGCCGCTCGAACAGCACCGCATCGTCGCGATCTCGGTTGCGTTCCGCACCCGCGATTCCCTCAAGGTCTGGAGCCTGGGCGATGAGGACGCACCGGAGCGCGAGTTGATCGCGCGTTTCTACGATGGGCTTGAGAAGCACACGCCGGACCTCGTGAGCTGGAACGGCTCGGGCTTCGACCTGCCGGTGCTGCACTACCGCTCGCTGATGCACTCCGTGCCGGCCGCACGCTACTGGGAAACGGGCGACGAGGACACCGCATTCCGCTACAACAATTACCTGAGCCGCTTTCACTGGCGTCACGTTGATCTCATGGACGTGCTGTCGGGCTTTCAGGGGCGCGGCCGGGCGAGTCTCGACGATATTTCCACCTTGCTCGGTTTTCCAGGCAAGCTCGGCATGCAGGGCGCCGACGTCTGGGATGCCTACCGTGCGGGGCGCATTGCCGGGATCCGCAATTACTGCGAGACGGACGTGCTCAACACCTACCTCATCTACCTGCGATTCCAGCTCATTCGGGGTCACCTGAGCGTCGCGGAACACAAGGCGGAGCTCGCCCGCACGCGCGCATTCCTTGCGGCGTCCGGCAAACCGCATTTCGCCGAGTTTCTCGCCGCCTGGCCCGAAGCCGGGCCGGCGGTGCCGGCATAAGATGGCGCGGCCGGCCTCGGTCGAGGAAACCTTCGAGATCGAATCGCTGACACATGACGGACGCGGGGTTGCGCGGCCGGCAGGCAAAGCGGTATTCGTGCACCGCGCATTGCCGGGCGAGCAGGTCATCGCGAAACGCGTGCGGCGTCATCGGAACTACGACGAAGCCATCGCTGTGCGTATCGAGCGCGCGGCGCCGGAACGGGTGACGCCCCGCTGCCCGCACTTCGGAACCTGCGGTGGCTGCGTGCTCCAGCATCTCGCGCCCGAAGCCCAGCTTGCGGCCAAGGAACGGCAGCTCTTCGAGGAACTCGAGCGCGTTGGTCACGTGAGTGCCGCCGAACGATTGCCGCCGCTCGCCACGCATCCGTGGGGCTATCGTCGGCGCGCGCGTCTTGGCGTGAAGTACGTGCCGAAAAAGGGCGGCGTGCTCGTCGGATTCCGCGAGAGCCTGTCGCCGCTCATTGCCGAGATCGGAGAGTGTCATGTGCTGGCGCCTCGCGTGAGCGATCTCATCCGGCCGCTGGCGCTCATGATAGAAACGTTGACGATCCGCTCGCGGCTGCCGCAGATAGAAGTGTCGGTCGCCGACGAACGGCTCGCGCTCGTGCTGCGCGTTCTCGATCCGCCGACGCCGGCCGATCGCGAGATCCTCGCAGCGTTCGCGGCGAGTCACTCGCTCGAGTTCTACCTGCAAAGCGGCGGACTCGAGAGCGTCGAAGCCCTCTTGCCGCCTGCGGTCCCGCTGGCCTACACCCTGCCGCGGCAGGACGTGCGGATTGCCTTTGCCCCCACGGACTTCATCCAGGTCAACGCCGCGGTGAATGAATTGCTGGTCGCACGCGCCATCGAGCAACTCGAACCCCACCCCGACGACTCGGCGCTCGATCTTTTCTGCGGGCTTGGCAATTTCACGCTGCCGCTCGCCCGCCGGGTGGCTCGCGTCACCGGGGTCGAGAGCGACCCCGGGCTCGTTGCGCGGGCGCGGGCGAATGCCGGGTCGAACGGCATTACCAATGCCCGGTTCCAGGTCGCGAACCTCGCGGAGGAACTGCCGGACTACGACTGGAGCCGGGAGCGGTACGATCTTGTGCTTCTCGACCCTCCGCGGATCGGCGCGCCGCTCGTTCTGGGACCGATCGCACGCTGGCGGCCGCGGCGGGTGGTGTACGTTTCCTGCCAGCCATCGAGCCTCGCGCGCGATGCCGGCGTGCTCGTTCGCGAGCATGGGTACCGGCTTGCGCGTGCGGGTGTCATCGACATGTTCCCGCATACGGCGCACGTCGAGTCGATGGCGGTGTTCGACCGCTGAAGCTCCGGCGCACAGGTGAAACGGCCGGTGGTAGACGGTAGGCTGTGCGTCCGGCGGAGCGGGTGTCGCCGGTCCGAATCGCTGCGCGGCAGCGAAAGGAATTCGACTTGTCCCTGGGGCCGTTGATGATCGATCTGCGCGGCGTCGAGCTCGACGCCGAGGAGCGGGAGCTGCTGCAGCATCCGCTGGTCGGCAGCGTCATCCTGTTCACGCGCAATTTCACCGATACCGCGCAACTCGCGCGGCTGGTCGCGGCCATTCGCGCGGTCCGCAATCCCGCGTTGCTGGTCGCCGTCGATCACGAAGGCGGACGTGTGCAGCGCTTTCGCAAGGGATTCTCCGAGCTCCCGGCCGCACGCTACATCGGGCGTCAATACGACGTCGACCGGGATTCCGGCCTCGAACTGGCGCGTGCGAGCGGTTGGCTCATGGCCGCGGAACTCAGGGCATTCGGCATCGACTTGAGCTTTGCGCCCGTCACCGATCTCGACTACGGCATCAACGACGCGATCGGTGATCGCGCCTATCACCGCCAGCCGGACGCTGTCGCCGCACTCGCGGGCGCATGCATGGCGGGCATGCGCGATGCGGGCATGGCCGCAACGGCCAAGCATTTTCCGGGCCACGGCGCCGTGGTTGCCGACTCGCATCTGACACTGCCGGTCGATCGGCGTCCGTACGACGATCTCGAGGGCGACCTCATGCCTTACCGGCGTCTCATCGCGAACGGCCTGCCCGCCGTCATGATGGCGCACATCGTTTTCAGCGCCATCGATCCCGAGCCGGCGAGCCTGTCCTCGTACTGGGTCAAGGGCGCCTTGCGCGGCGATCTTCGCTTTCATGGGGCCGTATTCACGGACGATCTTGGTATGAAGGGCGCTGCTGCCGCCGGGTCCATGCTCGAACGCGCGCGACTTGCGCTCGCTGCCGGCTGCGACGTGTTGCCTGTCTGTAATGATCGGGCGGGCGCGATCTCGCTGCTCGAGGGCCTCAAGGACCTGCCGGAGCCGGCGAGCTTCGCGCGGCTCGCGCGCCTGCGCGGCCGGCCATCGATAGCGCCCGAGGCCTTGTTCGCTTCCGAAGCGTGGCATCGCGCCGCGGACGCCGTCGCACGCTCGTTCGAGCAACCCAAGCTGAGACTCGACGCATGAGTCCCCCCGACCTGGAACTGCTGACGCTCATCGTGGATTTCGATCCGGACGGCGTGGTCGTCGTCGACGCGCAGGCTCCCGACATGCCCGTTGTGTATGTCAATCCGGCATTCGAACGGCTCACCGGCTACGCGGCGACGGAGCTTATCGGACGCAATCTTCGCCTGTTGCAGGCGGACGATCGCGACCAGGATGCGCGCCAGCGGCTCGCGCAGGCTATCAAGGGCGGTGCAGCGTGCCGCGTAATGATTCGCAACTATCAGAAAGACGGCACGCCGTTCTGGAACGAGCTCGCGATCCAGCCGCTCAAGGGAGCGGACGGGCGCGTGACTCATTTCATCGGCTATCACCGCGCGTCGGGCGAGAGGCTACGCCTCGATGCGAAGACGCCCGCCGCGCGTGAGGCGCCGAGCGCTCCCACGGTGCCAATCTCGATCGCACGCGATGACCGGCTGACGGGACTTTACAACCGCAGTTACTTCGAAGACCTCGTGCAGCGCGACTGGGCGATCGCGCAGCGCGACGGACGGAGCGTTGCGTGGTTCCTGTTCGACATCGACGCCTTGGGCCTTTACAACGACACATTCGGCCGCAACGCCGGCGATGCCTGCATCCGGCGGATCGCCCGGACCATCGCCGCGCACTTTCGTCGTGCCAGCGACCTGACGGCACGCTTCGATGGCGGCACGGTGATTGCCGCGAGCATCGGCATGACGGCGGAACTTGCCGCACAGCATGCGCGGACGATCCGCGACAAGGTGGCGGAACTGCATATGCACCACCCACGCTGCACCGTGCAGAAGTTTGTGACGGTAAGCGTCGGAATCACCGCAGGCGTCCCCTCGAGCCAGGATGCCCCGCAGGCCCAGATCGACAAGGTCGGCGCGGCCCTCAAGCAGGCGAAGAGCGCCGGCCGCGACCGGGTTCACGAAGCGTCCTAGTCCGAGTTGCCGCCGACCGTCGTGATGATCGCGATCACTCCGAATGCCGGATGATCGAAGTAGTGCCGCTCGAACGGGCGCATGCGTCGGTCCTGATGCATCTGAAACGTCAGCGGTCCCGCGGGCGCATTCGGCTGCAGCAGTTTCGCCGGCGGATTTGACGTCGTGTAGGCGAGATCGAGCGCCAGGTGCAGGAAGCGCCCGCGCTGCAACGTGATCGACCCGGTAATGCCGCTCGCGGGATCGACCAGGGATTGCACGGGTACGACGGTGCCGGTCTCCCGTTCCGGCACGGTCATCCGGACGCCGAAATGCGCGAGTGGTTCGTAGCCCGGATTGCGGCGCATGGTCGCTTCGGTGCCTGCGAGCTGAAACTGTGCGGGGTTGAGCGGGCGGATCGCATCCGGCGCAGCCGTCGTGTCCGTTGCGGCCGCCGTCGCATCGGCATTCGTATCGGCATTTGCAGAAGCCGCCGGCGGGCCAATATCCCAGTTCTCAGGGCTCGACACGGTGCCGCTGTAGCGAAATACGACGAGCTCGACATTGAACGTGTCCGGCGCGGGAGCGGCGCCGCCGGCGCCAGCGGCGACTGTGGCCACAATCACGCAGGCGACCGCCAGCGTCGTTGAAATCGCTCGAAGTCGATTGGTGAGCGGCATGGGGAAAGTGTAGCCGAAAGTGTCGTGCCGCTCGCGAGGGTCAGGCGAGTTTCGCGATGAGGTCGCTGACGTACTGCAGCCGGTCATCTTCCTTGTCGAGCTTTGCCTGAAAGCGGAGCCTGAGCGGCCCGTCGAGGCGAAACTTGCTGCGCGGTTCCCGCAGGAGCCTGACGACCCTTGCTGGATCGACCGAATTTTCCGCCTCGAAAAGCACGTACCCGCCGCTCACGCTCGCATCGATCTTGCGTACGCCAAGCGGCGCCGCCCGCGCCTTGAGACGCGAGATGCGTACTAGATTGCGTGCGGGCTCGGGCAGCGGGCCGAAGCGGTCGGTGAGCTCCGCCATGAGGTCGTCGAGCTGTTCACCGTCCGCGGCACCGGCGATCCGTTTGTACAGGACCAGCCTCAGGTGCACGTCCGGCACGTAAGTTTCTGGCAGAAGAGCGGGCAGGTGCAGGTCGACCTCGGCGCCACTCCCGAGTGGCTGTTCGAGGTCGGGCACCCGGCCCGCCTTGAGCGCCTTCACGGCGCGCTCCAGCAGCTCCATGTAGAGGGAAAAGCCGATCTCCTCGATCTGGCCACTCTGCTCCTCGCCAAGGAGTTCGCCGGCGCCGCGGATCTCGAGGTCGTGGGTCGCGAGCGTAAATCCCGCGCCAAGTTCTTCGAGCGATTCGATGGCTTCGAGGCGCTTGGCCGCATCGGCGGTGATGGCGGCCCGCGCTGGCGCGACAAGATAAGCATAGGCGCGATGGTGTGAGCGGCCGACGCGCCCCCGCAACTGGTGGAGCTGCGCGAGCCCAAAGCGGTCGGCGCGGTTGATGACGATCGTATTGGCCGTTGGCACGTCGATCCCGCTTTCGATGATCGTCGTAGACACAAGGAGATTGAATCGCCGGTGGTAGAAATCGAGCATCAGCTGCTCGAGATCGCGCTCGCGCATCTGGCCATGGCCGACACCGACGGTCGCTTCCGGCACGAGCTCGCGCAGCTCATCCGCCATCCGGTCGATCGACTCCACGACGTTGTGGACGAAGTAGATCTGTCCGCCGCGACGGATTTCACGCAGGCATGCTTCGCGGATGAGCGGCGCGTTCCACTCGGTCACGAAGGTCTTGATGGCAAGTCGCGCGGCGGGCGGCGTCGTAATGAGCGACAGATCGCGCAGGCCCCCGAGCGCCATGTTGAGCGTGCGCGGGATGGGCGTTGCCGTCAGCGTAAGCACGTCGACTTCCGCGCGCAGCGTTTTCAGGCGCTCCTTGTCGCGCACACCGAAGCGGTGTTCCTCGTCGACAATCACGAGGCCCAGGTCCTTGAATCGCGGCTGCGCGTGGAGCAGCCGGTGCGTGGCAATCACGATGTCGACCTGGCCTGTGCCGAGCGCGCGGATTGTCTCGGTCGTTTCCGGGCCCGTCCGAAATCGCGACAGCACGGCAATGCGCACGGGCCAGTCCGCAAAGCGGTCGGTGAATGTCTGGTAGTGCTGTTGGGCGAGGAGGGTGGTCGGCACGAGGACGGCAGCCTGTTTGCCCGCGTTGACTGCCGCGAATGCCGCTCGCAGGGCGACTTCGGTCTTGCCGAATCCGACGTCGCCGCAGATCACGCGATCCATGGGCTTACCCGAGCGCATGTCGGCGAGCACCTGGTCGATCGCCTGCGTCTGGTCCGGCGTTTCCTCGAAAGGGAAAGCGGACGTGAATGCACGGTACTCGTTTTCCCGCACCTCGATGCTCACTCCCTGGCGCGCAGCCCGCCGCGAATACAGATCGAGGAGCTCGGCAGCGACGTCCCGAATGCGTTCGGCCGCCTTCTTGCGGATCTTCGCCCAGTCGCCGGTCCCGAGTTTATGGAGCGGTGCCGTTTCTGCCGGGGCGCCGCTGTAGCGGCTGACGAGGTTGAGCGCTTGCACGGGGACGTAGATCTTGTCGCCGTCGGCGTACTCGAGGAGCAGGAATTCTCCGACCTCCCCGCCGATCTCCATGGTCGTCAGGCCCCGATACCGCCCGACACCGTACATTTCGTGGACCACCGGCGAACCGATGTTCAGGTCGGTGAGCTCCTTGAGGATGACGTCCGGATCGCGTTCGCTACGCTTGCGCCGCCGTTCCTGGCGGGCGCGTTCGCCGAACAGCAACTCTTCCGTGAGGAGCGCGAGGTCCGCCTCAGGAAGGAGGAGCGAGCCGACATCCGCCGCGACAGCGAGGGCGAGGCGCATCGAGCCGTCCCGAAACTCCGTCCAGCCCGCGACCGCTTGCGGACGGATGCCCTGCGTTGCGAGCAGTTCGATCATCACCTCGCGCCGGCCGGCGGAGTCCGCAACGAGGAGCGTCCTGCCCGTGAAATTATCGAGGAATCGGCCGAGCGCCTCGGTCGGTTTCGGCGCCCTGGGATCGAAGCGAACATCCGGCGCCACCGCGCTTGCGAGGTTCTCTGCAGTCTCGACGCCGGCCTCGATGACGAGCTTCACAAGGCTCAGCTGGACGCCGGCGACCGCCGCGAGCCGCGCACCAACCTCGGCGACCGACAGGTAAAGGTCCGCGGGTGCCACGATCGGATGTTCGCGATCGTGTGCGTACTGTTCATATCGCGATTCGATCTCGTTCCAGACCCGCACCGCCGTTGGCAGCGCTTCGGCCGCATCGACGATCACGCTGGTCGCGGGCAGGTAGTCGAAAAGCGTGCTCGTCGCTTCGAAGAAGAGCGGCAGGTAGTACTCGATGCCCCCGGGAGCGAGCCCATTGCTGACGTCCCGGTAGACCGGGCTACGGCTCGGATCGCCCTCGAAGCGCGCGCGATACCGGCGCCGGAACGCCTTGATGGAATCCGCATCAAGCGGAACTTCGCGCGCGGGCAGCAGCCGCACCTCGCGCAGCCGGTTGCCGGATCGCTGGGTTTCCGGGTTGAAAACGCGAATCGTCTCGATCTCATCGTCGAAGAGGTCGATCCGAAGCGGCTCTTCGGCGCCCATCGGAAAGATGTCGATGAGTGACCCGCGGACCGCGCACTCGCCCGGAGTCATGACTTGCGCGACCTGCGCATAGCCGGCCTGCGTCAGGCGCGCCCGAAAATCCTCGCGCGAAAGGCGATCGCCCCTGGCGAGCAACAGCGTGTGCGACTCGACATAGGCGGGCGGTGGCAGGCGCTGCAGCAGCGTAGCGAGGGTGACGATTGCAATGCCGCGCTTGAGCGAGGGCAACTCGTAGAGCACTGCGAGCCGCTGCGAAATGATGTCCGGATGCGGCGAGAATCGATCGTATGGCAGTGTCTCCCAGTCCGGGAACGCAAGGACCGGAAAGTCGCGGTCGGCAAAGAACCTCAGTTCCGATTGCAGGCGGTCGAGCGCGCGCGCCGATTCCACGATCACGATGAGCGGGCCGCCCGCTTGTCGCGCGCCTTCCGCAATCGCGAGCGCCGGAGCACTACCGTAGAGCTGGCCCCAGCGGATCCACTCGCCGGCGGCGTTCGGCATTGGAGGCTTGAGCGGCATCGTGCGTCTCGGAGTCGACTCGCAAAGCAATACGAGGCCCTGCACGGACCGGGCGGTCCGTGGGGCCTTAAGGGGTCGCGAGCTTAGCAGACCGCCGGGGGCGGTCGGTTGATCACCCGGCGTTCGCCACCGAAGTGATCACGCGGTCGTTTTCGAAGAAAACGCTGAAACCGGCATAGTCCCAGCGCGTGATCGGCGGCTTGCCGACGGCCGCATGCTTGTTGACCGGCGCACCAAATTTCGTTTCGACCGACTGCATCGTCGAACCGCGCGCCGGGTGATCGACCGCGGCGTCGCGGACCGACATGTTGCCGTCGATCGTCACGATTTCCGCGCTGGCGAGCGGGGCGGCACACACGACGAGAGCAGCCACTAACAACGAGGGGATCTTCATAGGGCAGCCTCCACAGGGGACGGCGGCAATATAGCATCGCCGCCGCGACGCGAACACTTGACTCTAAGTATTTGAAAGATTAGCGGAATGAATCACAGTCCGGGGCGCCTGTCGCTGCCGGGCGGATATGCTTTAATCGCCGCCCATGTTTTATCCGCTGCCGCTCGCCATCGGGCTGCGCTATGTGCGCAGCCGCAAACGCAGCTACTTCGTCTCCTTCATCACCTGGAGTTCGCTCGCGGGTCTTGCGCTGGGCGTGGCAGCCCTGATCACGATGTTGTCCATCATGAATGGCTTCGAGGCGGAGCTCCGCTCGCGCCTCGTGAGTCTTGCGGCCCATGCGAGTGTGACGACCGAGGGCCCGGGTCCGATCGAATGGCCGGCCGTGGTGAATCGGGTGCGGACGCTCCCCGAAGTCGTCGGGGCGGCGCCGTACGTCGAGGCGGAGGCGATGCTCGGCAACGACGCGGAGCTCGAGCCCGCGATTCTGCGAGGGATCGATCCGGCCGTCGAGATTTCGGTGTCGACCATAGCAAGCACGCTTCTCGAAGGGTCGCTCGCAGCACTCACGCCAGGCTCCGATGAGATCGTGCTCGGTCGAGGCCTCGCCGCGCAGCTCGGCGTCACTGTCGGCGATCCCGTGACGGTCATGATTCCGACGTCCGATGAAGCGGGCGAGGTCACGCCGCGCATCCGCCAGTTCAACGTTGGCGGCGTGTTCGAGGCGGGCCTGCAGGATCACGACAGCGTACTTGCGCTTGCTCACATCGAGGATGTCGAGGCGCTGCGCGGATCGCGCGACCTGACAGGCGTGCGCGTGAAATACGCGGACCTGATGCGTGCGCCCCAAGTGAGCGCACGTATCGCCGAGGCGCTCGGGGCGCGCTTCAAGGTGACCGACTGGACCGAGCAGAACGCGGCCTATTTTCGCGCGGTCAACATCGAAAAGACGATGATGGCGCTCATCATGCTGCTGATCGTTACCGTGGCCGCGTTCAATATCGTCGCCTCGCTCGTCATGGTCGTGACGGATAAACGCACCGACATCGCGATGTTGCGCACGCTTGGCCTCACGCCGCGAGAGGTTCTGCAGGTCTTCCTCACGCAGGGCACCGTCATTGGCTGGCTCGGGACGGCGATCGGCGTCGCGCTCGGAACGCTGCTCGCGTACAACGTCGGCGGTGTCGTCGAGTGGCTGCAGCATGCGTTCCGTTTTCAGATCATGGACGCGGAGGTCTACTACATCACACGGATTCCTTCCGATCCGCATGTCTTCGATATCGTGTGGATCGCCGCCGCGGCCTTCGGTCTCACGCTCCTCGCGACCGTCTATCCAGCGCTGCGCGCGGCAGGTACGCAGCCGGCCGAAGCCCTGAGGTACGAGTGAGTACCGCCGTCGAATGGATGATCGCGCGACGCTACTTGCGCTCGCGCCACCGTAACCGCTTCGTCTCCTTCATCAGCGGTATTTCGATGGGCGGTCTCGCCCTCGGCGTCGCGGCGCTCGTCGTCGTGCTGTCGGTGATCAACGGATTCGAGCGGGAGTTGCGCGAGCGCATCCTCGATTCGACGGCGCACGCGACGCTCACCGGCTACAACGGGCAGATCAAGGACTGGCGCCACGCGATGGAAGTGGCCCGTACACGGGCGCATGTGCTCGCTGTTGCGCCTTTCATAGAAGACAAGGCCATGCTGGTGAACGGCAAGAACATCGCGGGCGCCGTGATCCGGGGCGTGTTGCCGCTCGAGGAGAGCCAGGTCGACGGACTTGCGAACCGCATGGTCGGCGGCAGACTCGACGACCTCGCTTCCGGGTCGTACCGGATCGTGCTCGGGCGGGCGCTCGCCGAGTCCCTGCACGTCAAAGTCGGTGATCGCGTCGTGCTCATGTCGCCGCAAGCCGTGCTGACGCCGCTCGGAGCGGTGCCCCGGATGCGCCGTTTCACGGTGAGCGGCATTTTCAATGCCGGCATGTACGAGTACGACCGTGGACTCGCGCTCGTGCACATGGCGGATGCTGCGCGGCTCACGCGCAAAGGCGATGCCGTCACGGGCCTGAGGCTCAAGGTGGACGACATCTACGCGGCGCGGTCTGCCGTTATCGACGTCGCCCGCGCTCTCGAGAACATCTACTATGCCGTCGACTGGTCGCAAACCCACCAGAATTTCTTCCGCTCGATCACCCTGACCAAGACCATCATGTTCGTCGTTCTTTCGCTCGTCGTTTTCGTCGGCGCATTCAATATCGTGTCGACGCTCGTGATGGTCGTGAAGGAGAAGCAGGGCGACGTTGCCATCCTGCGCACGCTCGGGAGTTCTCCGCGCAGCATCATGCAGATTTTCATCTATCAGGGTGCGGCCATCGGCCTCATCGGTACAGCGCTTGGCATCGGGCTCGGTGTGCTCATCGCGATGAATACCGAACGGCTGGTCCATGGACTCGAGCGGCTCCTTGGAACTTCACTCGTCGACGCGAGCGTGTATTTCATCGCCGACCTTCCGGCGCGCGTCGAATGGGGCGACGTCGGCCGGATTGCGCTGGTCGCGCTGGGGCTGTGTTGTCTCGCGACGCTCTATCCGGCCTGGCGGGCGGCGCGCAATCCGCCCGCGGAGGCTTTGCGACATGAGTGAGCCGGTGCTCAGCTGCCGCGGCCTGCGCAAGCAGTTCCGCCAGGGCGACACGTTGCTTGACGTGCTCGTCGGGGTCGACTTCGAAGTCGCGCAGGGTGAGCGCGTCGCGATCGTCGGCGCGTCGGGATCGGGCAAGACGACGCTGCTACAGCTCCTCGGCGGCCTCGATCTACCGACGGGCGGCTCCGTTTCAATCCTCGGCAGTCCGATGCACGAATTGAGTGACGCGGAACGCGGCATCCTGCGTAACCGGAGCGTTGGCTTCGTCTACCAGTTTCATCACCTGCTGCCCGAGTTCTCGGCGCTCGAGAACGTCGCAATGCCGCTCCTCGTGCGGCGCCAGCCGCTCGCGCAGGCAACGGATACCGCGCGGCAGCTTCTCGAACGCGTCGGCCTCGGGGCGCGCCTGCTGCACCGACCCTACCAGCTCTCCGGTGGAGAACGACAGCGTGCAGCCGTGGCACGCGCGCTCGTCACGCGGCCGGCGCTCGTGCTTGCAGACGAGCCGACTGGAAATCTCGACGGCCACAATGCGGCACAGGTCTTCTCGCTCATGCTGGAATTGAACCGCGAGCTCGGCACTAGCCTTGTCATCGTGACGCACGACACCGGTCTTGCAGCCCGGATGGACCGGCAGCACGAGCTAGTCGACGGATTTCTTCGCGTTCGCGGAGGCTAGCTGCTCGAGCGCCCGGCGCTTGCGGTGGTATCTGTAGAGAATGCCGCGGCGCCAGGTCCAGTGAAGGAAGGAATAACCCACGGTCGCTGAGACGATGCTTAGGACGAGGCTGCCAGTGATCAGCGGTTTCCAGACATAAGGCAGCTCGCTCATCGCCCAATCCCAGCTCAGCTCAAACGTGAAGCGGGACATCGGCACGCCGAGCAGGACCGTGCCGAGCCAGTAGGCGAAGAAGAAGATCGGCACGATGGTGAACGGATTCGAGATCCAGATGGTAGCGAAGGCGACCGGGATATTGGCGCGCAGTGCAAGCGCCGCGAGCACCGCCATGGCGATGTGGGGAGGGAACGGCAGGAAAGCCACGAAGAGTCCGATGGCGAATGCGCGCGCCACATTTTCACGGCGCACCGCCCAGTACTCCGGATGGCGCAGGAGCGCCGAGAACGGCCGCATGAACCAGCGCTCTCGAAGGCTGCGGTGATCGGGCAGGATGCGCTTGAGGAATCGGCGCGGCATTGGCGTCGATGGTGCCAACTTCCGCAGGGAAGCGGAACATGTTTGCGAAAGGATTCGCGTTCCTCATGGGAACGCTTGCGGTTTGTCAACTCCCGACGCTGGCTCCTGTCGGCCCGCTGCTGCCCTTGCTGTGCGCGGGCGTGGCGCTTTTGTCCTGTCGCCGCGCGGTCACCTGGGCTTTGTTTCTTGCCGGAGTCGTGTGGACTTCCCTGTTTGGCGCCGCGGCCGTTGCGCACAGCATCGACCCCGCACTGAACGGGCAGCAATGGCTCGTCAGCGGTGAAATCTCCTCGGTTCCCGAAACCGACGCCGAGCACTCGAGTTTCGACCTCGACCTGATCGACGCGCCGCCGCCGATCGCCAATCTTCGCAGGGTCCGGCTCGGCTGGTACGAACCCGGCGTGCACCTTGCGGCCGGTGAGCGCTGGCAAGTCCTGGTGAAGCTCCGTCACGCGCACGGGCTGAGAAATCCCGGCGACTACGATATTGAAGGGCGCCTTTTCGCCGAAGGGGTGGATGCGACGGGGTACGTCCTGCGCTGCCCGTGTAACTCGCGACTGCAGGCGGCCACTTGGCGCACGCCCATCCTGCGCGCGCGTGAGGCAATTGCGGCCCGAATTGCGGCTGCACTTCCGGATAGTCCCTACATCGGTATCGTCCAGGACCTTGCCGTTGGCCTCGATGATCGCGTCACGCCGGAGCAGTGGCGAGTCTTCTCTGCGACCGGCACGACGCATCTCATGGCGATTTCGGGATTTCACGTGGCGGGCATCGCCCTGCTCGCGATGTGGCTGGTCAGGGTCTCTTGGCGGATGTCGGAGTCCGGTACGTACGCCCGCTGCGATATTGAATGCATCGCGGGTCTGGGCGCAGCCATGGGCTACGCGCTGCTTGCCGGCTTTTCCGTGCCCACTCAGCGCACGCTCGTGACGCTCGCCTGTGTGCTTCTTGCCCGCATGCAGCGGCGTGCAACCGCAGTGTGGAATCTCGTCGGCCTCGCCCTCATTGCCGTGCTCGTGCTTGACCCGCTCGCGAGTCTCGGCGCCGGCTTCTGGCTATCGTTCGCAACCGTTGCCGGCATCCTGTTCACTCTGGAAGGCCGCATCGGGCGACGCTCGCAATGGCGCGAACTGTTGCCGGCTCAGGCTGCGGCAACGCTTTGCCTTCTGCCCCTGACTATCGCGCTCTTCGGCACCGCGTCGCCTCTGAGTCCGGTCATCAACCTCCTCGCGATCCCGCTTTTCAGTCTTATTCTCGTGCCGGCCATCTTGCTTGGCGTCGCGCTGCTCGCTGTACCCGGAGGCCTTGCCACACTCTGGTTTTCGCTGATCGAGCGAGCAATCGGCACCGCCTGGCCGACATTCTCGACCCTTGCCGCTGCCCCGTTTGCACAGGTGCACGTGGCCGCGCGGCCGTTCTGGGCACTGGCGCTGCTCGCATTGGGAGTGCTCTGGGTTCTCGTGCCCTGGCCCCTTGCGGTCCGCGCGCTCGGCATTGCATTTTCATTGCCTGCCGTCTTCTGGCGGCCGTCGCCTCTGGCTGCCGGCGCTTACGAACTGACGGTGCTCGATGTCGGGCAGGGCCTAGCAGTATTCGTAGCTACGCGCGAACACAGCCTGCTGTTCGATACCGGGCCGGTCGCCCGTTCGGGGCGCGCCGCGGCCGAGTTCTCGGTCGTTCCCTATCTCGCGCAAAGAGGCATCCAGCGTCTCGACCGGCTCGTCCTCAGTCACGGCGACCGCGACCATGTGGGCGGCGAACCCGCTGTGCGCGCGGCCTTCAACGTGGTTCGCGAAATGACCGGCGGGCAGGAGCGTGGCCGCGTGAACGAGCCGTGCGTCGCCGGAGAGTCATGGAGCTGGGACGGCGTGCAGTTCGAATTCCTGCATCCGCCACCGCTGCCTGAAGCGATGGCACGCAAGGAAAACGACGCCTCCTGTGTGCTCGCCGTGTCGGGACTTGGCGGGGCCGCATTGTTGACAGGTGACATCGAGGGCGCCGCCGAAGGCGAGCTGCTGCGTCGCGGATTGCTCGAGCGAATGACCATCGTAGTCATTCCGCATCATGGCAGCCGCAGCTCGTCGGGCGTTGAAATGGTGGCGCGCCTCGCGCCTCGCTGGGCCGTGGTCTCTGCAGGCTACGACAACCGCTGGCACTTCCCGAGGCCCGAAGTCGTCGAGCGCTGGCAAGCGGCTGGCGCTCGGGTCCTCACGACGGCTGCGAGCGGCGCCATCAGCTTTCGTGTCGAGACGCGTGGGATCGCCGAGCCGCCCGAAGAGTATCGCGAACACGCTCGTCGCTTCTGGCACGTCGACTGAGCCGACAGCCAGGTCCGCGCATACCCGCAGTTGCTAAGTTCTCGTTTCGTCAAGCTATTCCGCTCCGGCCGGGTGCAGTATCATCGCGCCTTCGTCACTCGCCCGGATGCCCGCGACGCCTCATGTGGGAACTCGTCAAAGCCGGCGGCTACGTCATGTGGCCGATCATCCTGTGTTCCATAGCCGCCGCCGCGATCATCGTCGAACGTCTCTGGACCCTGCAGGAAAAGCGCGTCATTCCGAAGGAGCTGACGAAAAAGGTCCTGCAGTGGATCGAGACCCGTGACCTCAATGACAAGATGATCGCGGCGCTCGAACAGAACTCGCCGCTCGGCAAGGTGATCGCGGTGGGGCTCGCGAACCGCAATCGCACTCGTGACGTCCTGGTCGAACGCGTAACCGATACCGGGCGCCACGTCGTGCACGAACTCGAACGTTTCCTCGGCATGCTGGGCACGATCGCAAGCGTCTCGCCGCTCCTGGGCCTTCTCGGCACGGTGACCGGCATCATCCGCGCATTCAACGATCTCACGCTGAAAGGGAGCGGTGATCCGCGCATCCTCTCCGGCGGCATCGCCGAAGCGCTCATTACGACCGCGGCGGGACTGCTCGTCGCCATTCCGGCGCTCGTCGGCTACCGCTATTTGCGCGGACGTGTCGAGGGGCTGGTGGTCCAGATGGAGAAGGAAGCGATGCAGCTCGTCGAGTTGCTGGAAGAGCAGAAGTCGCGCGGCTAGCGGGCCGACACCTCCGGATCACGAGCGATGGACCTCAAGCCGCGCAAACCCGAAGAGCCGGAGCTCAACATGACCTCGCTCATTGATGTCGTGTTGCTGATGGTGATCTTCTTCATGGTGTCGAGCACTTTCATCGAGGAAGGCCGGGTCAAGATCCGGTTGCCGGAAGCTTCGACCGTGCCGGTCACATCGCCGGGCTCCGAGCCGCTCGTCATCACCGTGACCCATTCGGGCGAGTACCTCGTGAACGATCGCACGCTCATCAACAACAATCCGGACACTCTGCGCAGCGCCATCGTCAAAGTCGCAGGTGCGAAGCGCGATGGACCGGTCACAATCCGGGCTGATGCAACGACGACGCACCAGTCGGTTGTCACGGCCATGGACGTGCTGGCGCGGCTCGGCTTCGTCGAGATCAACATCGCGACGATTCCCGGCGCGCGGAGCAAATAGGGATCATGGCGACGCTACCGCTCAACCAGGATGCCAAGCGCATCTATCTGCGCCTTATCAGTTACGCGAAGCCGTACTGGCCGGTCTTCCTGCTGGGCGTCTTCGGTAACGCGCTCTTCGCCACGACCGATGCCGGCTTCGTCTGGTTCGTGCGTAATTTCCTGAAGGACGCGTTCGCGAAGCCCGATCCGAAGGTGCTCGTGTGGGTGCCGATCGGCGCGGTCGTGCTCTTCCTCCTGCGCGGGATCGGCGACTTCCTGTCGACCTACTGCGCGGCGTCGGTCGGCCGGCAGGTCATCAAGACGCTGCGCGGACAGCTCTTCGGCCATTACCTCAAGCTCCCGACGGCGTTCTACGACCGGGAGGCGTCGGCGAATCTCCTCTCGAAGCTCACCTACAACGTGGAACTCCTGGCGGAGGCGAGCGCCAATTCGGTCACGGTCATGATCCGCGACTCGCTGACGGTCATCGCGCTCATCGGCTATCTCTTCTATCTCAACTGGCGCCTTGCGGCTATCAGCATCATTCTCGCGCCGGTGATCGCCTGGCTCATCCGGCGGGTCAATCAGCTCTTCCGCCGCTACAGCCAGCGCATCCAGAATTCGATGGGCGACGTCACCCGGATCGCGAAGGAGGGCATCGAGGGCCATCGCCTCATCAAGCTCTTCAATGCACAGGCCTACGAGGCGCAGGTCTTCGACCGAGTGAATGAGCAAAACCGCCGCAACAACATGAAGCTCATTCTCACGCGCGCGCTGTCAAATCCCGTCGTGCAGCTCACGGCGTCGATCGGTCTTGCCTTCGTGCTCTACGTCATGATCGGCATGGTGCTCAAGCAGCGGCTTCCGCTGGAGGACTTCTTCGCGTTCCTGACGGCGCTCCTCCTGACGACCGCGCCCCTGCGCCGCGTCGTCAACGTGGCTGCACCGTTGCAGCAGGGCATTGCCGCGGGCGCCAGCATCTTCGAGATCCTCGACCGCGAGACCGAGGATCTCGACACCGGGCGGCCGCTCGAGCACAGCCGCGGCGATGTGGAGTTTCGGGATGTCGCGTTTCAGTACACCGACGAGAAGGGCGAGATTCTGTCGGGGATCAGTTTTCACGTGCGCCCCGGCGAGACGATCGCCGTCGTCGGCAAGTCCGGGAGCGGGAAGTCGACGCTCGTCGCCCTGCTTGGTCGCTACTACGACGTGTCCGAGGGTCAGATACTCCTGGACGGCGTAGATGTGCGCGAATACCGGTTGCGCGACCTCAGACGTCAGCTCAGCATGGTCAGCCAGGACGTTCTGCTCTTCAACGACACCATTCGCGGCAATATCGCATTCAGCGTGCCGGCGGCGGCGGCGGCCGCGATCGACGCAGCCGCCGCGGCGGCGCACGTCACCGAATTCAGTGACGATGCGCCGGGCGGACTCGATTTCCTCGTCGGCGATCGCGGATCACTGGTTTCGGGCGGCCAGCGACAGCGCATTTCCATCGCGCGGGCGGTTCTCAAGGACGCCCCGATCCTTATCCTCGATGAAGCGACGTCGGCGCTCGACACGGAGCTCGAGCGCCGGATCCAGCAGTCGCTCGATGAACTCATGCGTGGCCGGACCACGTTCGTCATCGCGCACCGCCTGACCACGATCGAAAATGCGGACCGCATTCTCGTGCTCGACGCAGGCAAGCTCGTCGAGTCGGGTACGCACGCCGAGCTGATCGCGCATAACGGGCACTACGCGGCCCTGCATCGCCTGCAATTCAACGTGTAGGCGACAGCAGCCCTTGGCCGCCGACAGTTCCCATCCCTGGCTCGAGCGCGTCTGGTATTCAGGCGCCGCGTCGGGTGGCTGGCTGATACCGTTCGCGTGGCTGTTCGGTCTCCTCACGGCCCTGCGTCGTGCGCTGTTTCGCAGCGGCATGATCCCGAGCTTCGCCGTGCGAGTGCCGGTCATCGTCGTAGGCAATGTGACTGTCGGCGGAACCGGCAAGACGCCACTCGTTATCTGGCTCGTCGAGCAGCTTGCGCGCCGCGGCTTCAGGCCCGGCGTCGTCACTCGAGGCTACGGCGGCTCGATCCTCGGCCCGGCGATCGTCACGCCGTCGATGACGGCGGCCGATTGCGGCGATGAGCCGCTGCTGATTGCCGCACGCACCCATCGCACGGTGGTCGTCGCGCGCGACCGCGTCGCCGGAGCCCGGCTCGTTGCGGATTGTGGGGCTGACGTCGTGGTTGCCGACGATGGCCTGCAGCACTATCGGTTGCGGCGCAATTGCGAGATCGTCGTGCTCGACGGCGAACGCCGCCTCGGCAATGGGCGCCTGCTGCCCGCCGGACCCCTGCGGGAACCCGCGGCGCGTCTCGGCAGCGCCGAAGCCGTTGTCGTCACTGCCGGGCCGACCAGCGCCGGCGAATTCGCGATGCGGCTCGTCGGCGGCAGCGTGCGCAGTTTGAAGGATGGTGGCGAACGCCGACTCGACTCCTTCGCGGGCGGCAGCGTCCATGCCGTGGCCGGCATTGGCAATCCGCACCGGTTTTTCGCGAGCTTGCGGGCGCACGGGCTCAAGCTCATCGAGCATCCATTCCCCGATCATCATGAATTTCAGGCGGCCGAACTCGATTTTCCGGACTCGCTGCCGGTGCTCATGACGGAGAAGGATGCCGTAAAATGCCGTGCGTTCGCCCGCGATGGGTGGTGGACAGCGCCAGTCAGTGCGCAGTTCGAGACACCGGCCGGCGAATCGTTGATGACCCTGGTACTCGAGAAGATCCGTCAACCGGTCGAGTGCAGGTAACCTCAAAGGAGCCGATGCCGATGGATGCACGCCTGCTCGAGATTCTGGCCTGTCCCGTATGCAAGGGACCGCTCATCTATCACAAACCGGCGGCCGAACTCGTGTGCCGGGCGGATCGCCTCGCGTTCCCCGTGCGCGACGACATTCCGATCATGCTGGAAGAGGAAGCGCGTCAACTCGAATCGGGCGATCCGCTCCTCGAACGTGCATGAAATTCCACGTGCTCATCCCGGCGCGCCATGCTTCGACGCGCCTGCCGGGAAAGCCGCTCCTCGATCTCGGTGGCCGTCCGATGATAGCGCGCGTCTACGAGAGGGCGGCGGCGGCTGCGCCGACGAGCGTCGCGATCGCGACGGACAGCGAGGAAATTGCGCGAACCTGTCGCGCGCTTGGTCTTGGGGTTGAGATGACGAGCGCCTCACACGTTTCCGGCACGGACCGGATCGCGGAGGTGGCGCGCCGCTCGACCTGGCACAGCGACGAGATCATCGTGAACTTGCAGGGCGATGAGCCGCTCATTCCGGTTGCCGTCATCCGCCAGGTGGCGGCCCTCCTCGTGTCATCGCCAGAGGCCGCGATCGCGACCCTCGCGACGCCGGTGGAATCGCTGGCGGAATATCTGGACCCGAACGCGGTGAAGGTGGTCGGCGACGCGGCTGGCCGTGCTCTCTACTTCAGCCGGGCACCGATTCCCTGGAATCGAGATTCGGCGCCGCAGGGGTTCACGTCACAGTCCGCGTGGGGCGGAGCGCTGCGGCACGTCGGGATCTATGCGTATCGGGTCGGTGCCTTGATCAAGCTCGCCGAAATTGCGCCGACTGCGCTCGAACAGATCGAGCGCCTCGAACAGCTGCGGGCGCTGGAAAGTGGCCTCACGATCCAGCTTGCGATCGCCGTCGAGAAACCGCCAGGTGGTGTCGACACACCCGCAGACCTCGATCGGGTGCGCAAACTCGTGAGCGGCTGACTGCTTTGAGATGACGGCGCGCAATGTAGCGCCGGCCGTTCGGGTTACGGCGCCGATTCAGGCGAGCTGATCCGCGCTTTCGGCCGCGCTCGGTGTCGCGGTCGGCTGGCGCGGCGTGCGAAAAAACAGCACGAGTGGTATCAGCAGAAGCGATGTCAGCATCATCAGATAAAACACGTTGCCGAAGGCGAGCACCGCCGACTGGCGGCTGATTTCGTTCATCGCGACTTCTGCCTCGTGGCCCGGCGCGATCGCCTGCAAGACCCGCCAGCGCTCGTTGTCGAGCGAGGACAGGAATTCCACCAGCCTCGACTGATTGCGGGCCGAGATATCCGACACCTGGGCCGCGACGAGTGACACACCGACCGCGGATCCGAGATTGCGCGCGAGCGTGAGAATCACGGTTCCTTCCGTGCGCAGCTTTGGATCAAGCGTGGAAAAAGCGGCGACGTTGACCGGCAGGAACGTCAGACCCATTGCGGCGCCCTGAAAGAACGAAGTCACGCCAATTGTCATGGCTGTCGTGTCGAGCGAGATGTGCGCAAGCGGCCACAGCGATGCGGCGAGCAGGAGCGACGCGACGATCATCAGGTTGCGCGGCCCAACCCTGTTCACAAGACGGCCGCCCACGATCATTGCAGCCATCATGCCAATGCCGCGCCAGACCATGAGCTCCCCGGAACTGATGACCGGATAGCCCTGGATTTGCTGCAGGTACGTCGGCACGAGTGCCGTCGAGGACACGAACATCAGGCCGACGACGAGCATCACCAGGATCGCGGCGGCAAAATTGCGGTCGCGCAGCAGCGCCGGCTCGATGAACGGATGGCTGCGTGTCGCGGAATGCGCGACGAAGAGGTAGAAGAAAAGCGCGGCAAATCCCGACTCGAGCATGATCTCGCCGGACTCGAACCAGCCCTTGTCCGCTCCGCGGTCCATGAAGAGCTGCAGCGTGCCGAGTCCGAGGGCGAGCAGGACGTAGCCGAAGAGGTCGAAATTCGCCGCACGCCGGCCGATGTCTCTCGGAATGGCACTCGCGATCCCGAGCGTCGCCAGGATTCCGACGGGTACATTGACATAGAAGACCCATCGCCAGCTCCAGGTCTCCGTGAGGTAGCCGCCGAGCGTCGGTCCGATCACCGGGCCCACCATCACGCCCATCGACCAGATCACGAACGCGCGCCCATGCTCTTCACGGGTATAGGCGCCGAGCAGCACCGATTGCGATATCGGCACGAGCGCGGCGCCCGAAACACCCTGGAGCGTCCGAAAGAGGACAAGCTCCGGGAGCGACGTCGCGAGTCCGCAGAGCATGGAGAAGAGCGTGAAACCGACGACACTCGTGATCAGTACGCGGCGCGAACCGAAGCGCGCGGCAAGGAAGGTCGTCAACGGCGTGACGATGGCGCTGGCAACGATGTACGACGTCAAGACCCAGAACACCTGGTCCTGAGTCGCCTGCAGCGATCCGCGAATCTGCGGCAGCGCGACGTTCGCGATTGTCATGTCGACCGTGTAGAGGAGCGTCGCGAGCGTCGTCGACACTGCGATCATCGTGCGGCGCGACGAGTGCGTAGCTTGCGCCGGACGGTTCATGGCTCGAGGCGCGACGCTCAGCGTGCAGTGAGCGCCGGGTGCCCGTTCGCTTCGCTACCAGCAGCGCTCGTGTCGATTCGAACGTAGGCACTCATTCCGGCTCGCAGCGGCATTCGATCGGGACCGGAATCGAGCGCTATGCGCACGGGGATTCGCTGCACGACCTTCACCCAATTGCCGCTCGCATTCTGTGGCGGGAGCAGGGCGAACTCCGCGCCGGTAGCTTGCGCGATGCTGAGCACATGGCCGCGCCACTTGCTGCCGCCATAGGTATCGATTTCGACCTCCGCGGGCTGGCCGATGCGGACCTTGCCGAGATCCGTTTCCTTGAAGTTCGCCTCGACCCACATGTCTTGTTCGGACACGATCGCGAGTGCGGTTCGTCCCGCCTCGAGGTGATCGCCGACCTGCGGCAGGTGACTCACGATGCCATTGCGGGGCGAATGCAGCTGTGTATGAGCGAGATTGAGTTCGGCCTGTGCGATCGCAACGTCTGCCGCCCGCACATCCGGATGCTCGTCCGGCGAGAGCTGCGGGTTGCCGCCGAGACGGGCAGTGATCGCGCCGAGATCCTGGCGCGCGACGGCGACATTGCCATCGGCTTCCTCTGCAGCCTGTTCGACACTGTCGAGGAGGGCGGAGGCGATCAAGTGGCGCGCCGCGAGTTCACGCTGGCGAGAGAGTTCCTTGCTTGCGAAATGCGCGTTGCGTTGCGCGAGGTCAAGCGCCGCGCGCTTCTGCGAGTACTGCGCCTTGAGCGACGCAATTTCCGTGCGAACAGTGTCGCGATGGGCACGTGCCTGGGCAACGGCAAGGCGCGCGTCGGCGTCATCGATGACCAGCAGCAGCTGGCCGACAGCGATCCGCTCGTTTTCGCGCACCAGAACCTGTTCCACGCGACCGCCAATGTCCGAACTCACCTGGACCTTGTCGGCGTGGACGTACGCATTGTCCGTTGTCGTATAGCGGCGATTCAGCAGATACACCGCTGCCGCGACCCCAACGAGCACGAGCGGCACGACAACGAGCAGCAGCAGACGCAAGCGCCCGAGTCCATTCGGCGCACTGGGCGCGTCAGGCGCGGCCATGGGTGCGTTCCTCAGTTGTGCTGCGGGCATCCGTGGCACGTCGTGCGGCGAGGTTTCGCCGCACGAAGGTCAGCAGGTCGAGCAACTTTTCCCGATCAGCCGCGCTGACGCCCGTTAGCGCTCGCTTGCTGATGCCATCCGCGATCGACCGCAGGCGTTCGACCTTCGCCCGAGCACGTGCCGTAAGAAAGAGACGGGTCGCGCGGCGATCGCCGGGGTCGGCGCGGCGCTCGATCAGATCGAGCGCCGCAAGGCGGTCGAGCAGCCGGCAGACAGTGATCGGACGTACTTCGATCACTTCGGCGAGTTCGTTCTGCCGGCAGCCTTCCATGCGCGAGAGGTACGCAATTGCTCGCCATTGGGTCTGCGTCAGGCGCAGCTCCACAGCCCTGGCGGCGAATTCCGCCCGCAGCATGCGGCCGACATCGTGAATCAGAAATCCGAGGGCGCGAGTTTCCTGCATGGGTGGTCCCGGTCCGGGCAATTAGTAAGCTATGCGTATTATGATCAGCAGCAACTATTGGCGCAATGGCCAACCCGCCGCAACGGCAGCTGCTTCACACTCTGAGGTACCATGCGCTGCTACGCCGGGCGGCATACGCGGTGGGCGGTCGCGATGAAGGTGCTATTCGTCTGTCTGGGGAATATCTGCAGGTCACCGACCGCGGAAGCGGTCTTCCGGCACGTCCTCACCCATGAGGGGGAGGGCCTGCGAATCGAGATCGATTCGGCAGGAACCCACGGCTATCACATCGGTGAGCCGCCGGACGTCCGGACGCAAGCGGCGGCGCGCCGACGTGGCATCGATATGAGCGGGTTGCGGGCCCGCCAGGTGCACGCCGCGGACTTCGAGGAATTCGATCTCATCCTCGCGATGGACCGCGAGAATCTGGCGGAACTGAAGCGCCGTAGTCCGGCGCGCCTGCACGATCGGCTGCGACTCTTTCTGGAATACACGTCGCTAACCGACCGTGAAGTGCCGGACCCCTATTACGGCGGTGAAGCGGGTTTCGAACAGGTGCTCGATCTCGTGGAAAAAGCGAGCCGCGGTCTGCTCGACGATCTGCGCAGCCGCCTGTCACCCTATCGCAAGACGCCCTGAGTCTGCGCGTCAGTGATCGTCGCGGCGCGGACCTTCGGTTGGGCTCGCCGGACCGGAAGACCAGACCGTGAAGTGCTTTTGCTCGGATGACGGTGGGCTCGAATCCGGCGGTGGATTTGTTGGCGCCACGGGCGCGGATTCCCGCACCGGCGCTTCTGAAGTCGGGCGCGGCAGCTCGCCGACCGATCCCCCATCACCCGCCTGTGGCGGCGCAAAGATGTCGTGTTGACCGCCCGCGGGCCTTGCGTCGCTACCCGCGTTTTCGGATCCCGGCCGCTCGTCCCGCCGTCCCCGACGACCGCCGCGACGGCGACGCCCACGGCGTTCGCCGCGATCCCCACGGTCGGGGCGATCGCGATCGAATGTGCGCTGTTCCGGATTCTGCGGCCGATCCGGCCGTGACTCGCGCGCAGGTGGGACCGCACCGTCAGCCTGCGGCGCCGCGATCTGCGGCGGTCGCTCGCGCTGGCCATCCCGATGGCCGGCGCGATTGCTGTCGCGCTGGTTATCGCGGCCAGCATCGCGAGGGTGACGCTCGCCGCGCTCGTTGCGGTCGTGTCGCCTTGGCTGACCGTGCTGTCGATTGCGTTCACCGGGTCGGTCGTGCCGATCGCGGCCGCCAGACCGGTCTTGGCGCTCGTGCCGGCCACTGTCGCGGTTCCGGCCGTCATCGCGGTCGCGGCGATGTGGTCGGGTCGACCGGTCCGACTCCGAGGGCGAGGCTGCGCCTGTGCCCGTGCCAAACAGCGCCCGCCAAGCGCGCACGAAGATGCCGGGTCTTGCCGGCGCGTCGGGCTTTTCCGTGGGCAATGCGGGGGGCATCGGTGTGGAAGTGGCCACTAGCATCGGGACGACCGCGGGCGGCGCCGCGGCCTTCTTATCGCGGCCGTTTTCCGCGTTGGTCGCGGCGGCAGGATCCGCCGCCGGAGTCGCGAGCTGATAGCTGGTGCCGGTGTTCTCGGCGAGCATCGTCTCGTCGTCGCGCACGCGACGGATCACGTAGTTCGGCGTGAGCATATTGGCGTTTGGCACGAGAACGACTTCCGCCGCTCCTTTCCTGCCGATATTGCCCAGGGCTTCGCGCTTCTCGTTCATGAGAAAGGTTGCAACTTCCACCGGTACCTGGGCGATAACGCGCGCCGTCCGGTCTTTGCGCACCTCCTCGCCGATGATGCGCAGGATGGCAAGCGCAAGCGATTCGACGCCGCGGATATTGCCCTGACCGACGCAGCGCGGGCAGACGATGTGCGTCGACTCGCCGAGGCTCGGGCGCAGCCGCTGGCGCGACATTTCGAGCAATCCGAAGCGCGAGATCTTGCCGATCTGGATGCGTGCGCGGTCCTGCCGCACGGCATCGCGCAGCCGATCTTCCACCGCGCGCTGGTTGCGCTGAGACTCCATGTCGATGAAGTCGATGACGATCAGGCCGCCGATGTCGCGCAGCCTCAGCTGTCTGGCAACTTCATCGGCGGCTTCCAGGTTGGTGTTGGTGGCTGTCGTCTCGATATCCGCGCCGCGCGTTGCACGCGCGGAATTGATGTCGACCGAAACCAGCGCTTCCGTGTGATCGATAACAATGCCGCCGCCGGACGGCAGATCCACCTTGTGCGAGTACGCCGACTCGATCTGGCTTTCGATCTGAAAGCGCGTGAAGAGCGCAACATCGTCCTCGTAATGCTTGAGCTTGCGCAGCGAGTCCGCCGGCATGAACCGCTGCATGTACTCCTGCGCTTTCTCGAACACCGCGGCATCGTCGACCAGGATTTCGCCGATGTCGTCCGAGAAGTAATCGCGCAGGCTGCGAGTGACGGCGTCGCTTTCCTGATAGACGAGGAATGGCGGCGCACGGTCCTTCGAGGCCTGATCGACCGCGTCCCAGACGCTACGCAGGTTGTTGAGATCCCATTGCAGCTCCTCGGCCGATCGCCCGACACCGGCTGTGCGGATGATGGCGCCCATGCCCTCGGGGATCGTGAGGGACTCCATTGCGTCGCGCATCTGTTCGCGATCCTCGCCCTCGATGCGGCGCGAAACGCCGCCCGCGCGTGGATTATTCGGCATGAGCACGAGGAAGCGGCCCGCGAGCGAGATGAAAGTGGTGAGGGCGGCGCCCTTGTTGCCGCGCTCTTCCTTCTCGACCTGTACGACGACCTCCTGGCCTTCCTGCAGGAGCTCCTTGATGTTCATGCGCCCGCCCAGCGGCTGCGCACGGAAATATTCCTTGGAGACCTCTTTCAGCGGCAGGAAGCCATGGCGCGGCACGCCGTAATCGACGAAACACGCTTCGAGACTCGGCTCGATGCGCGTGATCCGGCCCTTGTAGATATTGGCTTTCTTCTGTTCCTTGGAGGGTATTTCGATCGCGAGATCGTAAAGCTTCTGGCCGTCAACCAGTGCTACGCGTAACTCCTCTTCCTGAGTCGCGTTGATCAACATTCGTTTCATTTGTCCCTACTTCAAAAGCGTGAGGGACCGCTGAGCGAGAAGCGTGCGGCGCTGAATCGACAGGGAAGGTATTCGGCAATGTGGGGGTCATGAGGCCGAAAGCCGGGAGCGCCGGCGCGCTACCCGAGCAGATCATCCTGTTGTTCCTGTTCCGCTTGCCCGGAGGCTTGCTCGTCTTCGGCGCGCGGGCTCCGGTTTCGATTCGAAGTCCCTGCGCTCCGCTCAACGGCCGAGCGATGGTCTGGAATTCCAGAACCAACTAACATGCGGCGCATCCAGCGCTTGCGCTGCCCGCGTCGCGATTCACCGGTCTCAATGCCTGAGCTAACTCGGGCTCGGGAGGCCGGCTCTTAAGAAACCGGCCGGCAATATACAACATACATTCCTGCGAAAACAATGAATTACGATGGACGTCGGCGATGACCGCCGAAATCGCCGACAAGGACAAAGCAACCCAGGGCGTGCGCTACGAGGAGATCGGGGCTGATTCCGCGGGCCAGCGCATCGACAACTACCTGTTGCGCATCCTCAAAACCGTGCCGCGCAGCCGCATTTATCGGCTGCTGCGCAAGGGCGAAGTGAGGGTCGACGGCCATCGCGTCAAGCCGGAGCACCGATTGCAGGCTGGCGTTCGGGTCCGGATTCCGCCGGTTCGCCTTGAATCGACGGCTCAAATAGCGCCGCCCAGGTCGATGCGCGAGCAACTGCGCCAGGCGATCATATTCGAGGACAAGAATCTGATCGCTCTCGACAAACCGGCGGGTATCGCTGTGCACGGCGGCAGCGGGCTGAGCCTCGGCGTCATCGAGGCTCTGCGAGCCGAATGGCCGCGCGAATCGCTGGAGCTCGTACACCGGCTGGATCGCGACACGAGCGGCTGCCTGCTGATCGCGCGCAATCGCAAAACGCTCCGCGACCTGCACGCCCTGATCCGCGACGGCGCAATGGAAAAGCGCTACTTGGCTCTGGTGCGGGGCAATTGGCAGCTCGGCGAGAAGCGCATCGACGTCCCCCTCGAGACCGAGCATCGCCGCAGCGGCGAACGTCACGTTCGGGCCACGGCCCACGGCAAGGAATCCGTGAGTGTCTTCAAACCGGCGCAGTTCTTCGGCGCGCGCGCGACGCTGATGGAAATCGACATTCAGACCGGGCGGACGCACCAGATTCGAGTCCACGCATCGCATGCGGGACATCCCGTGGCCGGCGACGAGAAGTACGGCGATGCGGGTTTCAATGTCGAGATGCGCCCGTACGGCCTGGAGAGGCT
Source organism: uncultured Gammaproteobacteria bacterium (assembly GCA_963826145.1). GTDB lineage: Bacteria > Pseudomonadota > Gammaproteobacteria > Steroidobacterales > Steroidobacteraceae > JBGPLJ01. The sequence continues at coordinate 1,116,808 of CAWGVW010000001.1, forward strand.
ATTTCTGCACGCTCATTCGATCGCATTCTCGTGGCCGGGATCGCAAGCTCCGGCGCATTTCAGCGCACCGCTCCCGGCCGAGCTCAGGACCGTGATCGATCGTTTGCAGGCAGCGCCGACGCGCCCGCGCAGGAAGCGGCGTTAGGGCACCAGGAATCCGCAACCGCGCAGCGTCCCTGCCAGCCAGATGAGAGGCAGGCCGATCAACGCTGTCGGATCGCGTGAGTCGATCGACTCGAAGAGAGAAACCCCGAGGCCTTCGCACTTGAATCCGCCGGCGCAATCGAATGGTTGTTCGCCGTCGACGTACCGCGAAATTTCATCCGGCTTCAGCGCCCGGAAGCGCACACGCGTCGTGTCGATGTGCTGGAAGCTGTCGCGAGTCGCGCCGCGCGTGACGCAACATGCGGTCAGAAATTCGACCGTACGGCCGCTCGCAAACGCGAGCTGCTCGATGCACGCGTCCCTGGTGCCGGGCTTGCCTAGGATGCGATCGCCTGCTGCGGCAACCTGATCCGATCCGATGACCCAGGCGTCGGGTGCGAGGGCGGCCGCGCTGGATGCTTTCGCTAGGGCAAGACGTTTCGCCAGCGCGCGCGCGGCTTCGCCGCTCCTCGGTGTCTCGTCGGCGCCGGTTGCGATCATCCGGAAGGGCAGCCGCAGCCGCTCGAGGAGCTCCCGGCGGTAGCGTGACGATGAGGCAAGCACCAGCTCCGGCGTGATCGATGGGACAGGCATATTTAAGGCAAGAAAAACAAAGGTTTGCGCGTTCGAAAGGTTTGACACCCCCGGGGGTCGTCACTATCATACCGCGCCCATGTCGAGGCCCCCGGAGCCGGAAGTCGATGTCAGCCAGCTGGCATCGGAGGAAGCGGAGTTCGAGAAGCGCTTCCTGCTTTCAGATTTCGATCGCTTACGCGATGCGGGCGCAGTTGTTCGCGGGTCCGAGGCACGCCCGGTGCGCGCTCGATTCCGCTTTGCCACGGAGCAGGGGCGTGCGGTGGCGGTGATCGACGTTGAGGCAGTGCTGGCCCTGACCTGTCAGCGATGCCTCAACCCGGTCGATTGGCCGGTAGCGAGTTCGACGAGAATTGCATTCGTGGACGCGGCCGCAATGGCGGCGGCGCAAACCGACGACCTCGAGCCGTACGAGACGCAAGGTGGCCGAGTAGCCCTGCGGGACGTGGTTGAAGAAGAGCTGCTGCTGGCTTTGCCGCTGGTAGCGACTCATGCGGCGACGGATGCCTGCAAGGCACTCGCGCCAACGCTTGAAGAGTCCGATGACGTTCCCTCCGTTGCAGCGGCCCAGAGGCCGTTCGCGGGACTCAAGGAACTCCTCGGCAGAAAGTAACTGGAGACAAGTTTCATGGCAGTTCAAAAAAGCAGAAAGACACCATCCAGGCGGGGCATGCATCGTTCGCACGATGGCCTGCGAGCGCCGGCGCTCTCGGTCGATCAGCAGTCGGGTGAGACCCATCTGCGTCATCGCATCACGCCGGACGGTTTCTATCGTGGCCGTAAAGTAATCGACCGCAAGGTCGAAGAGCCTCAGGAAGGCTGATTCCGCTCCGGTTCCGCTTCGGTCCAGCCCACGGGCGCCGGCTCGGTGGCTAAGTCGTTCACGATCGCGGTGGACGCCATGAGTGGCGATCATGGCGTGCGCATCTGCGTGCCTGCTGCGCTCAAGGCACTGGCCGATTTGCCGCAGCTGCGCGTCTTACTGGTGGGTGAGCCGTCGGCAATCGCAGCCGCCCTCGGTGCCGCCGCAGATCGGTTCGACGGGCGCCTGCAGATCGTCGCCGCTTCGCAGGTTGTAACGATGCAGGAACATCCTCGCGATGCCGTGCGCCACAAGAAAGACTCATCGATGCGAGTCGCAATCAATCAGGTTAAGCGCGGCGACGCCCAGGCCTGCGTCAGCGCCGGCAATACCGGCGCGCTCATGGCGACCGCACATTTCGTTCTGAAGACACTGCCGGGCATCGAGCGGGCGGCGATCATCTCGGTCATCCCGGCTGTGGGCGGCCATACGTATATGCTCGACCTGGGTGCCAACGCCGGCGCGACGGCCGAGCAGCTGCTGCAATTTGGCGTCATGGGGAGCATCGTCGCCGCCGAGCTTGCCGCAATCGCGCAGCCGCGCGTGGGCCTGCTCAACATCGGCGAGGAAGACATCAAGGGACATGAGGTCGTGCAGGCTGCGCATCGGTTGCTGCAGGCGAGTGAGCTCAATTACGTCGGCTTCGTCGAGGGCACGGATATCTTCAGCGGCGAAATCGACGTCGTCGTGACCGACGGATTCACTGGTAATGTCGCGCTTAAGTCGATGGAAGGACTTGCGGGTCTCATCGGCAGCACGATGAAGCAGGAATTCACTCGCAACTTCGGCCGCAAGCTCATGGGCCTGTGCGCATGGCCCGCGCTGAGCGCCGTGCGTGAGCGTTTCGATCCACGCCGCTACAACGGTGCCAGCATGGTGGGACTTGCCGGCATTGTGATAAAAAGTCACGGCGGCGCCGACGAGCTCGCGTTCGCGCAGGCCATCCGCACGGCCGTGCGTGAAGCGGAACAGGACGTGCCGCGCCGAATCGTCGACGTTCTGAAAGCGCAGGAACCCAAAGGGCCAATCCCTTGATCTACTCACGCATCGCCGGCACCGGCCGCTATCTGCCCGAGCGCATCCTGACCAATGCCGAGCTCGAGAAGATGGTCGACACGACCGACGAATGGATTCGCTCGCGCACCGGCATCGAGCGCCGCCATATCGCCGCCGAGAACCAGGCTACCTCCGATCTCGCCGAACACGCCGCGCGCAACGCCATCGCGGCGGCCGGCATCGACGCCAAGGACGTCGACCTGGTCATCGTCGGCACGACGACGCCGGACCTCGTATTTCCGAATGTCGGTACGCTCCTGCAGGAGAGACTCGGGATCCGGGGCTGCCCGGCCTTCAGTCTGGAGACCGCGTGCAGCGGCTTCGTCTATGCCCTCGGCATTGCCGATAAGTTCGTGCGGCTCGGTGATGCACGCAATGCACTCGTGATCGGCGCGGAAACGTTGAGCCGGATCACCGACTGGACCGATCGCAACACCTGCGTGCTGTTCGGCGATGGCGCCGGCGCGGTCATCCTGCAGCCATCGAGTGAGGCCGGAGTCATTTCGACGCACTTGCATGCGGACGGTATCTACAAGGACCTGCTGAGCTGCAATGGCGGGGTTTCACGCGGGCAGCAGTTGCTCATCGATCAGAAGGTCAAGATCATGATGAAGGGCAACGAGGTGTTCAAAGTCGCGGTCACGACTCTCGGCAACGTGGTTGAGGAGACGCTCGAGCACAACAAGCTCGACCGGCATGCGATCGACTGGCTCGTTCCTCATCAGGCGAACATGCGCATCATCCAGGCAGCCGCACGCCGGCTCGACCTGCCCATGGAGCGCGTTGTGGTCACTGTGCAGGACCACGGCAATACTTCCGCGGCATCGATCCCGCTGGCGCTCGACACAGCAGTACGCGACGGCCGCATCAAACGCGGCGACCTCATGCTGCTTGAGACCTTCGGCGGGGGATTTACCTGGGGATCGGCGCTGGTGCGCTACTGACCGGCGGTGGGCCTGGAGGGCTACCCGTCAGGCTGTTTTGAGCAACTCTGGAGCGAGGTCGTTCACGCTGGAATCCGACGTGCTGGCGGCGCGCAACTGCGGATCGCGCACACGGGTGCGCCAGACCTGAAACGGATCCCAGCCCGCGGTTTCAGATTCGGTCTTCGCAGAATTCTCTATGGAGTCTTGGAGTTGTTTGAGTTTCATCCGCATCGCTTTGCTGGAGTTTGTGGCGCCAGACTGTACGTGACTCGCCGGCATGGGATCGTGACGGCTATCACACTGCTCGCGTTGGCGCTCGCAACCTTGGCGCCGGCCGAAACCTTCGTCCTGGACGGTGGGCCCGACGCCCTGATCGGATCGCCTGGCTTCGACGTCACCGCAGCCGATGACACGCTGCTTGACGTCGCGCGCCGCAACGGGCTCGGCTATGAGGAAATCCAGCGGGCCAATCCGGGCGTTGACATCTGGTTGCCGGGCGTCGACCGCACGCTTACGCTGCCCACGCAGCGCATCGTTCCCGTCGATGTCGCGCACGTGGGCATGGTGATCAATCTGCCGGAGCACCGCCTCTATTACTTCCCGGTGCGCAAGCCTGGAGCCGCTCCGACCGTCATCACCTACCCGGTGAGTATCGGTCGCATGGACTGGTCCACGCCCATCGGCGTCACCCAGATCGTCGCGAAGAACCGCAATCCAATCTGGTATCCGCCGAAGTCGGTGCAGGAGGAACACCTCGCCAATGGCGACCCGATTCCAGCAGTCGTGCCCCCGGGTCCGGACAATCCGCTGGGTGCCTTTGCCATGCGGCTCGGAATTCCGGGCGGCGCCTATCTGATACACGGCACGAACAAACCGGCCGGCGTCGGCATGCAGGTAACCCACGGCTGCATGCGCCTTTACCCTGAAGACATCGAGGCCCTGTTTCCGCTGGTGCCGTTGAAGACGCCGGTCCGGATCATCAACGAACCGGTGAAGATCGGCTGGGCCGGGGATGAACTCTACATGGAGGCATACCGGCCGCTCGATCGGATGGGAGATCCGCAGGAGCCGGATCTGAAGGTACTCGAAGACATGCTGCTCAAAGCAACGGCCCGTCGGCCCGTTGCCATTGACTGGGATCTGGCGCGCCAGACCCTGCAGGAGGCGCAGGGTATCCCGCGGGTCGTTGCCATCGCGGTGATATCCGAATCGGATCCGGCCCAAGCGCCCGCCATGGAATCGCAGCCGTAAAAAAAACGCCGCGGCAGGCCGCGGCGTCTCTTTGACTCAAGAAGATCCGTCGAATTACTTCGACATCGACTTCTTGAACATGCGGTCGATCTTCTCGTTGGTCGCCGTGCAACAGGCGGCGCTGTCGCTGGCTGCCTGCTTGGCATCGTTGGCCGTGCTCTGCGCGGCATTCGCGGCCTGCTGGGCTGCGGCTGCGGCGTTGGAGGCTGCATTCGCGGCATCCTTGGCGGCGGCCGTGTCTGTGGCCAGCTTGGCCACTTGTGACTTCAGATCATCGATCTGCGGCTGCAGCACTTTCACTGCGTCCTGGCAACCTGTCATGGCGCCGAGCGCCAGTACGGCGGCCGCTGCCTTCAGGATCATTCCAGTCTTCATAAGATCTTCCCCTGGGTTGTTGGCGATTTTTGGAAACGACTCGCCCGTTTTCACCCAGCTCGTGATTGCCAAAGTAGTCGCACTCGATCGAGCAAGTTGAACGGAGCGGGGCGAGACTTGAACAAATCTGACAGCCAAAATCAAGGCTCTTTCAGGCTATTTCTCGTTCTGTCGTTACAGGGCGACAATCATGCACAGTTCGCGCGCGCAATTGTAGGCGCTTTCTTACGCGCTACTCGGATGGCGGCGAACTTCGCATGTTTCGCGTGCGCGTACCCAACCGATGAGCGAAGTGCCACGACTTGCCGTCTGAGAACGACCACTCCTGATTCTCTCAAGTTGTCAGCGGATGGCGCGTCCGCATTAGTGCGTACCGCTGGCAGATCGCTGCGGTACGCTCCGATGCCCGCCGACCTGAAGCGCTCGGGGAAGCATACGCGCGGCAGCTTGGAGGGCTTGCTCCCATCCGTTGCCTGTATATAATCACAGTCACTGTCTATATATACAGGTTCCGCCATGACCGACCTGACGCCCCGCCAAACCCAGATCCTCAGGCTCATCCAGCGCGCCATCATGGAAACCGGCATGCCGCCCACGCGGGCGGAAATCGCGAAAGAACTCGGCTTCAAGTCCGTGAATGCGGCGGAAGAGCACCTGCGCGCCCTGCATCGAAAGGGCGTCATTGAACTCATCCCCGGCGCCTCGCGCGGTATCCAGCTGCGCGACATCCTGCGCGAGCAGATCGGCCTCCCGCTCATCGGCCGCGTCGCCGCGGGCCGTCCGATCCTCGCCGAGGAGCACATCGAGCGGCACTACCAGATCGATCCCGAGCTCTTTCAGCCCAAGCCCCATTACCTCCTGAAGGTGAGCGGCATGAGCATGAAAGACGCTGGCATCCACGACGGCGATCTCGTCGCCGTGCATCGAACCCCCGAGGTGCGCAACCGCCAGATCATCGTGGCACGCCTCGAAAACGAAGTGACGGTGAAGCGCTATCGGCAGGAAGGCAGCGTCGTGTGGCTTATGCCGGAGAATCCGGATTTCGAACCGATCCGCGTCGACCTCAAGGAGGAAACGCTGGTGATCGAGGGCGTCGTGGTCGGTGTGGTACGCCGGTCGTGAAAAATGTCACCGCCGCGAGCCATCGACACGATCGATGCATTGCTGGCGAACGCCCGCCTCTGGCGCGGTCAGGGTTTCTCGCAGGCCGCTGGCGATATCCGGCATGTTTCGAGCGGTCATCCGCAGATAGATGCCTTGCTGCCGGCGGGTGGCTGGCCGGAAAGAGGCCTGATTGAGCTGCTGCTCGATGAGTACGGCATCGGTGAACTCAAGATCGTGATGCCGCTGCTGCGCCGGGCGAACCCCGATACGGCCGCAGCCACGGAAAGTCGCTGGATTGCCTGGCTGGCGCCGCCGTTTCTTCCCTACGCGCCGGCTTTGAGCAATGAAGGATTGATGCTCGAACGGCAGTTGATCGTGCGGACCTTGCAGACGAATGAGGTGTGGTGGGCGATGGAGCAGGTGTTGCGATCGGGGACCTGTGCAGCGGTTCTCGGCTGGGTGGAAAGGGCGAACGGTCATGCCTTGCGGCGCTTGAAGCTCGCCGCGGAGCAGGGCGGCTCGGCGGGAATCCTTTTCCGGCCGTCGCGCTATCGCTCGCAGGCTTCGCCCGCGAATTTGCGCGCAGTTCTGCGGGGCGCCGGCAAAGATCTCGAGATCGAAGTCTTCAAATCACAAGGCGGTCACACGGGCCGCGCGCACGTGAGCGCATCGGGGTTGGGAGTGATCGGGTAGTCCTTGACTCCCACTGGATGGGCAACGGGTCATGTTTGCTTGCGCCGCGGCATGTCCCTCCGTCACTCCCAACCACCCATGCGCTTGAACGTGGCGGGCGAGCACAGCATAACAACGATGAAAACTCCCGCCGCCACCCTCGAGCTGTTCGCGCCTTTGTCGCCAGCACCGGCGCGAGAATCGCTCCGTGTGGCGCCGCAAACGCGCAGCCAATCGCTGGTCCGCCAGCTGTGGGTGGCCATCCATTTTCCCGAACTCGCGCTCGAAGCGCTCGAACGGGATATCGACGAACGCCGGCCGCACGCAGTCATCGACGGCAGCGGCAGCACGCAGCGGGTCGCCGCGTGCGATCGGGCAGCGGCGCGAGCCGGCGTGCGTGCCGGCATGGCGTTGAATGCCGCCATCGCGCTCGCGCCCCGGCTCATGGCGCGGCCGCGGCAGCGGAGTGCCGAACAGCGGCTGCTCGAACGCTGCGCCGCCTGGGCGGGGCAATTTACGCCGCTCGTGAGTCTCGAGCCGCCCGATGCGCTGCTGCTCGAGGTGAAAGGCAGCCTCGGGCTTTTCGAAGGCGCCGCGATGCTCTCGGAGCGGATCTCAGGCGCACTCGGTTCCCGCGGCCTGAGCGCCTGCGTCACGCTCGCGCCTACGCCTCGCGCTTCGCTCTGGCTCGCACGCTCGGGCCGCAACGCTATCGTCATGGAACCCGGAGCGCTGACGGGCGCGCTCGCCGATCTGCCCGTGCACTCACTCAGTTGGTCGGAAGCGAATCTCGAGCTGCTCGCTGCGATGGGCGTTTACACGGTGGGCGACTGCCTGCGGTTGCCGCGTGCCGGCTGGGCGCGGCGTTTCGGGATCGAACTCCTCGAAGAACTCGATGAGGCTACGGGGCGCACGCCGCAGATCCGCCGCAGTTACCAGCCCGCGCAGCGCTTCAATGCGCGTTTCGAGCCCGTGGCGGAAATCAGCGAGACCGGACGCCTCGCGGTTGCGCTCGAGCCTTTGCTCGAAGCGCTCGAGCGTTTCCTGAGAGGCCGGCAGGGCGGCATCAGTTCGTTCGTGATCGGCCTGCGTCATCGAAAGGCCGGGGAATCCATTCTGCGGGTGGGCTTGGCCGCGCCGAACGCAGATGCACGGCATTTCATGGCTCTCGCCGCGGCAAGACTCGAACGCCACGGCTTGCCGGAACCGGTGACGGAGCTGCGTCTTCGCTCCGGGCCGGTGCTGCCCATGAGCTTCACGTCGGGTTCCATTTTTCGTGCTGTAAACGCCACGCCGGAAGGGGCTGGCGGCGTGCCACATCTCGTGGAGCGATTGCGTGCGCGCCTCGGCGAGGAAGCGGTATTCGGTGTCTGTCTCGTGCCGGAACACCGCCCCGAAGCCGCTTGGCGCAAAGCGCAGCTCGATCCGGGCGCCGTCGCCCGCGCGCATCGGGAGCTCATCGAAATCGACGCCGTACGGCCGCTCTGGATGCTGACGCAACCCGAACCGCTCGAGGTCGCGGACGGTGGTCCGCGCTATCGGGGGCCACTCGTCATGGAGAGCGGTCCCGAGCGCATCGAAAGCGGCTGGTGGGACGGCAAGGACGTCACGCGGGATTACTACATCGCCCGCGATTCGCGGGGCGCGCGCCTGTGGATCTATCAGGAGCGTCGCGCGCCCGGCAGCTGGTTCTGGCACGGCATTTTCGGTTGATTCGGCGTGCGCTATGTATGCGGAGCTGCACGCCCTGTCGAATTTCACTTTCCTCCGGGGTGCCTCGCAGCCGGCAGAACTCGTCGCCCGGGCCGGCGAGCTCGGTTATCGCGCGCTCGCCATCACCGACGAATGCTCGCTGGCGGGCGTCGTGCGCGCGCATGTCGCTGCCAGAGACAGGAAGCTGCCGCTTCTCATCGGCGCGGAATTCCGCCTCGCTGAGGGGCTGAAATTCGTCGCGCTGGCGACGGACCGGAAAAGCTACGGCGCGCTCTCGAGCTTCATCACGCGCGGCCGGCGTGCAGCGGCGAAGGGCAGCTACCGGCTGACGCGTGCGGATCTCGAAGGAGCGCTCGAACGGTGCCTCCTCTTGTGGTTGCCGGGCGCCGCGCCGGATGCGGGCGAAGGGCACTGGCTGCGCGAACGATTCGAGGGGCGCCTCTGGCTTGCAGTGGAACTTCTCACCTCCGGGAACGATCGCCGCCGGCTCGCGGCGCTCGAACGGCTGGGCGCGGAACTCGAGCTGCCCTGTGTCGCGAGCGGCGACGTGCACATGCACGTGCGCGGGCGGCGCGCCCTGCAGGATGTGCTCACGGCCGTGCGCTTGCGCACACCCGTCGCGGCCGCGGGTCTGGCGCTTTATCCGAACGGCGAACGTCACCTGCGGCCACTTGCAAGGCTCCTCGAGCTCTATCCACGCATCATGCTCGACGCCTCCCTCGACATCGTCGAGCGCTGTCGCTTCTCGCTCGATGAATTGCGCTACGAATACCCGGAAGAACTTGTGCCGCCAGGTGAAGCAGCGCCGCATTACCTGCGGCGCCTGACCGAAGAGGGCCTGAAGAAGCGCTGGCCGGGCGGCGAACCGGCGCACGTGCGCGATCTCATCGAGCGCGAGCTCGCGCTGATCGCGGAGCTCAAGTACGAACCGTATTTTCTCACCGTGCACGATCTCGTGCGCTTCGCGCGCGGTGCCGGGATCCTCTGCCAGGGCCGTGGTTCGGCGGCCAATTCCGCGGTCTGCTACAGCCTTGGCGTCACAGAGGTCGATCCGGCGCGATCGCAGCTCCTCTTCGAGCGATTCATCTCGCGGGAACGCAACGAGCCGCCGGACATCGACATCGACTTCGAGCACGAGCGGCGCGAGGAGGTCATCCAGTACGTCTACCGCAAGTACGGCCGCGAGCGTTCAGCAATAGCGGCGACGGTCGTCACCTATCACGCAAAGAGCGCGCTGCGCGACGTCGGCAAGGCGCTCGGCCTCGATGAACTGCAGGTGGATCGCCTGGCGCGCGCGGTGTCCTGGACGGATGGCATGAAACTCGACGAGGAGCGCGTGCGGGAGGCGGGCTTCGATCCCGCCAACCCGCTCATCGGCCGTCTCATCGCGCTTACGCGCAGCATCCTCGGTTTTCCGCGCCATCTGTCGCAGCACGTCGGCGGCTTCGTGATCTCGCGTGGGCGGCTCGATGAGCTCGTGCCGCTCGAGAACGCCGCGATGGCCGACCGCACCGTCATCGAATGGGACAAGGACGATCTCGACGATCTGGGGCTCCTCAAGGTCGATGTGCTCGGCCTTGGCATGCTGTCGGCCATCCGGCGCGCCTTCGGGCTCATCGCGGGCTTTCGCGGGCGCGCACTTACCATGGCGGGCATCGAAGCGGACGACCCGCGTGTCTACGACATGATCTGCCGCGCCGATACCACGGGCGTCTTTCAGATCGAATCGCGGGCGCAGATGGCGATGCTGCCGCGCCTCAAGCCACGCAATTACTACGACCTCGTGATCGAGGTGGCACTCGTGCGCCCCGGACCCATCCAGGGCGACATGGTGCATCCGTACCTCAGGCGCCGGTCTGGCGATGAGGACGTGACGTATCCGAGCGAGGCCGTGGAGCAGGTGCTGAAACGCACGCTCGGGGTACCGATCTTCCAGGAACAGGTGATGCAGCTCGCGATCGTCGCCGCAGGCTTCTCGCCGGGCGAGGCGGACCGGCTGCGGCGCGCGATGGCGGCGTGGAAACGCCGGGGCGGTCTTGAACCGTTCGAAGAGCGCCTGAAGCAGGGCATGCTCGAACGCAACTACACGGCTGAGTTCGCGCAGCAGATCTACCGGCAGATCCTCGGCTTCGGCGAGTACGGCTTTCCGGAATCGCACGCCGCGAGCTTCGCGCTGCTCGTCTACGTCTCGGCCTGGCTCAAATGCCATGAGCCGGCGGCATTCACGGCCGCGCTCATCAACAGCCAGCCGATGGGTTTCTACGCACCGGCGCAGCTCGTGCGCGACGCGCGCAACCACGGTGTCGAGGTTCGCGCGATCGACATCGCAGTGAGCCACTGGGATGTCACGCTGGAGCGAGCGGCGGATGGCGGGCCCGCGATGCGGCTCGGATTTCGGATGGTGAAGGGACTCGCGGAGAGTGCCGCGCGGCGCATTGCCGAAGCGCGTGTCGAAAAGCCATTCACGAGTACGCAGGACCTGGCGGCACGCGCCGCCCTCGATCGCCGCGATCTCGGAGCGCTCGCGCGCGCGGGTGCACTCAGGGCGCTCGCGGGCAACAGGCATCGCGCGTCGTGGTCGGTCGCGGGCGTCGAGCCGCCGCTGCCGCTCATTGAAAACGTTGAGATCGCCGAAGGCGTTCCCCTGCTGCGGGCGCCGACCGAGGGGCAGGACATCGTCGCGGACTATCGAAGCGTCGGTCTCACGCTCGGGCGGCATCCGCTCGCCCTGCTGCGCGAACGGCTGAGCGGGGAAGGCCTGCGGACGGCGGAAGATCTTTGGGGTCTTCGCAATGGGGATGCCGTGCGCACGGCGGGGCTCGTGATCACCCGCCAGCGTCCCATGACGGCGAGCGGCGTTACCTTCGTCACGCTCGAGGACGAAACCGGCCACATCAATCTGATCGTCTGGCTCAAGGTGGCCGAGCGGCAGCGGCGCGCCCTGATCGAATCACGGCTGCTCGAAGTCTCAGGCGAACTGCAACGGGAAGGGGACGTCCTGCACGTCGTGGTGAAGAGCATGCTCGACCGGAGCAGGCTTCTCGGAGCCCTCAAGGCGCGGTCCCGGGACTTTCACTGACCTCAATGCCTGGGCGGTTTCTTCTTCTTGCGCGGCTTCGATTCGCCGTCGATGCCGATCTCGTAGTCGTCGAAATCCGAAACCTGTTCCGCCGTGCGCTTCTCCTCGATGTAGCGCTCGAGACGCCGCCACGCGGGTTCGCCGGCCTTGACACTGCGCCGGCGCGCTTTGTCGAGGTCGCGCATCAAATGGTCGACGTCGAGATCCTCCGATTCGCCGGTGGTCTCCGGCGCCTCGTCCTCTTCGAAGTCTTCCGATTCCGACTTCTCGCCCATGGCCCCGTGCTCCGTTGCACGACTGAACTCGATGGACTCCGAACGCGGCGAATTTATATTGCGAATCGGGGAGCGAGGCAAGAGCCCGATCCACACTGCGACACAGGTCCCATTTCGACGGCGATCCGGCTGCCGGATCAGGCGACCAGGTCGTTCAGCTGGAAGATCGGCAGGAGGAGGGCAATCACGATGCCCATCACGAAAAGGCCCATTCCGACAATGAGCGCGGGTCCCAGGAGCCCGAGGAGGGCCGTAATCAGACTGTCGAGCTCGCGATCCTGGTTGTCGGCCGCCCGCTGGAGCATGGTCTCGAGCTCGCCGCTCGTCTCGCCGCTCGCGATGAGGTGAATGGTCATCGGTGGGAACAGCTTGCTCGCCGCGAGCGACTTGCCGATCGGCGCACCTTCGCGAATCCGGGCTGCCGCCTCGGTTACCGCCTCGCGCATGGGTACGTTCGTGATGACCTCGCCGGAGATCCTCAGGGCCTCGAGAACGGGCACGGCGCTCGCGGTCAGTATCGCGAGCGTACGGGTGAAGCGCGCCGTATTCGAACCCCGCACCAGCCGCCCGACCAGCGGCACACGCAGCAGGAAGTGGTGAAACTTCCGCTTTGGCCCGAGCTGGCGCAACTGGTATACAAAAAAGATAAAGATCGCCGCGAGCGCGATCGCCGTATAGAGGCCGTAGCTGCGCACATAGTTGCTGACACCGATCAGCACCTGCGTTGCGATGGGCAGCTCCGCCTTCATCGACGAGAAGACCTCCGTGACCATCGGTACGACGTAGCTCAGAAGGAAGGTGACGATAGAAACCGCGAAGAAGGTGAGTGCTATGGGGTAGATGATCGCGCCCGTCACCTTCGAGCGGATCTGCTGGCGGCTTTCGGTGTAGTCGGCGAGCCGTTCGAGCACAACATCGAGGCGGCCGGACTGTTCGCCCGCGGCGACCGTCGCGCGGAAGATTTCCGGAAACACTTTCGGAAAGTCGGCGAAGCCGTCAGCGAGCGCATGGCCTTCCATGACCTTGGAGCGCACTCCGATCATGATGCTTTTCACGCGCGCGCGCTCCGATTGCTCGGCGACCGCGTAGAGCGATTCCTCGAGCGGCAGGCCGGAACGCACAAGCGTTGCGAGCTGGCGCGTGAGCAAGGCAAGCTCGGTCGAGGAAATGCCGCCGCCGATCCCGAAGGAGCGGGTTCGAGTCGCTTCGGTTTGGGCGACCTCGGTGACCGAAACCGGCAGCAGTTGCTGGTCCCTGAGGAGCGCGCGGACCTGCCGGGCGGTATCGCCTTCGAGAACGCCCTTGCGCTCCTTACCGCCGGCGTCGACCGCGACGTATTCGAATGCACCCATGGGTCAGTAGGAACGCTTCAGTCTTCGCGAGTGACGCGCAGCAGCTCTTCGAGCGAGGTTTCGCCGCGCAGCGCTTTGGTGCGCCCATCATCGCGGATACTCGGAGAACGCGTACGTGCATAGCGTTCGAGTTCCTGCTCGCTCGAACCATCGTGGATCATGGTGCGCATGGCGTCATCGACCGGAATCAGCTCGTAAATGCCAGTGCGCCCGCGGTAGCCGCCGGTCGCATCCCGGCCGGGGCGATACAGAGTTGGCGGGGGCGCGCCGGCCGGAGTGTTCATGAGCCGGCGCTCGTAGTCGCCCGCGGCGTATGCCACGCGACTCTCAGGATTCAGGACGCGCACGAGACGCTGTGCGAGGACGCCTATGAGGCTCGACGACAGCAGGAACGGCTCTATACCCATGTCCCGCAGCCGCGTGACCGCGCCGACCGCCGTATTGGTGTGGAGCGTCGACAACACGAGATGCCCGGTGAGACTCGCCTGCACGGCGATCTGCGCGGTCTCGATGTCACGGATTTCACCGACCATCACGACGTCCGGGTCCTGGCGCAGGATGGCGCGCAGGCCCCTGGCGAATGTCATCTCGACCTTGGTATTGACTTGGGTCTGGCCGATGCCGTCGATGTAGTACTCGATCGGATCTTCCACCGTCATGATGTTGCGCGTGTTGTCGTTGATGCACTCGAGCGCCGCGTAGAGCGTCGTCGTCTTGCCGGAGCCTGTGGGTCCCGTGACGAGAATGATTCCGTGGGGTTTGCGGATGAGATCATCCATCATCTTCTGCGTCGGTTCGTCCATGCCGAGCGAGCCGAGATCGAGACGCCCGGCCTGCTTGTCGAGCAGTCGCAGCACGACCCGCTCGCCGTGGCCGGCCGGAATCGTCGAAACGCGTACGTCGACGGCGCGGCCCGCGATGCGCAGGCTGATGCGACCGTCCTGCGGCAGGCGCTTTTCCGCGATGTCGAGCTTCGACATCACCTTGATGCGGGAAACAACCAGCGGCGCCACCGCGCGGCGTGACTCCATGACCTCGCGCAGCACGCCGTCGACACGGAAGCGGATGACCAGGCGGTTCTCGAAGGGCTCGACGTGGATATCCGATGCGTTCTGCTTCACGGCCTCCGTGAGCACCGCATTGATGAGGCGGATGATCGGCGCGTCATCCTCGCTCTCGAGGAGATCGGAGGGTTCCGGCAGGTCCTGCGCGAGGTGCGCGAGGTCAGTCGACTCCTCGAAGCCGTCCGTCATGTGCATGGCGGAGTTGGAACCCGCCTCGTAGGCGCTGCGCAGGGCTCCGTCGAACTCCGCGTCCGTCACCCGCTTGAGCCTCACCGGCAGCCCCATGTAGCGGCGCACCTCGGCAATGCTCTGTGCGCTTGCGCCGTTCCTGAAGATCGCGTCCGCGACGCCGTTCGTCACCTCACCAACCAGGACTCCGTGGCGCTTGGCGAATGCGAAGGAGACCTTCCGCTCCTTGAGTTCGTCCGGGGCAACGAGGCTGTTCATGTCGGCATGCCCTGTCAGTTCGACGGCGGCTGAGTGCCCGATTCGTCGGGCCGCGTCTGGCGCAGCAGTTCCTCGCGAGTCGGCGGTACCGATGGCGGCGCGGGCGGAGTCGATTGTGGAGTAGTTGCCTGCGGTGCGGGTTGCGCCGGCGCCGCACTTGCCGGCGCTGGCGTTGCCGATTGCCCAGGATCAGGCACCACCTGCGGCGTCTGCTTCTGAACGTCTTCGAACGGGGCCAGAAGGGGTTGCTTCTCACGCGGCAGCAGCGGCACCTTGCCGTTCTCCATCTTCTCCTGTGCCTCGCGAATGGTCCGGTACTTCGACTCCGTCATGGTGGCTGTCTGCACGTCGTCGCGCAGGATTGTTGGCCGCATGAAGACCATGAGGTTGGTCTTGGACTTCTTGCCATTCGTCGTCTTGAAGAGCTGACCAAGGATCGGGATCTTTCCGAGGAACGGCACGCGCGAAGTGCCCGACGTCACGTTGTCCTGCATGAGGCCGCCGAGCGCGATGATGCCCCCGTCTTCGATGAGTACGTTCGTCGTGATCGTGCGCTTGTTGGTGATTGCCGTGAGATCGCCGACGCCGGTCGTCTGAGCGATGTTGGATGCTTCCTGCTCGATCTTGAGCATCACCGTGTCGCCCTCGTTGTTGATCTGCGGCGTGACCTTCAGGATCAAACCGACCTCTTCGCGCTCGATTGTCTGGAATGGATTGACGGCACCGCCGGCCCCACCGGTATTGGTGAAGGAACCCGTCACGAACGGCACTTCCTGCGCCACCTTGATCTCCGCTTCCTGGTTATCCATCGTGACGATGTTCGGAGTCGAGATGATGTTGGTATTCGTGTCCGAACGCAGCGCGCGCAGGATCGCGGCAAAATTGACGCCGGTGGCGTTCATCCGACCAATACCGATGGTTGTGCCACCGGGCACGGTCGTCACCGTCGACGGATCGTTAATGGCCCGCGCCAGGTCGACGATCGAGACGCCGCCGACCGGTGATACGAAGCCGCCGACGATGTTGTTGCCGTTTGAACCGTCGATGACCCAGTTGACACCGAGGTCGGCCGAATGATCCATGGACATGTCGACGATGATCGTTTCGATCTGGACCTGCGCGCGGCGGATGTCGAGCTTGTCGATGATCAGCATCAGCGACTTCATGGCCTTGGGCGGGGCCGTGATCACGAGCGCGTTCGTCTCCGGGTCGGCCCACAGGGTGATCGACCTGTCCGCGTTTGCGCCTGAACTGGATTGCGCCGCCGCGGCAGCGCCCTGCCCGGGCGTTGTCTGGGCGACCACGGCGCCGATCTGCTCCTTCAATTTCGTCGCGATCTTCTCCGCATCCGCGTAGCGCATGTACCGAACCTGGGTGTCGCCGCCGGCTTCGAGCGGCGTATCGAGGTGAGCAACAAGCGCGCGCAGTCGCAGACGCTGCGACTTCTCGCCACCGATCAGGATGCTGTTCGTGCGATCGTCGGCGACCAGCCGGATCGTCGGTCCGCCGCCGCCTTCTGCGGCCGTCGCGGTGAGTGCGTTGACGACCCGGACCACTTCGGTCGCCGAAGCGTGCTCGAGCGGAATGATTTCCACGTCTTGGTCCGTGCCCTGATCGATGCGGCCGATGATCCTGAGAATGCGGCTGACGTTATTCGCATGGTCCGAGATGATCAGCATGTTCGACTGCGGGTAAGCAGCGAGATGTCCCGACTGGGGAATCAACGGCCTCAGGATCGGCACGAGCTGTGCCGCACTCACGTTCTTGATGGCGACAATCTGGGTGACTATTTCATCCGATGTGCCACTTACCCGGTCCGGCAGGTCGTTCGCCGGCAACTGGCGCGCGGTGGAATCGGGGATGATCTTGTAGACCTTGCCGGACTGCACGGCCACGAAGGCGTTGACCTGCAGCACGGCAAGGAACGCCTCATAGAATTCCTGCGGATTCATTGGCGTCGCCGAAATGAGGGTGACCTGCGCGCGCACGCGCGGATCGATGATGAAATTCTTGCAGGTCAGCTCACTGACCGCCTCGACGATCTGTCCGAGATCGGCGTCCTTGTAATTTGGCGTGACCTTGACGTTCTTGTTGGTGGTGCAATCGGCGGCGCCTGCCGGATGGACGGCCGCCAGGACCAGCGCCAGGGCTGTCGCCGCCGCCGCAGTGCTTGCTCGCACTGGACGGCGCTGGAACGGACAGAAATGCGGAAATGGCATGGGTTACTCTTGGCTACTCGGAATCGTCCGGCGGCATCTGCGGGACCTGGTTCATCGGGATCATGCCTGAATTGGCTCCGCTTGCGGCCTCGAGCTCCTGCACCTGGCTCGCGGCCTGCGTCATGTTGAGTGTCAGTTCCTGGGTCTTGCCGTTGCGCTCGATGGTCACGTGGACGGACGGCGAGCTTGAGATCGTGCGGAAAATCTCGCTGCCGCGCTGGGGATCGTCCAGCGGCGTGCCGTTGACCGAAGTGACAAGATCCCCCGGCTGCAGACCGAGCTTGCTGAACTGGGCACGATTGCGTCCCGGATAAACCCGAAAGCCTCGCATCTGGCCGTTCTGAAACACCTGCTGAGGCCGCATGAGCTCGCTCACGATACCCGGATCGTTGGCGACCAGGCGCCGGACGTTTTCCGCTAGCGCGGCCCCCTGCGGGTTCACTGGGGTGCCCGGGCGCGGGCCAGTGTCGGCCGCGGGTCTTGGGCCACCGGACAGTGTCTGGCGCGGCAGTGTGAGCGCTTCGAGCGTGCCGCCGCGATCGAGCAGGACGCGGTCGGGATAGACCGAGTGCAGTGTCACGCCGCCGTTCACCGAGTCGCCGACGGAATAGACCTTCGCGTTGGTCGCAGTTTCGCCGATGATGGCGAGGCCGTGTTTCGGGTCCTCGCTCGCGATCGTGCCGGCCAGCACCAAGCTCATCGTAGTGTTGGGCGCGTTGCTTGCGTCCGCACCCGATTGCGCCGGAGCGGCGGTGCCGAAAAGATGCGCACCGATGATGGATTGCACGTCGACGGCGATCCGCGCCGTGCGTGGGGCCGCCGCGTCGCGCGGGGTTGATTTCGAGCTCAGACCGCTCGAGCCGAGAAAGTCGAGCACTACGAATGCGAGCCGCGCGGCGAGCGCAATGGCAAGCACCACCGTAACGATCTGTGGCAGCCGCTCGCCGAGCTTTGCCACTGACGCCGATGCCGTCAGGTCCCGAATTGCCGCAATCGGAGAGTTCAATGCGTCCCCGGCCTATGAATTGGACACACCGGCCGCGGCGGCCGGTTTGCGAATTTCAAGCCATGATACGGTCATGGCACAGTTCGCCACAAGCAATTGTTTTGTCTCGCTAAAATTCATTCTGCCTTCCGTCAAATCAGGTTCGCCTTGTGGACCAGGGCCGCGGCTTGGGAGGTGCCGTCCGGTGAAACGACGCGAGCCTTGTTCGGGTCTCGCAGCCGGAAATAATTCTGCCGGTTCGAAAGAATGCGTGGCGGCCAAAAACTGTCGGTATGAGGCGACGCGCTGCCCTTGCGGGAGGCGCCATCGGACCCTATAAAGGTGCGTCGGTTGGTGTGTGCCCTGCTTGCAGTCGTCGCCATGGCAGTCAATGGGTTATGAGTGAGCCGGAACGGGTCGAGGGCGAGCGCGGTCTCGTTGTCGAAGAGGCCGAACCCGAGGTCAAAAAGCCTCCCCTCTATCAGGTGATCCTGCTCAATGACGATTACACTCCCATGGAGTTCGTGGTGGACGTGCTCGAGCATATCTTCCGCATGGACCGGACCACGGCGACGCGGGTGATGCTCGAGGTACATACGAAGGGAAAAGGAGTGTGCGGCGTGTTCATTTTCGAGATAGCCGAGACCAAGGTCGCCCAGGTCATGAGCTACGCTCGGCAGCATCAGCACCCCCTGCTTTGCACGATGGAGGAGGCGTAAACCCCGTGTTGTCGAGCGAACTCGAATTCTGCCTGAACGAAGCCTTCCAGTCGGCGCGCGAGGCGCGCCACGAATTCATGACCGTCGAGCATTTGCTGCTCGCCATCCTCGACACGCCCAAGGTTCGCGAGGTGCTGCGTGCCTGCGGCGCCGACGTAGCCAAGCTCAAGAAGGCTCTGGAACAGTTCATCGCAGAAACGACGCCGAGGCTGCCGGAGGACGATGACCGCGAAGTGACGCCGACGCTTGGCTTCCAGCGGGTATTGCAGCGCGCGGTGTTTCACGTGCAATCGAGCGGCCGCAAGGAAGTCACGGTCGCAAACGTACTGGTCGCGATCTTCAGCGAGAAGCAGTCGCATGCCGCGTTCCTGCTTTCGGAGCAGGACGTCGCCCGGCTCGACGTCGTCAATTACATTTCGCACGGCCTGTCGAAGGTCGCCCAGGAGCGGCCCGAGAAGGAAGAGACGCCGGGTGCGGGCGAAGGCGAGCGGGACAGCGAGGGCTCCGCTCTCGAGAAGTATGCGACGAACCTCAACAAGCTTGCGCGTGACGGCCGCATCGATCCCCTGATCGGCCGCAAGGTCGAAGTCGAGCGCACCATCGAAATCCTCTGCCGGCGGCGCAAGAACAATCCGCTGTACGTCGGTGAAGCGGGCGTCGGCAAGACCGCCATTGCCGAGGGCCTCGCACGCATGATCGTCGAGGGCAAGGTGCCGGACGTGCTTACGGATTGCACCATCTACGCGCTTGACATGGGCTCGCTCATCGCCGGCACCAAGTATCGGGGTGACTTCGAAAAGCGGCTGAAAGGCGTCATCGCCGAGATCAAGAAGAATCCAGGCGCGATTCTCTTCATCGACGAGATCCACACCGTGATCGGCGCCGGCGCGGCTTCGGGCGGCGTCATGGACGCATCGAACCTCATCAAGCCGGTGCTTGCGAGCGGCGAGCTGCGCTGCATCGGGTCGACTACCTACAACGAGTACCGCGGCATCTTCGAGAAGGATCACGCGCTCGCGCGGCGCTTCCAGAAGATCGACATCGTAGAGCCGTCGGTCGCCGAAACGGTCGAGATCCTCTTCGGACTCAAGACGCGCTTCGAGGAGCATCACGGCATCAAATACCTGGACGATGCGCTGCGCGCGGCGGCCGAGCTCGCGGACCGGCATATCAACGACCGGCATCTGCCCGACAAGGCGATCGATGTCGTCGACGAGGCGGGCGCGAATCTGAGGCTGCGCCCCGTCAATGAGCGACCGGCGGCGGTTTCGGTCGAGCAGATCGAGAACGTGGTGGCGCGTATCGCGCGCATTCCGCCCAAGAGCGTGTCGCTTTCCGACAAAGAAGTCCTGCGCAACCTCGAGCGCAACCTCAAGCTCGTGATCTTCGGCCAGGACAAGGCCATCGAGTCCCTCGGCGCAGCCATCAAGATGGCGCGATCGGGGCTCGGCGATCAGGCGAAGCCGGTCGGCTCATTCCTGTTCGCCGGCCCGACCGGCGTCGGCAAGACCGAGGTTACGCGCCAGCTCGCCATCGCCATGGGCGTGGAGCTCATCCGCTTCGACATGTCGGAGTACATGGAGCGGCATACGGTATCGCGCCTGATCGGCGCGCCTCCGGGCTATGTCGGCTTCGATCAGGGCGGCCTGATGACCGAGGCGATCGCCAAGCATCCGCATTCGGTGCTGCTCCTCGATGAGATCGAAAAGGCACATCCGGACGTATTCAACCTGCTACTGCAGGTGATGGACCACGGAACGCTCACGGACAACAACGGCCGCAAGGCGGACTTCCGCCACGTCACGATCGTGATGACGACGAATGCGGGCGCGTTCGAGATGAACCGGCCGTCGATAGGCTTCACCGAGCAGGATCATTCCAGCGACGGCATGGAGGCGATCCGCCGCCTCTTTTCCCCGGAATTTCGCAATCGAATCGACGCCATCATCCAGTTCGCGCCGCTCGAACCCGCAACCATCGAACGCGTGGTCGACAAGCTCCTCGTCGAAGTCGAGGCGCAGCTCGAGCAGAAGCGCGTGTCGCTGCACGTCGATGAAGTGGCGCGCGCCTGGATTGCAAAGCGCGGCTACGACCCAAAGATGGGAGCGCGCCCGATGGCGCGGCTCATCCAGGACTCGATCAAGCGTCCGCTCGCCGAGGAACTGCTCTTCGGGCGCCTGGTTGACGGTGGTCACGTCCACGTCACCCTGAGCGCGGATGGCGCCGAACTCAAGCTCATCACGCGTACGGCCAACGAACCGGAGCTCATCGGTCAGTGATTCGGGGCCAGTGATTCGGGTTCAGTGACCGGGGGTAGCAGATGGCGCGACGTATCCAGGAAGTGATACTGATCGAAACGCGTCATCGTCCAGGTCGCCTCGCATCCGCGCTCAACGTCTTCGGCGCACATCAGATCGCGCTCGAGCACCTGCAGGTCCTGCAGCGTGAGAGCGGCTGGACGCGCTGGGAAATCACGATCGAGGTGATGCCGGAGAAGCTCGAGAAGGCGGTCAAGGCGCTTGAGGCGCTGCCGGACGTGCGGTACGTCGGCAAGTCCGACCGCGTCTATCAGCGCCATCGCGGCGGCAAGATCCTCGTGAAGCCGTCGATCGAAATCAATTCCCAGCAGATCCTGCGCGACGTCTATACGCCCGGCGTCGCGACCATCTGCACGGCGATCGAGAAGGATCCTGAGGTCGCCTGGACGCACACGATCAAGGGCCGCAGCGTCGCGGTGATCAGCAACGGCACTGCAGTGCTCGGCCTCGGCAATATCGGGCCGCTCGCATCGCTCCCGGTAATCGAAGGGAAGGCGGCACTGCTGGCGAGTCTCGTCGACGTCGTCGCGTTTCCGCTCGCGCTCCGCGCCCTCGAGGTCGACCGGGCGGTGTCGGCAATCGAAGCAATCGAGCCCGGGTTTGGCGCCATCCTGCTGGAAGATTTTGCGGCACCGGACTGCTTCGCCATCGAATCCGAGCTGCGCGCACGTCTCAAGATTCCGGTGATGCACGACGATCAGCACGGCACGGCGGTTGTCGTGCTTGCGACGCTCATGCGGATCTGCCGGCGGCTCGGGAAGCCTCTCAGGGAGTTGCGGATCGGGCAGGTCGGCCTTGGCGCAGCGGGACTAGGTATTTGTCGGCTGCTCGCGAAGACGGGGGTGCGTTCGCTTCGCGGCAGCGATATTCGCGCGGAGGCGTTCGAGCGGCTGCGTGAACTCGGTGGCGTCCCGGATTCGCTTGAAGGCGTGATGAAGAATTCCGACGCGGTCGTACTGACGACCGGGGTTTCAGGTCTCGTGCCGCCGGAGATGATCGAACGCGGCCAGATCATCCTGAGCCTTTCGAATCCCGATCCCGAGATCGATCCGATTGCGGCGGAAGATGCCGGCGCGGTCTTTGCCGCCGACGGCAAGATCATCAACAATGTGCTCGGCTTTCCGGGCATCTTTCGCGGCGCACTCGATGCGCATGCACAGGCCATTACCGACGCCATGCTGATTGGCGCGGCCGAGGCCCTTGCGGATTTCTCGCCGCACGCGGACGTGGCGCCGAATGCGCTAGATCGGGAAGTGCACGCTGCCGTGGCGGCGCGTGTCAGGGACACGGCACTGAAAGAGCGCCGCTATTTGCCGCGATAGGTGATGCGACCCTTCGTCAGGTCGTACGGTGTCATTTCCACGGTGACGAGATCGCCCGTGAGGATGCGGATGTAGTTCTTGCGCATCTTTCCGGAGATGTGCGCGGTGACGACGTGGCCGTTCTTCAATTTCACGCGGAACGTGGTGTTGGGCAAAGTCTCGACGACCTCGCCTTCCATCTGGAGTGCTTCCTCTTTTGCCATTCAGCCACACCGCGTCACAGGGGCGCGAATTGTGCATAAAGTGCCTTGGGTATGCAATTTGCTTGGGATGCCCCGATGCCCGGGTGGCGTCGACGCGACACCTATCCGGTAGACTACGCGACCCCGCCGACTGTCAGCTCCTCGACCCGTCGAGTGAACTCAGCTCGCGGCAGAGGGCGGCCGCCGAGGCTTGCCACGTGCGCGGACGCGACCTGGCAGTCGATCAACGCGATGTTCCGGGCATGGCATTCATCGACCAGCCTGGCGAGCGCGACTTTGGAAGCATCGGTTGCGCGGCTGAACATCGATTCGCCAAAGAACACGCGGCCGAGAGACACACCGTAAAGACCACCGACGAGTTCGCGGTCGCGCCACGTCTCGATCGAATGCGCGAAACCCTGGGCATGCAATTCGCTGTATGCGGCAGCCATCCCGGCAGTTATCCAGGTGCCGGGCCCGCTGGCGCGAGGCTCGGCGCAGGCGGCGACGACGTCCGCGAATGCCGTGTTGATCTCCGTGCGGTAGCCGCGGTTGCGGATGCTCCTGCGAAGGCTGCGCGAGCGCCGGAATTCCTCAGGGAACAGTACGCTGCGAGGATCGGGCGACCACCAGAGGACCGGCTGACCCTCGTTGTACCAGGGAAAGATGCCGCGCCGGTATGCAGCGAGCAGCCGTTCCGTGGATAGTCCGCCACCGGCGGCAAGCAAGCCGTCCGGGTCCTTCAGCGCCGAGGTCACCGGCGGAAACCAGGTGAGATCGTGCTTGTCGCTCAACCAGACGAGCTGCGACATGGGAACGTCTCAGCCGCCCGGGCCGCGCTTGTAGGGAACGTGTTCGCGGACGAGTTCGGTATAGCGCTCGACTTCGGCGCCCTCGCGCTCGAGGTAGCTGGAAATCGCGGCGGCGAACCGCCGGTCCGCGATCCAATGGTTCGAAAACACGGTTGTCGGCACGAATCCACGCGCCACTTTGTGTTCGCCCTGCGTTCCTGGTTCGAAGCGCTGCAAGCCGTGCTCGATGCAGTAATCGATGCCCTGGTAGTAGCAGGTTTCGAAATGCAGGCTGTGGTGATTGCCGCTCGCGCCCCAGTAGCGTCCGTAGAGCGTGTCGCGGCCGACGACATAGATCGCAAGGCCGACGGCGGCGCCGTCGAGCGATGCAACCTTGAACATGAGATTTTCGGGCATCACGCGGGCGAGCTCGAGAAAAAATCCATAGGTCAGGTACGGCGCATGTCCGTGACGGGCGAACGTATCGGCATATAGCGGGTAAAGATCGTCCCAGCGCACCGCATCGAGCTCGGCTCCGCCAACCGTTGCGAAGCGGATCCCTGCCTCTTCGACGCGCCTGCGCTCGCGCCGGCATTTCTTGCGCTTCTCGGCCGTGAAGGTCTCGAGAAACTCATCGAAGCTCGCGTAGCCCGCGTTGTGCCAGTGAAACTGGCAATCGCTGCGCTTCAGGAATCCGGCATCCGCCAGCCAGCCATTTTCCTCGGCCGACGGAAACAGTACGTGCACCGATGAACAGGCGCGTTCCTCGGCAAGTTGCTCAAGTTGACGAACGAGCGCGCCACGAACCTGAGCGGCATCGCGACCACTCACCGTGAGGAGCCGCTCGCCTGTCACGGGCGAGAATGGCACACCGACGACGAGCTTCGGATAGTAGGGGAGGCCGGCTTGCTGATAGGCCCGCGCCCAGGAGAAATCGAAGACGAATTCGCCGCGCGAGTGGGACTTCTCGTAACACGGCGCGGCTCCGGTGAGTTCGCCCTGTAAGTCCTCGGCGATGACGATGCGGGGCGTCCAGCCCGTACCGGGGCCGACGCAACGCTGATGTTCGAGCGCGGCCAGGAATTCGTGACGGAGAAAGGGGCACCGCCCGTCAACAAGCGCATTCCACGCGGCCGCCGGGACTTCGTCGATGCTCGCTAGAGTGCGCGTGCGCATGCGGAAGGCGACGCAGCGCGCCGCTCAATGCTGCTGAGTGTCGATGCGCTCGAGATAGCGGTCGGCATCAAGCGCCGCCATGCAACCCGTGCCGGCAGATGTGACGGCCTGGCGGTAAACGTGATCCGCCACGTCACCTGCGGCGAAGACGCCGGGAACGCTGGTCGCTGTGGCTTCGCCTTCCGCACCCGATTTGACGATGATGTAACCACCACGCATCTCGAGCTGGCCTTCGAAAAGCTGCGTATTCGGCGTGTGCCCGACCGCGATGAATACTCCGTGGACATTGAAGCTCCGCTTGCTGCGCCCGGGCCCTGCCTCGGGTGTCGGTGCAACGCGAAGCGCCGTCACGCCGTTATCGTCGCCGAGGATCTCATCGACAGTGTGATTCCATTCGATGGCCATCTTGCCTTCCCGGACTCTTTCCATCAGCCGGTCCTGCAGAATCTTCTCCGCACGCAGCTTGTCTCGCCGGTGCACGAGCGTGACGTGCGCAGCGATGTTCGAGAGGTACAGCGCCTCCTCGACGGCGGTATTGCCACCGCCGACGACGGCGACTCGCTGACCCTTATAGAAAAAGCCATCGCAGGTCGCGCACGCCGATACGCCCTTGCCCTTGAAGGCTTCTTCGGAGGGCAGACCGAGATAGCGTGCCGAGGCCCCCGTTGCGATCACGAGCGCGTCGCAGGTGTACTCGCCACTGTCGCCCCGCAGGTGGATCGGACGGAGCTTCAGATCGACCGACTGGATGTGATCGAAGACGATGTCGGTTGCGAATCGTTCGGCGTGCTTACGCATGCGCTCCATCAGGGCGGGGCCCTGTAGTCCGTGCACATCACCTGGCCAGTTGTCGACGTCGGTGGTCGTCATGAGCTGGCCGCCCTGTTCCAGCCCGGTGATGAGCAGCGGCTTGCGGTTCGCGCGCGCGGCATACACGGCGGCGGTGTAACCCGCCGGGCCCGATCCGAGGATGATCAACCGGCTGTGCCGAATTTTGCTCATGTATACTCGCTCTGTCGCAATGGACGGGAGCTTGAGATCCCGTCGCCCGTCTTGTCTGCCGATGTGTGCGCCGCGTAATGCGACTACAAGGGGGCGGTAATGGTAAGTAATTCCCGTCGGACTGACCACGTTGCAAGACGCGCGCGGCGCGCGGCGGAAAATCCCACGGTCACGCGCTGACAGGTTGTCTTCTAGATTGTAGAATCAAAGCCTTGTGAGGCAAAGCTCCTGCGAAGGTTGATGCGGTGAACGAAGTCGCCGAATTGCGCAAGCGTGAGGCGCCGATGCCGCCCTGGTTGGTGCGGGCATTACGCGACGCGGCCTTCTGGATGGCGCTCGTCATTGCGGTGATGTTCCTGCTCGCGCTCGCGAGCTACAGCCCGCACGATGCCGGATTTTCCTCCACCGGCAGCGACGCTCTCACCGACAACTGGATCGGTCGAGTCGGCGCGTGGATCGCAGACCTCTTCCTGCTCGTGTTCGGCCGGCCGGCGTACCTCTTTCCACTCTTGATCGGTCTCGGTGGCTGGTTCGTATTCCGGTCGAAGAGGTTGCCGGAGGCGAGGCGGCGCGCGACCTTTCTCTGGCAGCTGGTCGGTTTTGTCGTCACGGTCGTAGCGAGCTGCGGCCTCGCGGCGCTGCATTGGAGCGGATCGGGATATCCGAGCGGGGCAGGCGGCGTCCTTGGTGCGCTGGTCGGCGAGGGCTTCGCGACAAACTTGAGTTTCCTCGGAGCGACGATCCTGCTGCTCGGTCTGTGGATGGCCGGCACGTCCCTGTTTGTCGGCGTGTCCTGGCTCGAGGTGATGGACTCCATCGGACGCTTCGGCATCAGGACGTGGCAATACCTGCGCCAGCGCATCGCCGCTTCACGCAACAAGGCCGAAGGCCGTGAACGCAAGGAAGCACGCGCTGAAAACGTTCGCGAGGAGCAACGCAAGTCCGCGACACGAAGCCCGCCGCGAATCGAGCCGGTCGTCTCGACGCTCGAGAGGAGCGAGCGCGTCGAGAAGGAAAAGCAGGTGACCCTGTTCCAGGCGCCGCCAGCCACCGAGCTTCCGGCGCTCTCGCTCCTCGACGATCCGCCACCACATGAGCCGAGCTACTCCACCGAAGCGCTCGAGGCCATGTCACGGCTAGTCGAGCTGAAATTGCGCGACTTCGGCGTCGAGGTGGAAGTAGTGGCCGTGCACCCCGGTCCGGTCATTACTCGATTCGAGCTGCGCCCGGCACCTGGCGTGAAGGTCAGTCAGATTTCGAATCTCGCGAAGGACCTCGCGCGGGCACTTTCCGCGATCAGCGTACGCGTGGTCGAGGTCATCCCCGGCAAATCCGTGGTGGGACTCGAGATTCCGAACGAGAAGCGCGAACTCGTGACGCTCGGCGAAATCATCAAGTCGAAAGCCTACGACGACATCGCGACGCCTCTTGCGTTGGCTCTCGGCAAGGACATTGGCGGACACCCGGTCGTGGCTGACCTCACGCGTATGCCGCACCTGCTGATCGCGGGCACCACGGGTTCGGGCAAGTCCGTCGCCATCAATGCGATGGTCCTGTCGCTCCTGTACAAGTCGTCCGCGGAACGCGTGCGGATGATCATGGTGGACCCGAAAATGCTGGAACTCTCCGTTTACGAGGGTATTCCGCATCTGATGGCACCGGTCGTCACGGACATGAAGCAGGCGGCGAACGCCTTGCGCTGGTCAGTCGCGGAGATGGAGCGCCGCTACCAGCTGATGGCCGCTATCGGTGTACGTAACCTCGCGGGTCTGAACCGCAAGATCAAGGACGCAATTGACGCCGGCAAGCCCCTCAAGGATCCGCTGGTGGCCGCAGCCGTAGCGCAGGATGTCGCCGGCTCCCTCGACGACGTGCCGGATCTGAAGCCTGTGCCGCACATCGTCGTGGTCATCGACGAGCTCGCGGACCTCATGCTGATCGTCGGCAAGAAAGTCGAGGAGCTCATCACCCGGCTTGCGCAGAAGGCGCGCGCGTCGGGAATTCACCTTATCCTCGCGACGCAACGGCCGTCCGTCGACGTGATTACCGGCCTCATCAAGGCGAATATTCCATCGCGCATTGCCTTTCAGGTGTCAGCGAAAGTCGATTCCCGCACCATCCTCGACCAGAGTGGCGCGGAAGCGCTTCTCAGCCACGGCGACATGCTCTACATGGCCGCGGGCACGTCGGTGCCGACCCGGATCCATGGCGCCTTCGTGTCCGACCAGGAGGTGCACAGGGTCGTGAACAGCCTGAGGGTCGGTCCGCCGCCGATCTACGTTGATGAAATCCTGGAGGGGCCGAAGGGACCGGTTCCAGGCCTTGAACCCGAAGAGGGCGAAGAGTCCGTTGGCGAAATCGACGCGGAGCAGGATCCGCTGTACGACGAAGCGGTCCGTATTGTCATTGAATCACGCAAGGCTTCGATCTCGGGCGTGCAGCGGCGCCTCAAGATCGGCTACAACCGCGCGGCGCGCCTCGTCGAAGCCATGGAAGCAGCGGGACTCGTCGGTCAACTGCAGACGAACGGCTCACGAGAAGTCCTCGCGCCGCCCCCGCCCGAAGCGTGACCATGGCGGGCCTGCGTCAGACTGTGTCCGTCCTGGTGCTCGCCTGGGGCACGGCGATGCTCGCACCGGCCGCTGATGATGTCGCGACGGGCCGGCGCGTCGATCGGATCATCGGAGCCATGCACAGCCTGCGCAGCCAATTCGAGCAGACGCTCGCGGGTGCGCACGGGGAAGTGCTCGAGCGCGCGAGCGGGACGCTCTATCTCGCCAAGCCGAACCGCTTTCGCTGGGACTATGCCACGGGCGTGCATCAACTGATTGTCTCCGACGGCGAACGCGTCTGGCTCTACGACCAGGAGCTCGAGCAGGTGACGGTCCGGACGTTCGGCCAGTCATTGTCGGCAACGCCCGCGGGTCTGCTGGCCGGCACCGGTCAGGTCTCGGAAAGCTTTCGCGTCGCCGATCTTGGCCGCTACGACGGACTCGACTGGGTGCGGCTGCAGCCGAAGACAACCGATACGGATTTTCGCGAGATCCGCCTCGGACTCGCCGGCGATCAACTCGTGCGGATGACGCTGAAAGACAAGCTCGGCCAGAGCACCGATCTCAGCTTCACGAGCGTTGAATCCAATCCACCGCTCGATGCGACCCTCTTCCAGTTCACGCCGCCGCCGGGCGTTGACGTCATCGGCAAGCCGGGGCCGTAAGAGCGCCGCCCGATGGCGAAAGCCGCCGTCACTCAGACTGAGTTTCGCCCGCTTGCGGACCGCATGCGACCGCGGACTCTGGCGGAATTCTTCGGCCAGCGACACCTCCTCGACCCTGGCAAGCCGCTCAGACGTGCCGTGGATACCGGGGCGCTGCACTCGATGATCCTGTGGGGTCCGCCCGGCAGCGGCAAGACGACGCTCGCGCGCCTGTTCGCCGCGAATTGCCATGCAGACTTCATCGGCCTATCCGCGGTACTTGCGGGCGTGAAGGATATCCGCGAGTCGGTCGATCGGGCACATGCCACGCGCAGCCAGTTTCAGCGGGCTACCGTCCTCTTTTTGGACGAGGTGCATCGCTTCAACAAGGCGCAGCAGGACGCGTTCCTGCCATTCGTGGAGGACGGCACACTCATCTTCATCGGGGCGACCACCGAGAATCCGTCGTTCGAGGTCAACAATGCACTGCTGTCACGTGCGCGCGTATACGTGCTGAAGGCACTGGGCACCGACGATATCGCGCAAGTCCTCGCGCAGGCCTCGGCTGACGCCGAGCGCGGACTCGGTCGCATGCACCTGGTCGTGGACCGGGATGCATTGCAGGCCCTCGCCTTCGCCGCGGACGGCGATGCACGACGCGCGCTGAATCTCCTCGAGGTCGCCGCGGATCTCGCTGCCGCGAGCGCCGATCCGCCGCATCTTACGGTGGAGATTGCGAATGAAGTGGCTGCTGGCGGCTATCGGCGCTTCGACAAGCGTGGTGAACTCTTCTATGACCAGATCTCCGCGCTTCACAAGGCAGTGCGCGGCACCGACCCGGACGCTGCGCTGTATTGGTACTGCCGCATGATCGATGGCGGTTGCGATCCCCCCTACATCGCGCGACGGGTCGTTCGCATGGCGTCGGAGGATATCGGCAATGCCGATCCGCGCGCGCTCGAGCTTGCCCTCTCGGCCTGGGACGCCTACGAGCGGCTCGGCACGCCGGAAGGGGAGCTCATGATCGCGCAGGCCGTGATCTACATGGCCTGCGCGCCGAAGAGCAACGCCGTGTACAAGGCCTACGGAGCGGCCATGGCGGACGCGAAGGAATCCGGCACGCTCGAGGTGCCGATGCACATCCGCAATGCGCCGACCCGGTTGATGAAGGAGCTCGGCCATGGCGCCGGCTACCGCTATGCGCACGATGAGCCGAACGCCTACGCGGCGGGCGAGAACTATTTTCCGGAAGAGCTGCGGGGCCGCTCGTATTATCATCCTGTTCCCCGCGGCCTCGAGCTTCGCATCGGCGAAGCGCTGGCGCGCCTCAAGGCCAGCCTGACGGAGAAGGACAAAGAATAGCCGTGCTCGATCCGCGACAGCTTCGAACGGAAATGGATTCGATCGCTGCGAATCTCGCGCGGCGCGGATTTCAGCTGGACGTCGCGGCGCTCAAGGCGCTCGACGAGCGGCGCAAGACCGCACAACTCGAGGTCGACCGCCTGCGCAGCGAGCGCAATGCGCATGCCAAAGCCGTCGGTAAGGCGAAGGCCGGTGGGCAGGACATCGCGCCGCTACTGAAAGCTGCCGAGACGATGGGCGTGGATCTCGCGGCGCGCGAGCAGGACCTTGAAACGGCGCAGGCAGAGATCGATCGCCTGCAGCTCGATATCCCGAACCTCCTGCACGAGAGCGTTCCGACGGGGCGCGACGAGACGGCCAACGTCGAAGTGCGGCGCTGGGGCGAGCCGTCGACATTCGATTTCGAGCCGCTCGATCACGTTGCGATCGGCGAGGGTCTGGGTCAGCTCGACTTCGAAGCGGCCGGCAGGATTTCCGGCGCACGTTTCGTCGTGATGAGCGATGGCATCGCGCGCCTGCATCGCGCGCTGACGCAGTTCATGCTCGATGTGCACACGCGCGAGAATGGCTACCGCGAGATCAATCCACCGTATCTGGTACTCGCGAGGAGCCTCGAGGGGACTGGCCAGCTGCCGAAATTGGAGCAGGACCTCTTTGCACTTCGCGGCGACGCCGGCCTCTATTTGATTCCGACGGGGGAAGTGCCTGTCACGAACCTCGTCCGCGACCAGATTCTTGCCGCCGACCGACTCCCGCTGCGCTTCGTCGCGCATACGCCGTGCTTTCGCTCGGAGGCAGGCTCCTACGGCAAGGACACGCGCGGCATGATCCGGCAGCATCAGTTCGAAAAGGTCGAACTCGTGCACATCGTCCGACCGGAAGATTCGTACGCGGAACTCGAGCTGCTGACGAAGAACGCCGAGGAGATCCTGCGGCGGCTCGGCATTGCCCATCGGACCGTTGCGCTCTGTTCCGGAGACATCGGTTTCGCGAGCGCGAAGACATATGATCTCGAGGTCTGGCTGCCAGGGCAACAGCGCTATCGCGAAATTGCATCCTGCAGCAACTGCGAGAGCTTTCAGGCGCGACGCATGCAGGCGCGATGGCGCAATCCGGCGACTGGCAAGCCGGAGCTCGTGCACACCTTGAATGGATCGGGGGTTGCCGTCGGGCGAGCGCTTGTCGCGGTGCTCGAGAATTATCAGCGCGGGGACGGTGGCGTCACCATCCCCGAAGTGCTGCGCCCCTATATGGGCGGCGCCGCCGAACTCATACGCTGAACCCGGTCGGCGCCGCGATTCGCAATCCTAGTTGCGCGATGAGGACATCAGGCGCAGCACGTACCAGAACATGAGCGCAATCGAAGCGAAGAGCTGCATCGACGCTGCGACATAACGCTCCTGCGGGTAGTGATGCAGGATGTTTGAAGTGTCGTAGAGCACCGCGGCGCCCGCGAAGCCGATCATCAGCACCGAGAACCACGTACCCATCTGCAGCCCGAAGATGACGGCAGCGACGATCGCAACGAGCGCCAGCAGTCCACCCCACACCAGGATGCCTCGCAGGAACGAAAAATCCTTGCGCGTGATGTGCGCGACTCCCATGAGCCCCACGCAGCCGAGGAGCGTCACGACCGCAGCGCTCTGAATGACGCCCGGCGCCTTGTACTCGGCAACAAAGAGAAGCGGGACGAAGATGATTGCCTCGACCACGACATAGGCGATGAGCGAAAGGTACTGAGCCGGGAGCGACTGGGCGCTGCCCGCGGTGCGTGATGCCAGCCAGCCGACGAGCATGAAGCCGCCGAGCACCAACAGCCAGTTGCGAAGCAGGGGGACGGCGATCCGTTCGGCGACGCCCGTCTGGAACAGCACGACTTCCGTGAGCGCGAACAAGGCCACCGCCATTGCGACGTGAAAATAGGTACGCCAGATGAACTGCGCGCGAGTCTCCTGATCGAGCTCCGCGACCGGAATTCCAACCATCGTCGTATCCATGAATCAATCTCCTCGCGTGGATCTGGCCTGAGTCTAGCATCGGTGTCGGCTGGCCGGTGAACCGGCCGGCCCAAGGCTCAGTTTGGGATTGCCGCCCCGCTTTCAAGTGCCTGCCGCAACTCGACTATTCCGCGTACCCGTGGCAATGCGATTAAACTTCGGCGCCACGGAGAGGTGGCAGAGCGGTTGAATGCACCGGTCTTGAAAACCGGCAGGGCTTCACGGCCCTCGCGAGTTCGAATCTCGCCCTCTCCGCCAGTCTCAAGCGCGTACGATGGCACACGCGGATAGCGCGAGGCGGGGTGTCGGGGCTATGGCGTCGATTGGTACAGCCCGAAAGACTGGTGTGGCACGCAGGCGGCTGATCGATGCCGCCTACGACCTTTTCGCCGAGCATGGCGTGAGCCAGGTCGGTATCGACACGATCCTCGCGAAGTCGGGCTGCGCAAAGGCAAGCCTCTACAATAACTTCGATTCCAAGGTGGAGCTCGCCGTCGCCTTTCTTGATCGGCGCGAGGCGGTGTGGACCCGGGGCTGGCTCGAGCACGAAATCCATCGCCGCGCGCGCACACCGAAGGGACGGCTCCTCGCCATATTCGACGTCTTTCACGGCTGGTTTCAGCGGCGGGATTTCGAGGGCTGCTCGTTCATCAACGTGCTGCTCGAATCCGATTCCGGCGGCCCGATCCATCGGGCCGCGACGATCCACCTTTCCAGGATCCGTTCGATCCTGCGCGAACTTGCCGAAGGCGCCCGATTGACGGACCCGGAACGCTTCGCGCACACCTGGCACATGCTGATGAAGGGTTCGATCGTCGCGGCCTGTGAAGGCAACCGCAATGCCGCGCGGCAAGCCAAGCGTGCCGCGCGCTATGTCCTCGATGCCTGGCCACGCCGACGTGCGTCACCTGCCAAATAGGCTTCCGCCGGCCCGCTAAAGTACGGGATCCCGCGGCCGATAGATGCCACGTACGAATCGGTCCGCTGCACCGCGGCCGATCCAGCGTGGCTCGGCGGCGGCGAATCCAGACAGTGAAACGAATACACGGGCGTTTCGACCGTCCTCTTCTCAATGGCCTGCTGGCGGGCGCCGTCATCCTCGCCATTTCATCGCTCGGACTCTTCTACCTGTGGCATTCGGCGCGCGAAGCCCAGCTCGATGCCGTACGTACCGAGCTCGCACAGCTGGCGCGGGTGGCAGCTGCGCAGATCGACGGTGATCTGCATCGCACGATCCGCTCGCCAAACCAGGCCGGCAGCCCCGAGCACCTCGCCGCACTTGCACCGCTCGTCGGATTCCACAAGGCGACGACCGACGTCATCTACGTCTACACGGCAATCCGGGTCGACGGCCAGATCTACTTCGTGCTCGGGACCGATTACCTGTATCGGGTCGAAGGCGACGATCTGCCGCCCGATCCGATAATGAAGCCGTATAACACGCCGGATCCGGCGCTGCGACGGGCGCTCGAGCGGCACGAAGTGGTAGTGAACAGCGAACCGGTGCACGAAGCCTTGCGCAGCTACTTGAGCGCGTACGCACCGTTCTACGACCACAAAGGACAGTTCGTCGGCGTCCTCGGTATCGACATGTGGGTTAAGAATTTCGACGCACGCGTCGCCGTCATCGGCCGCGCGGGCCTTGGCGCGTTCGCGGCGGTTGCGCTGCTTTCGATTCTCGCGGGTTTCGTGGTGACCCGCCTAAGCCGCACGGCCCAGCAAGCGCGGCGACGCGACCGCGTCGTGCAGGCACGGCTGACGGAGGCGAAGGCGCAGGCGGAAATCCAGGCGCGGCGCGCGGAGTCCGCCTCGAAAGCCAAGACCGAATTTCTCGCGATGATGAGCCACGAAATCCGCACGCCCATGAACGGTGTGCTCGGATTCGCGAATCTCCTGCTCGACACGCGCCTCGACGCCGAGCAGCGGGAATTCGCCGAGACGATCCAGCGCTCGGGCGATGCCTTGCTCACCGTCATCAACGATGTCCTCGATTACTCGAAGATCGAAGCGGGCCGGTTGAACATCGAGCAGGTCGAATTCGATCTGCATGCCGTCTGCACCGACGTCGAAGCGATCCTGCAACCGGCCGCAATCGGTCGAGCACTCACGCTGACCCTGGATTTTGCGCCGGACGTGCCCCGATTCATCAGGGGCGACCCGGCGCGCGCGCGCCAGGTGCTGCTGAATCTTGCGAGCAACGCCGTGAAATTCACCGAATTCGGGTCGGTACGTATCTGCGTGGCACAGGCGGAGGGAGCCCGCGTCCGGATCAGCGTGCACGATACTGGCATAGGCATACGGCATGAGCAGCTCGAGAAACTTTTTCGCCGCTTCAGCCAGGCCGATTCTTCGACGACGCGTCGCTACGGGGGCACGGGACTCGGACTCGCCATCAGCAAGCATCTGGTGGAGCTGATGGGTGGCGAGATCGGCGTGACGAGCGCTGCTGGCCGCGGTTCGACGTTCTGGTTCCTGCTGCCAGCTCCTATTGCGCAGCCGGCACCGGTGGCACCGCCGACCGTGGTCGCTGCTGTTTCCGAGCCGTCGCCGTCGGCGAGCAGTAGGCGCGGCCGCCTCCTGCTCGTGGAGGACAATGCCGTCAACCAGCGCGTCGCGACTCACATTCTGGGCAAGATGGGTTTCGAGGTTGAGGTTGCGCAGCACGGCCGTGAGGCGATCGAACGGTTGTGCCGCGAGCGCTTTGACCTCGTACTGATGGATTGCCAGATGCCCGAAATGGACGGGTTCGAGGCGACGCGCATCATCCGCGATCCCGCCTCGGCCGTGCTCGATCACGCCATACCCGTCGTCGCCATGACCGCCAATGCTTTCGTCGAGGATCGCGAGCGCTGTCTTGCCGCGGGGATGAATGACTTCCTGGCCAAGCCCGTTGATCGCCGCAAGCTCGCCGACATGCTCGCCCATTGGCTGATGACGGCCAAGACCGATACCGCCGAAACCGCTCCACCGGCCGAACAGCGGTCCTGCTGAGGTATATTCGGCACCCTTGCAAGCAAGGCTCTGCCTTCGATGTCGAATACCGCCGAACAAACACCGCCACGCAAACGGCTGTCGGCACTGCGCCGCCGACCGTTGCTGACTCCGGTATGGTTGACGTTGCTGTTCGGCATCCTTGTGGTGGCGGCGGGTGCCTGGCTCTGGTCGTCGCAGGTCACGACCACGATTATCATAATTCGCCACGCGGAAAAGGAACTTGGCAGCATCGACGATCCGCCATTGAGCACGGCGGGCGAGCAGCGCGCGGTGGTGTTGAGCCGGATGCTCGGAGAGAAATCGCCGGCAGGGCAGGTCGATGCCATCTTTGTTTCGGACACGCGTCGCAGTCAGCGGACTGCAGCTCCGCTCGCGCAACGGCTCGGCATCTTGTTGCAGATCTACCCGGGTCGTGACGTGCAATCACTGGTCGACAAAGTCGACCGGCAGTATCGCGGACGCCGGATCCTGATCGTCGGCCACAGCAACACAGTGCCCGACCTGGTGCACCGGCTTGCGCCGCGAGCCAACGTGCCGCCTATGGCTGAGGACGAATACGACACGATGTATATCGTGACAGTGCCCACCCTCGGGCCGACGGCAGTCCTGCGCCTCAAGTACTAGTAAGGCGACTCTTATCTATAGGTTACCGACGTGCTGCGGCGGACCTTGCCATTGACATCCATAAAGATCAATAGCTTATAGTGCATTATTAATGTTGCTCCGCTGGCCTTCGGAAGTCGACCTCCAAAACCTGGTAATCGCTATCGAGCATGCCAAGCCGTGTATACGCCGTGTGCGCGGCGCGATTGTGGGCTTCCATGTAGAGCCGGATTCCGCAAACGTCCGGCGTCGTCCGGGCGAGGTTTTCCAGATGACGGTAGAGCAGGCTGAATACACCGCGGCGACGTGCGTCCTCCCGCACGTACACCGACTGTATCCACCAGAAGTCGCCGTTCCGCCAGTCGCTCCATTCTGTCGTGTACATCAACTGGCCGAGCGGGCGACCCGCTTCCTCCGCGATGAAGTACCGGCCTTTGCCTGCGTCCGCCAGCACGGCGGCAACGCCCGGCACGAGCAGCCGGCGATCGAGCTCGCGCTGCTCGGTTTCCGCGGCAATGCGGGCGTTCGAGTCGACGATGAAATCAAGGTCGCCAGCGGTTGCGGCGCGCACCTGCGGCATGTTGGCTCTCTCTCGTGCGGCGAAATTGCCGCATCCCGGACCATACTCTACAATCGCGCGCCTTCTGAAAGTGGGGCAGTAGCTCAGCTGGGAGAGCGCCGCGTTCGCAATGCGGAGGTCGAGGGTTCGATCCCCTTCTGCTCCACCACTTCCACGGATACATTGTGCCCCGGCGTGCCCCCGTAGCTCAGTGGATAGAGCGACCGCCTCCTAAGCGGTAGGTCGTCGGTTCAACTCCGGCCGGGGGCGCCAACAATGCGCGTCGATCGATGCGCCCGGATCGCATGACACCAGTTACCCCGTCGAACAACATCGCAGGATTCACCGGACTCGACGACGCTGCCATAGGCGGCGACGTCATCCCGCGCGGGCGTCCCGCGGTGTTCCGCGGGCTCGTCGCGAACTGGCCGGCCGTGCAACGCGGACTCGAGTCACGGGAATCGCTGGTTGCCTATCTCTCGAGCTTCGATACCGGAATGCCCGTTGACGCCATCATGACGCCACCGGAGGTCGCCGGGCGGATTCACTACGACGAGTCCATGCGCGGCTTCAATTTCGTCAGGAACCGCTTGCCGATCTCGGCCGTGGCCGAGCAGGTCCTGCGCTACACGAATTTTCAGAATCCCCCGGCGGTCGCTGCACAGAGTGCGTTGATTCGCGATTCAGTGCCAGGCTTCGCGCTCGACAATCGGCTGACCCTGCTCGATGAATCCGTGCAGCCGCGGATCTGGCTTGGCAACGCGATCACGACGCCGGCGCATTTCGACGAATGGAACAACATCGCCTGTGTCGTGGCCGGGCGGCGGCGTTTCACGCTCTTTCCGCCGGATCAGATCCGCAATCTCTATATTGGTCCGCTCGATTTCGCGCCGACCGGCGCGCCGATGAGTCTGCCGACGCTGCACCAACCGGACTTCGCGCGCTATCCGAAATTCAGGCAGGCCCTTGAGGCCGCCGTCGCCGCCGAGCTTGGTCCTGGCGACGCCATCTATATCCCGCCCACCTGGTGGCATCACGTCGAGTCGCTCGAGTCCTTCAATCTGCTCGTGAACTATTGGTGGCACGGGGCAATAGGCGAGAAGACGCGCACCGACTCGGCGTTCGATGCACTCATGCACAGCATTCTCAATCTGCGCCATCTGCCGCCCGAGACACGCAAGGCCTGGGGAGCGATCTTCGAGCACTATGTATTCGGTCCCCAGGACGAAGTGAGCACGCACATTCCGGATTTCAGGCACGGGATCCTTGGCGAGATTTCACCGGAGCGTGCCGCGGAACTGCGCGCGCATCTTGCGAAACGACTGCTCGGCTGAATTCCGGTGCCGGTGCGCCGGTTGGACTCCATCGCCCAAAGTCTGTAGAGTCCGCGGCGCTGAATACAGCGGCGCGCGGTCAGCGCCGACTCCGCTCGTGGTCCGTCTCCCCTCCGACGCACCTCGATCCAACATTACCCCCTCGCCATGACCGCTCCGGGACGCAAGTCCCGTATCGCGAGTCAACGCGGTTCTTGAGAACTCAAGGACCGAAGGAACTATTGACATGTCTTTCTCCGAACTCGGGCTCCTGCCCGAACTCCTGCGTGCGGTCGCCGACAAGGGCTACGACACGCCGACGCCGATTCAATTGAAGGCCATCCCGGCCGTTCTTGCGGGCCGCGACGTGCTCGCCGGCGCGCAAACAGGGACCGGCAAGACCGCGGGTTTCATCCTGCCGATCCTGCAGAAACTAAATGGCGGCCAGGGCCGCACGCCGCGGGCTCTCGTACTCACGCCGACGCGCGAACTCACGGCACAGGTTGCCGAGAGCGCGCGAACCTATGGCAAGCATCTGCGCCTCAAGACCCACGTGGTCTTCGGCGGCGTGAGCATCAATCCGCAGATCGACGCGCTGCGCAATGGCTGCGACATTCTTGTCGCGACACCCGGGCGGCTCCTGGATCTCGCCGAACAGCGCGAGGTGGATCTGCGCCAGGTGCAGATCTTCGTGCTCGATGAAGCCGACCGCATGCTCGACATGGGCTTCATCAACGACATCAAGCGCGTGCTGAAACTCCTGCCGGCCGTGCGCCAGAACCTGATGTTTTCCGCGACCTATAACGAGGACATCCGTCAGCTGGCCGGCCGCTTCTTGCGCAATCCCGAGACGATCGAAGTGGCGCCGCGCAACGCGGCGGCGACGCGCGTCACGCACCAGGCGTATCGCGTGGCGCAGTCGGACAAGCGGCACTTGCTCGTGCACCTAATCAAAGGCGGCGAGTGGAATCAGCTACTCGTATTCACCCGCACGAAGCACGGTGCCAACAGGCTCACGAAGCAACTCGTGGATGCAGGCATCCGCGCCGACGCGATACACGGCAACAAGAGCCAGGCGGCGCGCACGCGCGCGCTTGCGGACTTCAAGCAAGGGCGCAGTACGGCGCTCGTGGCGACGGAAGTGGCTGCGCGTGGCCTCGATATCAAGGAATTGCCGTGTGTCGTGAACTTCGAATTGCCGAACGTTCCAGAGGACTACGTGCACCGCATCGGTCGCACGGCGCGCGCCGGCGCTGGCGGAGCTGCAATCTCGCTCGTCTCACCGGATGAAGGCGGACTCGCGCGCAGTATCGAACGACTGCTCGGTCACCCGATTCCTGTGACGGAGCTGCCGCGATTTGACCGGCCGCAGATGCAAGCGGTACCGCCCTCGGCGCACGCACATCCCGCACCGTCCCATGGCTCTCCGCGCCGACCCGCATCAGGCTTTTCGCGCGGAGCGCAATCGCATGGGCGGCCGTATCGGTCGCACCAGCGGCAGCGGGCGCGTTGAGCCCGACCGCTGAAGCGATTGGGCCGGTATGCGTGTGAACTGTGAACTGGCGCACAGGGCAGATATGTTCAAACCCGGTGGATCGAGCACGCGAAGCCGCTAGAGTGAACGCGCGGCGAGATTACAACTAGAAAGCGGCCGCACTGGGGCGAACGATGAGCGTAGCCGGCGATATCTGCATCAACCCGAACCTGGCGTCGGAACGGCGTATGCGCCTCGAGCGCAGGCACCGCCGACTCTGGTCGATCGCCTACGGCAGTTTCAATCCGCGCCGCCGCTCGATACGCCGCACGGACGGGCATCACGTGCAGTTCGTCGATTGGCACCGTCCACATCTCCTCGGCGTTGCGCTGGGCATCATTCTTCTGTGCTCCATCGATGCCTTTCTGACGCTGACTCTCATCTCGCAGGGCGCCAGCGAATTGAACCCGGTGATGGCTCACCTCCTGTATCGCGATATCGCGATTTTCGCGGTCGGGAAAATGTTCATGACGGGAGTCGGCGTGCTGACGCTGGTGGCGCTGTCGCGCTGCCGCGTATTCGGGAAAATCCGCGTGGATGTCGGGCTCTATCTCACGCTCGCGGGTTATATCGCGCTGATCGCCTACGAGCTGTCTCTCCTGTACGGAACCTTCTAGAAGCGCTGGGACCTCGGCATCTGCCGCGCTTTGGAGATCAGGCGCCGTTGCGGCTGTCGTTCCTTATTACGTCACCTTCCGCTACACTACCGCGCCTCGCACGCCGCTCGCATTTGACTCCTACGCTCTTGATTACCAAGCCATTTGCCCCAAATCCGTGCGTGCACAGCCATGCCGGATTCGCTTAAAGAACAGTACGCGACGACGCCGCTCGCCGGCGGCAACGCGACCTACGTTGAGGCGCTCTACGAGCAGTTCCTGACCGACCCCGAGTCCGTTCCTGCGGACTGGCGGCGTTTCTTCAGCGAAACCGTCCGTACCGACGGCAATGGCCATGACGTCGCGCACGGACCCGTGCGCGCGGCAGTTCTGCAGAGGGCTCGTGCGCCGCACGTCGCACAGCGGACCGCTCCTGCCGGCGGCAGCGACTCTGCGAAGCAGGGCGTCGTGTCGCGCATGATCCAGCTGTACGTGAATCGTGGACATCTGATCGCGGACCTCGATCCTTTGGGCCTCACGCGCCGGCCCGTGCCGCGGGTCCTTGAGCTCGGCTACTTTGGCCTCGGCGAGGCGGACTTCGACACGCCGTTCTTCACCGGGACCCGCACGGATGCGATCGAGAAACAATTAACGCTGCGGGAGATTCTCGACCAGCTGAAACGAATCTACTGCGGGACCATCGGCGCGGAATTCGCGCACATCTCGGATTCGGACGAGCGCCTTTGGCTGCAGGATCGCTTCCAGATGATGCAGCTCCACGAGCGCTTCGGCCCCGCGGCGCAGCGGGCGATCCTCTGGCAGGTGACGGCCGCGGAAGGGCTCGAACGCTATCTGCACACCAAATATGTCGGACAGAAGCGTTTCTCCCTCGAGGGCGGCGACAGCCTCATTCCGCTGCTCGACGATCTCATACAGCAGACGGGGGCGCGCGGCGTCGAGGAAGTGATCATCGGGATGGCCCATCGCGGCCGTCTCAACGTCCTCGTTAATCTCCTCGGCAAGAGTCCGGGCGTGCTGTTTTCGGAGTTCGAAGGACACTACGACCGCGGCGCGCATGCGGGCTCAGGCGACGTCAAATATCACAAGGGCTTTTCCGCTGACCTGAAGACACCGGGCGGCAACGTGCACGTGGCGCTCGCATTCAACCCGTCGCACCTCGAAGTCGTGGATCCGGTGGTCGAAGGGTCGGTGCGCGCGCGCCAGGAGCGGCGCGGCGATGCAGTCGGTGCACGGGTGCTGCCTGTGCTCATGCACGGCGATGCCGCCGTGGCCGGACAGGGGGTCGTGACGGAAACGATGCAGCTGTCGCAGGCGCGCGGCTTTTGCACCGGCGGCACGATCCATATCGTGATCAACAATCAGGTCGGCTTCACGATGAGCGATCCGCACGATGCGCGCTCGACGCTCTATTGCACCGATGTCGCCAAGATGATCGAGGCGCCGATCCTGCACGTTAATGGCGACGACCCGGAAGCCGTTGTGCGCGCGGGGCGTCTCGCCGTCGAATACCGCATGAAGTTCCACAAGGACGTTTTCCTGGACCTCGTCTGCTATCGCCGGCACGGCCACAACGAAGCCGACGAGCCGGCCGCCACCCAGCCGGCGATGTACCAGGTGATTCGCTCGAAGCCGACCACGCGCCAGCTCTACGCCGATCGCCTCGCTGCGCAGGGCGTACTCGCCGAGGGCGATGCGCAGAGGATGATGGAGCAGTACCGCGCTGGCCTCGATGAAGGCAAGCCGCAGGCGCGTGCCGCGCTCGGCATGATCGGCAACCAATACACCGTCGACTGGAGCCGGTATGCGCACGCGACATGGACCGAGATCGTGCGCACGAATCTCGATGCTGGCCAGGTGCACGAGCTCGCAGCGAGGATGAATGCGGTGCCGAAGGACTTCGTCTTGCACCCGCGCGTCGCGAAGATCATCGAAGACCGCGCGAAGATGGCAGCCGGCGAAATCCCCCTCGACTGGGGCTTTGCGGAGCTGCTTGCCTACGCATCGCTCCTCAAACAGGGCCACAAGGTGCGGCTCACCGGCCAGGACTCCGGGCGCGGTACTTTCTTCCATCGCCACGCCGTGCTGCACGATCAGAAGACCGGTGCACGCTACGTGCCGCTCGAACATGTCGACGACAAACAGCCGCTCTTCACGGTGATCGACTCGGTGCTCTCCGAGGAGGCCGTGATGGGATTTGAGTACGGCTACTCGACGACCGACCCGGAGGCCCTCGTGATCTGGGAAGGCCAGTTTGGCGACTTCGCGAACGGCGCCCAGGTGATCATCGACCAGTTCATCAGCTCGGGCGAGGCGAAATGGGGCAGGCTCTGCGGCCTCGTGCTCTTCCTGCCCCACGGCTACGAGGGCCAGGGCCCCGAGCACTCGTCGGCGCGTCTTGAACGCTTCCTGCAGCTGACAGCGGAGGCGAACATCCAGGTCTGCGTGCCGTCGACACCTGCGCAGATGTTTCACATGCTCCGCCGCCAGATGGTGC
Source organism: uncultured Gammaproteobacteria bacterium (assembly GCA_963826145.1). Lineage (GTDB taxonomy): Bacteria > Pseudomonadota > Gammaproteobacteria > Steroidobacterales > Steroidobacteraceae > JBGPLJ01. Next base: position 1,159,105 of record CAWGVW010000001.1, read on the forward strand.
GTAACTTCAGAAAGCCCCTCGTCGTCATGACGCCGAAGAGCCTGCTGCGCCACAAGCTGTCCGTGTCCTCAATCGAGGAACTGACGCACGGCCGCTTTCAGCCGGTGATTGGCGAGATCGACGATCTTGTACCGGGCGAGGTCGAGCGCATCGTGCTGTGCGCGGGCAAGGTCTATTTCGATCTGCTTGAGCAGCGCCGCAGCGAAAAGCTGAAGAATGTCGCCATCGTCCGCATCGAGCAGCTCTACCCGTTTCCGACCGACGAATACCTCGCGGCCGTCGACCGGTATCCGAACGCGCATGAAATCGTCTGGTGCCAGGAGGAGCCGCAGAATCAGGGCAGCTGGTACCAGGTCCGCCACCGGCTGCAGGAAGGGCTGTCACCGGGACACGTGCTTCTGTATGCCGGGCGGCCGGGTGCCGCGGCGCCGGCAGTCGGCGTCTATCAGATGCATGTCGAGCAGCAACAGAGTCTCGTCACCGCGGCACTCAAGGCCACGGCCACCGTCGACAGCGCGCGCGACACGCAGCGCTTGAGCGTGAAAGCTCTCAGGAAGACCTCATGAGTATCGAAGTGCGAGTTCCCCAGCTGCCGGAATCGGTGTCGGACGCGATGCTCGTCACCTGGCACAAGAAGCCGGGCGATGCGGTCAAGCGTGATGAAAATCTCGTCGACCTCGAGACCGACAAGGTCGTGCTCGAAGTGCCGGCGCCGACGACGGGCGTGCTCCGGGAGATTCGCGTCGACAATGGAACAACCGTGACGAGCGGCCAGGTGCTCGCGATCCTCGAGGAAGGTTCTGCGCAGGTGGGTGCCGCGCCGGCGGCCCCGCTGCCGGTTCACAAGCCGAAGGATGATGCGACGTCCGCCAAGCTGGCGCCGGCGGCGCGCCGGATCGTCGAGGAGCAGAAGATCGATCCGGGTTCCATCAGCGGATCGGGCCGTGACGGTCGCATCACGAAGACCGACGTCGTGAATCACCTGGCGGCGAAACCAGCTGCCGCGCCCTCCGAATCGAAGAAACCCGTGGCGCCGTTGAAGGCGGCCGTTCGCGGCGGCCGTGCCGAGCAGCGTGTGCCCATGACACGGCTTCGCGCCCGGATCGCGGAACGCATGGTCCAGGCGCAGGCAAGCCAGGCGATGCTGACTTCGTTCAACGAAGTCGATCTCAAGGCGGTGATGGAGCTGCGCACGCGCTACAAGGACAAATTCGAGAAGGAACACGGCGCCAAGCTCGGATTCATGTCGTTCTTCGTCAAGGCGTCGATCGAGGCGCTGCGCAAATTCCCCGCCGTGAATGCTTCGATCGAAGGCAACGACATCGTCTACCACGAGTACTACGACATCGGCGTTGCCGTCTCGACGGACCGCGGGCTGATCGTTCCCGTGCTTCGCGATGCCGATTCCTCGAGTTTCGCGGAAATTGAAAAATCGATCGGCGCGTTCGCGACGAAGGCTCGCGACGGCTCGATCACGATCGAGGAGATTACGGGCGGAACCTTTACGATCACGAATGGGGGCGTCTTCGGTTCGCTCATGTCGACACCGATCATCAACACGCCGCAGAGCGCAATCCTCGGCATGCACAAGATCCAGGAGCGGCCGATGGTCGTCGACGGCGCGATCGTCGCGCGTCCCATGATGTACCTCGCGCTTACCTACGATCACCGCATCATCGATGGCCGCGAGGCTGTGCAGTTCCTCGTTGCCATCAAGGATGCGCTCGAAGATCCGTCGCGCATGCTGCTCGGGCTCTGACATGGCCGAGAACTACGACGTCATCGTCATCGGCGCGGGGCCCGCGGGCTACCCGGCGGCGATCCGCGCAGGTCAAAACAAGCTGAAGACCGCCATCATCGACGAGTGGAAGAATCGTGACGGCACGAGTGCCTTCGGTGGAACTTGCCTCAATGCCGGCTGCATTCCGTCGAAGGCGCTGCTCGAGTCGTCCGAGCTCTATCACCGCGCGCAGTCGGAGTTCGCGCTGCACGGCATCGGGACCGGTGAGGTGTCGCTCGATCTTGCGACGATGCAGAAGCGTCGCGCTGGCATCGTGAAGAACATGACGGGCGGTATCACGGCGCTTCTGAAGGCAGCGGGAGTCACGGGTCTGCAGGGCCACGGCAAGCTCCTCGCGGGCAGGCGTGTCGAGTTCACCGCGCATGACGGATCGATGAAGGAATTGTCGGCCAAGCACATCGTGCTGGCGTCAGGCTCGATCCCGACCGAACTCAGGTCGGCGGCCTTTGACGGGCGAAATATTGTCGATTCCTGGGGCGCGCTCGAGTTCGACGCTGTCCCGAGGCGTCTCGGCGTGATCGGCGCCGGCGTCATCGGGCTTGAACTCGGAAGCGTCTGGAAACGGCTTGGTTCCGAGGTCGTCATTCTCGAGGCGCTCGATGAGTTCCTCCCGATGGCGGACGTCCAGCTTGCGAAAGAGGCGCAGCGACATTTCAAAAAGCAGGGCCTCGATATCCGGCTCGGCGCGAAGGTCTCTGGTGCCGGCGTTGCGGGCGGCGCCGTGACGGTCAAGTACAGCGATGCCCAGGGCGAACACGGCATCATCGTCGACAAGCTTGTGGTGGCGATCGGCCGCCGACCGTTCACGCAGGGCTTGCTAGGCGAAGGGACTGGAGTCGCGCTCGATGAACGCGGCTTCATCAAGGTCGATCACGAGTGCCGTACCGGCGCTGAAGGGATCTGGGCGGTGGGCGATGCCGTGCGAGGTCCCATGCTCGCGCACAAGGGCAAGGAAGAAGGCGTGATGGTCGCCGACCTGATCGCGGGCCGATTCGCCGAGGTCAACTACAAGGTGATTCCGTCGGTCGTCTACACGGCACCCGAGATTGCGTGGGTCGGACAAACGGAAGAGCAGGTGAAGGCGGACGGCAAACCCTACAAGACCGGCGTCTTCCCGTTTCTCGCGAGCGGGCGCGCCCGCGCCATGGAGCAGACCGCCGGTTTCGTGAAGATCGTGGCCGATTCAAAGACCGATGAGATCCTCGGTGTGCACGTCATCGGGCCGATGGCGGGCGAGCTCATCGCCGAAGCCGTGCTCGCAATGGAATATTCAGCGTCCTGCGAAGACCTGCAGCGCACGATCCACGCGCATCCGACTCTTTCGGAGGCGATGCACGAGGCCGCACTCGTCGCCGACAAGCGGGCGATCGACACGATCAATCGCTAGCGACGGTGACTCTACTCACCCTTGTCGACGCGGAGCTCGCCTACGGGCTGCATCCGCTCCTTGACCGTGCGGAACTCGCGGTCGAAGAGGGCGAACGTCTCGGTCTCATCGGCCGCAACGGTACGGGCAAATCCTCGCTCCTGAACCTCATCGCAGGGCGCGGCTCGCTCGATGCCGGCGAGGTCAAGCGCCAGGACGGACTCAAGGTGGTGCTGGTCGAACAGGAGCCCGTGCTGACGCCGGCAACATCGCTTCGTGAAAGCCTCGTCATCCGGGGCGCGCTCGAGGATATTCACGATGAGCGGGAGCGTTGGCGCCTCGAGGCGCGGCTGATCGAATTCCTGCACCGATTCAACCTCGATCCGGCGGCCGCGCCCGAGACGGCGTCCGGTGGCGAACGCAAGCGTGCCGCCCTCGCACTCGCGCTCGCCGAGCAGCCGGGGCTCCTGCTTCTCGATGAGCCGACAAATCATCTCGACATCGATGGCATCACGCTCCTCGAAGAACTCCTCCTCAAGGGGCCAACTTCGATCGTGATCACGCACGACCGGGCGTTTCTCGATCGTGTCGTCAACCGCATCGTCGAGCTCGATCGTGGACTGCTCAGGTCCTACCCCGGCAATTTTGCCGCCTACGAAGCGCGCAAAGCGGATCAGCTGGCGAACGAAGCCGTCACGCGACGCAAATTCGACAAGTTCTGGGCGCAGGAAGAGGTCTGGATCCGCAAGGGCATCGAGGCGCGCCGCACACGTAACGAAGGACGCGTCCGCAGGCTCGAGCGCCTGCGCGTCGAACGCAGCAAACGCCGCGAGCGCCTCGGCAGTGTGAAGCTCACTGTCGACGCGGGCGAGCGCTCGGGGAGGCTCGTCGCGGAATTGACGAATGCGGGCAAGAGCTTCGGCGAACGGACAATCGTGCGCGATCTGTCGCTTCGCGTCATGCGCGGCGACCGCATCGGAGTCATCGGGCCGAACGGGGCGGGGAAGTCGACCCTCCTCAAGCTCGTCCTCGGAGAACTTGCGCCCGACAGCGGCACTGTGCGGCTCGGGAGCAATGTTCAGGTGGCGTACTTCGACCAGATGCGCGAACAGCTCGACCCCGAACGGACGCTCGTCGACACCATCAGCCGGGGTTCGGACTGGGTCGAGATCGCGGGCGAGCGCAAGCATGTGATGACCTACCTCGCGGACTTCCTCTTTCCGGCTGCACGCGCCAACGCTCCAGTGAAAATGCTGTCGGGTGGTGAACGCAATCGACTGCTGCTGGCGCGCCTCTTCGCGCGGCCCGCTAACGTGCTGGTGCTCGATGAGCCGACGAACGATCTGGACATCGAGTCGCTGGAACTTCTCGAGGACACTCTGCAGGACTATTCCGGGACGCTCCTTCTCGTGAGTCACGACCGTGCATTCCTTGACAACGTGGTGACGCAGACTCTCGCCCCCGAAGGCGATGGGCGTTGGAAGGAATATGTCGGCGGCTACAGTGATTGGCTGATGCAACGTACGGTGAGCCGCGCGTCTTCCGCAGTGCCGGTCCGCGGGAGCCGCGATGAGCGAGGCGCAACCCGGTCCCCTGTTCGCGTCAAGTTGAGCTTCAAGGAAATCCGCGAGCTCGAAGAGCTGCCGCGCGAAATCGAGGCGCTCGAGCAGGAACAACACGCGCTGACGGCGCGCATGAGTCAGCCGGACTACTATCTTCCGGGCCGGCACGAGGCCGCGCTCCTCAAGGCCGACCGCGAGCGGCCTCGCGAGATCGAGCGACTGCTCGCCGAAAAGTTCGAACGCTGGGCAGCGCTCGATGCCAAGGCGAACCTCGCTCGACCGTGAGGGCTGTATCTACGGCCCCGGCGCCGGGACGGCTCTTGCCAGAAGACGATCGAGTTGACTCGCGAACACCTGCCGGTCGCGGGCATCGAGAGGGGGCGGACCGCCGGTCACCAGCCCGCCGCCGCGCAACTCGTCCATGAAGTTGCGCATGGAAAGCCGTTCCCGGACGTTCTCGACGGTGTAGAGCTCGCCGCGCGGGTTCAAGGCAATGCCACCTTTTTCAATCACTGCGGCAGCGAGCGGCAGGTCCGCGGTGATGACGAGGTCGCCTGGCTGCAACAACTCGACGATCTTCTTGTCGGCGGCATCAAAGCCGGTGTCGACCTGCAGGAAGCGCAGGTACGGTGAGGCAACGATGCGCACGGGCTTGTTGGCGACGAACGTCATCAGCATGCGCGTGCGATCCGCTGCGCGGAAGAGGATGTCCTTGATCGGGTTCGGACAGGCGTCAGCGTCGACCCAGATCCGCATGGCTCAGGCCGCAGATCGTCGGAACGGCTTGCGTTTCGGCTTCGGCGTGAAATCGGTGGCGAGGCTGAGCCTGAGTTTCTGACCGGCGACGCGCACGTTTTGCAGCTTTGCAATCATCTCGGGCGCGAGACCGGCGGGCAGATCGATGTAGCTGTGATCCTCACGAATGTCGATCCGCCCGATGTGTGCACCATCGAGACGCGCTTCGTTTGCAATCGCGCCAACGATGTTGCCGGGTTTGACCCGATGCACATGCCCGACCTCGATCCGGAAGGTGTCGATGCTATCGTCGACCGGCTTGCGGGGCTTGCGCTCGTGCCGGCGCTCTTGCGTTTCGTGTGCAGGACGCTCAATTGCCGTCACCGGTTCCGGGTCGCGGCGTTGCGGCCGCGCTTCAAGGAGCAGCGGCGTATCGCCCTGGGCGATGCTTGCGAGTGCCGCCGCGATCTCGATCGTGGGCACGTTGTGTTCCTGCTCGTATTGCTCGATGAGCGAGCGGAAGAGATTCGATCTGTCCGCAGCGCCCGCGTCGGTTGCGAGCGCATCGGTAATCCGCTGCTTGAAGCGCGCGACGCGCTGATCGTTCACGTCCTCGACCGTCGGGAGTTCCATCCGCTCGATGGGCTGGCGCGTCGCGCGTTCGATGATCTTTAGGAGATTGCGCTCGCGGGGCGCGATGAAGAGGATGGCTTCGCCGCTGCGGTTCATGCGGCCCGTGCGGCCGATGCGGTGCACGTAGGACTCGGTGCCGTTCGGCATGTCGTAGTTCACGACGTGGCCGATGCGTTCCACGTCCAGCCCGCGCGCGGCGACGTCGGTCGCAACGACGATATCGATCTTGCCGCTCTTCAGCCGCGCGATGGTCGTCTCGCGCACGGGTTGCGGGATGTCACCGTTCAAGGGTGCGGCCGCAAAGCCGCGCGCTTCGAGCTTCTCGGCCAGCTCCACGGTGGATTGCTTGGTGCGGGTGAAGACGAGCATGCCGTCGAAGGTCTCGGCCTCGAGAATCCGGGTCAGCGCATCGAGCTTGTGCACGCCGCTCACGAGCCAGTAGCGCTGGCGGATGTTGGCCGCGGTCGTCGTCTTGCTCTTGATCGTGACTTCAACCGGTGAGCGCATGTGTGAACGCGCGATGCGCCGGATCTCGGGCGGAAGCGTTGCCGAGAAGAGCGCCACCTGCCGGTCCTTCGGCGTCTCGCTCAGGATCCATTCGACATCGTCGATGAAGCCCATCCGCAGCATTTCGTCCGCTTCGTCGAGGACGAGATGGCGCAGGGTCGAGAGGTCGAGCGTGCCGCGTTTCATGTGATCCATCACGCGTCCGGGGGTGCCAACGACGACGTGGACGCCTCGTTTCAGGCGCGCAAGCTGGGGTTCGTAGCTCTGACCGCCGTAGATCGGCAGCACGTGAAAGCCCTTGACGTGCGAGGCGTAGCGCTGGAATGCCTCGGCCACCTGGATGGCGAGTTCCCGCGTCGGTGTGAGGACGAGCGCCTGAGGACCCTTCGTCGTCAGATCGAGCTTCGAGATCAGCGGCAGGGCGAACGCGGCCGTCTTGCCGGTGCCGGTCTGTGCCTGGCCGAGGATGTCGGAACCTGCGAGCAGGTGCGGAATGGTCGCGGCCTGGATCGGCGACGGGGACTCATAGCCGACTTCCTCGAGTGCCTTCAGGATCGGCGCGGCGAGCCCAAGCTCCTGAAAGGTCAAGAGAACAGGACCGGAAGCATCGGTAGCGTTTGAGGGAGCGGCAGACACGGCAGGCACCTGGAATCGATCGGGGGCGCGCATGCTACAGCCTTCGGCGCGCCGGCGCTGGTATCACCGGAATCAGGCCCGCCGCGGCGGTGATTTGGCGCGATTCAGCCGGTGCGCCGCCGCGCCCCAAGGACGTTCGGCAGGCTCGCAATGCGGGCGAGAATGCGGTTGAGCTCCGTCAGGCTGTGTACTGCGATCTTGAGTTCGATCCGGGCCGTACGCTCACGGGCGTTGAGCAAGGTCGACATCCGCTCGATATTCACCTTTTCGTCAGCGAAGACGGCGCTGACGTCCCGCACGAGACCCTGACGGTCCCACGCATCGACTGACACATCGACGCTGAAGAGCCGCTCCGGGTCCTGACTCCAGTCGACCGGCAGAAGCCGCTCCGGCTGCCGCTGCCCGAGTCGTGCGAGATTGCGGCAGTCTGCGCGATGAATGCTGATGCCGCGCCCAAGCGTGATGTACCCCGTAATGGCTTCCGGCGGCACGGGGCGGCAGCACCTGGAGAAGTTGCAGAGCAGATCGTCGACGCCCTGGATCGTGAGGCCAGTCGATCCGGTCCGCAGCTGCGGCCTCGGGGCCACGCGCCGTTGTGGGCCGGGCTCGGGCGCCGCAGCTTGCGGTGCGGGCGCTCGCTCCTTTGCATCGTCGATCTTGCGAAACCACGCGCGAACCTTCGCGCGACTGCGGGCGGAAGCGAGAAATCCGAGGCGTTCGATCAGCCAGTCACGGCTCGGCTGCGAAACCTTGCCCGTGACAATGTCGACGACTTCGCCGTTCCTGAGCGTGTAGTCGAGCTGCACCATCTTGCCGTCCACGCGCGCGCCACGGCAGCGATGGCCGAGCTCCGTGTGCACGTGATAGGCGAAGTCGAGCGGCGTCGCGCCTTTCGGCAACTCGATGACTTCGCCCTTTGGACTCAGCACGTAGACGCGATCCTCGAAGATGCCGGCGCGCAGGCGCTCGATGAGATCGCCCCCCGCGCCGCTTGCGGCTTGCGGCTCGAGGAGCGATCGCAACCGGTCGATCTTGCGCGCGTAGGCCGAGTCGCGCGGTCCGACGTCCTTGTAGCGCCAGTGCGAGCCGATGCCGAGCTCCGCCTGGGAGTGCATCTCCTGCGTGCGGATCTGCACTTCGAGCGTCTGATCGCCGGGACCCGTTACGGCGGTATGGATGGAGCGGTAGCCGTTGTCCTTCGGCGTCGCGATGTAGTCGTCAAATTCGCCGGCAATGTACGGCCACAGCCCGTGTACAACGCCGAGCGCCGCGTAGCAGTCGGGAACGGACGCGACCAGCACGCGCACGGCGCGGATGTCGAAGACCTGTTCGAAGGGAAGCTCCTTCTGCTGCATCTTTCGCCAGATGCTGTACATGTGTTTCGGTCGGCCGGCGACTTCGGCCGCAACGCCCGCCCGCGCGAGTTCCCGGGCGAGCAGTGCACGCACGTCCTCGAGGTAGCGCTCACGGTCAAGCCGCCGCGCGCCGAGCGCGGCAGCAATGCGCCGGTAGTCTTCGGGTTCGAGGTAGCGGAACGCGAGATCCTCGAGCTCCCACTTGAGCTGCCAGACGCCCAACCGGTTCGCGAGCGGTGCATAGAGTTCCCGCGTTTCGAGCGCAATGCGTCGCTGTTCCGCGGCTGGCGCCGTCTTAGCCATGCGCAGCAGGTGCAGTTGCTCTGCAAGCCGGACGATGACGAGGCGCGGGTCGTCGACAATGGCAAGCAGCATCTTGCGCAGCGCCTCGGCCTGCGCCGGAGACAGACCGCTCTGCGGGTCCCAACGCGTGGTAGTCGCGAAGCGCCCGACTTCGCCCAGTTCGGTGGCGAGCCGCACGGCCGCTGCGCCGAGCGCATGGACGAGCTGATCGCTCGTCAGCAGACGGGCATCGAGGATCGGGAAAGCAAGCGCACCGAGAACAATGTCGTCATCCGTACCGAGCGACTCGACGATCGCGGCGACGGCCGAACCGTGCGAGATCGCAGCCGCGGGAGCGGAGGACGCGGCAGCCGCGTCCGGCAAACTCTCGAGCAGGCGCCCGCGCGCCGCGAGCAGGCGCTCGGAGACCGGCCGGGCGGACGAAGTTGTTGTTTCCACGGCTGAATTGAGGCGATTAATCGATGCCGCGAGGTGCGTTTGCCAGTACTATACCCGCCTCCCCGGACGCGAACCGGGGCGTCGCGCGGCGCCAGTCGAAAGCGATTCGAGAGCAGCAGGTGTGCAATGGCGGGACATAGCAAATGGGCCAACATCCAGCATCGCAAAGGGGCCCAGGACAAGAAGCGCGGCAAGATTTTCACCAAGCTGATCCGTGAGATCAGTACGGCCGCGCGCGCTGGTGGGCCGGATCCGGCCTCCAATGCACGGCTGCGGCTCGCAGTCGATAAAGCGCGGCTGCAAAGCATGCCCAAAGACAACGTCGAGCGGGCCATCAAGCGGGCGACGGGCGGCGACGGCGCCGACAGCTTCCAGGAAGCTCGCTACGAGGGCTATGGGCCCGGGGGCGTTGCCGTCATGGTCAAATGCCTGACCGACAATCGCAATCGCACCGTGTCCGACGTCCGCTACGCCTTCACGCGCCACGGCGGCAATCTCGGCGCCGACGGCTCGGTGGGCTATCTCTTCAATCAGGTGGGTCTCATTGCATTTGCGCCGGGGCTCGATGAAGAGAGGGTGATGGAAGCTGCCCTCGAGGCCGGAGCCGAGGACGTCGTCGCGAACGAGGACGGCTCGATCGAGGTGCTCACCGACCCCGGCGAATTCGAAAAGGTGCGCGATGCGCTCGTGAAAGCCGGTTTCACGGCGGCCGAGGCCGAAGTGACGATGCGCGCCTCCACGTCAACGCCGCTCGCGGGCGATCAGGCGCAGTCGATGCTGGCCATGCTCGAAGCTCTGGAAGATCTCGACGACGTGCAGGACGTCTATTCCAACGCCGAAATCGCGGACGACGTACTTGCGCGGGCTTAGGATCAAGTCCCTCGATCAGCTCGGCCCGCGGGCCAGCTTCACGATGCAGACGGCCGTCGCGACTCGCGTGCGCGTGCTCGGCATCGATCCAGGGTCGCGGCGCACGGGCTTCGGAGTGATCGACTGCGGGGGACCTGCGCTCGCGTACATCGCAAGCGGCGCGATTGCGGTGAGCGGCCGGGTCTTCACCGACCGCCTGCGCACGATTTTCGACCGCCTGCGCGACGTGATCGGCGAGTATCAGCCGGACGAAATCGCGATCGAGCGGGTATTCGTCCACAAGAACGTCGACAGCGCCCTCAAGCTCGGTCAGGCGCGCGGCGCCGCACTCTGCGCGGTGATGAACGGTACGACGCGCGTCTACGAATACGCGCCACGGGCCGTCAAGCATGCGATCACTGGCTACGGCGCCGCTGAGAAATCGCAGGTGGCATGGATGGTCCGCAGGGCCCTGTCTTTCGATGGCAAGTTGACTGCGGATGCGGCGGACGCGCTCGCGCTCGCTATCTGTCATGCGCAAAGCCGGACGCTGCTGAAACGGGTGGCGCGGTGATCGGCTTTCTGCGCGGGCGCATCGCCGTCAAACAGCCGCCGCTCCTCGTCATCGAAGTGAACGGCGTCGGCTATGAACTCGAGGCCCCGATGTCGACGCACTACGGCCTCGCGAATCTTGGTGCGGAAGTGACGCTCTTCACGCATCTCGTTGTCCGCGAAGACGCCCACATGCTGTATGGCTTCGCGACGGAACCGGAACGGCGGCTCTTTCGCAGCCTCCTCAAGGTGTCGGGCGTCGGGCCGCGCATCGCGATCGGGATTCTGTCCGGCATTTCCGTCGATGGCTTCCAGCGCTGCGTGGAGACGCAGGACATTACGGCGCTCACGCGCATTCCGGGCGTCGGCCGCAAGACCGCGGAACGGCTCCTCATCGAGATGCGGGATCGGGTTCGCGTGCTGGTTGAGAGCATCGCAGTGACGCCGGTCGGCAACGGTGGCGCTACCGCGAGTCCCGAAGGCGAGGCGTACAGCGCGCTCATCGCGCTCGGCTACAAGCCGGCGGAGGCGACGAGACTCATCAAGGGAGTGGACGCGGGCGACGCGACCACCGAGGATATCATCCGCCGCGCGCTGCAGAGCGCGGCGCGCGAGTAAGCGGGGCGAGTCGATGACCATGGCGGAGACCCAACGAGTGATCACTCCCGAGGCGACCGGCCCCGACGAGGCTGTCGATCGCGCGGTGCGCCCAAAGCTGCTCGCCGACTACGTGGGGCAGAGCGCGGTCAAGGCGAAGATGGAAATCTTCATCGCGGCCGCGCGCCAGCGGGCCGATGCCCTCGATCACGTGCTGATCTTCGGACCGCCCGGTCTCGGCAAGACGACACTCGCGCACATCGTTGCGAACGAACTCGGCGTGAAGCTCCGCCAGACGTCGGGTCCCGTTCTCGAAAGACCAGGCGACCTCGCGGCTCTCCTGACGAATCTCGAGCCGCGCGACGTGCTCTTCATCGACGAGATCCATCGCATGAGCCCGGTCGTGGAAGAGATTCTCTATCCGGCCATGGAAGACTATGAGCTCGACCTGATGGTGGGCGAGGGTCCCGCCGCCCGCTCGATCAAGCTGCAGCTCCCGCCATTCACACTGGTCGGGGCGACGACGCGCGCAGGACTTCTGACCTCGCCATTGCGGGACCGATTCGGCATCGTCGAGCGACTCGAGTTCTATTCCGTCGCCGAGCTCGAACGCATCGTGCGCCGCTCGGCCGGCATCCTTGCCCTCGAAGTCGACGACGACGGCGCGCATTCGATTGCCGAGCGGGCCCGTGGCACGCCGCGAATTGCGAATCGGCTGCTCCGCCGGGTCCGTGACTTCGCCGAAGTGAAGGCGGACGGCCGCATTACCCAATCCGTGGCCGCTGCGGCGCTTGACCTGCTCGAAGTCGATCCACTCGGATTCGATGTGCTCGACCGCAAGCTCCTGCTCCTCATCGTCGAGAAATTCGGCGGCGGGCCCGTGGGCGTCGACAGCCTGGCGGCAGCGCTCGGCGAAGAGCGCGGCACGATCGAGGATGTCATCGAGCCCTTCCTCATCCAGCAGGGTTATCTCATGCGCACGGCACGCGGGCGCATCGCGACGAAGAGCGCGTACCTGCATTTCGGCGTCGACCCGCCCGCGCCCGAGCGCTCGGGCAGTCTCGAACTCTTCGATCGTTGAAGCGGAGCCCCGAACGTTGCCAGTTCGATTCACGTGGCCCGTACGAGTCTACTGGGAAGATACCGACGGCCAGGGCGTCGTCTACTACGCGAACTATCTCAAGTTCATGGAACGTTGTCGCACCGAGTGGCTGCGCTCGATCGGCGTCGACCAGGTGCGCCTCAGAGCCGAGCAGGGACTCATCTTCGTTATCGTCTCGCTCGAGGCGGACTACAAGCGCCCGGCATGCCTCGACGATGAACTAACGGTGACCTGCGAAATCGAAGAGCACGGCCGCGCCACCTTCACGTTCCGCCAGGAAATATTCCGTGGCGGCGATCGGGGAGAGCTCCTGGTGAGCGGCCGCACGCGCGCCGCATGCCTCGAGGCGCAATCGATGAAACCGAAAGCTTTCCCTCCCGTCCTCGTCAAGGAGCTCGAGCAGTGAATGGCGACCTCAATGTCTGGAAGCTCGTGGTCGATGCGAGCGTCATTGTTCAATTCGTGCTCGGCCTGCTGCTGCTCGCTTCCGTTTCCTCCTGGGCGGTGATCCTGCGCAAGCGCAGCCTCGTGCGCCGCGCGCGCGATGAAGCGGACGGCTTCGAGCGTCACTTCTGGTCGGGCGGTGACCTTGTCGCCCTGCACAAGGCCATCGAGTCGAAAGCCATAAGCGCCGGTGGCATGGAGAGCATTTTCGAATCCGGGTTTCGCGAATTCGGGCGGCTGCGCCAGCAGAGCGGGATCTCCTCGTCACAGGTTCTCGAGGGTGCGCAGCGCGCGATGCGCGTCGCGCAGTTCAAGGAGATCGACCGGTTAGAACACAATCTTGCGATGCTCGCGACGGTCGGATCGATCAGTCCCTACGTCGGGCTCTTCGGCACGGTCTGGGGCATCATGGGGGCGTTCACCTCGCTCGGGAACGTCCAGCAGGTGACGCTCGCGATGGTGGCGCCCGGCATCGCAGAGGCGCTGATCGCGACGGCCGCCGGACTCTTCGCGGCGATTCCCGCCGTCGTCGGCTACAACCGCTTCGCTGACCAGGTGAGCCGCCTGGAACTGCGCTACAACACCTTCATGGAGGAGTTCTCGACGATCCTGCAGCGGCACGTGCAACCGCATCTGCAAGCCAGCCCGGTGCCGAAGGGCACGGGCTGACAGTCATGCCGCAAGCGACGCGCAGCCGGCGACTGATGGGCGAGATCAATGTCGTCCCGTATATCGATGTGATGCTAGTGCTTCTCATCATCTTCATGATCACCGCGCCGCTTCTCACGCAGGGCATCAAGGTCGACCTGCCGAAGGCGGATGCGGCGCCGCTCGACGCCGAGTTCCTGCGAGAGCATCAGCCGCTTGTGCTGACGGTGGATGCGGCGGGACATTTCTTTCTGAACATTGGTAGTGGCAAGGACAAGGCCATCGACGCCCGCACCGTTGTCGCGCGCGCCGCAGCCGTCATGCGGCGAGATCCGGAAGCGCCGGTGCTCGTCCGGGCTGACGAGAAGGTGCCGTACGGCAAGGTTGTGAGCGGCATGGTGCTGCTGCAGAAGGCGGGAGCGCAGAAAGTCGGCTTCCTTACCGATCCGCCGGAATCGCTCGAGGCCGCGAGGCCCTAGGCCATGGCCAGACCATGGTGATAAAGCGAGGCTTCTGGCGCGAGCATGCCGTGGCACTCACGGTGTCGATTGTGCTGCATGTCGCGCTTGCCGCGGCGATCGTCTACGGCTGGTGGCAGTGGCACAACCGTCCGCAGCCACCGCAGCCGCTCCCGATCCAGGCCACAGTCGTCGATGAGGCGGCAATCAAGCGGGAGACTGCAAAGCTCGAAGCGGCGGCACAGGCGGAAAGGGACCGCGAGACGGAAGTGAAGCGCGAAGCTGCGGAGGAGGCCGCGAAGCTCGAGGAACTGAAGACGCAGCGCGAAGCCGCGGAGCAGAGTGCGCGCGAGGAAGCAGAGCGCAAGCAGGCTGAGGCCGAAGCGCAAGCGCAGGCAAAAGCCAAGGCGGATGCCCTGGCGGACGCCAAGCGCAAGCAGGATTCGGCGAAGCTGGCGGCAGACAAGAAGCGCAAGGCGGACGACGCGAAGCAGCGCGCCGCGCGCGAAGCGGAGCTCAAGCGTCAGCTCGACGCGGAGGAACAGCGCCAGGCTGCGGTGAACTCCGGCGCGCTTGCCGACTATCTCGCGCAGATCCAGGCACGCATCCAGCGTGTCTGGAACCGACCGCCGACTGCGGTGGCGGGGCTCGATTGCACCGTTTACATCACGCAGGTGCCCGGTGGGACGATCGCGTCGGCACGTCTCGGCGAATGCAATGGCGATCAGGCGACCCGCGAGTCCATACTCGCGGCCGTGTACCGGGCATCGCCCCTGCCCGCGCCTTCGAATCCCGACCTCTTCGATCGGAATCTCAAAGTGCCGTTTAGACCGGAGCCGTAACTTAAGTGGATCGACCGATGCTGAAACGCTGCAAGATCTGGCTCCTCTTCGTGCTCGCCGGCGTCTGCGCCGAGGCCGCGCACGCGGAACTCACGATCGTCATCACCAAGGGGAGCGATCAGGCGATCCCGATCGCAATCGTGCCCTTCGGCTGGAATGGTGTCGGGCCCGTGCCCTTCGACGTCGCGCAGATCGTCGCCGCGGATCTCGCTCGCAGCGGCCGTTTCAAGCCGATGGACCGGCAGGACATGGTCGCGCTCCCGTCACGCGGCGACCAGATCCAGTTCGAGGACTGGCGTCTCCTCAAGAGCGACTTCATTGTCGTCGGACGTATCGTGGCCAGTGCGGCCGATCAGTATGCGGTGGAATATGAGATCTACAACGTCCTTACCGGCCAGCGCCTCGCCGGCGACCAGATTGCGTCGGCAACGTCGACACTTCGCTCAGCTGCCCATCGCGTGGCCGATGCAGTGTTCGAGAAATTGACCGGCGTGCGCGGCGCGTTCGCGACACGCATTGCCTACGTCTCGGTGGACGGCCGTCCGCCCAAACAGAGTTACCAGCTGATCGTGGCCGACGCCGACGGCGCCAATGTGCACGTGATCGCATCCGGATCGGAGCCGATCATGTCGCCGTCGTGGTCGCCCGACGGATCGCGGCTCGCGTACGTTTCTTTCGAAAGCCGGCAGTCCGCGATCTACGTCCAGGAACTGCGCACGGGCGCTCGCACGCGCGCGTCCGGATGGTCGGGCGTCAACGGCGCGCCAGCCTGGTCGCCCGACGGCAAGCAACTCGCGCTCGCGCTGTCGCGCCGGGACGGCAATCTCGACATCTATGTCCTGACTCTCGCGGATCAGAGTCTCGCGCGGGTCACCGAGGATCCGGCGATCGACACTGAACCTGCCTGGTCCATCGACGGTCAGAGCCTCTACTTTACGTCTGACCGCGCCGGCGGACCGCAGATTTACAAAGTGGCGGTGACGGCAGGATCCAAGGTCAAACGCATGACGTTCGACAGCAGCTACAACGCGCGGGCCCGGGTCGCGCCCGATGAACATGAGATTGCCTACGTAACGCTCGACGGCGGCGGATACCGCATTGGGGCGCTCGACCTCAAGTCGGGAAGCTCGCGGGTGTTGACGAACGGCACGCTCGACGAATCGCCGAGCTATGCACCGAACGGCGTGATGCTCATCTATGCGAGCCAGGAGCGGGGACGCGGCGTTCTCGCGATCGTCTCGACGGACGGCAAGGTAAAGGAAAGTCTCGCCGCGGACCAGGGCGAAGTCCGCGAACCGGTCTGGGGTCCGTTTGCGAAGTGAGCCTTGACCGCGCGAGATCACGAGTGCTAACTAGCGGCGCGCCGGCGCGCCGCGGAAATCGGAGGAAACATGCGTAAAGTCTTACAGCCATTCGGTACGGCCCTGTTGCTCTCGCTCGCGCTGCTCATCGCGGGCTGTCCCAAGAAGGCAACGACCCAGCTCGACGAGCCGCCGGCGCCGACCGAAACAGCCCCTGCGCAGACTACCACCGACTCGAGTGCCGCCACGGCGGCCGAGGCAGCGCGACGCGCCGCCGAGCAGCGCCTGCTTACGCAGACGGTCATCTATTTCGATTTCGACCGCAGCGACATTCGCCCGGAGTACGCGCAAGTCATCGCCGCGCACGCCCGCAAGCTCGCAGCGTCGCCGAATCTGAAGGTGCGCCTCGAAGGCCACACGGACGAGCGGGGCTCACGCGAATACAACATCGGCCTCGGCGAGCGCCGCGCACAATCGATTCGCCGCGCGATGCTGTTGCAAAGCGTGGGCGATGCGCAGCTCAACACCGTTTCATACGGCGAAGAGCGTCCGGCGGTGGACGGGCACGACGAGGGCGCCTGGGCAAAGAATCGCCGCGTCGAAATCGTCTATCAGTAGCCGCGGGACCGTTCGATCATGAAGTGGAGAGTTTGCGGGCGGCGCGAGCTTGCCGCCGTCCTCATCGCAAGCGGGGCCCTCGGCGGCTGCGCAACCACACCACCGGAACAAGATCCCGTGTTCCTGCGGCTAAACGATATTGACTCGAGGCTTACGAAGGTCGAGCGCATTCTTGGCAACCAGAGTCTCGTCGAGCTCGCTCAGCAGCTCGAGACGCTGCAGGCGGACGTGCGGAGTATTCGCGGCGACCTCGATCAGCTGCAGCACTCGAATGATGGCGCCCGGCTGCAGCAGCGGGACCTATACACAGACCTCGACAAGCGCGTGCAGGCACTTGAAGGGACGACGAGCGCCGTGGGCACAAGTGCCGCGGCGGCGCCGGTTGCCGGTGCGGCGGCGACGGACCAGGGCTATTACAAGACGGCCTTCGACCTCCTGAAGAGCGGGCAGTACGACAAGGCGATCGGCGCGTTTCAGCAGTTCCTTACCGCTTTTCCAGACAGCGCACTCGCGGACAACGCCCAGTACTGGCTGGGCGAGGCGTACTACGTCACCAAGGATTTCGACGCGGCACTGAAGGCATTTCGAAGCGTGGTCGCTCGCTGGCCGACCTCGCGCAAGCTTCCGGATTCGTTTCTCAAGATTGGATTCTGCAACTACGAGTTGAAGCGCTGGGCACCTGCGCGCGAGGCGTTGCTGCAGGTTACGCGCAATTATCCCGATTCGCCGGCGGTGAAGCTCGCGGCCGAGCGCCTTGATCGCATGGACAAGGAAGGGCACTGACCTCCATTGGACGCCGATCGCCTGCGCATTAACGAAATCTTCTTCTCCCTGCAGGGCGAAGCGGACAGTGTCGGATGGCCGACCGTCTTCATCCGCCTCACCGGTTGCCCGCTGCGCTGCCAGTACTGCGACACCGAGTACGCCTTTCACCAGGGTGATTGGCAGTCCATCGAGAAGGTCCTCGCAGCGGTGGCCGCACACGATCCGCGTTTTGTTTGTGTGACGGGCGGCGAACCGCTCGCGCAGAAGAATTGCCTGACGCTCCTCACGCGCCTTTGCGACGCGGACTACCGCGTCTCGCTCGAGACGAGCGGCGCGATTGACATCAAGCCGGTTGACGCGCGCGTTGTCCGCGTGCTCGACGTGAAGACGCCGGGGTCGGGCGAGGAGCGGCGCAATCGGCTCGAGAATCTTACCGACCTGCGAGCGACCGACATCGTCAAGTTCGTGATCTGCGATCGCATCGACTATGACTGGAGCCAGGCGTTCATCGTGGAGCAGGGCCTCGCAGGCCGCTGCCAGATCTTCTTCTCCCCGAGTCACGAGGAGCTGCCTGCGCGGGAACTTGCCGACTGGATCCTTGCCGATCATGCACCGGTGCGCTTGCAGGTTCAGTTGCACAAGTACCTGTGGGGCGACGTGCGGGGCAGGTAGATCTGCGTGGCAAACAGATGAAAGTCAAAGCGAAGCCGGAAGCGCATGCGGTCATCCTGGTGTCGGGCGGGCTCGATTCCACGACGGCGCTCGCGGTCGCGCGGCGCGACGAGTTCGTCTGTCACGCGTTGAGCGTCGACTATGGACAACGCCACCGCGTCGAGCTTGACGCGGCACGACGCATCGCTCGGCAACTCGGTGCCGTCGAGCATCGTGCGATGCGAGTCGACCTCGCGAGCATCGGCGGTTCCGCGCTCACGGATCCGGACATCGAAGTGCCGGTGACGCCGAGCGGCGGCATTCCCGTCACTTACGTGCCCGCGCGCAACACGCTGTTCCTCGCGCTCGCCCTCGGCTGGGCGGAGGTGCTCGGTGCGCGCGACATCTTCATCGGCGTCAATGCCATCGACTACTCGGGGTACCCGGACTGCCGGCCGGAGTTCCTCGATGCGTTTGAGAAGCTGGGAAATCTCGCGACCAAAGCGGGAATCGAAGGACGGGGCGTGAGGATTCGCGCGCCACTCGTCAACAAGAGCAAAGCCGAAATCGTGCGCCTCGGCGCGTCGCTCGGCGTCGACTACTCGATGACAGTCTCGTGCTACCAGGCGGACGGGGAGGGACGCGCCTGCGGCCGCTGCGATTCCTGCCGTCTGCGGCGAGCAGGGTTCGAGGAGGCTGGAATTCCAGATCCCACGCGTTATCGATGAAATGAGGCCTTGCGTTCCGGTATCATCCGCGCCCTTCCTGGGGGACGGTAGCTCAGTCGGTAGAGCATCGGACTTTTAATCCGCTGGTCCGGGGTTCGATTCCCCGCCGTCCCAATTCCCGCCCGCTAGTTCGCGACGTTTCCCGCGCGCGCGAAGTCCTGTCTGAGCCACTTCGCAGCCGCGAAATAGTGCCATGCCGCCCAGATTCCCGTGAACGCCGTGGCAAAGAGCACCCATCGCAGCGACTCGGCGGGGTTCACGATCCGTGCCGCGACGAGATCCGAGGCGATCCCGATGAGCTGGGGCGCGATGAAGAGATTGGCGAAATTCGCAACGAACAGGAGCACGGCGATGATCAGCCCGCGCATCGGCGCGGGCACGAGATTCTGCAACATGCCAAACGTCGGGCCGAGATAGAGGTAGTTAAGCGGAATAAAGATCCAGAGGAGCGAGCGCGTGAGGTCCAGCGAATCGGTCAGGAACATCCAGACTCCGGGAACCGTCGCGACGAGCATCGCGATGCCGATGAGCCAGGTGTCGCGCCGCGCGTCCCTGCGGCCGTTCATCCAGACGAGCCACGCCGTGATAAGCGTGATGCTCGCGCCGCCGTAGCCGTTGATCGGCCCGAGGATGGCGCCCGCGCCGCCGGTGGTCAGCTGGTAGGAGCGCACGAGAAACGAAGGGAGCCACCACATGATGCCCCATCCCCAGAATGTCGCGACCGTCGCGCCGATCAGGATGTGAATCGCCGATCGTTGGCCGGCAATGAAGCGCAGCGTTTCGCCGAGCGTCGGCTTTTCGATGACGTGCACTGGATCGATTGCGCCGCGGGCCGGTTCGCGCAGAGTCACGCGCACGAGCAAGGCGACCGGCAGGCCGATGAGCCCAAAGAGGAGCAGTGCATGACGCCAGCCGTATTCGTCGTTGAGCCAGCCGCCGACGGTCGATCCCACGGCAACGCCCACCGCCGCGCCGACGGCGTAGATGGACGAGGCGAATGAACGCAGGCGCACGGGAAAGCGATCGGCGATGAGCGACTGCGAAGGCGCCGTGCCGCCTGCTTCGCCGATGCCGACGCCGATACGCGCGAACAACAGCTGCACATACGTTTGCGTCAGCCCGCAGATCGCCGTCATGCCCGTCCAGAGCGTGAGCGCCCAGGCAATCATGTTGCGGCGATTGACGCGATCCGCCAGATAGCCGAGCGGAATGCCTGCGCCGATGTAGAAGATGGCGAGACCCGTGCCGGTCAGGAATGCGACGGCGCTGTCGGAGAGTTCGAGGTCGCGCTTGATCGGTTCGATGAAAGTCGAGATGACGAAACGGTCGGCGATATTGATCGCATAGACCAATGTGAGAACGAAGAGTGTGTACCAGCTGATCCAGGAGCGGTCGGGCTGTGCGTTGGGAGTTGCTGGCATGCGCTCCAAGCATAGTGGCTTGTCCGAGTCGCTGCCATGCCGGCGATGCACCGGTCAAGCCCGACCTTCCGCGGGGCGTGGTCGTCTCGGACCATCCTGTATCATTACGTGCCATGCCGTCGCGTTATTCACTCTGGTCGCTCGCTCAGCACGCATTCGGCCGTCATCGCGACTGGAGCCAGGCTTGGCGTACGCCGGTACCGAAGCCCGCCTACGACGTCATCATCATCGGCGGCGGCGGACACGGTCTCGCCACGGCCTATTTCCTGGCGAAGCATCACGGCATCCGCGACGTCGCCGTGCTCGAGCGCGGCTGGATCGGCGGCGGCAATTCCGGTCGCAACACCCAGGTCGTACGCTCGAACTATTTCTACAAGTCGAGCGTCGACTTTTTCGAACATTCGCTGAAACTCTACGAACGGCTGTCGCGCGAACTCAATTTCAACATCATGCTGTCTCAACGCGGCATCGTCACGCTCGCGCACAGCCGCCACGATCTCGAAACGAACCGCCGCTGGGCGAATGCGATCCTCCTGAACGGCGTCGATTCCGAGATCCTCACCGCGGAGGGCGTCAAACGCATCGAGCCGCTGATCAATCTAGAGGCGCGCTTTCCGATCTACGGCGGATTTGTGCAGCATCGCGGCGGGATTGCGCGTCACGACGCGGTGAACTGGGGATTTGCGCGGGCCGCGGATGCGCTCGGCGTCGACATCCTGCAGAACTGTCCGGTCTCGGGCTTCGAGACGCGGGCAGGGCGGATCGCGGGCGTTGCAACTCCGCACGGGATCCTCCGCGCAGATCGGTTCGTCATCAACGTGGCCGGGCACTCGAGCGTTCTCGCCGAGCGCGCGGGCTTGCGGTTGCCGCTCGTCAGCATGGCGCTGCAGGCGATGGTCACGGAGCCCGTGAAACCAATGCTCAACAGCATCGTGTTGTCGCCGGCGGTGCATGTTTACGCGAGCCAGTCGGACCGCGGCGAGATCGTGATCGGCGGCGCCGCGGATGTGTATTCCTCCTACGCCCAGCGGGGGAGCCTTGCGGTGATCGAAGATTTCGTGGCGGCCGCGGTCGAACTCTTTCCCGCGTTTGCGCGGCTGAAGCTCATGCGGCACTGGGCCGGCATCGTCGACATCTCCCCCGATACGAGCCCGATCATGGGCAAGACGCCCGTCGAAAATCTCTACCTCAATTGCGGCTGGGGCACCGGTGGGTTCAAGGCGATCCCGGCCGGCGGCGATACGATGGCATTCACGGTCGCCAATGACCGGCCGCACCCGCTCATCGCTCCGTTCGCGCTCGATCGTTTCGAGCGCGGCGCGCTGATCGACGAGGGCGCCGCCGCCGGCGTTGCGCACTAGGTCGCCACCCATGTTGCGCATTCCTTGTCCCTGGTGTGGTGTACGCGACGAAACGGAATTCGCCTACGGCGGCGAGGCACACATCGACCGACCGACGGACGACGCTAGCGACGCCGCCTGGGCAAGCTATCTGTATGTCCGTCGCAACGTGAAGGGCATCGCTTACGAGCGCTGGCAGCACGTGCGTGGCTGTCGCCAGTGGTTCAACGTTGCCCGGGACAATGTTACACACGAGATCCGCGCGAGCTATCGCAACGACGATGCGAAGCCGCAATTCGACGATGCGGAGCGGCGCCTGTGAGTGCCGCACAAAGCCATCGATTGGCGACGGGCGGGCGCATCGATCGCTCGCATGCGATCGGGTTCCGGTTTGACGGGCGTCAGTACTCGGGATTCGCCGGGGACACGCTGGCGGCGGCGCTCCTTGCGAATGGCGTGCGCGTCGTTGGCCGCAGCTTCAAGTTCCATCGCCCACGCGGCGTCTTGAGTGCCGGCGTAGAGGAGCCGAATGCCCTGGTAACGATCGGCGAGGGCAGCCGGATGGAGCCGAACGTGCGTGCCACGTTGCTGCCGCTGATAGACGGACTGGCAGCTCGCGCGCAGAATGCGTGGCCGCGACTCGGATTCGACGTGCGGCGTGCTGCGGATCTCCTGCATCGTGTGCTGCCGCCGGCTTTTTATCACAAGACCTTCAAGTGGCCGGGTTGGCACTGGTACGAAGGGGCGATTCGTCGTTCCGCGGGCCTCGGTCCTGCGCCGACCGAAGCGGATCCCGACCGCTATGATGCGCAAAATGGCGCCTGCGACGTGCTGGTGGTCGGTGGCGGTGCGGCGGGGCTTGCGGCGGCACTCGAAGCGGCGCAGACCGGCGCGCGTGTCTGGTTGCTGGAACAGGATCGCGATTTTGGCGGTGCGGTCCTGAGTGAATCGCTGGCCACGGCAGCTGAGCGCAACACCTGGATCATCGCGACGGCGTCTCGGCTCGAAGCCATGGCCAACGTTCGTCTCCTGCTCAAGACAACGTGCCTCGGCCTCTACGATCACGGCGTCGTCATGGCGGTGGAGCGCCTGAGTCATGCCGTGGACGGTCCTGTCCCGATCCTGCGCGAGCGCTTCTGGCGCATCCGGGCGAAGCGCATCGTGCTCGCGACCGGAGCCATCGAACAGCCTGCGCTTTTTCGCAATAACGATTTGCCGGGCGTCATGCTGGCAGGCGCCGTTCGGCAGTATCTTAATCGCTACGCGGTCGCGTGCGGGCGGCGTGTCGCGATCGTGACAGCGGACGATGAAGCCTATCGGACGGCGCTCGATCTCGCGGACGCTGGCGTGAGCATCGCGGCGATCGTCGATTCCCGGGCCGGTTCGGACGGCGAGCTGCCGCTGCGCGCTCGGCAACGCGGACTCGTGATTCATCAGGCGGCGGACGTCGTCGGCGCCGAGGGACGATCCGAGGTGCGGGCGCTCACGATCATTCCGGCCGAGAGTACGTCACTCTCGATCGATTGCGACCTCGTAGCGATGTCATCGGGCTGGCAACCGGCGCTGCACCTCTATTGTCACGCTGGCGGCACGCTGGAATACGACGAGGATCGCAAGTGCCTGCTGCCAAAATCGGGACCCGCGACCATCCAGGTGATTGGAGCGGCGGCCGGCGCGACGCTCGCGATCCCGGAGTTCGCCGATGTCGCACGTGGCCGCACGGGTGCGCGCCGTCGACCGGACGCGCGGACGGCGGATCGAACATGGGTCGATTTCCAGCACGACGTCACTGCCGGCGACATCGAGATCGCCGTGCGCGAAAACTATGTCTCGGTGGAACACCTGAAGCGCTACACCACGAGTGGCATGTCGGTCGACCAGGGCAAGACGAGTAACGTGAATGCGCTGACGCTGCTGGCGCGGTTGACCCAACGCAGCATCGCGGAGACCGGCACGACGACGTTCCGGCCACCATTCACGCCGGTGACGCTGGGTGCGATCGCGGGCGGGAGATCGGGGCGCTTCTATCGGCCGACGCGAGAACTCCCGACGCACGAACTGCAAGTCGAGCTCGCGGCGACGATCGAGGAATTCGGCGGATGGCAGCGGCCTGTGGCATATCCTCGCCCCGGCGAGACGGTCGAGTCCGCTATCGATAGAGAAGTGAGGATCGTGCGGTCGGCGGTCGGAATCTTCGAAGCGTCGCCCCTCGGCAAGATTCTCGTGCGGGGTCCGGACGCGGCGCAGTTCCTCGATCGCATGTACGCGAACACGATGTCGACGATTGCTACGGGCCAGGCTCGTTACGGGCTGATGCTGAACGAGAAGGGCATAATCATCGATGACGGTGTATGCACGCGCCTTCGGGACGACGAATTCTGGGTCAGCACGACGAGCGCCGGCGCAGCCCGCATCGCGAGCTGGTTCGACGAGTGGCTGCAATGCGAGTGGCCGGCACTTGGCGTCGTGTCGACGCCCGTGACCACGGAATGGGCGACAGTGACAGTCGCGGGTCCCAAGGCACGGGATGTTCTCGCGAGCCTGGCGACTGACATCGATGTTCGAGCACAGGACTTCGGTCACCTGCGCGCGCGGTCCGGACGTTTCGAGGGCGCCGCATGCCATATCTTCCGAGTGAGCTTCAGCGGCGAGCTGTCCTACGAGATCAACGTGCCGGCCGGCTCGGCGACTGCGTTGTGGCGCAAGCTCCTCGCGGCGGGCGCGGCTCACGGCATTGCGCCATTCGGGATCGAGGCGCTGATGAGGATGCGGATCGAAAAGGGGTACTTGCATGTTGGCAGCGACACCGATGGCACGACGGTTCCGGACGATGTCGGTTTCGGCCCGGTCGTCGCGCGGAAGCGGTCGGACTTCATCGGCCGGCGTGCGCTTGCGATGCCCGAGAATGTCCGGCCAGATCGGCTGCAGTTCGTCGGCTTGCGTGCGCTCGATGAAGCGACGCCGCTGGTCGCGGGCGCGCACCTTGTGGACGAGGGGAGCGCCGGTTACGTCACTTCCGCGTGCCGCAGCCCTTCGGTCAACTCCTCGATCGGCCTTGGCCTTCTGCGCCGAGGCCGTGCGCGGATCGGCGAGAAGGTCCGCGTATCCGACAATGGCATCGAGAGTGCCGCCGAGGTGGTCGCGCCCGTCCACTACGATCCCGAGGGGGCGCGGTTCCATGGATGAGGGGACAGCCGCAAGGGATGGAATCCTGACGGAATGTGCAAATGTGCCGAAGCTGCGTGTCCAGCGCATGCCCGGGATGCGTGGCGAACTGCCGAGGCTCCTGCCGACGGCGTCGAATACGGCGAATGGCGCCGGGCCCTGGGCACTCTGGCTCGGTCCCTCCGATTGGCTCATTTATTCGCTCGATGGCACGGCAAGCGATCTCCTGCAGCTCGTCGGTGACGGTGTGCGCACTGGTACCATTGTTGTGACCGAAATCAGCGACAGTTTCACGGTCTTCGAGCTTGCTGGTCCGCTTGCCGTCGAGCTCCTCGAGAGCGGCTGCGGGCTTGACCTGACCGGCCATGCGGTGCCGTCTGGTGCCTGCGCGCAGAGTCACTTCCAGGAGGTGCCCATCCTGTTGCATCGGCCGGCGCCGGGCGATGCCTGGCGAGTGTTCGTCGATCGATCGCTCAGCCATCACCTCAGCGATTCGTTATGCTCACGGCATGAAATTCGGCATCTTCGATCACGTTGACGACAGCGGCCTTGCGCCGTCGGAGCACTACGCGGCGCGCCTGCGCCTCGTCGAAGCGATCGACGGCCTGGCTTTCCATTCCTATCACGTAGCGGAACACCACGGCACGCCGCTCGGCCTCGCGCCGTCGCCGAACGTCTACCTGTCCGCCGTCGCCCAGCGCACGCGGCGGCTCCTCTTCGGCCCGATGGTCTATGTCACGGCTCTCTACCATCCGCTGCGCCTCGCGGAAGAGATCTGCATGCTCGATCAGATGAGCGGCGGCCGACTGCAGATCGGTCTCGGCCGCGGCGCCGTCTGGATCGAGCACGAACTCTACGGAGTGGAGCGCGCAAAGGTTCCGCAACGCTATGCCGAAGTTCGCGACGTGCTTTTGCAGGCGCTCACGTCCGATCGCGTGGATTTCGCGGGCGAATACTTTACCTTCAGGAACGTGCCAATCGTGATGCGGCCGAAGCAGCGGCCGCATCCACCGCTCTGGTATGGCATTGCCAACCCCGATTCGACGGTCTGGGCGGTGGCGAATGACGTCAACATCGTCTCGCTGATGCCCGTGAGCGGCGCAGCCAAGTGTCTCAGCCGCTATCGCGAGGAGTGGGCGAAACTCGGCAAACCCGCGAGCGCACTGCCGGCGCTCGGCCTGATGCGACACATCGTCGTCGCCGAAACGGATGCGGACGCTGAAAAGATCGCGCGCACGGCCTTTCGCAAATGGCGTGCGTCCTTCACGGATCTCTGGGAGCGCAGTGGCGTTGCGTTTCCGCTCGAGCACATTCTGACCCGCGAGTGGGACGGGTACGTCAAGAACGGCCTCGCGGTCGCAGGTTCGGCGGCGACCGTGCGGCAATTCCTCACCGCCCAGATTGAGGAAGCTGGAGCCAATCTCGTGCTCGGCCAGATGATATTCGGCGACATGCGCGAGGAGGAGGCGCTCCATTCCCTGCGCCTCTTCTCCCGCGACGTCATTCCGTCGTTCCAGTAGCCTTAAGGAGAGGCCATCTTGCTGCATCGTCGGCGAATCCTGAGTTTGCTCGCGGCCGCGGCCATTGGTCTTGGCGGCATCGTCTCGATTTCCTGCGCCGACGGGGGTTCGCGATACTTCGACCCATCGACCGTCGTCCTCGAGCGGGTCGTTCCGCTGCCTCCCGCGGCGGGCTCGGCAGCCGAACGGGCGGAACTCGACGCGATGCTGAAGATCCAGGCCGGGCGCACTCCGGCACAGGCGGAGCGCGCGAAGTTCGACGCGAAGATCAGCATCTTCAGGTTCGCCGATGCGGTGGGATCGCCGGAGGTTTTCACGCCGGAAAAGCTGCCGAAGGTGGCGGAGTTCTTCGATAGAGTCGGGGATGCGGAAAGAGTGGTCGTGCGCCCGGCGAAGGAGAAATTCGATCGTCCGCGGCCTTACGTGATTGAGCAGCGCCTGCAGCCGGTGATCGACCATCTCGATTCGAAAGCGTATCCGAGCGGTCACGCCACCTGGGCGTATGCCGCAGGGCTCGTGCTCGCCGACATGCTCCCGGAACGGCGCGCGGAAATTCTCGCGCGCGCGGCGGAGTTCTCTGATAACCGAGTGGTGGCCGGAGTGCATTACCCGAGCGATATCGACGCCGGCCGGATTTCGGGATCCGTGCTCGCGGCGTTTCTCTTTGCTTCCCCCGTCTTTCGCGAGGAAGAGAAAGCCGCGGCGGCGGAATTGCGCTCCGCGCTGAAGTTGCCGCTGCCGCGTTAGCCGGCGCCGAGCTTTGGAATGGCGTGTGTGCCGGACGCGATCGCGACGTTCTTCGTTTCCATGTAGAAGTCGAACGAATAGTCGCCGCCGTCGCGCCCGATGCCGCTCGCCTTCGTGCCGCCGAACGGTGTTGGCAGGTGGCGCACGTTCTCGGAGTTGATCCAGATCATCCCGACATCGAATTGCTCTGCGACACGCAGTGCGCGTTCGAGATCGCGCGTCCAGAGATATCCGGCGAGGCCATAGCGCACCCCGTTTGCGAGCGCAACGGCTTCAGCTTCGTCCCGAAACGTGAGCGCGGTAAGTACCGGCCCGAAGATTTCGTCCTGGGCGATGCGCATGTCGGACCGGGCGCCCGTGAAGAGCGTCGGTGTCACGTAGTGACCGCCTCCGGGACCGTCGACCGCCTGGCCGCCGACGGCAATTGTGGCGCCTTCCCGCCGCGCGATCTCGAAGTAGGAAAGAATTTTCTCGCGATGGCGCGCGTGAATGAGAGGCCCGACTTCGGTGGCCGGGTCGAGCGGATGGCCGACCTTGAGCCGCTTCACGCGCTCGGCAAGTCGTGCGAGAAAGTCCTTTGCGATCGATTCCTCGATGAGCAGCCGGCTCGATGACGTGCAGCGTTCGCCGTTCAGGCTGTAAATCATGAAGACGACTGCATCGAGGGCGCGGTCGAGATCGGCGTCCTTGAAGACGATGACGGCGTTCTTGCCGCCGAGCTCGAAGTGCACGCGTTTCAGCGTTGCGGCACCCTGGCCCATGATTGCAGAGCCCGTTGCGCTCTCGCCGACGAAGGCAATGGCCTTGATCTCGGGATGCATGGTGAGGGCTTTGCCGGCCTCTTCACCGAGTCCGTGGACGACGTTGAGCACGCCCGGCGGCAGCCCCGCCTCGAGTGCTATCTCCGCCAGGACCTGCGCGGTAATCGGGCTCCATTCGGCGGGCTTGTGGACCACCGTGCAGCCGGCCGCGAGAGCGGGGGCGATCTTCCAGGTCGAAAGCATGAAGGGCGTATTCCACGGCGTGATGACGCCGACAGGCCCGATGGGTGCGCGCGTCGTGAAGTTGACCTGCCCTTCGGTCGGCAGCCACTGCCCATCGCGCGCCGCGCTCACGCGCTCGGCAAAAAAACGGAAGTTTTCGGCACCGCGGAGCGCCGCCTTCGACATGAAGCGGTGCGCTTGTCCCGTGTCCCAGCATTCGAGCAGCGCAATTTCCTCTGCGCGCGCTTCGATCCGGTCGGCAATGGCATGCAGCAAGGTGCGGCGCTTGACGGCGCCCAATGCCTTCCAGGACGGAAACGCTGCTCGCGCGGCCATTGCAGCTCGACCGATGTCTTCAGCCGTGCCGCGCGCAACCCGCGTGATCAACTGGCCGTCGACCGGAGACTCCGTGGTGAACGTCGCGCCGCTTGCAGCGGGCGTCAGTTTGCCGTCGATGAGGTGCGAGAGTCCGTCCCGGCGAAAGCGTGCGAGATGCAGATCGAGGGCGGCGAGATGCCGTGCGAGCACATCGCCGGAGACTGCCGGAGATTCCCTTCGTTCGGTCATGGTTTCGGGTCCTTGAGTGCCCGATAGCGGGCGGCAAGCTCCTGCGTCACCGTGGCGAGGAGCGACGCGTCGAGCCCGACACCGACAAAGCTGCAGCCGAGATCGAGATAACGGCGCACGAGGCTTTCATCCGTCGCCAGGATGCCGGCCGGCTTGCCAGCCTTGCAGATTCGCCGAATACCGTCTTCGACCGCCCGCTGCACTTCGGGCAGCTTGGAATTGCCGAGATGCCCCATGCTTGCCGCAAGATCCGACGGACCGATGAAGAGTGCATCGACGCCATCGATGGCCGCTATCTGTTCGATGGCAGCAAGGCCCGCCTGCGTCTCGATCTGCACGATAAGGCACGCTTCGGCATCCGCCTTCGACAGGTAGCCCGGAATCCGATTCCAGCGCGAGGCGCGCACCACCGAGCTCGCAACGCCGCGGATGCCGCGCGGCGGATAGCGCATGGCGCGCGCGAGCTCACGTGCCTGCGCGGCGCTTTCGACCATCGGTACGAGGATCGTCTGCACGCCGATGTCCATCATCTGCTTGATCGTGACGGGATGGCCCTCGGCGATGCGCACGATCGGATGCGCCGGATACGCCGCAAGCGCCTGGACTTGCGCGAGCACGGTCTGCACCGTGTTCGGTCCATGTTCGCCGTCGATCACAAGCCAGTCGAAGCCGGCGCCAGCCGAGATTTCAGCCGCATAGCCGCTCGCCATGTTGACCCAGAGTCCGAACTGGCGTTGGCCGGCGGCGAGGGCGAGTTTGAATTGATTGCGGGGCAGATCCACGTTGTGACCTCGATGTAACGCTAGACGAATTCGCACGCGACCGAGCCGTGCGTCCCATAGTCCGCGCGAAAGACATCGCCCGCGCAGACCGGAATCGGGCGAATGAAGGAGCCGGCAAGCACGATGAGTCCGGCCTCGAGGCCAACCTCGTGCGCCGCAAGCTTGTTGGCGAGCCAGGCGATGCCGTTCGCGGGGTGATTGAGCACCGCGGCGGCGACGCCCGATTCCTCGATGACGTCATTGCGGTAGCAGAGAGCGGCGATCCAGCGCAGGTCCGAGTCGGGCAGGATGCGCTGGCGGCCAAGCACGATGCCGGCATTGGCGGCGTT
Organism: uncultured Gammaproteobacteria bacterium; assembly: GCA_963826145.1. Taxonomy (GTDB): domain Bacteria; phylum Pseudomonadota; class Gammaproteobacteria; order Steroidobacterales; family Steroidobacteraceae; genus JBGPLJ01. The sequence continues at coordinate 1,188,850 of CAWGVW010000001.1, forward strand.
GTCCGAGATGGTGTCCTGCACTCGGCGCGGCGCTTTCGTCACGGAATCGAATGATTCGATGCGCGCGTCGATGATTTCCATGGCAGGCACGATGTAGTCGGTCGCTGCGAGTGCTTGCTCCAGCGTGCAGCCGGGCCCGCGCAGGGCGCGCTTCAGGACGAACGCGAGTTCAATTTCGAGCCGCGGCACGATGAACCGCGCTGCCGGAATGCGCGCGCCATCCTCGAAAAACATGTCATCGAGCAGGTCCCCGTAGTCGGGCTCGTCGATCTGCGAGGACTGCTGCATGGCGCGCGAGGTGAGGCCGATCTTGCGACCCCGCAGGCGTCGGCCAGCGCGGATCTTGATCGCCACCCATTCGCGCTGGATCGCGTACGCGTCATCGATGGTCATGCCCGGATGCTCGAGCGTGAACTGGCGGACCTGGCGCCGGTTCCGTTCTGCCTCGTCGAGCCTGAGCGCGAGGGCGCGTACAGCATCGCCGGCAAGTGTCCGTCCACCCTGGCTCACTTGCGAAATCTCGCGTGCACGTTGTTGTGCTTGTACGTGCCACCCTCGTCGAACTCATAGAGCTCCATCGACAGGGCGAGGTAACGTTTGGCGTAGAGGTCCGCAAAATGCGCCTTCATCATGTCGAACAATTCGTCGCAGACCTTTTTCTTGACCGCCTGCGGTCGGCCCGCGCCGATCTTGAATGTGGCATGCACGAAGGCGTAGTCCGCTGCGCCGTCCGCCATCCGGTAGTCGACAAGCTCCACCGCGCGCGAGCGGATGCCGCCGACCGGGAAGACACCGTGCTGGTCGATTTGTTGGGCGATGATGATGTCGTTCGCTTTCTGCAGCAGCACGGCGACGTTCGCTTCGGACCTGATGTTGGCCGTGTACTCGATGGTGAGATGCGCCATGGCAGGCTCGTCGCTCAGGTGACCGGGAAGATCGCGTTGATCTGGCCGGTGCCGGAGCTCGGGAAATAGTCCGTGACGATCTCGACCGGGCGATCGTACAGATCCCAGCCGAGGAGGCCGAGGAGCATCGCCGTGTCATGCATGCCGCCTTCCCCCTCGCAGCGCTTGGCGTAGGCCGGTAGCATCTCGATGAAGGTCTTGAAGTCCCCGCGCTTCCAGAGCTCGACGACCTTGAGGTCCACCTGGCGGAAGAACTCATCGCTTATCTGGTGGATCGATTCCTCGGGGCTGCCGTCGTCGTTGAAGCGGTGCGAGAGCGAGCCGCTCGCGAGCACGGCGACGGTGCCCTCGTATTCATCCTCGATGGCCTTGAGCACGGCGGCGCCGAAGCGCGCGCTCGTCTCGAGCTTGTGCCAGGCGCACCAGGCCGCGATCGAAATCACCTTGAAGTGGTTCTGCGGATCCATGTGCATATAGCGCATCGGCACGAGTGTTCCGTATTCGAGGTCAAGCGTGGTCGCGTCGTGGGCCCGCGTGAAGACGCCGTCCGCAGTGGCGGCTTGCGCGATCAGGTGTCCGAGCGGCGCGTTGCCCTCGAACTTGTACGGCATGTTCTTGATGAAATGCGGCAGCTCGTTGCTCGTGTAGATGCCTTCAAAGGCAGGTGCACAGTTGACGTGATAGCCGGCATTCACGAGCCAATGGACGTCGAACACGACGACGGTGTCGACGCCAAGTTCACGGCAGCGCTTGCCGATCTCGAAGTGACCATCGATCGCCGCCTGCCGGCAGCCGTGGTGCCTGCCAGGCAGTTCCGAGAGATAGAGCGAAGGCACATGCGTGACCTTGGCGGCGAGTGCGAGCTTTCCCACGAGCGTTCTCCTTCAATCCCCTTCAGCGCGCCGGCGCGAGCCCGAATACGGCGTCGCCGACGAGTGTGTTCATGAGTCGGCCGATCCCGTCGATTTCCGTGACCACTTCATCGCCAGCGTCGACATTGACGACGCCTTGCGGTGTGCCCGTGAGGATCACGTCGCCCGGCGCGAGCGTCAGGAAGGAACTCAGGTACTCGATGAGTTCCGCAACGCCGAAGATCATGTCGCGGGTATTGCCCCGCTGCGTGATCTTGCCATTGACGACGGTGCGGAGGGCGAGATTCTGCGGGTCCGGTACGTCGGTGGAGTCGACGAGCCAGGGGCCGAGGAGCGTGCAGCCATCCCGGTTCTTCACGCGCAGGTTCGGCCGGTAGTAATTTTCCAGGTAGTCACGAATCGCATAGTCGTTTGCGACCGAGTAACCGCCGACATGGCTCAATGCCTCGCCCCGGGTGATGCGCTTGCCGGCGCGGCCGATGATCACGGCAAGCTCGCATTCGTAATGCATGAATTCGACGCCCGATGGCCGACGGGTGTTTGCACGATGCCCGGCGACTGCGCCGGGGCTCTTTAGAAAGAGGAGGGGTTCCGCGGGCTTCGCCGACGCGAGCTCCCGGGCATGATCGGCATAGTTGAGGCCGACGGCAAAGACTGTGCCGAGCTCGACAGGTGGCAGCCAGACCACTGCGGTCTCGTCGAGGACTCGACCATCGTCGAGTTGCAGGCCGCGCTCATGCGGCCGGCAACCGTGAATCGCTCCCGCATGCGCGACGCGGCCGCGTTTCACGTTCCGTCCTGCGCTGTGACGGGATTTTCAAGCCGGCCGATACCCTCGACTTCCGCTACGACCCGGTCGCCGGTCAGGGCGATTGGCATGTCGCGCGGCGTCCCGAGCATAAGGATGTCGCCGGGACTGAACGTCATGAATGCGGAAACGTCCTCGATCAGGCGTGCGGCCGATCGCACGCACTGACTGGTGTTCCATTCCGCGCGCAGCTCCCCGTTGATGTACGTACTTAGGCGTCGGTCGGCGGACAGGTCGCTGGGACGCATTGCGGTCACTGCGCCGATGGGGCAGAAGCCGTCCCGGCATCGCTCCCGGATCGCGGGCCGGAAGATGAGCTCGTGCGGGAGGCAAACATCGTTGATGACGCAGAGGCCCGCGATGAACTCGCCCGCGGTCGCCTCGGTGGCGCGTACGCAGGCTCGCCCGAATACGAGGCCGAGTGTCGTACCGACACAGAGCCGAACTTCAGGGGCGGGCAGGGGAATCGGGTCGCCGTCTGCGATCCAGGTATTGCGGGGCTTCAGGTACAGGACCGGTGCCTGCGGTGGCGCAAGGTAGGGCGCGGCCAGCATGCGCTCGCCGAGCTCTACGAGGTCGGCGCGGTAGTTGAGGACGGCGCCGCAGACCTGCCCGTTTGGCCACGGCGGGTGTTCAAGTTCCTCCGGGTATCGCCTGGTGCTCACGTTAGGTTAACATGTTAAGCATCTGCCACGGCAAAGCCAAGCCTTTCATTAACATGTTAAGCAACGGCAAAAGACGTACCGCACCCGCCAGGGTGAGGATGCGCGACGTGTCCGAGTCGCTGCCGCTCGCGCTGATGCGCGCGCGCGAGGCCGCGATGCAGTACTTCCGCCCGCACCTGCGCACGCTCGAGGTCACCGAGCAGCAGTGGCGGGTGCTGAGGGTGCTCTACAGCGCCGGCAGCCTCGACGTGACAACGCTCGCGCGGCGCGCGGTGCTGCTCGCGCCGAGCCTCACGCGCATCCTGAGGGATCTTGAGGAGGCGCGGCTCATCAGCCGCCGGCGCGGCGCCGGCGACCGGCGACGCCAGGTCGTGATGCTGACGGCGAGGGGCGTGCGCATGCTCGCGCAAGGCGCGGGCGGCTCGGAAGCGGGCTACCGCCGGATCGCGAGGCTCTACGGCGAGCGCAGACTCGAGTCGCTGTTTCAGATGCTGGCGGCGCTCGAGAAGGCGCTCGCGAACGACGGGAGACGACGATGAAGCCACCGTTTCGCGCAGACCAGGTCGGTAGCCTCCTGCGTCCGCAATCCCTGATCGACGCCCGGCGCGGTTTCCGCGACGGGAGGCTTTCGGCAACGGAACTGCGCCGGGCGGAAGACGCGGCGATTCGCACGGTCGTGGCGAAGCAGGAGGAGATCGGACTCGAGTCGATCACGGACGGCGAACTGCGCCGCGACTGGTGGCATATCGATTTTCTCCGCCGGATCGAGGGTGTATCGGTCGCCGAGAATCCAGGGCCCCGATTCGGCCAGACCGAGGAACAGCCGCCGATAGCGACTGTCACGGGCAAAGTCCATATTGCAAAGCCGATCCTGGTCGAGGACTTCAGCTTCCTGAAGGCGTGCACGCTACGCACGGCGAAGTTCACCATTCCGTCGCCGTCGATGCTGCATCTGCGCGCGGGACGCAAGGGCGTCTCGCAGGTGGCGTATCCGGACCTTGATGAGTTCTGGTCGGATCTCGGGCTCGCCTATCGGCGGGCGATCGCGGACTTCGCCGCCGCGGGTTGCCGCTATCTTCAGCTCGACGACGTGTCGTTCGCCTACCTTTGCGACCCGAAGGTCCGGGCAACCTGCGTCGCGAACGGCGACGATCCGGCGAAGCTCCCGCGCACCTACGCCACGGTGATCAACGCGGCGCTCGCGGGCCGGCCGGCGGACATGGCCATCACCATGCACACCTGCCGCGGTAATTTCAAAAGCTCCTGGGTCGCAGAGGGCGGCTACGAGGAGGTCGCCGAGGCCATGTTCTTGAGCAACGTCGACGGCTTTTTCATGGAATTCGATAATGAGCGTGCCGGTGGCTTCGAGCCGCTGCGCTACCTGCCGAAGTCCAGGAAGATTGTCCTTGGCCTGGTGACAACGAAGGTCGGCGCGATCGAGAGCAAGGAGGAGCTCAAGCGCCGCATAGCCGCCGCCGCGAAATTCGTGCCGCTCGAGAATCTTTGCCTCTCGCCCCAGTGCGGCTTCTCGAGCACCCACCACGGCAATGCGCTCTCCGAAGCGGAGCAGTGGCGCAAGCTCGAGCTCGTCGTGGAGGTCGCGCGCGAGGTCTGGGGCTAAGCTCGGGGCGATCGCGGCATCACAGCGACCATTGTTCGTCCGTCGCGGGCGTCAGGATGCCGGCGCGCTCGAGGGCGGCGACCACGATCTGCGCTCCTTCTTCGGGCCCGACCAGCGTCGTGTCGATGCGTATCTCCGCCTGCTCCGGCGGTTCGTAGGGCGAGTCGATGCCGGTGAAGTTCTTGAGTTCGCCGCGCCGCGCCTTCGCATACAGTCCCTTGACGTCGCGCTTCTCCGCATCTGCGAGCGGGGTATCGACGAACACCTCGAGGAATTCCCCGGGACCCACCAGCTCGCGCGCCATGCGTCGTTCCGCGCGAAACGGCGAAATGAAGGACACGATGACGATCAGGCCCGCATCCACCATGAGGCGCGACACTTCGGCGACGCGCCGGATGTTCTCGACGCGGTCCGCGTCGGTGAAGCCCAGGTCCTTGTTGAGCCCGTGACGGACGTTGTCGCCATCGAGAATGTACGTGTGTCGTCCGAGCGCGTGCAGGCGCTTTTCGATGAGATTTGCGATCGTCGATTTGCCGGCGCCCGAGAGGCCGGTGAACCACAGGATGCACGAACGCTGGCCCTTGACCCGCGCGCGCGCGGTCTTGTTCACGTCGAGCGCCTGCCAGTGGATGTTGTCCGCCCGGCGCAGCGCGAAGTGAACGAGCCCTGCGCCGAGCGTGTCGTTGCTCAGGCGGTCGATGAGGAGGAACCCGCCCATGTCGCGATTGTCGGCGTAGGCGTCGAAGGGGATGGGGTGGTCGACGCTCAGGTTGCAGACGCCGATTTCGTTCAGCTCGAGCTGCTTGGCCGCGAGGTGCTCTAGCGTGTTCACGTTCACCTTGTATTTCGGCGACGTGATGCTCGCGGTGACCATGCGCGTGCCCATCTTGAGGAGATACGGGCGGCCGGGAAGCATCGGCTCCTCGTGCATCCAGATGATCGTCACCTGGAACTGGTCCGCGATGGCGGGCGGCGACTCGGCAGCCGCCAGCACGTCCCCGCGGCCTACGTCGATCTCGTCGGTCAGAGCCACCGTGACGGACTGCCCGGCGACGGCGCGCTCAAGGTCGCCCTGTGGCCCGAGAATGCGCGCTACGCGGCTCTCGCGGCCGGAAGGCAGTGCGCGCAGGCGCTCGCCCTTGCTCAAGGTTCCGCTCGCGATCATGCCGGTGTAGCCACGAAAGTCCTGGTTCGGCCGGTTGACCCACTGCACGGGAAAGCGCAGCGGTGCGTCTGCCAGCGATTCGTCGACGGCGAGGCTCTCGAGGTGACCCATCAGGGTCGGCCCTTGATACCAGGGGGTGGCGGCACTCGCGCTGATGACGTTGTCGCCCTTCAGGGCCGAGAGCGGTATGGCGGTCACATCCTTGATGCCGATTTCGCCCGCGAATGTCCGGTAGTCGGTGACGATCGACTTGAACACGGGCTCGGCGTAACCGATTGCGTCCATCTTGTTGACCGCGAGGATCACATGACGGATGCCGAGGAGCGAGAGAATGTAGCTGTGGCGGCGCGTCTGCGTCAGAACGCCCTTGCGCGCGTCGATGAGCACGACGGCGGCGTCGGAATTCGAAGCGGCGGTCACCATGTTGCGCGTGTACTGCTCGTGACCCGGCGTGTCGGCAACGATGAACTTGCGACGCTCGGTCGAGAAGAAGCGGTAGGCCACGTCGATCGTGATGCCCTGTTCCCGTTCGGCGGCGAGGCCATCGACGAGGAGCGCGAGATCAAGTTCCCCGCCCTGGGTGCCGACCTTCTTCGAATCCGCCGCGACGGCTGCGAGCTGGTCCTCGAAGATGAGCTTCGACTCGTAGAGCAGGCGCCCGATCAGCGTCGACTTGCCGTCATCGACACTGCCGCAGGTCATGAAGCGCAGGAGCCCCTTGTTCTCCTGCGAGTCGAGGTAGCGAAGGATGTCTCCCGCAATGAGATCCGACTGGTGCGCCATCAGAAATAGCCTTCCTGCTTCTTCTTTTCCATCGACGCTGACGCGTCGTGGTCGATGACGCGCCCCTGCCGTTCGGACGTTGTCGTGAGCAGCATCTCCTGGATGATCGCCGGGAGCGTGTCCGCCGTGCTCTCGATGGCTCCGGTGAGTGGATAACAGCCGAGCGTGCGGAAGCGGACCATCTTCGTGACCGGACGCTCGCCGGGCGCGAGCGGCAGCCGCTCATCGTCGACCATGATCAGCGTGCCGTCGCGGCTTACGACGGGGCGGGGCTTGGCGAAATAGAGCGGCACGATCGGAATGTTCTCGCGGTGGATGTACTGCCACACATCGAGTTCGGTCCAGTTCGAGAGCGGAAACACACGCAGGCTCTCGCCCTTGCCCTTGCGGGTGTTGTAGACGCGCCAGAGCTCGGGCCGCTGGCGCTTCGGGTCCCAGCGATGTTGCGCCGAACGAAACGAGAAGATGCGCTCCTTGGCGCGCGATTTCTCCTCATCGCGCCGCGCGCCGCCGAAGGCGGCATCGAACCCGAACTGATCGAGCGCCTGCTTCAGAGCCTGGGTCTTCATCACGTCCGTGTGGACGGCCGAGCCGTGCGTGATCGGACTGACACCGCGCGCCTTGCCTTCCGGGTTTACGTGCACGATGAGTTCGAGTCCGAGTTCCGCCACGCGTTGATCGCGAAACGCGATCATTTCGCGGAACTTCCAGGTCGTATCGACGTGCAGGAGCGGGAAGGGCGGCTTCGCGGGGTGGAAGGCCTTGAGGGCAAGGTGCAGCATCACCGCGCTGTCCTTGCCGATCGAATACAACATGACGGGCCGATCGCACTCCGCGACGACCTCCCTCATGATATGCATGCTCTCGGCCTCCAGGCGCTCGAGATGCGTCAGCGACATCGGGAACCTCGGCTGTCGGAGCGCCGGTCGCTCCATGCCGTCAAGTTTACAAGCGGATTCACGGCGCTGGCAGACGAATGGTTATAGGACTATGTCATGCGGGCTGCGGCCCGCATTCGAGCTACGGGCTGCCGAATCTGCGATGCAAATCGGCTTCCGGGTCCGGCAGGGGTCCTCGGCGAGTCGAGGCCACGGCATCGAGGTGGCGGTCGGCCGCCCGATACACGAGCCCGTACAACCGCCGGCACAACTCGTAGGCAGCGGAACCCGCCCAATCCTTCGGCAGGAGCGACCGGGGCAGCAGGGGATCACGCAGATGTACGCGGCGGTACTCATGCACGAGGAGCGTGCGGGCGACAAGACTCGCCTCGGGCGGCGGTGAAGAGCGCGCAGCGACGGCCTTAAGGAGCGGTCCGAAAAGCGACAGGAAGCGACGATAACGCCGTTCGAGGTCGGCGAGATTCCAGCCGCGCTCGATGAGTTCCCGATCGGAGCGGGCGTCGTGCGCCTGCGCTGTCAGGATCAACGCGTCCTCAAGGAGCGTTGGATCGGTCATCTCGCGCCGTACGCGGTTCATGTCGGTGTCGGGGTGCGCGAACGTGCCGGGCGCGAGCTGGCCGAAGCCGAGCCATTCGAGCTCATCGCGTAGTGCCTTGCGGCCGCGATTGCGGGCATCGGCGAGCACGAGCGTCCAGCGGCCGCGCCAGTCCGCCGGCGGCGGGGCATAGATGCGCCGGGTAGCCTCGGCAAAGCGCTCGCGGCCGATGCGCGTGAGGCCGTAGTAGCTGAGACGGCCCTCGCGCTGCGCAGCGAGCCAACCCTCCTGCGCAAGCCGTCCGACCGCCGTGCGGACGAGGCGCTCCGTCAGTCCAAAGGACGACAGCACCGCGATAAGGCTTGCGAGCGCGATCTCGCCGCCGCGCGGTGCGATGGAGTCGCCGAAGAGCGTAATGATGAGTGAGCCCGCCCTGAGCGGCCGCTGGCGCAGGAAGGCGTGCTTCAATTCTGCCACGGCGCTGTCGTAGCGTGTTTTCACGGCCTTGCCAATATGACACAGAAAAGTTTGAGATACGAAGTGTTATGTGTCACATTGGCCGCGCCGTCCGACCCGGAGCCTTGACCGCCATGTATACGCAGGGACTCGACCAGCTTGGCCGCAGCGAGCTGCACGTGTCCGCCGCCGAGACTGCGGCGCTTGAAGCGCAATTCCTTGCGCGCGTCGACCGGGAAGAGCGGATCGAGCCCAAGGACTGGATGCCGCCCGCCTACCGCCAGACCCTCATAAGGCAGATGTCCCAGCACGCGCATTCCGAAATCGTCGGCATGCTGCCCGAGGGCAACTGGATCACGCGGGCCCCGACCTTGAGGCGCAAGGCGGTACTGATCGCCAAGGTGCAGGACGAGGGCGGCCACGGCGCCTACCTTTATAGCGCTGCGGAAACCCTCGGCGTCTCGCGGGCGGAGCTCATCGAGCAGCTCCTCGCGGGAACCGCGAAATACTCCAGCATCTTCAACTACCCGACCGTGAGCTGGGCCGACATCGGCGCCATCGGCTGGCTCGTGGACGGGGCCGCCATCATGAATCAGATCCCGCTCTGCCGCTGTTCGTACGGCCCCTATGCGCGCGCAATGATCCGCATCTGCAAGGAAGAGAGCTTTCATCAGCGGCAGGGCTTCGAAATCATGATGACGCTCGCGAGCGGTACGCGCGAACAGCAGGCGATGGCACAGTCGGCGCTCAACCGCTGGTGGTGGCCGTCACTCATGATGTTTGGCCCGAGCGACACCGATTCGAAACACAGCGCACAATCGACTCGCTGGAAGATCAAGCGCATCAGCAACGATGACCTCCGCCAGCGATTCATCGATGTCACGGTGCCGCAGGCGGAGTTCCTGGGCCTCAAAGTGCCCGATCCCGAACTTGCCTGGGACGCGCAACGCCAGCATTACCGGTTTGGCGCTATCGACTGGACGGAATTCAACGAAGTGCTGAAAGGCAACGGCCCCTGCAATCGCGAGCGGCTCGACGCTCGGCGGCGGGCTCACGAAGAGGGGCGCTGGGTGCGGGAGGCTGCGACCGCTTACGCACAGAAGCAGCGGGCACGCAGCGCCGCCGCTGCGGCCTGAAGAATATCCGGAGGAATCCCGCGATGACCGAAGCACGCACGGACTGGCCGCTCTGGGAGGTGTTCATTCGCTCCAAGGCCGGCCTCGAACACAAACACGCAGGAAGCCTGCATGCGGCTGATGCCACGATGGCAATCGAACACGCCCGCGATCTCTACACGAGACGCATGGAAGGCGTGAGCATCTGGGTCGTGCGATCGAGCGATCTCGTGGCGTCGGATCCGGGTGAGGGCGCCGCGCTCTTCGAGCCCGCTCGCGACAAGGTCTATCGCCATCCGACGTTCTACGACATCCCGGAAGAGGTGAAGAACCTGTGAGCCAGGCGCACTTCGATTATCTGCTCCGGCTCGGCGACACGAGCCTCGTGCTCGCGCAGCAGCTCGGGGAGTGGGTTGGTCATGCGCCGGCGCTCGAGGAAGACCTCGGCCTCGCCAATATTGCCCTCGACCTTCTCGGGCAGGCCCGACTCCTTCTTTCTTATGCGGGGGAACTCGAAGGCTGTGGCCGGAGCGAGGACGCGCTCGCATTCCTCAGGGATGTGCCCGAGTTTCGCAATCTCACGCTCGCGGAGCAGCCGAACGGCGACTTTGGCGCGACCATTGTCCGCCAGTTCCTGATCGGCGCCTACCAGCGTGAACTCTATGCGGATCTGTCCCATTCGAAGGACGCGCGCCTTGCAGGTATCGCCGCGAAGGCGCTCAAGGAAACGCAGTACCACTGGCGCTTCAGCTCGCGCTGGCTCGTCCGGCTCGGCGACGGCACCGAGGAAAGCCACCGTCGCGTGCAGCTCGCGCTCACCGAACTCTGGCCATATACCAACGAATTCTTTGACGTCGATGCGACCGATCGGGCCATGCAAGAGGCCGGCATCGCCCCATCGCTTGCAGCGCTTGAGTCGCGCTGGCGCGCGGCGGTGCTCGCCGCCATCGGGGAGGCGACGCTCACCGTGCCGAAGGAGCGCGGGAAGCTCACGGCAGGCAAGCGCGGGCAGCACGGAGAGACACTCGGTTTTCTCCTCGCTGACATGCAGTTCTTGCAGCGGGCGTATCCGGGAGCGCAATGGTGAGCACGGCCGCGACGGAGTTAGCGCCGAGTGTGGAGCGCATATGGAGCATTCTGCGCGAGGTGCCCGATCCGGAGATACCGACGATCGCCATCGTCGATCTCGGCATCGTGCGGTACGTCGAGGCGAAAGCGAGCGGGATCGAGATCGGGCTGACGCCGACGTATTCAGGCTGCCCGGCGACCGATTTCATCCGTCAGCTGGTGCAGGAAGCGCTTGCGGCCCAGGGGTTTTCCGCGAGTATCCGGACGATCGTGAGTCCCCCTTGGACGACCGAATGGATCAGCGAAGCCGGACGACGCAAGCTCGCCGAATCCGGCATCGTGCCGCCCGAGCGCCTGCACGGTGCTCACCGGAGCGCCGCCGACCTGAACGACGAAGATGTCGCGTGCCCACACTGCCATTCCGTACGAACAGAGCGCACTTCGGAGTTCGGTTCGACGCCCTGCAAGTCGCTCTATCGATGCTTCGATTGCCTCGAGCCCTTCGAGCGCTTCAAGTGTCTGTGAGCTGAGCGGCGTGCTGCAGTACCACTCACTTCGGGTCGTCGAAAAGCGCGCCGACACCGACCGCGCGGTCTCCCTCACCTTCGAAGTTCCACCCGGCCAGGCGCAGAACTTCCGCTTCGAGGCGGGCCAGCATCTTGGACTCCGGGCCCGGGTGAACGGCGAGGAATTGCGGCGTACGTATTCGATCTCGAGCTCGCCCTCGGCGCAATCGCTCTCGATCTGCGTGCGACGGATTGCGGGCGGTCGCTTCTCGGGCTTCGTCGCGGATCAGTTGCGGCCGGGAGACTTTATCGATGTGCTGATGCCGAACGGCAGCTTTCATCCGGGTCCGCGGCCGGCGCACTCGCGGCTGAGCGTCGCTTTCGCGGCCGGCATCGGGATCACGCCGGTCATTTCCATCGTGCGACAGCTCTTGGAATCCGAAGCGGACAGCCGCGTGCTCCTTTTCTACGGGAATCATGACGCCGATGCCGTACTTTTCATCGAAGAGCTGCAAGCACTGAAAGACCGCTATGTCACGCGCTTTGGCTTGCATTTTCTCCTCACGGCCGAAAGCCAGGAGATCGAGCTCTACAACGGCCGCCTGACGGCGGCGAAGCTCGAGGAGCTGGCACCCGGTCTTTTCGATGCAAAGGCGGTCGATGAGTATTTTCTCTGCGGTCCTGGCGACATGATCGAACGCCTGGCAGCCGCGCTGGCTGCGAAGGGTGTCGATGCGGGGCGCGTCCATGGCGAGCATTTCCTGGTCGCTGGCCCGACCGGCGAGCAACCGAAGCCAGCGGTCGTTGCGGCGGCTGCGGCGCCTGCCGTGCGCGCGCACCTCGCCCGGGTCTCAGTACTCATCGACGGCCGTACGCGATCGTTCGAAATGCCGATGGACGGCACGTCCGTGCTCGATGCCGCAGGCGAAGCAGGTCTCGACCTGCCGTTCTCTTGCCGCGCCGGCGTCTGCTCCACCTGTCGTACGCGGCTCGTCAAGGGCAAGGTTGAAATGCATACGAACTATGCACTGGAACAGCACGAGCTCGCCGAGGGTTTCATCCTTGCCTGCCAGGCTCATCCAGTGACGAACGAGATCGAGCTGACCTACGATTCGCGCTGATAGCAGCGGGCGGCGAGGGACAACGCATGACTTACGAGACGATCCTGTTCCAGATCGATGCGGGCATTGCGCGATTAACGCTCAATCGTCCTGACCGGCTCAACAGTTTCACGGTGGCGATGCACGGGGAAGTGCGTGACGCACTTTCAAAGGTCACGTCGGCGGCGGGTGCGCGCGTACTCGTCATCACCGGCGCCGGCCGTGGCTTCTGTGCGGGGCAGGACCTCAACGACCGCGCCGTGGCGCCCGGTGCTGCCGGCGTTGATCTCGGCGAGTCCATCGAGAAGTACTATGCGCCGCTCATCCTCGCCATCCGCCACCTGCCGATGCCGGTGATTGCGGCGGTCAATGGAGTCGCGGCGGGTGCGGGCGCGAATATCGCGCTCGCCTGTGACATCGTCATTGCTGCGCGTTCGGCGAGTTTCGTCCAGGCGTTCTGCAAGCTCGGGCTCGTGCCGGACTCGGGTGGTACCTGGACGCTGCCGCGGCTCGTGGGCCCGGCTCGCGCCCTGGGTCTTGCGTTGACCGGCGACAAGCTGAGCGCCACTCTTGCGGCGGACTGGGGAATGATCTGGAAGGTCGTCGAGGATGAAATGCTGGGGCTGGAGGTCGACAAGCTCGCGGGCCATTTCGCGTCGGCGCCTACGCGAGGTCTCGCGCGTACGAAACAGGCACTCGGCGCGGCCTGGCAGAACACGCTCGAGGAGCAGCTTAACCTGGAACGCGACTACCAGCGTGAGTTGGGCGCGAGCGAAGACTACCGCGAAGGCGTTCGCGCGTTCATCGAAAAGCGCACGCCGGCGTTCACAGGGCGCTGAAGGAGAGCGGCATCATGACGGACGCAGCGGAGCTTGCGCAGCAGGCGGCTACCGAACTTTATTCCCGGGACGTCGCGGCGCGTGCCCTCGGCATCGAAATCAAGTCGATTGGCGCGGGACGCGCGACGCTCTCGATGCGCGTGCGTCACGACATGCTGAATGGGCACGCGATCTGTCACGGTGGCCTCATTTTCGCGCTCGCTGACACCGCGTTCGCCTATGCCTGCAACTCGTACAACGAGAACACGTTCGCCGCGTCGGCCGCGATCGAATTCCTGGCCCCGGCACGCGAGGGCGATCTGCTCACGGCTACGGCCGGGGAGCAGTCGCGGGGCCGCCGACACGGCCTTTACGATATCGAGGTCGCCAACCAGCAGGGGACGCGCATCGCGCTTTTCCGCGGCCGTTCTGCGCGGGTCGGCGGTACTGTGATTCCCGGGACCGGGGAGAGGTAAGGCATGGTGGCTCGAGCCCGACGTTCCGGACAGCCCGCCGCGCTCGAGCCCATCGAGCGGGCGAGCCGTGATGAACTCTCGGCGCTGCAGCTATCGAGGCTTCGACGGACGCTCGAGCACGTGTACGGGAACTCACCGCACTACCGGCGCACGTTCGACGAAGCGGGCGTCGGCCCGCAGGATCTGCGCTCCCTCGAAGATCTCGCGAAGTTTCCGTTCACGACGAAGGACGACCTGCGTAACAACTATCCCTTCGGGATGTTCGCGGTGCCGCGCGAGCAGGTCGTGCGTATCCATGCCTCGAGCGGCACGACGGGCAAACCGACCGTCGTCGGGTACACGAGCGCTGACATCGATACCTGGGCCGGGCTCGTGGCGCGTTCAATTCGCGCCGCAGGCGGCCGTCCCGGAGACATCGTGCACGTGGCGTACGGCTACGGCCTCTTCACCGGCGGGCTTGGCGCGCACTACGGCGCCGAGCGCCTCGGCTGCACCGTCGTTCCCATGTCGGGAGGCCAGACGGAAAAGCAGGTGCAGCTCATCAACGATTTCAAGCCACACGTCATCATGGTGACGCCGTCCTATCTCCTCAATATTGCCGAGGAGTTCGAGAAGCAGGGTCTGGATCCGCGCGCGAGTTCGCTCGAGATTGCGATCCTCGGCGCCGAGCCCTGGACGGAGGCGATGCGCGCGCAAATCGAAGAGCGTCTCGACCTCGACGCGGTCGATATCTACGGCCTGTCGGAAATCATGGGCCCGGGCGTCGCGAACGAGTGTGTCGAGACGAAAGACGGTCCGGTCATCTGGGAAGATCACTTCTATCCGGAAATCATCGATCCCGCGACTGGGCGAGTGCTCCCCGACAGCGAGCCGGGCGAGCTTGTATTCACATCTCTTACGAAGCAGGCGCTACCCATGATCCGCTACCGCACTCGCGACCTGACGCGCCTTCTGCCGCCTACGGCGCGCTCGATGCGGCGCATGGCGAAGATCACCGGGCGAACAGACGACATGCTGATCATCCGCGGCGTGAACGTGTTCCCGACCCAGATCGAGGAGCTGGTGCTGAAGCAGGTGGGGCTCGCTCCGCACTTCCGGCTGGAAGTTTCCCGGGTGGGCTCGCTCGACCGGCTGCTGATCATGGTCGAGCGGACCGCAGAGGGCGCTCCGGAGGATTGCGCTGCGCGCCTCACCCACAAGATCAAGTCCTATGTCGGCGTCAGTGCCGAGGTCATCATCGGCGAGCCGGGAAGCGTCGAGCGCTCGATCGGCAAGGCGAAGCGCGTCATCGATCACCGGCGCTCTTAGAACTCGGAAGGCCCATGCAGCTTCTAAACTATGTAATGGATCGTTGGCTCGCCGGAAACGGGGAACAGGCAAGGTTGCGCGATGCGACCACGGGCGAGGTCATCGCCGAGACATCCTCGGGCGGCGTTGACTTCCGGGCCGTACTCGAGCACTCGCGACGCGTCGGCGGTCCGAACCTTCGACGGCTGACATTTCATGAGCGCGCGGCGCAACTGAAGGCGCTTGCGAAGTACCTCGGCGAGCGCAAGGAGGAGCTTTACGCCCTGTCGTATGCGACGGGCGCGACGCGCTCGGATTCCTGGATCGATATCGACGGCGGCATCGGCACGGTCTTCGTGTTCGCGAGCAAGGGCGTACGGGAACTCCCGAACGGTCGTGTCTATATCGACGGCGGCACCGAGGTCCTTGCGAAATCCGGCGGCTTCGTTGGCCAGCACATCAGCGTGCCGCTCGAAGGCGCAGCTGTTCATATCAATGCGTTCAACTTTCCGTGCTGGGGCATGCTCGAGAAGTTCGCTCCCGCCTATCTCGCGGGCGTACCTGCGATCGTCAAGCCCGCGACGGCAACGTCCTATCTCACCGAGCTTCTCGTGCGCATGATCACCGAGTCGGGCATCGTCCCGGCAGGAGCGCTGCAGCTCATCTGCGGCTCGGCCGGTGACCTCTTCGAGCATCTCGGCTGCCAGGATGTCGTGTCGTTCACGGGATCGGCTGCCACGGCGAGCGCATTGCGCCGGCATCCGATGGTGATCACGAATTCCGTCCGTTTCGTGGCGGAAACGGACTCGCTCAATTCCTGCGTGCTCGGTCCCGACGCGGTGGCCGGTACGCAGGAATTCGACCTGTTCGTGAAAGAGGTCGTGCGCGAGATGACCGTAAAGGCGGGGCAGAAGTGCACTGCGATCCGCAGGGCACTCGTGCCTGCGCAATCCCTCGAGGCGGTGCTGGAGGCGCTACGCAGCGCGCTCGGCGCCATCGAAGTCGGCGACCCGCGTCAGAAAGAGACGCGCATGGGACCGCTCGTCGGCCTCGGTCAGCGTCGCGAAGTGCGTGAGCGAATAGCGGAGCTCTCGCAGGAAGCCGAAGTGATCCTGGGTGGGCCGGGCAGGTTCCCTGTGCGGGGGGCCGATGCGGAGCGTGGCGCCTTCGTTGCGCCCACATTGCTTGCATGCCGAAATCCCGAGCGCGCCCGCGCGATCCACGAGGTCGAAGCCTTCGGACCGGTGTCGACGGTTCTACCGTACGGCTCGCTCGACGATGCGATCGGTCTCGCACGACTCGGGGCCGGGAGTCTCGTGAGTTCGGTATTCACGGCCGACGATGCGATCGCGGCGCATTTCGCGCTCGGGCTCGCTCCATACCACGGTCGGGTGCTTGTCGTGAATCGTCACTGCGCGAAGGAATCGACGGGTCACGGTTCGCCGCTTGCGCATCTCGTACATGGCGGTCCGGGACGCGCGGGCGGTGGCGAGGAGCTCGGCGGCATTCGCGGCGTGCTGCATTACCTGCAGCGAACGGCGATTCAGGGAACGCCGGATGTCATTACAGCGGTTACAGGACGCTGGACAGCGGGAGCGCGGCAACGGCAATCCGAGCGACACCTCTTCCGCAAGGCGTTTCACGAACTCCTGGTCGGCGACACGATTCAGACCGCGGAACGCACCGTGACGCTCGGGGATATCGAGGCGTTTGCCCGACTCTCGGGCGATCATTTCTATGCCCACATGGACGAGGCCGCTGCGCGCCGCAACCCGCTCTTCGGTGGTCGCGTCGCCCACGGTTACTTCCTGGTATCGGCGGCTGCGGGCCTCTTCGTCGACCCGCCTTACGGCCCGGTTCTCGCCAACTACGGCCTTGATCACCTGCGCTTCCTGAAGCCCGTGCGGCCGGGCGACCGTATCAAGGTGCGTTTCACCTGCAAGGAGAAATCGCTCCGCATCGGTGCAGGCTACGGTGAAGTCCGCTGGGATACACAAATCACGAATCAGGCCGGGGAGACGGTCGCGCAGTACGACGTGCTCACGATGGTGAGCGAGCACGAGGTGCCGGACTGCGTTCCGCCTGCGGTGTAAGCTTGGGCCGGGCCTCCCGGGCCGCGTCCACGACTGCGGCCATGACCGCGACGATGAGAGGATCGGCGATGTACGAATACCGCCCGCCGTTGAACGAAATGCGCTTCGTCCTGCACGATCTCCTGAACGTGGAGGCCGAGCTCACCGCCATCGGGCTGAAGGACGTTACGCGCGACATGTTCGATGGCATTCTCGAAGCCATCGGCGCCTTCGCCACGGAAAAAGTGGTGCCGACGAATGCGCCCGGCGATCGATTCGGTGTGCGCCTGAAGGACGGTCAGGTGACGACTGCCCCGGGTTTTCGCGAATGCTACCGGCAGCTCGGCGCGGACGGCTGGATCGGCATGAACATCGACGAGCGCTATGGCGGCCAGGGGCTGCCGTACCTCGCACACATCGGGCTCAACGAAATCCTGCTTTCGGCAAATCTCGCCTGGCGCATGTGCACGGGACTCGCGGAGGGAGCGATGCTTGCAATGGAGCTGCACGGGAGCGAGGACATCAAGAATCGCTTCATTCCCCGCATCGCAAGCGGCGAGTGGTCGGCGACGATGTGTCTCACGGAGCCGCAGGCCGGCTCCGACCTCGGGCTCCTGCGCACCCGCGCAGTGCCGCAGCCCGACGGGAGCTACCGCCTCACAGGCAACAAGATCTTCATCAGCTACGGCGATCACGACATGGCGGACAACATCCTCCACCTCGTGCTCGCGCGCCTGCCGGATGCGCCGATCGGCAGCCGCGGCATCAGCATGTTTGCCGTCCCGAAGTACCAGACCGGAACCGACGGGAAACGTGGAAGTCCGAACGGCGTCGTTTGCACGGCGGTGGAAGAGAAGATGGGCATTCATGGGTCGCCGACCTGCGCGCTCAGTTTCGAGAATTCGGTCGGCTGGATCGTCGGGCCGCCGAACAGGGGCCTGCACGCGATGTTCACGATGATGAATCACGCGCGGATCACGGTGGGTGTGCAGGGTCTGGCGCTCGCCGAATGCGCGCGGCAGGCGAGCGTTGCCTATGCGACCGAGCGGCGGCAGGGCCGTGCACCGACGACGAAGGAAGCGCGAGCCGATCGCGCGGACCTCTTGATCGAGCACGCTGACGTACGCCGCATGCTCCTGACGCAGAAGGCGCTGGTCGAGGCCGGCCGGCTCCTGGCCTACTACACCGTCCTGCAGATGGATCGCGCGGAGCGCGCTGCCGATCCCGCAGTCCGCAAGGAAGCGGACGAGGAACTCTCGATCCTCACGCCCATCGTCAAGTCCGTGTTGACCGACGCCTCCATCGAGGTGACCCAGATCGCCGTGCAGATTCATGGCGGGCACGGCTATATCCGCGAGACGGGCGTCGAGCAGCTCTCGCGCGACGCCCGCATTACCTCGATCTACGAAGGCACCAACGGCATTCAGGCTTATGACCTCCTGGTGCGCAAGCTCTTGCCGGCGGGCGGCGTGTCCGTCGCGCGGATGGCGGCGAAGATTCGTGCGGACCACGCGACGCTCGAGCTTGAGGGCGAGCTTGCCCGCTGGCGGGAAATCGCAGCGGAGCAACTGGCGGAATGGGAGCGGCTGACCGCAGAGCTCGTCGCGGCGAGCCAGTCGGATCCGAATGCCGCGCCAGCCGCGGCCATGGACTACCTGAATTTCGCGGGCTATGTGCTCCTTGCCTGCTGCTGGGTCGACCTCGCGGCGCGCGCACGAACGCATGAGGACAGGGAATTCGCGACCGCCAAGCAGGAGACCGCGCGCTTTTACTTCGATCGGCTGCTGCCCCGGACGCTCAGCCTCGCGGCGGCGATTCGCAGCGGCGCCGCCAGCACGATGACGATCACGGCCGAGCAGATGGCGACCTGATCGACGCGGGCGGCCGGCCGATCCTTGCCCGTGGGTGGCACCCAAAGTTAGAGTTGCCGGTGACTTACCCGCGAGTGCATCACTTCAAGTCGTGGACCGCCTGACGTGGCCGGCCGAACGGTGGGGGCATGAGTCTCCCCGCGGCCGCTCATTGCGGTTGCGCGATGATTCAGGGCGAATGATTTCAAGAGAAAGGCTGAGATGACTGCTTCGGATTGGATCGTTCACAAATTCGGCGGCTCGAGCGTCGCCGACGCGGATTGCTTCCGGCGCGTCGCGGATATCCTCGAGAGTCAGGAGCCAGGGCGTCTCGGCGTCGTGCTGTCGGCCTGCCGCGGCGTCACCGACATGCTGCTCGGCCTCGTCACTCTCGCCGAGTCGCAGGATGCCTCCTATGTCGCGAAGCTCGCGGATTTGCGGGTCCGCCACGTAACTATTGCCGAGGCGCTCCTCGATCGCGAATCCGCGGCAAGGTTTGTCGCGCAGCTCGACGCCGAACTCGGCGATATTGAGGGGATACTGAACAGCGTGCGTCTCATCCGCGCCGCGGCTGAAAACATCCGCGACCTGATCGCAGGCTTCGGCGAAATCTGGTCAACCCGCCTCTTCAGCGAATTCCTGCGCGAGCGCGGCAAGCGCCCGGGCGAGGTTCGATGGCTGGATGCCCGACGGGTTGTCGTGGTCGACTGGGGCTCGCTCGGCCCGTCGGTCGACTGGGACGCGTCTCAGCGAAATTTCGATGCGCTCGTCGAAAGATCCTTTCAGGGCACGCTCATCATCACGGGCTTCATCGCGAGCAACCGGCGGGGTATCCAGACGACTCTCGGGCGCAACGGCAGCGATTTTTCCGGTTCTATTTTCGGCGCGCTCTGCCACGCGAATGCGATTCACATCTGGACGGACGTCGACGGCGTGTTGAGCGCCGACCCGCGGCTCGTCCCGGATGCGCAGGTGATCGACTCGCTGTCCTACAACGAGGCGATGGAACTCGCCTATTTCGGCGCCAAAGTGATCCACCCGCAGACGATGGCGCCCGCGATTTCGCGACGCATTCCGATCTATATCCGCAATACCTTCGCGCCCGGCAAACCCGGAACGCTCATCTGCGCGGAGCCGCATTCGAAGCTCAAGGTGAAGGGCATCACGAGCATCGACAATATCGCGCTCGTCAATCTCGAAGGTGCCGGCATGATCGGCGTGCCGGGCACGGCGCATCGTCTGTTCGGGGCGCTCCGCGACGAGCAGATTTCGGTGATACTCATTTCCCAGGGAAGCTCCGAGCATTCCATCTGCTTCGCGATCCCCGAGGCGCAGGCGGCGCGCGCAGAAGATGTTGTCCGCCGCGCCTTTGACAGTGAATTGCGCCAGGGCCAGATCCAGCGCGTCGAAGTGAGCCGGGGTTCGAGCATCCTCGCGGTCGTCGGCGACGGCATGGCGGGCGTCCACGGTGTCGCGGCCAAGGTGTTCGGCACGCTTGGCAGCGCCGGCGTCAACGTTCGCGCCATCGCCCAGGGCGCCTCGGAGCGCAACATTTCGGTGGTGATCGACGGGCGTGATGCGGCCCGGGCACTGCGAGGCGTGCATGCGGCCTTCTATCTCTCGCCGCACACGATTTCGATCGGAGTCATCGGACCCGGGACGGTCGGCAGCGTCCTGATCGACCAGATCGCGGGCGAGAGCGAACGCCTGCGACGCGAGTTCAAGCTGGATCTCAGGGTGCGCGGCATCCTGACGTCGAAGCGCATGTATCTGGCGAGCGGCGCCATCGATCTCGTGAATTGGCGCGAGAGAATGGCTGCTTCCTCGGAGCCCACGGACCTGTCACGGTTCGTGAACCATCTGCATGCCGCCTGGCTGCCGCACACGGTCATCATTGATTGCACGGCCTCCGCTGAAGTGGCCTCGCATTACCGCGACTGGCTCGCGGCCGGCATCCATGTCGTGACACCCAACAAGAAAGCGAATTCGGCTCCGCTCAGCTCCTTTCGCGCGGTGCAGGAAGCGAGCCGTGCGACCGGTGCGCATTATCTTTACGAGGCGACTGTCGGCGCGGGCCTGCCGATCATCACGACCGTACGCGATTTGCGGGAGACGGGCGATCGCATCCGCAGCGTCGAGGGCCTGCTTTCCGGTACGCTCGCGTATCTTTTCAACGTCTATGACGGCCGCGAACCGTTCTCGAGCATCGTCAAGGCTGCGCGCGCGAAGGGCTATACGGAACCGGATCCGCGCGATGACCTCTCAGGTCTCGACGTCGCACGCAAACTGATCATCCTCGGCCGGGAGATGGGCCTGCCGCTCGAGATGCAGGACGTCAAGGTGGAGAGTCTCGTGCCCGCAGCGCTTACCGCATGCAGTATCGAGGAGTTCCTCGAGCGCCTGCCACAATACGATGCCGCGATGCTGAAGCGATTTGAAGCCGCGAAGGCCAAGGGCAAGCTCCTGCGCTATGTCGGCCGGCTCGACGCCAGCGGCTCCGCCTCAGTCGGACTCGTCGAGCTCGACGCACGCCATTCGTTTGCCAACATCGCACTGACGGACAACGTCGTGCGGTTCGTAACGGATCGTTATTGCGACAATCCGCTCGTCGTGCAGGGCCCGGGCGCAGGACCTGCAGTCACCGCGGCGGGCGTCTTCGCGGACCTCCTGCGGGTGAGCGCCTACCTCGGGACCAAGCTCTAGAGGCCCGCAGTGGATCAAGTCACGGCCTTCGCGCCGGCCAGCGTTGGAAATGTCGGAGTCGGATTCGACATCCTCGGCCAGTCGGTCGAAGCGATCGGCGACCGCGTCACACTGCGCAGGAGCCGCCTCCCGGGCGTTCGCATCGAGCGGATCACCGGAATTGCCGAAAAGCTCCCGCTCGAGGCCGAGCGGAACACCGCGGGGCGGGCGCTCCTCGCGATGCAGGAGGCGCTTGGTCTCGACTTCGGCTTCGATGTGTCGATCGAGAAGGGCATTCCGCTCGGCTCCGGACTTGGTGGCTCCGCAGCCTCGGCGGTCGGCGCGGTGGTCGCGGCCAACGAATTTCTCCCATCGAAGCTTGGCAAACTCGAACTCCTCAGGTTCGCGATGCAGGGCGAGGCCGTCGCGAGCGGCTCGGTGCATGTCGACAACATAGCGCCGTCGCTCTTTGGTGGCCTCGTCCTCACGGTCGGGATCGACAATCCGCGCATCAAGCAGATTCCGGTACCGCCGGACATTCGCTGCGTGCTCGTACATCCCCACATGTTCCTGTCGACGCGCGAGGCGCGCTCGATCTTGAAGACGACCTGCGAACTGTCGGACGTCATCTGGCAGACTGCGAATCTCGCGGGCTTCATCGCGGGCTGCTACACGAACGATCTCGCGATGATCCGCGATGCCTTCGAGGACGTGATCATCGAACCGCAGCGTCAGGCGCTCATTCCGGGATTCCAGGCCGTGAAAGCGGCTGCGTGCGGCGCGGGCGCCCTGGGATGCTCCATTTCCGGTGCGGGTCCAACGGTTTTTGCCTGGTGCGAGTCGCGGGACGCGCCGGCGACTCGTGATGCAATGGTGCGCGCCTTTGCGGATCACAAGCTCGGCTCGGACCACTGGATTTCTGCTACCTCGCTCGGTGGCGCCAGCATTGTCGACAGCCGATGAACTTCACGAGTACACGTGGCGAATCTCCGGCCGTTGGCGTGTCGCAGGCGATCTCGAACGGCATCGCGCCTGACGGTGGGCTCTATGTGCCGGCGCAATGGCCTGCGATCGCGATGAGTGGGGCGGCGAATGACAAGACGCTCGCGCAGGTAGGGCTACGTACGCTCGCGCCGTTCTTCGATGGCGACTCGCTGGCGCCGGAGCTTGGCGCCATCCTTACCGAGTCCTTCAATTTTCCGGCGCCGCTGACAGGACTGGCCGGCGCGCCGGGCACGGCGGCCGTGCTCGAGCTCTTTCATGGACCGACGGCGGCCTTCAAGGATTTCGGCGCCCGGTTCCTCGCCGCCTGCATGGGCCGCCAACGCAGGGTCGCGATGCGGCCGCTCACCATTCTGGTTGCAACATCGGGCGACACCGGCGGGGCAGCGGCCGCTGCTTTTCACGGGTGCCCGGGAATCGACGTCGTCATCCTGTTTCCACGCGGCTTGGTGAGCAAGCGACAGCAACAGCAGCTCACTTGCTGGGACGGTAACGTGCGGGCCGTCGTTGTCCGCGGCACATTCGACGATTGCCAGCGGCTGGTGAAGGAGGCGTTTCGCGACCCGGCGCTCACGAAAACCCACGATCTTTCGTCCGCCAACAGTATCAATATCGGCCGCCTGCTGCCGCAGGTGGTCTACTACGCCGCCGCGAGCCTCGAGGCTCGGCGCCGCCATGGAAGGGCGGCGTCATTCATCGTTCCGGCCGGCAATCTCGGCAATTCGCTCGCCTGCGTCTGGGCACGCAGGCTCGGATTTCCCATCGATGAGATCGTGCTTGCGCATAACGCAAACCGGACCGTGCCGGATTTCCTTGCGAGCGGGGAGTACCGGCCACAGCCTGGCATCGCGACGCTCGCATCGGCTATGGACGTCGGCAATCCGAGCAACTTCGAGCGCCTGCGAAGCCTTGAGCCGGACTGGTCGAAGCTGACGGCCGAGGTTAGCGCGTTCTCGGTCAGCGACGCCGAGATCCGCGATCAGATCCGCAAGGACTACGCACGCTACGGCCGTATCTGGTGCCCGCATACCGCGACAGCGGCGCGTGTTTATGATTTGCTGACAGAGGAGCGCCGTCGCGGGAAGATCTGGGTGCTCGTTGCGACGGCGCATCCGGCGAAGTTCGACGAGATTGTCGAGCCGCTCATCGGCCGTGCGGTCGAGGTGCCGCCTGCGCTGGCGCGGCTCCTCGCGCTGCCGACCCACTCGATCGAGATCGGAGCGGCGCCCGGCGATCTCAGGAATCTCCTCACGCAGGATCGATGATGGATCCACAAGTCAAAGAACTGGTCGAACAATGGGGTTTACAGGCGGCGGGCATGCTTGCCGTGCTGATCGTCGGCGTCCTGGCGCTCGCGCGCTATCGCCGGTTCCGCGCGCGGCGCATCCTGATCGCGACGGTCAACCGGGTGGGCTACGAGACCCTGGTCAACGTGATGGTGCCGGACGGCATGGATGGCTACTACCATCTCGACTTCCTGGTCCTTACGCAGCGTGGCGTGCTGATCGTCGACCTGCGCAAGAACGGGGGCAACGTGTTCGGCGGCGATCAGATGAGCGAATGGGCCGTCATGACGCGCAAGCGCCGCTACTCGTTCGCGAACCCGCAGCAGGCGCTTTACGACCGCCTCGCCGCGGTCCGCCGGCTCGCGGGGGACGTGCCGGTGGAAGGGCGCATCGTGTTCACGAGCAAGGCGCACTTTCCCAAGGGCATGCCGAAGTATGTGCTGAAGCTCGAATCGCTCGCCGCGGAGTTCGCGCCCGTCGACCTGGCGACCATGGCTTCACACGTCGACAAGTTCCGCGGTGGCTGGGACCAGGTCAAGCGACAGACGACGCCGAGCTCGCATCCGTCAGTCTGATTATTGGTCTGATCATTTCCGCAGGTGATCGGCGATCACTAGCGCGACGCAAGCCGTCAGGCGGCTCGCCTTTTCCAGGTGCAGGAATTCGTTCGGGCCATGGGCATTGGCCTGCGGACCGAGGACTCCGGTGATCAGGAACTGTGTCCGCGGGAAGCGTTCTCCGAGCATGCCCATGAAAGGAATCGTGCCTCCGACTCCCATGTACATTGCCGGGCGGCCGAAGATCTCACGGGAGGCCCGATCCGCCGACCGTTCCAGCCACGGCGCAACGGCGGGCGCGTTCCAGCCACCCGTGGACGAATCAATCTCGAAGTGCACGTCCGCACCGTAGGGCGGATCGGCTTCGAGCGTTGCTTTCATTTCGGTCGCGACCTTTTCTGGATCCGCAGTCGGCGGCAGCCGGAGCGAGACCCTGGCGTTCACGACCGGCAACAGCACATTGCCGGCGTCGCGCACGGCAGGCAGGCCGTCTGCGCCGGTGACGACAAGCGTCGGCAGCCATGTGCTGCCGAGAAGGAGTTCCACGGGATCATTCGACACCGGACGAGCGCCTGGCACGAACGGGAGCTTGCGGAATACCTCATCGCCGAGGAGATCCGCCGTCGCACGGGCCTGCTGTCGCCGGTCGGCCGGAATCCTCACATGAAGCGCCTCAATGAGGATGTCACCCGACTTTTCGTCTTCGACGCGCGAGAGGAGCTGGCGCAGGATGCGAAAACTCGACGGGGCTATGCCGCTCGCCATGCCGGAATGGACGCCTTCCTTGAGGACTGCGACGGACAGCGTGCCGGTCAGGTTTCCGCGCAGCGATGTCGTGCACCAGAGTTGATCGTAGTTGCCGCATTCCGCATCGAGGCACACGACGAGCGAGGGCTCGCCGATGCGCGGGGCGAGATGCTCGATGTAGTGGGGGAGATCGTAACTGCCGCTCTCCTCGCAGCCTTCGATGATGAGCACGCAGCGCGCATGGGGAATGCCGGCCGCCTGCAAGGCAGCGATGGCGGTGAGCGAACTGAACGCGGCATAGCCGTCGTCCGCGCCGCCGCGACCGTAGAGCCGGCCGTCCCTCAAGACCGGTGTCCACGGCCCGAGTCCATCAAGCCAGCCGGTGAATTCCGGCTGCTTGTCGTAGTGGCCGTAGAGCAGCACGCAGTCGGAGCCGGACCCCGGCACTTCCACGAAGAGCAGTGGCGTGCGGCCGGCCAGCCGCACGATCTCGACAGTCGCGCCCTTGAGCGGTTGCTTGCGGCACCAATCAGCAATTAGCGTGATTGCTCGATCCATGTGGCCGTGCGCCACCCAGTCGCGATCAAAGGCGGGCGACTTGTTCGGGATGGCGATATAGCGCTGCAATTCGCCGATGATGGATTCGCGCCACACGCGATCGGTATAAGCGCGGAGTTTTGCAGTATTCATATTTTATTTATCAATAAGTTACGTGACATACTTAATGTGAGAGAGGTCAGCTTTACAGGACCGGCAGCGAAAAGAATTCCCGCGCTGTCCGTGTGGTCGAAGCCGCCAGTTCCTCTGGTCGTTCGCCGCGCGCGGCAGCGACCGTTGCCAGGATATGCGGAAGATACATCGGTTCGTTGCGCCGGGATGGCGGCTTTGGCTTGAGGTCGCGGGGCAGGAGATAGGGACCGTCCGTTTCGAGCATCAGGCGATCGGCCGGCACAAAGCGCACGACTTCGCGCAGGTGGGTGCCGCGGCGCTCGTCGTTGATCCAGCCCGTGATGCCGATATGAAGGTCGAGATCGAGGCAGGCGCGCGCCTCACCGATACCGCCGGTGAAGCAGTGCGCGACCGCGCGGGGCAGGCGCGAGCGAAATTCCCGCAGCACGCCCATGAAGTCATCTTGGGCGTCGCGCTGATGCAGGAACACCGGCCGCGCAAGTTCGGCGGCGATTTCGAGCTGCCTGCGGAATGACGCGAGTTGCTGGTCGTGCGGGGCGTAGTTGCGGAAGTAATCGAGACCGCATTCACCGGCCGCCGAAACTTCCGGGCGCTTGAGCCAGGTCCGCAAGACATCGGATGCCGCGGCATCGTGTTCGGCGGCATGGTGGGGATGGATGCCCGCCGTCGCCGACAGGATCCCGGGAAAATCTCGCACCAGTTCTACGGCGCGCTCGATGCCGCGAAGGTCGCTCCCGGTCACGATCATCTGGCATACGCCTGCCGCGCGGGCACGATCGATCACCGCTCGACGATCGCCGTCGTAGCTCGAATGCGCCAGATTGATGCCGATGTCGATGAGTTGCATGAGGATCGTCGCAGCGGGAGATGTCGATCGCGGCGCTGTGCTATCGTTTTGCGCCCTGAATTTCAGGCCGCACCATGCCAGTAGACGAGGACGCGCTCAATAGTTTGCGTATCGAACGCGCGACGCCGCCGCCCGCCGGGTCCGGCTCGCGGCGCATTGTCGTGCTTGTCATTGCCGCCCTCGCCATTGGGGCCCTGGGCGCATTCTGGCTGCTAGGCGGCTCGCGCGCGCTCGAAGTCGAAACGACGACTGCCGAGGAAGTGAGCGGCAGCGGCGCCGCGGCGGTGCTCGACGCCTCGGGTTACGTGGTTGCACGGCGCCTCGCGACAGTCTCCTCGAAGGTCACCGGCAAGGTTGTTGAGGTGAACGTTGAGGAGGGCATGGTCGTCAAGGAAGGTCAGGTGCTTGCGCGCCTCGACGATTCGCTCAACCGGGCGCAGTTCGAAGTGGCCGCGCGCCAGGTCGAAGCGGCGCGCAATGATTACGGCGAGGTCGAAGTGCGGCTTGCGGACGCAAAGCGGACAGCCGAGAGGCGGCATGCGTTGCGCGCGGATAACCTCGTGAGTCAAACCGATCTCGACGCGGCTGAGGCCGAAGTGGGGGCGCTGACGGCACGGCTCGCCGCCCTCAAGAGCCAGATCGACGTTGCCGCGGGCAATCTCAAGCTCGCGCAGGTGAGTCTCGATGACCTGCTGGTACGGGCGCCGTTCGCCGGCGTCGTCACGTCGAAGGACGCCCAGCCGGGCGAGATGGTCTCGCCTGTCTCAGCAGGCGGCGGCTTCACGCGCACCGGCATCGCGACGGTCGTCGACATGGATTCGCGTGAGATCGAAGTCGACGTCAATGAGGCGTTCATCAATCGCGTGAGTGCCGGGCAGCGGACTGAAGCGCGCCTGGACGCGTACCCGGACTGGGCAATCGCCTCGCACGTCATCAACATCGTGCCGACGGCGGACCGCGACAAGGCGACGGTGCGGGTGCGCATCGCCTTCAATCAGCTCGACCCTCGGATCCTTCCGGACATGGGCGTGAAGGTCCATTTCCTCGATGCGGCGCCGGTCGATCCCGCGGCCGCCAAGCCCGTCTCGCGACTGCCGAGCGCAGCAGTCGCGCGCGACGGCGAACAGCCCATCGTGTGGGTGGTCACAGCCGGCCGGGTCGAGCGTCGGGCGGTGCGCGTCGGCATCACGCGCGCAGGGACCATCGACGTCCTCGCAGGAATCCGCGCGGGCGAAATCGTCGTCGTGAATCCGCCCGCCGGGTTGCGCAACGGCGATCCCATCAATACCAAAGTAAAATCCTGAAGCAATCCTGAGGGACACAAGCATCATGAGCGAAGAGGCCCTGGTTCGAGCGCAGAACGTCAGCAAGGAATACCGCCGCGGAACGGAAGTCGTTCACGTCCTCGATAATGTCAACGTCGAGGTGCCGCGGGGCGACTTCGTTGCGCTTATGGGTCCGTCGGGTTCCGGCAAGACGACGCTCCTCAATCTCATCGGCGGCCTGGACCGCGCGACGAGTGGATCGATCGAGGTTGCGGGTCAGCTCCTCAGCCAGATGTCGGACGCCGCACTCGCGCGCTGGCGGGCCGACCACGTCGGCTTCGTGTTCCAGATGTATAACCTCCTGCCGGTGCTGACGGCCGCCCGCAATGTCGAATTACCGCTCCTCCTGACAAAACTCGGTCGTGCGGATCGCGAGCAGCGTGTTGCCGCGGCGCTTGCGCTGGTCGGCCTCGCCGATCGTGCGAAGCACAAGCCGAAAGAGCTCTCCGGCGGCCAGGAACAACGCGTCGGCATCGCGCGCGCGATCGTCGCGGACCCGACGATCCTTCTCTGCGACGAGCCGACGGGCGACCTCGACCGCCGCTCGGGCGATGAGATCCTGGATCTCCTCGAGGCACTGAATTCGAAGCACGGAAAGACAATAATCATGGTGACGCATGATCCGCACGCGGCCGCACGCGCGAAACATACGCTGCATCTCGACAAGGGCGCGCTCACGCGCGAGGCAGTCTGATGTTCCGCTTGCTGCCGCTCGTCTGGGCAAATCTGTGGCGCCGGCCGCTGCGGTCGATCTTTACGCTGCTTTCCATCGTCGTCGCCTTCGTGTTGTTCGGACTCCTTGAAGCCCTGCGCTTCGGCCTCTTTGCCGGAGTGGAATCGGCCGGAGACGACCGACTGATGGTGACCAACCGGATGTCGATCGTGCGCGACCTGCCGGGAAGCTATCTCGGAAAGGTCCAGGGCCTCGCCGGCGTGAAGGCCGTGGCGGCGCAAGTCTGGTTCGGCGGCTGGTACCAGGACGAGCACAACCAGCTGCAGGTCATAGCGGTAGAGCCTGAGCCCTTCCTGGCGGTGTATCCGGATGTTCACGTGTCGCAGGCCGAACGCCAGGCCTGGATTACGGACCGCGCCGGGGTGCTCGTCGGCCGGCGCATCGCGGCCGACTTCGGCTGGCACGTCGGCGATCACATTCCGCTGCAGCAGAGCATTCCCTACAAGGGCGACAGCAATACCTGGGATGTTACGGTACGCGGCATCTATACCCAGGACGCAGCCGACGACACCGGTATTTTCATCCAGTACAAGTACCTCGACGAGACGCGGCAGTTTGGCCGGGGCCGCATCGGCTGGATGGTTCCGCGTCTCGATAATCCGGCGGACGCCAAGGAAATCTCGAAAAAGATCGACGCGCTGTTCGAGAACTCGGGCACTGAGACCAAGACAGCGCCCGAGAAAACCTGGGCCGGTGATTTTTCCCGGCAGATCGGTAACGTCGGCCTCATCCTGTCGTTCATCGCGTCCGCCGTGTTCTTCACGATGCTGCTCGTGGCCGCCAACACGATGGCGCAGGCGGTGCGTGAGCGGACCAATGAAATCGGAGTGCTGAAGACACTCGGCTTTACGCATGCAGCCGTGACCCGGTTGGTGCTCGGCGAGGCGCTCTGTCTGACGGTCGCAGGCGGACTCATCGGCCTCGGTCTCGCGAAAATCCTGACCATTGGACTCAAGCCCGGCCTCAGCCGCATTGTGCCGCTGTTCGACCTGCCGGAACGTACCGTGCTGATCGGTCTCGGTCTCATGCTATTGCTCGGCCTCCTGGCGGGTGCGCTTCCGGCAGCGCGCGCCATGCGCCTTGGCGTTGCCGAGGCGCTGCGCGGCGGGTAATTCGAAGAGGGAAGCATTGAACATGTCATCGTCGCTCTCGCAGGTCGGCCTCGTTACTGCGCTCAATCTCAGGATGCTCGTCACGCGCTGGCAGTCGGCGGTCGTGACTGTCGTCGGTATCGCCGGCGTGATGGTGGTGATCACTGGAGTCTTCTCGATCTACGAAGGCTTTCGCGCAACGCTCGACGACTCGGGCTCCGATACGATCGCGCTGATTCTGCGTGGCGGGTCGAGCGATGAAATGCAGAGCGGACTTTCGCTCGATGACACGCGCATCGCCGGCGACGCGCCGGGTGTCGAGCGCAGCGGTGGCACGCCGGTCATCTCGTCCGAGCTCTTCGTCAACGTCGATGTTCCGAGCCGGGCCACCGGCGCTGCAGTTTTCGTGCCGATGCGTGGAGTTGGTCCGCTAGCGCCCCGGCTGCGCAGTCACTTCCAGTGGGTCGCCGGGCGCATGCTGACGCCGGGCACGAAGGAAGTGGTCGTCGGTCGCGCCGCGGCGAGCCAGTTCGCCGGCCTTGATCTAGGCAAGGAGATCAAGCTGGGGCCCGACCGTTGGACGATCGTCGGCATATTTTCCGATGCAAAAAGCATCGCCGAATCGGAGTTGTGGGCGGACATCACCGTCATGCAGGGTGTCTTCCAGTACGGTACGTCCGTGCAGTCGATCCGTGCCCGCCTGACAAGTCCCGGTGCGTTCCAGGAGTTCAAGGACCGCCTGAGCACCGATCCGCGTGTGAATTTCAACGTCAAGACCGAAAAGGAATTCCTGTCGACGTTGTCGAGCGGTTTGCGCGGCATCATTCGCGGGGCGGGCTTCGCAATCGCGATACTGATGGGCATCGGTGCGATCTTCGCGGCGCTCAACACGATGTATGCGGCTGTCGCCGCCCGCACGCGCGAGATCGCAACATTGCGCGCGCTCGGCTTCGGCGCTTTTCCCGTCGTCGTTTCGGTGCTGGTCGAGGCACTGGTGCTCGGATTCGCGGGAGCGCTGCTCGGCGCGATCATCGGCTATCTCGCCTTCAATGGCGTCGAGACGTCGACCCTGAATATGCGAAGTTTCACCCAGGTGGCCTTCTCATTCCGCGTGACAGGCGAACTCCTGATGTGGGGCTGCATCTATGCGCTCGCACTCGCCTTCATCGGCGGCGTGCTGCCTGCCATACGCGCCGCACGCCTGCCCATCGCTGGCGGCTTGCGGGAGCTCTAGTCGTGAGCGTTCAACATCGCAAAGCGGATCGACTGTGCGCGCGGCTCGTCGCGGCTGTCTTCTTCTCTGCGATCACCTGCCTGCAATCGGTGCGCGCGGAGGTGACATCGGAGGAGGCCGCGGACTACGAGAACCGCATCGAATTCGGATTCCTGTCGCAAGACGCAAAATCTCTCAAGACGCTCGCGAAGTCGCTGACGGCGCTCACCGTCGAGGATGGTGATGACCGGCTCGCGCACTACCTCGCGGCGCACGCGGACTTTCGCTTGGCCCAGGTGCTGAACGAGACCCACCAGGACGGAGCGGGCGATTCGGCAAAGGAGTGCGTTGATCAGCTCGCCGGACTGACGCATCGGGATTCGCGCGATGCGGAGGCCTTGGTGCAGAAGGCGGCCTGCCATGCGCTCGTGGCCGCCACCTCCGTCATGAAGAGCGTGACGCATGGGCCGTCCGCGAGCGATGCGATTGCGACAGCGCTGGCGCTTGCGCCCAAGAATCCCCGGGCGCACCTCGTCGATGCGCTGGTCGATTACTGGCGGCCGGCGAAGCTTGGCGGAGACCCAGCGCGCGCGTTCGGCAAATTCAAGGTGGCCGCCGATTCATTCGAAGCCGTGCCGGCCGGCGCGAGCGGATTTCCGGTCTGGGGCAATGCTGACGTGTATTACTGGTTGGGCAAGAGTTACGCGGAGCAGGGCGATGTCGCTGCCGCGCGCAATGCCCTCGAACAGGCGCTGATCGTCGCCCCCGATTTCGCGGTGGCCCGCCGCGAGCTCTCGCGTCTCGCCTCCCGCGGCAGTTCGCAATAACGCGGCTGTCAGCCGGGCGGCACGCGATACTCGAGTTCGATGCGGGCGAGTTCGTAGCCGCGCTTGAAATCGCGGATGTGCTTGGCCATCCACTCTTGCGCCTGCGCTGCTTCCTGTTCCCGGATGGCCGCGACGATCTTGCGCTGCGCGCTCGTGATACGGGCCCGGGCCTGCGGCACCTGATCGATCATGCGGCTCAGCGTCGGCGCCAACAATCGGCTGACCGGGTCCTGCGCCATCGCGAGCACCTGGTTGTGACTCGCGCTCACGATCGTCGCGAAGAATTCCACGACGAGCGGAACGGCGGATCCGCCGTCGGTTGACGCCGCCACCGCGGCGGCCAGCCGTTCGAGTGCGTCGAGTTCCGCCTCGGTGCGTCGATCTGCAGCGTGACGGGCTGCCGCAGGTTCGATGATCATCATCGCCTCCCACAGCTCGAGGAACGTCACGCCATTCATGGCAAGCGCGCGGCTGATACCCGAGGCGACACGGTCCTGCTTTGGCCGCGTGACGAAAAGTTTCTTGCCGCCGGACTGCCGGCCGACAAGTCCATGCGTTTCAAGTTCCCGCAGCGCTTCGCGGACGGTCGACCGGTTGACGCCGAACTGCTTCGCAAGGGAAGTCTCCGCCGGCAGGCTGTCGCCCGTGCGCAGCGACCGTTCGAGAATCTTGCGCTCGATCGCGTCTGCGACCTTGCGGTAAGCCGGCTCGTGATTCAGGGGTTCGAAGAGGATCATCGGCCGCCCTCCGCGAAGAGTTCTCTGCCGATCAGCATGCGACGAACTTCGGAAGTGCCCGCGCCGATCTCGTAGAGCTTTGCATCGCGCAGCAGCCGCCCCGCGGCGAATTCGTTTATGTAGCCGTTGCCGCCGAGTGCCTGAATAGCCTGCAATGCGAGCTGGGTGGCGCGCTCGGATGAAAACAGGATGCAGGCGGCTGCGTCCTTGCGTGTCGACTTGCCGGCATCCGCGCCGCGCGCCACCGCATAGACGTAGGCGCGGGCGGCATTGAACTCCGTGTACATGTCGGCAAGCTTGCCCTGCATGAGCTGAAAGGTGCCGATCGGCGAACCGAACTGCTTGCGTTCGCGAACGTACGGCAGAACGAGGTCAATGGCGGCCGCCATGATGCCGAGCGGCCCTGCGGCGAGCACGATCCGCTCATAGTCGAGCCCGCGCATGAGAACGCGCACGCCTTCATTCTCGCGGCCAAGCAGATTCTCGGCAGGCACCGCGCAATCCCGGAACACGAGTTCGGAAGTGCTCGATCCGCGCATGCCGAGCTTGTCGAGCTTCTGGGCCGTCGTGAAGCCGGGCATGTCCTTCTCGACGATGAAGGCGCTGATGCCGCGCTCGCGGGCGCCGGGTTCGGTCTTGGCGTAGACCACCACGATGTCCGCGTCCGGTCCGTTGGTGATCCACATCTTGCTGCCGTTCAGTACGTAAGAGTTGCCGCGTCGCTCGGCACGCAGCTGCATCGAGACGACGTCGGACCCTGCGAGCGGCTCCGACATGGCGAGCGCGCCGACATGCTCGCCCATGACGAGGCGGGGGAGGTAGCGGGCCCGCTGATCGTCCGAGCCGTTGAGCACGATCTGATTGACGCAGAGGTTCGAGTGCGCGCCGTAGCTCAAGCCGACCGAGGCCGAGGCCCGCGAGATCTCTTCCATGGCGATGACATGTGCGAGGTAGCCGAGCGCGGCGCCGCCGAAGCGCTCGGGCACGGTGATGCCGAGCAGACCCTGCTCGCCGAGGAGGGGCCACAGGTCGCGGGGGAATTCATTGCTCCGGTCGATCGCGTCGGCGCGTGGAGCAATGCGATCGGTGGCGAGGCGCCGGACTTGCGCCCGGATCTCGTCACAGGTCTCGCCGAGGCCGAAATCGAACTCCATCCAGGCTTGAGGGGCCATCGGGGCTCCATTTAACTTAACTTAAAGATTGACGGATCGTCGGATTGTCCGACAATATAGGCCGGTCGTCGATCCGCCGCAACCCAAGTGAGTACCCGCGATGCCGTGCCTGTCTTCGAGCGTCGACCCGCAGGCGGAGGAGTTTCGAGCCAATGCCGCGGCCATGTCCGCGCTGTCTGCCGATCTGCGGTCAA
This sequence comes from uncultured Gammaproteobacteria bacterium, assembly GCA_963826145.1. GTDB lineage: Bacteria > Pseudomonadota > Gammaproteobacteria > Steroidobacterales > Steroidobacteraceae > JBGPLJ01. Next base: position 1,222,954 of record CAWGVW010000001.1, read on the forward strand.
CGGTCGCGCGGATTGCGGGCGGCGGTTCGCAGAAGGCCCGCGACAAGCACTTGGCTCAGGGCAAGCTCCTTGCACGCCAGCGCATCGATGAATTGCTCGATCCGGGTTCGCCATTTCTCGAGTTGTCGCAGCTCGCGGGCTTCAGGCTCTACGACGATGAGATTCCGGCCGCAGGTATCGTTACCGGCATCGGCCGCATCGCCGGCCGCGAGTGCATGCTGGTCGTCAACGACCCGACCGTGAAGGGCGGTACTTACTATCCCATCACCGTGAAGAAGCACCTGCGGGCGCAGGAGATCGCAGGCGAGAACCGCTTGCCCTGCGTCTACCTCGTGGAAAGCGGCGGCGCCTTCCTGCCGAAGCAGGACGAGGTGTTCCCGGACCGCGAGCACTTCGGCCGAATCTTCTTCAACCAGGCGAACCTGTCGGCCCGCGGTATCGCGCAGATCGCGGTCGTGCACGGCTCCTCGACCGCGGGTGGCGCCTACGTCCCGGCGATGTCGGATGAGAACGTGATCGTGCGGGGCCAGGGGCGCATTTTTCTCGGTGGACCGCCACTCGTAAAGGCGGCGACGGGCGAAGTCGTTACGGCGGAAGAGCTCGGTGGCGCGGACGTGCATAGCCGCGAATCCGGTGTCACCGATCACTATGCCGAGAACGATGCGCATGGCCTCGCGATAGCACGCCGCATTGTCTCGCACCTGCGTCCGCCTGCGGCGGCACGCGAACCGTCTGTCTTGGCGCGCGAACCGCATTTCGATGCGAAGGAACTGTACGGCATCGTGCCGCAGAGCCTGCGCAAGCCCTACGACGCGCGGGAAGTGATCGCGCGCATCGTCGACGGTTCCGAATTCGAGGAATTCAAACAGCTCTACGGTACGACGCTCGTGACGGGGTTCGCCCACATCGATGGCTATCCGGTCGGCATCCTCGCGAACAACGGCATCCTCTTTTCCGAAAGCGCGCTCAAGGGCACGCACTTCATCGAGCTGTGCGCCCGCGAGCATATCCCGTTGCTATTCCTGCAGAACATCACCGGCTTCATGGTCGGCAGGAAGGCGGAGGCAGGTGGCATTGCCCGCGACGGCGCGAAGATGGTAACCGCCGTGGCATCCGCGCGCGTGCCGAAGTTCACCGTAATCATCGGCGGCAGCTACGGCGCCGGCAACTATGCGATGTGCGGGCGCGCGTATTCGCCGCGATTCCTCTTTCAGTGGCCGAATGCGCGCATGTCGGTGATGGGCGGCGAGCAGGCGGCGTCGGTGCTCGCGACAATCCGCCGCGACGCCATCGAGCAACAGGGCAAGTCATGGTCCGAAGCCGAGGAATCCGGGTTCAAGCAACCCATCCGGGATCAATACGAATTGCAGGGACATCCGTACTACGCATCCGCGAGACTCTGGGACGATGGCGTGATCGATCCGGTCGATACACGGCGAGTCCTCGCGCTGTGCCTTGCCACAAGCCGCAACGCCCCGATCGAAGAGACGCGCTTCGGCATCTTCCGGATGTAGCGGCATGACCACGATCCGACGGCTCCTCATAGCGAATCGCGGCGAAATCGCCTGCCGCATCATCCGCACGGCGCAGCGGCTCGGCATCACGAGCATTGCCGTGTTCTCGGATGCCGATCGTGCCGGCCGGCACGTCGCGCTCGCCGATGAAGCTTTGCGCATCGGTCCTGCGCCGGCCGCGCAAAGCTATCTCGCGATCGACGTTGTGGTCGACGCCGCGCGGCGGTCAAAGGCCGATGCGATACATCCGGGCTACGGATTCCTCTCCGAGAACGCCGCTTTCGCCAGAGCATGCGAACAGGCGGGCATCGTCTGGGTCGGCCCGCCCTCCGCCGCGATCGAAGCGATGGGATCGAAGAGCGCCGCCAAAGAGATGATGGCGCGCGCAGGCGTGCCCGTGCTGCCGGGCTACCACGGCGCGGACCAATCGAGTGACACCCTGATCAGAGAAGCGGAACGGGTCGGCTTCCCGATCATCCTCAAGGCGATTGCCGGAGGTGGCGGCAAAGGCATGCAGATTGTCAATTCGGCGACGGCCATGCCCAGCGCAATCGAGTCAGCACGCAGAATCGCCCGGGCCGCCTTTCGGAGCGATGCGCTCCTTCTCGAGCGCTATCTCGCCGAGCCCCGTCATGTGGAAGTGCAGGTCTTCGCCGATCGCAGTGGCCGCGTCGTGCACCTCTTCGATCGCGACTGCTCCGTGCAGCGGCGCCATCAAAAGGTCATCGAGGAAGCGCCGGCGCCTGATGTGCCGGATGCCGTGCGCGCCGCCATGGCGAGTGCCGCGGTCACGGTTGCGGCGACGGTGAACTACGTTGGCGCGGGCACGGTCGAGTTTCTGCTCGACGCAGACGGCCGCTTCTACTTCATGGAAATGAACACGCGTCTGCAGGTTGAACATCCCGTGACGGAGGCCGTCACGGGACTCGACCTCGTCGAATTGCAATTGCGTGTCGCAGCAGGTGAAGAATTGCCCGCGACCACGTCCTCCATTCATGCGAAGGGCCACTCGATCGAAGCGCGTATCTATGCTGAGGACCCGGCGCGCAACTACTTGCCGAGCGTCGGCCGGATTTCCTCGCTCCGCTGGCCCGCGTCATCTGCCGGATTGCGGATCGATACGGGTGTCGCGGAGGGCGATGAAATCTCGCCACACTACGATCCGATGATCGCCAAGATCATCGCGCACGGTGACACTCGCAACAAGGCGCTCACGCGCTTGCGTTCGGCGCTTCGCGAACTGCGCATTTCGGGGGTCAGTACGAACGCGGCATTTGTCGGGCGCATCCTCGCGTGCAGGTCGTTCGAGCGGGCTGCATTGAGTACGCGGCTGCTGGAAAAGGAAGACGGCATCACACAGCAACCCGCGGGCGCACGCGAGGAATTGCGCTCAATTGCAGCGCTGTGGCTGGCGACGCAGATGACGCCGGATGACGGCTCACCCTGGGACGAGCGCGACGGCTGGCGCCTCAATCTCCCGCCAACGCAGACGATCTGGTTGCAGGATGGCGAAGAGCTCATCGCGATCGAAGTCACGCCAACAGGGGTGGCCACGTGCCTGGTCGCAAGCGGAAAGTCGCAGCGCTCGCTCGAGGTGTCGAGGACGGGGCCGGGGAGTCTGCGAATTATCGACGACGGACGAAGCCTCGCCGCCGACATCTTCATCGACGGCCGGCGCATCCATGTCTGGCTGGATGGCGAGGACGCGGAGTTTCAGATCGCGGAACCGGAAGGTGCGGCGCCAGCAGATGCGGTATCCGCGGGTAGCCTGGCGACTCCTCTGCCGGGCACAGTCGTGGCAATCGAGGTCAGGCCGGGCGATCGAGTCACCGCCGGCCAGACTTTGCTGGTTGTCGAGGCTATGAAGATGGAGCACGCAATCCGGGCGCCGCGAGCCGGGGTTATAGTTGCCGTGCGTTGCCGGACAGGCGAGCGCGTTGCGGAAGGCATACCGCTGGTCGAACTGGGCGAGCCCTAGCGCCCGACTGGCGTGGTTCCTATGGGGTTTTCGCGCGACGCTGATGAATTTCGTCGACCACTGCCTGCACCCTGTCAGCCACTTCCTGCGCGCGATCGATGTCGACGCCGGCTGCGGCGCCGGCCGCGGAAACCGCCTGCGTCAATACATCGAAGTGCGCGGCCAGCCGTTCGAGTTCAACCTGACTTGCAGCGCTCAGTGTCGCCTGAGTACCAACGGCGAACGCGTCGATCGATTCGAGCACGGCGTCAGGCTGGCCGAGCACGGCGGCGCAACGCGCGCGCAATTCGAAAAGGGCTATCGCCGGTTCGGACATTAGCGCGCGATCGATCATCGCGAGGCACTGGCTCCCGACTTCGGCGCGCAACTCAGGATTGGAGACATGCCCACGCCACGCGGCGCGCTGGACGAGTGCGTCGACATACCAGGCGTCGGTTGGATTCGCCTGTGCCAGCGTTGAGTCGAGGGCAGAAGCCTTGACCCAGTCCCCCTGACTGCTGAAACGTCGTGCATCGATCACCGCCGCAGCAGAACCCGTGAGTCGAGCGGCGAGCTTCGCATGGGTCGAGTCCGACGTGCCATCCACGATCGCCGCGAGATCCGGCCGCACCGCCTCGTACTGCGCCTGCCGATTGTCCGGATTCGCATCGAGTGCGGCGGCGAGCAGGCGTGCGGCGTTCGTTTCATCGTCACGTGCACGGCTTGCCATGGCGCGGACGATCAGCGCCGTAGACCTGTCGGGAGCGCTTCGCGCCAGCGCTTCGATGCGGCCCGCAAGCGCGGGATCGGCTGCGGCAAACCGCGACAGGCGGCGCGCGATGTACGGGAATGAAAAGGCCGGGGAGCCCTGCGCGCGTGCCCAACCGTCGGCGCGGGCGATGGGATCATACGGTGCGAGCAATCGGCCCACGCTCTCAGGTGTCAGGCCGCGCGCAAGCTCGTATACGCTGGACGTCGCGAGGCGGTTGTGATCGTCGGTGATGAGTACAGCGCCGCTGGCGAGTTCGCGCGACCTCGCGCGATCCAGGACGAGCGCGGCGGCCATGTCCTCGGCAGCAAGAATGCCGAAGCGGGCAAAGTGCGCCGGAGCCTCCCAGATCGGTGAGCTGTTTCGGGCGAGGCGCTCCACGGTCCCGAGCGGTGCGACCGAAGCCACGAAGATAAGAGTGTAAGGATCCGCCCGATACACCTCGAGTTCCGGGAAGACGGCAAGCAACGTGGCTGCAAACGAGCGCAGCAGCTGCTCGTCGAGATAGGCGATGTTCATCCACTGTACGAACACACCGCCGTCGGTGAGATGTGTGCGTGCGAGGTACATGAATTCACGCGTGTAGAGGTGAGACGCGCCCGACGTCCATGGATGGGAGGGCTGGGACACGATCGCGTCGTAGTGCTTATCGGTAAGCGTGAGCGCGGCACGCGCGTCGTTCAGCACAAGCGAAACGCGTGGATCGCTCAGAGGATCGCGCTTGCGCCAGTCCGAGAGGGACCGATTCGCGTCGACGACCCGCGGCTCGAGCTCGATGACGTCAATGGACCGTACACCGGGCGCCGTGCCGTCGATAACCGAACCTCCGCCCAGGCCGACGAGGAGCACGGAAGTCGCGCGCGGCGCAGCAATCGATGCAATGGGCGACAACAAGTACTCACCGCTGAATCTCGGCGGGGCGGCCCTTGATTCAATCAACGCCTCGGGCAATCCGTTTGTCCGCAGGGTAGCGAGGCCGTCGTGTTCAAAGACGACGACGGTTGCCGAGCGGCCGACGTCGTAGTAGCGCAGGTGGCCTACACTCCTCGAGCCGAGCGGTGAAGCACGCAGTAGTTGCGCCGGCGGCAGCGGCTGCCAGACAAGGACGCTCGCCGCGACGGCAGCGCCGAGGACGATCAGCCATGGCAGGCGCGCACGCACGACCGCGACTGCCGCCAGTAAGGCAAGAGATAGATTGCCGGCAACCGCTAATCGCGCCGCACCTTCGAAGCGCAGCTGAGGCAGGATCGCAAGGCCCGCGAGCAACGCGCCGAATACGCAACCGACCGTATTCCATGCATAGACACGCGCAGCCGCGGACGCTGCGTCCGCGGAGTCTCCCGCCAGCACGCGAACGGCGAATGGGTAGCTCGCGCCGATGGCAATGGTCGCCGGCAACAGCAGCAGCATCGCGAGCCACGGATGATGCTGAAGCCCGCCGCTCGCCGGCAGCCAGCGATCGAGCATCTGGTATGCCACTGCGGCGGCGGCGGCCGTCAGGAGCTGCGCGAACACGAAAGCGCGGGCGGACAGAGTTCGATTGCGGGCAATTTCTCCAGCGACTGCGCTTCCGGCTGCGATGCCTGTCAACACGCTCGCCAGCATCGTAGCGAATGCGAAAATGCTGCTGCCGAGCACGATGCTCAGCATCCGTGTCCACAGCACCTCGTATACGAACGACACGCTCCCGGAGAACAGCATGATCGGCAGGATCCAATGGGGCCCCGGCATGAGGGCACGGCCATGTGTCGAATCGTCGCGCGCAACCTGCGTGTTTTCTGTCGGTTTGGTTTCGAAGGTTGCCAAGGCACTGCGCGCGCGGCGTGCCAGCAGCACAGCTATCGCAAATGCGGTGCCGTTGAAGATTGCACCGAGCCAGACTGTGCGCTCGAGTCCGAGCCGGGGCAGCAAAAGAAAACCACCGGCGAGCGCGCCGCCAACCGCGCCGAGCGTATTGCAGGCGTAGAGGAGCGCGGTGCGCCGGCCCACCTGCGATTCCCGTCGCACGGCATGCCGGGTGAGGAGCGGCAGCGTTGCTCCCATGAGTCCGGTTGGCAGCAGCAGCGCAAGGAATGCGCCGAGCATGGTGAAAAGCGATTGGCCGAAGTCTTGTCCGGCCGGCGGACCAGGCTGATGCCCGAGCGAGTGGACGAACATCCACCCAAGCCCCGTGACAGCGACAGGCACTGCTATCGCGGAGATTGCCACGGCAAGTTCAAAGATGGCGTACAGGCGCAGGGGATGATCGATCCGCGACAGCCATCGGTCGATCAAGGCGGCACCGGCTGCGAGGCCAGCCATGTAAGCAGCGAGGACCGTCGATAACGCAAGTTCCGCAGTTCCAAAAACAAGAGAGAACTGCCGGAGCCAGGCGGTCTGATAGACAAGCGCCGCAAAGCCCGACAGCACGAAACAGGCGGCGATGGCCGCGAACGACCACCGACCGAGGTCCGGCACAAGTTTCGGATTTGAGGGGTGCCCGGCGATCGAATCAATGCGGGCATGGGCAGACATGGCCGCGCAGTCTATCTTGTGGGTTCAGAGCGCGGTACGGCACCGGGGGCCAGTCATGCCAACATTCGATGCTTGCGGAGTCATCACCCTTACGACCGATTTCGGTCAGGAAGGCCCATTCGTTGCGACGATGAAGGGTCGGATCTTCGGCCGCTACGCCAACGCGCGCATCATCGACGTGACGCACGAGATTGTCGTGCACTGGCCCGTCGAGGCCGGGTTCTGGCTCGCCCGCGCCTATCCCTATTTTCCAGCGGGAACCGTGCATGTCGCAGTCGTCGATCCCGGCGTCGGTACCGAACGTGACATCGTCGCTGTCCAGGCGGATGCACATGTCTTCCTTGCTCCGGACAACGGCCTGCTGGCGCCGGTCCTCGGCCGCGTTCCTGGGGCCCGGGCATTTCGATTGACGGCGCGCCATCTGGAACGATTTGGTCTTGGGCGGCCAAGCGCGACCTTTCACGGTCGCGATATCTTCGCGCCGCTCGCGGCCGAGCTTGCCGCGGGCCGCTGCCAGCCCGGCGATCTCGGCCATGAGACGAATGATCTCGCGATTGGCTGGACTGACGAAGCCGAGCAGGGCCCCAATGGAATCCGCGGTGTCGTCATCACAATCGATCACTTCGGCAATCTGATTACCAATATCGACGAGGATCTGATCGGCAAAATCGCGCGGCCCGTGGTACGTGCAGGTAACCGAACCATCCCGTTGCGGCGCACCTATGGCGAGATGAAACCGGGCGAATATCTGGCGCTCATCAATTCATTCGGGGTGCTGGAGATAGCTCGCGCAGAGCAAAGCGCAGCGGAGGGACTCGGGCTGGGCCGCGGTGCACCTGTCAGTATTACATCAGGATAATCTTGTAACGCTATGATAAAAAATATATTTATCGAAGCGAATCGGTGACTCATGCAGGCGTTGGCCGACACCCGGCCCATCTCCTTTGGCACTGCATGAAGGTCTTGAACCTGTTTCTAATTCGTATATAGTCCGCAGCCACTTCGCTACCCGGGAAACGGGGCGATCTCTCTGATCTCACTGGCTTTTTCGTAACATGAGCGAGCGCGACGGGGAACACTTCGATATCGACGACGATTTTCTGGCGGAGCAGGAAGAGCCGCAGGAATTCGATCGCTTGCTGGATCGGGTGGACCGCCGAGTAAAACCCACCGGTAAACGCGGCAAAGCCGCGTGGAGCCGGCTCGAGGACGTGCTCGCCGAGCGCAAGCTGGAGAAAGAGCTGCGCGAGTTTTACGACGAAGACAAGTAGTTCGATTTTTCCATCTAGTACGCACGACTCGAGTCACCCGCCGGCAATCGGCTGGGCGCTTCGGGTTCATTTGCGTTGTTGGTCGATCGGATCGGAGTGAAGAGCGATGCAGAGTTCGGGCGGGTCGCCCTGGGTTGTCCTGAAGTTCGGCGGCACGAGTGTGTCGACCGCGGCGAACTGGCGCAACGTGGCGGACATCGTGCGCGCAAGGGTTGCAGGTGGCCTGCGTCCGCTCATCGTGCATTCCGCGCTGTCCGGGATTACCGATCGGCTGGATGGGCTCCTCACAGCCGCGCTCTGCGGCAGCGCGACTGCCGAACTCGACGAAATCGAGCGCCGGCACGTGGCGCTCGCGCGGGAGCTCGGCATCGCGATGCCGGCGGGTGTGACAACGTTCATTGCCGAGCTGCGCCAGACCATCGCGGGTCTGATGCTGGTTCGTGAAGTAAGCGACCGGCTGCGTGCGCGGGTGCTGGCGAGCGGCGAACTGATGGCAACTCATCTCGGCGCAAGCTTCCTGAAATCCCTCGGACTCGACGCGGCCTGGTTCGATGCCCGCACGGCGTTGCGAGCCGAGGAGCGGTCGGGCCGCCATGAAAAGGCGAGCATGCTGTCCGCCACCTGTGATTTTGCTCCGGACGCCGGCTTGCGCGCTCGCCTGGATGGCCTGGCTCCGATCGTCGTCACCCAGGGATTCATCGCGAGTGATAGCGCTGGCGACACGGTCCTCCTCGGGAGGGGCGGTTCGGATACCTCGGGGGCGTACTTCGCTGCCAAGCTCGGCGCCCTGCGCCTGGAGATCTGGACCGATGTGCCCGGCATGTTCAGCGGCAATCCGCGCTCCATTCCGAGCGCGCGCCTGCTGAAGGCGTTGCACTACGACGAAGCGCAGGAGATCGCGAGCAATGGCGCGAAGGTGCTGCATCCGCGCTGCATCCTGCCGGTGCGCCAATACGCCATTCCGCTCCATATCTATGCGACGCAGATGCCAGACTTGAGTGGCACTGTCGTCAGCGCCGCGCCGGGTGAGAATGCCGCGCAGGTGAAGGCGATCTGCGTAAAGAAGGACATCACGCTAGTGTCGCTCGAAAGTCCCGGCATGTGGCACCAGGTCGGGTTCCTCGCCGATGCGTTCCAGGTGTTCAAGGCGCACGGCCTGTCTGTGGACCTTATTTCGACTTCGGAAACCAACGTCACCGTCTCGCTCGATCCGGCCGCCAATGCGCTCGACCCCGCGATCGTCGACGCTCTGGTAAAGGATCTGGCTGGACTCTGTCGCGCTCAGGTTATCGGACCCTGTGCATCGCTCAGCCTGGTCGGACGCAACATCCGCGGCATCCTGCATGACCTCGGCGAAGCCTTCGAGCTCTTCGAGGAACAAAAGATCTATCTCGTGAGCCAGGCGGCGAACGACTTGAATTTCACCTTCGTCATCGACGAGACGCAGGCGGACCGGCTTGTGCAGCAGCTGCATGATCTCCTCATCCGTCCGGGCCAGGGCGATCCAGTCTGGGGTCCTACCTGGGAGCAGCTGCATGCGCCACAGTCGCGCGCGGAGCCGGCAGTCGATCGCTGGTGGTGGCCGGCCAAGCGCGAACAGTTGCTCGCGCTCGCGCGGGAAAACTCCGCCGCCTATGTTTATGACGCAGCAACGATCGATGCCCGGGCGCGCTCGCTCGGTGAGATGAAGTCCGTCGATCGCGTCTTCTACGCGATCAAGGCGAATCCCCATCCCGAGATCCTGCGCCGGGTAGCCGCGACCGGACTGGCGCTCGAATGCGTTTCGCGGCCGGAGGTCGAGCAGGTACTGCGCGAGGTGCCGAGCCTCGCCCGCGATCACATTCTCTTTACTCCAAATTTCGCCGCCCGCGACGAATACGAATTCGCCCTCGCCGCGGGTGTCTGGCTTACGCTCGACAATCTGCATCCCCTTATTCACTGGCCGCAGCTCTTTCGCGACCGCGACGTCATTGTGCGCGTCGATCCCGGCTTCGGTCGCGGACACCACCAGCATGTACGCACAGCAGGCCTGCATTCGAAGTTCGGGGTCCCGACGTTTGAGCTTGAGGAACTCGAGCGGCTGGCGCGCGCAGCCGGTGCGCGTATCGTGGGGCTGCACGCGCACAATGGCAGCGGGATCTTCTCGGTGACGAACTGGGTGGAAACGGCAGAGCTGCTGACTGGGCTTGCGCGCCGGTTCGCGGACGTGCGCTACATCAATATCGGCGGCGGGATCGGCGTGCCGGAGAAGTTCTCGCGTGAACCAGTCGACCTCGCAGCGCTTGACGCCGCGCTCGCGCGGGTTCGCGAACGCCATGCGCATCTGCAATTCTGGATGGAGCCTGGACGCTATGTGGTGGCTGAGGCCGGCGTGCTGCTCGCCGTCGTAACGCAGCTGAAGGGCAAGGGCGATGTGCGGTATGTTGGTATTGCAACGGGAATGAATTCGCTCATACGGCCTGCGCTCTACGGTGCCTGGCATGAGATCGTGAATCTGACGCGGCTTGGGGAACCGGCAAGCGACACCTGCACGATCGTCGGGCCGATCTGTGAGAGCGGGGATCAGCTCGGGACCGGTCGCGCATTGCCGCCGACCGAGGAGGGTGACGTACTCCTGATTGCCAACGCTGGCGCCTATGGGCACGCGATGAGCTCGCATTACAATCTGCGGGCGCCGGCGATCGAGATTGTCGTTTAAGGGAGCCGGAAGTCTTTCATGGCGGTGTCAGTTGGAATCATAGGATGGCGTGGCATGGTGGGGAGCGTGCTCCTCGAGCGCATGCGCGCGGAACACGACTTCGATCACATCGAACCGGTGTTCTTCAGTACGAGCCAGGTGGGTTCCGCCGCGCCCGCGATCGGCCGTCCGACAGGTCCGGTGCGCGACGCGAAGAGAGTGGCCGAGCTTGCGAAGGCCGATATCCTGATTTCCTGCCAGGGCGGCGACTACACCAACGAAATATTTCCGCAACTTCGCGCTGCCGGCTGGCAAGGCTACTGGATCGATGCCGCTTCGGCCCTGCGCATGCAGGATGATGCCATCATCATCCTCGACCCGGTGAACCGCGAGGTGATCGAAGCCGGCATCGAGCGCGGCGTCAAGAATTTCATCGGCGGCAATTGCACGGTTTCCCTGATGCTCATGGCGGTTGCGGGCCTCTTGAAGGCGGGTCTCGTCGAGTGGATCACGACAATGACCTACCAGGCTGCATCGGGTGCAGGTGCGCAGCAAATGCGGGAGCTCCTCCTGCAGATGGGACATGTCTATCGTGCCGCCGAGCCGCTGCTCGCTGATCCCGCTAGTTCCATCCTCGACATCGATCGCAAGGTGAGCTCCGTCTTGCGCTCCAAGTCGCTGCCGCAGGAGCAGCTTGGAGCGCCGCTCGCAGGCAGTCTGATTCCGTGGATCGACAAGGACCTCGGCAACGGGCAGAGCCGCGAAGAGTGGAAGGGCGGCGCCGAGGCACGCAAGATTCTGGGGCCCGGCGGAGCTGGAGTCGTCATTGACGGTGTCTGCGTGCGCATCAGCGCCATGCGCTGTCACAGCCAGGCGCTGACGATCAAGCTGCGCAAGGACCTGCCGCTGATCGACATCGAGCGCTTGCTGGTCGCGTCGAATGATTGGGTGAAGGTGATCCCGAACGAACGCGAGTCTTCGATCAAGGAGCTGTCGCCGGCCGCGGTCAACGGCTCGTTGCAAATTGCAATCGGCCGCCTGCGCAAGCTCCCCATGGGCGGAGACTATCTCGCTGCGTTTACGGTTGGCGACCAGCTCCTTTGGGGTGCGGCGGAACCTTTGCGCCGAATGCTGAGGCTCCTGCTCGTCGCTGAATGATTGCGCGTCAATTCGGCGGGTGGCCGGTGTGTCGTGATGCGAGTTCATCGACGACGAGCTTGAGCGAAAGATTGCGGCTCTTGAGCATTAGGAGCAGGTGATAAAGGAGATCCGCCGACTCCGAAATCACTTCCCGGTCCTCGCCACCCGCGCCCGCAAGCGCCACTTCCAGGCCTTCTTCGCCGACCTTCTGCGCGATGCGCTTCTGGCCCTGCTCCACGAGCCGCGCGGTGTAGCTTCCTTCTGGTCGTTCGGCAATTCGCTGCGCGATGATGCGCTCCAGGTCCGCAAGGAAGGCCAGTCGTTCGCCATCGGTGGGCGGGACGTCGATGAAACAAGTTGGCGTTCCGAGGTGGCAGACCGGTCCCGCGGGCAAAGCCTGCACGAGCAGCGTGTCGTTGTCGCAGTCCGGCGCGATACCGACCAGATTGAGGAAGTGCCCGGAGGTCTCGCCCTTAAGCCACAACGAACGCCGGCGGCGGCTGTAGAAAACGACGCGGCCGCCCTCGACCGTTGCCTCGAGCGCCTGACGATTCATGAAGCCGAGCATGAGGACGGCGCCGGTCGCCGCGTGCTGTACCACCGCAGGCAGGAGCCCATCGCCCTTGTTCCAATCGAGAGCCCGGATCTGTTCGGGTGTCATGGTCGTACCTCAATGCCCTGGCGCCGCAGGTACTGCTTCAGCTCGGGAATGGCGATGTCGGCGAGGTGAAAGACACTTGCCGCGAGAGCGCCGTCGACATTCGCTCGTTCGAACACGTCGCGAAAATGGCCCGGCGTGCCGGCCCCGCCCGACGCGATGAGCGGAACATCGCAGACGGCACGCGCCGCTTCGAGCTGCGTAATGTCGAATCCTTGTCGGACGCCGTCGCTTGCCATGCAGTTGAGCACGATCTCGCCGGCGCCACGCTGCTGGACTTCGACGATCCAGTCGAGCGTAACGCGGGCAGTGTCGCGCGTCTGCGCCGGGTCTCCCGTGAACTGGTGCACGTGGAATCCCTCCGCAGTTGCCTGGCTGTCGATGCCGACGACGATGCATTGCGAGCCGAACCGCTTGCTCAGGCGGGTGATGAGTTCCGGATCGGCAAGTGCAGGAGAGTTCACGGACACCTTCTCAGCCCCAGCGCCGAGAACCTCTTCGGCGTCGGCGATAGAACGAATGCCGCCAGCGACGCAAAAGGGAATGTCGAGGATCCGCCCGATCCTTGAGATCCAGCGGCGATCGACCGACCGCCCCTCGGGACTGGCAGTGATGTCATAGAAGACGAGTTCATCGGCGCCCGCGTCGCGATAGCGCCGGGCGAGTTCCAGGATATCGCCGACCACGCGATGCTCCCGAAAGCGGACGCCCTTGACGACCTGGCCATCGCGTACGTCGAGGCACGGGATTATGCGTTTCGCAAGAATGGCAGCAACTCCTCGGGGGAAATGCGATTTTCGAGCAACGCGCGCCCGCTGACAGCCGCGGCAACGCCGAGATCGGCGAGCGCCGCGAGATCACGGGCATCGCGGATGCCACCGGATGCCTGCCACTCGACCTCGGGAAAGCGCCGCAGCGCCTCGTCATAGAGATCGAGATTCGGCCCGCTCAACATGCCATCCCGGGTCACGTCGGTGCAGAGAACGTGCTTCACCTTGCTCCCAGTCAATGTCTCCAGGGCTTCCCATAAAGAGAGTCCTGTTTGCTCGCGCCAGCCATGGGTGGCGAGGAGCGGCGTTCCCTTGGCGTCGGCGCGAATGTCGAACGCGATAGTCAGACGATCGGGGCCGAAATCGGCAAGCAGGGAGCGGACTTCGTGCGACTGCGCGACCGCCAGGCTTCCGATTACGGCGCGCGCGGCGCCGCGCTTGAGAATCAGCTCGACCTCGCGTCGCGATCGCAGGCCGCCGCCGACCTGCAACCGCATGTCCCTACGTGCGATGAGCGAATCAATGACAGCGTCGTTCACGGCTGCGCCGTCCCGCGCCGCGTCGAGATCGACGATGTGCGTCCAGCCGGCGCCCCAGTCCCCGTAGCGATCGAGGAGCGCCGCCGGTTCGATGTCAAAAACCGTCTCGGCCGCAAAGTCCCCCTGGCGAAGTCGCACGCAGCGGCCGCCGCGCAGATCGATTGCAGGAATGAGACGCATCAGCCGAGTCTCAGGAAGTTGGCGAGGATCTGCGTTCCGGTGCCGGCGGACCTTTCCGGATGAAATTGCGTGCCGAAGAAGTTCCGGCTGGCGATCACTGCCGAGAAGTCGCCGCCGTAGTCGCAGCTCGCCACCGTTGCGGCGCCGATATCAGTGGCGTAGCTGTGCACGAAGTAGGCGTACTCGCCCGATTGGACCTGTGCGAGCAGGGGGCTCGCCTGGCCGATCTGCAATTGATTCCAGCCCATGTGCGGCACGGGCCGGCCGGCTACTGCGTGCATCCGCGTGGCACTACCGGCAACGACTCCAAGGCACGCTGTGTCGCCTTCCTCCGACCGTTCGAACAGCAGCTGCATGCCGAGGCAGATACCGAGCACCGGTTGCTGCAGGGTAGGAATGACCTCGGCGAGGCCAGACCCTCGCAGGCGCGACATCGCGTCGGCCGCCGCTCCCACGCCGGGAAGCACCACGTGCGTTGCGTCGCGCACGTCCCGGACATCTGCTGTGACGGTTGCCTGGCATCGCAGCCGTTCGAACGCAAACTGGAGCGAGGCGACATTGGCGCCGCCGCTGTCGATGATCACGAGCCGCATGCGTGTTCCTTGCGCTAAAGCGTTCCCTTGCTGCTCGGAAGCTCACTGCCTTCGATGCGAATGGCCTGGCGAAGCGCGCGACCGACGCCCTTGAAGCAGGCTTCGACCATGTGATGCGTGTTCTCGCCCGTGACGCCCAGGTGAATCGCGGCGCCGAGGCTGTCCGCCAGCGACCGAAAGAAATGCGGCACGAGTTCCGTCGGCAGTTCGCCGACGCGATCGCGCGGAAATCTGCCTTCGAAGACAAAGTAGGGTCGGGCGGACAGGTCGATCGCCACCTGCGCGCGCGCTTCGTCCATCGGGAGCACGAAACCGTAGCGGCCGATGCCGCGCTTATCGCCAAGCGCCAGACGGAGGGCTCCGCCGAGCGCAAGTGCGCTGTCCTCGACCGTGTGATGCTCATCGACCCTGAGGTCGCCCCGGCACGACAGAGAGAGCGAAAAGCCTCCGTGGCGTGCGATCTGTTCGATCATGTGATCGAAGAATCCAATGCCCGTGGAGACTGAGATTGGACTTTCATGATCAAGCGCCACGCGCACATGAATCCGGGTTTCACGCGTCTCGCGATCGATGCTCGCGGTGCGCGCGGATTCGAGAATGCGCCGGCAAACAGCCGGCCACGTCAACTCGTCGGGACCGACCTGGTTCACACGATAGCCCGCGACGCCGAGATTTGCCGCGAACTGAAGATCCGACTCGCGATCGCCGATCATCACGCTGCGCGTGCGGTCGAGCGTGTGGCGCGCGAGGAAGTCCGTGAGCATGCCGATCTTCGGCTTGCGGCACGCGCAGCTGTCCTCGGGCAGGTGTGGACAGACGTAGACGCCGGCAAAGCGGATGCCCTGGGAGTCGAGCACGCGCACGATGAACTCGTGCGGTATGCGGAAGGTCGGCTCCGGAAACGACAGGGTCCCTATGCCATTCTGGTTGGTGACCATGACGAGCGAAAAACCTGCGCGCTCGAGCTCGATGAGGGCGGGTACCACGCCCGGCATGAAGCGGACTTTCTCCAGGCTGTCGACTTGTTCGTCCGGCGGTTCCTCGACGATCGTGCCGTCACGGTCGACAAACGCGACCTTCAGTGGCGTACTCATGGAGCCTCCAGCGCACTGGCGAGGCGCTCGTTCTGCTCGGGTCGTCCGACGGTGATTCGCAGACACGCTCCAAGTCCCGCCTGACGCCGCACGTCGCGCACGAGGAGGCCTGCGCTGCGGGTCCTTGCCAGGGCCTGATCCGCGTCCACGAACTCAACGAGAAGAAAATTTGCATCACTCGGAAAGACCCGGCGAACGGCTGCCGATCGCGCGAGCCGTTGGCTAAGCTTGGCACGCTCGGCAATGAGCGTCGCGACACGCGCGCCGGCCATCGCGAGCTGCGGCGGCAGCAGGGCGTGCTCGACAGCTTCGACTGTTGCGGAGGGGATCGCGTACGGAGGAACGATTCGCTTCAGGATTGCGATGACCTGGGGATCCGCAATTGCGCATCCGCAGCGCGCACCCGCGAGCGCATAAGCTTTGGAGAGTGTCCGTAGGACGACCAGGTTGTCGAGTTTACCTTGCCGGCTCGCAATGCTCGGCCGGCCCGAGAATTCCAGATACGCCTCATCTACGATAACGAGCGCCCGGCCCGAAAGCTCCAGCGCGATCTTCGCGATTACCTCGCCGTCGTAGGCATTGCCGGTAGGATTGTTCGGCGTGCAGAGGAAGATGAGCTTGATGTGCGGCCGCCAGCGGGCGAGGACGCTTTCGGCGGTTGGCGCGAAGCCGTCGGCGGCCGCCAGAATCAGCTGCTCGACGCTTGCGCCCTGAATGCGGGCGGCAACCTCGTACATGCCGAAGGTCGGTGGCAGCACCAGGACGCCATCGACGCCCGCGCGGCAGAACGCGCGCACTAGGAGATCGATTGCTTCATCGCTCCCGCGTCCGACCAGCACGCGCTTGGGGTCGACGGCGTAGAGCGCCGCGAGCCGTCGCACGAGACTGGCGGGTTGTGGCTCCGGATAGCGGTTGAGTCCCAACGCGGAATTGTCACCGGTCGCTCGCCAGGGGTTCTCGTTGGCATGCAGGCGCTCGAGTTCGGGCTCCCATGCCGCATGAGCGTACGGTTCGAGTTCGAGGATGTCCGGCCGTGCAAGCCTCGCGAGAGAACTCATGGCCGTGGCTCCGCTGCCAGGCACTTGAGGCGAACGGCAACGGCATTGGCATGCGCATCCAGCCCTTCGAGGAGCGCAAGCACCTCGGCGACGGGTCCGAGGTCTTGAAGTCCTCGCCTCGTTAGTTCTTGCACCGTGATGCGTTTGCCGAAGTCCGCAAGCTCGAGACCACTGAGCGCTCGTGCGTGCCCGGCAGTCGGCAACACATGATTCGTACCTGAGCAGTAGTCGCCGATCGGTTCCGGCGTCCAGTGACCGAGAAATACGGATCCGGCGTTGCGCACCTGCGCGAGCCACGAACGGGCATTGGCGACGGAAATGATCAGATGCTCCGGCGCATAGGCATTGCTGACGGCGAATGCCGTTTCGAGGTCTTCGACCCGAATGATTCTGGCGCTGCGCAGTGCCGATTCGATGATGACCTTGCGGGCGAGGCGGCTGCATTGGTCCGCAATCTGCCGCTGTGTAGCAGAGGCGAGGACGCCGGAGGTCGTCACGAGCACCACGTGCGCATCGACGCTGTGCTCGGCCTGCGCTAGCAGGTCCGCAGCAAGGAAGTCTGGGCGTGCGCTGTCGTCGGCAATGACCAGCACCTCGGATGGGCCAGCCGGCAGATCCCGAGCGGCGCCGCCGGGCAGGTTCGCAACCTGCTCCTTGGCCGCAGTGACCCAGGCGTTGCCCGGCCCGAAGATCTTGTCGACCTTCGGCACGGTCTGCGTGCCAAAGGCCATGGCCGCGACGGCCTGCGCGCCGCCGATCTTGAAGACGCGCGCGATCCCGCAGAGGCGCGCAGCCACGAGCACGGCAGGATCGGCGCTGCCATCGCGGCGCGGTGGCGTGCAGACGATGCGCGTGGGGCAGCCAGCGATCTGCGCGGGCACGGCGAGCATGATTGCGGTACTTGGCAATGGTGCCGTGCCTGCAGGCACATAGAGACCAACGGATTCGATCGGCACTTCGAAGCGCTCGCAGCGCACACCCGGCGATGTCTCGACGATGAGAGACGAAGACCTCTGCGCTTCATGAAAGCAGCGCACGTTCGCGATCGCGCGCTCGAGCGCCGAGCGCTGGGATCGAGTCAGCTGCGTTTCGGCCAGCTTGAACTCCTCGGCGCCCACTTCGAGCGAACGCAGGGATGCACCGTCGAGTTCGAGCGTCAAGCGTATGAGCGCGGCGTCTCCGTCCTGCCGGACCGCCGCAATGATGCGGCCGACCGCCTCCTGAAGCCGCACAGGTTCATTGACCATCGGCCGCGCGAGCGCTTCGGAACGGCCCTGTTCGTTCAGTTGATTCCATTCGAGGATGGGAATGCGGACTGCTGACATGCCGGTCACGCGAGCATCTTTTCGACTGGCAGTACGAGCAAGGCGCTGGCGCCGGCGGCCTTCAGGCTCTCGAGCGTCTCCCAGAAGACGTTCTCGCGGCAAACCGCGTGCACGGCAACCTTGTCGACTGTGCCTTCGAGCGGAATGATCGTCGGAAATTCGCTGCCGGGCAGGAGCCGCGTGATCTCGGGTAGCGCCGAGCGCGGCGCGTGCAGCATTATGTACTTGCTCTCCTTCACCTGCTGCACGCCATCGATCCGCATCAGAAGCCGGCGGACCCAGTCCTGCTTCTCCTGCGACAGGGGCACCGGCGTCCGAATGACGACCGCCCGGCTCTCCAGTATCGTTTCGACTTCGCGCAGGTGATTGGCGAGCAGGGTCGATCCCGACGACACGAGATCGCAGATGAGGTCAGCCCTGCCGAGGCGCGGTGCTATCTCCACCGCGCCGGACAGCGTCACGATCTCTGCATGCAGGCCGCTGCGCTTGAGATAGCTGGCGAGGATGTTCGGATAGGTCGTCGCGATCCGCCGGCCGTCGAGTGAAGCGGGACCGGAATACGCCGTCGATTCGGGGACCGCAAGCGAGAGGCGGCAGTTTCCGAAGTCGAGCGTCAGCAGCTGTTCGAAGAGCGGTGCAATGCCGCGGCCGACGAGGTCAAGCCGCGCTTCCTCGATAACATTGAGTCCGACGATGCCGAGGTCGCACACGTCCTGCTGCACGAGATCCGGGATGTCGTCATCGCGCACCAGCAGGACGTCGAGCGGCATGTTTTCGCCGAAGAACATCAGCTGGTCCTTGCCGCGGCTGTACTTGAGTCCGCAGCGCTGCAGGAGGTCGAGCGAGTTGTCGGTGAGGCGCCCGGTCTTCTGGATCGCGATCTTGAGCCGTGTCGCCTTATCCATGGCGGCCATCCTTGCGCTTGCCGAGTGCTCCGAGGGCGCCTTGGTAGCCGCCGTTGCCGGCGTTGAGATAGCGGGCGACGCGCCCGATGGTCGTGACGCTGACGCCAGTTAGGCGGTGAATTTCGCGGTAGGGCAGGTTGCGGCCGAGCATCTCGG
The DNA here is from genome assembly GCA_963826145.1 of uncultured Gammaproteobacteria bacterium. Classification (GTDB taxonomy): domain Bacteria; phylum Pseudomonadota; class Gammaproteobacteria; order Steroidobacterales; family Steroidobacteraceae; genus JBGPLJ01. The sequence continues at coordinate 1,242,074 of CAWGVW010000001.1, forward strand.
CGACCACCCAGCGATCCGCCATCGCCTCGAGCTCCGCCGGGGTGCAAAGGTCACGGAAGAAGTTGCGGACCTCATCGACGCTCGTCAGGGCGAGCACGGCCTGGTAGAGGGCGCGCTCGTGCGCGGCCTCCTGGCGGGGGGAGAGCTGGCGATGCGATTTCATGGTGTTCTCGACCGGCAGGTCCGGAATGGCCGTCTGGGTGTAATAATGTATTAGCACGTTAATACACTGGACGGTGTCGGGCAAGCGCTGGAGCCGCCGTCGTTTGACGCCGGCCGGGCCCGGCCTTTAAGATCACGCCCGACTCATCGAGACCGGCTGAGGGACAGGCCCAAAGACGCCGGGGCAACCGGTCCAGCTAACCACTGGACAGAGGTGCCAACTCCTACAGGAGCCTGCGCAAGCGGGATCCGGAAGATGAGTTGCCGTGAAGCTGCCTCGCTCAAGCGGGGGCGCCGGTCACGACAGCCTGCCTCGGGGCGGGTATCCGTAGGAGCGTCATGGGCCCAACGGAGATCCGCGCGATGGAACATCCCAGTACAGCTTCGAGCGAGCCCGCAGGCACCGACGCGGTTGCGTCGCTCAGTATCGCCCGCAGTGGCGTTCTTGAAATTCCTGGCGCGCTCGGCCTGCACCATGGCGGGGCCCTCGCAAGCGTGCACGTCGCCTATCGCATTGCGGGTCCGGCCCGCGCGCCGGTGGTAGCTGCGCTCGGTGGCATCTCTGCCGGCCGCCATGTCATCGGGTTCGATACCGCGGGCCGCGGATGGTGGTCGGAACTCGTCGGTCCCGGTCGGGCGCTCGACAGCGAACGGTACCGCGTGCTCGGCATCGACTATCTCGGCGGCAGTGGCGAAACAACCGGGCCCCGTGCCGGGGCGTCATTTCCGAGTGTCAGCTCCTACGACCAGGCAAGGATCCTGCTGCGCTGCACTCAATCACCTCGGTATCGCGTCCCTGCACGCGATCATAGGAGCGTCCTATGGCGGCATGGTCGCGCTCGCATTCGCGGAGCGATTCCCCGAACGTGTCAACCGGCTCCTCGTCATTAGCGGGGCCGACTCGACTCATCCAATGGCGACCGCCTGGCGGAGCCTGCAGCGGCACATTCTGCGATTCGCGCAGAGCCACGGTTTGGGGCGCGAGGGTCTGAAACTCGCGCGCGCGTTGGCCATGGCGACCTACCGGAGTCCCGAGGAGTTCGCGGCGCGCTTTCGTTCGGCTCCGCGCGCAACGCCACAGGGGTTTCGCTTTCCGGTCGAGGACTATTTATTTGCACGCGGCGAAGACTATGCCGCACGGTACATTCCGGAGGCGTACCTGAGTCTCTCGGAATCGATCGATCTGCATGCGATCGATGCCGCGCGCGTGGCAACGCCCACTACGCTCGTTGCCGTGCGGGAGGATCAGCTGGTTCCATTGACCGACATGCGGGCGTTGAGCGCGCGCCTCGCGGGACCACACCAGCTAGTTGAGATCAGTTCCGTCTACGGGCACGACGCGTTCCTGAAGGAAGCCGAGCAGCTGCGGCCGATTTTTCGCAGCTGTCTCGAAGGAGAGGAGTCATGAGCAAGACCTGGCGGGCCGCTACCGTGAGTGCGCGGGCGGCGATCGAAACGGACAGCCAGCATCACGCGGTCGTCCCGCCGATCCACCTGTCGTCAACCTTTGCTTTTCGCGCCTTTGGCGACAAGGGCGCTTACGACTACACGCGCTCTGGTAATCCGACGCGTGACGCCCTGGCCGGAGTGCTGGCTGAGCTCGAAGGAGGCTACGGGGCCGTCGTGACTAGCTCTGGCATGTCGGCGGTCGCGCTGACATTGCAGCTCGTGCTGCCCGGCGAACTCGTGATTGCGCCGCACGATTGCTATGGCGGCACCTATCGGCTGCTGAATGCGCTCGCCCGGCGTCAGCAGCTGCGCGTGGAATTCATCGATCAGTCGCAGCCCGAATCATTGCGCGCTGCGTGCGCGCTCAAGCCGCGCCTCGTGTGGGTTGAGACTCCGAGCAATCCCTTGCTCCGTATCGTCGATATCCGTTCGGTATCGAGATTGTGCCAGGCGGCTGGTGCGTTGCTGGTTGTCGACAACACATTTCTGTCGCCCGGCTGGCAGCGGCCGTTCGACTTTGGCGCCGATCTCGTGGTGCATTCGACAACCAAGTATCTCAACGGTCACAGCGACGTTGTCGGCGGCGCGGTGGTGACGACGCGCGCGGACCTGCAGGAAGAGCTCGCTTGGTGGGGTAATTGTCTTGGCGTGACGGGTGCGCCGTTCGATAGCTATCTCACGTTACGCGGCTTGCGGACGTTGCAAGCACGATTGCGCGTGCATGAGGAGAATGCGCAGGCCGTGGTGGCGCTGCTGTCGGCTCACTCCGCGGTTCAGAGAGTCTACTACCCGGGAATCTCAACGCATCCCGGTCACAGCGTAGCGGCGGCTCAGCAGCGTGGTTTCGGCGCGATGGTGAGTTTCGAACTGTCCGGAGGCCTGCCGGCTGTAACCGCGTTTGCCAATGGACTTGCCTGCTTCTCGCTCGCGGAGTCGTTGGGCGGGGTAGAGAGCCTTGTCGCACATCCCGCATCGATGACCCATGCAGCCATGGACACAGACGCGCGCGCGCGCGCCGGCATTTGCGATTCCCTGCTGCGGCTTTCGATCGGCATTGAGGACAAACGGGATCTGATCGTCGACCTCGCGGCCGGGTTGGCGCGCGCAGCAGGGGCGGGCGGTTCTTTGGCGACTGCGCAGCTCTCGGCCGCCTGCTGAAGGATCAGCCGTCGAGTTCTTCGAGAATGGCATCGCCGGCGGCGCGGGTGCTTAGCGCCGCGGCGCCGGGCTTTGCAAGATCACGCGTGAACCGGCCACGTACAAGCGCCCGATGCACAGCGTGTTCGATTGCAGCCGCTTCCCGTTCCAGTTGCAGCGAAAGCCTGAGAAGCATCGCGATGCTCAGGATCGCGGCATATGGATTCGCAATGCCCTGGCCTGCGATATCCGGTGCCGACCCATGAATCGGTTCATAAAGGCCGCGCTTGCCGTCTCCGAGTGAGGCCGATGGCAGGAGGCCCATCGATCCGGCGAGTGTCGAAGCTTCATCGGTAAGAATATCGCCGAACATGTTTTCGGTGAGGAGCACGTCGAACGATCGCGGCCGCTGCACCAGCGCCATTGCCGCGGTGTCGACCAGCATGTGTTCGAGGCTTACGTCCGGAAATTCCGCCGTAAGGACTCGTGTCACGACCTCGCGCCAGAGCTTGGAGGTCGCCAGTACGTTCTCCTTGTCGACGGAGGTCACGTGCTTGCGACGTTCGCGCGCGAGGCGGCCGGCGACGCGCGTCACCCGTTCGATTTCCGCTGCGGTGTACCGGCACAAATCCGACGCGGACGTCGCCGTTCGCGTCTTCTCGCCGAAATAGATGCCGCCCGTGAGTTCCCTCACGACGACAATGTCGACGTCACGCAGAAGATCCGGTTTCAGCGGCGAAGCGTCGAGAGCGGCCGGGTGGGGTTTGACGGGACGCAGGTTTGCGTAGACGCCGAGCGCGCGACGCAGCGCGAGGAGTCCCTGTTCGGGGCGGCCGCCCGGCCGCGCATCTGTCCATTTCGGCCCGCCGATTGCTCCCATGAAGACAGCGTCTGACTTAAGGCACAGGGCGAGCGTCGCCGATGACAACGGTTCGCCGCATGCGTCGATCGATGCGCCACCAAAGAGTCCTTCCTCGATCGTGAGGTCGTGATGAAACGTCCGGCCGATCGCGGTGAGACAGCGCACGGCTTCAGCCGTCACTTCCGGGCCGATACCGTCGCCCGGTAGTACGGCGATCAATGCCTTCATGCGCGCCTGCGCTCGAAGCTAGCGATCGCGTCTGAGTGCTTGAGGAGGTAGCCGAGTTCGTCGACGCCGTGCAACAGACAGTAACGGGCGAATGCTTCGAGCGGAAATGGAATGGTCCGCCCGTCGGGCAGGCCGATTTCCTTGCGCTCCACGTCTACCGCAACCTCTGCACCTGGATTGCCCAGCAGCCACGCATGCGTCGCCGTGTCGACAACGACCGGTACGAGCCCGTTCTTCAGCGCATTGCTGCGGAAGATGTCTGCGATTTCCGTGCTGACGATGGCCTGAAAGCCGTAGTCGACCAGCGCCCACGGAGCATGCTCCCGCGACGAACCACAGCCGAAATTGTGGCCAGCGACGAGAATCCGGCAGCCGCTTGAGGCGGGCTGATTCAGGACAAACTCAGGCCGCGGCTTGCCGGCCGTGTCGAAGCGCCAGTCGGCGAAGAGCGCAGTCGACCCAAGTCCGGCGCGCGTCGTGGTTGTAAGAAAGCGAGCAGGCACGATCTGGTCGGTGTCGATGTTGCTCGACGGCATGACGACCGTGCGGGAAAAAATGCGGCGGATTGCCTGCATGCTTCAGCCCAGCAATTCGCGCGGATCGGCGACGCGGCCATGTACGGCCGCGGCAGCGGCCGTCGCCGGACTGGCGAGAAGCGTCCGCGCACCGGCGCCTTGCCGTCCTTCGAAGTTGCGGTTCGAAGTGCTGATCGAATACTTGCCGCGAGCGACCGTGTCGCCATTCATGCCGATGCACATGGAACAGCCGGATTCACGCCACTCTGCACCCGCGGTTGTGAAGATGCGATCAAGTCCCTCTGCCTCCGCAAGTCGCTTGACGTCCTGCGAACCAGGAACGACCAGCATGCGCACGCCGTTCGCGACGCGGCGGTCCTTGAGGACGCCCGCTGCGCTGCGCAGGTCCGAGAGCCGGCCGTTGGTGCAGCTGCCGATGAATACTACGTCGACGGGCTTGCCTTTGATTGCATCCCCAGGCGCAAAGCCCATGTAGTCGAGTGCCTTGTGAAAGGCCGCATCGCCGCCCGCGGGAATGCGTCCGCTGACCGCCAGTACCATGCCGGGATTCGTGCCATAGGTGATCATGGGTTCGAGCACGGCGGCATCGATATCGACTTCGCTGTCGAAGCGGGCATCTGCATCGGATGGGAGCTTTCGCCAGCGGGCGAGCGCTTGATCCCAGGCGGCTCCTTTCGGGGAACGCGGGCGATCCGCCAGATAAGTGAAGGTAGTGTCGTCCGGGGCGATCATTCCCGCTCGCGCGCCGGCCTCGATGGACATGTTGCAAACGGTCATGCGCTCTTCCATTGACAGCGCGCGGATGGCATCCCCGCGATATTCGAACACGCAACCCGTGCCGCCACCGACGCCAACCTTGCCGATGATCGCCAGAATGAGGTCCTTCGCCCCGACGCCCTTCGGCAGTCGGCCCCGAACATTGACGGCAGTCGGACGGGGCTTGCGCTGGAGCAGGCATTGCGTGGCCAGCACATGGCCGACTTCCGTCGTGCCGATGCCGAATGCGAGTGCGCCGAATGCGCCATGTGTACTCGTGTGGCTATCACCGCACACGATCGTGCCGCCGGGTTGGGTGATCCCGAGCTCCGGTCCGATGACGTGCACAATTCCGCGGTCCGCATGGCGCATGTCGAGGAGCTCGACGTCGAACTCGCGGCAGTTGCGTTCGAATTCCGCGATCTGCCGTCCGGCGGATTCGATGGTGATCGGCACGCGCCCGAAGACCTGTTCAGGGTCTGTGGGACTCGAATGATCGAGCGTGCCGATCGTGCGATCGGGGCGACGCACCTTGAGGCCCGCGGCGCGCAGGACGCCGAAGGCCTGCGGCGTTGTGACTTCGTGCGTGAGATGCAGGTCGACGTAAAGGATCGCCGGAGTTTCGGACGACTCCGGCACGACCACGTGGTCGTGCCAGATCTTCTCGAGCATCGTCCTTGCGGTCATCGATGCTCAGTTCGCGGCGACCGCGCGCGGCGCCGACAGGTCGACCGGATCGAGCCAACCCCACTTGTCCTGAGTCTTGCCGCTGAACAGTCCGAAGAAGGCTGACTGGAGTCTCTCCGTGATCGGACCGCGTCGGCCGATGCCGACCGGCAGCCGGTCGACCGACCGCACTGGCGTAACTTCCGCTGCCGTGCCGGTGAAAAAGATCTCGTCGGCGAGATACAGCATCTCGCGCGGCATATTCTGTTCGCGCGCTTCGATGCCAAGTTCGCGGGCAAGCTTCATGATCGTGTCGCGCGTGATGCCGGACAGAATCGAAGACGCCGTGGGCGGCGTCATGAGTACGCCATCCTTCACCAGGAACAGATTTTCGCCGCTTCCTTCGCTCAGCATGCCATCGACGCCGAGACCGATGCCTTCCGCGAACCCGAGTCGCTGCGCTTCCATGCCGATGAGCTGGCTCGAAAGATAGTTGCCGCCGGCCTTGCCCATGGCAGGGATCGTGTTGGGCGCGACGCGATTCCAGGACGAAACGCAGACGTCGACGCCCTGTTCGAGTGCCTCCTGACCAAGGTACGTGCCCCATTCCCAGGCGGCGACGGCGACATCGATCGGCGGCGGATTCTTTGGCGTCACGCCGATTTCACCGTAGCCGCGAAATGCGAGCGGCCTAAGGTACGCGCCCTTCGTGAGCCCGTTGGCCGAGAGCACCTCCTTCTGGGCGTTGGCAAGTTGCTCGAAGCTGAAGGGCAGCTCCATGCGATAGATCCTGGCGGACTCGAACAAGCGCTTGGTGTGATCGCGCAGCCGGAAGATCGCAAGTCCGCGATGCGTTGCATACGCACGAACGCCCTCGAAGACCGACGAGCCGTAGTGCAGCGCATGGCTCAGGACGTGCACGGTGGCCTTTTCCCAGGGCACGAGCTTGCCGTTGAACCAGATGTACTTCGTCGCCGGAATGGGCATGGATCGCTCCGTGTCTTAAGTTGGTTAGCTGCTCGGTGATCAGACGGCTGCCTTGGCGGCCGCGCCTGCTTTCGCACGCCGGTCCCGAGGCTGCCGTACACCCGTCTTGCGGCTGAGCTCGATGCGGTTGATGACTTCGAGGAAGGCGCGCACCGCCGATTCGACAATATTGGTGCTGACGCTGGAACCCCGGTAAGTGCGCTCATTGTACTCCACGTACACCACGGCTTCGCCCTGCGCGTCTTCGCCCTCCGACACGCTTCTCAGTTCGAATTTCCTGAGGCTCACCTGGATGCCGGTGGCCGCTTCGATGGCCTTGAACGCGGCGTCCACCGGGCCGTCGCCGTCCGCTTGGCGCTCGAGTGGTTCTTTGCCTTTGCCCGCGAGCTTCACGGTCGCACTCGCGGGTCCCGTGAGACCTGCGATGGTGTCCAGACCGACGAGGGTCCAGGGGCCCGCGGCGCCGCCTTCCAAGCGCAGCACGAGCGCCTCGATGTCGCCGTCGAAGAGTTCCTTCTTGCGGTCGGCGAGCGCCTTGAATTCCTCGAACACGCGATTCAACTCCATCTCGTCGAGTTCGAAGCCGAGTTCCTGCACACGCTCGCGAAACGCATGCCGCCCGCTGTGCTTACCGAGCACGAGGTGCGTTCGCGTGAGGCCGACGTCCTGCGGCCGCATGATTTCGTAGGTCGAACTGTTCTTGAGCATGCCGTGCTGATGGATACCCGACTCGTGCGCGAACGCGTTCTCGCCGACGACCGATTTATTGCGCGGGATCGGCATGCCGGTGATGTTCGACACCAGGCGGCTCGTCGGATAGAGCCGGACGGAATGGATCCCGGTCTTGAGCCCGAAGTAGGCTTCCCGGGTGCGCAGTGCCATTACGACTTCCTCCAGAGAGCAATTGCCGGCGCGCTCGCCGATGCCGTTGATCGTGCATTCGATCTGCCGCGCGCCGGCTTGCACGGCGCTCAGGCTGTTGGCGACGGCCATGCCGAGGTCGTCGTGGCAGTGAACCGACAGGGTCACGTTGTCGATGCCGGGCACGGAACTCTTCAGGTAGCGGAATACTTCGGAGAACTCCTGCGGCACCGTGTAGCCGACGGTGTCGGGGATGTTGACGGTTGTCGCCCCCGCTTCGACGACTGCGGTGACGACTTCCCTCAGAAACTCGAGCTCAGTCCTCGAAGCATCCTCGGGCGAAAATTCCACGTCGTCGGAAAAAGTCCGCGCGAGGCGCACGGCTTCCACGGCGGTCTTCAGGATTTCCTCCTTCGCCATGTTCAGCTTGAACTGGCGGTGAATCGCGCTCGTCGCAAGGAAGACGTGCACGCGCTTGCGCGGCGCGGGCTCGAGCGCGCGCGCCGCGCGTTCAATGTCTTCGGGATTGCAGCGGGCAAGGCCGGCGATGATCGGGCCATCAATCTCACGCGCAATGGCATTGACGGATTCCCAGTCGCCACGCGATGCGACGGGAAAGCCGGCTTCGATGACGTCGACTCCGAGCTCGGCAAGGGCCCGTGCGATGCGCAGCTTCTCCGGAAGCGCCATGCTGCAGCCTGGGGCCTGTTCGCCGTCACGCAGGGTCGTGTCGAAAATCATGACGTGATTGGGGTCGCGCGGTTTCATGGCTTGCTCAAGCTCCAGGTTCGGTGGTCGTGACGGCACTTCAACCCTTCATTGATTGAGCCAGGGCATCCGCGCGCGCAGCTTGACGCCGACCTTTTCGATCGGGTGATCAAGGTCGGCCTTGAGCAGCCGCTGATATTCCTTGCGGCCACCCTTGTTCTCCGCGATCCACTGACGCGCGAAGCGGCCAGTCTGGATCTCCTTCAGGATCTTGCCCATCGTCTTCTTCGTTCGCGCGTCCACGACTCGCGGGCCACGAGTCAGATCACCGTATTTCGCTGTTTCGCTGATGAACTGGTGCATCTTCGTGATGCCGCCTTCGTGCAGCAGGTCGACGATCAGCTTCAGTTCGTGCAGCACTTCGTAGTAGGCAACCTCCGGCTGATAGCCCGCTTCCACGAGCGTCTCGAATCCTTTGGCGACGAGCTCCGTGCAACCGCCGCACAACACGGCTTGTTCGCCGAAGAGGTCCGTCTCCGTTTCTTCTGCAAAGGTGGTCTCAAGAACGCCACCACGTGTGCCGCCGATACCGTGCGCATAGGCGAGGGCTTTCGCATGCGCTGACCCCGAAAGGTCCTGCGCCACGGCGATGAGGCAAGGCACGCCGCGACCTTGCTGATACTGGCGGCGCACGAGATCACCAGGACCCTTAGGTGCGATCAGGACGACATCGAGATCCTTGCGCGGCTTGATCTGTTTGAAATGAATGTTGAAGCCGTGCGCGAAGAGGATCGTCGCGCCCTTCTTCAGACTCGTCTTTACGTGATCGTAGAGTTCGCGTTGGGCGAGATCCGGTACGAGGAAAGCGATGAGTTCCGCGCCCTTCGCCGCGTCCTGCGGCTCAGCAACCTCCAGACCGTCCTTTCTTGCCTTGCGCCAGCTGGCGCCACCCTTGCGTACTCCGACCACGACCTTGAAGCCGCTGTCATGCAGATTGAGCGCGTGCGCTCGGCCCTGGCTGCCATAGCCGAGCACGGCGATACGGGCGCCCTTGAGGGCTTTCTTGTCGACGTCCTTCTGCGAATACAACTGCATGTCGAAAACTCCTCACGATGTCTGTTTCTGGCGGCGAAAAAAAACCCCGCTGCGGCTTCGGGCCGGTGCGGGGTTCCTGTTTTCTGGTGGCCTCGACGATTTGCTCTCTTGCGTCAGGTCAGGATCCCGCACCTCCGACTAAGGAGCGGCAGGTCAAGAATGCTAAGCAGCACGCCGGCCGGCGAGGCAGTGCATGGAGCGGCAAATGGGCTGGCGGGCGGGGTCATGATCGATCGAAGCGTATCCGGCTTTGTCGTCGGGCAAGTACTCAAGCCGAGTCAAGGGCTTGGGCCGATGTGAGCATAGCCACCCTCAATTTGTCAACGTCCGTTGCCGTTGGAGTCCGGACGATCAGTTTCCGGCGCGTTGCACTCTTTCACGCGAGCGGCGATTCCCTTAGCCTCGTTGGCATGGGTGTGTTTCACGCAGGACCGACCACCAGCGCGATCCGAATCTCGTTGGTCACGGAATCCGGTCTCGGTGCTTGGCTCGGCGCGCAGCCGCCGGCGGCGCGCGCGTGGGCCGCCGCAATGGGGTTCAAGGGCGAGCGCCATAAGCTGCTTGTCGTGCCAGGCTCGCAGGGCGAAGTGGCATGCGTCGCCCTCGGCGTCGGAAACCTCGCGGATCTTGCCAACTTGTCGCTCTGGCACACCGCGCCCTTGCCTGATCGGTTGCCCCCCGGGGTTTACATGTTCGCCGATCGGCTGGACATGCGGACCGCAACCCAAGCTGCACTCGGCTGGGCGGTCGGCGCATATCGTTTCGAACGTTATCGCAAGGGGTCCCCAAAGGCCGAGGCTACGCTCGTCTGGCCCGACCAATGCGATCAACGTTACGTTGAAAGCGCCGCGCGTGCGCTCGGCTGGGCGAGGGACCTCATTAATACACCCGCCAACGACATGAGCCCCGCGCAGCTCGCGAACGAGGCGGCGCGCATGGCGGAGCGCTGTGGAGCGGCGTATGAGGTCGTGGTCGGCGAGGAGCTGTTGAGACGCAACTATCCCGCTATACACGCGGTGGGCCGCGCCTCCATGGTGCCGCCTCGCCTGATCGATGTTCGCTGGGGGCGCAGCGAGCTCCCGCTCGTGACTCTCGTCGGCAAAGGCGTGTGCTTCGACAGCGGTGGCCTCGACGTCAAGCCCACCGCAGGCATGCAATTGATGAAGAAGGACATGGGCGGTGCCGCGTGCGTGCTGGCGGCTGCACAGATGATCATGGAGTCGGCGTTGCCCATTCGGCTGCGCGTGCTGGTCCCGGCGGTGGAGAACAGTATCTCGGGCGATGCCTACAGGCCAGGCGATGTCCTTCGCACGCGCAAGGGCCTGAGCGTTGAAATCGGCAATACCGATGCGGAAGGGCGGCTCGTCCTCGGCGACTGCCTGGCCGAAGCGGATGCCACCGGATCGGATCTCATCATCGATCTTGCGACACTGACTGGCGCGGCGAGGGTGGCGCTCGGACCCGAACTGCCGGCCGCATTTTCGAGTGACGCGGGATTGCTCAAGGAGTTCGTCAAGGTCGCCGATGTCGAGCATGACCCTGTCTGGCCGATGCCCCTGTGGGCGGGCTATGAAGATGAGTTCGCGAGCAAAGTTGCGGACCTCAATAATGTGTCCGCGACGAGCTATGCCGGATCGGTGATCGCGGCGCTCTTTCTCAAGCGGTTCGTTACTGAGTGTCCGCGCTGGCTGCACGTCGACCTGTTCGCCTGGAACGCGAAGGAGCGGCCAGGGCGGCCTGTTGGAGCGGAAGCGCAGTGCGTGCGAGCCGTCCACGCTTTGTTAATCCAGCGCTATGATCGATAAATGAAAAAGAAAGCGAATCCCCGCGAGTACTCGAGCCGCGTAGTTGACGGTCTCAAGCAGACGCCTAGCCGGGCGATGCTGCGTGCCGTCGGATTCACCGATGCGGATTTCTCCAAGCCGCAGATCGGCATCGCATCGACCTGGAGCAATCTCACGCCGTGCAATATGCACATCGATGCCCTGGCCCGGATCGCGGCGGCGGCGGCAGATCGGGCGGGCGGCAAGAGCGTGACGTTCAACACGATTACGGTGTCCGACGGGATTTCGATGGGATCGCCGGGGATGCGCTACTCGCTCGTATCGCGCGAAGTCATCGCCGATTCCATCGAGACCGTGGTTGGGGCGCAGGGTTTTGACGGTCTGGTCGCTATCGGCGGCTGCGACAAGAACATGCCGGGCTGCGCCATGGCAATCGCGCGCCTGAACCGGCCGGCGGTCTTTGTCTACGGCGGCACGATTCGACCGGGCGCCAAGCGGCGCGACATCGTTTCGGTTTTCGAGGCGGTGGGTGGCTACGCGAGCGGCCGTGTCGGAGATGCCGAGCTCGCCGAAGTCGAGCGAACCGCTATACCCGGGCCCGGCAGCTGCGGCGGCATGTATACCGCCAACACGATGGCATCGGCACTCGAGGCGCTCGGCCTCAGTCTGCCGGACAGCTCCGCACAGGAAGCCGTGTCCGTCAACAAGCAGGACGACTGTCAGCGCGCCGGTGAAGCCGTCGTAGCGCTCGTCCAATCAGGCTTGCGTCCCGCCGATATATTGACTCGCAAGGCATTCGAGAATGCGATCACGGTTGTTATCGCGCTCGGCGGGTCGACGAACGCCGTCCTCCATCTGCTTGCGATCGCGCATGCGGCACGCGTTCGGCTGAAACTCGACGACTTCACGCGCATCGGCCGGCGCGTGCCGGTCCTGGCGGATCTGAAACCGAGCGGCCAATTCCTGATGTCCGAACTCATCGCAATCGGCGGTATCCAGCCGCTCATGAAAACGCTCTTGGATGGCGGGTTGCTGCACGGGGAATGCATGACGGTAACCGGCAAGCCCCTCCGGGAGAATCTGGCGGGCATTGCGCCGTATCCGGCGGGCCAGGAGGTAGTGCGCTCCATCGAACGGCCGATTAAGAAAGACAGCCACCTGGTGGTCCTTCGCGGAAATCTTGCGCCCGAGGGAGCGATTGCAAAGATTACCGGCAAGGAAGGTCTGAGCTTCGTTGGAGTGGCACGCGTTTTCGATTCCGAAGAAGCATCGCTCCAGGCAATCCTTGATGGCACGGTGAGGGCGGGCGAGGTTGTAGTGATCCGGTACGAGGGACCGCGTGGCGGACCTGGCATGAGGGAAATGCTGAGCCCGACGGGTGCCCTGATGGGAAAGGGCCTCGGTGACAAGGTCGCGCTCATCACGGATGGCCGATTCTCCGGCGGCAGTCACGGCTTCGTCGTTGGACACGTTGCTCCGGAGGCCGCGCTCGGCGGACCGATTAGTCTGGTCCGCACTGGTGACCACATCCGGATCGACGCCAGGAAGCGCGAAATCCATCTCGAAGTCACGGCCGTCGAGCTCACCCGCCGACGCCGATCCTGGCGAAATCCAAAGCCGGCGCCGCCCCAGGGTGTGCTCAGCAAGTACGCCGCCACGGTTTCCAGCGCCTCCTTGGGGGCGGTTACTGACGCTCCGGCACCTGTCGCGGCGAGCGGCCGAAAGCGCAGGACACGCTGAAGATTAAGGGCTTTGCACTGGGTGACGAGTGTTGCTCGCAGGATCGCGTCGAATGGAGATTTTTGCGGCGTCGAATAAGTCAGTTACCCGTTGTGTTGTCGAGACTGTCCGGGTACAGTTTCCCCCGAACACGCGGGGCGGTAAGGGTTTTTACGGTGCAGCAAGCCTTGATGAGAGGCTTGCATGCAGGCAAAGCGGGGACCGCCATGCGAATGACTCATAACTATTTTTCGCGAACAGAAACCGAACCCGGACATGCACCCTTTGCGTTAGCAACGACGGCTTGAGCGTGGGCGGGTCAAAACGGAGCCGTCGCGATACTCAAGCGGTGCCATAGAAAACGAGGCTAAACCTGCGAGTTGCCGCTATCCATGCCAGCTAACAATCAATCGACCGGCGTACTGAATCGACGACTTGTCGCGTTCGTGATTCTGGTTCTGTTCCATGTCCTGCTGCTTTGGGGCCTGGCTAATGGTCTGGCCCGCAAAGCTGTCGAAATGCTCGCGCCTCCGATCGAAGTCGAGAACATCGAAGATCAGAGGAAGGAAGATCGCGAGCCGCCGCCGCCCCCGCCAAAGATGGATATACCACCGCCGTTCGTCCCAGCGCCCGACATCAATATCGAGGCGCCGGTCGAGACAAACACTATTGCGGTAGTGCGCCAGGAGGCACCGCCGCCGCCGCCCCCGCCCCCGGTGGCGCGAACCCCGGCCAGGCAGGACCCGCGCCGGCCGTTCTCGCGTCCCGAGTACCCGGCGGCGTCAAAGCGTAACGGCGAGGAGGGCACCGTAGTGATGTTGCTGCTCGTCACGGAAGATGGGCGGGTGGCAGACGCGAAGCTCGACAAATCGAGCGGGTTCACCCGGCTCGATGAAGCAGCGTTGCGTGAGTCGCGCCGCTGGCGCGTCATTCCGGCGAAGGAAGGCGACAAGCCGGTCGCGTCATGGAGCCGGTTTGCGATGACATTCCGCCTCACGGACGCGGATTGATTACAGAACACTGGCAAGGTACGTGGGGCTTCACCCGGGTTTAAGCGCAAAACAAAAGAGGATGATTCGTTTATGGCCACCGAAAATGCTGTGATTGAGAACCCATATGGCCTGCAGGCGCTCTGGGAACAGGGCGGCTTCGTGTCGCGGGGCACACTGTTCGTTCTCCTCATCATGTCCATGATGTCGTGGTACGTGATGATCACGAAGGCCTGGGATCAGCGCCGCCTCAAGAAGTTTGCGCTTGCCGCGGAGAAGGACTTCTGGAAAGCGGGCAACGTGAAGGAAGGCGTGTCGCTGCTAAAGGGCAACGACAACGCATTTCGCCAGATTGCGGAAGACGGTCTGAACGCCGCCCAGCATCACGAAGGCAAGCTCACCGATCAGATCGATCTGCATGAGTGGATCACGCAGGCTCTGCAGCGCTCGGTTGACAGCATTACGGGCAAGATGCAGTCGGGTCTGCCGGTGCTCGCGTCCGTGGGCTCGACCGCTCCGTTCGTCGGCTTGTTCGGCACGGTCTGGGGCATCTACAACGCGCTCATCAGCATCGGCATCGCCGGCCAGGCTTCAATCGACAAGGTCGCCGGACCCGTCGGTGAAGCCTTGATCATGACGGCATTCGGCCTATTCGTGGCCGTTCCCGCGGTGCTCGGATACAACATCCTGCTGCGCAGGAATAAGGTGGTGCTCGAGAAGGTCAACTACTTCGCGCATGACCTGCACGCCTACTTGCTGTCGGGTTCGCGCGTCGGTGGTTCGGCGCCGGGCGCCAAGCCGGCGGCGGGCGGCGCTCCGGGCTCGGGCATCAAGCGTTAATGCATTCGGCGGGACGCACAGCGGTCTAGAGGTTCCGACACATGGCGATGAACGTTCCTGGCTCTAGTGCCGACGAAGGCAACCCGATGTCGGACATCAACACAACGCCGCTCGTCGACGTGATGCTGGTGCTCCTCATCATTTTCATCATCACGGTGCCCGTGTTGACGCACTTCGTGAAGGTGGATTTGCCGAAGGCAAACAACGAAGCCACTGTCACAAAGCCCGAGAACATCAATCTCTCGATTGATTTCGACGGCAGGGTCTACTGGAACGACGCGGCGCTCCCCGACCTGCAGACCCTGGTGGATCGCCTGCACAACGTGGCGGTCGCCGTTCCTCAACCCGAGGTTCATATCCGTGCCGACAAGCGGGTGAAGTATGAGTACGTGGGCCGCGTCCTCATCCTCACTCAACGCAGCGGCATCCTGAAGGTCGGGTTCATTACCGAGCCCAACCTTCGGCAGCGTTAAACGGTCGACGCCCACTTTCGGAGAGCTCAAAATGGCGATGCAGGTCGGTTCCAGTGACGATGCCTCGATGTGCGAGATGAATACGACGCCGCTCATCGACGTCATGCTGGTCTTGCTCATCGTGTTCATCATCACCATTCCGGTGCTGACACACGCCGTGAAGCTCGACAATCCGATCGGCAATCCGCCGCCGCCACTGGTGCAGCCGGAAGTGATCAATCTCGAGATCGACTTCGACAACACGATCCTCTGGAATGCGACTCCGATCGATATGCCGACCCTGATTTCTTACCTGCAGAGCGAATCGACAAAGGTGCCACAGCCCGAGGTCCACCTGAAGCCGAACAAGCGCTCGAAGTACGATACGGTCGCCAAGGTGCTTGCCGCTTGCCAGCGCAATGGCATCAAGAAGATCGGCTTTGTCGGCAACGAGCAGTTCCTGTCCGAGTAGCGGGGCCTGAACTTTCCCGCGTCCCTTCCGGTCTCCCAAAGTACGTAAAGCTCTTGCCGCGACGGCGCGCGTCCCGGCAAGATGCGCGGCTGTGGCGGGGCCAAATAACGGCTAGAGGATTAGACATGTTCAAGCGATCCTGGAAGACGGCATTTTCAGCAGTGGCCTTGACCGCAGTTTTCGCGGCCGGGGTCGTTTCGCAGTCCTTGGCGGCCGACGACAAGGTCGGCCAGGCGGTTGGCAAGCGCCTGCAGGAGGCTATGAAGCTGGCCGGGGAGAAGAAGCTCCCCGAGGCGGTGTCTAAAGCCAAGGAGGCGCTCGCTCAGGCCAAGACGCCGTTCGAGAACTTCAAGGCTAACGAAGTCCTCGCTTACATTGAAATCAAGTCGAATGACGCGCAGGGCGCTTTGCACGCATATGAAGCGATCATCGATTCGCCGTATCTCGACCCCGCGGAGCGCGCTCAAAACACGAAAGCGATGACGCAGCTTTACTTCCAGGCACGCAACTATCCGAAGAGCATCGAATACGGCCAGCGTGTTCTCAAGAGCTCGCCGAACGACGTCGACTTCATCGTCCTGGTGGGGCAGGCCTACTTTCTGCAAAAAGACTGCAATAGCGCTACGCGCTACATGAACCAGGCAATCGAGGCTTCGCAAGCCGCCGGACGGGCACCGAAGGAAAACTTCTACCTCATCAAGTACCAGTGCGCGAGTGACGCCAAGAATGTCCCGGGCCAGATCGAGACATTGCAGAGCCTGGTCGCGCGCTTTCCGAGCAAGCAATATTGGAGCAGCCTGCTCACGCTCTCGAACCGCGAGCAGCCCGACAAGGTCACCCAGCATTTCTACCGCCTGAAGTTCGAGACCGATACGCTCGACTCGGTGCAAGAATTCGTGGAGATGGCGCAGCTCGCGCTGCAATTCGGCTATCCGGGCGAAGCCCAGGCTGTCCTTGAGCGCGGCTTCAGCTCGAAGGTGCTGGAGAAAGATCCGGCCGTTGCCGAGCGCAACCGCCGCCTGCTCGAAAGCGCCAAGAAGGACGCGGACAATGATCGCAAGACCTTGCCCTTGCAGGACAAGGAAGACGCCAAGCAGAAGACCGGCGAGGCCGACGTGAAGCTTGGCTATGCCTATCTCACCTACGGCGACTCCGCGAACGCCATCACGGCGCTTGAGCGGGGAATCGCTAAGGGTGGAGTCAAGAGCCCCGCCGAGTCGCAGATCTTCCTCGGCATGGCCTACCTCAAGGCTAAACGCACGGACGACGCCAAGAAGGTGTTTCGTTCGGTGAAGGACGATCAGCTGTTCGGTCAGGTGGCCAAGCTCTGGCTCATACGCGCCGATCAAAGCTGAGACCTTCGTTGCGCCTGGCGAGCTTCAAAACCCGTGAGCGGGAATCCTACGGAGTCGTCGACGGTGAGCGGATCATCGATATCGGCTATCGCCTGGCCTCCCAGTTTCCGACTTTGAGGCTCGCGGTATCGGGCCTCGGACGGCGGGCGATAGAAGAAGCCGCGTTGGCATCGGAAGTCTGGCATCGGGCAACCGACATTCAGTGGCTGCCCCCGATCCCGGATCCCGCAAAAGTCATTTGCGTCGGTCTCAACTATCGCGCTCACGTGCTCGAGACAGGTCGCCAGCCGCCATCGCGGCCGTTGCTTTTCACGCGCTTCGCCAATTCGCAGGTCGGGCATGGGGCCGCGCTGCGCCACCCCGGGATCTCGGAGAAGTATGACTACGAGGGTGAACTCGCCGTTGTGATCGGGCGCCGAGCACACCGTGTGCCAGAGGCCCAGGCGCTGGAGGCGGTCCTCGGTTACACGTGTTTCAACGACGGCAGTGTTCGTGACTGGCAGGAACATTCCACTCACTTCACCGCGGGCAAGAATTTCGTCGCATCCGGTGCCTGCGGGCCCTGGATTGTGACGGCGGACGAAATACCCGATCCCGCATTGCTCAAACTCGAGACGCGCGTCAACGGAGAAACCTGGCAGCGCGCACCCGTTTCGGACCTTGTTTTCAGTGTTCCCTACCTAATCAGCTACTGCTCGATGTTCACGGAGCTCCTGCCCGGCGACATGATCGCCACGGGGACTCCCGGCGGAGTCGGAGCGTGGCGCAGGCCCGTTTACTGGCTGAAGGAAGGGGACGAGGTCGAGGTAGAAATTTCCGGAATTGGAGTCCTGCGCAACCGGGTCACCGGCGCCGGTTGACGCGCCCCGCGCCCAGCCAATGAAAGAGAGCGTCAACATCGTTGAAGTTGGACCGCGGGATGGGCTGCAGAGCGAACCTGAAGTCCTCTCAACGGCCGCAAAAGTCGCGTTCATCGAGCGCCTCGCGGACAGCGGCCTGAGGCGCATCGAAGTTGCAAGCTTCGTCAATCCAAGAAAGGTTCCACAGATGGCCGGCGCCGAGGAGGTGCTGGCGGCTCTGCCACACCGGCCAGGACTCGATTACATCGGCCTCGTGTTGAACCGCAAGGGCTTCGATCGCGCAAGCGCCGCCGGGTGCCCGGAGGTCGGAATGGCACTCGGTGTGACCGATTCATTCAATCAGCGCAACCAGGGAGTAACGACGGCCGAATCGATCGCGCAATGGCTCGACATCGCGGCAGCTGCGCGATCAGCCGGCATTCGGGCGCAGGTGACGCTTTCGGTCTCGTTCGGGTGTCCATTCGACGGCGAAGTCGCCATCGAGCGTGTTGTCGACGTCGTTCGCCGCGTGGCGGAGGGACGGCCGACGGAAATTGCGCTCGCCGACACCATTGGCGTCGCGGTGCCGCCGCAGGTGACGAGGACACTTGAGCAGGTGCGCACAGCTGTCCCAGACATGGCGCTGCGCTGTCATTTTCATAACACTCGAAATACCGGGCTGGCGAATGCCATGGCAGCCGTGGAGTGTGGTGTGACGACGCTCGACGCAAGCTGCGGTGGCATCGGCGGTTGTCCGTTCGCGCCGGCGGCGACGGGGAATATTCCAACGGAAGACTTGATATACCTGCTCGAGCGCTCGGGCTACAGCACTGGCGTGTCCCTGGATCGTCTGATCGACACCAGTCGATGGTTGCAGGGGGCGCTTGGACGGCCCGTGCCCGGGATGCTGTCGAAGGCCGGGCCTTTTCCACCAGCCGCGCGAACTGATATTAGATAGTCTTCGTATCTATCTGATATTGAAGAACCGACCGTTGCAATTTTACAGCCGCCTTGTCTCCAGCAAGAAATCTCCGGTATACAGCGCCTTCCGTTTAATACGGCCTCACGGAGATCTGCGGCGCTCCTGAAGAGCGTCCGAAGCGAACCTATCAAAACGGCAGCAAGCCGAGGAGAACGACGATGGCTATCAAAGCTGGGGACCGGCTGCCAGCCGGTGAATTGCGGATCATGGGCAAGGATGGGCCGCAGAAGGTTACGGCGGAGCAACTATTCAAGGGCAAGACCGTCGTCCTGTTCTCGGTGCCTGGCGCATTTACGCCAACCTGCGACGCAAAGCACCTGCCGGGCTTCGTGCAGCACGCCGACAAGATCCGCGCGAAAGGCGTCGACAGCATCGTCTGCATGGCGGTCAACGACGTGTTCGTCATGAACGCCTGGGGCAAGCATTCAAACGTGGGCGACAAGATCCTGATGGTCGCCGACGGCAACGGCGAGTACGCGAAGGCGCTCGGTCTCGAACTGGATGGACGCGGCTATGGCATGGGTCAGCGTGGACAGCGTTTCGCGATCATCGCCAAGGACGGTGTTGCGACGCATGTGAACGTCGAAGGGCCCGGCGAGTTCAAGGTATCGAGCGCCGAGTACGTCCTCGATCAGCTTTGACAGGCGCTCAGGAGAGGAGCTTTTCGAGCTCTGGCAGCACCGTGAAGAGATCGCCCACGAGGCCGTAGTCGGCGACCTCGAAGATCGGCGCTTCGCTGTCCTTGTTGATCGCGACAATGGTGCGGGCGTCCTTGATACCCGTCAGGTGCTGGATGGCGCCAGAGATTCCGACAGCGACATAGAGTTCGGGCGCGATGATCTTGCCCGTCTGGCCGACCTGCATGTCATTCGCCGCATAGCCGGCGTCGACGGCGGCGCGTGAAGCGCCGACGGCCGCACCCAGCTTGTCGGCGATCGCAAATAGCAGCTTGAAATTGTCGGCGCTCCCGAGCGCGCGACCGCCGGATATCACGACGCGCGCGCTTTGCAGGTCGGGCCTGCCGGCATCCGCCGAGCTCAACGACACGAAACGAGTGTGCGTCGGCAGCGGTGAGTCGCTCTTGCAACTCTCAATCACGGCGGCGCCGCCCGCTGGCGCCGCTTCAAACGAGGCAGTCCGTACCGTCGCCACGACCTTGAGGCCGGCCGCGACTTCAACTGTCAGGATGGCATTGCCCGCGTAGACCGGCCGTCGAAATCGGGCGGCGGATTCGACAGCCATGATGTCACTCACCTGCGTAACACCGATCAGCGCCGCCACGCGAGGCATCAAGTCCTTGCCGAAGGTTGTCGATGGCCCGAACACGTGCGTGAAGTCCGCAGCTAGTGTCGCGATCTGTGGGGCAAGTATCGCGGCCAGACCATGTGCATTCGCGGCAAGGTCGAATCGCAAGACCTTGGCAATACCCGCGAGCTTCGCCGCGTCGACGGCTGGTGCCGCCGTGTCCTCGCCAAAGAGCGCAATCGTAAGTTCTGCTCCCGGAACGGCTCTTGCGCAGGTGACGCACTTGGCCGTGCTCGCGTTTAGCCGACCATTCGCATGCTCGCCGATGATGAGGACACGGCTCATGACACTAGACCCTTCTTGCGGAGCGCCTCGACGAGTTCGCCGGCGGTCTTGACCAGCACGCCCTTCTGTCGCTGCGGCGGTGGATCGGTACGCAGCACCTTCACGTCACTCGTCGCAGTCACGCCGAGGCTTTCGACGGTTACCATATCAAGCGGTTTCTTCTTGGCTTTCATGATGTCGGGCAGCTTCACGTAGCGGGGCTCATTGAGTCTGAGGTCCGTCGTCAGCACGGCTGGCAGATCGATTTCCAGGGTCTCAAGGCCCGCATCGACCTCGCGCGTCACGCGCGCGACGTTGCCGCTCAGTTCGACCTTGGACGCGAAGGTAGCTTGAGGGCGATTCCAGAGGGCCGCCAGCATTTGGCCGGTCTGGTTGTTGTCATGATCGATGGCCTGCTTGCCCAGGATCACGAGGCTCGGGCCTTCCTTCTCGATGAGCTTCAGGAAGATGCGGGCGGCCGTTAGCGGTTCGACGGAGGCATCATTCTGGACCAGCACCGCGCGGTCGGCGCCCATCGCCAGTGCCGTTCGCAGCTGTTGCTGCGTGTCGGCCGGTCCGATACTTACGGCAACAACCTCGGTTGCCGCTCCGCGTTCTCGGATACGCAATGCCTCCTCGAGGGCGATCTCATCGAACGGGTTGATACTCATCTTGACGCCGTCCGTGATGACGCCGCTACCGTCCGGCTTAACGCGCACCCGGACGTTGTAGTCGACGACCCGCTTGATGCACACCATCACTTTGCTCATCCGCGCCTCCTAGCTATTGCGCGCGAAGTATAACGGGGCCGCCGCGGCATCATTCCTGCATGAGCTGGACCTTTTGCTCTGCCAAAAAACCGACGATCGGCGTCCACGATCCGATTGTCGCTTGTCACCGACAGGGGCGGGTGCTAATGTCCAGCGCCAAGAGGCCAAGCCAAGAACTCAGAATTTCGACAGTTTCGGGGAACCCAGACGATGTGCAATCCGGGCCGCCTGCAAGGCAGCCCAAGTCTGAAAATCCTTCGGTTTACGTCCTGCGCAAGAAAAATCAGAACGAGCTGGACGCGAGGGGAGCACCTGGGCGCACACACCTCGGGTGCCTAATAAAAGCGGCTTTCGCGAGCCGCTTTTTTTTGTCCGCGTTGCGCGTCGAGACCCGCGGCCCATAGACTCCCGCGTCCTTATGCCGACGGGCGCTTCGACCGCCTCTGGTGTTCTTCGACACGATGTTGCGCTACGCCGTCTCCCGCCTGCTCGGCATTATCCCGACGCTTTTTCTCGTCATCACCGTGGCGTTTTTCATCGTTCGCCTGGCGCCGGGTGGCCCATTCGATCAGGAAGCGACGCTGGCGCCTGAAATCCGTGCGAACCTCGAGGCCGCCTACGGACTCGATCAGCCCGCCTGGGTCCAATATGGCCGCTACCTGAAGGCTCTTGCGCACGGCGACTTCGGCCCTTCGTTCAAGTATCGGGACTTTACGGTCACCGAGCTCATCCGCCGAGGCCTTCCCGTGAGTCTCACGATTGGTTTTCTCGCGTTGCTCCTGGCTCTTGGCTGCGGTGTCTGCGCCGGTTGTGTTGCCGCGCTCAACCGCGGCCGATGGCTTGACCCACTCATCATGGGCGGCGCCGTGATCGGCGTGATCGTCCCGGTGCTTGTCGTCGCGCCACTGCTGCAGCTCATCGTTGGCATCGAGCTCAGGTGGCTTCCCGTCTCGGGCTGGCGGCGCGGCGCCGTGAGCGATCTGGTGCTCCCGGTGATCACACTTGCATTGCCCTTGACGGCCTACATCGCGCGAATGACCCGCGGCTCGATGCTGGAAGTGCTGTCAAGCAACTTCATCCGCACGGCATACGCCAAAGGTCTGCCTACCCACTGGATCATTCTGCGACACGCGCTGCCACCGGCTCTGCTGCCGGTCGTGAGTTATCTTGGGCCGGCTGCCGCGATGCTGCTGACAGGGTCGCTCGTGGTCGAGAAGCTGTTTGGCCTGCCGGGGAGTGGGCGCTACCTGATCGAAGGCGCTCTCAATCGCGACTACACGCTGGTCCTAGGCATGACGATTGTCGTTGCGGTATTGACGCTCACGCTGAATCTCCTAGCCGATCTGATCTACGCCTGGCTCGATCCACGCGTGCGGCTACAGGTTGAGGCAGCCCGCTCGTGACGACACCGACGGCCATGACTGGCACCCGGCGTGATGGCGGTCTTTGGCGAGATGCCGGGCGCAAATTCCGCTCGCGACCTGCGACACTTGCGGCAATTACATTCCTCGCG
Organism: uncultured Gammaproteobacteria bacterium; assembly: GCA_963826145.1. Classification (GTDB taxonomy): domain Bacteria; phylum Pseudomonadota; class Gammaproteobacteria; order Steroidobacterales; family Steroidobacteraceae; genus JBGPLJ01. The sequence continues at coordinate 1,264,805 of CAWGVW010000001.1, forward strand.
GTGACAGTCGTTCTCGCATGGCTTGGACCGTCGCTGAGCCCTCATGCCTATGACGCACTCGACTTCGCGCACCTCCTCTCAAGACCGGCGATCGCCGACGGTCACTGGTTCGGCACCGACGACCTGGGCCGAGACCTATTCGTCCGGACGATGCTTGGGCTCAGGATTTCACTAGCTATCGGCTTGCTCGCCACTGCTGTGAGCGTACTCATCGGCGTGAGCTACGGCGCAATTGCCGGGTACGCCGGCGGTCGGGTCGATGAGATTATGATGCGGGCCGTCGACCTGCTGTTCGCCCTGCCGCAGTTCTTTTTCGTGCTGCTGCTCGCGGTGCTCTTTGACCAGAACCTCATCGTGCTCTTCATGACGATCGGCGCGTTCGGTTGGCTCGTCATGGCGCGAATCGTACGCGGCGAGGCGCAGAGCCTGAAGCGCCGTGAATTCATCGAGGCCGCCGTTGCCTGCGGTGTGTCGACGCCGCGGATTGTCACGCGCCATATCGTGCCGAATCTTCTCGGCCCGGTGGTTATCTACGCGACGCTTACCATTCCGCAGATGATCCTTCTCGAGAGCCTTCTCAGCTTTCTCGGTCTCGGCGTGCGCGAACCGCTGGCGAGCCTCGGGGGTCTCGTGGCTGATGGCGCTGCGCACATGGACGCGGCACCGTGGATGCTTCTGATGCCCGCCGGATTCCTTTGCGCATTGTTGCTCGCCTTCAATCACATCGGCGACGCATTGCGGGACGCGCTTGATCCACGGGAGCACTGATGCGGCCGCTCCTCGATATCTCGCGGCTCAATGTGCGGTTTTCGACTCCCGAGGGGGAAGTGGCGGCCGTCCGCGACGTTGATCTGCAACTGCGGGCAGGTGAGTGCCTCGGCATCGTCGGCGAATCGGGTTCCGGCAAGAGCCAGATCTTCCTGGCGGCGCTCGGCCTGCTCGCTCGCAATGGTGTTGTCGAGGGTGCAGCGTGGTTCGATGACGTGGCCCTCGTCGGCGGCGACCGGGCGGATCTCAGGCGAATCCGCGGCGCACGCATCGGGATGATCTTCCAGGATCCGATGACCTCACTCGCTCCGCACCTCACGATCGGCGAGCAGTTGAGCGAAGTGCTGCGGTTCCATCGCGGCCTTGATCGCCGATCGGCGAACGATCGCGCGCGCGAGCAGCTCGAGCGCGTCCATATCGGCGACGCGGCAACCCGGCTCGGCCAATACCCACATGAGTTGTCGGGCGGCATGCGCCAGCGCGTCATGATCGCGATGGCGCTGCTTTGCGAGCCCCAACTCGTGATCGCCGATGAGCCGACGACGGCGCTCGACGTAACGGTGCAGGCCGAGATCCTGGCGCTCTTTCGCGAATTGCGCTCGACCAGCCGGCTCACGCTGGTAGTCATCTCGCACGATGCCGGCGTGATCGCCGAGCTCTGCGATCGTGTTGCCGTCATGTATGCGGGGCGCGTCGTCGAAGACGCGGCGGTCGATGCGATCTTCACGAAGCCTCGGCATCCCTACACGCAGGGATTGCTGGCCGCGGTGCCTCGCATCGATGGGGCCCTCGATGGCCCGATGCAAACCGTGCCCGGACAGCCGCCAAGCCTCCTCGAGCGAACGCCGGGCTGCAGTTTCGCGGCGCGGTGTCCGCGGGTCGGCGATCGTTGCCGCCTCGAGCGCCCAAACCTGCGTGCGACCGATACCGCCACGCACCTCTTTGCTTGTCATCATCCGGTCTCGGAGTGGCGCCTGTGACAGCCGCGGTATTGCAGGTGCATGAGCTCGGCGTGCGCTTCACTGTGCGCGGCCTGCAATTGCAGGCGCTTGAGGCCGTCTCCTTCACACTCCCCGGGCAGGGAGCACTTGGTGTCGTAGGCGAATCGGGCAGCGGCAAGTCAACGCTGGCGCGCGCCATCCTCCGGTTGCTCCCGAAAGTGCACGGAACGGTCAATTGGGAAGGAACGGATGTCTATCGACTGGCGGCCAAAGATCTGCGTCGACGTCGCCAGCGCGTGCAGATCGTCTTTCAGGACCCGCTGGCGTCGCTTGATCCGCGCCAGACCATCGGCGCGATCGTCGCGGAGCCTCTCGAGGTCGTTGAGCCCGGCCTCGAACGCAATGAGCGGGCGGGTCGAGTCGCGGGCACGCTCGAGCGGGTGGGGCTGAGTCCCGATCATGCCAACCGGTATCCCCATGAGTTCAGCGGCGGACAGTGCCAGCGCGTCGCCATCGCACGCGCAATCATCGGATCTCCGCGCCTGCTCGTGTGCGATGAGCCGCTGAGCGCGCTCGATGTTTCCGTGCAGGCGCAGATCGTGAACCTGCTCGATGAATTGCGGTGCGACCTGGGCCTCGCGCTCATTTTCATCAGTCACAATCTCGCGGTTGTCCGGAGGACCGTTCAAAGGGTACTCGTGCTGTACCGTGGGCGGGTCGTTGAACTCGCCGATCGCGACGCGCTGTTTTCGACCCCGCGTCACCCGTATACGCGAGCCTTGCTCGACGCCGTGCCAGTTCCGGATCCGGCCCATGCGCGCCGTGGCGGCCGCACCGCCGCCGTTGAGATCAGTTCGGCATTCGGGCCGCGCGCGGGCTGCGTATTCGAGCGACGTTGCCCATTTGCAGTGGATCGCTGCCGCCACGAAGTACCGACGCTCGAGAGCGCAGGTCCGGGTCAGCTGGTTGCGTGCCACCGCTGGCACGAACTTGCATGAGGACGGCGAACTGATGGGTCCTCTGCACGACATCACGGTGCTCGACCTCAGCCGGATCCTCGCGGGTCCATGGGCGACACAGGCGCTGGCTGACTTTGGCGCCACGGTGATCAAGATCGAGCGGCCGGGAGCGGGTGACGACACGCGCAGCTGGGGGCCACCTTATCTCAAGGGTCCGGACGGTCGTGATACGGGCGAGTCGTCCTACTTCGCAAGTACAAACCGCGGCAAGCAATCAATCGCCGTAGACTTCGCGACGCCAGCCGGCCGCGACATTGTGCGTCGCCTGGCGGCGGATGCCGACGTGCTCGTCGAGAACTTCAAGGTCGGTGGCTTGGCGCGTATGGGTCTCGGGTATGCTGACCTCGCGCCGCTCCACCCGCGCCTGATCTACTGCTCGATCTCCGCGTTCGGACAGAATGGTCCACTGGCTCAAGCCCCGGGCTACGATGCCATGATCCAAGGCATGGGCGGCCTCATGAGTCTCACGGGCCTGCCCGACGGCGAACCGGGGGCCGGGCCGCAGAAGACGGGTATTGCCGTCAGCGATCTCATGGCAGGCATGTATGCCCTGGCGGCGATTCTCGGCGCGCTCTACGAGCGCGAGCACTCGGGTGCGGGCCAGTTCATCGACATCGCTTTGCTCGATGCGCAGGTTGCCTGGCTCGCGAACCAGGGACTCAATTACCTTACGACGGGGCAGGCGCCGAAGCGACACGGCAATGCGCATCCGAACATTGTTCCCTATCAGTCATTCGTCACTGCGGATGGCTACCTGATGCTCGCGGTCGGTAACGACCGGCAGTTTGTGGATTTCTGCCGGGTGGCCGGTTGTGGCGAGCTCGCGAGCGATCCGCGCTTCGTGACGAACGCCTTGCGGGTCGCGAACCGCAACATCCTGGTGCCGCTGCTGGAGCCGATCCTGCGTTCACGACCGACTCAGGCGTGGCTCGTGGCCCTCGACGGCGCGAGCGTGCCGTGCGGTCCGATCAACGACCTCGCGCAGGTATTCGAGGAACCGCAAGTCAAGCATCGCGGCATGCGTATTGAGCTGCCGCACAAGGGGGCAGGGCAGGCTCCCGGTATCCGCAATCCGACGCTCTTTTCCCGGACGAACCTCGAATACAGGGCCGCGCCGCCGGTCCTCGGCGAACACACCGACAATGTTCTGGCCGCGCGGCTTGGCCTGAGCACGGCCGAGCTCGAGAACCTGCGCCGCGACGGAGTCATCGGCTAGCGCGCCGACGTATCGACCAAGAGGTCAATTCGCTATCCTTCCCGCATGAGCACTCCACAGACAATCCGCGTGAGCGACGGCATGGCCGGCGTCCGCTACGAGATTCGCGGACGCCTCGCGCGCCGCGCCCATGAGCTCGAGCGCATGGGCTACGAAATCATCTCACTCAATATCGGCAATCCCGGTGCCTTTGGTTTTCGGACGCCCGAGACCATGCGGCTTGCGATGATCGAGAATCTCGCGAATGCGGAAGCCTACTGTCATCAGAAGGGCATCTTTCCGGCACGCGAAGCCGTCGTCATGCAGCAGCAGGAGCGGGGCATCGAAGGCGTGACGGCCGAGGATGTATTCATCGGTAACGGCGTGAGCGAGCTCATCGACCTCGGCCTGCGAGCGCTCTTGAATCCGGGCGATGAGGTGCTGGTGCCGAGTCCCGACTACCCGCTGTGGACGGCTGCCGTGACACTGAACCGTGGCAGCGCGCTTCACTACGCGTGCACACCCGAGAACGGTTTCGTTCCGGATCCTGTGGCGATCGAGCGGATGATCACGCGGCGCACGCGGGCTCTGGTCGTCGTGAACCCGAACAACCCGACCGGCGCGGTGTATCCGCGCCCGGTGCTCGAGGCGCTCGCCAGGATTGCGGAGAAGCATCGGCTTGTGCTCTTCAGCGACGAGATCTACGACCAGATCCTCTATGACGGCGCCGGATTTACGCCGATGGCGGAGCTTGTCCACGATACGCTCTGCGTTACGTTGAGTGGCCTCTCGAAGGTGTATCGCGCCTGTGGCTACCGCGTTGGCTGGGCTGTGTTAAGCGGTGACACCGAGAGCGCAACCGAGTATGCCCGTGCGCTCGAACTGCTTGCGGCGCTGCGCCTTTGCAGCAACGTGCCGGCGCAATGGGCCGTCCAGACGGCGCTCGGCGGACATCAAAGCATCCGCGAGCTGACCCGCCCCGGTGGACGCCTTTACGAGAGCCGCCGGGTGATCGCGGAATCCTGCGCTGCCAGCCGCTATCTCGACGTCGTTGAACCGCGTGGGGCGCTTTATGCTTTCGTCGGTGTTGATAGCGGGGCCTTTGCCGATTTCGACGATCAGATCTTCGCGCTCGATCTTCTTGAGCAGAAGCACGTGCTGGTCGCGCCAGGGTCGAGCTTCAACGTGCCGTATCGCACGCACTTTCGCATCACGAACCTGCCGGAAGCTGCAGTGCTGAAGACGGTTTTCGCGCGTATCGAAGAGCTGCTCGCGAGCTATGCCGAAGCGCCTGCGCGCAGTGGGCTCAAGCTCGTGCCCGGAGAGCGAGCAGAAAAATCCTGAAGAATAGCTTGTAACTAACTGATCTTGAACCGCTCATGAAGGCAGAGTCACCCGCCTTCGCACACCTGGATTCGGGCGGCCTGCTGATCGTTGAGACGCGCGAGATGGCGCGTGCCATGCACTACGCGTACGACCGCGCGCAGCGGATGTACGCCCGTGTGGCTTGGCGATCCCCGCGCATTCGCACGCTCGACGACTGGCTTGCGCTGTTGTGGCAGGAAGTGCGGGCCGCGACCCACGACCCGCGCATTCTGCGGCCCGATTTTCAGGTCCTACGCGTCCTGGATCCGATCATTGAACGAGACTCGCCCGTACCGCTCCTCAACGTCGAGGCCACGGCGCGCGCGGTGCTGCGGAGCTGGCGGCGCGTGCATGAGTGGTGCTGCGACGGAGAAAGCCCACGGGCGACGCTGGAGGAGCTGAGTTTCGTGCGCTGGACGCAAGATCTGCACCGCGAGCAGCGGGAGGGGCGGTGGATTGACCGGGCGCTATTGCCGTCCTTGCTGATGGCGGATGTGCCTCGTTCGATCGGCATTGAACGAATCGCAACGCTTGGTTTCGATCCGGAGCCGCCCGCGATCCGGCAGCTCTTCGCGGCGTTTGCCCGAGCCGGTGCGTCGCACGCGCGTTTGCCGTTCGAATCCATGCAGTCTCAGTGCCGGCACTTCGCGGCGGCGAGTGCAGAAGACGAACTGCTTGCTGCCGCATCCTGGGCGCGTGCAAAACTCGGGGAGTCTGAAGGCATCCAGGTCGCGATTATCGTGGCGGATCTGGCGGATCGTCGCGCCCAAGTGCGATCAATTTTTGATCGTCTCGTCGATCCCGCGAGGCTTCTCCCGACAACGCCGGAACGTCTGCCGCTCTATTCGATTATCGGTGGCGCGCGCCTCGATGAGCACTCGATCGTCGATACGGCATTGCGGGCGCTGCGCCTTGCCGACGCGCAAGTGTCGTGGACTGAGATCGGGCAACTCTTGCGCAGCCCATATCTCGTGGGATGGCCGGAGGAATCCGGCGAACGCGCGCTTCTCGATCGCAGATTGCGGGAGGCGAGGCGCATCGTCTGGCGTTTCAAGGATGTGCTGCCGTTGGCCCGCGACGGCGGCTGTGACCGATGGGTGCGCGCTTGCCTGGCGCTGCAAAGCGAACTGCGCGATCCGCGTGAACGATTGAGTGCCAGCGCCTGGGCGCAACGCATGGGCTCTGCGCTTCGGGCCGTCGGTTGGGGTGAGGGTCGGCCGCTCGCAAGTGCAGAGTTCCAAGCTGCGAACCGCTTGCGTGAAATCCTCGCCGAACTCGCCGGGCTCGACGCATTGTTCGCGCCGCTCGATCTCGCGAGCGCACGCCGCGAACTTGAGCGACTTTGCCGCGACACCGGCTTTCAGCCGGAAAGCGGTGATCCGCCCATTCGCATTCTCGATCGTATCGATCATCCTGGACCGGCGTACGACGGGCTCTGGATCGCGGGATTGAGCGCAGACCGCTGGCCGCGTTCAGCCGAGCCGGACCCGTTCCTGCCGATTGTCCGCCAGCGCGCGGCCGGCATGCCTTGGGCGAGCGCAGCGGATACATTGGCGTTGGCGCAGCGTTCGATGCACCGGTTGCTGAGTGCCGCTCCCGAAATCGTGATGAGCTGGCCCGGCCACATCGATGACAGCGTAAGTGGGCCGTCACCGCTCATTCCGGCCGGTCTCGCGGCCTGGCGACCGGCTGCACACGAAGTGACATTTGCCGAAGCGATACAGGCAGCGAGCCGCATGGAAGCGATTCGCGATCCGGGGACACCGATCCTGCCCGCGCCCGATGCGCTGCGCGGCGGCACGAGGATTCTCGAGTTGCAGGCGAAATGCCCGTTCCGCGCATTCGGAGAGTTGCGCCTAGCGGCACAGCGGCTCGAATCACCCCGCCCGGGAATCGCGCGTCAGCTCCGCGGCCAGCTCGCGCATCGCGCACTCGAGCTCCTCTGGCGTGAACTCGGATCGCAGGGGGAGTTGCGGGCGCTGCAAACCGAGCGACTACAGTCGCTTGTCGCCGCAGCTGTGAACCAAGCCGCTCGCGAACTTGCGACGGCGGCGCCGCGCCGGCTGATTGCCATAGAGCGCACACGGCTTGGCAACGCGATCGAGGCGCTGCTCGCCAAGGAACTTGAGCGTGCGCCGTTTCACGTCGTTGCGGTCGAGGTGAATGAGCGCCACCAGGTGGGCGGCGTCGCACTCAACTTTCGCATAGACCGCATCGACGAACTGGAAGCGTCCGCCGGAGGGGGAGAGTTCATTATTGATTACAAGACCGGACGGCCGACGACGCCGCGCTGGATCGGTGCCGGGCGCGACATGCCCCAATTGCCGGCTTATGCCGTGGCGCGCAGTCGGCCGCTGGCGGGCCTCGCTTTCGCCGAGCTCGACGTGCGCAAACCCGGATTTCGTGGCCTCGCCGCCGGCGCTGAGGCAGGACGCGCCATTCGCGAACCACGATCGGCGCGCAAGCTCCTGAAGGACGCGAACGGACTCGATACTGTGCTCGCCGATTGGGGTGCTTGGACGGCAGGGCTCATGGCTGGATACGTTGCCGGTGATGCCCGGATCAATCCCGTCTCGGCCAGCACCTGTCGCGAGTGCGCGCTCGCTGCGCTTTGCCGCATCGGCCCGGACCTGCCGGCCGAGGATGAGGCGGGCCCTGAGATCGGCGAAGAGACCGACAATGACACCTGACCTTGCCCGGCAGGATTGCGAAGCACGCGAGCGCGCTCTCGATGCCGCCACGAGCTTCGTCGTGCAGGCACCCGCCGGATCCGGCAAGACCAGCCTCCTCACGCAGCGTCTCCTCGCGCTGCTCGCGCACGTCGACTCGCCCGAGGAGATACTTGCGATCACCTTCACTCGCAAGGCCGCGGGTGAAATGCGTGGACGCGTCGTCGAAGCCTTGCGTACCGCCGAATTGCTGAGCGCGCCCGACAACGACCACGAGCGCCGGACCTGGACCCTTGCGCAACGCGCGCTTGCGCGCTCGCGTGAGCGAGGCTGGTCCCTCGAGCTGCAGCCGTCGCGCCTCAAGATCCGGACGATCGATGCGCTCGCGCAATCGCTCGCAGGCGCTATGCCCGTGCTGTCGCGCGCTGGTGCGACGCCCGAGGTCGAGCCCGAGCCGCGCGCGTTGTACGACGAGGCGACGCTGCGCCTGTTGGGCGAACTGGAGGAGGGCGGCGCCGTCGAGCGCGATCTCGCGATTGTGCTGGCACATTTCGACAACGACTACGAACAGGTGCGGAGCCTGTTCGCGGACATGCTCGAACGGCGCGACCACTGGCTGCCGTCGGTTCTTGCATCGGGCACCGGGCGTGACTGGCGGGAGCGCCTGCAAGCCGATTTGAGCCGCGTTGCCTCACAGACTCTCAAGATCCTCGCGCAACTATTGCCGCCGTCGCTTGCCGACGCGCTCTGGCAGAGCGCAATGGGCGCTGCGAGCCGTTTTCCGGAGCCGGATGATGCGATGCAATCGCTCGCGCAGTTGCGGGAACCTGCGGGCACCGATCCGACTTCACTTGCACACTGGCAGAGTCTTACGCGTTTCGTGCTGGTCGCCACGCGAGATCGATTCCGCAAGACCATGGATAAGAACTGCGGATTTCCCCCGACCCTGCGTGCTGAGAAGGCAAGTCATCTCGCGCTGCTGGCGGAGATGGCCACGATTCCAGGGGCGCTCGAAGCCTGGTGTGATGTGGCATTCCTCCCGCCACTCGCCTACGAGGAAGAGCAGTGGCGCGTCGTGGAAGCGCTCCTCGGTTTGCTCAAGCGCCTCACGGCGCATCTGCGTGTCATATTCACGGAGCGTACCCGTGTCGACTACACGGAGGTAGCGCTCGCTGCACGCGAGGCGCTGGGTCCGCCGGACGAGCCGACCGATCTCGCTTTGCGGCTCGACTACCGGATCCGTCACATCCTCGTCGACGAATTTCAGGATACCTCGCTCGCTCAGATCGAGTTGCTGCGCCGGCTGACTGCGGGTTGGACGGGCACGGATGGGCGCACCCTCTTCTGCGTCGGCGATCCGATGCAGTCGATCTATCGATTCCGCCAGGCGGATGTGGCGCTGTTCCTGCGCGTGCGCCGCCATGGCATAGACAATTTGCGCCCTGAAACGCTAACGCTCGCGCGCAATTTTCGCTCCCAAGGCGGTGTCGTCGATTGGGTCAACCGGGTATTCGCCGCTATTCTCCCTGCGGCAGATGATTTTGCGCGGGGCGCTGTGCGCTACACGCCCGTGCAGGCGTCGCGGCAATCGTCGCATACGCCCGCGGTGCGGATCTGGCCCGCCCTGGAACTCGACCCGATTGCGGAGGCCGAACGCGTGGTCGCCATTGTGCGCGAGACCCAGACGCGCACGCCGCAGGCGACTATTGCGGTGCTCGCTCGCACGCGCAGCCACATGCGGGACATCGCGCGAGCCCTGCGGGCGAACGGCAACTCGTTTCAGGCCATCGACTTTGAAGTGCTAGGCGAGCGGCGTGCCGTCCGCGACCTGTGTGTGCTTACCCGGGCGCTCTGTCACCTGGACGATCGCGTGGCCTGGCTTGCGCTGCTTCGTGCACCGTTTTGCGGGGTGCGCCTTGGCGATCTCGAGTCGCTCGGCGAACGCTCGACTGAGCGCACGATCTGGAAGGCTCTGCGAGATGAGGGGCTCCTGGCAGCGCTTTCGAATGATGCCCAAATGATCGTCGCGCGTGTCGCTCCGGTGCTCGACGCGCGCGCTCGGTCAGTTCGGACGCCGGCCGCTCGCGACAGTGGTGGAGGGCGCTTGGCTTGCGCTCGGTGGACCTGCCGCGGTGGAGGAGCCGGCCGATCTTGAGAATGCGCGTGTATTCTTCGAACGACTCGCCATGCAAGAGCGTGCCGGGGATCTGCCGGACCCGGTCGTGCTCGACGATGCGCTGGTGGACCTGCATGCCGCACCGGACGCAGCAGCAAGCGACCGGCTGCAGCTGATCACAATTCACAAGGCGAAGGGGCTCGAATGGGATGTCGTCATCGTGCCCGGGCTCGGACGCCGCCCACGCGGCGATGGCCGGCGTTTGCTCACGACACTCGAATTCGAACACGCGGACGGCGCGGCGAGCCTCATCTTTGCTCCGGCTCGCGCGGCAGCCGCCGAGGGCGATCCGCTGGAGATGTTTGTCCGCCGGATCGAAAAGTCTCGTGCGACGCTCGAGAATGCCCGCCTTATGTACGTGGCGGCGACCCGCGCAAGGGAGGAGCTGCACTTGTTGGGCCACGTCAATGCTGTCGATGCTGAGGACCTCGACAAGGTCGAGCCCGCGGCGAACAGCTTGCTCAAGGTCCTGTGGACGGCGGTCAAGGAAGAATTTAGACAAGCACCGCGGCCGCTGTTAACGCGTACGCCGCCGATTGCCGTAGTCGTGGATCGCGGTCCAGCGCTATGCCGATTGACTCCGGACTGGCAAGCGCCCGCGGCGCCAGCGCTGTTGCAGGCAACGGCACGGGAGATCGGTGAGGCTGACCGGCGTCCGGACTTCGATTGGGTGACGGAGGTCGCGCGACTCGTCGGGATCGTCGTACACCGGGACCTGGACCGCCGCGTGCGTCTGCGAATGCTCGGCGCGGAAGTGCCGTCGATCGATCCGCTGCTCTTTGCGACGGAACTGCGTGAACTTGGTGTGCCCGCCACGCGTATTGCGGCGGCGGCAGAACGCGCGGCGATGGCGATCCGCCGGACGCTCGCGGATGAGCGTGGGCAGTGGATCCTCGCGGCGCACCCTGAGGAAGCGAGTGAATGGGCACTGACCGCTGAGATCGGTGGCGAACTCAATCGGCTCGTCGTCGATCGGAGTTTTGTGGACGAAGAGGGCATGCGGTGGATCATCGACTACAAGACAGGCACGCACGAAGGGAGCTCCCTTGAAGCTTTCCTGTCCCAGGAGGCAGAGCGCTACGCATCGCAGCTCGCCCGCTACGCTACGGTCGCGGCACGCCTCGGTCCGCAGCCGGTGCGCGTGGCTCTTTACTTCCCGCTGCTCGCGGCCTGGCGCGAACTCGTGGCAGCCGGCTGAAAACCGATCGCCGCGATCATCATGTCCTGCGTTGCGTCGAGATAGCGCAGGGCCTGGTCATAGTAGACAGCTGCATCGACCGCGAGCCGCTCGACGTCGCTTGTCGCGTCGGTATCTTCATCGATGTCGTAGCCGCCCGCCTTGCCCGGTGCGATGGGAGAAAGGGGAGCGCGGACAGACTTCTTCAGCACTGCCGTGAGCGCGCTGCCGTCCGGGCGCGTCAGGCGAAAATGGGATTCACCGGCGCGGATCGCCTGCGCGTACACCGGAGTCTCTTTCTTACGAGGGAGCAGGAAATCGACGACCAGATGCACGCTGACGAGAGTCACTGCGTCGAGTTTCGAGGCGGCGGTTTGTGCGGCGAGGCTGGCAGGTGACGTGTCGTCGAGCAGGGCGCGACGGGCGCGAGCAGAGATGACGAGGGCAGTCCGCTGGCCGCTGTCATCGCTCGACTCACGACTCTCCGGCACCGCCACCAGCACTGGCGCGAGCGATGCACGGCCCGGCAACGCATCAGCCTCAGCGGGAGTGACAACTGCCGTATCCATCGTCTGCAAGTCTTCGACAACCGAGTCGTAGAGCGTATCGACGATCGGCTGCAGCTGCTCGCGGTCGAGCGTAATCGCGATGTGCCGCGCTGCCGGAGGCTTGATCGCGTGCGAGTCCACGAACTCGACGACGAAGCTGACGATGGCGACGCGAGCGGCGGCGGGCGAGTGCTTGCGACCGTCGGTCTCGACGTGGTTTGCGGCCTGCACATCAGTGGGAGCCGACAGGTCGAAAACGGGAACGCTGGCATCGGCAGAAGCGGCCGTGCGGGCGGCCATTGTAAGGGTCATTGCAAAGTGCGTCGCCGCTAGTGTCCAGGCGCGCATCAGAAGCTGTTCTCGATCGAGAATCGCCGCCGGCCCTGCGGATCGACTTCCGGCAGCTTTGCGATGTCGGCGATGACGCCCGGCGGCGCGCCCGGACGCGCCCGCACCCAACCGGAAACGACTGCGCGCCGGTCACGGTACAGGCGCGCGTCGCCGGAAATCTCGATCGGTCCGCCGGCATCGCGGAAATGCCCGACGAGTTCTCCAGGTGTCGCGCTCGCGTCCGTATCGAAGCTCAGCCTGTAACTTCCGAGATACGGCTGGACTGCGGGCGGTCCCGTCAGGGTGCCGGACTGCGCGTTGCCGCGCACCTGCGTTACCCAGCCGTCTTCGACGACGAGTTCAGAGAAGTGCAGCGTGACCGGACCGCTCCAGCCGATAGGTAGCGCGCGCCCCGCGAAGGTTGCCGCGTTCATCCGGCCTTCGACGGCCCGCGCTTCGATCCGGCCGCTTCGCTCCATCACGAGATCGGCAGTCAATTGGTCCGCCGCATTCGCCGCCTCGATATGCGCACCGAACCTACCGCCGAGCAGTGTCATCGGATGCAGTCGCCATTCGATCCGCTCGATATCGAATGCGCCGGCCTGTACGCCGACGGCCTGGCCATGCCACAGCGTGCCTTCGAGTGCCGCGACGTGAATGGTTGCAGGGAGCCAGCGAGCCGCGAGCGTTGCCGGAAGTCTCGCGATGACGATGCCGAGGAAAGCCGCGATGACCGCGACCATGAGCCACTTGGTGCTCCGGCGCATGGACGTTCGCGTCAGCTTCCGGGCCGGGACAGCTCGAGACTCGCGTTGACGAGACCCGCAGCGCCCGCCGCTTCCACCGTCGCCGTGACGACCGTAACGCCGAACTGGTCCTGCAGGCGCGCGAGCCAGCCAGCGAGCATGTCGAAGGAGACGGCGGCGAGTTCGACGCGTGTACCGTTGGTATTGGTCGGCGTCGTGCTCTTGATCGCTTCCGCGAGTCCGAGTTCGCGCGCCGACCGATCAATGATGACTACGAGCGATTCGCCCGCGCCTGACATCGCAGCTGCGGCGGTGCGCACCTCCAGTGCGTGCGCTCGCATCCAGACGAGATCGTCAGACTGCTGCTTCACGCGATGGCGCGCGCCCGTGACTGCGGCATGTAGCGGCCACAGGATTCCGAAGATGAGCACGACGGCCGCCGCGCCGATAACGCCCCAGAGCACGAGCTTGCGCTCGCGTACGGCCAGTGAGGCATACCACTCCAGGGCCTTCATGACTTGCCCATCCCGCGAATCTGCAGCCGTCCTTCGAATTGCGTGCCTTGCTGATTCGTTCCCTCGAGACTCGCGGTGAATCCGCGTTGTGTCACGAGCTTCGTGATCTGATCGAGGCTCGCCACGTCGGGCGCCGACAGCTTCAGATCGAGGATGGTGTCGCGATAGCTCATGCTCGAGAGTGAAGTGCTCGGCACCTGCGTCAGCGCTCCGCCGAGCGCACCGAGCGACTCGAGGAGTCCCGCCTTGGTGCCGCCGCTGTGCGCGACGCCGAGTCGGCCCTCCATCTGCTGGCGCGGGTTCGCGAGGTTGTGCGCTTCCGGTAGTGCCTGGTGAAAGACTTGTTCAATGGCAACCGCATTCTTCTTTTCGTCGGACTTGAGGCGCCAGAGCTCAAAACCCTCGGCCGCGAGGTGGGTGACCAGCAAAACGCCCGCCAGCACGGCAGCCGTCCGCCACGTCGACCAGTTCGCGGAAAAACCCGTCTGCCGGCCAAAGGGGCCCTGCAGCAGGTTGATCGGTTCGTCCTGCGCCGTCTCGGAGGCGAGCTGTTGCGCGAAGAGCGGCAGCAGTCCGTCCGGCAGTACCTGCACGCGCAAGGTGGCGCAGCGTTCGACAAGTGCTTCGGTTTCCGCTTGCCAGGCCTGCCATTCGGTCTGCGGCGCGTAAACGAGAAGGTGTTGCGTCGAGGCGATCGCTGGGTCTGGGTCAAGCGCTCCGGCGATCGTCAGGGCATCGGCGAGCGGACTTCCGGGTAGCGTGACCGGCATCGCATCGGGTCGCCGCACGCGCACAAGCGATCCTTCCAGAGCGACAACGATCTGTCCGGGATTCGCGGGCAGGAGTGACGTGTCGGCGTACAGGGCGTCGACGCGCAGCCCCGCGTCAGCGATTTGCGCGACCCACGCGCGCATGCGCTCGCTTGCGACGGCAGCGACCGGTGTTCCCGGCCGTCCCGTGCGTTTGCCCACGGCGAAGTGCATCAACTCCACGTCATCCGCGAGCGAGTCCTCCAATGCAAACGGTACGACCTGCTGCAGCCGGCTACCGCCGCGTACCGGAAGTTCCGGTTCGGTCAGCAGCACCTCGCTCCCAGGAACGAGGGCAACCACGCGACGACTCGAAACCATCGCTGCCGCAAGACTCAGCGGGCCGCGCTGCATGCCTGCAAGGCGTTGCCCCTGGGCGTCGGTGACGACCCAGGCAGCCGCGTCGTCGGCGGCCGCAGGCAGTCGAATGACGAGTGTCTCCGACATCAGTCGTTGCTCCAGCTCCTGAGAATCGGCTGCGAAAGGCCGCCGTTGCGCCGCAGAAGACTGTACAGGGTGAACTGGGCAGTGCCAATAGTGGTAACCGACGTGACGCGGAAGTAATCGCTCTTCTCCGCAAGAATCGGCTGCACGCGATTCCAGTCCGCCGGCGCCATCGAATTGCCCAGGTACTGAATCGTGGGAAAACAGGCCTTCTCGCGCTGCTTCGCGAGCGCCTGCTTGTCCACGCTGAACTGCTGCTGCCCGCTCGACAGGGAATCGAGCACCTCGCCCGAAGCCGTGCACACGTTCAATTTCACGTCCGCCGGGAGCGCGGTGATGAAGGGTTCGAGCTTGCGGTAGCGGTCGATGCCGAAGCCCGGCAGGGCGAGCAATTCCGAGGGGCTGGTGATGGCATTGTTCGGCGGCAGATACGGCGGCATCTGGGTCGTGTAAATCGTGTCCTCGGCGCCGTCCGGAAACGTAGGCTGCTGGTCGCTGTCGAGCCAGTCGACCGTAAGATCCGCCCATTTCGTTTCGAGACCGACAAGCTGCAGCAGGCGCCGGAACTGATCGAGCCGGTCCTGATTCGCGGTGCCGGTATTCGGATCGATCAGACTGTTGAGGTTGAACCGGCCCTGCATGTCTTCGACATGGCCCTCTATGAGCGCCGCGCCGAATTCAGTCGGCGGAAACGGTTGCGCCCAGGTTTCTGCGGGGTAGTCCTGCTGCGAGCCGTTCTGCGAATCGAGCAACAGAAGCTTCGCAACCGCCGCTTCGCCGCCGAGGCCATATTGAAAGCCCCGCTCGAGACTGAGGACGGCGAACGCGCGCCGCTGCTCAAGCGCGCCGGAGAACCAAATGTCGTACGCGATGATGGCGACGAGCGCGACGAGCACGAGGGCGATCAGGAGCGCGACTCCCCGTTGTCGATGCGATGTGGTCATGTCATCACCCGGCAATCTCGAAGAGTCGCGTGATGACGCCCCAGTCGGTGAGCTCGAGCGTCACTTCGACGGCGATGGGTCGATCGCGCTCGTTCTGCGGTGGCCGGGTACCCGGTTCCGGCCATTGGGTGATCCAGGCACGCGAAACGGTGAGATAACGAACTTCGAAGCGCTTCACCGATTTCAGGAGCTCCCTGCGGACGGGCTCGCTCGAAGCCGCAGCGTCTAGCACCGTCCACGAATCGCGTCGCAGGGTGCCGTTGTCGACGAGGTAACCGACGCGTTGCAGGCTGGGGCGCTGCACGCCTGCATTGTTCGCCCAACCGGCGCGCGTCAGCAGCACGGGATACGCGTTGCGCAGATCCGCCCAGAGCGCTGGCTGATTCGGACCACCCAGAGGATCGCGCACCGGACGCGGCGCGAGCTGTTCGAAGTCCTGGCCGAGGAGACGTACTGCGGTCTGCAATTCTCGCAGTTTCTTGAGGCTCTGGTCGGTTACTTCGTGATAGCGGATCGAATTGTTGAGTGCCGCGTAACCGAGCGCAGCTAGGATCGCGAAGATGACCACGGCCACCATCAGCTCGATGAGCGTAAAACCGCGCAGGGCGCGCGAACTTCGATGCCGGTGTATCACGACGAGGGTCCCGCGCCGGGTGTCGTGGGCGGCGTGCCGCCCGGCGGGTTACCAGGCGGGCCTCCTTGTTGAGTCGGAGTGCCGCGCCAGGCGGGCTGCGGGAAGGTTCCGATCGGCGTCATCGCATTGCCGCTGAAACCCTCGACCGTCGACAGCCACGTGTCCTTGGGATCGTTTTCGAGCGCGGCCGAAACGCGGATCTCCACGAGTCCCTGTACGCGCGTCGCGATGACTTCCGCCTGCCAACGCCACTTCGCATTGGCGTACTCGATCGTTCCCTCCGGCTTCTGTCCCACGTTCGGTACGCCGCTCAGACGAAAGTCCGTAAGCCGGTTGAGCGCGACCCATTGCGCGAGTGTGCGCTGGCGCAAATTGAAGGAAGTGTCCGCGACCCGGTTGATCTGGAAGAAAAGCCCCGCCAGCACGACGACAATGATCGCCATCGCAACCACGACCTCGATCAGCGTGAAGCCTCCGGCTCGTTGACGCGGATTGCTGATCACGTACCGCTCCCCGGCATATGGTCGACGTCCGTGAACTCGACAGCGCCGTTCGGCGTCACCTTGAGTTCGGCCCGGTGATCAGTGCCGGTCCGCCGCATCGTGATGTCGAATGAATTGATGTCGCCCGCGGCATACAGGAGGATCTGTGGCAGCGGTCGCTCGAGGCCGAGGGGTGGCGACAACACGACCTTGCGTCCCTCGAGGATCAAGTCGAACTCGAGTCCGTCGGGCAGGGTGCGCTCGCGAAACTCGCGGTCGTCGAGGTCGAACCACGCAAGCCGCAGGGGATCGAATACAACAAAGCGATAGGAATTGCGGCCGACGTAGATGCCGAAGTCCCGCACCTGCATCTCGGCTTGCTCGCGTGCGAGATCGATGAGGGCGTCGAGGCGCTTGGATTCGCGGTGCAGTTCCGCATCGCGCCCCGTCAATGTGACGGACATGACGACGACACCGATGATGATCACGACGATGGTGATCACGACCAGGATCTCGATCAGCGTGAAGGCGCGCTGGCGCGCGTTCGCCGCGACGGGAGCCACTCGGGTCACGGTAGGTCTTGTGGCGGCGTCGAGCCGCTTCAGTCGATGTTCCAGTTTCCTATGTCGGCGTCGGTGTCTTCGCCGCCCGCCTGCAGATCGGCGCCGTAGGAGAAGAGATCAAACTCCTGCCCGTGGGTTCCCGGCGAGATGTACTGGTAGTCGTTGCCCCAGGGATCCTTGGTGAGCTTCGGCAGGTAGCCGCCCGGCCGCCAGTTCTTGATGGTCGGATCAAGCGGCTTTTTGACGAGGGCGTCGAGTCCCTGATCGGTCGTCGGGTAGCGGAAATTGTCGAGCCGGTACATGTTGAGTGCGGTTTCGTAACCGCGGATATCCGTCTTCGCCTTGTCGACGCGCGCTTTGTCGAGCTGCCCGAGCACCTTCGGCACGACCAGCGTCGCGAGGAGCGCCAGGATGACCATGACGACCATGATTTCGATCAGCGTGAATCCGCGAGCGGCCGCAGTCTTCATGTTCCCGTTTCCCAACGTCGTCGGACGTGTGGCCCCTCATGGGGTATAAAAGGAACGGAATGATAACAAAACGGGGTTAGCCTCATTACGCGACGGATGCCCGATTGGCGTAGGTTTCTTCAGCTCCAGGGCTCGAATGGCGCCGCGCTGTCGGCGATTTGCGTCAGCATCCTCGCGCTGCAATTGGGTGGGGAGCCGCTGCAGCTGTTATTGCGCTACGACCGCGAGGGACTGGCGGGCGCCGAACTCTGGCGTCTGCTGACAGGCCATGTCGTGCATCTTGGCTGGTCGCACGCGCTCCTGAATCTCGCGGGGTTCGCCCTGATGTGGGCGCTTTTCTTTGGCGACTTCCGACCCCGCCAGTGGCTCGTGATTATTGCCGCCTCGGCAGCGGTGATTGACGCTGGTTTCTGGTTTCTCGAGCCACGCCTCGCCTGGTATGTCGGTCTTTCCGGCATCCTGCATGGCGTGATGGGCGCGGGGACCTGGGCACATCTTCGACGTCATGACTGGGACGCCTGGATCCTTGTGGCCTTCCTTATCGGCAAGCTCGCGTGGGAGCAGACACAGGGCGCATTGCCGTTGAGCGGAGCGCAGGGTCAGCTGCATGTCGTCGTCGATGCACACCTCTTCGGAGCCATTGGCGGAGTGCTCGCGGCACTTTGCCTGCGCCCCAATCCACGACCGCTATAATCAATTCCAGTCATGACACTCGCGTTCGTCTTTCCAGGTCAGGGATCGCAGTCGCCCGGCATGCTGGCGAATCTTGCCGCCGCGGAGCCGACGGTCCTCGCGACATTCGCCGAGGCCTCCGCCGTGCTTGGCTACGACCTCTGGCAGTTGTGTCAGTCAGGCCCGGTCGAGTCGCTCAATTCGACCGAACGGACTCAGCCAGCGATGCTGGCCGCGGGCGTTGCAGTCTGGCGTGCGTGGCGGTCGCACGGCGGGCCGATGCCAGCCTACATGGCAGGACACAGCCTCGGTGAGTTCACGGCTCTGGTCGCCGCCGGCGCGCTCGATTTCCGCGCGGCCGTCGATCTCGTTCGCTTTCGCGGCCAGCTGATGCAGGCTGCCGTGCCGCTCGGACAGGGCGCGATGGCGGCGATCCTCGGTCTGGACGACGGTGAGGTTGAAGCGGCGTGCGAGGCGGCACGCGAAGGCGAAGTTGTCGAAGCGGTCAATTACAACTCGCCGGGCCAGGTGGTCATCGCGGGGCATGCGTCGGCGGTGATGCGAGCCATCGAACTTGCGAAGACGAGGGGCGCCAAGCGCGCGCTGCTGTTGCCCGTCAGCGTCCCGTCGCACAGCGCCTTGATGCTGCCAGCGGCCGCGCAGCTGCGCGAGCGACTTGCGACGGTGACGTTTCATCCGCCGGCGGACGTCGAAGTCATCAACGTAGACATCGCCCGGCACGCAACGGCCGAGGGAATTCGTGACGCACTGGTGCGTCAGGTGCACAGTCCGGTGCGCTGGACCGCGGTTATTGAAAAACTTGTCGCAGCGGGCGTCCGCATCTTCGTCGAGTGCGGACCTGGCAAAGTGCTGACAGCGCTCAATCGCCGTATCGAGCGCAGCAAGGACATTCGCATGCTCGCGATCGAGGATCCGGTGACACTCGCCGACGCGCTGACCGCGGTGAAGGGGTAATTCATGACGACGGATTCGCCGCTTAAGGATGACATCGCGCTCGTCACTGGCGCTTCGCGCGGCATCGGCCGATCGATCGCGATCGAGCTCGCGCAGGGCGGCGCCACGGTTGTCGGCACGGCGACGTCCGCGGCCGGTGCAGCGGCGATCAGCGAGTACCTCGGCACGGGCGGGTTCAAGGGCCGAGGACTCGTGCTCGACGTTGGCCGTCAGGAATCCGTCGATGCGGCGATGGTCGACATCGAGGGGAGGGAGGGGAGCCCGAGTATCCTGGTCAACAACGCGGGCATCACGCGCGACACGTTGCTCGTGCGAATGAAACCCGTCGACTGGGATGAGCTCATCGCCACCAACCTCGGCGGCGTCTTCCGCATGTCCAAGGCCTGTGTGCGGGGCATGATGAAGGCCCGTCGCGGCCGGATCGTCAGCATTTCATCCGTTGTCGGCGCCGTCGGCAATGCAGGCCAGGCCAACTATGCGGCCGCCAAGGCAGGCATCGAAGGCTTTTCCCGAGCCCTGGCCAAAGAGGTGGCGTCGCGCGGCATCACGGTGAACGTGGTAGCACCAGGGTTCATCGATACGGACATGACCCGGGCCCTCGATGAGGGGCAGAGAGCGGCCCTGGCTGGGCAGATTCCCATGGCGCGGCTCGGGGTTCCCGAGGATATTGCGGCGGCCGTCGGCTTCCTCGCGTCGGCCGGGGCGGCCTATATCACCGGACAAACGCTGCACGTAAACGGCGGTATGTACATGACTTAGCGCGGATTTGCGGCGGCTCCAACCCGAAGGTCGCGGATTTGTCAAGAAAAACAATCAGTCACAGGATTTTGCGGTAGCGAGCCGGGGACCGTTCCCCTAGAATACCGCGCCCATGCGGTCGGGGGACCGCGTGCCTCACGGCATTCCTTCGAAGAGGACACCACAACGATGAGCACGGTTGATCAACGAGTTAAAGCGATCGTCGCCGAGCAGCTGGGCGTCAAAGAAGAACAGGTCACCAGTGATGCATCTTTCGTCGACGACCTGGGAGCCGACTCGCTCGATACGGTCGAACTGGTGATGGCGCTGGAAGAGGAGTTTGAGATCGAGATTCCGGACGAAGACGCGGAAAAGATCACGACCGTCCAGCAAGCCATCGACTACATCAACGAGCACGCCAAGAAGTCCTGAACCGCCGTGGGGTGGCCCGGCTTTGAAAGCCTGGCCACCCGGCGAGGCCCTTTAGTTTCCCCAGTCATTTTCGAGGTGAGCCATTGTCTAGACGCCGGATAGTCGTCACTGGACTCGGAATGGTGTCGCCCCTCGGGTCGACGGTGCAATCCTCATGGGCCGCGGCTCTGCGTGGCGAAAGCGGGATTGGACCGATTAGGCGATTCGACGCCGCGGCGTTTCCGACGCGCATCTGCGGCTCGGTGAAGGACTTCAATGTCGAGCAATACCTGAGCGCCAAGGAGGCGCGCAAAATGGACGCGTTTCAGCACTACGGCTACGCGGCCGGCGTGCAGGCGTTCGAGGAATCGGGCTTGAAAGTCACGCCGCAGAACGCGCCCAGAATCGGCGCCATCATCGGCGCCGGCATCGGCGGACTCGAAACGATCGAGGAGACGACGGCGCGTTTTCTCGAGGCCAAGGGTCCGCGCAGGATTTCTCCCTTCTACATCCCCAGCAGCATCATCAACATGATCTCGGGGCACCTTTCCATCAAGTTCGGTTTCACTGGCCCGAATCTTGCGGTCGTCACCGCCTGCACGACGGCGACACACGCGATCGGGCTCGCAGGACGCCTGATCTCCTATGGCGATGCGGACGTGATACTCGCGGGCGGCGCCGAGATGGGGCAGACGCCGACCGCCGTCGGTGGATTCGGACAGGCGAAAGCGCTGTCGGTCCGCAATGACGACCCGAAGGCCGCGAGCCGGCCCTGGGACAAGGATCGCGACGGTTTTGTTCTCGGCGACGGCGCCGGCGCGATGCTCCTCGAGGAATACGAGCACGCCTGCAAGCGCGGCGCGCACATCTACTGCGAACTCATCGGGTTCGGCATGAGCGGTGATGCGTACCACATCACCGCGCCCCCGAGAACGGCGAGGGCGCAAGGCTCGCCATGGCGAACGCGCTTGCCGACGCGCACATCAACGCAGCCGACGTGCAGTACATCAACGCTCATGCAACCTCGACGCCGCTCGGCGATAGCGCGGAAACGATCGCGATGAAGCGCACTTTCGGCGATCACGCCTACAAGCTGGCCGTCAGTTCGACGAAGTCGATGACCGGCCATCTGCTCGGTGCGGCCGGTGCGATCGAGGCAATCTTTTCGATACTCGCCATTCGCGATCAGGTCGTGCCGCCGACGATCAATCTTGACGCGCCGAGCCCGGATTGCGATCTGGACTACGTTCCACACACCGCGCGCCAGACGCCGGTGCGCTGCGCGCTTTCGAACTCATTCGGGTTCGGCGGCACGAACGGCACCGTGGTGTTTCGCCAGCTGAGCTGAGCAACGGCAGCGCGCGGCATCTGCCACGCACCGGCATGCACCAATCCTCGCGTCAATTGGTTGATTGCGGGCCCGAAGCCCTGCTGGCGCTCCATCGCAGCGACAGCGCCCTCTATCCCGCATTGCTCGCGAGCAGCGCCGCCGCGGGCGAAATGTCGCGCTACGATCTCCTTTTCTGTCACCCGACGGCAGCATTATGGAAGCGTCGCGACGGCACGCTGTTGGGTTCCGGCGCGGTGCCCGTGGGCCGTCGCGGATTCCTCGATGCCCTCGATGAGTGGTGGCGTGCCGAGCGGGTTGATGCGGTCGCTGACCGCTCGGACCAGCCCCATCTGCCATTCTGCGGCGGCTGGTTCGTCTTCCTTGGTTATGAGATCGCGGCGGAGATCGAGACCTCGCTCAACCTGCCAACAACACCAGATTCGATCATTGCCGCGGCGCTCAGGATTCCGGCGGCCATCATTCATGATCGAAGGACGCGGCAGACCTCGATCGTTGCGGAGGCCGGGCGCGAAGACGTCGCCGAGCGTATTGCGACGGATCTGGCGCGCCTTCGGGCACAACGTTCCGGACGCGTCGTGGTGGAGCGGAGCGGCGAAGAGGACCCTGCGCGGCATTTGCGCGCGATCGCCCTCGCGAAAGAGCATATCGCTGCGGGCGATATCTATCAGGCCAACCTGTCGCGCGAGTGGCAGGCTCGCTTGCGGACACCTGCTCACAGCGCAGATCTCTTCGAGCAGCTCTGCGTCGCAAACCCGGCAGGTTTTGCGGGCGTGGCGAAACTCGGGGAACTTACCATCGTGAGTTCATCGCCGGAGCGCCTCATCGCCATTCGCGACGGCAGGGCCAGCACGCGGCCGATAGCCGGCACGCGTCCACGCGCGCTCGACGCCCGGATGGATGCCGCGGACGGCGCCGCGCTCATCGCCCATCCGAAGGAGCGCGCGGAGCATGTGATGCTGATCGATCTTGAGCGCAGCGATCTCGGCCGGGTCTGCGAGGCCGGGAGCGTCGAGGTCGACGAACTCATGGTCGTTGAATCATACGCTCACGTGCATCATATCGTTTCGAACGTGCGCGGCCGGTTGCGCCACGACCTGTCGCCCGTCGACGCGCTGCGCGCTGTCTTCCCGGGTGGCACGATCACCGGAGTTCCGAAAGTCCGCTGCATGCAGATCATCGCCGAACTTGAGGGCCGCGGACGCGGCGCTTACACCGGCACGATGGGCTATCTCAACCGAGACGGGAGCTGTGATTTCAATATCCTGATCCGAACCATCGTCCGCGAAGGCGATGACCTGCGGTTTCGCGCAGGCGGCGGCATCGTCGCGGACTCGGTGCCGGAACGCGAGCTGGAGGAGACGCGCGCGAAAGCACGCGGGCTGCTGCGAGCCCTTGGTCTGGATACGCCGCCGTGAGCGTCTGGATCAACGGTTCGCCGACGCTCGATCTGAGTCCCTCTGATCGCGGCTTGAACTACGCCGACGGGCTCTTCGAAACGATGTGCATCCGAGGCCGGGCCGTACCTCATGTCGATCGCCATATTGATCGCCTGAGCGAGGGCTGTCGGCGCCTCGGCATTGACGGGGTCGATGTCGCAATCCTGCGGCGTGAGATCGCGGCGCGCGCCGCTGCGCAGGGCGACGGCACGCTCAAGCTCATCATCACGCGTGGTGTGGGACCTCGCGGCTACCGACCGGTGGTCACCGGTGCGCCAACGCGAATTCTCGTGGTGTCTGAGGTGCGCGCCACCGATGAGTCAACAGCGACCGGTGTACGCATTCGCTATTGCCGCACGCCTGCGAGTGAAAACGCCGCACTCGCTGGACTCAAGCACCTCGGTCGGCTCGACAGCGTGCTCGCGCGCGGTGAATGGTCGGATGCGGACATCGCCGAGGGCCTGTTACGCGACTCGCGCGGCCTCATTGTCGGTGGCACGATGACGAACCTGTTCGCGGTGCGTGGGGGCGAACTGATGACGCCTCGAATCGATCATGCGGGCGTGCGCGGTGTCATGCGAGGCGTCGTCATGGATGCGGCCCGCGGCGCAGGGCTCGCAGTTACCGAAGCGCCGCTCAAAGCTTCCGACCTTATCGCTGCCGACGAGCTGTTCCTGACGAACGCATTGATCGGTGTCTGGCCGGTCCGGGAACTCGACGGTCACGCCTACGCAGTAGGCCCGGTTACGCGCCGCGCACAGCAGTGGGCATACGCATAGGCTGGAATCGATGCCATGAAGAGTCGCCGTCAGTTCCTGCAGTCAACTCTTGCGCTCGGAGCAGCAGCGCTCGGCGCGCGCGCGACTCGCTCAACCGCTGCGGCAGTCGCACCGGCGCCGTCGTCCTCGTCGAACGATGCCTTTCCGCCAGGTTTCCTGTGGGGCGCAGCGACCGCTGCATACCAGATCGAGGGAGCATGGAACGCGGACGGCAAGGGCGAATCAATCTGGGATCGTTTTGCGCACACGCCGGGGACGATCGAGGACAAGAGCACGGGGGATGTCGCTTGCGACAGCTACCATCGCTACCGCGACGATATTGCCCTTCTGAAAGCGCTCGGGCTCAAGAGCTATCGCTTTTCGATCGCCTGGCCGCGTATTCAGCCGACCGGAAGCGGCGCGGCGAACGCCCTGGGCCTCGATTACTACCAGCGCCTTACGGACGCGTTGCTGGAAGCCGGTATACGACCGATCGCGACGCTGTATCACTGGGATCTGCCACAAGCGCTCGAAGAGACGGGCGGTTGGCCGAATCGCGATACGGCCGAGCGGTTCGCCGACTATGTGGGCATCGTCGGGCGCGCGCTTGGCGATCGCATTCGTCACTGGATCATCTTCAACGAGCCAAAGACCTTCACGGGCGTCGGCTACTGGCAGGGCCGCCATGCACCGGGCCGCAAGGATTCATTCGCGTTCTTGCGGGCGACGCACACCGTCAATCTGGCGCAGGGCCTCGCGTTTCGTGCTTTGAAGGCAGCGCGTGCGCAAGTGGAGGCCGGTACCGCTTTTGACGTTTCGCCGATGTTTCCCGCAACGGACTCCTACGAGGACCTCGCGGCGGCCGAGCGCTGGCACCGCTTTCAGAATCTGTGGTTCGTCCATCCGGCGCTGCGCGGCCACTACCCGGAGGGTGTGCTCGAGCCGGCACGCCAGGAGGATCTGCTCGGATGGCGTGACGGTGACGACAGGATCATGCGAGCGCCGCTCGACTTCGCGGGCATCAACTACTACTCACCCTTCATCGTGCAGGACGCGCCCAAGGGCAATGGTGTGCCGGGTCTCAACACCAAGGCACAATGGGCGAAAGCCCCGGGCCGCAACCTGCAGACGGATATCGGCTGGGACATCTATCCACAGGGCTTTCATTCGATTCTCGTCCGCATGGTGCGCGAGATGGGGAACCTGCCGATCGAGATCACCGAGAACGGTGCGTCGTACAACACGGCGCCGGACGCGAACGGACGGATAGCGGACGGCGCGCGGATATCCTACCTCCAGAGTCATCTGAGGGCGGTTGCGCAGGCGATTCGCGATGGCGTTCCGGTCCGTGCCTACCATTGCTGGAGCCTCGTCGATAACTTTGAATGGGCGCGTGGCTATTCGCAGCGCTTCGGGCTCGTTTACGTTGACTTCGATCACGGCCAGCGTCGCACGATCAAGGATTCTGGACGGTGGTTCGCCGAGGTCGCGGCGGCCAATCGGGTGCTGTAGGCAGTAGACCCTTCGATGCCCGCGCACCCATCACGTTTCGGTCGAATCGCAGTCATCATCCTACTTGCGCTCGCCGCGGCGGGCGCCGCTGCCTGGGCGGGCGCGCGCTGGGTGCAAGCCACGCTCGACACTCCGCTCGCTGTTGGGTCCACTCAGCACTTTGAGGTACCAGCAGGCGCCAGTGCAGTGCTGGTCGCAAATCGATTGGCTGCATCGGGCTGGCTCACCTCGCCTCGCGTCTGGGGATGGTATGCGCGCTGGACGGGCAAGGCCGATAAGCTCAAGGCCGGCTATTACGAAATTGCGCCGGGGGAGACCGGACGGGCGCTCCTTGACAAGATCGTTGCCGGCCGCGTCATGCTCGAGCAGCTCACGATCATCGAAGGGTGGACTTATCGGGACCTGCGGCGGCTTCTGTCGCGCTCGGCGGGTGTGCGACAGACCCTGGGCGGTGTGGCAGATGACGCCGTGATGGCGGCGCTCGGTTCACCCGGGCTGCATCCGGAAGGTCAGTTCTTCCCTGACACATATCGGTTCGCACATGGAACCGCTGATGTGGAGATTCTGCGGACCGCCCACGAGCGCCTGCGCAGCGAATTGGCCGCAGCCTGGGAGGGGCGGGTGCCGGTGGCAAAGATCACAACGCCCTACGAAACTCTCATTCTTGCTTCCATCGTTGAGAAGGAAAGCTCGCGTGCGGACGAGCGGCGGAAGATCGCCGGCGTCTATGTGAAGCGCCTGCAGATCGGCATGCGCTTGCAGGCCGACCCGACCGTCATTTATGGGCTGGGCGAAGCGTATGACGGCGACCTTAGAACGCGCGACATGCACGCCGACAACCCCTACAACACTTACACTCGTGGGGGGTTGCCACCGACGCCGATCGCGCTGCCAGGCCGGGACGCGCTGCTAGCCTCGGCCGCGCCGGACGTGACCGGCGCGATCTATTTCGTGGCGACCGGACGGCCAGATGGCAGTCATTACTTCTCGAGCACGCTGGCCGAGCACAATGCCGCGGTCAAGCGCCTTGACAGGCAGTTGCGATCATCGGCGGGAGCAAAGTGAAGGGATATTTCATCACGGTCGAAGGAATCGAAGGCGTCGGCAAATCGACCCAGATCGAAACCATCCGTGCCTGGCTCGAAGGACGGGGCCGCAATGCCCTCATTACCCGCGAGCCTGGCGGCACGCCGCTGGCCGAACGCTTGCGCGAACTGGTCCTGCAACCTCAAGGCGAGAGCATCGGTCCGACGAGCGAACTGCTGCTGATGTTCGCCGCGCGCTCGGTCCATCTTGACAATCGGGTGCGTCCGGCCCTCGCCGCGGGCGCGGTGGTCGTCTGCGATCGATTCACCGACGCGACCTACGCCTATCAAGGCACGGGCCGCGGGATTGCAGACGCCGAGATTGCCGCGCTCGAGCGGCTCGTGCAGGGGACGCTCCGGCCAGACCTGACGCTCCTCCTCGACGCGCCTGCGGAGGTCGCGCTCACCCGCGCCGAGCGTCGGCGCAGCTCGGGCGGCGCCGATCGTTTTGAAACCGAGCGCATTGAGTTCTTTCACAGGGTGCGCGAGAAGTACCTGGAACGGGCCCGGCTGGAGCCCGCGCGCTTCGCGGTGATCGACGCTTCGGCGGGCGCTCAAGAGGTCGCGGCGAAGATCTGCGACGTGCTTGCCGAGCGCCTGCCGTGATGAGAAGCCTCCCGCCCTGGCTCGACGGCGCGCAGCGCGTTCTTGAAGAAGCGTTCGCAGGCGGCCGTCCGCCGCACGCGCTGCTCCTGCGCGCAGCCGAAGGTCTCGGGGCGGATTCGCTTGCAACATGGATAGCGGAGCGCGTGCTTTGCCACGCCGCCGCCGCACGTCCGTGCGGGATCTGCAAGTCCTGTGTGGCGGTCGAACGCGGTAATCATCCGGATCTGTTTCGTGTGAATCCTGTCGAGGACAGCAAGCAGATTCGCATCGACGAGATTCGCGAGCTCACCGCCGATCTTGCGCTGAAGAGTCACCAGGGAGGCTACAAGGTCGCCATCGTGCATCCGGCCGAAGCGCTGAACGCAAGCGCCGCGAACGCTCTGTTGAAGACGCTGGAGGAACCGTCAGGCAATACTTTACTGGTGCTCGTCACGCATCGCCGCGCGCGGCTGCCTGCGACGATCGTAAGCCGCTGCCAGCAGCTTGCGATCCCGGCGCCGTCCACAGCAGACGCGAGGGGGTGGCTCGAGCGCGAGTTCCCCGGAACCGCGAGCGCCGCTGTCCTGCGATTTGCGCGTGGAGCGCCGTTGCGCGCGGCCGAACTCGCGGCGCGAAATTTCGTGTCACTTGATCGCGACATGCTCGACATCGTCGCCCGGCTCGCACGTGGCGCGCTCGATATACCGGCAGTCGCCGAACAGTGGACTCGGTCGGGCAAGGCGGATTTCCCGGACCGGGCGCTGTGGCTTGAGACGTGGGTCACGGAGAGCGTGTTACGCGCCATGGCAGGGCAGGATTTGGAGCGCGCTGAAGCCAAAAGCGGCTTGCCAGCCGCAAATGAAACACTGAAGATACGCGGGCTTTATCGCGTGCTCGATCACTTGCGACGGATCAAAATCGTGAGCCTGAGTTCGCTCAATATGACCATGGCAGTCGAAAGCTTGTTGCTCGATCTCGGATTTGCGCTGGCAGACAGGCCGGCGGCTGGGCGCAGTGGAGGCGGTCGGCGATGAAGTTGCGCCAGCCGCTCAACAAGCCGGGCCTCCTGACGCTCACCATCAAGGACAAGAGCGCACTGTATCTTGCTTACATGCCCTATGTGCGTAACGGTGGCCTCTTCATTCCAACGAACAGCAACTACCGGTTGGGCGATGAAGTCTTCATGCTGCTCAATCTCATGGGCGAAGAAGAGAAGCTGCCGGTGGCGGGCAAGGTGATCTGGGTTACGCCGCGCGGCGCGCAGGGCAAGCGCACGGCGGGCATCGGCGTGCAATTCAGCGAGCAGGATCGCGGCCAGACACAGAAGAAAATCGAGAACTATCTCGCAGGTGCGCTGGGCGGCGACAAGCCGACCCACACAATGTAGCGTCGGTCAGGTTCCGCGCGGGCGCGCGAGATCCGTTGCCGAAAGTCCACCCGTCAGCACATACGCTTCATAGCCGCGCTCGCTCAGGATGTACGCGGCCGCGGAGCTGCGTCGCCCGGTGTCGCAGCAAACGACGTAGCGGATATTGCGATCGAGCGCGTTCAGCTTCAGCCGGATGAAATAAAGCGGAATGTTCATCGCGTCTGGCACGCGGAAATTCTGGAACTCGCTCGGCAGGCGCACGTCGAGCCACTTGCCGCCCTCGCGCACGATCTCCGCTCCCTCGGCGAAATCCACCCATTGCAGCATCGGCTCGTTGAGGAGCGTCGTGAAGTCCTGCTTGCCGAGGCGCATGAGAGCGCCGTCCGCGAGCATAGTGACCGTCGCGTTGCGCTTGGCTTCCGAGATGAGCGCCTCTTCGCCGAAGGTATCGCCCACGCCAAGCTCCGCGAGCTTGATGCCTTCCTTGTTGAGCGGGGTTTCGCGCGTCACGGCGCAGCGCCCCTTGACGATCACGTAGAAATAGTCGCCTTCATCGCCTTGCTTGATGACGACTTCACCCGTCTTGTACGTCACGCGCTGCAGGCGCATGAAGACCGCCTGGATGTTGGCCGGCGGGATGCGGTGGAAGGCCTTCGTCTGCAGGAGCGTCGTCATCCAGTCGTCGGCCGAGGAACCGCCATCTCCGCCTTTAAGCTCCGATACTTCGTAGGAGCCGGTTTGATCCCAGGTAAGCATCACATCGAGGAGGTCGCTGTCGATCGAGATGTACTCAATGGTCTCGATCGCGCGCGCGGTGAAGCGGCGCGGCTGCGAGGGCGCGAGCGGATTGCGGGCCTCGGGTGTCGAGCCGCGCACCACTGCCACCACTTTCTCGTTGGCGCGCAGTTCAACAGCGCCGGCCACGAGGAAATATGTCTTCTTGTCCGTGTCGCCTTCGCGAAAGAGGAGCCGCCCGGCAGGCAACTCGCGCATCGAGGTCTTCTTGGCAAGCGCATGCAGGTTCTCCGCCTTGAGCCCATCGAGCGGCGAGAACTGCATCAGCTGATCGAGATCTACGGCTTTTTCTTCCATTGCGATACGGTCAGCGCGCAGTCGGTGCGCTTTTGACAATCTCGGAAAACCGGGGCCTCTGCATGTTAGCACAGCGCTTTGCGGCGCCTTTGGCGCCTGTCGCGGGCGTGGAAGCCAACACGCTACAAGTCCCGCCAGCCTGCATCCGGCCGGAATCGGCTGCCGTAGCGCGTCTCGAGCGCCTGAAGGCCTTTGACAATTCCGGCCGGACCTCGTGCACGCGCGTAGTAGATCGGGCCGCCGCGAAACGGCGCGAAGCCCGTGCCAAAGATCACACCACCGTCGAGAAGGTCTGCGTCCTCGATGACCTTTTCCCGAAGGCACGCCACGGCATCGTTCAGCATCGGGAGAATCAACCGATCCTCGAGGTCCGCGGGCGGCGCGCCCGTGCGCTCGGGTTTGACCGCCTTGCCGTCGCGCCACTCATAAAGTCCCCGCCCGCTCTTGCGTCCCAGCTGTTTCGCTTCCACCAGCGCCGCGATCTGGTTCGGCGCTTCGCGGCCGAAGGCTTGCGCGAGAATTCGCCCGACGTGCAGGCACACGTCGAGGCCGACAGTGTCCGCGAGCTCTACGGGCCCCATTGGCATGCCAAACCGGACGGCGACTTCGTCGATGTCCGCGAGGTTCACGCCGTCCTGCGCGGCGAACAGTGCCTCGTTGAGATACGGCATCAGGATACGGTTGACGACGAAACCGGGCGCGCTGTGGCAGGGCAGGGGCAGGCGATCGAGCTTGCGCGTAAAGGCGAGCGCCGCCTGCAGGACCGGCGCCGGCGTCGTGTCCGTGCGGATGACTTCGACGAGCTGCATCTTGGCGACCGGATTGAAGAAGTGCAGACCCACAAGCCGGGATGGATCGGCGAGCTTTTCTGCAAGTGTCTCCAGCATGAGGCTCGATGTATTGGTCGCGAGGATCGCGCCTGCTTTGATTCGAGGCTCGAGCGTCGCATAGAGCGCGCGTTTCGCTTCCACGTTCTCGAATATTGCCTCTATCACGATGTCGGCCTGCGGCACGCCGACTCCGGCCACATCCGCGCGCAGCCGCTCGGCTGCGGCGCGCGCCTCAACCGGATCTTTAAGGCGCTTTGCAAAGAGCTCGCGCGCGCGCTGGAGCGCGGGCTCGATGAACTCGGCACCCCGGTCCTGGAGCGTCACGTTCAGTCCTCGCAGCGAGCACCATGCCGCGATGTCGCCGCCCATGACTCCGGCGCCGACGACGTGGACGTTCCGGACTTCCTGGGGTGCCTTGCCACCAAGCGCCTTCATCCTGTCTTGCAGGAAGAACACACGCACGAGCGCGCGCGCTGTCGGTGTCACCATGAGCTGGCCGATGGATCGGGCTTCCGCCTCGAAGGCTTGCGGGCCGTTCGCGCCGTAACGTCGCCAGAGTTCGATGATGGCGTAGGGCGCCGGGTAGTGTTCACGACGCGCGCGGGTGCCGACCTTCTTCGCGAGAGCGCGGGCGAGAAATCCCCGCAGGAAGCCGAGATTAAGCAGGCTGTCGACGAAGCCGCGGTGGCGAGCGGGCGGCGCCGACAAGGCAAGGGCCTTTGCAGCGTTCTTGAGCTCGGCCGGTGCGGCCAGACGATCGACGAGTCCTGCCGCGAGTGCCTGCTCGGCACGATACGGACGGCCGGTCAGCATCATGTCCATGGCCGTGCGCACGCCGACAAGGCGGACGGAACGCACCGTTCCGCCGAAACCTGGGTGGATGCCGAGCTGCACCTCGGGCAGCCCGAGGCTCAGCTTGCCGTCATTGGCGGCGACGCGGTACCGACAGGCGAGTGCGAGCTCAAGACCGCCGCCGAGCGCAAAGCCGTGAATAGCCGCAACTGTGGGGCAGGGCAGAGCTGCGATCCGATCGAAGACCTGCTGCCCCGCCCGGATGAGCCCGTAGGCTTCCTCCGGTGTCTTCAGCGTCGTGAAATCCTTAACGTCCGCGCCGGCGATGAATCCGCTCGCCTTCAGCGAATAGACGACAAGCGCACGCGGTGGGCGCGCTTCGATCTCAGGCATCAGCCCGGCGAGCTCGTGGATGATGTCCTTCGAAAGTACGTTGGCCGAGGATCCCTGCTTGTCGAGAGCGAGCCAGGCGATGCCATCGCCGTCCCGTTCGAGCTTCCAGTTGGCACCTGTACTCATGGCGCATGGCTCCCAGAAGTGACGGGCATCGTCAACCGGATGCAGCTTCGGCGAGCCCACCGGCCGAGCGTGCTGCGGCGGGCACCCGATCAACGACGGTCAGATCGCAAACAAGCGGCAGATGATCCGAAAACTGGACCTGCGGCACGGCGAAGTTCGTGATCTCGATTCCCTCGCTGTAGAGAATGAAATCGAGCTCGCGACGTGGATTGCGGCTCGGGTAGGAAGGCTTGCCCTCCACATTGGCGCTGCGCAGCCCCGAGGCCTGCATGAAGAGGTAGATTTCGTGCTCGCCCCAGAACGTATTGAAATCGCCGGCAACGACGACCGGTTTTGTCGATTTGCGGATGAGTTCGTAGAGATACCGCAGCTGGTAATGCCGGTGGCGGTACTTGAGCGACAGGTGCACGAGGAATATCGCGAGATCATCGAGTTCGAGCTCGATGATGAGCCGCTTGATGCCGGTGTCGAAGTAGTGGAAGCGCTCGCCGGTGACCCGGGGGGCCGCGAGGAATGCGTTGCCCTGCTTGCGCACGATCGGCATCAGCTGATTGATCGAGGTCGCGCCGTACTTGCACTCGTAGGTCGAGTAATGGCCAAGCGAACGGGCAATGTAATCGGCCTGATTGATCATGCCGGTGCGCACGGAGCCCGTATCGACCTCGACCAGCCCGACTACGTCTGCGTCCTGCGACTTCAGGAACTCCGTGATGCGATCGAGGACCTGACGGCTGCTTCGCAGGTACCCCGCTCCCGGCAAGGGCAGGTGGAACGCAGGGCCAGTGCCGGTGGCGTAGCGGATGTTATAGACGAGGAATCGCATGTCGCGGGCGGCTTCTTACCGACAATACCGCGGGGCGGTTCGCGGTGCTGCGCAATTCTATAGACCGCGCCCCGGCGATGTCAGTGAAATACGCCCGATTATTCGCTCGCCCGCCATTCGATTAGACTAGCCCCATGTCGGCACAGAACCCGATCAAGCTATTCGTGACGCACCTCTGGAATGCGGGCGATGACTATCAGCGCGTATTCGAGTACCTGGAGAGCACAGGTACTTTTTACTATCAGAATTTCAGTGCGCCGGACCGGCTGCCGTCAACCGACAAGGAAGCGCAGCGCGAGGAATACCGCCGGCAGATCGCTCCGGCCGAGGCTGTCGTGGCGCTTACGAGTCTGTACAGCGCGCATCCGGACATGTTCATCTTCCAGCTGAATTTTGCGAAGGCCAGCAAAAAGCCGGTGGTGCTGCTTGAGGCGTTCGGCTCTAAGTCACCAGTTCCGAAAGCGGTGCTCGACCTCGCGGACGTGGTGATCGGCTGGAACGAGCGCGACCTGATCGATGCGATCAAGCGGCAGGCGCGTCACGAAGACACGAACCGCTGGGACGTGATCGAATTCAAGCTCGACTAGTCACGCTCGCGCGTGCGACCAGCCCTACGCCTCGGCGGCGAACAGCTGCAACATCGGTGAATGCGGCACGCGACCGTTCATCTGATGCCGCGCTACCGATCCAAGCATCGCGACGATCCGCGAGGCATAGCGGTCGGCGTCCTCGTTCGACATCTTGCGAATGCTCGCATGCACGGCGTCCTCACCTCGCAGTGGCCGCACGCGATGAAACGCGCGCGTCATGTCGGTGAAGTCTTCACGCAGTTCACGCGGCAGTTCCGCCTCGGAGAGTGTCGACAGGTGATTGAGATAGGCGCCGACGAGACGCTCCTTGATGGAGCCGGAACGAGCCAACTCGGCGGTTGCGAGGTGCAACCGTTGCCAGGCGATATTCATTTAATCCTCAGCCGACAGACCCGCCCGCAGCGCCGCTCGTCCTTGATCCCCGTAACGCCGAAAGCTCAGGTGATGTCTTAATTGTTTTTCTGAAAAGACCCCAACCGCATCAATACGGTGCGCAAGAAATATACTCTTCAATGTGTGAAAGGCAACGACCGAAATTGGCGCCTTTGGCACGCTGTTGCGAAGATTGCATTGAAATTTGCGCAAGGAAATTCTGCGTCTTGCCGGCAACCCGACAATAGATCCGCCGCGAGCCTGCGGCGCCTTTGATCGAAGATTCACATTCAATAGTGCATGTAAGTAACCGAATAACAAAAGGTAAAAGAGTGCACCTGACGCTGCCTTCTGTATCTGTCGAAGGCTCTAACAACCGTTGTTTTCGCACAAACCCTGACAGTCAACGAGAAGAAACGCCCATGCTCGATCTCAGTCGCCGTCAACTGCTGCAAATCGGAATCTCCATTGTCGGATCTGCAGGGCTTGCGACGCCAAGCGCAGGAGCGACGTCACCAGATGAGCGGCTGCGCAGCGATTGGCCGTTCCTGCAGCGCTATGCGGAGGAAAACAGCAGGCTGCTGGCGAGCGGGCAACGTGTCGATATCATCTTCCTGGGAGATTCGATCACCGAGGGCTGGCTCGCGAAGTCGCCGGCCTTCTTCACCCCCGGACGGGTCTGTCGTGGTATCGGCGGGCAAACGACTCCGCAGATGCTGGTGAGATTTCATCAGGATGTGATCCGCCTGCGGCCCCGGGCCGTGCACATCATGGCGGGCACCAACGACATCGCCGGCAATACAGGCCCGGCGACGCTTGAAATGATGCAGGACAATCTGTCCGCAATGATCGAAATCGCGACCGCGCACGGGATTCACCTCATCCTCGCGTCCATACCGCCTGCTGCGGATTTTCCATGGCGCCCAGGCGTTCCGACCGTCGCTCCGATCGTGGCATGCAACGCCTGGCTGAAGAGCGAAGCGAAGAGAATTGGCTGCTCGTACGCGGACTATTTCGCCGCTATGGCGGATAGCACCGGCGCGATGCGAGAGGGGCTCTCTTACGATCACGTGCATCCGACCGAGCAGGGCTACGCTGTCATGCAGCCCGTCGCCGAAACCGCAATCGCCGCGGTTCTCACGAAACCTGCCCCGAACCGGGACTGACGCCTACCTCCGACACGGCTGAGGGCGCTCATCGGCCCAGGTAATCTAGAACTTCGCATAATGTATATTATGGTAAATAAGAAGTAACGCGCACGCATGAAGTGGCATTGGGATAGATCGAGTCTGCGCCGCTAGCGACTCAGTCTGGGTCGTTTAGGAGCGCGCGCTCAGAGCGTGACGACATCTCCGACCAAGGCCACTCCGCCGGTGACGTTGCCAGCGCGACAGAGATACTCCGTGTCGCTCGCAAGTTCGTCGGTGTTTGTGATGCTCTTGATGTTGATGACGGCATTTCCGCCGAGCTGTTTGGCGTGCGCCTGCAACGTAATGATGGCCGACAGGAAAGCCCACTCGCAGCCTTCCTTGTCAGTCTTGTTGAAGAAATTGGTCTTCTTGTTGGTATGTGCGCCGGTTTCGATCGTCTTGGTGGGCTTCAGATTCGCGTGCTGGCCGAAGTACAGCTTGATCGTCGCGTCGACCTTTTCCTTGGCGGCGGGCGTCTGCAGCGCATCGCTGATCGGGAAGCGCGACAGCGTGTCGCGCGCCTGCGCCGTGGTCAGAAGCACGATGAACGCGGCGGCAAGGGTGACCGGGGCTAAGCGGCGAAACATGACAAGGCTCCTCAAGTGACGCGCCGAAAGATCAACGAGGTGTTGATGCCGCCGAACGCAAAGTTGTTGTTCATTCCATATTCGCAGTCGAATCGACGTCCTTCCCGCTGGATATAGTCGAGATCTCCGCAGCGTTCGTCAACCGTCGAGAGGTTGAGCGTCGGCGCGAACCAGCCGGAGTTCATCATCGAGATCGTAAGCCAGCTCTCGATGGCGCCGCAGGCGCCAAGCGTGTGACCCATATGGCCCTTCAGCGCGCTGACGGGCGTCGACGTACCGAACAGGCGGTGTGTCGCCTGCGTTTCGGCAATATCACCATGCTCCGTCGCCGTGGCATGTGCATTGATGTAGCCGATCTGTTGAGCAGCAAGGTCTGCATCCTCCAGTGCGAGCTGCATTGCGCGTTCCATTGTTTTTGTATTCGGATGGGTCAGGTGATCGCCGTCCGAATTGCTGCCGAACCCGACGAGTTCAGCATGGATGCGCGCGCCGCGGGCAAGCGCATGCTCGTAGTTTTCCAGCACCAGGGAGCAGGCGCCCTCCCCGATCACGAGGCCGTCGCGCTCGCGGTCGAACGGGCGCGGCGTCGTCTTCGGGGCGTCGTTGCGCCGGCTCGTCGCAAAGAGCGTGTCGAAGACCGCGGCTTCGCTCACGCAAAGTTCTTCGGCGCCGCCGGCGACCATCAGTATCTGCTTGCCGTAGCGGATGGCTTCGTAGGCGTAGCCGATTGACTGGCTGCCGGACGTACAGGCGCTCGACGCCGGTATCACGCGCCCCTTGAGACCGAAAAAGACGCCAATGTTTGCCGCAGTGGTGTGCGGCATCATGCGAAGGTAGGTCGTCGCGTTGATGTTGCCCATGCTACCCGTCGTCAGCATGGCGCCGAAGTCCCGCACCGCGTCCGTGCTGCCCGTCGATGAGCCGTAGGCGACGCCCATCCGTCCGTCACGAATTGAGGTGTCGTCGAGCAGGCCGGCATCCTCAATCGCCAACTCCGACGCGCGTGTCGCGAGCATCGAGACCCGGCCCATGGAGCGCGTCACCTTGCGGGTGTAGTGCGCAGGCAGCTCGAAATTGCGGACGGGCCCACCGAGGCGAGTGTTGAGTTCCGTGTAGCGCTCCCACTCGGGCATACGTTCGATGCCGCTGACGTTGTTGTGCAGACTCCGTTCGACCTCCGGCCAGCTCTGGCCAAGAGAGGTGATGCCCGCCATTCCCGTCACCGCGACGCGCGCGGTCAGCACAGGCCACCATTCACTGCGAGGACCTGTCGAGTGATGTAGGCGGATTGCGGCGACAGCAGAAAACTCACGGCCGCGGCCACCTCTGCAGGCTCGCCTATGCGCCCAGCCGGGATCATTTCGAGAATCTTGTCGACGGGGGCCTCGGCAATCATGTCGGTACGGATCATCCCTGGGGCGACGCAATTCACGGTGATCTGGCGGCTCGCGAGCTCCACCGCAAGCGCTTTGGTGGCACCGATTATGCCGGCTTTGGCCGCACTGTAGTTGACTTGGCCACGGTTACCGATCATCCCTGACACCGACGCCAGCGTCACGATGCGTCCGGGCGCCCGGCGGCGGATCATCGGCATGATCAACGGCTGCAGAACATTGTAGAAACCGTCGAGATTCGTGCCGAGCACCTCGTCCCAGTCCTCGCCACTGAGTGCGGGAAATGCGCCGTCGCGGGCGATTCCCGCGTTGCAGACGACGCCGTAGTACGCGCCATGGGCCGCGACATCGGCCGTCAGTGCCGATTGCGCGGCAGCGCGATCAGAGATATCGAACGGCAGAGCGCGCACTTGGCGGCCGTGCGCACGAACGGTGGACAAGGTCGTGTCGAGCGAGGCGCTTGCACGTGCATGCACCACGATATCGTAGCCGTCCCGCGCCAGGCGCTCGGCAATGGCGGCGCCAATGCCACGGCTCGATCCCGTAACGAGTACCCAATCAGTCATCGATCGCCGCCTCCAGAAAGGGTGTGAGGTCGGCCGGCGCAAGGCCTTTGAGCTGAGCATTGGCGAGGCGTTGGGCGCCCCGCGCGATCGAGCAATCGAACACGCCGACCCCCTCCTCGTCCTGCCAGTCGAGCTTCGCGAGGACGGTTAGGTCGACACCTGCGGGAAAGTACGGCACGTGTGCCACGTAGCTGCGTGTCCCGAGCAGCAATCCGATGCGTGGCGACTTGCCGCTGGCATGCCGTTCGAGTCCCGAGAAGACCCCTATGGCCTGAGCCATCAGCTCAACTCCGACCCAGCAGGGAATGCCTCGCGGCTCCACGAGCGGATGATCTCGCGCAAGGCGTGCCTGCACCTCGACCCGCTCGCTGTCGCAGGCGACGACACGATCGATGAGCAGCATGTCACCCCGCTGCAGCAAGAGTTCGGTGATTGGCGGACGGTCGTTCGTCGGCAGGGCATTGGCGTGTTTCATGATGGTCATCGTGGGGGGCAGCCTAGCCTTGGCGGCAGAGTTCCGCGAGCGCTCTCAAGCGCTGCGCAGTGCGCGGTCCGGTGTAGGGGTTCGCGGTGTCCCACGCATAGCCCGCGAGTACGGAGCAGATCCGGCGCCGCGTTAGCGGGTCGGCCCGTTCGAAAAATATGATGTCCTGCAGGTCGCCGTCGTACCAGGCGCCGACAAAGGCGCGAAAAGTCTCAACCCCGTACATGAGCGGTTCGGTGAAGCTCGCGTTCCAGTCGACCGATTCCCCCTGCAGCTGTCGCCTGACGGCTTCGGCGGCGAGCTTCGCGGACTGCATGGCGATGGTGACGCCCGACGAGAACACCGGGTCGAGAAACTCGGCTGCATTGCCGAGGAGAGCGAAATGTCTGCCATGGAGCTCAGTCACGCTGGCTGCGTAGCCAATGATCTCCCCGACCTGTGCGACAGGCTTCGCTTCGGCCAGCAAGGCACCCAGCGAGGTCTCTTCGCGCACGAGCTGCCACAGACGCTGTTCCGCCGTGCCTTGATAGCTCGCCAGCAGTTCGCGCCCTGCAACGACGCCAAGCGAGGAGCGGCCGTTCGAGAATGGAATCAGCCAGTACCAGACCTCACGCTCCCGGGGGTGGATGCTGATGCGGATCTTCTGTCGATCAAAGGCGCCCGCCGCAATGTGATCTTCGATATGTGTGAAGAGTGCGGCACGCACGGGAAAATTCGATGGCCGTTCCAGCGCAAGCAGGCGCGACAACGTGCGGCCGAAGCCGCTGGCGTCGAGAACGAAGCGCGGCCGATGCTCTACCTCTTCGCCCTGCGCCGAACGGCTGCGGACGAGTGGCCGCTCGTCGGAGAAGTCGACCGCTGTGATCTCCACTTCGTAGCGCAGCTTCGCACCCATGCGTTCCGCCTGCTGGGCAAGCGCATGATCGAAGTCCGCGCGCGGCACCTGGAAGGTGTACGCCGGACCGCTGGTCACTTTGTCGACGAAGTTAAACTCGGACCGCCGTTCGCGATGTGCAAACGCCGCTCCATTCTTGAACTGGAAACCGCAAGCGAGCACGGTATCGAGCATGCCGGCGTCTTCGATGAATTGCAGGCTGTTCGCGAGCAGGCTCTCTCCGATTGAGAACCGCGGAAATCGCTGTTTCTCGAGTACGAGAACATCGTGGCCGCTGCGCGCGAGCTGCGCGGCTGCGAGCGAACCCGCCGGCCCGGCACCGATGACCAGAACATCCACTGCGTTGCGCAGACTCAAGGGGGCGGCTCCGTAGTCTGCAGACTCGAATCGGGTGGATCGGCAAATGTCACGGCCAACAGCCAGCAGGCGCCGAGCCCCATGGCAAGTGTGAGTCCAATGGCACGGATGAATGGCGTGCTGCTGAATGCAAGGAGACCGAAGGACAATGCTGTCGTCAAGGCCGAAAGCGTTACTGCGAGCAACGCGGTGCGGCGCTCATTCCGGGCTTCACGCAGGAAGATCGCATAGTCGACGGCCATCGCGAGCGTGAGCAGGAGCGCCAGGACCGTGAACAGGGTTACCGGGATTCCGAGCCAGCCGAGGCCGCCAAGTGCAATGAATATGGCGCCAATCGGCGGCAGCATCAGTCGCAACGCGGCCCGCAGACCGAATACCAGCGCAAGCACGGCCGCGACCACCACATAGATGCCTGCGAGCAGCCAGCTCACGGCCACCCGATAGCGCATGAGCGTCTGCGAGATATCGCGCACGCGATCGACGAAGCGCACGCCCGGCAATCGCGCCGCAAGGCTTCGCAACTCCTCGAGATCGCCCGCCCCTCCGAGCGCAACGATGCTCGCGTAGGTCCCGCCGCTCTCTCCCAGCCAGAACGGCCGCCAAGGCTCGGAGGCGGGATTCGCGAGCCAGGTTGCCGGTTCCAGGAAATGGGGCGCTGGCGGAAAAAGGTCGAGTTCGGCGGCGATGGCATGCTCGTCGTAACCGATTTTACGCATGACGTGCGCGAGCACGCCGTCCGGTAGATAGACATAGCGGCGTAGCAGGTCGAAAGCCATGCGCTGACGCGCTTCCGATGGCAGTGACTGCGTGACAGCGCGAAAGCTACCGAGATGTCCAGCGTCGACCAGGTGCTCGAGTTCCGCAGTCAAGTGTTCCTCGGAGCGAAGCAGCTCCTGTGCGTCCGTCGCGGTCACGAGGAAGACGGCCGTCTCAGGTGAATCCTCGAGGAGTTCACGCGTACGCCTTTCCATCGTCACGGCGGCATTGGCCGGCGGCTGCAATGCGCGCACATCATCTTGAAAGCGGATCCGAATGAGGCCGGCCGCGGCGACGATCAGCAGCGGCAGCACGAGGCGCAGGAAATAACGCGAATGGCGTGCGCCTGCGGACCAGCGGTCGAGCGCCGAGACGAAACGGCCGCACCAGGCCGGCAGCCGCGCAGGTCGGGTTTCGGCGAGCACGGGAAAAATGAGGAGCACAGTCGCGCAGGCGACCGGCAGGCCCGCGAGTGCAATAACGGCCATTTGCTGCAAGCCGGGAAACGGCAGCAGCAGCAAGCCGGCAAATCCGGCGAGCGTCGCGCCCATGCTCATGAGAATTGGAGGCGCCACGTGGGCGAGCGCGGACTCGGGTGTCCAAGCCGGGCCGCGAAACTGATCGGAGAGGTAGTGCATCGAGTAATCGATGGCGACACCAATGAGACTCGAGCCGAAGACAAGTGCAATGAGATGGACGCGTCCGAAAACGAAATACGTGGCTGCGATCCCGGCACCGCCACCGGCGGCAAGTGCCACCATGCCGAGGACCGGCGCACGCCAGCTGCGAAATAGAGCGACGATCATGGCAAGGACAGCGGCGGTCCCTATCGAGCTGAAGAGCGCCACTTCGTGGGTTGCAGACGCCGTGGCGGCCGCCGCATGCGGGAGCGCGCCGGACATGAGTACGCGGATCGCTTCGTTCGCCTGGCCCTGCGCCGTACGGGCTGCAGACGTCGCGGCTTCGATGGCGGCGGAAGCACGCTGCTGTACTGCGCTGTCGAACGGACTGCCGAGGATTTGCGCTACGACGAGGACATAGGTCGCATCGTGGTCATGGACCACGAGCTGATCGCCTTCGAGATGCGCCGCACCCGCCGATGGCATCTGCTCGAGCAGAAAGCTTGCATCGAGACTCAGCGGATCACTCGAACCGCCGGGACGCGCAAAGGCGATCGGCGAATAGAGGGCCGCCAGTGCGCCGCGCTCGACCTCCTCCGGTCGATTCGCCGCGAGCGATGCCTGTACGGTGCGCGCAAGCAGTACGAAGCGATTGTCCTCGTAGAATGCCGCGGCAGAATCCATCTGGGCACCCCAATGCCCGTGCACGTCTGCGAATGCGCCGGACGCCGAGAGGCTCTGCGCAAATCGTGTCGCACCCGTGGACGCCACCTCGGGCGACGGATGGCCGACGAGAATCAGGAGTCGGCGCGCGCCGGCGCTTGCAAAGTCTGCGAGGCGGTCGGCGATTGCGCTCTGCGCGCGATCGCGCGGCAGCAGGTCAAGAAGATCCGTTTCGACTCTGAGGTGCGGCTGCACGATGAGAAAGAACACGGCTGCGAGGCCAGCCAGCGCCGCGAGCCAGAGCCAGAATCGCGCAATGATGCGAGTGGTCATTTCGGGAATTCAGCGTGCAGGCGGCTCGAAGATCGCGCGCTGGGCAGCATCCAGGTCGCCGCGGTCTACGGTGACCTCGAGGAGTTCGACCCGCAATTCATCGCCTGCGGCGTTCACGATCGCGATCGAATCGACGTGCAGGCCGCCGTGTACGGTCACCTGTCGTATGGCGCGTGCGGTCGCCGGATCGCGCGGCAGCATGCCGATGCGCCAGTTGCCGGAATTGCCGTCGCCGAAAAGCGTGAAGCGTGTATCGAGCGAATCGACGTTCAGCGAAAAGAGCGCGAACATGAGGTCGGTCACGGCGCCGAGCTCGATGTGCCGCGAGCGCGCTCGGTTCGCCTGTAGGCCCTTGAGCGCGAGGCCCTGATGAGTGAGCACGAACTCGTCCTCGACTGGCTCGAGCGTTCGCCATTGCAGGCCGAGCTCGCGCACCAGCAAGAATTTGCCGGTGGATTCGAGAGGCCGCGGGAGTTTCCGAACGGTGCGCTCCTGTCTGAATTTCCCCTCGACGACCGTGGAGCGCCCGATTTCGTCGAGCGCGCTCTTGAGAAGTCCGTCGCGCAGCTCCCGGGCAGTCGAGGGATGGGCAAAAAGTTCCGCCGCGTCGTCAGCCGGCGCTGCGGCGCTGCCCGCGCTGACCGTGATGACGACCAGCGCCAGCAGGATGGCGCGACCCTGGCCCTGGCTGATCATTGCGAATCGAGCCCAAGACGTTCGAAGAGAACGGACGGCGAACGCAGACAGAGCTCGCCCGTCGCAAGTTCCACGGCGACCTGAGTGGTCATCGCCTTGGTCGTACGTTCGCCGCTGCGCAGATTTTGAATTGCGTAATCGATGCGCAGGCGATACTCCCACTCCGAGAGAGTCGCCACCACGCGGATCTCATCACCGAAGCGCAGCGGACGTGTATATCGAACCTCCATGTCGACGATCGGCCAAGTGTAGCCGCTGCGGATCATGGCGTCGTAGTTGTAGTCGAACGTCTTAAGCAGCGCGCAGCGCGCTAGCTCCAGGTACTTCGCGTAGTGTCCATGCCAGACATAGCCAGCTGGATCGAGATCGTGGAAAGGTATCTCGATGCGGATTTCAGCGGACCGTAGCGGCTGCGCGCTCACGTCGCGGACCGCTGCACGTTTGCCGCAGCCAGCGGACGCAGCGCGAGGCGCGGCAGGCGACGCAACATGCCGAAGAACAGGCGCGTATGCATTGCGGTGATGCGGACGTTATCGCGCCATAGCTTGAAGTGCGATACGCCGTCCGGCGGGTAGGTCACCGGTGTTGGCTTGTTCACGATGTCGACGCCGCTCCAGGAAAGGCGTACTGCGACCTCGATGTCGAATTCCATGCGAGAACCAAGTGACGCAGTGTCTGCGACTGCGATGAGCTCCGCGAGCGGATAGACGCGAAAGCCGCACATGGAATCGCGGATGGCGAGAGACAACGTGTTGATGGTGACCATGGCATGGGTGAGATATCGGCCGACGAGCCGCACGCGTGGCAAGGTCGCATCATAGATTGGCATACCAAGGATGAGAGCGCGTGGCGACGCGGCGGCGAGTTCCAGCATCGCCGGCGCATCTTGCAGCCGGTGCTGATTGTCTGCATCGACCTGCAACACGTGCGTGCGGCCGGCACCGGCGGCAGCCCGACTGCCCGTCAGGACGGCCGCGCCTTTGCCTAGATTGGACGAGTGCCTTTTGACCGTGACCCACGGATGCCGCGACGCAACCACCGACAGGGCATCTGCGGCGCGCGCGTCCGATCCGTCATCGACGACCCAGCACGGCACCTGCAGGGGTGCGAGCTCGTCGAGCGTCGCTCCGATCGTGAGCGGATGGTCGTAATAGGGAATGACGATGCAGGGTCGGAACGTGATCATCGGGCACAGGTAATGCGCCCGGACGAGCACGTGACTGCTCCGTGCTGAAAGCGGAAGCTGAAGCCGTCGGAGGTCGGCTCAAGTTCGAGCGTGAGGAGCGCACCCGGGCGC
The DNA here is from genome assembly GCA_963826145.1 of uncultured Gammaproteobacteria bacterium. Lineage (GTDB taxonomy): Bacteria > Pseudomonadota > Gammaproteobacteria > Steroidobacterales > Steroidobacteraceae > JBGPLJ01. Next base: position 1,308,348 of record CAWGVW010000001.1, read on the forward strand.
ACGATGCGACTGAATTTGAGTGCATCGATCCGGCGGATATCGCAGCTGGTGCCAAGGTAAACGCCGCCGAAATGAATAGCCCAGTCGAGCTGTACGACGCCGGGAAGGATGGGGACCTCGGGAAAATGACCGTCGAAACAGGGCAGGTCCGCCGCAATGGCAAGGTCAAGCTTCACCGGTGGGCCCCGAGTCTCGTCGACGATGCGTGGCCGTGCCGCGCCGCCGGTCACGCTGCATTCTCGTCGCGCACCAGCTTTTGAACCGCTGTGACGACGTCGCCGACGGTGCGCACATGCTTGAACTGCTCGGGTTTGACTTTGCGCCCCGTAAGCTCCTTTAGCTCGATCATCAGGTCGATGGCGTCCAGGCTGTCGATGTCGAGGTCTTCGTAGAGTTTCGAGGATGGTTCGATTCGGGCCGGGTCGAGTTCGAACAGGCGTGCGAGGACGCTGCGCACCTGCTCGAGGATGTTCTGCTCTGCGTCGATCATCATTGGCTGTCAGTTACTCTTCAGGGCCACCGGCCATACGTTGGGATTATAGACTCGACGGCCTGCTCTCTGGCGCAAGGAGCCCCGCGAACTCGCGTGTAAGCCTGCGGGCAGCGATCGATGTGGGGAGCTGCCGGTCGCAAAGCGCCGCGGCCGCGATCGGCGGATGTGCAGTAATTGTGTAGTGCATCGGGCGCGCCGGCACCCGATACCAGGGATTGGCCTTGGTCAGGCTGAGCGGCACGCAGGAAATCGTGACCGGCAGCACCGGAGCACCGGAGGCCAGCGCGACCTGCGCGGCACCACGCTTCAGTGACATCGGCTTGCCCGGCGTCGTTCGACTGCCCTCCGGAAACATGACCAGCGAGTGGCCGTTGCGCAATGTCTCGGCGGTGTTGGCGACCAGCGATTCGCACTCGCTGTTCGGGATGTAGCCGGCCCAGGCGACCGGCCAGCGCAGGAATGGATTGCGCCACAAGCCGCGCTTGACCACGCAGGTCGCATCCGGGATGAGCGACAGCAGGAAGACGATGTCGAGCAGGGTCGGATGGTTGGCGACGATCAGCTGCCCTCGAGGCAGCAGCAGTTCGCCATTCTGTACTTCATAGGTAAGCACACCGACGAAGCGCATCATGCCGATGAAGAAGCGGAAAGTGCCGCGCAGGGCCCGGCGAATCAGTGGCCGCGCGTTCTCACTCGAGCCCGCTGCCGCGCGCAGCAGCGGGAACATCGTGAAGCTGAGCAGCGTTCCACCGACACCGAATGTAAGGAAACAGAATCCGGTGGCGCAAACGCGCCACCAGCGGTCGAGCACTGCGCCCGGCGCTGATCGGTCGTCGATCCGGGTCGCGGATCGGAGCCCTGTGCTATCCATCAAACGGCCAGCATGCCTGCCCATGGTGGAAGACGCGTCGTGTCGCGTGCAAAGCTTCTTACCGGCCTCTTCATTCGCGCGACGGCCTCCCCCTGCCCACCCATGGACATTGTAGCGCGACTCGCCATCGTGGATGTCGAGTGCCCGGGTCTGGCGGGTTTACAGGGCCGGTACGGGCTGGCGCGGCTATCACTCAAGCTGTACATTTCGAGCGTTAGGACGCCAGACGGCGTTCGACGAATATAGTGAATATGTCCCACAACGGACCCGCGATGTCCGGCCAAGCGCCGGTGAGCCAGAACACCGACGAGGCGGTCATGGCTCGCTGGCTCGTCGATGCGCTGAACCTCCAGCACATCGTGGCGACCGAAATCGTTCCGACGGCACCCCTTTTCGGCCACGACAACGGCAGTCTTGGCCTCGATTCGATCGATGCGCTCGAGATCGCACTGGCGATTCAGCAACACTACGGCGTGGAGCTGCAGTCGGGAGATCCAGAGACTCGGCCGGCGTTCAGCTCGCTGCGCTCGCTCACCGACTATGTTTTGCGCAAGCGCGGACAGCGCTGAGCGCCGGCAGGCGCCATGCTCGCGCTGGCACTGGCATATCCGCTCATCGTTCATGCGTCGATACTTTGGCCAGAGCCCTGGCTGAAATGGTTGGCGATAGCAGTGCTCTCGGCGCTGCCGCTGTACCCGATGCTTCGAGCCCGCCGCTGGTGGGCGTGGCTCGCGCTCTTCGCTGCATTTGCCGCCTGCGCCGGTCTTGTGATGCTCAGCGCCTCGCGATTTCTTCTCTATTTGCCGCCCGTATTGATCCCGCTTTCGCTGTTGGCGCTGTTCGGTTCGTCGCTGCGCACGGGACGCGAACCTCTGATCAGCAAAATCGCGCGCTTTGAACGCGGCACGCTGACCGAGGAGCTCGCGCGCTACACACGCCGCCTGACGCTGTTGTGGTCGCTTCTGTTTGCGGCACTTGCGATCTCCGCCATCGTCCTTGCAATAGCGGCGCCGCCACGGGTCTGGTCGCTCGCGACGAATTTCATCCACTACTTCGTGATCGGTGCGGCCTTCGCCGGTGAATACGCCTATCGCCGCTGGCGTTTCCGGCACCTGCCGCATGCTGGCTTCATTGCCAATCTGCGGCTGATTGCCGCACGGACGCGTGCGCGATGAACCTGGAACTGCCGCTGCTGGTGGGCCACGGGGCGGGCGACGTGGTCGTGTATGGCCGGTCCGGGAATCTCCGGGCGCGCGATCTCATCGCGCGCTCCGCGAACCTGCTGGGGGAGCTACCGGAGCGCCGCTACTTCGTGAACATCTGCGAGCGACGCGGGACGTTTCTCACCGCCTTTCTCGCTGCGCTTCGCCACAGGGCGACGACGCTGTTGCCAGCCAATCAGAGCGTCGGCGCCCTGGCGGCGCTCGCGGATCTGCATCCGGACCAGGGAACGCTTGACGACGCTTTTGTCGCGGCACGGATTGCACCAACGAACGCACCCGCAGACGATCGGATCCGTGGCCTCGCCGAGCCGGCTGCGATGGTCTTCACGTCCGGGAGCACCGGCGTGCCGCAAGGCCATCCGAAGTCGTGGGCGACGCTCCTCGGCGGCGCGGCGCTCACGAGCGAGCGCTTGTTCGCCCAATGCGGTCCCTGCAATCTCGTCACCACCGTACCGTCCCAACATATGTTCGGCCTCGAGACCAGTGTCATGTTGACGTTGGCTGCCGGCTGTTCCGTCAGCGATGAGCGGCCGTTCTTCCCGAGAGACATTGCAAGGGCGCTTGAGGAGATCCCAGCGCCGCGAGTGCTCGTCACCACGCCGACTCACCTGCGCGCTTGCGTTACGGCCCGTCTGCGAATGCCGCCGCTCGCGTTCATCCTCTCTTCCACCGCGACTCTGACCCGCGAGCAGGCCAGCCAGGCCGAAACTCTTGCGGCGGCACCGGTTTTCGAGATCTACGGCTGTACCGAGGCCGGCGCCATGGCCACTCGGCGCACAACCGAAGGCGAGTGGTGGCGCGCGTTGCGCGGCGCAAGGCTGGAGGCCGTCGACGGCGGCGCCCTGTATATCAGTGAACATCTGCCTGAACCGCTCCCTTTGCAGGATCTGATCGAACCGGCGGATGACGGTTCGTTCCGCCTGCTTGGCCGGGCACGCGATCTAGTCAAGATCGCCGGCAAGCGCGCATCGCTCGCCGATCTGACACGGCAGCTGCTCGGCGTCGAGGGAGTGACCGACGCAGTCGTTTTCATGCCGAGCGACGACGGGCGCTGCGCGGCACTGGCAGTTGCTCCGCAGCGCTCGCGCGAGCAAGTACTCGCCGCCCTCGCCCGCCATATTGATCCGGCATTCCTGCCGCGGCCCTTGAAACTGGTCGCGAAACTTCCGCGGACCGACGCGGGGAAACTCCCGCGCGCGGCTCTGCTTGCCGCCCTCGACGAATAGCACCCCCGCACGGATCGCGCATGACACACGAATGGCGTGAGCAAGGTGAGCGCAGCAGCCCATTCATGATTAGGCTCCTGGTGCGCAGTGCACTGATCCTCGGCCGCCCGATCATCCGGGCCGTACTCTGGCCCGTTGCCCTCTATTTCTGGATGACTCACTCCGAGGCGCGCGAGGCCTCGCGCAACTACCTCACTCGCGTGACCGGCAGACCCGTTGTCGCCTGGCAGATACTCAAGCACTTTCACTGCTTTGCAACGGCGTCCGTCGATCGCGTGTACCTGCTGCGCAACCGCGTGGGCGCCCTGTCCATGGAGACACAATATGGACCGGGCGCGCGCGAGACACTGATGAGCGGCCGCGGTTGCATCCTGATCGTTGCGCATTTCGGCAGCTTCGAGGCGTTACGCGTGCCGGCGCTGCGCCGTGGGGCACGCACGGTGCGCATCGTTCTCGACCGCGCCGTCGGGCGCATGGCGACCGCAATCTTCGAACAGCTCGAACCACGCCTTGCGGCCGGCATCATCGACGCCGCGCGTCCCGGCTTCGAAGTCATCCTGGAGGTGAAGAAGGCTCTGGATGGCGGCGACATCGTCGGCATCATGGCCGATCGTGCGCGGAGTGATGAGCGTGCGGTTACGGTCGATCTTCTGGGCGGACGGGCGCAATTCCCTGCGGGTCCATGGCTCATCGCCGCCGGCCTCGGCGCGCCGGTTATTCTCGGATTCGGCGTCCTAAAGAACGGTCGTTATCACTGTGGCCTTGAGTTGTTCGCGCAGCGCGTGAGTATTCCACGCGCAACTCGCGACAGTTCCGCCCGGTCAGTCGCGCAGCAATACGCGACACGGCTCGAGCAGGCCGTGCGCGCGGCGCCCTACAACTGGTTCAATTTCTACGCCTATTGGTTGCCCGATGACGCATCCGAAACCGCTCAGCATTAGCGCGTGGACGACAACGTCGGCGCTTGGTCGCGGGCGTGTCGCTCTCGCCGAGGCTTTGATGGCGGAACGCACGGGCCTTCGTCATCGCAAGTTCGAAACCTGCGCACTCGATTGCTGGATCGGTGAAGTAGACGGACTAGACACGCCGCTACCGGCTCCTCTTGAAGCCTGGGACTGTCGCAACAATCGCCTGGCGTTGCTCGGCGTACGGCAGGACGGGTTCGATGCCGCCGTGGGCCGTGCCCGCGCACGCTACGGCGAACGACGCATCGGTGTGTTCATGGGAACGAGTACGGCGGGCATCCTCGAGGCGGAACTCGCCTATCGTGCGCGTGACCGCGAGCGCAATCTCCTGCCGTCGGGCTTCGATCACGCGCGCACTTCATGTACCTATTCGGTCGGGGGCTTCGTCCGGGCGGCGCTCGGGCTCGAAGGTGTGAGCGCCGTCATCTCCACCGCTTGCTCATCGAGCGCGAAGGTGTTTGCGTCTGCGCGCCGCGCAATTACGTCTGGATTCTGCGACGCAGCGGTGGTCGGGGGCGTTGATAGCCTCTGCCTCACGACCTTGCATGGATTCAACTCGCTGCAGCTCGTGTCGCGCGACCTGTGCCGACCGGCGGACATCGGACGCAACGGCATTTCGATTGGCGAGGCGGCAGGCTTTGCGCTGCTCGATCGCGAACCCGGCGATCTCGCCCTCATCGGTGATGGAGAGAGCAGCGATGCCTATCACATGTCGACGCCAGACCCGCAAGGACGCGGCGCTGTCGCCGCGATGAATGCGGCACTGAAGCGCGCTGGCCTCGTGGCGCAGGATATCGATTACGTCAATCTGCACGGCACGGCGACACCGGCCAACGATGCCGCAGAGGACCGTGCCGTTTGCGCTGTCCTTGGCATGAACGTGCCCGTCAGCTCCACCAAGGGCTGGACCGGCCATGCGCTCGGCGCCGCCGGCATGCTCGAGGCCGCGATCGCGCTGACCTGCGTGGAGCACGGTTTCATCCCGAGAAGCCTCAACACTCGCACGATCGATCCGACCCTCAACGCGAATGTGCTTCTGGAGAGCCGCGCCGCATCGGTCTGCCGTGTCATGTCGAATTCCTTTGGATTCGGCGGAAGCAACTGCGCACTCATTCTGGGGCGGCCATGAGGCGCGGAGCCTACCTGGAGGCGATCGGCTTCGTGGCGCCCGGCATGCCGACATGGGCGCTCGCGGAAGCAGTATTGGCAGGACGAAGCGACATTGACCCGACGCTCGATGAGGGGTGTATCACGCCGCCCGTTCCGCAACTGCTGCCTCCGAACGAGCGCCGTCGCGCCCCGCTTCAAGTGCTGGTCGGACTGGCCGCTGCAGAAGCAGCGTTTGCGCGCACTACAATTGCCGCCGCCGGGACGCCGAGCGTCTTTGCGTCATCCGATGCGGACATGTCGATCATGCATCGGATCTGCATGGCGCTCGCCGAACCGGGGCGGATGGTGTCGCCGACCGACTTTCACAACTCCGTGCACAACGCGCCGGCTGGCTATTGGGGAATCGCAGCGCATGCGACGCGATCGGCGACGACATTGTCGGCGTACGATGCGACAGCGATCGCAGGACTCCGCGAATGCTTTGCGCTGATCGATGACGGCGAGCGTGCCGTCCTGCTAGTGCTCTGCGACGTGCCGCCACCGGTGCCCCTCCTGGAGAAGCGGCCGATGCATGCACCATGTGGAATCGCCCTGTTGCTATCGCGCGATCCTGAGGGCGCAGGCGCAGCGAGAATCGGCATCGCTGACTGCGACAAGGAAACTGTCATGACCCATCCGCGTCTCGAACGCCTGCGGCTTGGAAACCCGACTGCGCGCGTGTTGCCGATTCTCGAGATGGTCGCCAAGCGTGAATCGCGAACCGTTGGTTTACGCGCCGAGGACGCCAGCCTCGCCGGCGTGCGCGTGCAATTCTGAGTCGGCTCGCCGGAGCTCAAAGCGTGTCGACTTCTCCCTCGGCATGAACGCGCTCGCCGTTGCTTGCGCGCAGCCGAAACTCGGTTCGCGCGCCATTGCGCCAATGATGGAGCATCACCCAGGCGGGCAGCCGCACCGGCGCGCGGAATCGCGCCGCCATTCGAACGGCGCCTCCGGCGAACTGCGATTCGAGTTCGTTTGCGATGCGCGCGAGCGTCCACATGCCGTGTGCTATCGCCCGATCGAATCCGAATAGCTTCGCGGTGGCGTCGGTCAGATGAATCGGATTCATGTCGCCGGAGATCCAGCCATAGCGCCGGCCGATGTCCGCGTCGCAATGCCAGCTCGCTGTCGCGACAGCCGGCGGGTCGACCGGCGCTGGACTGACCGGTCGCGGAGTGGTCGCGCTCTCCTTTTTCGGACGGCGCGCCAGAAATCTTGAGGTGGCGCGCCAAACGCCCTCTCCCGCGACAGCAACGTTGGTGGCAAGCGTGAATTCATGTCCCCGCGGTGTGTCTTCGTAACCTTCGAGCGCGGCGCGGATCGATATCGACTCGCCTGCCCGGAGCCAGCGTGTTTGCGTGATTTCGTTTTCGACGTGCACGAGTCCGAGAAGACGGACCGGAAATGCCGGCGAGGTCAGAATCGCGAGGTGCAACGGCATGGCAAGCACGTGCGCAAAGGTCAATGGACAGGCATGGTCCGGCGCTCCTCCCGCCACCGCCGCAAAACGGTCGAACTGCGCGCGGGTGAGTGGTCGCGGATCGAGCGTCGCTTCAATTCGGGGAATGCGCCGACCTTCCGGCACGAGCGCGGGCCGGCGAGCAAAGATCGCCTTGCCGTAGGCGCAGGCAATCGACGGCGGAGTGGAAAATTGCAGAGCGGCAGGCCCTTCGGCAGTCATGGTTCCCCCGCGAGGGCTGGCGGCGCGGTTGGGATCGTCAAGGAACTCGCTTGTCGATCCTTAGCGCGACAACGCCGTCGCGTCCGACATGATAACGGACTTCACCATAGCTATCGCCGCTCGCGGGGCTCGCCGTGCCACTGCGCGAAATCCGCGCAACGACCTGCACTTCATCACCCGCATTGAGCGAGCGTCCCGGCATCATTGCATCGCCGGCGCCTAGTACGACGTCGATGGGCCATTTGCCGAGCGGCAAGCGCTTGACGGCGAGCGGCGGTCCCGCTTCGCCCGGATGCCTTGCGAGCACGAACAGAGCGCCTTCGCGACTGCTGATATCGTCCGTAACATCGATGCGCACTCGAACCTGAACGGCTCCGGCTGGCTGACTGTTTGACGCGGACTGGGTGGATCCGAGTTGCTGATCGATCTCCGCGATCTTCACGCGCAGGATCTGCGCGATGTCCGCAGGCGGGTTCGTCGCGAGGAACTGCTGCCAGCGATCGCGTGCGAGGGCAAAGTCATTGCGTTGATACGCTGCGGCGCCACCCCACCAGAGTGCGCGCGCGTTCTGTGGTTCCAGTGTCGCGACGCGCTCAAGAAGCTGGCCCGCCCTGCCGGCCAGCGAGCTCTGATCGGCGAGCGCAAGGGCCTCGCCGAGTCCAAGCATGGCCTCGGTATTGTTTCCATCGCTGAGTTCGAGCGCCCTCTCGTAGGCGTCGGCCGCGCGGTAGTAGCGATGGCGCGCGGCGTATGCGCGACCGAGCATGATCCAGCCGTCGAGTTCATCAGGCGAACCGCGCAAACGGTCCTCCAGGCGCTCGATCATCGGATCGCCAGATTCGGCGCGGTTACCAGCCGATCGTTCGGCGTCTTTCCAGTGCCAGTTGCTTGCGAAGGGGTACAGACCGGCCACAATTGCGATCACGAAGAGCGCCGTGAACACGACGGTTGGTACCCGGGGTGCGTCGCGCAAGCCGCCCTCGGCTGGCGTACGGCGACGCAGGAGCGGCCATCCGAGCACTGCAATGCCGGCAAGTACCATCAGCCCGGCAATCAGCAGGAAGGGCGTCACCGCACGTTGTCTCCGGTTTCGGCCTCATCCGCATCGCCAGGAACCAGCGCCGTTCGGTGTCGCACCACGCGCCAGGCAATCAGTGCGCCGGCGAGAAGCAGGATGCCCGGCGCAAACCAGACAACCCACGTGCGCGCGTTGAGCGGCGGACGAAAGAGTACGTAGTCACCGTAACGCGCGGTGAGGAAGCCCTTCACCTCGTCATCGCTCTTGCCCTGAGCGATAAGGCCACGCACTTCGCGACGCAGGTCGGCAGCGAGGGACACGTCCGAATCCGCAAGCGATTGGCTGCGGCACTGCAGGCAGCGCAGCTCGTGGATGAGATCTTCGTAGCGGGCTTGCTGTTGCGGATCGGGCAGCGGCGGTTCTGTATCTATGGCATGAGCAGCTTCAACGACTACCGCGGCCAGCAGCAGTGCCCGGAGGAATGCGATCATGAGCCGGCCTCCGCCTTGAGTTTTGCGAGAAACTCCTTTTGCCAGATCTCCAGCGACATCGGTCCGACATGCTTGTGGATGACTTTGCCGCCGGCACTGACGAGGAACGTTTCCGGAGCACCGTAGACGCCCCAGTCGATCGCGATCCGACCATCATCGTCCGTCGCTACCGTTTGGTACGGATTGCCGAGCTCGGTCAGCCACTGACTCGCTGCGGCATGATCATCCTTCCATGCGATACCGAGGATCGGGACCGACGTCGCCTTCTGTATCGCCAGCAACTGCGGGTGCTCCTCCCGGCATCCAACGCACCACGTGCCCCAGAAATTCACGACGACCGGCTGGCCGCGAAAAGCGCTGAGCGAGACCGACTGATTCGGATTGGCGAGTGCCGGCGCTGTGAGATTGGGCGCCGGCTTGTCGATCAAGGGCGACTCGATGAGTTGCGGATCGTAGTCGCCCTTCAAGCCGTACCAGAAGAACCCGAAAAGCACCGCGACCGCGGCCGCCGGGATCAGGAACCGTGTCTTCACGCACGCTCCGTCGCTGTGCCGCCGGCTACCTGTTCGCCCGCAGGTGCCATGCGATAGCGCCTGTCCGTCGCTGCGAGAATTCCGCCGAGGGCCATGATGAGCGAACCGAGCCAGAGATAGCGGATAAGCGGCTTGTATTGCAGCCGCAGGCTCCACTTGCCGTCCCCGAGGTCATCGCCTAGCGCAACGAAGAGGTCCCGTTGCCAGGTCACGTCGATGCCGGCCTCCGTCATCGGTTGCTGCTGGACACGATAGATGCGCTTTTGTGGATGCAGTGTCGTGACTACCTGCCCCCGGGAATCGCTGATGATGACGTCGGCCTGCCGCGCCACGTAATTCGGCCCCTCCACCATGCGCAGCTCCGCAAGCTTGAAGTCGTAGCCGGCGAGCTTTGCACTGCTACCGAGCGCGATCGATACATCGCGCTCGACCTGATACGTCGATGCCGCAGTCGCGCCGAGAGTAAAAAGACCCACTCCGAAGTGCGCGACGAGCATGCCGATCGCGCCCCGTGGAACCGAAAGTCCCCTTCGCAAGCGGGCGATCGGCTCGGACGCAGCCGAAAACATCGTTGCGATGGCGAGGAACAGGCCCATGAACACTATGAGCCGCACTCGCCCGCCAAATGCGAACAGGAGAATGGCCGCGAGCACGGCGGCGATGGCCGCAATGGCGATCAACCGTGTCTTGACCGGTGCGAGGCGCGCCCGTTTCCATGACGAGTGCATTCCGACGCCGAGCAAACCAATCAGCGGAATGATCGCTATCAGGAACATCAACTGGAATACCGGCGGACCGATCGTGATCGTGCCGAGCTTGAGGAGCGCGAGGATCAGCGGATACAGCGTGCCGATGAAGATGAGAGCTGCGGCAATGACCAGCAGGATGTTATTGAAGAGGATGAAGGATTCGCGCGACCAAAGCTCGAAGCCTGACGATGATCGCAATTGGCCGGCGCGCCAGGCATAGAGCGTCAGCGCGCCGAGGATGTAGGCAGCAAGCAACGCCAGGATGAACACGCCGCGCATAGGATCGGACGCAAAGGCGTGCACCGAGACGATGATGCCCGAGCGCACGAGGAACGTGCCAATGAGACTCAGCGAGAACGCGAATATGGCAAGCAGCAGAGTCCAGCTGCGAAACAGGCCGCGCCGCTCCGTGACTGCGAGAGAATGAACAAGCGCCGTACCCACGAGCCAAGGCATGAAGGATGCATTTTCTACCGGATCCCACATCCACCAGCCGCCCCATCCGAGTTCGTAGTACGCCCACCAGCTGCCAAGCGTGATTCCTATCGTGAGGAAGAGCCATGCGACGATGGTCCAGGGCCGCGTCCAGCGTGCCCAGGTTTGATCGAGTTTCCCTTCGATCATCGCCGCGCAGGCGAATGAGAAGGCGACCGCGAAGCCGACGTAACCGGTATAGAGGATCGGCGGATGGATCGCGAGCGCCGGATCCTGCAACAGCGGATTCAGATCGTTGCCATCGAACGGGGCTGGTATCGCCCGTGTGAAGGGATTCGAGGTCAACACGATGAAGAGCAGGATTCCCGTGCTGATCGTCCCGAGGACGCCAAGTACTCGGCTTGCGAATGTTTCCGGCAGCGATCGGCTGAGAAGCGCGACGGCGAGAGACCACAACGCGAGGATCAGGGCCCACAGCAGCATCGAACCTTCGTGCGCACCCCACACTGCCGCCACGCGGTAGATCGTGGGCAGTTCCGAGTTCGAGTTGGCCGCCACATACTGCACGCTGAAATCATTACCGAGAAACGCCGCAACAAGCAGTAGAAATGCCAGCGCGACGAATCCCGCCTGCCCGACCGTCGCCGGCCGCACGACGGACATCCAGTTGCTCCATCCTCGATGCGCGCCTACCAGCCCAAACACCGTCTGCGAAAGCGCGAGGCAGAGCGCGAGGATCAGTGCAATCTGGCCAAGTTCAGCGGTCATGGATTGACTCCAGGCGGTGGCGCAATCTTGCCGGCGATGTCGCGCGGCATGTACTTCTCGTCGTGCTTGGCGAGCACCTCGTCCGCCTTGAATTCGCCATTCACTAGGGACCCGTGCACGACGACTCCCTGCCCCTCACGAAAAAGGTCCGGCAGCACGCCGGTGTAGTGCACGGTTATCGTACGCAGGTAGTCCGTGACGTCGAACCGCAGCGTCAGGCTGCCCGGCTGACGCACGACGCTTCCCTTCAGCACCATGCCGCCAAGGCGGAATGCACGTTTGTCGCTGGCTTTGCCTTGGGCGACCTCGGCTGGCGTGAAGTACAGAACAACGTTGTCGCGAAAGGCGCGCAGCGCAAGGCCGGTCGCAATGCTGACGCCGACCAGCACCAGGGCGACCGTGGCGAGACGCTTGCGGCGCGGTGTCATGACGACGATTGCTCCATGGCGATTCGCTTGCGGGCCGTCTCGAGCGCATTGCGATGGGCTCGCCGGGCTGCAATCACCATCCAGCCAACTGCAGCAGCCGTGAATAGATAGGACGGCCACACATACGCTGCATACCCACCCATGTACAAGAAATCACGCACGCTCATGTCTTTGCCACCAATGCGCGAATCCAGTCCGCGCTTCGTTCGCGCAGCAACACTTCGCCGCGCACCCTCGTAAAAAGCACTGCCCCGAAGAGAATATTGAAGCCGAAGAACATAAGAATGAGTGGCACGAGCATCTCCGGGGCAATGGATGGCCGCCCGATCTTGGCCACGCTCGCCACCTGGTGGAGCGAGTTCCACCAAACTACCGAGTAATGAATGATAGGCACGTTCACCACGCCGACCAATGCCAGCACCGCGCTCGCGCGATCGGCGCGCTGTGCGTCGTCGTACGCCGAACGCAGCGCCATGTAACCAAAGTAGAGGAAGAGAAGAATGAGCTCGGACGTCAGGCGCGGATCCCACTCCCACCACGTGCCCCACATCTTCTGGCCCCAGACCGCGCCGGTGACCAGTGCGGACGACGTAAAGGCAACGCCGATCGGCGCGCAGCTGGCTGCGACGGCGTGCGCAACCTTGATGCGCCAGATGAGCCCGACGCCTGCGGCGAATGCCATTACGACGTAAGTGAAGAGCGACATCCATGAGCTCGGTGCGTGCACGTAAAGAATCCGGAACCCGTCGCCCTGCTGATAATCGGCCGGCGCAAAAACGAGTCCCCAGACAAGACCTGCCGCAATTAGAACGGCAGCTGTCCAGCCGAACCACGGCGTGAGCAAACCGGCAATCCGATAAAAATGCGGTGGCGACCCGAGCTTGTGAATCCAGATCCACATCGTTGCGTGATCCTAGTCGATACCGATTCGAACGGCGGCGGCGGCCGCAAACGGAGCCAGCGTTGCGCTAAAGACCAGCAATGCGCCCAGCAGATACAGCGGTGCGTCAGCCGGTTCGCCGGCGATCGCGAGATCCGTTGCGCGCGCTCCGAATATCAGGAGCGGCATCGCCAACGGCAGTACCAGAAGCGATAGGAGCACACTGCTGCGTCGGACACCAATCGTTAGCGCAGCACCGACGCTGCCAAGAAAACTCAGAGTCAGGGTTCCCAACAGCAGTCCCCACGCAGTGACCCACATCGCTGCGGGTGGAACGCCGAGCGACAGGCCCGCGAGGGGCGAAATTACCACCAGCGGCAGTCCGCCGACGAACCAGTGCGCCAATGTCTTGGCGGCGACCATTGCGACCACTGGCTGTCCCGAGAGCACCATTTGCTCGAGCGTGCCGTCCTCAGCGTCGGACTTCAGCAAACCCTCGAGCGCCAGCAAGGAGGATAGCAGCGCTGCCACCCACAGCACACCGGGCGCGATGTCTCTGAGTTGCGACGTCAAAGGACTCAAACTCAGGGGGAAAAGGGTGGTTACGACTAGGAAGAAGACCAGCGGGTTGCAAAGCTGACTCGGCCGGCGGAAAGCGAGACGCAGGTCACGCCGGACAAATAGCGCGGCAGCGGCGAGCGTACCGGTGCGCTCGCTCATGCGAGCTCCAGCTTTCGCACGCCTGCGCTACGTACCGTTATCTCGCCATGCGTCGCAACCATCGCCAGGCCGCCCGAGGCCAGGTGCGCGCCGAGCAAATCAAGAACCAGGGCGCCGCCGGCCAAGTCGAGATTGGTCAGCGGCTCATCGAGTATCCAGAGAACAGCCTGCGAAAGCAGCAAGCGCGCGAGCGCGACGCGGCGACGCTGCCCGGCCGACAGAGCGCGCGCTGGCAAGCCGGCGCAATGCGCAATTCCGAGCGATTTTAGTGTCGCGGCAATCGCCGAGTCCGTGACGGCGTGTCGGAGCCGCACCATGAACGCGAGATTTTCTTGAGCAGTCAGGTCGGCTTTCAGCGCGGCGTCGTGAGCGACATAGCCGAGTTCCTCGAAATAGCCTGCATCGAGTGAGCCAGCCGGCTGGCCGCGCCAATACACGTCGCCTTGCTCCGGCTGCACAATCCCAGCTACCGCGCGCAGCAGGGTCGTTTTCCCTGATCCATTCGGACCAGACACGTGCAGCATTTCTCCGGATTCGAGGTTGAAGGCGACACCTTTCAAGACATGGCGCTCGCCTCGCCACAAGTGGAGATTCTCAACCTTCAACATTGCAAGGGGCGCCCATACATACAAAGCACCGCCTACGGGTGCAAACCGCTGCAAGTGTGCCATCGGCAGCCGTTGAAACACAGGAGGCGTTTCCAGCGGGCTCCGCAGTCCATGACAGTTGCGCGTCCTAGGGATCTATCCAGTAGTTTCAATAACTTGCGTCGTTCAGGTGGGAGTCAGGAAGGCTGCGCGATAGTTGCACCCCACGATTTTGGCGTTAACTAGCGGTTCAGGAGTTCCCATGAAGCAAATGGTCCTTGTTGCGGCCGCTGCGGTTTCACTGGCAGGCATCTCGGGGGCCTCCGGGGCAGCCCCTGGTTGGGCACCCCAGCACCAATCGACCACACCGGCGTCAGCCGCGCGAAATTCCGACTCACGCGATGTCAATCGCGGCTCGAATGGCGATGGCAAGCGCACCTACGAGGATTCCGGGCGTAATGCGCCGCCTCGCATAGGCACTGATCGTGGTCGTGGCGAGCGGCGCACGACTGGTGACCCGCGACCGCAGGTGAACGGCGAAGGCGCCGGCCGCCCGAGTGGCAACTGGAAAACGGATCATCACAGCAATGACTCGCGAGACCGCCCCAACCCGCACTGGAGCGGCGACGATCACGGCGGACGCTCGAGGGACCACGGCGACGGCGGTGATCACGATCATGATCGTGCCAGGAATCACGACGGTGATTGGAACGGCGCTCACTGGCGCGACGATCATGGGCGCGATTGGCAGCATGATCGCGCTTGGTACGATCACTACCGAGGCAATCACTACCGCTACTACGGCGGCCACTACTTCGCGCGCCAGCGATTCTTCTTTGGCCTGTACTACGCGCCCTTTCCGTACTACCGCACGCGCTTCTGGGTTTCGGACGCCTGGCTTCCCGGCGCGTACTATGAAACGCAGTACGTTATTGGCGACTACTGGCGGTTCGACCTGTATGACCCGCCGGCCGGCTGTCAATGGGTGCGTGTCGGCGGCGATGCACTGCTGGTCGACACTTGGTCAGGCGAAGTCATCGACCACGTGTACGATTTCTTCTGGTAGCTGGTGCCCTGGGCAGAAGTCGAATCTGCACGGACCTTGCGGTCCAACGGATTTTAAGTCCGTTGCGTCTACCAGTTTCGCCACCAGGGCGCGCTGCGGCCTCTGCTTCGAAATGGAGGCTAGGGTCGGAATCGAACCGGCATAGACGGCTTTGCAGGCCGCTGCATGACCATTCTGCCACCTAGCCCTGGCGTCGTCCGGCGCCCAAACGAGAAACGCCGGAAGTCAGGCCCGGGCTCTCGCAGCAAATGAACTGGAGCGGGAAACGAGGCTCGAACTCGCGACCTCAACCTTGGCAAGGTTGCGCTCTACCAACTGAGCTATTCCCGCCCGGGGCACCAAACGAGGGCCGGTATTGTACGGGCGTAGGTGGATGAGTCAACAATATCAAATTGATCCGTGACTTACGCACCGTCTGCCACGATCGTCAGCTGCGCGCCGAAAGCTCCGGCCACGCTGCGCGCAAATAGAGAATCATCGACCAGAGGGTCAGCACTGCCGAAACGACTATCAGTGCGAGCCCGATCCAGTAGATGGGAAATACAAGCAGCAGGTAGCCCATTTGACCGCCGGCGAACAGCATCATGCTCAGGCCAACAATCTGCAGGATCGTCTTGATCTTGCCCATCGTGGACACCGCTACCTTGCCGCGTGCGCCAATCTCGGCCATCCACTCACGCAGCGCAGAGATCGCGATTTCCCGGCCAATAATCACGCAGGCGGTCAGAACGAGGTACCAGTGGGCGTTCTTGCTGATGAGCAGCACGAGCGCGACGGCAACGATCAACTTGTCCGCCACCGGATCAAGAAAAGCTCCGAGGCGCGAGGTCATGTTGAGCTTGCGCGCAAAGTAACCATCGAACGCATCTGTAATACCGGCAACCGCAAAGAGCAGGCCCGCCGCCTGATCCGACCATGGCCATGGCAGATAGAAGAGTACGATCAGCAGCGGCACCAGCACGATGCGCAGCCAGGTGAGCGTATTCGGCAGGTTGAAATGTGCGGCCAGGCTATTCTCCGGGGTGCAGGTGCTCGTAGATCGCTCTTGCAAGTTGCGGCCCGACGCCGGTGACGGCTTCGAATTCGGCAACGCCGGCACGGATTACGCCGTGCAAGCCTCCGAAATGCTTCAGCAGCTCGCGCCGTCTGACCGGACCGAGCCCCGGCACGGCATCGAGTACCGACTCCTGGTGCCTGCGCGCGCGCCGCTTTCGATGGCCAGTGATCGCAAACCGGTGAGCTTCGTCGCGAATGCGCTGAATCAGATGCAGGGCAGGTGAATCCGCAGGAAGTATAGAGGGCGCTTCCTGGGCCAACAAGAAAAGGCGTTCCTGCCCCGGGCGTCGATCTGCACCCTTTGCAACACCTACGACAAGCTTCGGCGCGGCCTTCGCGTCGAGTTCAACTGCGCTGAGTGCTGCCTGCGCTGCTTCGATTTGCCCACGGCCGCCGTCGATCAAGAGCACATCGGGCGGCGGAATCTCGCCCGCCTTGACGCGGGCATAGCGACGCGCAATTGCCTGATTGAGTGCGCCGTAGTCATCTCCGGGTGCAACACCGGAAATGTTGAACCGGCGATATTCGCTTTTAATCGGACCTTCCCGGCCGAACACGACACAGGATGCGACTGTGCCCTCGCCGCCTGTATGACTTATGTCGAAACATTCGAGCCGCTGTGGTTCTTCCGGCAGCTGGAGCGTAGCAGCGAGTGCCGCGAACTGTTCGTCGAGTCCGGCGACGCTGCTCAAGCGCATGCGTAACGCTTGCGATGCGTTCTCGTTCGTCATCCGGCGCCAACGGGCGCGCAGGCCGCGCGCTCCGCCGGATATCTCCACCTTGCGTCGATGTCTCGCGCCCAGCGTCTCGGCAAGCGGAGTGAAGTCCGCTGCGCCGCGCGTCACTACGATGCATGGCGGCGGGTCGTGCGCGAGATAGTACTGTTCAACGAACGAGCGCAGCACCTCGCCCGCATCGTCGAGCGGCGCCTTCGGAAAGAAATGGATGGTGCCGAGATTCCGCCCTGCCCGAATGAAGAGAATGGCAATACAATGCTGGCCGCGTTCACTGGCAATGCCGACAGCGTCGGCATCCTCGCCTCGCGTCGATGAAACACTCTGTTCGGCCTGCACTTCACGCAAATGGGCGAGCTGATCGCGCAGTGCCGCAGCTTTTTCGAATGCAAGGGCTGCTGACGCCTCCTCCATTCTCGCTCCGAGTTCCTCATTGACTTCTGCGTTCCGGCCCTCGAGCACCTTAACCGCCGTATGCACTTCCGCAGCGTACTCATCCCGGTTGATAAGGCCAACGCATGGGGCCGAGCAGCGCCCGATCTGATACTGCAGGCACGGCCGTGACCGGTTGGTGAAATAGCTGTCCTCGCAAGGCCGCAGGCGGAAAAGGCGCTGTAGCTGGCTCAGGGTCTGCCGCGCGGCAAACGCGTTTGGATACGGCCCGAACAGGCGTCCTGGAATGTCGGTGGATCCCCGGTAGTAGGCAATCCGCGGAAACTCGTGTCGGGTGTCGAGATGCAGGTACGGATAGCTCTTGTCATCGCGCATCAGCACGTTGTAGCGAGGCTTGCGCTCCTTGATGAGGTTGTATTCGAGGAGCAGCGCTTCGATCTCGGAGTTTGTGACGGTGACGTCGATCCCCGCGACCTGCGCCACGAGCGCCTGCACCTTCGGCGCAATGTTGCTCGTGTGGAAGTAACTGCCGACGCGGTCACGCAGGCTTCGCGCTTTACCGACGTAGATGACTTCACTTGCCGCATTCAGCATGCGGTAGACGCCGGGCCGCGCCGGCAGGGAGCGGACGAAGGATTTCGCATCGAAGGCGGAGGCGGCTTCGGTCATCGAATCCCTGCGCGAGGCTTCACCGCTTCTTCGAATGAAACTGAGCTTCTTCCGTTGAGCCAGTGAGCGCCGTGGTCGACGAGGTTCCGGCGCTGGCTACCTGCGTGACGTCGTCGAAATAGCCGGCGCCGACTTCGCGCTGGTGCTTCGTGGCCGTATAACCTTTCGGCTCGGCGGCGAATTCCGCTTGCTGCAGCGACACGTAGGCAGTCATCTGCGAATCGCGATAGCCGCGCGCGAGCTCGAACATGCTGAAGTTGAGCGCATGAAATCCTGCGAGTGTAACGAACTGAAATTTGTAGCCGAGCGCGCCGAGCTCCCGCTG
The DNA here is from genome assembly GCA_963826145.1 of uncultured Gammaproteobacteria bacterium. Taxonomy (GTDB): domain Bacteria; phylum Pseudomonadota; class Gammaproteobacteria; order Steroidobacterales; family Steroidobacteraceae; genus JBGPLJ01. The sequence continues at coordinate 1,326,808 of CAWGVW010000001.1, forward strand.
GAACTTTGCGATGGTCGCGTCGTCGAGCTTCTTCTTCCAGTTGAACGACGGCGAGCAGTTATAGGCGAGGAGCTTTCCCGGATAGCGCTTGTGCACGCCCTCGGCGAAAGCTTTCGCCTCTTGCAGATCCGGTACGCCGGTTTCGCACCAAACGAGGTCCGCGTACGGCGCATAGGCAATGCCACGGGCGATCGCGGATTCGATTCCCGATCGCACATGGAAGAACCCTTCCGCCGTGCGTTCGCGCTTCTCAAGGAATACACGATCGCGCTCATCGACATCCGCCGTCAGGAGACTTGCCGATTCGGCATCAGTGCGAGCCACCAGCACCGTTGGCACGCCGCAGATGTCCGCTGCCAAGCGCGCGGCTACCAGTTTGTTGATCGCTTCCTGCGTCGGCACGAGGACTTTGCCGCCCATGTGCCCGCACTTCTTCGCGGATGATAGCTGGTCTTCGAAATGTACGCCGGCAGCGCCCGCTTCGATCATCGCCTTCATCAATTCGAAAGCATTGAGCACACCGCCGAAGCCAGCCTCGGCGTCCGCTACGATCGGTTTGAACCAATCCGTTTCCGAGCGGCCTTCGGCGTGGTCGATCTGATCAGCGCGCTGCAAGGTGTTATTGATGCGCTTGACGACCGCGGGCACGGAATCCGCGGGATAGAGAGACTGATCGGGGTACATCTGTCCGGAGAGATTGGCGTCTCCTGCTACCTGCCAGCCCGACAGGTAGATCGCGTCGAGACCTGCCTTGACCTGTTGCATCGCCTGGTTCCCGGTCAGGGCACCGAGCGCATTTACGAACGGCTTCTCATGCAGGTAGCGCCAGAGCTTTTCAGCACCCAGACGCGCGAGCGAGTACTCGATCGCAACCGAGCCACGCAGCCGGATGACGTCGGCTCCTTTGTACGGACGAGCCACGCCTTGCCAGCGCGAGTTGGTTCGCCAGTCACTCTCCAAGCGCGCAGCGTCATTCATCGATAGGACCCCACGAATAAGTGTCGATTATAGAGTGAATTCGTCAGTCGATTTCCCGGTAGGCCGCGAGAGTGAGAAATGCGGCGAAGTCCGTGCGCGCCGTCAAGTCATCGACGAGCGCGGCGGCCTTCGCGAGATGCGCCGCCGCAGCCGCACCGTGCCCAGCCATCGCCGTGAGCCGCGCTTGCTCGTCGGCGAGCAGTCGCCGCACAAGGTCCAGCGTGATCCGCGTGCCATCGTCCAGCACCCCGGCCTCGTGGTGCACCCATTGCCAGAGCTGGGCACGCGAGATTTCAGCCGTAGCGGCGTCTTCCATGAGATTGTTGATCGGCACACAGCCATTGCCACCAAGCCAGGCGGCCATGTATTGCAGCGCGACGCTGACATTGTTGCGCAGGCCCGCTGCCGTGATTTTTCCCTTGGGGGTAGCCAGGAGGTCCCTTGCGGTCACAGAGACATCCTCGCGCAATCGTTGCAGCTGGTTCGGGCCGGGCATGTGACCGTCGAAGATCTCCATCGCAATCGGCACAAGGCCCGGGTGAGCGACCCAGGTTCCATCATGTCCATCCCTGGCCTCGCGCTCCTTGTCAGCGCGCACCTTTTGCAGTGCCTCTTCGTTCGCCACTGGATCATTCTTGATCGGTATCTGCGCCGCCATTCCGCCCATTGCGAAGGCACCGCGCCGATGGCAGGTCTTGATGACGAGCTGCGAATAGGACCGCAAGAAGTGACTTGTCATTGTCACTTGCTGTCGATCTGGCAGGACGAAATCCGGACGCCTGCTGAATTTCTTTATGAAACTGAAGATGTAGTCCCAGCGCCCGCAATTCAGACCGACGATGTTGTCGCGTAGCTCATGGAGAATCTCCTCCATCTCGAACGCCGCGAGGATGGTCTCGATCAGAACCGTAACCTTGACCGTACCCGGCGCGAGTTGCAGAGCCGCCTCCGCATGCCTGATGACGTCGGCCCACAGCCGCGCCTCGATGTGATTTTCGAGTTTCGGGAGGTAGAAGTATGGGCCCGTGCGGCGCTTGCCGAGTTCGGCTGCGTTGTGAAAGAGATATAGTCCAAAATCAACGAATGCGCCGGGTACCGGCATCTCGTCAACGAACCAATGCTTTTCGGGAAGATGCCAACCACGCGGGCGCACCATCAGGACCGCGGTCTTCGCTTGCAGCCTGTAGTCCTTGCCTTCTGGCGAGCGGAAGCCGATCGTTCGCCGGACTGCATCGCGCAGATTGATTTGTCCACGAATGACGTTGTCCCAGGTGGGCGTCAGGGAGTCTTCGCAGTCAGCCATGAACACGCGCGCGCCGGAATTGAGCGCGTTGATGATCATTTTGCGCTCGGTAGGCCCCGTAATCTCGACGCGCCGATCCAGAAGATCCTCGGGAATCGCAGCCGTGTGCCAATCGCCCTCACGAATCGCTCGCGTCTCGACGAGGAAATCCGGCAAGGCGCCGGCGTCCAGTTCACGCTGGCGCTGCTCACGTCGCCGCAGGAGTTCCGCGACCCGGTCGCGGAATGTTCGTGCGATCGCTGCGACGAATTCCTGAGCTTCCGAGGTCAAAATCTGATCAAAGCCAGGCTCTGTGGATCCGGAGATGCGGGTGCCGGTCGGTGAGGTGATTTGCAATCTAGCGACTCCAGCAAAGGGTGTCGCTGCGAGCGAGCGACCGAACGCGATAGAGGCTAACGAGCGTTGCGCCGGGCGATCAAGTATCCTTGAAAACGTTCGGGTAATATACATTAACTAACACTTCTACATGATTGTTTTCTCTAGGTCATACTCGCGTGCCGTTCATTGTTTTCAATAAACCCTTCGGAGTGCTGAGCCAGTTCACTGACCAGTCCGACCGCAACACCCTCGCCTCCTACATCAGCTGTTCGTCCGTGCGTGTCGCGGGCCGTCTCGACTTCGACAGTGAGGGTCTGCTGCTCCTGACCGATCACGGCGCATTGCAGGCGCGAATCACTCAGCCGGTATCGCACCTCGCCAAGACATACTGGGTGCAAGTCGAGGGCGAACCGCCGGAGGCCGCACTCGTGCGACTGCGCAAAGGCATCAAATTCGCGGATGTGCAGGCGCTGCCTGCTCGCGTTGAGCGCTTGAGTGGCGCGCCCGCTGGACTGTGGCCACGAGATCCGCCGATCCGGTTTCGGGCAAACATGCCGACGTCGTGGCTGGCGCTGACTATTGTCGAGGGTCGCAATCGTCAGGTTCGACGCATGACGGCCGCGGCCGGTTTTCCGACTTTGCGTCTCATTCGCACGCAAATCGGACCCTGGAATCTTGACGGCCTGGCGCCCGGCGAGTGGCGGGAGATGACAACGGACGATGCGTGGACGGCGATGGATCGCTTCAGGTCGAACGCCGCGCGCGGCGCGCGATGAGCATGGCGAGTTCCATTGCCTGCTCATAGTTGAGCCTGGGGTCGACCTGCGAACGGTATGCGCGCGCCAGATCCGCTTCGGTCAATCCGCGGGCACCGCCCATGCATTCCGTCACATCATCGCCCGTGAGTTCGAAGTGCACGCCGCCGAGATGCGACCCGGACCGCGCGTGAATGTCGAACGCCTGCTCGAGTTCGCTCTGGATGTTTTCGAAGCGTCGGGTCTTGAAGCCGCTCGTCGTCGATTCGGTATTGCCGTGCATCGGGTCGCAGGACCAGAGGACCGTTTGCCCGGTGGCCCGCACTGTTTCAATGAGTGGCGGCAGCGCCTTGTCGATGGCACGCGCTCCGAACCGGTGAATCAGCGTGAGGCGCCCCGGCTCGTTGTTGGGATTGAGAATGTGCACCAACTGCTGCAGCCATTCGCTGTTCATGCTCTCGCCCACCTTAACTGCGATCGGATTCGCGATGCCACGAAAGAACTCGATGTGCGCCCCTTCAAGCTCGGCCGTACGCATGCCTATCCACGGCATGTGGGCCGAGAGGTTGTACCAGCGCTGCTGCCGCGGGATGAGTCTTGTCTGCGCCTGTTCATAGATGAGGTGCAGGCCCTCATGGCTCGTGAAGAAATCGAGACGGCTCAACTCGTGCACACGCTGGCCGCTGATTGATTCGAAGAAGTCGAGCGAGTCCGCAATCGATTGCACGATGCGCTGGTATGCCTCTTTCAGGGGCGTGTGGTGCATGAAATCGAGGTTCCAGTACTCCGGGTGATGCAGGTCGGCAAAGCCGCCGGCGACCAGTGAGCGCACGAAGTTGCAGGTGAGCGCCGCCCGCTCGTACCCGCGCAGGAGCAGCTGCGGATCCGGTTCGCGCGCCTCACGGGTGAACGCCACGCCATTCACGATGTCGCCGCGGTAGCTCGGCAGTGTCACGCCGTCACGCGACTCGGTTTCCGCGGAGCGCGGCTTTGCGTACTGGCCAGCGATACGTCCCACCCGCACGATCGGTTTCTTCAGTCCGTGAAGCAGCACCAGGCTCATCTGCAGAAGGATCTTGAGCTTCTGCGCGATCTGATTCGACTCACAATCCTCGAATGTTTCGGCGCAGTCCCCACCCTGCAACAGGAAGCGCTCGCCGCGCTGTGCCGATGCAATTTGTTCACGCAGCGACTCGATTTCCCAGGAGACGACAATAGGTGGCAGGCGCGAAAGCTCGGCGACCACGCGTTCGACAGCGGCGGCATCGGCATAGCGGGGTTGATGCCGAGCCGCTTTCGTTTGCCAGCTGGCAGGATGCCAGTCGGTCGCAGGGGGATTACGCGCCATTTCCGTGATCGTACACAGCGCTGCAACGCGTCGCAAAATGATCTTGCCTGCAAGGGTGGCAACCGTGCGCGTGCCAAGGCAGAATGCGCGCCCTCTCGGGGCCGGCCATGGCAAGTGCGGTAGATCCTTGCCGCTATGACATCGAGCCACTGCGGCACGTGGATTGGCTGGTTGGGCTGGGTGTTTCGGCCGCCGGTGGCCCGCGAAAGATTGGGGACCATTCATGCATCGTGTATTGATTCTCGGCGCCGGCAAGATTGGCGCACTCATCGCCGGCTTGCTCGGCGAATCCGAGGACTACAAGGTCTGGCTCGCCGATGTGAACGCCAATGCGGCGGCGTCCGTTGCCAAGGCTCACGGGCTAGCCAACGTCACCGCGGTGACAATGGACGCCGCGGAGCGAACGGCGCTCGACAGGCAGCTGGTACAGCACCCAGTCGATGCCGTGATTTCAAGCCTGCCGTATTACTGCAATATTGGCGTGGCCGAGGCGGCACGAGCGGCCGGCGCGCATTATTTTGATCTGACGGAGGATGTCGAGGTAACCCGTGCGGTTCGTGCCATCGCCGAAGGCGCAAGACAGGCCTTCGTGCCGCAGTGCGGGCTCGCGCCCGGATTCATTTCCATTGCCGGCGCTGAACTGGTGACGCACTTCGATGAACTGCGATCCGTGAAGTTGCGCGTTGGCGCCCTGCCCCAGCATCCGAACAACGTGCTCAAGTATTCGCTCACCTGGTCCACCGAGGGACTCATCAACGAGTACGGGAATCCCTGTGAGTCGATCGTTCACGGCACGAAGATCGAAGCCGCACCGCTCGAGGGCCTGGAAGAGATTGCAATCGACGGCACGCTCTACGAGGCATTCAATACTTCTGGCGGGCTTGGCTCCCTGGGGGAGACTTACGGCGCCCGCTGCGAGACCATGAACTACAAGACCATCCGCTATCCCGGGCATTGCGCGCAGATGCGTCTGCTGATGAACGACCTGAAGCTCAATCACGATCGCGCGACGCTCAAGCGGGTACTGGAAAACGCCGTGCCCCAGACGCTGCAGGATGTAGTCATCGTATACGCGGCGGTCAGCGGCTTGCAGGACGGCGAGCTCCGTGAGGAAAACTACGTCAACAAGATCTATCCGCAGCTGATCGCGGGCCGGTTGTGGTCCGCCATTCAGGTGACTACTGCGGCCGGAATCACTGCGGTCGTCGACCTGGTCCTTGAACGTGCCGGACGCTATCAGGGATTCGTTGCACAGGAGCAGTTCCGCCTGCCAGAAATTCTCGACAACCGCTTTGGTCGCTACTACGCACCCGGCGGCACGAAGGACGTCTCATCCCGCGTAGTCGTGTCGGGTCAAGCAGGGCATCAGCGCAAGCAGCGAGTCGATTAGGAGAGGACGATGCGGGAAATACTGGCGGCACTTGAAATCGAAGCGGTGAACCCCGGCAGCTGGTCGGGCAGCGCAGGATGGTCGCACGACGAGCACGGCCCGCTTATCGAGTCGGTCAATCCCGCGACCAACGAGGTCATCGCGCGGGTGCGTGGCGCAACCCGCGCTGACTACGAAGCGATCGCGAACTCCGCTGTACAGACCTTCGATGCCTGGCGGCGCACTCCGGCCCCGAAGCGGGGCGAGGTAATACGCCTCGTGGGCGAGGAACTGAGGCGTGTCAAGGACGCCCTGGGCACGCTCGTCTCGCTCGAAAACGGCAAGATCAAGCCGGAAGGCGACGGCGAAGTGCAGGAGATGATCGACATTGCGGACTTTGCAGTCGGCCAGTCGCGCATGCTGTATGGAAATTCGATGCATTCCGAGCGTGCTTCGCACCGGATGTACGAGCAGTGGCATCCGCTCGGCGTGGTCGGCGTGATTTCCGCGTTCAATTTTCCGGTCGCCGTTTGGGCCTGGAACGCGTTTCTCGCAGCCGTGTGCGGTGATGTGACGGTCTGGAAGCCGTCGCCGAAGACTCCGCTCAGTGCGATCGCGGTGCAGAAGGTCGTCAATCGAGTGCTGGCTCGCATCGGCACTCCGCCAATATTTCAGATGTTCATCGACGCCGGTACCGAACTCGCCGAACGCATGGTCGATGACCCACGCGTCGCGCTCGTCTCCTTCACGGGATCGACTGCCGTCGGCCGCAAAGTCGGGGAAAGGGTTTCGAAGCGGCTCGGTAGAAGCCTGCTCGAGCTCGGTGGCAATAACGCGATCATTGTCGATGAGAGCGCCAATCTGGCACTCGCCGTGCCGTCAATTGTCTTCGGCGCCGTCGGCACCGCCGGACAGCGCTGCACATCGACGCGCCGCGTCTTCGTACACGAAGCGCGACGTGAGGAGCTTGAACGCCGTTTGATCGCCGCGTATCGCCAAGTGAGGATAGGTGATCCGCTCGCCTCCGGTACTCTCATGGGGCCGCTTGTCGACAAGAACGCCGTGGAGCGGTATCAGTCAGCGATCGACGCTGCCAGGAGCGCTGGTGGCGAGGTCATTTATGGCGGAAAGGCTCTGCCCGGCGAGGGTAACTACGTCGAACCGACGATCATCCGGGCGCGCAATGAGTGGCCGATCGTACGGAGCGAGACCTTTGCGCCGATCCTGTACATCATTGCGGTGAATTCGCTCGACGAAGCCGTCGCGTTGCAGAACGATGCGGCGCACGGACTATCGTCGGCAATCTTCACGGACCGCCTGCAGAGCGCGGAGCTCTTTCTGTCCGCTGTCGGGAGCGACTGCGGAATCGCCAACGTCAATATCGGGACATCGGGTGCCGAGATCGGCGGCGCATTCGGCGGCGAAAAGGATACCGGTGGCGGACGTGAATCCGGTTCGGATTCGTGGAAGGCCTACATGCGCCGGCAGACGAACACGATCAACTGGAGCCGGGAGCTGCCGCTAGCGCAGGGAATCCGGTTCGACGTCGGCTAGTGCTGCCGGACCGTCACTTCGATTGCTTGCCAGGCAGCAACAGTTCGATCTGAGTTCCGCCAAGCACTGAATCGCCGATGGCAAGCCGCCCTCGGTATTGCTCGACAATATCGCGTGCCATGCTGAGGCCCAGGCCCTGGCCCGACGTCGTTTCATCGACGCGCACGCCGCGTTCAAGAATCCGCGTCCGCGCCGCCTCAGGAATTCCGGCACCATCGTCCTCAATGGTGATTTGAAGTGCATGATCTTCAGCTCGGCACCGGCCCCGGATCCGGACCGTTGATCGGCAATACTTGCAGGCGTTGTCGGCGATGTTGCCGAGCAGTTCCAGCAAGTCTCCCCGATCGCCGGCGAATTCGGCGCCAGGTTCGCACTCGATGAGGATCGAGAGGTCTTTCGTCGCGTAGACCCGAAGCAGTGCGACGCGAAGCTCGGCGAAGATCGGCAATATCGGAATCGATGCTTGACCCAAGGTGGCGCCACCCGACGTGGCCGCCCGCCTCAACTGGTGCTGCACGATCTCGTCCATGCGCCTGACTTGCTCGACGACAATGCGATTCCGTTCGGACGATTCGCCATTCTCTCCCAGCACGGCCCGCATCACGGCGATGGGCGTCTTGAGACTGTGCGCGAGATTTCCAAGTGTGTTGCGATAGCGCTCCAGTCGTCGCCTTTCGGAATTCATCAATGCATTTACCGCCTGAGTGACGCCGGCGAGCTCGGTCGGGTAGCCACCGCCCAGGTCCACGGCGTGGCCGGCCTGCACGGCGCCGACTTCACGCACGATTCGTCGCAATGGCGCCAACATCCGCCGCATGAGAACCGCAAGCGCGACGAGCAGCGCGGCCGCAATGCCGCCAAACCAGAGCAGCAGCTGTGTTCGAAATCTGGAAAGCTGCGACCTCGCCGGTGCGAGGCTTGCAGCCACCGAGAAGACGTAGTCTCGGGTCATGCGTGCGTCGAGTTCCCAATGAAATCCCGCACTCAGACTTGCGAGTTCGTCGCCGCCTGCAATTCGCATCCTATCGTAGCGCCTCGAACCTTGCGGCAGCGGTGGTCCAAAGGTAACGCCTGTGCCCGCCGTGGACGGCGAGCGCCACATGACGGTGCCGGCGCTGTCGCGAATTTCCCCATACAAACCGGATCCCGGATTCGAGTATCGGGAATCGAGCAGTGCCACGGACGGAGCTATGCCGCCGTTTGCGTCCACGTCAGAGGCTGAAATCAAGGTGAGCACTTGTGCGTCGAGAAGTTCGCGCAACGACCGGTCGGAAAGATCGCGAAAGACGAAGTCGAGCGCGGCGATCGTCACACCGAAGAAAAGCAGCAGAAGAATGAGGAGCGATAACAGGAGCCGCGCGCTGAGACTGTGCATATCGTCAATTCGCGGACTTCGGCACAGTGCGTGGAAGCGCGAGGCGGTAGCCCCTGCCGCGCAGTGTCTCGATCGGCTGGCGCGAGTTCTGCGGATCGAGCTTCTTGCGCAGCCGACCGACGAAGACCTCTATGACGTTGCTGTCACGCTCGAAGTCCTGGTCGTAAAGTCGCTCCGTGAGTTCGGTCTTCGAAATGACCTCGCCCGCGTGGAGCATCAGACACTCGAGCACCCGATACTCGAAGCTCGTGAGATCGACCGGTGCTCCATCAACCGTAACCTGCTGCGTGCGGGTGTCGAGATTGATGTCCCCACAGGTCAGCACGGGTGCAGCCCAGCCGCTGGATCGCCGCAGCAGGGCTTGCAGGCGCGCGTTCAGTTCGAGGAAATGAAACGGCTTCGGAACGTAGTCGTCCGCCCCCGCCTGCAGTCCCTCGACCTTGTCCTGCCAGCGATCGCGCGCCGTGAGGACGAGTATGGGAAATGTCTTGCCGTCAGCGCGCAGCTTGCGAATGACTTCGAGGCCGCTCGTTTTCGGCAGGCCAAGATCGATCACGGCCAGATCGATCGGGAACTCGCGCCCTGCGTAGAGACCTTCCTCCCCATCGGCGGCGCTGTCGACAGTAAAGCCGGCATTTCGCAGCTGCGTCACCAGGGAGTTGCGAAGGTCCGTGTCGTCTTCGATGACAAGTACGCGCACGACGCCCCCCTAGTCCATGCTGCCGGTCTGCGCATCGACGCGAACGTTGAAAACGCGTCCGTCGTCGCTCACGAGCCGCAGCAGATATGTCACACGTCCATCGCTGTTGCGCGACTCGGCCCTCACGACACGGGCGTGATATCGGTGTTCGGCCCGCTGCACGGCTTGGTCCAGGCTGATGCGTGCACTCTCCGCGGACCCCTGCTGGCGATCATTGTCGTTGTGCTTGTGACCATCGGCGAACACCGGTGCGCAGGATAGGCTCGTCGCCACCAGTGCGCAGGTGACAGCCGTTATCGCGCGGCGATTGACAGGGGCGAGACTCATCGGTTGATAGTTCCTTGCGGGCGGCTACAGTCAAGTCTAGGCCGACAGGCGGAAACTTCCCAAAACAAAGGCGGGCGGAGCCGTGCCCCGCCCGCCTCGTCTCGAGAACTAGCGCTCCGCGGGCGATACATCCACGCGCACGCGAATTCGCTCGCCGGGATCATAGGGCAGTCGGGTCCTGTGACGCTGGCCGTCGTATACGTAGACGACGTCGTAGCCTTCGATGCGATTCTCAGTGGTCGACTCGTAGCGCACGTCACATCGTTCGATATCATGCGGAACGGATTGTCGGGAAACCGGCTGCGCGCCGGCGCGCAAACCCGCGTCGTGACCAATCGCCGTGCCGATCAACGCGCCGGCAACTGTGGCGGCGCGGCGTCCATCGCCATGGCCGATCTGGTTGCCGATGGCGGCGCCAATAAGCCCGCCGAGGATCATCCGGCCTCCGGTGCCCGGACGTTCTGCGTAGCCATACGAACGCTCTTCATAATAAGTGTCCGTCCAGCATTCGCGCCGCGGTGTCTCAACTCGCACCTGCCGTACGATCGGTTCGGACGAAATCACCTTGGCGTAGTCATAAGACGGGCCTGACTGAGAGCTGTCATCCTGCCAATCCGCGCCTTGGTGGTCGGCAAAGGCTGCGGGTGCGGTGAGCACGCCAATCGCCACGACACTGCTTGTCACCAATTTGGAAAACATGACCCGGACTCCTCGGCGCTTGGTTCGAGACCCCAGTGGTCCCGGGAAATATCCAGCGTGGAAAGGAGTCTAAGGGCGCCAGACTGAACGAATCCTGAACCCCTGAAACGGGCCGCAAGTGCCTGTTACGGCAAAGCTTCCTTTGCTCGCCGCCAGAGCTCGTCAAGTTCCTCGGGCGTGCCTTCGGCTACGGTCTTGCCGCGCTCCGTCATGCCGCGTTCGACTTCCTTGAAGCGCGCGGCAAATTTGCGATTGCCGGACCGCAAGGCCTCCTCCGGATCGACGCCGAGGTGCCTGGCAAAGTTCACGACCGAGAACAGCACATCACCCAGCTCGTCGGACACCTTGGGCGAGAGTTCACTCTCCGCCGAGGCGGCATCCAGTTCGCAAAGCTCAGCGGCAATTGCGGCTCGCGCGCCGCTGGCATCCGGCCAATCAAATCCGACTGCGGCTGCACGCCTTCCCAGCTTTTCGGCTCGCTTGAGCGCGGGCAGCGTGAGCGGCACATCGTCGAGAATTCCCTGTCCTCGCGCCCGCCGCTCGGTGGCCTTCTGCCGTTCCCAGGCAGCGTTCTGTGCCTGTGCCGACGCAAACTTCTTCCCGGCAAACACGTGAGGATGGCGTTCGATGAGCTTTTCACTGATGGCATTCGCGACGTCCTCGAATCGGAAATAGCCGCGTTCCTCCGCGAGCCGCGCATGAAATACGACCTGGAACAGCAGGTCGCCCAATTCGGTGCGCAAGGCCGCATAGTCGTGACGGTCGATTGTATCGGCCACTTCGTAGGCTTCTTCGATGGTATATGGGGCGATCGTCTCGAAGGTCTGTTCCCGATCCCAGGGGCAGCCCGCCTTCGGATCGCGCAATCGTTGCATGATTTCAATCAGCCGGCCTATCGCAGACTCGTTGCTCATGCTCCCGTCGCCTCGAGCACAGTCCGGTAGAGAGTCATCAACATTCCTGCCGTTGCTCCCCAGACATTGCGTGACCCGAAGCTGAGATCGTAAATCTCCACGTCGCCATCGGGAAGCTTGCGTGTCCGCGTGCGGTGATTCAAGGGATCGAACACGAATCTGAGCGGGATCGTGAAAACATCGGCGACCTCACCCGGATGTGGCTTCGGCTGAAACCCCGGACCCACCACCGCAACGACAGGCGTGACCTGGTAGCCGCTGATCACCAGATGATCCGGCAGGTAGCCGATGACCTCGACTCGGTCGCGTGCGAGGCCGATTTCCTCCTCAGATTCGCGTAGCGCCGTCAGCCTCGGGTCTTCGTCTTCTGGATCGCAGCGGCCGCCAGGAAACGATACCTGTCCGCCATGAGTCTTCAGATCCTCGGCGCGCTGGGTAAGCAGAATTCCAGCGTCGTTGCCCTCGTCCGAGATTGCAATGAGCACGGCGGCACGCAGCGGGTTTGCAGGAGCAAGCCGCCAGATGCGCGCGGAATACTCCGGCGGCGCGCCGGCAAAGAGCGCAGTGCGCGTCTCGCGCTTTGGCACGCTGCCCAGCAGCGCGGCTCGAATGCGCGGCAACAGTTGTGGTGTATCGGCTGAGGACACGGTCGCTATTGCGGTATCATGTTGATCGTAACATTACGTCATTGCGTCGGCATGGACCTGACACCGCTCACTGCAATCTCGCCCGTCGACGGGCGCTACGCACCCAAGCTGCAGAATCTGCGTGCCGCTTTCAGCGAGGCGGGCCTCATCGCACACCGGATCCGTGTGCAATCGGCGTGGCTGCTGCATCTCTCGCGGGTCGTCGGACTTCCGGCGCTGCGCGATCTGCCGAAATCCGTGTTGCAGTTGTTGAGTCAGCTGGTGGCCGACCCTCCCGCGGATGCAGCGGCGTCCGTGAAGGCGATAGAGCTGCGCATCAATCACGATGTAAAGGCGGTCGAATACTATCTGCGCGAGCAATTGACCGCGGCCGGCGCCGACGGACGGGTCCTCGAATTCGTCCATTTCGCATGCACCTCCGAGGACATCAATAATCTCAGCTACGCATCCATGTTGCGGGATGCCAGGACCAAACTCATCCTGCCGGGTCTCGAGGAGATCATCGAGTCCCTGCGCGACATCGCTCATCGAAGTGCGGCGATTACCATGCTGGCCCGGACACACGGCCAACCAGCCAGTCCGACGACTCTCGGCAAAGAGATCGCAAACTTTGTCGCGCGTCTCCAGCGGCAGCACGCCGGGATCGTACGCATCGAGATCCTGGGAAAGTTCAATGGAGCAACCGGCAACTACAACGCCCATCGTGTCGCGCTGCCCGATATCGATTGGCCGGCGGTCTCCCGAAGTTTCGTCGAGTCGCTGGGCCTGCTCTGGAACTCCCACACAACACAGATCGAGCCGCACGACTGGATCGCGGAGCTGTGCGACGCGCTCGCCCGCTCCAACACGATTCTCATCGGCCTGTGCCGCGACGTCTGGGGCTACATTTCGCTCGGCTATTTCCGCCAGCGTGTGATCGAAGGGGAGGTCGGCTCCTCGACCATGCCGCACAAGGTCAATCCGATCGACTTCGAGAATGCGGAAGGAAATTTTGGTGTCGCCAATGCGCTCCTGCGGCACTTCTCCGAAAAGCTGCCCATTTCACGCTGGCAGCGGGATCTCACGGATTCGACGGTCTTACGCAATCTGGGAGTCGCGCTCGCGCACACATTGGTCGCGCAACAATCGCTCGTGAAGGGTCTGTCCAAGCTGGAGGCAGATGCGGCGCGCACCAGCGAAGACCTCGACGGGGCCTGGGAAGTCCTGGCCGAGGCGCTGCAGACCGTTATGCGTGCGCATGGCATCGCAAATGCCTACGAACAGTTGAAGAACCTGTCCCGCGGACGTGCAGTAACGCGAGAGTCGTTCCATGCATTCATCGATACGCTCCCGTTGCCTGCCGAGGAGCGGCGTCGTTTGAAGGCTCTGACACCAGCCGGGTACGCGGGTTACGCCCAGGACCTGGCGCAGAAGATCTAGCCCGAATCCCTCCGTCACCTGCGCTTGCCCGCGCAGTGTGCAGTTCGAACCATGACAGGATCTCCGCGATTGCAGATTGCACCCGCCTCGTGGGCCGACGACCGTGCCACGTTAATGCACATCCGGCGCACGGTATTTATCGAGGAACAACGCGTCCCGGAGCATGAAGAGTGGGATTCCGCGGACCCCGTCTGCATTCATGCACTGGCGTGGACGGCGAACCGTGACGCAGTTGGCACGGGACGGCTCGACCCCCTCGGTAAGATTGGCCGCCTCGCAGTATTGCCCGCCCACCGGGGACACGGTGTGGGAGCGCAGCTCCTGCGATGGCTGATAGACGAAGCGGCGCGCAGAGGACTCGTCAGGGTCCATTTGCACGCTCAGGTACACGCTCTGCCCTTCTACGAACGATTCGGCTTTGTGGCAGACGGCGCGGTGTTCGACGAGGTCGGAATCCCGCATCAAAAGATGCGCCTCGAGCTCAAGCATGACTGGCTTAGGGAAGAAGTTGAACGTCACGGGGAGCCGCACGATCCTGACCACTCTCGATGAGGTCAGGTCGGCTGCGGTGGCCGTCGCAAGCCAGGCCCAGCGAATGCTGACGATCTTCACGCAGGATCTGGAACCCCAGCTCTACGACCAAAATGCTTTTCTCGACGCCGCGAAGCGCCTGGTACTTGCGCGCAGCTACGCGAAGGTTCGCATTCTTGTCGCCGATCCGTCGCGCACAATCTGGGAAGGCAACAAGTTTTTCGGCATGGCCCGCCGGCTGACGGGCTGCATCGAGATGCGCAACATCCACAAGAGCATCGCGACCAATCCATCTGCATTCCTGATCGCCGACGACCGCGCCCTGCTCTATCGCCTGCAGGCGAGCCGCTGGGAAGGCATCGCGGAAATGGCGGATCAGGCCGTGGTGCGCAAGTACCTCGATTACTTCGATGAGGCCTGGCGCGCGAGCGAGCCGGAAGCCGGTTTGCGTCAGATGCATCTCTAGCCTGTAGACACCAGGGATGGAGACGATCGTCGAGCCCACAACCACGGCAGCTCCTGCTGGCGAGATATACTCGACCCCCATGACACTGAAGCCGGATGTCACGGTCGCCGCCATTGTCATGCGGGATGACCGCTTTCTCCTCGTCGAAGAACGTGCGGCACGTCGGGTGGTGCTGAATCAGCCCGCGGGCCATCTTGAAGCCGGCGAAACGCTAATCGAAGCCGTCGTCCGGGAGGCGCTCGAAGAGACGGCCTGGACGTTTCAGCCGCAAGCCCTGACCGGCATCTACCTGTGGAAGAACCCGGCCAACGGCCGCTCGTTCCTGCGCATTGCATTCACAGGCGTCGTCGAGGAGTTTCATCCGCAACGATCGCTCGATCGCGGCATCCTGCGTACGCTCTGGTTCACCCGCGATGAATTGCTCACACATCAGGCGAGACACCGCAGCCCCCTGGTCATGCGCTGCGTCGACGATTTCCTGGTGGGTCGGCGATTTCCGCTCGACACGATCGATGGTCGTCCGATCGCCGATCTCGGCATTGCGGCCGTCGACGTCTGACTTCGACGCCTGACCGAGGGCATGCATCTATAATGAGTGCATGCCGGTTCCAAACTCCTCCAGCGTCATAGTCGCTCTGTCCGGCGGTGTCGATTCCGCCGTCGCCGCAAGCCTCCTGATCGAGCGCGGGTATTCGGTCGCGGGTCTCTTCATGAGCAACTGGGAAGAGGACGAAACCGGCTATTGCACATCAGCCGAGGATTACCAGGATGCCCGCCGCGTGGCTGAGGAGCTCGGCATTCCGCTGCATCGGGCGAGCTTCGCCCGCGAATACCGGGACCGCGTCTTCGGCCATTTTCTCGACGAATATCAGGCTGGCCGCACCCCGAATCCGGATGTGCTCTGTAACCGTGAGATCAAATTCGGCGCCTGCTATGAGCATGCGAGCCGGCTCGGCGCGCATTACTTTGCGACGGGGCACTATGCAAAGGTCGCGCCGGCGGGCAATGCAACTGCCTTGCTGCGGGCTGCGGACGCAGCTAAGGACCAGACCTACTTCCTGCATGCTATCGATCCAGTCCTCCTCGCCAATGTGTTGTTTCCCATCGGCGAGATGCAGAAGGCTGACGTTCGTGCCTACGCGCGCGCGCGCGCATTGCCAGTGCATGACAAGAAAGACAGCACGGGAATCTGCTTCATCGGGGAACGGCCATTCACCGAGTTCTTGAGCACTTACCTCCCGGCGCAGCCCGGTGCGATCGAAACATCCGAGGGCGTCGTGCTCGGCCGCCACCAGGGCCTGATGTACTACACCCTCGGCCAGCGACAGGGCCTCGGCGTCGGCGGTCGCAAGGGTGCCGGAGTCGAGCCCTGGTACGTCGCAGACAAGGACCTGGAGCGCAACGTGCTGATTGTCGTGCAGGGTCAGAATCACCGTCGACTCTTGAGTCGCGGTCTTGAGACCGGGCCGGTGCACTGGCTGGTTGCAGGCGACCTCCCCCGAGCGCCGATGCAGGCGCAGATTCGCCATCGGCAGCCGCCCGTTTCGGTCGAACTCGACTGCCGACCGGACGGAACCGCGGCAGTAGCATTTCGCGAGCCGCAGCGTGCGGTTGCCCCGGGTCAATACATCGTCTTCTACGCCGGTGAGCGCTGCCTCGGCGGCGCTGCGATTTATCGTTCACACCCGCTGCTCGAGGCGTCCCCCATCCTGCGTGCGGCGACTTAGGAACTCGTGTCCTGCCTCGTCGGGGCGATATAATTTGATTCTGCTCGCCCCTCGCCATTTGTTCCCTG
The DNA here is from genome assembly GCA_963826145.1 of uncultured Gammaproteobacteria bacterium. Lineage (GTDB taxonomy): Bacteria > Pseudomonadota > Gammaproteobacteria > Steroidobacterales > Steroidobacteraceae > JBGPLJ01. Next base: position 1,343,306 of record CAWGVW010000001.1, read on the forward strand.
GAGGAAACATGACCGACAGCTTCGGTGCACGGCGCAAGATCAGTGTCGGTCGTCAGGAGTATGAGATTCATGCGCTGGCAGCGCTCGAGCGCAAGCATGTCGCGAGACTCCCGTTTTCCCTGAAGGTCCTGCTCGAGAATCTGCTGCGCTTCGAAGACGGCATCAACGTCACCCGCAAGGACGTCGAGGCGCTCCTCCATTGGGATGCACGCGCGACCCCGAGCCAGGAGATTTCATTCACTCCGAGTCGCGTGATTCTCCAGGACTTCACCGGAGTCCCGGTCGTTGTCGATCTCGCCGCGATGCGAGATGCCATGGTTGCGCTTGGCGGGCGGGCGCAGGAGATCAATCCGCTCGCCCCCGTGGAACTCGTGATCGATCATTCGGTGCAGGTCGACGAATACGGCACGGCGCAATCGCTCGCGGCCAACAATGTCATCGAGTTCAGCCGCAACCGCGAGCGCTATTCCTTCCTGCGCTGGGGCCAGACAGCCTTTCGCAATTTCAAGGTCGTGCCGCCGAACACCGGCATCGTGCACCAGGTGAACATCGAGCATCTGGCGCGGGTCGTGTTCGCCGACAGCGCCAACGGTGTCGCGCGCGCCTATCCCGACACCCTGGTCGGAACCGACTCGCACACGACCATGGTCAACGCCCTCGGTGTGCTCGGCTGGGGCGTTGGCGGGATCGAAGCCGAGGCCGCAATGCTTGGCCAGCCGGTTACGATGCTGATCCCGCAGGTCATAGGATTTCGTCTCACGGGCGCATTGCCGGCGGGCGCGACTGCCACGGATCTGGTGCTCACCGTCACCGAAATGCTCCGCAAGAAGGGAGTCGTCGACAAGTTCGTGGAGTTCTTCGGCGATGGACTCAGTCGCCTGCCGCTTGCCGATCGCGCGACGATCGCGAACATGTCGCCGGAGTTCGGCAGCACCTGCGCCATCTTCCCGATCGACGAGGAGACGATCCGCTACCTGCAGCTGTCCGGCCGGTCGGCGGATCAAATTGCTCTTGTGCGAGCGTACGCCGAGGAGCAGGGAATGTGGCGCAAGGACGGCGCGCCGGCGGCCGACTACACAGATGTGCTCGAACTCGATCTCGGCGGTGTGGAGCCTTCGATGGCGGGCCCCAAGCGCCCGCAGGATCGCGTGCCGCTCAGGATCGCGAAGACGGTTTACGAGGCGAGCGCACGCAAGATGGCGGACGAACGGGCGCAGAAGAACCCCGGTGCGCACGGCACGGCTCACGTCAACGGCGCAACCGGTTATGAGCTGAAGGACGGTGCGGTGCTGATCGCTGCAATCACGAGCTGTACCAACACGTCAAATCCCGCGGTGATGATCGGCGCGGGCCTCCTCGCACGCAATGCGCGCAAGCGCGGGCTGAAGGCAAAGCCCTGGGTCAAGACGAGCCTTGCTCCGGGCTCTCGCGTCGTCACCGACTACTATCGGAAGGCGAACCTTGTCGACGATCTCGCGTCGCTCGGCTTCTATACAGTGGGCTACGGTTGCACGACCTGCATCGGCAATTCCGGCCCACTGAAACCGGAGATCTCCGAAGCCGTCAAGGCCGGTGACATCGTCGGGTGTTCGGTGCTCTCGGGTAACCGGAATTTTGAAGGCCGGGTTCATCCGGAAGTGAAGATGAACTTCCTGGCGTCGCCCCCGCTCGTTGTTGCGTATGCGCTCGCGGGCACGCTCGACATCGATCTCAACAACGAGCCGCTCGGCACGGATACCGCCGGCGTGCCGGTGTACCTGAAGGAGTTGTGGCCGAGTTCGAGCGACGTCCAGTCGGTGATCGCAAGCTCCGTCGATTCGGAGATGTTCCGCAAGAGCTACGCGAGCGTCTTTGCAGGCGATGATCACTGGAACCGCATCAAGATCCCGCAGGGCGAACTCTACCGCTGGGACAATGCGTCCACCTACGTGAAACTTCCGCCCTACTTCGCCGGCATGAGCATGACGCCGGCGCCTGTGAAGGACATTTCGGGCGCCCACGCCCTTGCCGTGCTCGGCGATTCGGTAACGACCGATCACATCTCCCCGGCTGGCAACATTTCGAAGACAAGTCCGGCGGCGAAATACCTGATGGCGCTCGGCGTCAAGCCGGTGGACTTCAATTCCTATGGTGCGCGCCGTGGCAATCACGAAGTCATGATGCGCGGCACGTTCGCGAACATCCGGCTGCGCAATCTGATGAATCCGGGCGTTGAAGGCGGTGTCACCGTACACGTGCCGAGCGGCGAGCAGATGAGCATCTATGACGCGGCGATGAAATATCAGGCGGCGAAAACGCCGCTCGTCATCATCGCCGGCAAGGAATACGGTACGGGTTCATCGCGCGACTGGGCAGCGAAAGGCACGATGCTCCTCGGCGTACGTGCCGTGATCGCGGAGAGTTTCGAGCGCATACATCGCTCAAACCTCATCGGCATGGGCGTCCTGCCGCTCGAATTCAAGAACGGCCAGACCGCGCTGAGTCTCGGACTTACCGGGCGTGAAAAATTTGATGTCGCTGGCCTCAAGGGTGGTGACGCGAAGTCGGTTGCGGTCATCGCTACGCCAGCTGCTGGCAGCCCGATCCACTTCGAGGTCCGGGTTCGCATCGACACGCCGAAGGAGCGCGAGTACTTCAAGAACGGTGGCATCCTGCAGTTCGTGCTGCGACAGCTCGCAAGGAATTCCCAGGCGGGATCCGCGGCTGCAGCAGCGCGAAAAGCACCGAAGCGGACGGCGAAGAAGACTGTCCGGAAGGTAACTGCCGTGAAGAAGGCCGGGGCCAGGCGCAAAGCGAAATCGACGCTGCGCAAGACAGTCGCCAAGCCCGTGAAACGCACACGGCCGGCGATGCGCCGATCGAAGACGAAAACGAAGGCGCGCGCCCGCAAGGGCAAATAGTCGCTGCTGCCGGACGTACGAATCCACCGTGCGGCTGGTCATCTTCGATCTCGACGGCACGATCACCTGGAGTGACAGCTTCCTGCCGTACGTAGCAGGTTTCATGCGCCGCCACCCGCGCTACTGCCTGCGCCTGTGGCGAGTCCCGGGCCCGCTCCTTCGATATCTTGTCGCTGGGCAGGATCGCGGGCGCCTGAAGGAAGGGCTGATCCGGGGGTTGCTCCACGGCGTCGAACGGCAGGCGCTTGAGGCATGGACGACGGCGTTCGTCGACCGGCTGATCGCGAGCCGCTGCCGACCGCAGGCACTCGATCGTATTCGCATGCATCACGGGGAGCGCGATCGGCTCATACTGCTGTCCGCAAGTCCGGATTTCTATGTGACGAGGATCGGCAAGCGCCTGATGTTCGATGAAAGCATTTCGACCGGCATTCGCTGGGCCGGCGATCGGCTGGACGGACATCTGACTACCGACAATCGACGCGGTGAGGAAAAGGCCCGGGTGCTGCAGGGATTGCGCTCACGCTATCCGGGGTTGCGCGTCGTCGCTTATGGCAACAGCGCCTCTGACTTTGCGCACCTGAGACTCGCGGAGGAAGGCTGGTGCGTCACCGCGAGTTCAAGCCTCGCTCGGCGCGCGGCAGAACTCGGCCTGAAGACGGTGGCCTGGTCATGAGGCGGGAGGCGCGCGACCGGCTGCTGAAATATGAGCGGCTCACCGAGCCGGTGGCACCTCGTTCCATCTTTTATGCCCGCCTGCGCCGGAGCGTAGCGACGGGCGTCGCGCTGGTGCTGGCATCGCTTGGCATCGGCGCACTCGGATATCACGGATTCGAGGATCTGCCCTGGATCGACTCATTCCTCAATGCGTCGATGATTCTCGGCGGAATGGGACCGGTGGATACCCTGCACACGACCGGCGGCAAGCTGTTCGCGACGGTCTATGCCCTCTACAGTGGGCTCGTGCTTTTGTTGACTGCGGGTATCGTCATTGCGCCGGCCGTGCATCGGCTCCTGCACCGGTTTCACGTCGACGAGTAGATCCGCCCCGCAATAGCTCATCGACGCCGACTTGCCGGCGCAGCGCTTCGCTCCGCAGTGGCGGCAAGCCAGATCGCGGCGAGCACCAGCGGTCCGCCCAGCCACGTCGCCCGCGGCACCGCTTCGCCAAAGTAAATGAAGGCGAGCGCCGACCCGACAACCCCTTCGCCCAGTAGCGTCACGCTGACCGTCGAGGGGTGCAGGAATCGGAGCGACCAGTTGTAGCTCGAATGGCCGATGAGCTGCGGAATCACGGCAATCCCGAGCAACGCGAGCCAAGTTGCTGCGTCGTAACCGCTCATGACGACGCCCGAGCCGAGCGCGACCATCCACAACACGACCGCCGCGGCCGAATAGCAGCAGAAAAGATACGGAACCAGGGGCAACTGTAAACGTGCGACGCGGGCAAACAAGAGGTAACCGCCCATTGCCGCCCCACCCGCGAGCGCCAGCAGGTCGCCGCGTGCGCCCGTCTGACCCGTGCGGTCGCCGGCCAGGCTGATGATGGCGGCGCCCGCAACCGCGAGCGCAATCGCAACCAGGGTTCTCGGGGTCGGGCGTTCCGTGCTCGAGAGCCAGCCAAAGAGCGCCACCCAGATGGGCGAAGTGTTGACGAGAATGACGCTGTTGCTGACCGACGTATCGTTCAGGGAGCTGATCCAGGTCGCGAAGTGCAACGCGAGGCACGCGCTCGCGCCGAGCGTTGCGAGCCCGGCGTGGCGCGTCATCGAGGCCCGCAGCGATTTCCAGTGCCACGGAATGATGAGTGCAATGACGACTGCCGCGATGCTGACGCGCCAGGCCGCGATCGCAAGCGCCGGTGCTGCGGCCATGCGCGCGAAGATCGCGCCATGCGAAACGGCGAGGACGGCAATCGCAACAACGACAATCGGCAGCAATCGCCGCGGACCCACCGTTTCGTTCGCCTCCGGCGCTGTCATGCACTGGCCGGATGTTTCAGGAGGCGACCGAAGTCAGGAATTGCCGGCTGCGAGCGGGCGCTGCAGGCGCGAGCTCGTCGCAAGCTTTGCGTGCAGCGCGAGGATGAGCTGCTCGGTGCTCTCCCAGTCGATGCACGCGTCGGTCACAGAGACGCCGTAGCGGAGCTGCCGGCGATCGGCAGGAATCGGCTGATTGCCGGCATGCAGATTGCTCTCGAGCATGAGGCCGACGATCGAGCGGTTGCCCTCCAGGATCTGGTTGACGCAGTTCTCGGCTACAAGCGGCTGCAGCGCGGCATCCTTGTTCGAATTTCCGTGGCTGCAGTCCACCATCACGTTGACGGGAAGGCCCGCTTTCTGAAGCTCCTGCTCGCAGAGCGCAACACTCACCGAATCGTAATTCGTCCGGCCGCCGCCACCGCGCAAGACAATGTGGCCGTACGCGTTGCCTCGGGTGTGAAAAACCGCCGACTGTCCCTGCTGTGAAATGCCGAGGAAGTGATGCGGATGACGCACGGACTGCAGGGCGTTGATGGCGACCGTGAGCGTGCCGTCCGTGCCGTTCTTGAAGCCGATCGGCGTCGACAGCCCGCTCGCCATTTCGCGATGCGTCTGCGATTCGGTCGTGCGGGCGCCGATTGCGGTCCAGGTGATGAGCTCAGAGAGGTACTGGGGCATGATCGGATCGAGCGCTTCGGTCGCGGCTGGCAGTCCCTGTTCCGCAAGGTCCACGAGGAGCTGGCGCGCCAGCGAAATACCCCTCTCGATGTGAAACGAATCGTCCATGTACGGATCGTTGATGAGGCCCTTCCAGCCGACCGTGGTGCGCGGCTTTTCGAAATACACGCGCATGAGCAGGAACATCGAGCGTTCTACGCGTCGCGCGAGGCCCTTCAGCCGACCCGCATACTCCCGCGCGGCGTCGAGGTCATGGATCGAGCAGGGTCCGACGACGACGAAGAGTCTGGGATCGCGGCGCTCGAGGATCGCCCGCACGGCGTCGCGCGAACGGTAAACGTGCTCCTCGGCGCGCGCGCTCAGGGGGATCGCGCGCTTCACTTCTTCCGGGGTCGGCAGGAGCTCGCTCGAGACAACGTTGACGTTATGCAGGCGGTCCTGGTCTGTTGGGCTCATGGGTTTCAATCTACATGGAAGTTCGAATGGTCCAAAGCTCGGGGAAGAGGCGCAGCTCGAGCGCCTTCACGAGATACGAGACACCGCCGGTGCCGCCGGTGCCGCGCTTGTAGCCGATGATCCTCTCCACCGTCTTTACGTGGCTGAAGCGCCAGAGCTGGAAGTTGTAATCGAGATCGACCAGCTTCTCGGCGAGCTCGTAGAGATCCCAGTTTTCATCCACCGAGTGATAGATCGAGAGCCAGGCGGCCGCGACCTGCTTGTGCGCGTGGTACGGCTGGCTCCAGTCACGGTCGACGTAATCCCTCGGGATGTCGTAACCGCGGCGGCTCAAGAGCCGCAGGCACTCGTCATAGATGCTCGGGCTATGCAGGGCCCGGTCGACGAGTTCATGGATCGCAGGCTCGCGCTGGAAAACCTGCACGAACTCCGGATTCTTGTTGCCGAGCAGGAATTCGAAGATGCGGTACTGGTGCGACTGGAACCCGGATGCCTTGCCGAGGTAATTTCGAAAACTCGAATAGTCAAAGGGCGTCATTGTCGACAGCACGTCCCAGGCCTGCATCATCTGCGTCTGGATGCGGGCGAAACGCGACAACATCTTGAATGAGGGGCCCAGGTCATCGCGCCGGATGCAATCGAGCGCCGCCGTGAGCTCGTGCAGGCAAAGCTTCATCCACAGTTCCTGCACCTGATGCGTTGCGATGAAGAGCGCCTCGTCGTGATGCGAAGAGAGCGGATGCTGCGCATCGAGGAGCTTATCGAGGTGCAGGTATTGCCCGTAGGAAAGCGACTGGCCGAGGTCCCAGTGGACCGGCTCGTCGGCAAGGTCGACCTTGCTGCGCGCGTCCGCGTCCGCCTGCGGACTCATGGCGCGGGCTTCTCGCCACCGTCAGGGCCGTAGAAGAGCACCCAGACGCTCAGGTCCGAGGAGAAATACTCGAAGCGGTGCGGCACGCCCGCCGGTGCAAACAGGAAATCGCCCGGGCCGAAGGTGAGCCGCTCGCTGCCGACCACGTATGTTCCGGATCCGCTGGCGACGATATACGCTTCGTCTCGCCTGTGCGGCTGCTGGGAGTCGATCTCACGCGGCTGGTAGAGCTCGACTTCGAGCGTGCCGTGCTCGAAGACGACGGCATAGCGCTCGCCGGACGATCCGGGAATCTGCCGGGCGGCGTCGGCGACGGAAATCTTGCGACTCACACTGAAGGATGGCATGGGCGGTCCTCGTCCATTGAGAGCACACAGTCGCCGCGACCGGCGGCGATTGTCAAGCCGCGAACACCCAGTCCGGCACGTGGCGCCAGCCCTGCCCGAGCTCCCGGTCGAGCGACCGGAACTCGGGTTCGTGGCGCGCCACCAGCGCCCAGAAGCGCTGTGAGTGATTCATGTGGACCCGGTGACAGAGTTCGTGCACCAGAAGGTAGCGCACGACGTCCGGCCGCTGAAAGAGGAGACACGCATTGAGGCTCAACACACCCTGACGCGAGCAGCTGCCCCACCGTGTGCGCTGGCGGCGGATTTCGACGCGTCGATAGTCGATGCCGATCTCATTCGCCACGCGCTTGAGCCAGGGCTCCATCGTCATCCGCGCCCGGGACCTCAGCCAGTTCTGCAGCAGCCGCATGCCGGCCCGTTCGTCTCCTGAGGGTGTCGTCAGGATCAGCTCGCAATCGCCGGTGTTGCGCAATGAAGACTTGCGGCCCGGTTGATGACGCACGCCGAACCTCGCTGCAATGGCTGCAAGGTCGACAGTCGCCGGAATCCGCTGCCGGTCCGGGGGGGCGAGTGCGCGCATCTCATCGACCTTGCGCGAAATCCAGTCGCTGTGGCCGACGACAAAGCTCTGCACGACCTTGACTCCCACCCCGCGTGGCACGACCACTTCGACGCGACCACCGGGATACACGCGAACGGTCAGGCGTCGAGCACGATGACTTCGGCGCACGTGCCACGCCGCGGCGCCCTCATCCAGGCCGAGCGCAAGCTGCGCGCCCTCTCCCGCCTTTTGCCCGTCCGGCATACCCATGGCTACAGTGCGGCCGCCCATCGGCTGCCTTGCTCGATCGCACGCTTGGCGTCGAGTTCGGCAGCGATCAACGCTCCACCGAGCAAGTGCGTTTCAATTCCTGCCGCGCGTAACGGCCCCTCAAGCTCGCGCAGTGGTTCCTGGCCCGCGCAGATCACGACGTGATCGACCGCAAGCAGTTCGTGCTCGCCATTGCGTTCAATATGCAGGCCCCGATCGTCGATCCGCCGATAGGTGATGCCGTCCAGCATCCGTACTCCACGGCGCTTGAGCTCCAGCCGGTGAATCCAGCCGGTCGTCTTTCCAAGATCCGCGCCGGGCCGGCCAACCTTCCGTTGCAGCAAGGTGATCGTTCGCTTGGACGGCACCTGCGGCACGGCGTGCTGCAGCAGTCCGCCGCGCGATTCGAGCGTGCGATCGATGCCCCAGGATGAGAGAAAGGCGTCGACGTCAAGACTCGTCGGCGCCTCCGACTGCGACAGGAACATCGCGACGTCGAAGCCGATGCCGCCGGCGCCCACGATAGCGACCCGTTCGCCGACGGGCGCGGATCGCAGCAGGACATCCGAATAATAGAGAACGCTTCCATGATCGATCCCTTCGATGGCCGGCACGCGGGGGGTTACGCCGGTCGCGAGCGCGACCGAATCGTAGTGGTTCTTGATGATTTCCCCTGCCTCGGCCCTTAGCCCGAGGCGAAGGATAACGCCGCCGAGCGCGAGTTGCGTCGCGAAGTAACGTAATGTCTCGTCGAATTCCTCCTTGCCCGGAATCCGGCGCGCCATGTTGAATTGGCCACCGATCGCTCGCGCGGCGTCGTAGAGCGTGACCTGATGGCCTCGGGCGGCGGCGATCGAAGCACTGGCGAGACCCGCCGGTCCCGCGCCCACGACCGCGACCCGGCGTGGCTTGTCGGTGCGGGAATAATTCAGTTCGCTCTCGCGGCAGGCCCGCGGATTGACGAGACAGGAGGCCGTCTTCTTCTCGAACACATGATCGAGGCAGGCCTGGTTGCAGCCGATGCAGGTGTTGATCTCCGCCGCCCGTCCCGCCGCCGCCTTTCGCACGAAGTCGGCATCCGCGAGGAGAGGTCGCGCCATCGATACCATGTCGGCCTGCCCGTCGCGGATGATGGCATCCGCCGTTTCCGGCGTGTTGATGCGATTCGTTGTGATGAGGGGCAACCGGACGGCGTTGCGGAGCATCGCGGTCACCCAGGCGAACGCTCCGCGCGGCACCGGGGTCGCGATCGTCGGAATGCGGGCTTCGTGCCAGCCAATGCCTGTGTTGATCAGCGTCGCGCCAGCGGCCTCGATGGCCTTCGCCAGGAGCCGCGTTTCCGCGAGCGTATTGCCGCCTTCCACGAGATCGAGCATCGACAGCCGGTAGATGATGATGAAGTCCGGGCCGACGGCCGCGCGCACCTGGCGAACGATCTCGGTTGCGAACCGGATGCGATGCCCGAACGGGCCGCCCCATTCGTCGTCTCGCCGATTCGTGCGGGTTACGAGGAACTGATTGATGAGATAGCCTTCGGATCCCATGACTTCGACGCCGTCGTATCCCGCCTCGCGCGCAAGGGTTGCGCAGCGGACGAAGGCCGCGATCTGCTGCAGCACTCCGCGCCCGCTCAGTGCCTTCGGCTTGAACGGCGAGATGGGCGCGCGGATTGCCGAAGGTGCAATCGCGAGTGGATGATAGGCATAGCGCCCGGTATGCAGGATCTGCATGCAGATCCGCCCGCCTTCGCCGTGCACTGCCGCTGTCACCAGACGATGTCGCGCGATTTCATGCCGCGCGCTGAGCTTCCCGGCAAAGGGCGCAACCCAGCCACGCCGGTTCGGCGCGATGCCGCCCGTAACGATGAGCGCCGCGCCGCCCCGCGCGCGCTCCGCGAAGTAGCCGGCGAGACGCGGATAGTCGCGCGCACGATCCTCGAGCCCGGTGTGCATGGAGCCCATCAGGACGCGGTTCGGAAGCGTGACGAAGCCGAGATCGAGCGGCGCTAGCAGGTACGGATACGGACCGGATGCCACGGCCCAATGATAGCAATAGCGTGTGCTAGCATGCGGAGGATTCCCCCATGACCGCCATTCTCGAAGCCCGCAATCTCGTCAAGAAATATCGCGACGTCGTCGCTGTCGACGGTATTTCCTTCACGGTACCCGCGGGCATCTGCTTCGGCCTTCTCGGGCCGAATGGCGCCGGCAAGACGACGACAGTCGAAGTGATGGAAGGCATCGCACCGCCGACCTCGGGCGATGCGTTCTATCTTGGCGAGCCGATCGGCGCGCGCTTCCGGCAGGAAGCGGGTATCCAGTTTCAGAAAACCGCGCTGCAGGATTTCCTGACAGTGCGCGAGACGCTTGCAATGTTCCGTGGGCTTTATGACAGCGGCATGGAGATCGACGAGGTCATTCGGCTCTGCGCCCTGGAGACGATCGCGGATCGCGACAACCGCAAGATTTCCGGCGGCCAGCAACAGCGGCTCCTCCTGGGCCTTGCGCTCGTGAACGATCCGAAAGTGCTCTTCCTCGACGAGCCGACCACGGGACTCGATCCGCAGGCACGCCGCAACTTCTGGGACCTGGTAAAAACAATAAAGGCGCGCGGCAAGACGATCGTGCTCACGACCCACTACATGGAAGAAGCCTATTTTCTCTGCGATCGCATCGCGATCATGGATCACGGACGCATCATCGCGGAGGGCTCTCCGCAGCAGCTTCTCGAGGAGCATTTCGCCGACGTCGTGCTGGAACTTCCGGCCGCGGATTTCACTGTCGACCGCGCACAGCTGCCGTTTCAGATCCTGGACGCGCGCGGGAACGTCGAGATCTCGACGGCAAACGTCGAAGGCACGCTCGCGCAGCTGATGGAGCTCGGCGTGCCGCTCGGAAACTTGAGGATTCGCCCCCGCAATCTCGAGGACCTTTTCCTCGAGCTCACGGGCCGGGAGCTGCGCGCATGATGCGGCGCCTCGTCTCGGTCTTCTACGCGCGCAATCTCGAGTTCCTGCGCGACCGCACGACCGTGATCTGGAATTTCCTCTTTCCTATTGTTGTTGTCGTCGGGATGAGCCTCGTATTCGGCGGCGGTGCGCGGCCACTCTTCGAGGTCGGCGTGCTGCATGCCGGTGCGCAGATCGACGTCAAAAGCCATCCGTTCCTCACGACCAAGTACGTCAAGTACTTCACCGTGACGGATGAAGCGGCCGCCATCCGCAAGGTTTCACGCCACCAGATCGATCTCCTCATCGACCTGCGCTCCACTCCCCGCTATTGGGTCAACTCCGATTCGCCCAAGGGCTACATCGTCGAGCGGCTCCTGAAAGAGGCTGATCCGTCGATCGTGCGCCAGGCGGTCACCGGCGAGGCCGTGCGCTACGTCGATTGGCTGCTGCCGGGCGTCATCGGCATGAACATGATGTTCAGCTGCCTCTTCGGTGTCGGTTATGTCGTGGTTCGCTACCGCAAATCGGGCTACCTGAAGCGCCTGAGCGCAACGCCCCTCAAGGCGATCGAGTTCATCAGCGCCCAGGTGCTGTCGCGCCTCGTGCTGACCTTTATCGTGACGCTGATCATTTATCTTCTCGCGAGCTGGCTCGTCGGCTTTCACATGCGCGGCAGCTACTGGCTGCTCGCATTTGTCGCCGCGCTCGGAGCGTTCTCCATGATCGCGCTCAGCATGTTCGTCGTCGCTCGCTTCACGAGCGATGAGCTCGCCGCGGGCGTGCTGAACGCACTCACTTGGCCGATGATGATGCTGTCGGGTGTGTTCTTTTCGCTGGAAGCCGCTCCGCATTGGCTGCAGATGGCCGCGAAGGTGTTTCCGCTCACCCAGATGCTCGATGCGGCGCGCTCGATCATGATTGACGGCGCGGGGCCCGCACAGATTGCGGTGCCGCTCGGCTACCTCGCCCTCACGGGATTCACCTTCCTCGTGCTCGGCGCCTGGTCGTTCAAATGGCGGATGGATTGAAGCGCCCGCGAACTCACCCGACGAGCGGCGGCAGCGGGCAGTGAATGGTTGCGCAGATGGCGCGCAGCAGCTCCGCCTCGCCGATCGTGAGTTCGTTGTCGTGCGAGATCGTCTTGACGAGCGCTTCGACTAGCACCTCTTTTGCAGCGGGTACCAGCTGATCGAGACGTGCCAGGGCGCCATCGAGGCTTGCGACCCAGTCGGGAATCGGGCTGAAGCCCGGTCGCTCACGCGGGAGCAGGCTCGACAGGCCGTACTCGTACGCGCGTCGGGCTTGAGTCTCATCCGCTCCACCTTGCAGAGCGAGCAGCGAGAAGACGGTCTGCAGATCCGCCGCCACATCGCTCAGTTTCAGATTGCCGGTGCGCCGCTGATTCGGCGAGGGCGGCGCGAGTTCCTGCATAGCGATTCGTGCCAGCGCGTACTCGTAGACGCTGATCTTCCCGTCCGCATGGGCCACACGGCCGATGGTGTCGAGAACCTTCGGGGCGAGGACCTGCGGCAGTCGGCGTAGCGCCGGAAACAGGCGCATGAGAAGCGGCAGACGCTGCAGCGGATGCAGGGCCGCGATGCGCTCGTATTGCGCGGCGGCGACTTCTCTATGGCGCGATCCGAGCGCCTGCTCGAGCACGGTCAACTGCTTCTGGCGAACGCCGGCATCGTCGTCGAGCAGCAAGGACCAGAGCACGCCGACGGCGCGGGCCGGGTCGTTCACCCGTTCCAGTATCTCGGCCGGCAAGGCTTCGCGGATGCCACGCGCCAGCGTCAAATGGTTGGTCGCCGGATTGCCGACGAGTTGGGTGATCGATTGCGGATCGGCCGCGATCGGCTGCGTCCCTGTGGCCCCGGCAAAGCCTGCGGCGCCGGCTACTTCCGATTCCGTGGCATCCACATCGGGCAATGCCTGCTGAGCGCGCATCCTCTCGGCTACCTGCACGAACTCCCGTTCATCGAACGAAGGGTCGAGCGTGCGGATCCGCTCGATGAGAGGCGGATGCGTGGCAAAGGCGCGGTTCAGGCCCGGTGCGAAGAGCATGTGGGCAACCTCTTCCGTGCCCGCCGCGTGCATCTGCGACCCTTCTTCCAGTGCGCCGATCTTGACGAGCGCGTTGCGCAAGCCCTGTGGATCGCGCGTGAACTGCACCGATGAGGCGTCCGCGACCTTTTCGCACTGCCTCGACACTGCGGCCTGGATGAGCCGCCCGAGGAATAGACCGGTGTACCCGAGGATCATCACACCGAGGCCTGCTAGCACGAGAGCGCCGCCCTTGCGACTGCCGCTCGCACCGCGCATGACGAACTGGCCGATGTACCCGATCACCAGGAGCCCGAAGAGCATCCCCATCAATCGGATGTTCACGCGCATGTCGCCGTTCAGGACGTGGCTGAACTCGTGGCCGATGACGCCCTGCAGTTCGCTGCGATTCAGCCGTTCGAGTGCCCCACGTGTGACGGTGACGGCTGCATCCGAAGTGGAATGGCCGGCAGCGAAGGCGTTGATGCCATGCTCGTTCTCGAGCACATAGATGGCCGGGATGGGCACACCGGACGCGATGGACATTTCCTCGACGACATTCCACAGCCGCCGCCGGAGCGGATCGCGCGTGTCATGCGCGACGCGTTCCGCTCCGAGCTGCTGGGCGACCGCGCCGCCTCCCGCGCTCAGCTGCGAGGAACGATAGAGCGAACCCACCCCGATGACGCCGAGCACGACGAGGCTCGTCCAGATCCACAGGCTCGGAGCCGACATGAAGTCCGTGAAGGAACCGGTGAGCTCGTCGCGGTGAGCCGCGAACATCGAGAACACGAACATGGTGATCGTGTCCACGGCGAGCACCACCGCGATGACGGCAACGATGAAGAGCCAGATGAGCCGGCGCGCGTTCGCGCGCGCGTTGGCCTGCTGGGCGAAGAAATTCATCGGCCGATCAGGAGAAGCTCACCTTCGGGACGGCGCGCTTCTCGGGCGATTCGATCTGCAGGGGCTCCGCGGGCGCGAACCCGAACATGCCGGCGACCACGCTGTTCGGAAAGACTTCGCGCGAATTGTTGTAGCCAAGGACAGAATCGTTGTAGGCCTGGCGTGCAAACGCAACCTTGTTTTCCGTGGTCGTGAGCTCCTCGGAGAGCTGCATCATGTTCTGGTTGGCCTTGAGGTCGGGATATGCCTCCGCCACCGCAAACAGCCGCCCGAGAGCTCCGCTCAGAGCCGTGTCGGCGCCACCCAGGGTCTGGATCGCAGCGACGCTGCCGGGATTCGCGGCCGCCGCCTTCAGGCCGCTCACCGCAGAATTGCGGGCGGCGATCACGGCCTCGAGCGTCTCGCGCTCGTGCTTGATGTAGCCCTTCGCCGTCTCGACGAGATTCGGGATGAGGTCATAGCGCCGCGTCAGCTGCACGTCGATCTGCGCAAACGCGTTCTTGTAGCCGTTGCGCGCCGTCACCAGCCGGTTGTAGATGCCGACGAGAAAGAACACGAAGAGGACGATGAGGCCCAACAGGATCCAGACACCCATGAAACACTCCTTCTGCACGAACTCGGGGGCAGGCCCCCAATTGTTACGGATAGTGGGGGACGCATCCCCGCTAATCAATGTCTGCGCTTCAAGGCGTGCTCGCGGCTCCGAAGGTACGCCAGAGCATGCGAGCGGCGACGAGCGCCAGAAAAAGGCCGAAGGCGGCCGCGAGGCGCCGCCTCGACATGGCATGCGCAAGCCGGGCACCGAGTGGCGCTGCAAGCATTGTCATCGGCGCGATAAGCAGCACGCCCGGAATGCTGACGAGCCCGACCGTCCCCCACGGGAGATTCGCGTCGCTCGATGCCAGCAGGTAAGCGATGGTACCCGGCACACTGATGAGGAGTCCAAAGAGCGCTGCCGTGCCGACGGCGCGATGAATGGGCTCACCGTAGAGTGTCATCGCCGGCACGCTGACGGTGCCACCGCCAATGCCCATGACGGTTGAAACTAGCCCGATTCCGAACGGTAATGGCGCTGCGAGCCAGCTCCGCGGTACTCGCGAACCGAGCCGCCACTCATCGAACGGCAAGATCATCTTCAGCGCCGCGAGCAGTGCGACAAAGCCGAACACGGCCGTGAGGACGCCGCTCTTCGCGTGCTCGGCCAGTACCGCACCGAGTGCGGCCCCGAGCGCGATGGGAATCGACCAGGCGCGCGCCAGCTCGCGGTCTACGGCCCCGCGCAGCGCGTGGGCCCGGGTCGATGACAGCGCCGTCGGAATGATGGTGGCAAGCGATGTCGCAACCGCGACATGCATTCGCACAGCCGGGTCCGTGCCGATGACCCCAAGGACATAGTCGAGCGCGGGGACGATGACGATGCCGCCACCGACACCGAGGAGTCCGGCAAGGATGCCGCCAACAGCGCCCGTAGCGATGAGCGCAAGAGCCATCGGCAGCCAGACGTTCGAACTCCCGGACAGGTCCGCCATCACAGGCGCGTCGCGTGCACGGATTTACTTCGGCGAGACTTCCAGCAACGACTGCTCGAGGAGACCGAGACCCTCCCGCACGATGTCATCCGATGCCGTGAGCGGCGCCAGAAAGCGGATGACGTTGCTGCGAACGCCGCACGAGAGAATGAGGAGCCCGCGGCGGGCTGCAGCCTGCACGAGCGCCTTGGTGAGGTCCGGATCCGGACGCGACGCATCGCCGTCCTTGACGAGCTCCATGGCGATCATGGCGCCGAGCCCGCGGATCTCGCCGATCGAGCGCAGGCGGTTGCGGTCCCGGATCCCGGCGAGCGATGAGCGCATGAGCTCGCCAATCTGGTTGGCCCGCCCGCAGAGATTCTCCTGCTCGTAGACATCCATAGCCGCGAGTCCCGCCGCACAGGCGATGGGTGACCCCGCGTAAGTGCCACCGAGGCCGCCAGGTGGCGGCGAATCCATGATCGCGGCCTTGCCGCAGACCGCGGACAACGGAAAGCCGCCCGCAATGCTTTTCGCAAGCGTCATGAGATCCGGTTCCACGCCGCTGTGCTCGATCGCGAACATCTTGCCCGTGCGCGCGAAGCCGCTCTGGATTTCATCGGCAATCAAGACGATCCCATGCTTGTCGCAGATCGAGCGGAGGCTGCGCATGAATTCGAACGGTGCGACATAGAAGCCGCCCTCTCCCTGCACGGGTTCGATGATGATCGCTGCGACGCGCGTAGGTTCGACGTCGGAATGGAAGAGCTCATCGAGCGCTGCGAGCGACTCCTCGACGGTCACCCCGTGATAGGCGATCGGGAACGGCGCATGAAAAATCTCCGCCGGGAACGGCCCGAAGCCAACCTTGTAGGGCACGACCTTGCCCGTAAGGCCCATGGCCAGCATCGTGCGTCCGTGAAAGGCGCCGCTGAACGAGATCACGGCGGATCGTTTCGTATGAGCGCGCGCAATTTTCACGGCATTTTCGACCGCCTCGGCTCCCGTCGACAGAAAGATCGTCTTTTTCGGTGTCGGGCCGGGCGCGAGGCGATTAATGCGGTCCGCGAGGCGCACGTACACCTCGTACTGCGTGATCTGGAAGCAGGTGTGCGTGAAGAGTTTCAGCTGCCGCTCGACCGCTTCGCGAATCTTTGGATGCACGTGGCCCGTGTTCAGGACCGCGATGCCGGCCGCAAAATCCACGTACCGCTTGCCGTCCACGTCCCACAGCTCCGCATTCGCGGCCCGCTGGGTGAAGACGGGCAGCATGTTCGAAACGCCGCGCGGCACGGCGGTCTCACGCAGCTTCTGCAGTTCAGCGTTGGTGCTCATGAGGATTACTTTGTTAGGTTGGACAACAGGGTCACGGAGGGTGCCGCCTATTCTCCCACTGCTCGCGGCGCGCGTCAGTAGCCGAGCGCCAGGTCGACGGTATTGACGAGGGGCTGCGAGTCGCGGTATCGGGAGAGATTCTCGAGAAATAGTGCGGCGGCGCGCTCGATCGTCCGGGTCTGCGCCCGGCCTGACGCGTGTGAGGTGACGAGAATATTGGGCGTCGACCAGATGGGATCCTCACGCGGTGCAGGTTCCGGATCCGTGACGTCAAGGAATGCCCCGCCGATTGCGCCGCGAGCCGCTGCCGCAATGAGCGCCGGCTGGTCGATGAGCCCTCCGCGTGCGATGTTGATGATCCAGGCGGTCGGCTTCATCCGCGCAAGTTCTGCCGGGCCTACGAGATGAAGCGTGGCGTTCGTCAATGCCGCGGCCAGAATGATCCAGTCGAACTCCGCAAGGCGCGCACGCCAGTCATCCGGCCCAAGGACGTTCGGTTCGCCGGCCGCCGTGCGCCGTCGCACACCCGTAACCTGAACACCAAATGCGCGCAGGCGATCTCCGATGGCGCGGCCGATCTGGCCGAAACCCACGATGAGCGCCTTAGTCTCGAAGAGTTCCGTCTTGCCCGGCGCATCGGTGAGCCACTCGCGCCGGTCCTGGGAATGGATGGTCGCGCGCAGGTTCTTTGCCGCCGCGAGCATGCCCATGACCGCGTATTCCGCGACGGGCACATTGTGCAGGCCCGCCCCGTTCGTGAAGACGATGCCGCGTTCGCGCATCGCCGCGAGCGGAAACCGGCCAACGCCGGCAAGCAAGGTCGACACCCAGCGCAATCGCCGGCCTGCCTCGAGCGCCACGCCGATATCCGGTGGAAAAAGATCGAGCCATGCGATCTCGGCACTTTCCACCGCGGCAATCGCCTCATCCGGTTCGCCATACCACACGACGGTGACGCCGGCCGGCAGCCGCTGGTCGATGAATGGTTTCGCACGGACGGGCAGCGCGATCTTCATGGGGTGATATCTTATCCGCCGCAGTCCGCCCATGCCCGCCCGCAACTCAATTGAAAGCTCATCGCGTTCGCGACGTCGCGTCGTATTGACCGATCACCCCTGGCCGAGCATCGAGGTCGAGCGGTCGATCATCGAAGCCGCGGGCTTTGATTTCATTGCGGGTCCGACCGAAACAGGCAGTGCCGGCGAGATCGAGGCACTGATCGCCGCCCATGACCCCGCCGGCATCATGACCTGTTGGGCGCAGATCACCGAGAAGGCCGTCGCCCTGCCCTCGCGGCTCCAGGTCGTGACTCGCATGGGTGTCGGCCTTGACAACATCGCGATTCACGCTGCCTCGAAACGCGGCGCCTGGGTCACGAATATTCCCGACTACTGCGTGGAAGAAGCTTCAGATCATGTCGTCGCGCTCCTTCTCAACGCCTGGCGGGGCGTCGCGCATTTCGACCGCGACGTGAAGTCTGGCCACTGGCGGCCGGCCACAGCACGCAATCGCCGCCTGGCCAAGGCAACTGTCGGTGTGATCGGTTATGGACGAATCGGCCGCGAGACGGCACGAAAACTCGCGCGGGGATTCGGTTGCCGCGTGCTGGTGACGAGCCCGTCACTCGTCAGAGCGGGACCGGTGGGACGCGAACTCGACTCACATGTCTTCGTGTCAGGGCTCGCGGCGATCCAGCAGGAGGCCGATGCGATCACGCTGCACCTGCCGATGACGCCGGATACGCGCCACCTGGTGAACCTCGAGTTCCTGTCTGCGTGCCGGCGCAGACCCCTCATCATCAATGTCAGCCGCGGCGGTCTCGTCGACAATGCCGCGCTAGTGCAGGCACTCGAAAGTGGGCTTGTGAGTGGTGCGGCGCTCGACGTGATCGAAGGTGAGCCGGCGCCGCCCGCTTCGCTCATCTCGCGCCCGGACGTTATCGTGACGCCGCACATCGCATTTTCATCCGCCACCTCGATCGCGGAGCTCTGCCGCCGGGCTGCAGATGAGGTTGTTCGCGTGCTGCGCGGCGAGCCGCCCTTGCATCCGTGCAATCAGCCGCTCACCTAGGGCCGTATGCCGCTGCCGCTCAGGATTTGCGGGATGTGCGCTTCCCAGCCGAGCGCCATCATGTGCACGCCTGAGCACAAACCGCGCACGCTGCGGATCGATCGCTGCGCGATTTCAATTCCCTTGGCGGTCTCGGCTTCCGCCCCCGACACCGAAGCCATCTCATCGAGCAGCGTTTGCGGCACCACAATCCCCGGCACATTGGTGTTGAGCCAGGTCGCCATCTTGAGGGACTTGAGCGGAATAATGCCGGCGAGGATCGCGACGCCGTCGGGCTTCGCGGCGTCGAGGAATTTCTCGAGGAGCGCCGGATCGTAGATCGCCTGCGTCTGGAAGAACTCGGCGCCGGCATCGACCTTGCGGCGCGTATTCTCGACCTCGTCGGTGAATTTCGACGATGCAGGGTTGACGGTGGCGCCGATGAACATCGACGGCGTGCCTTTCAGTTCGTTCCCGGCGAGATCCTTGCCCTGCGTGAGCGAGCGCGCGGCGCGCAGCATGTCGGATGCCGTGAGATCGAACACGGGCTTCGCGTCGGGATGATCGCCGTTCTTTGGCGAGTCACCGCTCATAAAAACGAAATTACCGAGACCCAGTGCGGCCGCTCCCAGGAGATCCGCCTGGATGGCGATGCGATTGCGGTCCCGTGCAGTGACCTGCACGATCGGCTCGACGCCGCGGTCCATGAGGAGCCGCCCAACCGAGCGCGGGTCGATCGCCATGCGCGCGCGCGGTGATTCCGTGAGGTTGAAGGCGTCGACAACGCCTTTGAGCGCGTCGGCCTTGGCATAGACATCGCTGAGGTCGATGCCCTTCGGCGGATTGAGCTCGGTGGTGACGACAAAGCGGCGCGCGCGGATTTTCTCCGCAAGACCGGTCACTGGCCCGCCTCGAACGGGAGGCCCGCGTAGTTCTCTGCGATGGTCGTGAGGCCCGCCTCCGAGCTGGTGAAGTAGTCGAGCTCGGCGAGCTGTAGACGGTAAGCGAAGGGATCGTCGGAGAATCGATGTGTCATGGAGGTGAACCACCAGGAAAAACGCACCGCTTTCCAGATGCGGCGCAGACAGGTTTCGGAATAGCGGTCGATCAGGGTCGAATCCCGGTTGCGGAAGTACTCGACAAGCGCCCGGTAGAGGATGCGCACATCCGCCGCCGCGAGGTTGAGCCCTTTGGCGCCGGTTGGCGGGACGATGTGTGCGGCGTCGCCTGCGAGGCACAAGCGTCCGAAGCGCATCGGTTCCGCGACGAAGCTTCGTAGCGGCGCTACGCTCTTTTCGATCGATGGACCGGTGACGAGACCTTCCGCCGTGTCGGGCGGCAAACGCGCCTTGAGCTCCTCCCAGAAGCGCGCGTCCGGCCAGCGCTCGACCTGTTCATCGGCCGGGCATTGCACGTAATAGCGGCTGCGCGTGAGCGATCGCATGCTGCAGAGGGCGAAACCCCGTGCGTGATTCGCGTAGATCAGCTCATCGGCCACCGGCGGTGTATCGCTGAGTACGCCGAGCCAGCCGAAGGGATAGACGCGTTCGAAGGTAGTCAGCGCATGTGCCGGCACGCTCTTGCGGCAGACGCCGTGGTAGCCGTCGCAGCCTGCGATGAACTCACACGCGATCTCCTGATCGCGTCCGCCCTTGCGATAGCGGATGCGCGGATGCTCGGAATCAAAGTCGTGAATGCTCGTCTGGTCGCACTCGAAGTGCAGCTTCGCGCCGCTTTCGAGGCGCGCGGCCACAAGATCCTTCGTGACCTCGGTCTGGCCGTAGACTGTCATCGCACTGCCGCCGTATTTCTTTACGTCGACGCGCGCGCGCCGGCCGGCGAACGCGATCTCGAAGCCGTCGTGGACGAGCCGCTCGCGATTGAGGCGCGCGGCGACGCCCGCCTGCTGCAGAAGATCCACCGTGCCCTGCTCGAGCACGCCAGCGCGGATGCGGCTCGCGACGTATTCCCGGCTGCGCTGCTCAACGACGATGTTGTCGACGCCGTTCTGGCTCAGGAGCTGCGACAGCAGGAGGCCCGAAGGGCCCGCGCCGACGATGCCGACCTGAGTGGACTCGCTCACCTGCCGTAATCCTTCCGTTGCCTGCCGACAGTGTATATAAGAGTGGCCGTTTCGTTCAGCTGCCGCTCAGGAAACTGAACGGAATCCGCAGTCATTCACCGGGTGAATTCCATGCATGTCAGAAACCTATTTGACCTCTCCGGCAAGGTCGCGCTCGTCACCGGCGGATCGCGCGGCCTTGGCCTGCAGGTTGCCGAAGCGCTGGGCGAGCTTGGGGCGGTGGTTGTCATTACGGCGCGCAAGCCCGATGAGCTTGCAGAGGCGGCAGCTCGGCTCAGGAGCGCCGGGATCCACTGCCATGCGATCGCGGCCGATCTCGCGGACCTCAAGAGCATCCCGACACTTGTCGCGCAAGCCATCGAAGTCGCAGGGACGATCGACATCCTGGTGAACAACGCCGGAACGACGTGGGGCGCGCCTGCCGAAACTCATCCACCCGAAGCGTGGATGAAGGTGATGGACCTCAATGTCAATGCCGCCTTCTTCCTGGCGCAGGAAATTGCGCGGCGCTGCATGATCGAACGCAAGAGCGGCAAGATCATCAACATGGCTTCGATCGCGGGGCTCTCGGGCGGTAGCGTCGATTTCCTGGCCGTGGCCTACAAGACGTCCAAGGCGGCGCTCATCAACATGACGCGCTCGCTCGCGTCCGAATGGGGCCGGTTCAATATCAACGTGAATGCCATCTGCCCCGGCTTTTTTCCATCGAAGATGAGCCGCGGCGTCCTCGAGAAAATCGAGGCGAGTGTCGTCGCGCGCACGCCGCTGCATCGGCTCGGCGGCGATGAAGACCTGAAGGGAGTCGCCGCCTTTCTTGCCTCCGAAGCGTCGCGTCACGTCACCGGCCAGTACATCGCCGTCGACGGCGGTGCGTCGATCGCCTGACCGCCACGACGAATGCATACCGACCTGCTCTTCTACGCCGTCGCGGTTCCGGCGGTGATCATTCTCGGACTCGCCAAGGGCGGCTTTGCCGGACTTGGCATGCTGGCCGTCCCACTGATGTCCCTCGCCGTTTCGCCGATCGAAGCGGCCACGATCGTGCTGCCGATTCTTCTCGTACAGGACGTCGTGAGTGTCTGGGCGTTTCGCAAGGCCTGGGACGGACGGAGCCTTGCGATCATGCTCCCCGGTGCAGCCGTGGGCATCGGGCTCGGCTACTTGCTTGCCGCGCGCGTCTCGACGGCGGCGGTCGAGCTAGCAGTGGGCCTCACGTCGATCGTCTTCGGACTGCAACAGTTGTGGAAGAGCTGGCGTGGCCCGCTCGAACCGAAGCATGCATCCGACTGGATTGGCGTTGCCTGCGGCGTCGGTGCGGGTTTCACGAGCCAGATCGCGCACGCCGGCGGCCCGCCGTTTCAGCTCTACATGTTGCCGAAGCACCTGCCGCGCGATGTCTTCATCGGTACGTCCGCGATTTTCTTCGCCATTGTGAATTGGCTGAAAGTGCCGGCGTACATCGCACTCGGACAGTTCACGCCGCAAAACCTGCACACGGCCGCGGCGTTACTGCCGCTCGCAATCGCTTCCACTATCGGTGGAGTGTGGGCGATTCGGCGGATCTCGGGCCCACGCTTCTATCAGGCAATGTATCTGCTGCTGCTGCTGGTGGGCACCAAGCTCACTTGGGACGGAGCGGCCGCCCTCCTCGCCTAGGAGCCGGCAGGCACGGTTCTGATGCCCCTCGACCTCAGTACTTCACTGTGTACTTTTTCGCTTCTAGGCACGCACCGAAGGCCTTCCGGAAGGCATCGATCTGCTGGGCAGCTGACTGCTCGGCCGCCTGTACCTGCTGTGCGCCCTGTTGCGCAACCTGTTCCTGCTGACGACGCGCCTTGTTGCGCCCATGAACAGCGCCTGCCGCAGCGCCCCAGGCCGCACCGCTGCCCGCGTCGTTACTGGCAATTTCGCCGACGAGCGCGCCGGCGGCGGCACCCCGTACCGCCCCTTTCGCTCCGGAACCCTGACTCGCCTGCGCGGCCTGCTGCTGTTGCGCGGCTGCTTGCTGCTTCGCCTGATCCGCCTGTTTGGCGGCCTGGAAGGGATCGGTACCAGTGTTCTGCACGGCCCAGTTGTAGCACTCGGTCTCGTCCTGCGACTGCTGGCTCGCGGACTGACCGGCACCGGGGAAGGCGTAGACATTCAGCGTCGCGGCCAGTGTCTTCTGTCCGGTCGGCGCGGCAACGGGCGGGGGCGTCTGCGCTAGCGCGGTTGCAATGCCGGCGACTGCGGCAATGTAGCCAAGAGCGGTCGGGATTCGCATGTCGTGAGTCCTCGTAAACGATTGCGTGAGCGCGTGCGGCCTTACGGCGATGGCGTGCAGGCCGCGAACACGTTGACGATGATGCCGTCGAGCGCGACAGCCATTGTGGCAAGCCCGGTATCTTCGGCGATGACTATGCTGAAGGCGCGGCCGTTCTCCGATCCCTGGATCACGATCTCGCCGTCGTTGCGCGTGAGACTCGTGATGGGCGAGCGTCGTTGCTCTGCGCTCGCCGCCGGCGTGCTCAACAGCTTCTTGGCGAGGTCAAACTGGATGAACGACGGCATGTTCCACTTCCAGGGTGGACCGGACTCGCATTCGCCACGCCCGAAGCAGCGCGTGACATGCGATGCGGCGCAGAGAAATCGCTGACTGCCGGTGAGGTCATCCGCCTGCGCGATGACGGGCGCTGCGAAGATCAGCAGGGCAGCGACTTTGCCGGTGGTGTGATTCATTTGAGTCCATCCCGTCCCGTGTTTTCGTTATTTGGCCGCGGCGATTATGGTCGCCGCCGATCGGCTGTTGCAAGCAAGTCGCCGGCCCCCGCGTCAATTACGTGTGCTGTGGCATCGACGTTCGGCTAGTATGCGGCACATATATTGCAGACAGGATGGTCTTGGTGCGATCCGCGAAGCCGCTGCTCCTATCAACGCTCACTTTGCTCAGCGCTGCAGGTATCGCCAAGGCGGACGACTGGAAGCACACCCTGACACCCTATTTGTGGGGCGCGAGCCTGTCCGGCACCACAGCAGTCGGACTGATTTCGGCGGACGTCGATGCCCCATTCAGCGACATCATTTCGAACCTGAACTTCGGCGGCATGCTGTCCTATCGTGGTGATCATGATCGTTTGGCGATCATGGTCGATGTCTTCTACGTGGACCTGGAAGGCGACAAGTCCTCTACCGGCGGGCTGGTCCAGGTCGATGCCTCGGCGCAGGTGCAAGAGACAATCGTCGAGGCCGATGTTGGCTATCACTTGACCGACCGAACCGTCGCATTCGTCGGCCTGCGCTACAACGATATCAGTCCCGATATTGCGGTCACTACGACAAGTCCCCTTGGCGGGACAACCCTGGCCGCAAGTGGGAGTGCATCGTGGGTCGACCCGCTGATCGGTATCGCCACGGAGATACCTTTGAGCGACAAGTGGTCGTTCGCCTTGCGTGGCGACATCGGGGGCTTCGGCATCGGGTCGGATCTTGCCTGGCAGGCGGTGGCGGCGGTGCGCTGGCAGGCTGGCAAGACAATATCGGTTGTGGGTGGGTATCGCTATCTCAGTGCCGACTATCAAAGCGGTAGCGGCGCAACACTTATTCAAGTACGATATGGCGATGTCCGGTCCGGCCTTGGGCGTGGCATTCGCGTTCTAGCCAGATATAACCAATGACGCACTGCACGCGGGCTTCAACTAAAATCGCGCGCTGACTCTAGGGGAGACTCTACTCATGACTCGAAATGTATTTGACATCTGCCCTCCTGGCGCTCGTCGCCGGTGCGACCGCAATTGCCGCGCCCGGGCTTGCCCGCGCCGATGAGGCGGACGACGTACAGGCCTCGGCTGAGTCCGACTCGGGTCCCCTGAACGATCGGTTCATGCTCTCCCTCGGGACGTTCATGCTGAGCACCAACACCAAGATCCAGGTCAACGGCAGCGCGGGTCAGGTCGGGACCGACGTCGACCTCAACAGGGATCTTGGATTCAAGGACGCGGACCGCTTCCGTCTGGATGGGACCTGGCGATTCTTCAAGCGCCACAAGCTGCGGGCCATGTACTTCAGTACTAGTCGGTCAAGCACCGGGACGCTTCAGCGCGATATCACCATTGGCGACACCACCTACCCCGTCGACGCTACAGTTACGGCCAAGAACAAGCACGACGATCGTCGAGCTTGCCTACGAGTACGTCTTCATGAAAAGGTCGACCTTCGAATTGGCCGGATCGGCCGGTATCCACAGCGTCAAGTTCGACTTTCCGGATCGGGGCGATTGTGAACGGCGTACCCATCCAGGGCGAGCGGAAACAGCACGATACGTCGGCGCCGCTTCCGGTGTTCGGCGTACGGGCCCTGTGGGAGTTCGCACCGAAGTGGTACCTGGATGGTCAGGAGCAGTTCTTCGTCATCAGCTACGGCGACTACCAGGGCCACGTCAATGATTTCCGCGCCGGCATCGTACGGATGTTCGGCGACCACTTTGGCGTCGGCGTCGGGTACAACGGCTTCAAGACGCGACTCGATGTCAGCAAGACGCCTTCGACGGGTCGCTGAAGTGGCGCTATAGCGGCGCGCAGATCTACGTTACGGCCAATTTCTAACCGGAGCATCTTAAATGCAGCGAATTGCAATGTTTCTTGCCGCCTTGCTGGTGGCGGCTGGCGCCTACGCCGGCGACCCGAAGCCCGTGAGCGTCGAAGACGCCGTGACGGCGTCCGTGCTGGTCACGAAGGTCGATGTTCCGAATCGACTGTTGATGGTCAAGACGGATGCGGGCGAAGAGTTCGAACTCGAAGTCGACCCGGTCGTCCGGAACCTGCCGCAGGTCAAGGTCGGGGACCACATCAACGTCAAGTACTACCAGTCGCTGAGCGCAAGGCTCCACAAGCCGGGCGACCCGGAACTACCAACCTCGAGTCTCGACGCGGAGCGTGCGGAACTCGGCCAGAAGCCGGGCGTGTCGGCGCGCAGCATCAAGACAGTGACTGTGACCATCGCTTCGGTCGACACCAAGAACAATGTCGTGAAGTTCTACGGTCCTGACAACGTCGTGCGTACCGTGAATATCGTGCGGCCACAGGGACAGGCGTTCATCAAGACGTTGAAGGCGGACGATAAGGTTGTCATCACCTACACGGAGTCGCTGGCCATCGCGGTCGGCCCGGCCCCGTAACGCAGGAGGCACCGTGAAGATCACTCGATGCTTGCGGGCCGCGGCCGTGGCGGCCGCGGCCATGCTGACGATGAATGCCTGGGCGGGCTCCCAGGAACAATTCGATGAGGCGATGAGCGCCGACGGCCTGCAGAAGATC
Source organism: uncultured Gammaproteobacteria bacterium (assembly GCA_963826145.1). Taxonomy (GTDB): domain Bacteria; phylum Pseudomonadota; class Gammaproteobacteria; order Steroidobacterales; family Steroidobacteraceae; genus JBGPLJ01. The sequence goes on from CAWGVW010000001.1 coordinate 1,369,516, forward strand.
AAGGTCAAGGGCATCGACGTCGCCTATGCGCTGCCAGGTGCGACGCTTGCGACCTATAGCAAGGTCATGATCGATCCGATCGATGTCGCCTTCCACAAGGACTGGAACCCCGAGAAGACCGGCAGCCGCTTCAAGCTCAGCACCGAGGAGCGGGAGAACATCCGCACGGGCGTCGGCAAGATTGTCTACGAGGAGTTCGTCAAGGAACTGCAGAAGGGCAACTACCAGATGGTCACCGAGCCGGGCCCCGACGTGCTGCGCGTCGAGGCCATGATCATCAACCTGTATGTGAACGCGCCCGACACGATGACGTCCGGGCGCTCACGCACCTACACGGTCTCGGCCGGTGAGATGACGCTTGTCATCCAGCTGCGCGATTCGGAGTCCGGCGCCATCATTGCACGCGCGGTCGACCGTCGCGAAGCGACCGATACCGGGATGATGCAGCTCAGCAACAGCGTTGTGAACGCTTCGGAGGCGCGGATGATCGCCTCGAGCTGGGCGAAAATCCTGAAGAAGGGCCTCGACAAGGCCCACGGCATCAAGAACTAGGCCGGGCGGAGAACCACTCGACCGCGCGCCTGCAACTTCAAGGCAGGCGCGCGGCCTCGCGGTGCTACTTGACCTCGATTTCGGACTCTGTCGTGTCCGACGGATCCGAAATAACTCCCAGACGATTCTCGACGATCCAGAACGTCAGGACATCGCCCTTATGGAGCTTCGCGTAGGCAACTTTCTTGCCGTCGACCGTGACCGTGGCCCCGGCCTTCGGCTTGATCGTCAACTCGCGGCCCTCCATGCCGACGACGTTCGTAAACTTCACGTTCACGGATTCGGCGCTCACCGCCGTCACGTTCGCGATGAAGCGTGCGTACTTCTTGCCCTCACGCACCGCGACTTCCTGGCACGCCGCCGGCGCCTTCGGATACTTGGCAAGCAATTCCGCGTTCCACAGAATGTCCGAACACTTGAGCGCCGGAGCCGGCTCGTCGGCACTCATGGCAGTCGTCGCGCCGAGGACGGCCAAACCCGCCAGCACTGCGGCCGCCGCAGTCAATTTCACCTTGGTATTCACAATCGATCTCCTTGAAAGACGGTCTGAAACAACATCGAACACAAACTTCCCCTATCTCCGGGCTGCGCCATTGTCTGATGCAGCCATGCTTGCACAACGCCACCCGAGCCGCGTCGCTGTCTCCGCCCAACATGCTAGTACCCGCGCGCGGCAGACGGTACTGCGTTCCGTACGGATTCCCGTTGCGGTTTGTACCTACCCCTATTCAATCCTCCGGAATCGGTGCGAGATCCTTGTCCGCGACAGGCGTCCATCCCATGACGGGATCGAATGTCGTGATCTTGTTCGCCGCAGCCTCCGTATCAGCGCCGAGGTCGCGCTGATAGATGACGCCTTCGTGATTCACGATGAAGCTCATGATGCCCAGCTCACCGTAAGTCGCCGGATAGGCAAGAATCGCGAAACCACCGATCTGATTGTCGCCCGCCAGGTAGCTGTACGCACCGCCCTTCGCGGCCGGGCCCTGTGCCGTCAGCAATTTGTAGTGGTAGCCGTGATAGGCCGAAACCGGCGCCGCATAACCTTCCGCGGCCGCCGCGGCGAAGAGCTCACCAAGAGGGCTCACCGGCTCGCCCGCTTCCGCGCGGCCAGAACAATCCGTTGTGCCGCCCGACGACGCTGCGGAATGCCTGCGCGTACTCGAGAATGCCGTCGCCGTCGCGGTCGCGCGAATAGTACTCGCGCTGCGCGTCGACAATTGCGAGGCAGGTCTGAATCGTTTGCAGTTCGTTGCGCCCGATGCGACGGTTGAGGATTTCGTCCTGTCCCGCCGCCGTATCGAATGCCCACCCCTTACCCGTTTTCACAAGAGGGATCGGCATGGGCCAGGGGTCGGTGCCAACGGTCACCACCATCGATCCATCCGTGCCCGGCACGAGCTCGTGTTTGGCGTCATAGAGCTCGAGGAAGCCATTGCGGTTGGTCTCATCCACGACCGGATCGACCGACTGATATAGCGCCTCCGAACCCTTGCCGAAAATGGCCAGCAGTTCCTTCGGATTGTATTTGCGCAGCGCCCCCACCAGCGCGTCGACTGCCTTTTCGGGCGTCGAGAAAGCCTTTCCGGTCGGCTCTGCAGACGCGCTGGTGCAGAGCGCACAGGCCATGGAGCCTGCGACAAGCACAGCCACCAGCCCGCGGTGCCAAGTGAACGACAACATCGAACGCGGTACTCCGCAACTCATCGCCGTCTCCCTCCGCCGCCGCCACCGCGGCTCATGCCGCCGCGCGATCCATAACTGCTGGCGCGTGAGCCGCTGCTCGTGCCGCCGAATGCACTGCCGCCGCTCGATCTGCTGCTGGACATGCTGCTCGACGTGCTGCGCGAGCTCGACGTGCCCGCTCGCGACGAGCTACCACCGCCAACGTCACGCGTTCCTGCGCTTGCGCCGCCGAGGTCGCGTGTACCCGAGCTACCACCACCGACATCGCGAGTTCCAGCGCTGGCGCCGCCCTGGTTACGTGTCCCAGCGCCGCCACCCCCGAGATCGCGTGTCCCCGCACTTGCCCCGGCGTCGGATCGGCCTCGGTATGCATCGCTTGTCGACGCACGGTTGGTCTGCGGACTGTTGTACTTTTTGGCGGTACCGCTGTCCCGATAGTCGACGCCCTTGCGGTGGTCGGGATTGTGCTGCCAGCTACTACCCTTGTTACTCGCGCCACCATTACCCCGGTCCCCGCGATTCCCACGGTCGCCGTTATTGATGGTGTTGCGGTCGCCGCGATCAATATTGATGTCGCCCCGGTTGATGGTGATATCCCCGCCACCCCAGTTGCAGTTGTTGTTCCAGACGCTGCCCCAGACTCCGATGCTGATGCCGACCCCAACGCCCCACCAGAATCCTGCGGCCGGGTTGTAGTACGGCGGATAGTAGTAGTACGGCGGATAGGCCGGATACATCCACGCCCCGTACACGACGGTCGGGCTGTACGTCGGGACGTACACCACTTCCGGATTGGTTGGCTCTATGACAATGGTGGTGGTGGTGGCCGCTGCCGTGGTGCTCGTCGTCGCGCCAGCCGCCGGCGCCGGAGCCGGCTCTGTCTTCACCGTTTGGTGCTCGTCGCTCTTGAGATTCCCCGAATCCTTGGCCTTCTTGCGCAGCGTCTGCACCATCGCGAGCACGTCGGCCTGCTGGGCGAGCACCGCGTCGCCGAGCTTCTGCGTCCAGTCAAGCTTTTCGTCCATCATCTTGAGGACGTCGGGCAACGCGGTAAGGCCCTGAACGCTCGCGTCCCACGACTGCTTCTTGGCTTCCGTTGCGAGCGCCTCGCCCTTCAGTTTCGAGTTCGCCTGCACCCAGCGATAGGCCTCCACGACCTCGAGCGGATAGGTCGACGCCATGAGAATCTGGGCGATCACCTGGTCGGGGTAGAGCGCAATGGGCGCGACGAGTGACGCAAGCTCTTCTTCCTTGAAGGGCTTGGCCGCCGGGGCAGCGGTCGCCGATGCTGCAGGTGCTGCAGTTGGTGCAGGTGGCGCCGCCGCAGCCGGCTTGGTGCTTTGGCTGGACACGCTTGCGCTGATCATCGCGAAAAGTGCTGACGCCAAGGCGAGCACGGAGGCAGACCGTCGCATGCGAGTCATTCTCATTGAGACTTCCCGGTCTTTGGTCAAGTTGTTCCGGATCGGGGCGCGATTATAGGGCGCTGCGCCTTCGATGGCTGGACTCATTCTCTATTGGGCCGGGATTGTGATCAAGGGCAGCTTCTCATCGCTGCCGGAATTCGCGAGCGTAAAGAAGAACATGACTGCCGTCAGCGCACGCTTCGACAGCCAGTCGCCCTCCTCAATCCAGAACCAGTAACCGCGGTACTCGACGGCGGCGAATGCACCCTCCGGCCTGGCCCTGCCACTGTGAATCCGCACCCCCCGATTAGCGTCCTCTGCCCGAGCGCTGTCGGAGGGGGCGGCCAACGTGCTGTGGTCCTGCAGGTGCTCTTCGGGGACGTCCAGGTAGCTCGCGAACGCTCCCATGATCTGCAGCATCGAGCGGCTGTTGACCGCGAGTTCCCCTTCTGCGCCGCGTGCAGGCGAATATACGAGCGTGAATCGCTGTCCGTCGGCCGGGAGGTGCAACAATCGCCGGATTTCGGCCGCCTTGTCCGAAATCTCCGGCGAGACATCGTCACGGCGGAAGAAAACGACACCTGTTGAACCTCTGGCCTTGTCCTCTTCAACGCGCATGCCCATGGCCCCGGCTGTCTGCACTTCGCGCATCAACTTCAATGCCCGCACGAATTCCGGATCCGCCTCACGTACCACGCCGCCCGCCGTCGACCGGTTGCGCGTGCCATTGAGCGACTCGACCGTGAGGCCAAGGATGAAGTCCGCCGCATAGCCCGACTGCAGCATGAAGAAGATGTTCTTTGGATCGATCGGCGTGATCAGCCCGCGCAGGAATTTCTCACCGGTCAGCGGCACGTAGGTGATAGTCGGCCGGTCGGTGTAGACAGCCTGTCCGCCGATGGCACCGTAGTCGCCCTGGGCGCTGTGCGAGGAGGCAAGTCCGTTGACCGAGACGCCGGTCTGCAGCGAATAGCCCGCGACGATCGACGCCACGTCGACGAACACCGGCAGATCCATGTAGCGGATCTTCACGATGTTCAGGAGCGTCTGCTGCTTCCACGAGTCGGCGATCGATGAGCTGTAGTCGAAGCGGTCGACCGGGATGCTTTTGGGGCCGAGGTGAGTGCAACCGGCAACGAGCAGTGCCGCAGCAAAACAGACCCCAACCTGCTTGAATCTCATGGTGCGAGCTTCCCGTCGAATATTGCTATTGCGCGGTGCCCTTGATCTTCTCGCGGGCCGCCTGCTTGGCGGCCTGGCTCTCCATCACCAGCTTGTAGGCGATGTAGTACTTATAGATGTTGCTGACGTAGGTCACCGTCTCCTGGCCGATCTTGTCGGCCGCCACGTATTCCACGTTCTGGAACCAGACGTTCGGGTTTAGGCCGCGCTTCGCGGCTTCCGTCCGCAGTTGCCGCACGCGCGCAGGGCCGGCGTTGTACGACGCGAACGTGAATAGCGCCTTGTCGAGCTTCGTCATGGGCTCGTCCGCGTAGTAGCGATCCATCATGAAGCGCATGTACTTGACGCCCGCATGGATGTTTGCTTCGGTCTGGGTGATGTCGCCCACGTTCAATTCCTTCCCGGTCGCGGGCATCACTTGCATGACTCCAATTGCACCCACGGAGCTCTTCGCATTCTGATTGAGCTGCGATTCCTGGTAACCCTGTGCGCCCATCAGGATCCAGTCCACGTCGTACTTGTCGCCGTACTTCTTGAAATACTGGACGAGTGCCAGGAATTTCTTCCGCTCCGTCTCGGACGCGGCATTCTTGACGTACTTGACGTTCTTGAGGTATCGCGTCAGGAGCTGGTTGCCGGTCGAGGTTCCGGCTTTATTACGCCTCGCGAAGTCATCGAGCATTGCCTTGAGCTGCGGCGTGCCCTTGCGGATCGCCCACGCGATCTCGCCGCCGGTGCGAACGGCAATATCCGGATGCACGGTGATCGAGGGGAAAATCTGCTTCCAGAAGTCTGCGGTGAATTGATTGACAACGACGAACTCAACGAGGCCACTATTGAGCATCTCGAGCAGATCCTCATCCTCCAGTACCTCTGGCGCCTCCGTGAGCGTCACGGGCGCCTTCTTTTCGGCCGCGAACCTCTTGTTGAGCGCGACGAGACTCTCGTAGAAGCTCGACGACTTGCGAACAAAGACTGACTTGCCTGAAAGGTCGTCAACGTTCGCGATTTTCGGCGAGGCGGGTCCCGACACCACGATCTCGTTCACGTCACTCATGCCGGCGGCACTGAAGTCCACGAGCTTCTGGTTCTCAGGCGTGATCGTGAGGCCGGCGGCGACGATATCGCCCTTGCCGGCGGCCAATGCAGGCAGTAGCTGGTCGCGTTGTACCGGGAAGAACACGACGCGCACCCTCAGATTCTTGTTTTTGAGTTTCTTCTGGGCCTTGAGCTTTTTGTTGAGATCGTCCTCGAACAAGCGCGCGTACTCTACGGCCGTGCCCCGAAGAACACCCCTATCGAGGAAATAGATGGTCTTGCTGTGGACGGTGAGCAGCCGGATGTAGCCGCGCTCGATCATCCCGTCGAGATCACCGCTCCATGGCGTCTGTCCCTCGACGAGATCATGGAGAGCGCTTGTATCCGCAGCCGGCGCAGCGGGGGCCGGTGCGGCTTGTTCGGACGTGGTCGCAGAACTGGCGCTGCCGGGCGGCGCGCCGGCCTTGTCACCGCAGCCGGCGACACCCACGAGCGCAAGAACCAGGCTCCAGCCAAGCGAACATGGTCTGCTTATTCTTTTCATTGCAGCCCCCTCGAGCGGATGATCATAGCCGATCATCAATTCGGCGTAGTAACGCCCGCCGCTGCAGGGAACGGCGGGCGCTGGCGATCGATGCCTACTCGGTAACGCTGACGGCGGCGGCTTCGCCCTCTTTCAGCTTCGCAGCTTCATCCGCGCTCAATTGCTCCGGCGTCAAATCGATCACGATCTTCTTGATCTCGCCGGTGAACTTGAATGGCACATGGTAGTCCTCGGTGACGGGTGTGCCCGTGTCTTCTCCAATGTCCAGCGTCTCGTCGACTGCAAGGCGAAATGCCAGGGTGTGATCAATGCGACTGCTGGCAACGGCCTTGCTGTCCACGAGTAGCGTGCCGATGCCGCCTTTTCCGATGCCGCCCCCGTCGTACGTGAAGTCATAGACGATCGTGTGCGCACCGGGCGTCAGCGCGTCCTTACCGGCAACGTAGTAGCGATTGACGCCGGCGAGGTTGTAGCAGAAGACCGGCTTGTTCTTGAGCAGGTAGAGACCGTAGCCGGCGAAGCGCCCGCCGTGGGTGACCAGCGTGCCTTCCGCGCCGCCTTTGGGGATCACGACGTCTGCTTTGATCTGCCAGGACTTGTTCTTCGTATCCGGCGCGCTGCCCTCGGGAATGCGAACCATGCCGGGGTAGAAGGTGAACACATCGCGCCCGCGGGTCAGGCTGGGGCGCAGACTCACGTCGAACCGCTCCAGCTTGCTGTTGTCGATCGGCAGCACGTTGTATTTTTCCGCCTCCTTCCAGAAGAGGTCCTGCATCTCCTTGAGTTTTGCAGGCTCCTTTTCGGCGAGATTGTTCGCTTCGGAAAAGTCCTCGCTCACGTGATAGAGCTCCCACGCGTAGGAGTTCACATCGACGGACTTGCCAGTCTCCCACGGAGCGATTGGCGGCGTGGTCGCGGCAACCCAGCCGTCGTGATAGATCCCGCGATTGCCCATCATTTCGAAATACTGCGTCGTGTGTTTCGATGCCACCTTCGGGTCATCAAACGAATACACCAGACTCGTGCCTTCGATCGGCTTCTGTACGACACCGTTCAAGCTCGTGGGCGCAGCGGCGCCAGCGGCTTCCAGGAGCGTCGGCATGATGTCGATGACCGAGGAGAACTGGGTGCGGATGCCTCCCTGGTCCTTGATGCGCGCAGGCCATGAGATGACCATCCCGTTGCGCGTACCGCCGAAGTGCGACGCAATCTGCTTGGTCCACTGGAATGGCGTGTCCATGGCATGGGCCCAGCCGACCGGGTAGTGGTTGAAGGTCGTAGGTCCGCCGAGTTCATTCATGCGACGCTTCACTTCCTTGAAGTCCTCGGGAATGCCGTTGAAGACAGCCATCTCGTTCAGCAATCCCTGCGGCGTGCCCTCGGCACTCGCGCCGTTGTCGCCCTGGATATAGATGACCAGCGTGTTGTCCAGTTGGCCCGTTTCCTCGATGGCGTCGAGGATGCGGCCCATCTGATAGTCGGCATGTGCCAGGGCGGCGGCATAGACCTCCATCATATGGGCGGCCACTTTCTTGTGGTCGGCGTCGAGAGCATCCCACGCGCCGATTTCGGCCGGACGCGGCGTCAGCTTCGTATCAGCCGGGATGAGACCGAGCTCCTTTTGCCGGGCGAAGGTTTCCTCACGCTGCTTGTCCCAGCCCTGGTCGAACTTGCCCTTGAATTTCGCGATCCAGTCCGGCGGCGCGTGATGTGGCGCGTGAGCCGTGCCCGGTGCGTAGTACGTAAGCCACGGTTTCTGCGGCGCGACGGCATGCAGCATGCGGATACGGTCAATGGCGTGGTCGGCCATGTCGCGATCGAAGAAATAATCCTTGGCGTCGTGCGGCGGCTCGATGGGCTTGGTACCTTCAAAGAGCGCAGGCGCCCATTGGCTCGTGTCGCCGCCTATGAATCCATAGAAGTATTCGAAGCCGAGTCCCGTCGGCCAGAGATCGAACGGCCCCGCTTGGCTCGTCTGCCAATCGGGCACGTTGTGGTTCTTACCGTACCAGGCGGTGTTGTAGCCGTTCTGCTTGAGGATTTCGGCGAACGTCCCTGCACTCTTTGGCTGCAGGCTGTTATAGCCGGGAAAGCCCGTGCCGAGCTCCATGATCACGCCCGTCGCCACGCTGTGATGATTTCGCCCGGTGAGGAGCGCCGCGCGCGTGGGTGAGCACAGCGCCGTGGTGTGGAACTGCGTGTAGCGCAATCCGGCCTTCGCCAGACGATCCATCGTTGGCGTCGGAATCGGTCCACCGAAGGTCGACGATGCGCCGAAGCCCACGTCATCCGTGAGGATGAGCAGGATATTGGGCGCGCCCTTCGGCGCAGTGACTTCCTTCGGGAAGTCCTTCGTGGACTCCGCCACCGTGCGGCCGATCTTGCCGGCGAATGGTTGTGCCGGTCGCGGCAGAACGTTCTGTGCTTGCGCGTCCGGCGCCGGCGCCGGCGTCTGCGACTGTGTGCACGCCACCAGTAACGCCAGCGTGGCGCCCAGCGCAAGGCCGAGGGCCGCGCGCATGATTCTTGTCTTCACGATCGCCGCTTGCATGTTGTTTCCCTTCGATGGTTCAGTAGTTCGTTCATTCGGTACGTACGGCTGAGTTTAGCTGACCGCCGGTCCGTACCGGATCAGATCGACCGACTCGCCTGCCCACGCTTATTCAGTAGACTCGCAACGCACCAGACAGCCATCGCGCCGTGAAGAAGCGCCGCCGGCCACAACGCGACTGCGTGCAGGCCATAGCCCGCGCCTGCATAGGCGAGTACAGCGGCGGCGGCTACGTTGTAAAGCAACATCGCAGCGACGACACCCCTCGCGGCGAGACCTGGCGCGTCACGTCGTGCCACCCAGCAGGCGAGTCCTAAGGCAAGCAGCGCAGCTGCGGCAACGCGCGCCACGGTCAAGGCCACCGGCATTTCCAGGGGTACGCCGACCAGGACCACCGCCGTTACCGACGGGAATACCAGTAGCGCCAGGCCCGCGCCAACTTCGATCACGGCGCTCACGGTCAGCAGAGCGTTCATGGTTGTGCCTGCATCGTTGAGATTGTCAGAGAAACGTCTCTCTCTGATGATGAAAAAGGCCACACCCGCTCAGGACGGGTGTGACCCCTGTGCGCAAGTCAGCGTTGCACGGGGCGCGCGGTCATTTGCCGCTGGTCTGCGCGTCAGTGAGCGTCTTCAGGACCTTTTCGAGACTGAAGGAGCCGACCGTCTGGCTCGGCGGGAACTCCTTGAACGACGCCAGGAATGCGCCGACGTATTGTTGCGCCGGCACGAGCAGGAAGCTCCGGTCGACCCGCCAGTGCTGGTAGTCCATGCCAACAAGGTCGCCTTTCTCGAACGGATCCGAGCGCAGGTTGAAGATCTTCGGCACGCGCAGGTCGACGAACGGTTCCTGCCAGACATCGAAGCCCTCAGCGCGCTGCTCGGCGAACACGATTTTCCACTGGTCGTAGCGCAATCCCACCAATGAGCCATCGTCATTGAAATAGAACATCTCACGACGCGGGTCCGGTGCTTTGCCGGCAAGCGAATCGGTGATGTTGTAGCCATCGAGATGCACCTTGAAGGTCTTGTTGCCGACCGTCATGCCCTTCAGGAGCTGCTCCTTCGCATCGGGCACACCGGCTGCGGCAAGCAACGTCGGCAGCATGTCTTCGTGGGCGTAGATCTCGTTGCTGACCGTGCCGGGCTTGATGACGCCGGGCCAGCGAATTGCGGCCGGCACGCGGTAACCGCCTTCCCAGTTGGTGTTCTTCTCGCCGCGGAACGGCGTCGTACCGCCATCGGGCCACGACATCTCCTCGGCGCCGTTGTCGGTGGAGTACATGACGATGGTGTTGTCATCGAGACCGAGCTCGTGGAGTTTGTCCAGCAACTGGCCAACCATGCCGTCGTGCTCGACCATGCCGTCCGGATAGACGCCGAGGCCGGTCTTGCCTTCACTCGCCTTCTTCAGGTGCGTGAAGACATGCATTCGCGTCGAGTTCCACCAAAGGAAGAACGGCTTGTTCGCCTTTTTCGCGTCCGTCATGAAGCGCAGTGCTTCCCGGGTGAATTCCTCATCCACTGTCTTCATGCGCTCGATATTGAGCGGACCTGTGAGCTCGATCTTCTGCGTGCCGTCCGGATTCGCCCAGGTGTGTAGTACCCCGCGCGTACCGTACTTCTTGATCATCGCCGGATCCTTGAAGTAGTCCGGATTCTCGGGTTCCTGCTCGGCGTTGAGGTGATAGAGCGATCCGTAGAACTCATCGAATCCATGTACAGTCGGCAGCGTGGCATCGGCATCGCCGAGGTGATTCTTGCCGAACTGACCGGTCACGTAGCCTTGCGCCTTCAGGAGCTCGGCGATCGTGACATCGCGTGCTTGCAGCCCTTCTTTGGCACCCGGTAACCCGACCTTTAGCAAGCCGGTGCGAAAGCCGACCTGGCCGGTGATGAAAGACGCGCGCCCGGCGGTGCAGCTCTGTTGGCCGTACCAGTCGGTGAAGAGCGCGCCTTCTTTGGCGATGCGGTCGATGTTGGGCGTCTTATAGCCCATCATTCCCTGGTTGTAGGCGCTGATGTTCCAGTAGCCGATGTCATCGCCCCAGATGATGAGAATGTTCGGTTTCTTGTCGGCTGCCTGGGCATTGCCCAGGAGCCCCAGCAGCGCCAAGGCCGCGCCTGCCAGTCGAAGTGCCAGTCCTTGCCGTGTATTTTGCATCGTGTGTCCCCTTCTATTGTTGATTGTCTGTCGTGCGGGACTTCATCGCCGATAGCTCCGACAGTCGGTGAGGAGGCGAGGCGAGCGAAGCCGTTACGGATGCCGCGCATTGAGCGACTTGGTGCGCGCGTGACTTGGGAATGCTATCCGATCGACGGTCGAGCTACCGGACCATTAGCAACACCCGATACTCTACAAGTGAAGGCGGGGTGACGGGATAGGTACTAAGTCCTAGCGGCGTTCCTTAGTTCAGATAGCTCCCTGCCGGGCGACGCAGCTCCTTTGACGACAATGGCGTGCCTCGTTAGTCTCGGTTCCGGATCCGCCCAGGACAACGCAGCTGCAAGGGCGCGCGACCCACCGGTCAATGAGCTGAGGAAGCGTTCATTCGTCTGACTTTCAATCGTCACATCCTGGGGACGCCGCTTGGCATCGCGGCGCTGACCGTCACGGCTGTCGTGGTCCTGTGGATTCTCCTTGAAGTCATTAGCCCGCTGCCCGGGCGTGACGTGACGATTGCGACGGGTCCTCCCGGCAGCGCCTATGGCGAATTCGGCGAGCGTTACCGCGACATACTGGCGCGCGATGGCGTGCGGCTGCATCTCGTTGCGACAAATGGCGCGATCGAGAATCTCGAGCGTTTGCGCGACCCGCGGACCAAAGTGTCCGCAGGGTTTTTGCAGGGCGGTACAACTAGCGAGCGCGATTCGCCCGATCTGGTTTCGCTCGGTACCGTGTTTTTCGAGCCGGTGTGGGTATTCTGCCGCTGCACATCGCTCGACGAACTGCTGCGTGGTCGGCCGGATGCGAGGGTGTCCATCGGCCCCACGGGAAGCGCGACGCGACCGCTCGCGCTCAAGCTGTTCGAGCTCAACCAGGTCGACACGAAGAAGCTGCAGCTCTCGGCCGATTCGCCGGAGGAAGCGGCGCGTCGATTGATCGCGAGCGAGCTGGATTTGACCGTGATCCTTTCCGCATGGGATGCGCCCGCGGTACAGCAGTTGCTGGTCGCGCCGGGCATCGAGCTCCTTAGCTTCAACCGCGCCGATGCCTATGTCGCGCGATATCCCAAACTCAGCAAGCTCGTGTTGCCGCAGGGCGTGGCCGACCTCGGAGCTAACCGTCCGCCGATGGACGTGTTGCTGATTGCATCCAAGGCGAGCCTCGCCGTACGGCAGGATCTGCACCCGGCCCTGCGATATCTGTTGCTACGCGCGGCGATCGAAGTGCATTCGCCGCCCGGGATCTTCCAGCGGGCCAATGAATTCCCCGCGCCCGAGGCCATTGATCTGCCCGTCAGCTCCGATGCGCTGGCTGTTTACAAGTCCGGGGCCTCCATCCTGCAACGGAGCCTTCCCTTCTGGCTTGCGGATCTCGTGCAGCGGCTGCTCGTCATCGTGCTGCCGATCGCGGGCATTCTGTATCCGCTCTGGTCCGTGCTGCCGAGGCTCTATCGCTGGCAAATGCAGCGCCGCATCTACCGCCTCTATCGCGAACTGCTGTCCATCGAGCGCACATTACAGCAGACCACGGATCCCACAGAGCGTGCGCAGTTGATCGCGCGCATCGAAGATCTCAATCACCGGGTGCTCGGACTGAAGATGCCGCGGTCCTTCGGCGAGATGAGCTTCAACCTGCAGATGCATGTGCAGCGCGCCCTGAACGACAGTGCCCGCAAAGAATCCTGAGGCGCCGCATTAGGCGGTCAGCTTGCGGCCGACGTGGCCAGCTACTGTCCGCCGAGCCGATGAAGCAATTCCTGCGCCTGTGGGTCGCCGGGTGAGATTTCAACGAGCGTCCTGGCCCAGCGAACGGCTGCGGCGCGGTCCCCGGCGCGGGCGCTGTACTCGACCAGCGCCATCACGATCTCCCGGTTGTCTGCAAAGTGCCGGTGCGCAGTCTCGAGCACCTTGATCGCGCCGCGAACATCGCCAAGTTCGTTCAGCGCAATCGCATGAACGTACGCGTAGCGGGCAATGTCCGGCCGCAGCTGCGATGCACGGGCGAGTTCATTCGTGGCTTCCGGCAGTCGTTTCTGGCGCACGAGCGCGAGGCCCAGCGCTTCATGCAGCTCGGCCGTTTGCGCATCGACCTTGAGGCCCGCGCGTAGCGCTTGCTCGGCCTTCCCCTCCTCGCCCTGGCTGCGATATAGGTCGGCGAGATTGACGTACGAAGGCACGAAGGACGGTTGCAGCCGGATCGCCGCTTCGAATGCTTGCTCTGCTGCCTGCGGATTCCCGAGACGCATCTCAAGCATGCCGAGATTCACACGGGCATCGGCGCGATCGGCGTTGTATGACTGAACTTCGCGGTAGTCCGCGACCGCCGCATCGAATGCATTCTGCTGGTCGGGTGCAAGCGAACCCGGTTTGCTGTCGAGCAGGTTGCCGAGCGCCTCGAGCCGGACGCTGCGCGCCGGATCGGCAAGGAGAGGAAACGCGAGCGACACGCGCGTTTGCGGATCAAGACCTGCGAGAGCCTCCATTGCCGCGCGGCGCACGAGCGCATTGTCATCTTTGGCACGACTGGGCAATCACTGGCAGGGAGTTGGCACTCAGGTAAGACGACAGCAGCGACACTGCAGTGGCACGTGCTATGGCCGGCATCGAATCGTCCGCGGCAACGCTTGCCAGGGCCTGTTCGGCACCGGGCAGAGCGTTGCGCCCCGCATGAATCGCTTCGGCATAGCGGGGCCCGCGCAGACGCTCGGGACCATACCAGTGCACGATCGCCGCGGCGGCCCAGTTCGCGTCTCGTTTGTCGTGGCACGCTGTGCAGGCGTCCGGTGAGCCAACCTTCGCGGATAGATCCGGCCGCGGCACACGGAAGCTGTGATCGCGCCGGCCGTCGATCACCATGTACTTGCGTTCGACCATATGGCACGAGACGCACTGCGCGGCCTCGGTCCCCGCCGTGTGAAAGTGATGTGTCGGTGTGTCGTAGTGACTGGACTGGTGGCACTGCGCGCAGACGGCGTTGCCCGTGGCGCGCAGCTGTCCGCTGTGTGGATCGTGGCAGTTCGAACAGGTGACGCCCTGCGCGTACATGCGGCTTTGCAGGAACGATCCGTACTCATAGACCTCGTCGAGATTTTGCCCGTCGTCGTAGTACAGCCCTGCGTCGAGCGCGGCCACTCGATACGATTGTTCCAGCGGATCGCCCGGACGGTAGCCCGGTAACAATTGCGCTCGGCGCGCATGACAGCGACCGCAGGTTTCGACTTCGAGCGGCGCTTTCGCTGCCTGCCGCCTCTTCGCGATGGGATCGCCGCCCTGAAAGGCCCAGCGGCCAACAGGATTCTCAAGCGCGATCATCAGCCCCTGCGTCGGATCGGAACTCTTCTCGTGCGCATTTGCCCAGGCCACGTGCAGCGAGCCAGGACCATGGCAGGCCTCGCACGAGACATTCACGTCCGTCCAGTTCGTTTCGAAGCGATCGCCGTCCGGGTGATAGTTCTTCTTGAGGTCGGTCGAGTGACAGTCCGCGCACATGTGATTCCAGTTCTGCGCGGGGCCGGTCCAGTGGAGCACGTCGTGATGATCGATCTTCTCGTTCGGGTACAGATGAAACCAGCGTTGGCCGCCCTGCGCCTTCGGCCTGGTGTCCCAGGCAATGCTGAGCGCCTGCAACCGCCCCTGCGGCAACTCGAGCAAGTACTGCTGCAGAGGTTGAACACCGAAGGTGTACGCCACGCGAAAATCCGCAAGCCGGCCATCCGCGCCGTCGGTGCGCACATAAAACTCAGCATCGCGGCGGAAGAAATTCGACTCGACGCCGTTCTTGGAGAATTTCGCGTCCGCGAAATTCCCGAGGACCGTTGTCGTGTTCGCGGGTTGCATCGCGAGCGCGTGATGAGAGTCGCGCCAGAGGGCTGCCTCCGCGGCGTGGCACGCAACGCACTGCGCGCCGCCTACGTACGTTGCCACGGCCTTGGCGATAGCGGGTGCCTGCGAAGGTCCCGCGGACTCGCGGCTGCATCCGGCGAGCGCCAAGTGCGTGACCGCGAGTGCGATCAGCGCCAGTTGGCCTCGCCGGGAATTGAGATCCAGGCTATTTCGCCGGCGGATTCGGGAAGTTCGAGAAGATCTGGGCTATCACCGCATCGATCGCGGGACCCGGATTATCGACTGCCGATTGCTGGACACGTCCTTCGGCAAGGCCTTGCCACACGAGCGCATTGTTCTTGACGCTGACGAGGTCGATGCTCAACGTCCCCGCCTTGTAGTTCACGGTTTCGACATCGTATGGATAGCCGCCCCAGGCCCCGTACATGCCGCCACGGTATCCGTAGTAGCCGACGCCCATGCTCGCCGACGGCGTCGAGCGGATGTCCTGCTTGTCAGCGATATTGAGATAGAAATTCACGCGCAGGTCCGGATCCTGCTCGCTGTACGTGTAGCCGACACGCTCCAGTTGCGTGCGCGTGGCCTGCTTCAGGCGGTTGGTGACGATGGTCGAGTATTGCGCGCGATCGGTCGCCACCTTGTCGAAGAAGGCGAACGTCTTGAACGATCTGACGTCGACCGCCGGATCGTGATCGACGCGAATCGCCGGGCCGCTTTCGCATCCCGCGACCAGGGCGAACGACACTGTGGCGGCGAGAAGCCAAAGGATCTTGCGCATGAGAACTCCCTATCCGTTTGAGTTTTGGCGGTTCAAATAATGGTCGGGGCGAGAGGATTTGAACCTCCGACCCCTTGCACCCCATGCAAGTGCGCTACCAGGCTGCGCCACGCCCCGACCGAGGGACTCGAGATTCTAGCGGAAGGTGCGCCGCGTCGTGCGCCTGCTAGCGCCTGAGGATCTTGATGAGCTCTTCGAGCTCCATGCGGAGCTGCCGCACGATCTGCTGACTCTGATTCAGATCGTCCCGCGCCTCATCGCCCGTCAGGCGCTGACGCGCACCGCCGATCGTGAAGCCCTGCTCGTAGAGGAGGCTCCTGATCTGGCGGATGATGATGACGTCCTGGCGCTGGTAGTAGCGGCGATTGCCGCGCCGCTTCACGGGCTTGAGCTGCGGAAACTCCTGCTCCCAGTAGCGCAGCACGTGCGGCTTCACGCCGCAGAGGTCGCTGACCTCTCCGATCGTGAAATAGCGCTTGCCCGGGATCGGCGGGAGTTCGTCGTTATTGCTTGGTTCCAGCATAAGCCTCGACCCGTGCTTTTAGTTTTTGTCCGGGGCGGAAGGTCACGACGCGCCGCGCGCTGATCGGGATTTCTTCGCCCGTCTTGGGGTTTCGGCCCGGCCGCTGATTCTTGTCGCGCAAGTCGAAATTGCCGAAGCCGGAAAGCTTCACCTGCTCTCCGCCGGCAAGCGCCGCGCGCACTTCCTCGAAAAAGAGGTCGACCAGCTCGCGCGCCTCGCGTTTGTTGAGGCCGAGCTGATTGAACAGGGCTTCCGCCATCTCTGCTTTGGTGAGTGCTGGCATGGATTACTGATCTCGTATCGTGGCGCCGAATTGCGTAGCCAGGCGCTCTTTTACGGCGGTCACCACGGCATCGGCTTCCTGGTCAGTCAACGTGCGAGAATTTTCTTGTAAAATCAGGCCTAAAGCAATGCTTTTTCGTGTTGCTTCTATTTTCGGTCCGCGGTAGATATCGAAGACTTTAAGCTCCCTCAGCAGACCGCGCGCCGTAACACTAACATTTTCCTTGAGTTGCGCCAGTGGGAGCGATTCGTCGACAACCACGGCTAGGTCGCGCCGAATGGCGGGGAATCGCGAAACTGAAGCGAAATTAGGAACTTCCGCCGCGAGCGCGCCGCGCGACTCGAGTTCGAAGAGGTACGGCCCTCGTGGCAGATCGAGTTTTCGCGTGAGATCCGGATGCATCTGGCCGACCCAGCCGACCGCGACGTCTTTCCGGAAAATACGTGCGCTGCGACCGGGATGCAGGCACGCGCGCGTCGTCGGCTCGAATCGAAACTCATCCGCTCGGCCTGTCGCACTCAGGATCGCCTCGATGTCGCCCTTCACGTCGTAGAAGTCGACGGATTCGCCGCGACCGGTCGCCCACTGCTCCGGTTGGGCCGCGCCGTAGACGGCGCCTGAGATCGTGTCGGTCTCAACGATCTCGGTGCCCGCGCGCTCAAAGCGACGGCCTGCCTCGCATAGCCGCACCCGGTCCTGCTGCCGTCGCAGATTCTCGATGAGAGCCTGCACGAGTCCGGGCCAGAGCGATGCGCGCATAACCGAGAGGTTCTGAGCGATCGGATTCGCAAGGGGGATCTGCGCGGCCTCGGGCAAAAAGAGGCGCTCCATTTCCGGGTCGATGAAGCTATAGGTGATCGCTTCCTGGTAACCACGCGATGTCAGGATGGCGACCGCACGGTCTGCGCCGAGCGATCGCTCTGTCGCCGGGAGCGGCGTCGCCTGCGAAATTGCCGGCGCCTCGCCAATCTCGTCATAGCCGCTCACCCGCGCGACCTCTTCGATCAGATCTTCCTCGATCGCGAGATCGAATCGATGGCTCGGCGGCGACAGGTGCCAGCCTTCGCGGTCGGCTCGTCCCGTGAGGCCAAGTCCTTCGAGAATCGCTTTCACGGTGCGGTCTGGAATCGCGACCCCCAGAAGGTGCGAAATTCGCGCGCGGCGCAGCCGGATGGTCTTCGCCTTTGGCAGGTGAGCCTTGGAGACCGTGTCAGCCACTGGGCCGTAGCTGCCGCCGGCTATCTCCGCCAGCAGCTCGCTCGCCCGTTCGATCGCGCGCACGCCCCCGTTCCAGTCGACACCGCGCTCGAAGCGCTGCGACGCGTCCGTGATGAGGCCCAGCGCACGCGTGCGAACCGCGAGTGCCGTCGACTGGAAGAACGCCGCCTCGAACAGAACATCCCGCGTGGATGCGCTGACTGCCGTTCGCAGCCCCCCCATGACGCCTGCGATGCCGATCACGCCCGCTTCGTCTGCAATGACGAGCGTCTGCGACGGCAATGCGAACTCGCGACCGTCGAGAAGCGTCACGGATTCGTCCGCGCCCGAAAGCCGCGCATGGAGCGAGCCCTGCAGCTTGGCGAGGTCGTACGCGTGCATTGGTTGGCCGAGTTCGAGCATCACGTAGTTGGTAACGTCGACCAGCGGCGAAATTGACCGCAATCCGGCGCGCCGCAATTTCTCCTGCAGCCAGATCGGTGACTTCGCCGAGTTATCGACGCCGCGCACGACCCGTGAGACGAGCCGCGGACAGCCGCGTGGAGCCTCGAGCTTCACCGCAAACCGGTCCTTGTTCTTTGCCGTGACTGCACGGGGCTTCGGCGCCTTGAGCGCGCAGCCCGAAATCACCGACACCTCACGCGCGAGGCCGAGCATGCTCATGGCATCGCCGCGATTTGGCGTGACATTCACTTCGAACACCGTGTCGTCGAGCTTGAGGATGCCCCGCACGTCGCCGCCGACCGGGCTCGACGCCGGGAGTTCGAGGAGTCCCTCGCTTTGCTCGGCGAGACCGAGATCCTTTGCCGAGCACAACATGCCTTCCGATTCGACACCGCGGAGCTTCGCCCGGCCGACATTGACGTTGCCCGGCAGTTGCGCGCCGATCATGGCAAGCGGTGCCTTCAGGCCCGCGCGCACATTGCGCGCGCCACAGACGATCGTCAGCCGATCCTTGCCATTGCTTGTGACGCGGCAGACGCTCAGTTTGTCAGCGTCCGGATGCCGCTCGACCGCGAGCACTTCGCCGACGACAACACCATTAAAGGACGGCGCCGCCGGCTCACGCGATTCGACCTCGAATCCCGCCATGGTCAGGCGGTGCGCAAGCGTCGCTGAATCCCAGCGGGGATTCGCGAGCTCGCGGAGCCACTGTTCGCTGACGCGCATGGCTCAGCCCGCCCGGAACTGCGCGAGGAAGCGCAGATCGTTCTCGAAGAAAAGGCGCAAGTCCGGAATCTGATAGCGGAGCATCGCCATGCGATCGATTCCCATGCCGAACGCGTAGCCTGTGTAGCGCTCCGGATCGATCCCGACCTGCCTGAAGACATTCGGGTGCACCATGCCGCAGCCAAGCACCTCGACCCAGCCGGTGCGCTTGCACGACGCGCAGCCTGGGCCGCCGCACAGGAGGCACTCGATGTCGACCTCGGCGGAGGGCTCCGTAAAGGGGAAATAGGACGGGCGAAAGCGCATCTTGAGCTTGCGCTCGAAGAAGAGCTCCATGAACTGGTGCAGCATCGACTTGAGATTTGCGAGGCTGATCCCCTCGTCGACCACCAGGCCTTCGATCTGGTGAAACATCGGTGTGTGCGTCATGTCCGAGTCGCAGCGATAGACCCGGCCGGGAGCGACGATGCGTAGCGGGGGTTTGCGCGATTGCATGACGCGCACCTGCACGTTCGAGGTGTGCGTGCGCAGGAGCTTGCCGTCCGGAAAGTAGAACGTGTCGTGCATCGCGCGGGCCGGATGCAGTTCCGGGATGTTGAGCGCTTCGAAGTTGTGGAATTCATCTTCCACTTCCGGGCCTTCGACGACTTCGAAGCCCGGCGCCGCCGAAGATCTTTTCCATGCGACGCCGTACGCTGCGTGACGGGATGAAACCCGCCCTGCTCCTGTCCCCGGCCCGGCACGGTGACGTCGATCGCACCCGCGGCAAGGTCTGCCGCAACGAACTCACGTTCGAGATGCGCTCTGCGCGCCTCGATGGCAGCCGTGACCGTCTGTCTTCGCCTGATTGATCGTCTGACCGGCGGCCGCCCGCTCGCTCGCCTCAAGCGCGCCGAGGGTTTTCAGCTGCTCGGTGATCAGCCCGCGCTTGCCGAGCAGCCGCACGCGCACCGAGTCGAGCTCGGAGAGACTCGCGGTACTCTCGATCTCCCGGGTGACGTTCGCGATCAGCGACTCGATCGACTCCACGGCCGGCTCCGCTAGGCGGCGACGGCCGACTTCGCCTTCTCCGCGATGGCGCCGAAGGCGGCTGGATCGCTCACCGCGATCTCGGCCAGCACCTTGCGGTCGATCGCGAGGTTCGCCTTCTTCAGGCCGTTGATCAACACGCTGTATGAGAGCCCGTGCTCGCGTGCGGCGGCATTGATGCGCGCGATCCAGAGCGCACGATAGTCGCGCTTCTTGATGCGCCGGCCCGCGTACGCGTACTGGCCTGCCTTGATGACGGCCTGCTTGGCCGTGCGGAAGACCTTGCGCCGCGCGTTGTAGTAGCCCTTGGCCTTGCCAAGGATCTTCTTGTGGCGCCGACCTGCGGTGACGCCGCGTTTGACTCTTGCCATGACTTAGATTCCTCGGTGGTTCGGATTACTTCGCATGGGGAAGGAGCTGCGCGAGGCGCCCGACATCGGTCTCGTGGACCATGTGGGGGCTCCTCAACTGCCGCTTCGTCTTCTGCGACTTGTGACCGAGGTTATGGCGACGGTAGGCCGTGCCGCGTTTGAAGCCTTTCGCCGTTTTGCGAAAGCGCTTCGCCGCAGCCCGGTTGGTTTTCAACTTGGGCATGACATCGACTCCTCTATGTGGCCCTGCTCACAAGCTCCACTCGCGTGGCGCCGCTTGCAGGCGAATCGCAGGCTGCGGGCGTCGCCCGCCGAGCGTTGCGGTTACTTCTTTTTTGGCGCTATGACCATGATCAGCTGCTTGCCCTCCATCATCGGATGCTGTTCGATCTGCCCGTAAGGGGCGAGATCGCCAACGATCCGATCGAGGAGCCGGCGGCCGATTTCCTGGTGCACCAACTCGCGGCCGCGATAACGCAAGGTTATCTTGGCTTTGTCCCCTTCCGTCAGAAAGCGGGTCAGGTTTCTGACCTTCACCTGATAGTCCGCTTCTTCCGTTCCGGGACGAAACTTCACTTCCTTGATGTGGATGACTTTCTGCTTGCGCTTCGCCGAGTGCGCCTTCTTGTTCTGCTCGAACAGGAATTTTCCGTAGTCCATCACGCGGACGACGGGCGGTTCGGCGGTGGGCGACACTTCGACGAGATCGAGTTCCGCCGCCTGCGCCATCTGGAGCGCTTCGCTGCGGCTCATGACGCCGGCCTGCGCGCCATGTGCATCGATGACTCTCAACGTTGGGGAGTTGATCTCTTCATTGCGCCGCACGCGCTTGGCTGATGTCGCTATAACCTAGTCCTCCACTCTATGTAGTCCGCGGCTCGCAATTTCCTTATCGAGCCTCGTGACCAACGACTCAAGCGGCACCGCCCCGAGGTCCTTGCCAGTCAGGGTGCGTACCGCGAGGGTCTTCGTTTCGACTTCCTTGTCACCCGCTACCAGAAGATAGGGAATCCTCTGCAACGTGTGCTCGCGAATCTTATAGCCTAGCTTTTCGTTTCTCAAGTCAATCTCGACCCGAAGCCCCTGATTTTGCAGGGTTTCAGCGCATTCACGCAGATATGGCTCCTGACGGTCGGTGATGTTGAGCAAAACCGCCTGCACCGGTGCCAGCCAAAGCGGCAGCCGACCGGCGTAGTGCTCGATCATGATTCCGCAAAATCGCTCGAGGGAACCGAAAATCGCCCGGTGCAGCATCACCGGTACGTGCCGCTGGCTGTCTTCTCCGATGTACGAGGCCCCGAGACGCCCGGGCAGGTTCAGATCCACCTGCCAGGTGCCGCACTGCCAGTCCCGGCCGATGGCGTCCCGGAGCACGAACTCGAGTTTCGGGCCGTAGAAGGCGCCCTCGCCCGGGTTCAACGTGACTTCCACTCCCGCCACGCGACAGGCCTCAAGCAAGGCCGCCTCGGACCGGTCCCACACGTCGTCGGCCCCCACGCGCTTCGCCGGGCGGTCTGAGAACTTGATCTGGACGTCGTCGAAACCGAAGTCCTTGTAGATGGCGAGGATCAGGTGGATGCCGCGAACGCGATTCGTCCGTGAGCTGCCCGGGCGTGCAGAAGACGTGAGCGTCGTCCTGCGTGAAGGCGCGCACGCGCATGAGTCCATGCAGCGCGCCCGAGGGCTCGTACCGGTGCACCTTGCCGAATTCGCAGAGCCGCAGCGGTAGCTCGCGGTAGCTCCGCAATCCCTGCCGGAACACCTGGATGTGGCCCGGGCAGTTCATCGGCTTGATGGCGTAGGTGCGCTCGTCCGGCGTCTGCGTGAGATACATGTTCTCGCCGAACTTCTCGAGGTGACCCGACTGCTCCCAGAGCGTCGCGTCCATCAGCTCCGGCGTGTTGATCTCGACGTAGCCTGCCTTTGTCTGCGCCTCGCGCATGTAGGCGATGAGCGTCTGGAAAAGCGTCCAGCCCTTCGGATGCCAGAAGACCGCGCCCGGCGCTTCTTCCTGGATATGAAAGAGGTCCTGCTCCTTGCCGAGCCGGCGATGGTCGCGCTTCTCGGCTTCCTCGAGCCGGTGCAGATAGTCCGCGAGCTGCTTCTCGTCGGGCCAGGCCGTGCCGTAGATCCGCTGCAGCATCTCGTTGCGCGAGTCGCCACGCCAGTAGGCGCCAGCGACCTTCATCAGCTTGAACGCCTTGAGCTTGCCGGTCGATGGCACGTGCGGACCGCGGCAGAGGTCGATCCAGTCGCCCTGGCCGTAGAGGCTGATTGCCTCGTTTGCGGGGATCGCTCGCGATGATCTCCGCCTTGTAGTGCTCGCCGAGATTCCTGAAGAAGGCGACCGCCTCGTCCCGCGCCATGACGCGTGCGATGGACCGGCAGGTCCTTCGCCAGCGATCTCGCGTCATGCGCTTTTCGATCGCGGCGAGGTCCTCCGGCGTGAACGGGCGCTTGTAGGCGAAGTCGTAGTAGAAGCCGTCCTCGATGACCGGACCGATCGTCACCTGTGCGTCGGGGTAGAGCTCCTGGACGGCCTTCGCGAGCAGGTGCGCGGTCGAGTGGCGCAGGATCTCGAGGCCTTCCGTGTCCTTCGACGTGACGATGCGAAGCTTCGCGTCGTGGTCGATGACGAAGCTCGTATCGACAAGCTTGCCGTCGACGCTGCCCGCGAGAGCCGCCTTGCGCAGGCCCGCGCCAATGCTGGCCGCTACCTGGTCGACGGTGACCGGCGCGTCGAAACTTCTTCTGGCTGCCATCCGGCAGCGTAATTGCAGGCATGTGTCGCGGGCGCTTGAATTCTGGTAGGCGCGGCTGGGATCGAACCAGCGACCACCACCATGTCAAGGTGATGCTCTACCACTGAGCTACGCGCCTTCAAAAAGGTCGCCAAGGATACCGAAGGGGGAAGGAGATCGAAAGCGGTCCCTCACGCTGACCCTCTCGCCGCAAGCGGGAGAGGGAACAGAGCCGCTCCGTCTCCCCGTCCGCGGGGAGCGGCCGTGCTCAGCTGGCGAGCTGGCTCCCAAGGCCGAGGCCCACTTTGCGCATGCGCTCGATCTGGTCCCGCAGCTTCGCCGCTTCTTCGAATTCGAGATTGCGCGCCAGCCGGAACATCTCCTGCTCGAGCTTCTTGATGCGCTTCACGATCTGCTCCGGCGGGACATTGCCGTACTCGAGCGTCGGATCGTCGATCTTGCGGCCCTCCTCGCAACGCGCTGCGTGCTCCTTCCATGATGTCGGAGACCGCTTTGATGACGCCGCGCGGTGTGATGCCGTGCCGCTCGTTGAACTCGAGCTGCTTCGCCCGCCGGCGGTTGGTCTCGTCGATCGCCCGCTGCATCGAGCCGGTGACCCGGTCCGCGTACAGGATGGCCTTGCCCGCGATATGGCGTGCCGCGCGCCCGATTGTCTGGATCGAGCGAATCTGTCCGAGCGCAGGAATCCCTCCTTGTCCGCGTCGAGGATGGCGACCAGCGACACCTCCGGCATGTCGAGGCCTTCGCGCAGCAGGTTGATGCCGACCAGCACGTCGAACTTGCCGAGCCGCAGGTCGCGGATGATCTCCACGCGCTCGACCGTCTCGATGTCGGAGTGCAGGTAGCGCACGCGCACGCCGTGCTCGTGCAGGTACTCGGTCAGATCCTCGGCCATGCGCTTGGTCAGCGTCGTGATGAGCACGCGCTCGTTGAGCTCGGCACAGCGCTTGATCTCCGACAGCACGTCTTCGACCTGGCTGCGCACCGGCCGCACCTCGACTTCGCGGGTCGATGAGGCCGGTCGGCCGCACCACCTGCTCGACGACCTGGCCCGAGTGCTGCGCCTCGTAGGGACCCGGCGTCGCTGATACGAAGATCATCTGTGGCGCCAGCCGCTCGCACTCATCGAAGCGCAATGGCCGGTTGTCGAGCGCCGACGGCAGGCGGAAGCCATATTCGACCAGCGTCTCCTTGCGCGAGCGGTCGCCGCGATACATTGCACCGAGCTGCGGCATCGTCAGGTGGCTCTCGTCGATCGACGAGCAGCGCATTGCCGCGGCAGGTAGTCGAACAGGCACGGCGGCGGTTCGCCGGGCTGACGCCCCGAAAGATAGCGCGAGTAGTTCTCTATCCCTGAGCAGTAGCCGACCTCATTCATCATTTCGATGTCGAAGAGCGTGCGCTGCTCAAGCCGCTGCGCCTCGACGAGCTTGCTCGCGTCCCGCAGCTCTTTGAGCCGAAGCCGCAGGTCTTCCCGAATCTGATCGAGCACGTTGAGAAGCCGCTCCTTCGGCGTCACGTAGTGCGTCGCCGGATACACCGTGAATCGCGGCACCTTGCGCGTCGTCTCGCCGGTGAGCGGATCGAACAGCGTGAGCGCTGCGATCTCGTCGTCGATCGAGCTCGACGCGCACGGCCTCACGCTCCGATTCCGCGGGAAAGATGTCGATGACGTCGCCGCGCACGCGATAGTTGCCTGCTCGAGATCGAGCTCGTTGCGTGTGTACTGCATGTCGGCGAGGCGGCGCAGGAGCTTGCGCTGATCCATGCGGTCGCCGCGCACGAGGTGCAGCACCATCGAGAGATAGGCCTTCGGATCGCCGAGGCCGTAGATCGCCGACACGGTGGCGACGATGATCGAGTCGGGCCGCTCGAGCAGCGCCTTGGTCGCCGAGAGGCGCATCTGCTCGATGTGCTCGATTGATCGACGCGTCCTTCTCGATGTAGGTGTCGGAGGCCGGGACGTAGGCCTCCGGCTGGTAGTAGTCGTAGTAGGAGACGAAATACTCGACGGCGTTCTTCGGGAAGAAGTCGCGGAACTCGCCGTAGAGCTGCGCCGCGAGCGTCTTGTTGTGCGCAAGCACCAGCGTCGGGCGCTGGACGCTGCGCGATGACGTTGGCGACGGAAAAGGTTTTGCCCGAGCCCGTGACTCCGAGCAGCGTCTGATGCGCAAGGCCCGATCTCGAGGCCATCGACGAGCTTGGCGATGGCCTGCGGCTGATCGCCGGCCGGTTCGAACCCGGCCGTGAGCTCAAATGTCGGCGTTCGGTCATGGCGGTGCGGAAATCGGGGCGCTAAGTCAATTTAGCAGCGGGTGCAAATAGCAGTGGCGGCAGCGCTCCGGTAAAATGCGCGCCGTCCAAAACCCACCTCGAGAGTGTCCGTGAGTCTAACAGTTTCCAAGCGCGTCCAGCGCGTCAAGCCTTCGCCCACGCTGGCGGTTACCGCGCGCGCCGCGCGCCTCAAAGCGGAAGGCAAAGACATCATCGGGCTCGGCGCCGGCGAGCCGGATTTCGACACGCCGGTGCACATCAAGCAGGCCGGCGATCGATGCGATCAACGCCGGCTTCACGAAGCTACACGAACGTCGAGGGCATCAACGAACTGAAGGACGCGATCATCGCGAAATTCAAGCGCGACAACGGCATCGACTACCAGCGCACCCAGATTCTCGTCTCCACCGGCGCGAAACAGACGATTTACAACCTCTGCACGGCGGTGCTCGACCCGGGCGACGAAGCGGTAATTCCCGCGCCGTACTGGGTGTCGTACCCGGACATGGTGATGCTCGCGGACGGCTTGCCCGTCATGCCGTAGCGCGGATGCCAGGACGGGCTACAAGATCACGGCGAAGCAGCTCGCCGCGGCGATCACGCCGAAGACACGCCTCGTCATCTTCAACAGCCCCTGCAACCCGACCGGCGCCGCCTACACGAAGGCGGAGCTTCAAGCCTTCGGCGAAGTGCTGAAAGATCATCCGCGCGTGCTCATCGCCACGGATGACATGTACGAACACATCTACTGGGGCGCGGAACCGTTCTGCAGCCTGCTGACGGCTTGCCCGCAGCTCTACGGACCGCACCATCACGATCAACGGCGTCTCGAAGGTTTACGCCATGACGGGCTGGCGCATTGGCTATTGCGGCGGTCCGGTCGAGATCATCACCGCCATGGGTACGATCCAGGGCCAGTCGACCTCGAACGCCTGCAGCATCTCGCAAAAGGCGGCAATTGCAGCGCTCAACGGCGACCAGAGCTGCGTCACGGCGATGAACAAAGAGTTCCGCAAGCGCCACGACTTCGTGGTCGCCGGCCTCAACTCGCTGCCGGGCGTCAGTTGCCTGAAGGGCGCGGGCACGTTCTACGCGTTCGCCAACGTCGAAGGCGCGATCAAGGCGACCGGCTGCCGCGACGACAATGAGTTCTCGGAGTTTCTCTTGAATACGGCGGGCGTCGCCGTGGTTCCGGGTTCCGGATTCGGCGCACCGGGCCACATTCGCGTTTCCTTCGCAACGAGCATGGCCGTGCTCGAAAGCGCGATAGAAAGAATGGCTAAGGCACTGAATGGGAAGCGTCTCGCGGTCAGCAATGGCTGACCGCCCGTTCTTGACACTCCCGCACCCTTCTCGGAGAATCGCGCGCCTTTGCGACTCGTCCACTCCCCGGTAGCTCAGTGGTAGAGCGTCGGACTGTTAATCCGTTGGTCGTTCGTTCGAATCGAACCCGGGGAGCCATCTAAAATAAAGACTTACGTGCGACTTCCCCGCCACTCTCCCCTGAAAATAGCCTCGATTTGCAAGTGGATTCGCAATTCGTGTTTCGACCAGAGCAGCATTGTGTTTGCGTGCGACATGCATGCGACGAGAACGGCGCCATCTGACGCGCAAACGTCAGACAGCGCCTGACCACTACCAGCAAAAGAGGTGCTGACAATGGCTGCACGAAAGTCTATCGAAGTTCGCCAACCCAAGCGCACGGCCGCAATCGACAAGCACACGGCCATTCACGAGGCGGGGCACTCGGTCCTGTACGACCGCCTCGGCCTCGGCTGCCGCAGCGCCACCATCAATCGAAATGAGGCTGAGGGCGAGGAAGGTCACACTGAGCACGGCGGCGAGGAGCAGAACGACGGCATCGCTGAGGAAGCCTTCTTGTTGCGGCATGCTATCGGGTGCTATGCCGGCGAGGAGGCCATGCGCCGTGCCGGCGTACGCAACCCGCGTGTTGGCGCGGAGAGCGACGACTATGACGCCGTCTCTGCTGTTAACAGGATCACGGACGACGCCAAGAGCATTGACTTGCTATACCCGCTCGCCAGGCGGCGCTGCGCGATTCTCGTCAAGCACTACTGGCCAGAGATCAAGGCGGTAGCTGCCGCGCTTCTCAGCAAGCGCACGCTGACCGGCGAGGAAATCCACGAGATGGTTACCGCATCGGCGAGAAAGCGCCGTGCTGGTGCGCTTTGCTGGTAAGGGGCTCGGTCTGGACGAGTCTCAGTGCCAATTTTAGATTTCTCGCAACTTGGTTACCCATTCCCGCTGCACCTGCAGCACGCTATGGCGCATCGTTGCGCTTCAACGCTCCGGCGCGCATCGCCCACGCTCGATTGAGAGGGCTTTGCGGCTTCCACGACGAACGCTCCGCGACGAAAGCCTCGGCCAGCGCGCGGTCGCCGATCCGCATCGCTGCCTCCGTCAGTGTCCACGAGAAGATGTCACGCTGAGCGTGGCTTCCGCCCAGACGATTCGCCTTGGCGCGGAGCGGGATCAGCAGGTCGATCGTTTGCGCCCACTCACCACGCCCGAACGCCGCAAGGCCCTCGCACATGGGCAGGCCAATTTCGCGGCTCATCAGAGCGTTCGTGCCGGAACCCGAAGCCGCGCGTTTCGCCGCTGCGATCAATTGATTTTGCGCATCCCGGCGATCCGCGCCGACGAACGTCATCATCGCGTGCACGTCGTTGAAGGCGTAGACGGCGTGGTCGATGCGCGTCGTCCATTTGTCGGCGATGTCGCTCCAGCGATTGCCGACGTCGTGGCCGAGAATCCACAGTCGCCACAGGAGCGATGAGCCGTCGACAAGTTCAAGCGCCTGACCGAAGCCGCCCGCCGAAATCTTGTCGTCGAAGAGCTTCAGTGCGACAGCCGCATCATTACCGTCGAGTGCAAAGAGCGCCTTGTGCCACCACAGGTGAAACGCAAACATGCTGTTGGGTGCCCAGCCGTCCGCGCCAGATTCCAGAAAATCTGCTCCTTCCCTTGCGCGACCCTGCATCTCCATGACGTGCGCTACGGAATGCACGGCCCAGCCGTCTTGCTTGTTTAACGCCACCGCCGCGAGGCCGTGCTCCTCCGCCTGCGCGTACTCCCCGCTCTCCTCGAGACCGAACGCGTACATGCCTTGGATGAAGCCGTAACCGGGTACGCTGCGATGCCAGTGCGGCAGGACACGCGCAACCCGGTCGCGAAGCATGTGCGAATACCCCATGAAGAAATCGCCGAGTTGCGCGAGCTGGATCGCGAGCAGATCGCGCGGGAAGGCGGTCGAGATTCGGCCCCATAGTTCTGTTGCCCGCTCCCAGTCACCGTCGAGCCAGGAGCGCGCTGCGGCGATATAGCCACGCTCGCGGTCATTGGCAGTCGAAGCCAAACGCTCCCCGCCCTCGACGCTTCTCCTCAATTCAGCTTCGAACACCCGGTCGGTCGCGGTCGCCAGCGCCCCGGCGCGAAATGCATGTGCCAGCGCGAAGTCCGGATGGTCGGCGATGACGGCGTCAACTTCCGCCAGCGGATCGGCTTGATACGCATGCAGCAATTCAAACGCCCGGTCGAGACGGTCGATGGCGTCCTGCGAGCCGTAGGAGATCGGGTTGCCCCGTTGATCGACTTTGCTCATCGGCATCTCCAAGGGTAGGGATCGTACGTCCCGCTCAAGGTGTGGCGATTGGAGTAGTGCTCGAAACAAACCGGCCGATGCGCTCGCTCACATAGCGGCGGATATCGAGGTTCCAGTCTTCCATCGGGGAGAGCAGGCCCGACTCGTGTACGCGCGCCGAGATGCCCGCTTGGACCGTTGCGCAGATATTCCAGTCCTGCCGGTTTACCAAGTGCCAGAAATCGACGACGTCGGACGGATCAAAGTCCGGCTTCGACATTTCGTGGGGCTCGAACAGGAAGTGGCAGGTGATTACCGTGCGAGTCGCACTGCGCGGCTCGAGCACGAAGGCCGCGATGTGCTCGCGGGCAACACTCAGGAAGAGATTCGGATAAAGGAGCTCACCCTTGTGACGCACCTGCTCGTCGGCGTTGAGATCCGGGAACGAGCGCCGGGTCGATGTCCCGCTCGCTGTGAAGGTGTCCGCGCCTGCGCGATGCGGTATGCCCCGCTCCCAGTCGAGGCTGGCGCCTCCGTTCTCGCGAAACGCCGGCACAATGCGGCATAGCTCCGGATGCACCGGACCGCAGTGATAACACTCGTTGTAGTTCTCGCAGAGGATTTTCCAGTTCGCATCGACCTCGTAGCGGATCGATTTGGCGATGCGCAACTCCGCGAGCGGATAGCGCGCGAATCGCTCACGCACGCCGGCTATGTGCTCATCAAACGGCTGCGCCCCGGCCGGTGACAGGTGTACAAAAATAAAACCACCCCAGCAGCCGACGCCAACGTCGTAGAGCCGGATCGCGCTCGCATCGAAGCCCTGGCCTTCCGTCATGAAGGGCGCGCGCAGGAGGCGCCCGTCGATGTCGTAGGTCCAAGCGTGGTAGGGGCAGAGAATAAGTCCTCCCGCCATCACGCCACCGCGCACGGGCAAATCGCCGGCCGCGGCAGGTGCTGTGGCACAGAGTCGCGCGCCCCGATGGCGACAGACGTTGTAGAAGGCGCGTACAGCCCTCTGCATGTTGCGCACGACGAGAATGCTCTGTCCAAGCACATCGATTACGCGATGATCGCCGGGTTCAGGCAGCTCTTCTTCGCGGGCGACGCACATCCATTCCTTGTAAAAGATGTGCTCGCGCTCGAGGCCGAAGACGTCGTCGCGCCGATACCAGGAAGTCGGCAGGGTCTGCTCGAGTTTCATGGGAAGAGCATAGTCACCACGAAGCTCGAAAGCGATCCGTGACCGATGCTAAGGTGCCGGCCTTGCCATGCGAACACGAATCCTCATTTGGGCCGCCTGCCTTCTTCCCTTCGGTGTTCTGGCTCGGCCACTCACCCCGGACGACGTCTACCGCTGGCAAAGCCTCACCGAGCCGCGAGTCTCGCCGGACGGTCGCTGGATCGCCTACACGCTCAGCGTCCCGAATCGTTTGAAAGACAGCGATGACAGCCAGATCTGGCTGGTCAGTTGGGACGGCAAGCAGTCGCGCCAGCTGACGCCGCCGGCCTCCTCCGCGCACGATGCCCGATGGAGTTCGGACAGCAGCCAGATTGCGTACCTCGGCACGGGCACGTCGGAATTCGACGATGAGCAGATCTGGATCATCAATCCCGGCGGCGGCCCAGCGCGCCTGGTCACGCGGTTCAAAGGAAGCATTTCGGAATTCTCCTGGTCACCCGACGGCAGGAGGCTGGTGTTTTCCGCCAGGCCTTCCTCCGGCGACGAGGATGAGGACAAACCAAAGCCGATCGTCATCGACCGCCTGCAATTCCAGCTCGACTACGAGGGCTACCTCACCGGGGAGCGCGCTCATCTGGTACGACCGCTTTCTGAAGGCCAATTGAGAAGACCATGACTCGGGGCATGCAAAGCTTCTGGGCCAAGCCCGGCGCTCCGGGACTCGAGCGCGTGAGCCATGCAAAGGGTATTCACGTCTGGGATACAGCGGGCCGCCGCTACATCGACGTCACCTCGGGGCCGGTCGCGGTCAACATCGGTCACGGCAACGAACGCGTGCTGCGAGCGATGCGCGAGCAGGCGGAGCGTGTCTGCTTCGCGTATCCGAGCGCGTTCGAGAGCGAAAGCAACGTCCGCCTCACGGAGAAACTGACGGCCCAGGCGGGACTCGGTCTCGACAACGCATTCTTCGTCTCGAGCGGCTCCGAGGCCGTGGAGAAATGCCTCCAATTCGCACGCCGCTTCGTCGCAGCGACCGGCAACGGCAAGCGCCGCAAGGTGATCAGCCGCGACCCTTGCTATCACGGCAGCACCCGCGCGACCGCGGCGCTCTCCGCCGATCCGGGTTACGCGGTGCTTCTCGACGAACGCGATGCGCCGGTACTCGTGCCCGCACCGTTCAGCTATCGCACGCCGGCTGGGCTCGATGCCAGCCAATACGCGTCGCACTGTGCCGAGGCGTTGCGCGACAAGATCCTCAGCGAAGGGCCGGAGTCGGTGCTCGCTTTCATCATCGAGCCCGTGATGGGATTCTGCGGCGGCGCTGATTCCGCACCAGCGAGCTACTACCGGCGCATCCGCGAGATCTGCGACGAATTCGGGGTACTCCTTATCTATGACGAGACCATCAGCGGTGCCGGGCGTACGGGTCGCTTCCTCGCCGCCCATTGGTGGGATGGCGCCCGCCCCGACCTCGTCACCCTCGCGAAAGGTATCGGCGGCGGCTATTACCCGCTCGCTGCGTTCCTCGCTCCGCAGCGCATGGTGGACGTCGTTGTCGGCGCCGGTGGATTTCATATCGGACACACGCACAAGGCGCAGCCGCTGGCATGTGCGGTCGGGCTCGCGGTGCTGGAGGTGACCCAGGACGAGCTGCTGATTGAGCGAGCGCACGATAACGGGCTTTATCTGAGGCAGGTGCTTGCCGATGTGCAGCGGGCGAACGACCTGATCGGCAACGTGCGGGGTCTCGGCATGCTGAACGCCATTGAGATCGTGGCGAATCCCGCGACCAAGGCGATGCTGCCTCGTGAACTTGACGCAATTGGCCGGTTGCAGGCGATCGCGCGCTCGAAGGGACTCCTCATCTATGGTCGACGAACGCACGGCGGCAAATTCGGCGACTGGCTGATGGTGACGCCACCGCTCATCGCGACGCGCGCCGATATCGACGAGATCGTGGCGGGGCTCGCGGCGACCCTGCGTGAGTACCGCAATGAAGTCTGAAAAAGGGGACAGAGCCAATTTCCGGGAAGCCCTCGAACGGAAATTGGCTCTGTCCCCTTTTTCAGCGGCGCGCGGCAAATGCCGCCCGCGCTGCGTGAATCTCCGCTAACGTCTTGTCGCGCTCCGCAGGCGTGTTGTAGCCGGTGTGCGCGGACGCGGCTGCTTCAAGTCGGTCGGTCCACTGAATGAAGTAGTCGGCATCCGCCCCGCAGCGGTCGGTCGCGCCCTTGGCGCGGAAAAAGACTGGATTGGTCGTGGCGTAGGGATACGCATCGAGCGTGTCCGGATACGCGTCATCGCTCGACGCGCGCAGTAGCAGCCACCCTGCACCGTGTACGCTGATCGAGCCGCTGAAGTCTGCGCGTGTGCGATCGCCGGTCAGGCCGATCTTGCGCACCACTTTCCCGTTTGCGACAACTTCCAGGTGATCGACCGGTACGGCTGATCGGAGGAAGCCGCGATAGTGCAATTCACCGCGCTCTCGTTCGAGAGCGATGTCGGCGCCTGGCTCGTTTCCGTCGACGCTGAATCCGAGGAGTGGACCGTTGGTCGCCATGGTGCGGCCGGCTTTCAGCGCCGCCAGCCATTGGTCGAGTCGCTGCTGTGGCCCTGTGCCGGCCGCATCGACAGCTGCGTAGACGCGGTTGAGGCCGACCGGGCCGCGGAGCGAGGAGTAGTTCGTCATTGCGTCGGTGCCGGCCGCAGCCGCCGGCCGGAAGCCGCAGTTAAGTAGCCGATACCAGACCGCCGCCGACGCACGGGGATCGCTGAAGCCGAGCACTTCGTAGTAGTCGAGCTTGCCGAGTCCCGCCTCCACCGGCAGCGAGTCCGTGAGCACCGGATCTTTGAAGGGATCTGGTACGACGTCATACGGATGCACATGACCGACAAGCGCGCCTTGCGCATGCGCGAGATCCGCGAACGCCGCGTTCGTCGGATAGGGACTCGCCATTGCCGTTCCTGCATAGGCCGAGAAGTCCGGAATCAGGTAGTGATCGCGGAGGCCGAGCACGCCGAGATGTCCCCAGTAGCTCGTGTGCAGCTCCTGGCCATGTGACAACAAGAATGAGTCCGTCGACACCGCATCGGGCTGCACGGAGAAGTAGGCAATATCCGGGATGCGCTGTTCCTTGTTGACGATGAGATTGAAGACGACGTCGAGATCCTCGGCCGTCGCCTGAGCGCGAAGCGTCGCCGGCGTCGCTCGATAGGTGCCCGTGTAGTTCATGTGCACGTGAACGTCGCCGCTCACCCAGCGCTTGCGCCAGTCGTCCGGGAGATCCAGTGGCCGTAAAGTCACAGGGATCTCGACCAGCGCCTCGCTTCCGATCTTGACAGTGCGCTTCTCGATCATATTGCCGAAGCCATGCCAGATGGTGACTGACGCTGCGCCCTGCGGAAGCGTGACCTTGACAGGACCGCTCGCGTGAAAATATTCGACTTCGAAGGGCATGTGTAGGCGGTCAAAGCCATCGTCCGCGTGCACCCAGGCATCCGTCGGCGCGTAAGCGCGCCCATCCTCACCCGTCACCGACACTCGTGCGGCAACCGGTCGACCACTCGGATCAGAGACGGTCAGGCGCAAGCGCCCCATCGGCTGCAGATAGTGCCGCTCACGCGCCTTGATCTCCCGCTGGCCGCCGCCTGGCAAATCCTGCAGCCAAAGCTCGGTATTGCCATTGCGGTTTGAAATGAACGCCAGGCGTGATGCGTCCGGCGACCAGCGCGCACTGGTGTTGTCGTAGTCGCCGAACGAGAGAGGGAACGGATCGCCGCCTGTGGCCGTCGTAATCCAGAGCTGATGCCACTGGCGACCGGCGTACGAGGAATACACGACGCGCTTGCCGTCGGGCGACCAATCCGGACGCGCGCGCCAGGTTGTCTCTTCGATCCGTATGGCGACTGGTTTCGCGT
Source organism: uncultured Gammaproteobacteria bacterium (assembly GCA_963826145.1). GTDB lineage: Bacteria > Pseudomonadota > Gammaproteobacteria > Steroidobacterales > Steroidobacteraceae > JBGPLJ01. Next base: position 1,403,593 of record CAWGVW010000001.1, read on the forward strand.
CAGATGCGAGAGCGCGTCGCCAAAGCGCGCCCGTTCCGTAGCTGATTTCCGGATTGCCGACGTAGATGAGTTCCTTGCCGTCCGGCGACCAAGTCGGGCTCAACTCGTGATCGAAGGCGCTGTAGTAGTAGCGAGGCGTCTCGCTTCGCCGTTCGGGCCATGCCGGGGCTGCGGCGAGGCCCCCTGGCGAATAGTCGCCGACGAAAACGAGGAAGTGGCCGGCGCCCGCTGTTGAAACCCAGGCGATGCGCTTGCCATCAGGCGACCAGCGCGGCTCGACATTCACGGCGCTATTCGTTGTCAGCGAAGCGACGCGTTTCGACTCGACGTCGAGGACCGCCAGTTCCATGGCGTCGTGGGAATAGCGCACGAAGACGATGCGCTTGCCGTCGGAAGAAACGTCCGGCTGGAAATCGTAGCCCGGCCCGTGCGTCAGTTCCTCGGCAACGTCAGAGTCGACTGCCTGCTTCCAAAGGCTGCCCTGCATGGAATAGACGACGGCGCTGCCATCGGGGAACCAGCGACTGCGCTCGGCCCGCTCGTGAGATGCGGCAGGTACATCTCGCGAAAGTAGTAGTTGTGCGGAGCATCGATCTGCGCGAGCACCGGCCGGCGCTCGGCGACCGCCGCTCCTGCGCAGACGACCAAGAGCAGAAAGAAGGCGGTGGACCTTCTACTGCAAGAGGGGACAGGTCCATTTTTCCGTAAAGAACGGAAAAATAGACCTGTCCCCAGGTCCCTCACGTCATCGCTTCCTGGAGCGAGAGTTCGAGGATGTCGAGGCCCTCATCGAGGAGCTTTTCCTCGATCATCAGCGGCGGGATGAGGCGCACGCCGCTCGCGCCGCATTCGAGCAGCAGGAGCCCGTTGTGAAATGCGCGGTTCACGAGCTTGGTCGCGACGGCCTTGGCGGGTGCTTTGCGTGGCGCGATCCTGCACGAGTTCGACGCCGATCATGAGCCCGCGCCCGCGCACCTCGCCAATGATGGGGTACTGCGCGGCCATGGCCGCGAGCCTTCGCATCGCGCGCTGCCCCATGCGGGCCGCGTTCTCCGTATAGCGCTCCTCTACAAGTTTCAGCGTCGCAAGCGCCGCCGCGCAGCAGATCGGATTGCCGCCGAACGTGTTGGCATGCGAGCCGGGCGACCACTTCTCGACAATGCGCTTGGCGCCCGACGGTCACGCCGATCGGGAGGCCCGAGCCGATGCCCTTCGCGAGGGTGATGATGTCCGGACGCACGCCCGTGTTCTGCCACGCGAACATCTTGCCGGTGCGGCCGATGCCCGCCTGCACTTCATCGAATATGAGGTAGATGCCGTGTTTGTCGCAGAGCGCGCGCAGGCCCGCAAGGAATCCCTCCGGCGGAACGACGTAGCCGCCCTCGCCCTGGATCGGCTCGACGAGGATGGCTGCGACCTCATCGGGCGGAATGTTCCGCTCGAACAGTGTCTCGATGTAGCTGATGACGGCTTGCCCCTGATCCGCCCCGGCGAAGAGCGGCCGGTAGGGATTTGGATACGGTACGTGCACCACGCCCGGCATCGTCGGGAAGAATCCGCGTTGCTGCGTGTACTTGCTCGCCGTCACTGAGAGCGAGCCCATCGTCCGGCCGTGAAACGCGCCTAGAAAACCGATGATGCGGGACCGGCGGCTGACATGACGCGCGAGCTTGATCGCCGCTTCGACCGCCTCCGATCCGGAATTCGCAAAGAAGGTCATCGCAGGTCCGCTCACCGGGTCGAGCCGCGCCATCGTCTCCGCGAGCTGTACCTGTCCTTCATGCCAGTAGTCGCAGGAGATATGCAGAAAGTGTTTGGCCGCCTCCTGGATCGCCGCGACAACGGCAGGATGACTGTGCCCGGTCGAGCACACGGCAATGCCGGCTGCGAAATCCACGAAGCGATTGCCGTCGACGTCCCAGGCCTCCGCGCCCCGCCCGTGACTCATGACGAAAGGGTAATCGCGCACATAACTCGGCGACACGACCTTCGCATCGCGCTCGATGAGCGCCTTCGCCTTCGGACCCGGCAGCGTGGCCTTCATCGATTTGCGTTGCACGTCATTCATGATGATCGTCCCCCTGTCATTCGACGAGCGTCTGCGACTGCTCGCGCTGATACAAAGCCAGATAGTAAGCCGAAGCGATGCCTTTGCCGGTATTGCCGGAACCTTTCCAGCCGCCGAACGGCTGATAGCCCGGCCAGGCACCCGTCGTAGCACCCTGGGGCCGGTTGGCATAGGTGACGCCGGCCTCGATGTTGTCGAAGAACCACTGCACTTCGTCGGACGCGCCGTAGAAGCCCGCGGTTAGCCCGAGTGTGCTCGCATTCGCGAGCCCCATCGCCGTCTCCCGATCGGCAACCCTCGCGAGCATCACGATCGGAACGAACATCTCGTGGGCCCACAGTGGATGCTCGAGCGGAGCCTCTGCGAGCGTCGGCGCGCAAAAGAGGCCACGGGCGAGCTCGCCGTCGGTGAGCTGCCGCCCGCCCGCAAGTACGCGCGCCCCGCCGCTCTTGAGTTCCGTGCTGAAGCGGCCGAAATTCGTCCACGCTGATTGGTTCGCGACCGGCCCGAGCCAGTTTTCCCGTCGCGTCGGATCGCCCACCTTGATTCGTGCGATTTCACCGACCAGGCGCTCCGTGAGTTCCGCCGCAACGCTTTGCTCGACATAGATGCGCGAGAGCGCCGAGCACTTCTGACCGCTCAGACCGAAGGCGGAGCGCACAATGCCCGTCGTCGCGCGGCCAAGATCCGCGCCGGCGGTGACGATAGCGGCATTCTTGCCGCCCATCTCCGCGATGCACGGCCGTGGCGCCGAGCTGCCGCCCATGCGACGGTTGATCTGCATGCCGACCGCATGCGAACCCGTGAAGGTGATGCCAGCGGTGTCGGGGTGACCAACCAGGGCCTCGCCTGCCGCGGAACCGGTGCCGTTTACCCAATTGAATGTGCCGGCGGGGAGGCCCGCATCGTGAATGCACTGAGCGAGCATCTGCCCCGACCATGGCGTGTCGGTCGCGCCCTTCAGAACAACGGTATTACCAGTGATCAATGCTGCAGCGACCGGACCGCCGGCGAGTGCGAACGGAAAATTGAACGGGGCAATGACGACCCAGACCCCGTATGGCTTCATCACCGAACGATTGTGGCTGCGATAGTCCTTGAGCGGATCGTCCGGCAGTGCATGGTCGAAGCCGTGCTTCTCGAAATCGTCGCAGTAATGCAGGAAGAAGTCGGCCGTCTCCTGGACCTCGCCGAGCGCCTCCATGCGATTCTTGCCGACTTCGAGCGCAACGGCCGCCGCAATGTCATAGACACGCTCCTCGATGAGCGCAGCGACCCGTCGCAGCAGGCGGCCGCGCTCGGCGGGTGTCGTGTTGCGCCAGAGGGGTGCCGCGCGCTTGGCGGCAGCCATTGCTTGATTTGCCTCGGCAATGGTCGCTTCGCCGAAATTCCCAAGAATCCAGTCGCGGTGAATTGGACTCACTTTGGGGCTCGTGACGGCGGCCGCCCGGAATGCACCATCGATGTAGTGACCATGGGTCTCGCCCAATCCCGCGCGCACGCGCGCGAGCGCCGACTCGAATTGCTCGTGGAGCGAGGCCGGCGGGTCGAACATCGTCGAATACGTGAGCCTGAAAGCCATGTGCGCTATTTTCGCACAGTCAATGAGTGCGAAGCTTGTGTCCGGTCCGGTGGACGCCCCTGACGCTTTCACGACACACTCGCACCGTGACCACCGGCGAAATTCAAGTCCAGAAGTCAGTCCGGGATGAATGGTCCTGGGATCCGGCCACGAGTCGACTGCCGGATTCGGTCGACGTCGCCATCATCGGCGGCGGGATCGTCGGTACGTCGGCGGCTTATTTCCTGGCGCGCGCCGGCATCTCCGTGCTTCTGTGCGAGAAAGGACGGATCGCCGGCGAACAATCGGGCCGCAACTGGGGTTGGGTCCGCCAGCAGGGTCGCTCACCGATCGAGTTGCCGTTGATGATTCGAAGCCTCGCCATCTGGCGCGCGCTCGAAAGCGATCTCGGCGCGGATGTCGGTTTCACGCAAGGCGGGAGCCTTTATCTCGCGACCGATGCGGCGCAGCTGGATACGTTCCGACCCTGGCTCGCGATCGCGCGCGAGCACGACCTCGACACTCGCCTCCTCAACTCTCGCGAACTTGCGAACGTTCTCAGAGAGCGGCAGCGAACGCTGGGCGGGTGGCATGCACACGGCGAGCGACGCGCGCGCGGAGCCGAATCGCGTGGCGCCGGCGATTGCACGCGGTGCGGAAGGTGCCGGCGCTGCGATCCGGACGAGCTGTGCGGTGCGCGGCATCGAACGCGGCGCCGGTCGCGTCCATTCGATTGTCACCGAGCACGGTGTCGTCCGGACACCCACCGTCGATTTGCGCCGGCGGCGCCTGGACGAATCTCTTCTGCCGTTCGCTCGATATCGAGGTTCCGCAGCTTCTCGTCAAAGGCACGGTGGCGCGCCTTGCGCCGACGACCGCGATACTCGAGGGTGAAGCCTGGTCGCACGATGTCGCGATCCGTCGGCGACGAGACGGCGGGTACACAGCGGCGCGTGGCTCGGCGCTGGAACATGCGCTCACTCCCGACTACCTTCCGCTACATGCGAAAGTTCTGGCCCGCGATGCGCCAGGAGCAAGGCGCGATTCGATTGCGGCTCGGCCGCGATTTCCTGCGTGCGGCGACGACCCCGAGCCACTGGGATCTTGCAGCCGAGTCTCGCCCTTCGAGCGTGAACGAATGCTCGATCCGCCGCCGATGCCGGCGCGATCTGCGCGCGCTTGCCGATGCCATCGCTCGCCGCTTTCCCGAGATCGCGAGCGCAGCCGTCGTCGAGTCGTGGGCCGGCATGATCGAAACTTCGCCGGACGTGCTGCCGATCATTTCTGCCGTCGAACGGATCGAAGGATTCTTTGTGGCCACGGGATTCAGCGGCCACGGCTTTGGCATCGGACCGGGTGCCGGCGAGCTCGTGGCCCGGATGGCAACGAAAAGGGCGAGCTCCGAAGAGCTCGCCCCATTTCGTCTCGGTCGCTTCTACGACGGATCGCCGATCCGGCCCGGTCCTACGATCTAGAACTTCTGGCTGAACTGCAGTCCGATCGTGCGCGGCGGCGTCGGCAACAGGTACTTGTTGGCAAGTCCGCAGACATTCGCATCGCACTGCGCGAAGCTGTCGAGTGCCGCATTCTTGTTGAATGCATTGTTGACGTAGAGCTCGAACGCGTAGCTGTTGCGCTGCATGCCGAACGTGAAGTCCGCGAGCAGATAGCCGCCCATTTCGCCGAGGATCTCGACGCTGACCTGGCCCACCACCTTCATCTGCAGGCAGGTTTACGCGCAGATCGGGCCATCGGCTCCCGACATAGGCGAAGGATCCCTGGAAATGTCCATCCCACCCGGCGAGCGGAAACTCGTAGCGACCCGTCAGGTTCCCCTTGAATTGCGGAGTAACAGGCAGCCGCGTTCCCTCGGGCGCCACGGGCACTCCATTGATAATGCCGCCGTTGCCATCGGGATACGGACAGGGATCGGTCGTAATTGGATCGGCGTTGGCATCGAGCAGCCCGCAATAGTTCGCGGTTAGCTTGGTGTCCATATAGGCAAAGCCGCCGCCCCACGTCAGGCTGTTCGTCTGGGCAAACTGCCACTCAACCTCGACGCCCTGCACGCGCGCATTCGCCCGCATTCGCGATCTGCGTCAGCGAGTTCTCGCCGAGGAAGGAGAACTGGAAGTTATCCCAGTCTTCGATGAAGACCGCACCATTAAAGCGTGCGCGGCCGCTCTCCGTCGTGGACTTCCAGCCGACCTCGTAGTTCTTCAGGAAGTCGGCCTTGTACGGCGGGAGCGAGCCCTGACGATTGATGCCGCCCGGGCGGAAGCCCTCGGAATACGTCGCGTAGAACATGTGCTTGTCGTCGACCTTGAAGGTGACATTGACCTTCGACGTGTGGCCTGAATCCTCGGTCACCTTGTCGAGGTTGAGGCAGGGACCGCCGTTGATCTGGGTCGTCGAGAAACACCGGCCTTCGCCGGTCGAGGACCCGAACGAGTTGTTAAGCCCGAAGCCATAGAATCCCTCGAGCGAATTCTTCGCCTCGAAATAGCGGATGCCGTACGTGCCCGACACGCGCTCCGAAAAATCGAAAGTGAACTCGCCGAACGCTGCCTTGTCGCGGTCGACCCGCACCTGCTCGGTGAGCCACCAGGTATCGGGCCAGCCCGTCACCTCGATGGCATCAGCAATGTTGTTCATCATGTAGCGCTGTTCGATGTCGTGCTGCTGGCGCTGGATGAAGGCGCCCGCGATGAAATGAAACCGCCAGTCCTGCGGCGAGCTGACGCGTAGCTCGTTGCTCCACTTCTGGTAGCGGTCCTTGCCCTGGATGAACTGCGACGGATCGATGAGCGCGCCGGCGTTGTCATACCAGTAAACACCGTAGCCGCAGCAGCTGTCGTAGAAGAAGGCGTAGTCGGAGTAGTCCGAATTCGCGAACACGTCCCGCTTGAGGAAAGCGCCGGCGTATACCAGATCGAAGTTGCCAAGCTTGCCTTCGACCGTCAGGGCCGCCTGCCCCCACTTGTCGTCGCTCGATTCCGGGATAGTAGTGCGACAGCTGCAGATTGCCTGCCGCCGTGTCGTAAGCGAAAAAGCCGTTCGACTTCTGGCGCTGGCCCATTACCGCCGGTGTAATGCTCCAGCTGTCGCCGAGGTTGATGCGCATGGCCGCACGGCCACCGTACGTGTCGACATCGTTGTAATTGTCCTTGGCGTGCGCCGGAGTCTGCTGGCAACCCGGCACTGGCGTCGGTGAATTAGTGATGCAGATGCCTGAGGTCGGGAACGTTCGCGTGTTCACGACGTTGTCAATGTAGCCGGGATCGTGGTCGTACCAGCCGACCAGGCGTACCGCCATGTTTTCGCCGAGCGGCATATTGACGAAGCCCTCGGCCGAATAACCCTGATCGCCGTTGGAGACCGAACTCCCGGTCAGGTCGTAGCCCGCCTTGAAGCCGCTCGGATCAGGCTTGTTGGTGATGATGCGCACGGTGCCGGCCTGCGAGCTCGCGCCGTACAAGGTGCCCTGCGGGCCGGCCAGCGCCTCGACGCGCTCGATGTCATACACATGAATGTCGAGCGAGCCCTGAATGGTTGTGACCGGCTGCTCGTCGAGATAGACGCCGACGCTCGGGAGCGATCCCGAGTGATTGCCGTCGCCACCGTTCGCGACGCCACGCATGTAAACCTGTACGAAGCCAGGGCCGAGCGTCTGAAAGGAAAGGGTCGGAATCAGTTTCGCGTAATCTTCGAAGTTCGTGACGTGCTGCTGCTCGAGCTGCTCATTGCCGATCGCCGTGATGCTGAGCGGAACGTCCTGCAGGCTCTCCGAGCGCTTCTGTGCAGTGACCAGCACCTCCTCGAGTACACCGGTGTCGGACTGCTGCTGCGCGAATGCCGCCGCCGGCACGGCACTGAGGACTGCAGTAGCGAGCGGCAAGCGAGTCCAGCCTGCCTCCGTCCGACGCAATTTTCTCTTTCGGCTGCGTGTCATCTTTGGCGCTCCCCTCTGGATTGGACCCCTGCTGAATTGTATGTCGCGTGCACGCCAACTCACAACGTCGGCGCGGACGGATATGCCTCAACCACTGGTCCCAATGCATCCCGCAACGGGCCCAGCCATTCGTTGTAATTGCGCCACTGATCGACCCCGTCCCGGTAGATGGGCGTTCGTACCTGCTCGGAGCTGGCGGTGCGGACGGCGCGCTCGTTTTCGTGAAACCGCAGGCAACCCGTTTCGAATTCGAGGCCGCAATAGGCGAGCAGGCGCCGCACCTCAGTCTCGATATCGTCGACCAACGCCTCGTAAATCACCCGGTGCACCCGACCCGGAAGGACCGCATCGAAGTGCGCCATCAATTCGACGTAGTCCCGGTAGTAGCGGCCGATGTCCTTGAGGCCGTAGGTGAAATGCTGGCCGCGCGCGAAGTGCTGCTTGAACCCCGAGAAGCAGCAGCCGAGCGGATGCCGGCGTACGTCGATGATGCGGGCATTGGGCAGAATCAATTGGATGAGGCCGACATGCGCGAAATTGTTCGGCAGCTTGTCGATGAAATACGGTGCCGCGCTCTTGCGCTGCACGCGCGTTTCGCGCAGGTATTGTTCGCCTAGCGCCTCGAGTTCGGCGGCAGTCAGGGTGGCGAGCACCTCCGGATAGCGCTCATCTTTACCGCCGGGTCCTCGTCCGAGCGCGCGTGCCATCGACGGCAGGTTCGGCAACTCCATCGTTCCCTCGACCCGCGAGTGACTCGCGAGGATCTGCTCGACCAGGGTCGAGCCTGAGCGCGGCAAGCCAACAATAAAGATAGGATCGCGCGCGGCGCTGCCAAATCCACGCCGCGCCTCGAAAAATTCCTGAGTGAAGAACCTCCGGCTGCGCTCCTTGTACTGGGTCATTTCGGTGGCGTCGTACTTCGCGAGAGCCCGTCGCAGTCGATTGCCCTCGACGTAGCGCTCGAAGGAGCGCGCGTAGTCGTGCGCGTCTTCGAATGCCTTGCCGAGGGCGAAGTGAAAATGCAGCTGATCATCCATCGACAGGTCCTTGCGCTTGAGCTGAAGCTCCATTGCGGCGACGTCGTCCGGCTCGAAGCGGAAGGTCTTCAGGTTCGCGAGACTCCAATACGCCTCTCCTAACCCCGGCATGAGGCCGATGCTCCGCCGGTAGGCGTCGATGCTCTCCGCCCGCTCGCCGGCGGTCTTGAGCGCATGGCCGAAACTCATCCAGACCTTTGCCTGCCCCGGGTACTCACCGAGCACCTCGCGATACACGGCGATCGCCTGTTCGTATTCGCCGATGCGGGCAAGTGCCGCGGCCTTGAGGTTGCGGAAGCCGGGATTGCGCGGCTCCGCCGCAAGCAGCTGATCGATTTGCGCGAGCGCCTCGACGGACTTCGTTTGCCGATGCAGCACAACGGCATAATTGTGGCGCGCACCTATGAAGCTCGGCGCCAGCTCCAGGCAGCGTTCGAGCAGAACCTCAGCGTCCAGCAAGCGACCAAGGCGCGTCGCGACTTCGGCAAGCATGCGGATCGCGGCAACGTCCGTCGGATAAGTCTTGAGATGATTGCGCAGCAGCGCTTCAGCAATAGCAACCCGTCCGTCGACCAGCGCCGCCGCCGGCTCGAGCAGCCGCGGATCCCGGGTCGAGGTCCGGATATGATTGGCATACGCGGCGTCAGCACCCTCGGTATCGCCCATGGCCGTCAGGTGATCGCCGAGCGTGCGCCATGCATCCGGCAGGTCGGGTTTCAATACGAGCGCGCGCCGCACCGACACGACGGCCAATTCGCCTTGACCGGCGTCGCCGTATGCGAGCGCGAGCTCCTGATGCGCCAGCGCAAATTTTGGATGCGCCCGCGTCAGTTCCTCGAGCACGCTGATGGCCTCGCGCGAGTGCCCACCACGGCGCTTCGCCACTCCGCGAAGCAGCAGCGCGGCCGGATGGCCGGGACTCGCCTTGAGGATTTCGTCCGCTTGCTCCGCGGCGAGCTCAGGATTCGTTTCCAGCAGTCGGGTGGAATGGGCCAGCGCGACTTCGACGGTGCCGACCGGCTCGGAATTGCCACTCATCGCGTATCCTTCCAATGGTTTGATTCCAATGTCAATGCTTAGGGGAGGTAGCGTGATTGCGCCATGACGTCATCGTCGTCGGTGCCGGACACAACGGCCTGACCTGCGCCGCGTATCTGGCCGCGTCGCGCCTCAAGGTTCTCGTGCTGGAGCGCCGCGAGGTTGTCGGCGGGTGCGCCGTCACCGAGGAAGTCGACGCCGAACTTGCGCCCGGCTGTCGCGTGAGCACGGCTTCGTACATCGCGAGCATGCTGCGCCCTGAGGTCATTCGCGATCTCAAGCTCGCGAGCTACGGCCTCAAGATGATTGCCTGCGAACCGGGCGTGCAGGCGGCGTTCGAGGACGGCGATGTCGTCGCGTGGTGGAACGATCCTGCACGCATGCGCCGCGAGCTCGAACGCATCGCACCGCGCGACGTGCAGCGTTTCTTCGACGCGGAGCGTGAGCTCCAGCGCCTCGCGGCCTTTCTCGAGCCCTTCTTCATGGAACCACCGCCGAATCTCGACGCGCGCGGGCCCGGGCGTATCCGGGAGCTTTGGCGCGTCTTCACCCGGCTGCGTCGCGCAACCGGCACCGACATCGCGGGCCTCATGGAATTTCTCACGGGCTCGCTCGGCCATTTCCTCGACCGGCGCTTCGAATCCGAAAAGCTCAAGCGCCTCATTCTCGCGAACAGCGTCTACGGCAAGCACGGCGGGCCGTATCACGCGGGCACGGCAATGGGGCTCCTCTTTCACCTGTTGACGGGTGGCGAGGCGCGCGAGCCGGGATTCCAGGGTCACGTCATCGGCGGCATGGGTGCGATCACCGAAGCGATGCGCCGTGCGTGCGTTGATCGCGGCGTCCAGATCCGTACGCTGGCACCGGTCCAGCGAATCAATCAGTCTGGCGGGCGCGTCCGCGGGGTCACGCTCGATACGGGGGAGTTCCTCGAGGCCGGCATCGTCGTATCGAACGCCGACCCGAAGCGCACGTTTCTCGGCTTCCTCGACGCATCGGACCTGGATGATGAATTTCGCGCCCGCATTCGCGCCATTCGCATGGCGGGGCCGTGCGCCAAGGTGAACTACGTGTTGTCGGAGGAGCCGCGCGTGCTCGGAATGCCCGAGGATCGCAGCCGTGCCGAGCGCAGCTTCTTCACGCTCGTGCCGACGCTTGCAGGTGCCGAGGATTGCTACAACGCCTCGCAGCGTGGCGAGATATCCGCGGAGCCGTGGATCGACTGCGTGCTTGCGTCCAACGCCGATCCGACGCTCGCGCCGGAAGGCCGACACATGCTCACCTGTTTCGTGCAGTATCTGCCGTGGCAGCCGCGCGGCAGTTCCTGGGATCGCGAGCGTGAACCGCTCGGCGACCGGGTGACTAGCATCATCGGTCGCTACGCGCCGAACGTGCCCGCGAGCGTCATCGCACGGCGCGTGCTCACGCCCCTCGATCTCGAGCGGACGTTCGGTATCACGGAAGGCAACATCTTCCATGGGGATCTTGCGCTTGAGCAGATGTTCTTCATGCGGCCGGTCCCCGGCTGGAGCCGCTATCGCACCCCTGTCAATGGCCTGTATCTTTGCGGTGCCGGCACTCATCCGGGCGGCGGCGTGACAGGCGCACCCGGATACAACGCCGCACAAATCATTCTGAAGGAGCGAGCACGATGACGATGAGTTCCCGATTGGGGCTGCTGATTGCGATCGCGGCGACCGTCGCCGGCTGTGCGCACCCAAGTCTGCGCGTGACCAGCGACAAGCCCGTGGCGCTCGCGAGCGCGCCCTACACACCCGACAGCGGTTCGGTCGCGATCCACTGCGGGACTCTCATCGATGGCGTCAGCGACCAGCCGAAGCACGATGTCACCATCGTCATTCGCGACGGCCGCATCTCCTCGGTGCAAAGCCTCGTACAGGTCGCTGCGCAGCTGCCGACGCTCGAACTTGGTGACTACACCTGCCTGCCCGGGCTCATCGACATGCATACACACCTCACGGACCGCGCGCCCGATGGCGCCGACCTGTCCGTGTATTTCCGCCGCTCCACGGAGGAGACGGAACGCATATCGGTTGAAAATGCCGCGGTGACGCTGCAGGCAGGTTTCACCTCCGCGCGCAATGTCGGCACCTACCTCGCCTGGAGCGATCGCACGCTTCGCGACGCCATCAATCGCGGCGCAGTCGCGGGGCCGCGCATGCAGATTTGCGGCTACTACCTGACGATTCCGCACGGCGGCGGGGACCTGTTCGTGCCCGGCTACCAGGAGCCGGCCGACAATGCGCGCTTCCATCAGGGCGTCGCGCGCAACCCGGACGAGTTCCGCCGCAAGGCCCAGGAAGCGGTCGACGGCGGGGCCGATTTGCTGAAGATCATCGCCTCCGGCGCCGTGCTCGCCTTTGGCGGTGTGCCGGGTGACCGCGAGATGCAACCAGCGGACATCGCCGCCGTGGTGGAAGTCGCGCATGCCGCGCACATCCGCGTTGCGGCCCACGCGCATGGCGCGCAGTCCGTCAAGGACGCAATTCTCGCCGGCGTCGACACGGTCGAGCACGCCTCGCTCATCGACGAGGAAGGCATTCGCCTCGCGAAGGAACGTCACGTTGCCTTGTCGATGGATGTCTACAACGGCGACTACATCGACACGGAAGGGCGCCGCCAGAAGTGGCCGGAAGAGTTCCTGCGCAAGAACGTCGAGACCACCGAGATTCAACGGCAGAACTTCACCCGCGCCCATGCGGCCGGCGTCGACATCGTGTTCGGCACGGACGCCGCGGTCTATCCGCACGGACTCAATGCGCGGCAATTTCCGATCATGGTCCAGCGCGGCATGACGCCGATGGAGGCGATCAAGTCCGCGACCTCGCTCGCCGCGAAGTACATGGGCTGGTCGGATCGTGTCGGGGAGATCTCGGCGGGACACTTCGGCGACGTGATTGCCGTCAAGGGCGATCCGCTCAAGAACATCGGCCTGCTGCAGCACATTGCCGTCGTCGTGAAGGGTGGACTTGCATTCAAGCTGCCCTCGCCCTGAGCGGTTGTGATGCCGGCGGAGGCAACGAGATTCCCCAGGGCGGGCGTTCGCTATCGGATTCTCGGCCTCCTGGCTCTCCTCAGCTTCGTCAACTACCTCCTGCGAAACAACCTGTCGGTGGTGCTGCCGAGCCTTAGAACGGAGTTCCATTTCACGACCGAAGATCTCGGCTGGATCGTCGGCGCGTTCAATTTTTCATACGCACTCTTCCAGATTCCCGGCGGGCTCTTCGGTCAGCTTGTCAGGCCGCGTCTTGCCATGGCGCTGATGGCAATCAGCTGGGGTGTGTTGACACTCCTGACGGGCGCCGCGCCGAGTCTCGCGGCCGTGTCCGCCGCCGGTGCGCTGTGGGCCCTGGTCGTCGTCCGGCTGGCGATGGGAATCACTCAAGCGCCGATCTTCTCGGTCCAGACGGTCTCAATCGCGAACTGGTTTCCCGTTCGCGCGTGGGGCATCGCGAACGGACTTGCGAGCGCGGGCTTGAGCCTTGGGCAGACGGCTGCGAACCCGTTGGCCGCCATCCTGATCACCCTGGTCGGTTGGCGCGGGTCCTTCTATGTGCTCGCGCCGGTTGGGTTTGGCATCGCCGCCTGGTGGTGGACCTACGCGCGCGATACACCTGCGCAGCATGCCGCCGTCACTGAAGCCGAGCTCCGCTTGATCGAGGGCGACCGACCGGCGAAGTTGACGACAGGCGCTGGACTTTCCGGCGCCTCCGCCATATTTGCCAAGCGCGACATCTGGCTGCTCGCCGTGAGCTACTTCTGCCTCAATTACGTCTTCTATTTCTTCTCCAACTGGCTCGTCTTGTACCTCGTGGAGAAGCGCGGCTTCACATTGATCGCCACGGGTTTCCTGTCGATGCTGCCGTTTCTCGTAGGGGCCGCCATGGCTCCGCTCGGCGGCCTCGTTTGCGACCGGCTGAGCCGCCGGCTCGGTGCGCGCTGGGGCTGCAGGCTACCGGTGATGGTGGGGTTTGCCATCATTGCCGTGCTTCTGTTCGCGGGACTCGCCGCGGACAGCGGCGGCGTTGCCGTCGCCCTGCTCTCGCTTTGCTTCGGCTTCGTGCTGTTCACGGACACGATCTATTGGGTCGCAGCGATGCACATCGCGGGCCCGAATACTTCGACGGCCTGTGGCATCATGAATACCGGCGGCAACTTGCCGGGAATGCTTGCGCCGTTATTCGGGTTCCTGGTGGATCGCATGGGCTGGACACCGACGGTGACTATTGGATCGGGCGTCGCGGTGATGGGTGCATTGCTTTGGCTTGGCATCCGCGTGATCGAACCCTCGCCGCGAACTGCCCAATGAACACGTCAAAACCGTTGCGCGCCGTCGCCGTCTCGATGCTCCTGTGTCTCGCCGGTGTCGTCAGCGCGGCGCCCGCCACACCGCCCCGCGCCCGTGACCTCGGCGTGCCGTTTCCCGGCAAACCCGGACCGCTCAATGCCATCACCGATGTCGCGGGCGTCGAAGTCGGCGAAACGACGCTGATCGCGGGCAGCGGCAAACTCGTGCGCGGCCAGGGGCCGATTCGAACCGGCGTCACCGCAGTCCTGCCGCGCGGCAAGAATGAACCGCTCAACCCGGTGTTCGCTGCATGGTCGGCCCTGAACGGCAACGGCGAGATGACCGGCACCGCGTGGCTCGACGAGTCCGGAATGCTGTACGGCCCGGTGATGATCACCAACACCGGCAGCGTCGGCGTCGTGCGCGATGCGGTGATCGCGTGGAGCGAGCAACGCTACAAAGTTGACCTCGGCGATCATTGGGTGCTGCCGGTGGTCGCCGAGACGGACGACGACTGGCTGAACGACATGTACGGCTTTCACGTCAAGCCCGAGCATGTCTTTGCCGCGCTCGACCGCGCCGCAGGTGGGCCGGTGCCGGAAGGCGATGTCGGCGGCGGCACGGGCATGATCTGCTACCAGTTCAAGGGCGGCACCGGCACCGCGTCCCGTCGCCTCGATGACCCTTCCGGAGAATTTACGGTCGGCGTCCTGGTGCAGGCGAACTTCGGCAGCCGCTACCAGCTCACGGTCGCGGGCGTACCGGTCGGACGGGAGATCAAGGATCACACGGCCTACGACGACATCGCCGGCCGGCGCACGAACGGCGACTTCGGATCGCTCATCGTCGTCGTTGCCACGAATGCGCCGCTGTTGCCGCACCAGCTGAAGCGCATGTCGCGCCGGGCCGCCATCGGCATGGCGCACACGGGAGCGATGGCAAGCAATGAGTCCGGCGACATTTTCATCGCCTTCTCGACCGCGAACCCCAACAGTGGATCGCCCGACGGGCTGCCGTCGATTAGAATGCTGCCCAACGAGCGGCTCACACCCCTGTTCGAAGCAACGGCGGAAGCCACCGAAGAAGCGATCATCAATGCGCTGGTTGCCGCCGAGACGATGACAGGCGCCAACGATCGCCGCGCGGTCGCGTTGCCGCATGACCGGTTGGTGGAGCTCCTCAGAAAGTACAATCGCCTGTCGCCAGGCACTTGAAGCAAGCGCCCACTGAAGAGCGCACGCGCGCACTGCGCGCGAGTCGACGGGAAGAATCATGGCAGCAGAAATTACCGGGTCGCGAACGACCCCGCCGGATCGTGATGTGTTGCGTGCCGTTGCCGGGGACCTGGAATGGACGCGCCGCCCCCTGGACGCGGCACGCACACTGCCCGGCGCCGTCTACACATCGGACGAAATCTTCCAGCGCGAAAAGCGCGGCCTCTTTGACCGGCACTGGCTCTGCGTCGGTCGCGAGATGGATATCCCGGCGCCTGGCGATTATTTCCTGAAAGAATTCGCACGCGACTCGATCATCATTGTGCGGGCCCAGGATGGCCAGGTACGCGCGTTCTACAACGTCTGCCGCCATCGCGGCTCGAAGCTCCTCGATGGACCGACGGGTCGCGGCCTTGCAAGCGTGCTCTGCCCGTACCACTCCTGGAGTTACAACCTCGACGGGTCGCTGCGCGCGGCGCCGCAGATGGGCGAGAACTTCCGCAAGGCAGAAGCGGGCCTCGTGCCGGTGCGGCTCGAGCGTCTTCCATGGGTTCATCTTCGTCAATCTCGACGACGCGGCGGAGCCGCTCGAGCGCTACCTCGCGGACCTGCCAGACCTCGCGCGCTTCCAGATGGCGAGCCTGCATTGTGGCAAGCGCATCGAGTACGACGTGCGAGCCAACTGGAAGCTCATCTGCGAGAACTACAGCGAGTGCTATCACTGTGCGGCGAACCATCCGCAGCTCATCCGAATCAGCGAGCACCTTGCCCGGGAAGCGCGCGTGCAGGAGATCGGCCGCTGCTACAACGGCGGTCCGATGCGCATGCGCGATGGCATCGAGACGATGTCGATGAGTGGCAAGACGACGCTGCCGAACATCCCGGGCCTCACGCACGACGACAGGCGCTACGTGCACTACTATGTCGTCTATCCCAACATGTTGCTGAGCCCGCACCCGGACTACGTGCTGGTGCACACCGCATGGCCCATCGCGCCAGACCGCACGCATATCGTGTGCGAGTGGCTCTTCACAGAGGCGGCCGTCAGGCAGAAGGACTTCGATCCGCGCGACGTCGTCGAATTCTGGGATGTGACGAATCGCCAGGACTGGGCACTCTGCGAGCGGGCGCAAATCGGCATCGCCTCCCGGGGTTTTCGCCAGGGACCGTATCAGCCGACTGAAGACTGCGTGCACACCTTCGATCGGTGGTACGCGGATCGGCTGGCGGCTCTCATCTAGAAGGCCCGGACATGACCCGTTACGACGTCATCGTGATCGGCGCTGGTCACAACGGACTCACCAATGCGGCCTTCCTCGCGCGTGCAGGCCTCAAGGTCCTCGTGCTCGAACGAAATCCCTGGATCGGCGGCGCAGCTGTCAGCCGATCCCTGCACGAGGGATTCATGTATTCGAATTGCTCCTACGTCTGCAGCCTCCTAAGGCCCGAGATCTATCGCGGGCTCGACCTTGCGCGGCACGGTCTTCAGGTCGTGCCCTACGGCGGCGGCGGCACGTTCACTCTCGATGGCGATTTCATCGGCGGCTACCAGGACAAGGACGTGCGGCGGCGCGAATTCGCGCGCTTCAACCCGCGCGATGCCGATGCCTACATGCGCTACGGACGCGACACCATGCGCCAGTGCCGGCTCATCCGGCAGATGCTGCTGCGAACGCCTCCGGATCCGACGTCATTCCGCTGGCGCGACCTCGAGCGAGATGCTGCATCTCGGCCGGGAATTCGCGAAGCTCGGCGAGGCGGCGATCTACGACACGATCCGCTTTCACACGATGAGCATTGCGGATTATCTCGACGAGTACTTCGAGACGCCGGTGATCAAAGCGCAGCTCGCGGGCAGCGGCATCATCGGCACGGCGCTCGGCGTGCAGTCGCCCGGCACCGCCTACGTTCTGCTCCACCATTACATGGGCGACGTCGACGGGCAGATGGGCGCCTGGGGTTTCGCCCGTGGCGGCATGGGTGCGGTATCCACGGCAATTGCTAGTTCATTCAAGGCGTTCGGTGGTGAGATTAAAGTTGATTCTCCAGTAGCGCAGATCAAAGTCCGCCGCGGCAAGACGACCGGCGTCGCGCTCGAGAGCGGCGACGAGTACGAGGCCGACATCGTGGTCTCGAACCTCGACGCCAAACGCACGTTCCTCAAGCTCTTCGATCCGAAGGACATCGGCCCGGATCTCGTGAAGCGCGCGCGCGACTTCAAGATCCGCGGCTCCTCGGGAAAGCTCAACATTTCACTCGACGGCTTGCCGGATTTCCCGGCGATGGGCAAGGACAACCCGCTGCACGCGGGCGATCTGCACTTCCTCGATTCGCTCGAACGCTACGAGCGCGCCTACGACGACTGGAAGGCGGGCATCTGGTCGAAGGACCCCTACCTCGACCTGCTGATTCCGTCGCTCACCGATCCAACCATGGCGCCGCCCGGCAAGCATGAGATGTCCGTCTTCGTGCAGTACTGCCCGGTGAAGGTGCAGGGTCGCGACTGGACGGACGCGGACCGCGACGCATTTCGCGAGACCGTGTTCGATCAGATCGCGCGCTACAGCCCGAACTTCCGCTCGCTCGTCTTGCACGCGGAAGTGCGCACGCCGAAAGAACTCGAGGCCGAGGTGGGCCTTACTGAAGGCAACATCTTCCAGGGCGAGCTGACCTTCGATCAGCTCCTTTTCAATCGCCCGTTCCCGGGTTTTGCGCAGTACCGCGGACCGGTGCGCGGCATGTACATGTGCGGCTCGGCGACACATCCGGGCGGCGGTGTGATGGCCGCGCCGGGCGCGAACGCCGCGCGCGAGATTCTCCGGGATCTGCGCAAGCAAACGACCGTCCCTGAAGGATGGAGCGATGACTGACCGGCGGCGCGTCATCGTCATCGGCGGCGGGCACAACGGCCTCGTGTGCGCGACATACCTCGCACGCGCGGGACGCGCAGTGCTGCTGCTCGAGGCTGCGCCTCATGTTGGCGGCGCGGCGGTCACCCGGGAATTCGCTCCCGGCTTCAGGGTCTCCGCCGTTGCACATCTCCTGCACCTGCTCGATCCGAAGGTGGCGCGCGATCTCGATCTCGCCCGGCACGGTCTGCGCGTCGCGCACCGCGATCTCAAGACGGTCGCCCTCTCCGACACCTTGCCAGCGCTCGTACTCGATGGCCCACGCGTCGTCAGTGGGTCGGTTTCGCCCGCCGACCAGGCGGCTCTCGTCGAGTATCACCGCCGGCTCGGGAAGTTCTCGCGCCTCCTTGCGAAACAGCACGGCCGGATCCCTGCACGCCTTGCGGGCGGCAGCTGGCGTGAGTCGCTCACCGCGCTCAAGCTCGCGCTCGATATCCGGTTCCTTGGCCGGCGCGACATGCGTGAGTTCCTGCGCCTCGCGACCATGAATATCTTCGACGTACTCGAAGACACTTTCGAGGATCCGCTTCTCAAGGGAGCGCTGGCGATGGACGGCGTGCTTGGCGCAAAGCTCGGTCCGCGCTCCGGCAACACCGTCTTCACGAGCTTTTATCGCGCGAGTGGGCATTCGTGCTGCCTGCCGCGTGGAGGCATGGGCGCCGTATCAGACGCCACTTGCGGCATCGGCCCGTGCCGCCGGCGTCGACATCCGCACCGCAAATGCCGTCGCAGCAATCACGCTCGAGGGTGACCGCGTCGCGGGCGTGCGGCTCGCAACCGGCGAAATCATTGCAGCCGATCTCGTCGTGTCCAACGCGGATCCAAAGACGACGCTGTTGCAGCTCCTCGGCGCGCGACACCTCGAAACCGAATTTGCGCGAAGGGTCCATAACCTTCGCATGCGCGGCAACGCGGCGAAGCTGCATCTTGCGCTCGCGGATCTGCCACGATTCCAGGGCCTCGCCGCGGAGCATGCGGGCGAGCGGCTGCTCATCGCGCCCACGCTCGACTACATCGAGGAGGCATTCAACCCCGCGAAGTACCGCGAACATTCGACCGAGCCCGTATTCGAGATCACGATCCCGACCGTGCACGATTCGAGTCTCGCGCCCGCGGGCCGACACGTGCTGTCCGCGATCGTCCAATATGCGCCAAGCCATCTTGGCGCCGGCTGGGACAAGGCGAAGTCCACGTACCTGGAATGCGTGCTTGACGTTCTGGAGCGCGCGGCACCCGGGCTTCGGCGCCTCGTGGTCGGCACGGAGTTCTTGACGCCGCTCGACATCGAACGCCAGTTCCGCATGACGGGCGGCCACTGGCATCACGGCGAGCTGGCGCTCGACCAGTTCATGATGCTTCGTCCAGTCCCGGGTGCTGCCCAATATGCGATGCCGGTGAACGGGCTCTTCCTCTGCGGCGCCGGTTGCCATCCCGGCGGCGGCGTCATGGGTACGGCAGGCCGCAATGCCGCGACGGCGATTCTGCGAGGGCCGCGCCGATGAAGCTCGATCGCCAGCACTTCCGCACCGCCGTCTACCAGACACCGTTCCACCCGCGCACAGCGGCGCTCAACGTGCTCAGTCTCTGGCACCGCTGGCGGGATTACACAACTGCCGACGGCTACTTTGATGTCGGGATGGAATACAACGCACTGCGTAACGCCTGCGCCGTATTCGACCTTTCACCAATGACGAAGCACCTGATCACAGGGTCCGATGCGCTCGCGTTCATGAACCGGCTGGTGACGCGCGACGTCGCAAAGATCAAGCCAGGACGCGTTGGCTACGCCGTCTGGTGCAACGACGCCGGCCAGGTGATCGACGACGGCACGATCTTTCACCTGCGCGAGAATGTATTCCGGCTCTGCTCGCAGGAGCGCCAGCTCGATTGGCTGCACGCATCGGCACTCGGCCTCGACGTGTCGATCGTCGAAGAGAGCGACGACATCGCGGCGCTCGCATTCCAGGGACCGACGAGCTGTGCCGTGCTCAAGAAGCTCGGGCTCGCGGGAATCGAGGGGCTCAAGCCCTTCGGCCTGCGGACCTACCCGTTCGCCGGCGGGGAACTCATGGTCTCGCGCACGGGCTTCACCGGCGATCTCGGCTATGAACTCTGGCTTGCGCCGGAGCATGCACTCGAACTCTGGGACCGGCTGTTCGAGGCGGGACGCAACTACGGCATCCGGCCAATGGGAACGCTCGCGCTCGAGATGAGCCGCATCGAAGCGGGCTTCATCGCAGCTCTCGTCGATTTCCTGCCCGCCGATCGCGCCGTGCGCACCGATCGTACCCGCTCGCCCTTCGAACTCGATCTTGCGCGCATGGTGGATCTCGCGAAGCCGAATTTCACGGGCCGCCGTGCACTTCTCGAGGAGCATCGCAAGGGTTCGCGGTATCGGCTTGTGCGACTCGACATCGAAGGCAACAAGGTGGCGAAGGACGCTTTCATTTACGACGGCCGGCGCAATGTCGTCGGTACGGTGACGTCGGCAATGTGGTCGCCGGCGGCCAAGGCGAGTATTGCGCTGGCGAGCCTCGAAATGCCCCGGGGCCTGCCGGGCGATGAGCTCTACGCCGAGATCTACTATCAGAAGGAACTGAAGTGGAGCCGCATCACGGAGCGCTGTCGCGTCGTCGAGGGCGCCTTCTACGACCCGCCGCGCCGGCGCCAGACTCCGGCGCCCGATCTCTAGCATCGGGGTTACTGGAATGAGCGCGGAAACACGTAGATCAAATCGCCGTCATGCTCACGCACGAATGGCACGCCGTTCGCCGTTGCGGTCGTACCGCTGCAGAGCTCTAGCGCTGGCAGCGCCGGCGCCGGAATCTTCGCTTCCGCGATCTCGACGCTCACTTCGCGCACCGGCACGTTGAGCGCACCGGCGACACCGCGCAGATACACCTCGAGCTCCTTGGTGAAGTAGCCGCGCAGCGACGGATCGTGCTTGAGGAAGTAGATCGAAAGATAGCGTGCGACGGGCGTCGCCTTCTGGATCGCCGCGTTGCCGATGCTGGCGTCGGTCGAGAGATTCCAGAAGGGGTTGTCGGCAGCGAACTGCGCGAGGTCGCTCGGCACCGCCGGCTCTTCGATTTCGATCGGCGGCGTCGAGACGTGCAGGATCTCGCCGGTGAGGGTCAGCTGGCTCTTCGAAAGGTCGAGCGTGTAGAGAAGGCGCCCCGGCCAGATGACGAAGACTTCGGGGTTGATGCCTGGCACCTCGGGGCAGGACTTGTACCAGACCGTCACGCGCCGCTCGTGCTCGATCACGGCGCGGGTCCGCATCTGCGTGATCAGCACCATCACTGGGTCGGGCGGCTCCTCGCGCGCGACGAACCACCAGTAACCGATGCCTACAACGGCCGCGAGTCCGAGGACCAGGACGAGTTTTCGAAGCATGACCGGCGCAAGACCCATGGCGCAGCGATTCGCGCGACCATCATAATGCCAGCGTGCCGTCTCATCGTCTCCATGGCATCGTTTCCATGCTGCTTGCGGCCGCGTTCTTCTCCGGAATGGACGCGACGCTTAAGCTCTTCGCGGGCTT
The DNA here is from genome assembly GCA_963826145.1 of uncultured Gammaproteobacteria bacterium. Lineage (GTDB taxonomy): Bacteria > Pseudomonadota > Gammaproteobacteria > Steroidobacterales > Steroidobacteraceae > JBGPLJ01. Next base: position 1,425,225 of record CAWGVW010000001.1, read on the forward strand.
CTATCCGCCGATGCAGGTGAGCGCGATGCGCGGCGCCGCCTCCATTCCCTTCGTGCTGTTGTCGGTCGCCTGGTCCGGTCGCTGGCGTGCGCTCGCGCCGGTGCGGTGGCCACTGCAGCTGCTGCGCGGCACGCTCGGCGTCGGGATGATCGTGAGCTTCGTGTTTGCCGTGCGGCAGCTGTCGCTAGCGAATGCCTATGCGGTTTTCCTCGTAGCACCCCTCCTCATCGCCGCGCTGTCGGTGCCGGTGCTCGGCGAGCGCGTGAGCATGCGGCAATGGATCGCTATTTTCATCGGACTCGGCGGCGTCCTCGTGATGCTGAAGCCCACGACCTCAGGGCTCATTTCGCTCGGGGCCGTCGCGGCGCTCATCTCTGCGCTCCTCTATGCGCTGACGGCGCTCGCATCGCGCGTTCTCCTGAGGACGGACAGCACGGTAAGTGTAGTGATGATCTTTCTCGTGTGCGTCACGCTCGTCGCAGGGACCATTGCCCTGCCGCACTGGATCGCGATCCGTCCAGAGCATTGGGGCTGGCTCGCCGCAATGGGCGTGCTCGGGGCACTCGGACAGCACTTCATCATCGACGCGTTCCGCCATGCCCCCGCCTCGGTACTCGCTCCCTTCGAGTACACCGCCCTTGTCTGGGGCGCGCTCATCGACTGGTTCGCATGGAGCACGCTCCCGACCACGAATGTGCTGATCGGCGGTGGTATCGTGGTTGTGACCGGCGTCTACCTGGTGCGCCGCGAACGCCAACCAGTACCGGCGCTGCCTGCATCCAGCTGAGTTTCGGTAACGTAGTGTCCAGAATGGGTAATGCCAGTTCCGCAGCGGCGGCGCCCGACGAGGCGGAAATTGAAGCTCTGCTCAAGCGCTGCGCGGGTGGGGATAGGCCGGCGCTGGAGCGGCTGTACAAGCTGACTTCGCCCCGGCTCTTCGGCGTGCTCATGCGGATCCTGAAACGCCGGGACCTTGCTGAAGACGTGCTGCAGGACGTCTACGTGCGCGTCTGGCAGCGCGCGCGCCAGTTCGATGTCTATCGGGGCCGCGCGACGGCGTGGCTCGTGTCGATCGCCCGCTACCGCGCGATTGATGTCGTGCGCAGCAGTCGCGCACTCCTCTCCCTCGATGCACCGCAAGACGGAGCCCGCATCGAAGTTGCAGCCGGGCCCGAGCCGACGCCGGAATCGAGCCGCACACGCGCAGCGCTCGAGCGTTGCCTCGGACTACTCAATGAAGCGCAGCGCCGCTGTGTCACGCTCGCTTTCGTGAACGGACTTTCGCATGACGAAATCGCGACCACCGTCGGCAGCCCCCTCGGGACCATCAAGAGCTGGGTGCGGCGCGGGCTCCTGAGCCTGCGTCAGTGCCTCGAATCATGATCGAGCACAATCGCGAACTCATCGACCGGCTCGCGTCCGAATATGTGCTCGGGACGCTGCGGGGAGCGGCGCGCCGGCGCTTCGAGCACTTCGCGACGCGCAACGATGGCATCGCAAGCGTGGTGCGCCGCTGGGAAGATCGATTCGTGGGACTCGCACCTGGAGCGATCGCCATGCCGCCGTCCAATCGCGTCTGGGCCGGCATCGTGCGTCAGATCGACGAACTCGAGTGGTCGCAACCCCGGACCACGGCGCGGCGGGCGTGGACGCTCGCGCTCGCCGCCACACTCGTCGGCCTCGTGGTCGCCCTTGGGTGGTATCGCTTCGTCTATGAACCACGGCCGGAAGCCGTCGCCATTTTCACGACAACCACCGGCGGTCAGATCTGGCGGGTCGAGGCCTCGAAGCACATCACAACGCTCAGCATGGCGACCCTCGGACCGGTCGAAGTCGAAGCCGGCCGGTCGTTCGAGCTTTGGGCCCTGCCTGAGGGCGGCAAACCCGTGTCGCTCGGCCTGATGCCGACCGCCGGTTCGGCAAGTGAACCGCTGACCAAGGAGCAGCGAGCGGCCCTGCTCGCTTCCCGCAAGCTCGCCATCACGCTTGAGCCCGCCGGTGGTTCGCCCAGCGGATCGCCCACCGGCCCTGTCGTGCACGCCGCCGACTGGGTCATCGCCGGCTGATTCAGGCGTCTCCGGGGAACTGGACCAGGCGATCGCCGATTTCATACCACGGCGCCTTGTCGGCAACGAACATGTGCAGCGCCGGCCGTACGCCAGGATCGTCGTCGAGGACTCCGAGCGCGATCGCGATGCGCTCCGGTTGCGCACGGTGCAGGTACTCGAGCGTCGACCCGCAACGCGAACAGAACGTGCGGGTGACATCCTCCGACGATTTGAAGCGGGCAATACTGGCTTCGCCGGCGGTCCACCGCAGGGACGATTTTGGTACTCCCGCATAGCTCCCAAATGCCGCGCCGTGAGCTTTTCGGCACATCGAGCAATGGCAATGGGAGGCCCGGTCGAGCGGCCCGGAAATCTCGAATCGGACCGTTCCGCAGAGGCAACTACCTCGAATCATCGATTTGTACTCACTTCGGGTGACGTTCGATTTCTACATAATCCGGGCTCTCGCCTCAATCGGAATCTGCATCAAGGTTCTGGGATCGAAGGTCCGCGACACTGCCCCGCATGCCGGGGCTTTCGCCCGCCCCGCCTCATCGATCAAGAGGTATCGCCGATGTCGATCGCACGTTGCTTTGCCGCGGGCCTGCTCGTTGCCACCCTTGCGGGCTGCGCCCACGAGGAGCGTATTGCGCAGATGCCCGGCTGCCACAGCCAGGTCATCGTCGAGATCGGGAAGACCGGATTCGATCTTGGCCGTGAGCGGGCACTCAAGGATCTCGCCAAGGAGACCAAGACTGAGCTCACCTACGATCGCTGGCTTGGAGGCCGCCGCTACCTCCTCGGCCTGCAGACCCTCAAGTCTGCCGACCACTGCGAGAACGCGGTGGTGCGCCTGCGCGAGGATGATCGCGTGCTGCGTGCCGAGCTCGACGAACGCCGCAGCGTGAGCATGGGCAGGGGCTGGTCCTCGAATTCCCACTAGACTCGGGCTCGCGCCCGCACTTCAATTCGCGGTCGCGGGCTTCGGCAGATCCAGCAGGTCGCCCGACTGGTTGCCGAGCATCTGCTTGCGCACGAGTGGAATCGGCGGCCCGCCATATGAGAGGAACTGGTCGTGGAACTGCTTCCAGGCGGCACGTCCCCCGTGCGTCGCCGTCCAGTCTGCGCGTAACTTGCGGATCATGAGCTTGCCGAGCGTGTAGTTCAGATAGGCCGGATCGTAAACACCACGCGTCGCCTGCTGGCGCGCATTGCCCGGGTCGCGAAACGCCTGTTCGCGGAACATCTTCTCGCAGTCTTCCGGCGGCTGTTCGCGCGCGTGAATGGCGATCGCGCAGAGATAGCGCACGTCGCGCGTGAGCGCCTGCTGCAGCTGGCCGATGTGGATCTCGGGGCTGCCGTCGCCGAGGCCCGCGTCCCACATCATCTCCTCCGAGTAATGCGCCCAGCCTTCCGCAAACGCATAGCCGACGAAGAGCTGGCCGAAGCGCCAGCTTGCGCGATTCGAATGCAGGAATTGCAGGAAGTGGCCCGGCCAGACTTCATGCACCGAAGTGAAGAGGAGCGTGCTCTCCGAGGGCACGTACGCATCCTGCTCCGCCTTGCTCCAGGCGGGATTCGGAGGCGCTACGTTGTAGATTGACGGCAGGTTCTTCTCGTAGGGCCCCGGAATGTTGATGAAAGCGAAATTCGAGCGCGCGTACGGCGGCGCTTCGGCGACCCGCGCCTGCTCGGTGCCGGGAATCGTCACAAGGTCATGCTCGACGATGAATGCGCGCAGCACCGGCAACTGCGCTGTCGCGGCCGCGACCGTGCCGCCGGCGGGCTTCTTCGCGCTCGCCCGGGCGATGCATTCCTCGACGCTCTTGCCCTTCAGGTAATCGACGCAGGCCTCGCGCAGCGCTTGCAGGTTTCTTTCGAGATCGGCTTTCCCCGCGTTCTCGAGATCTTCGAGCGGCACATTCACGCCCTCCGTATCGCGCACCATGATCGCGAAGAGCTCGGCGCCGAGCGCGAACTTCGGTTTCGCGCTCGGCAACTGCGACTTGAGATAAGTCGTGAAGTCCCGAAATGCCGCCACTGCTTTGGCATTCCCCGCCGCGAACTCCTCTTTCAGCTTCGGATCCGTCACCGACGCGAACGCGCTGGGAACATCCTGTTCGAAATAGTCGGCGTAGCCACCGAACGAATCGATGCCGTACTGAAGGAGCGCCTTCGACAGAGGCATGACAAGGTTTGCGCGCGCATTCGCAAGCACGCGGGGGACCTCGGCCGCGTATTTGGTGAAGGCGGCGATGCGCACATCGGCTGAGGCGTATTCGCGGGAGATGTAGAAGTTCGGGTCGAGCACATTCACGTAGAACGCCGGGTTCCAGGAGGCCTCGCGCGCCTTGTCGAGCCAGAAGAGATCCCGGTCTATCACCGCGACGATGTAGTCGCGCTGGAAGCGTTCGCTCGCTGCAGAGGCGGCTCTCGAAGTAGGCGACTGCCTTGCGGCGCTCGGCACGCAGCCGTTCGATCTCGGCCGCGATGCCCGCGGCGCTCGTATCCGGCAACTGGCCGTCGAATTCGTGGCGGCCTGAACTCACGGCGAAATCCGGATGCGCCTTGAAATAGCTTTCCGTGAATTCGTCGACGAACTGCGTCCAGCGTTCCCCGGCTCCGCCGCCCGAGTTGCAGGCGGTGAGCGTCATCGTGATCACAATCGACAAGAGCGCGGCGCGAACGAATCCGCGCTGCCCGATCTGCCGGTGCACTCCCATCTGGTTACGCCTCGTACTTCAGGAAAGTAATGGGATTCAGCCGGTCGCCGCGGTGCGTGACGAGCGCATGCGGCGGCTCAACTCGAGCAACAGCAACCCGATGCCGGTCACGATGATGGCAAAGCTCAAGAGCCGCCCGAGAAGCGGCAGGTGGCGCAGGAATTCCACTGCGATCAGCATCGCGATGAACGCAAGCAGCTGCCAACCCGCTGCGCCCGCCTTCGCCGGCGAGACGCGCACAAGCCCCCATTGGCTGAGCGCCACGACGCCGCTGGCGGCTCCGACGAGGAGCAGCAGGAGGAAGGCGAGCAGCAACACGACGGCGAGCGGCAAGCCGACGATCGTGATTGCGCATAGGACCAGCGCGATCGGCGTCGCAATGAACGTTACGAGCCCCCAGCCGATCGCCGCGCCAGTACGGGTCTTGAGATGCTCGAGCAGCCGGCCGCCGAGCGCCGGTGAAGCCAGGATCATGATCGAGCCGACGACGAACAGGCCGAACCAGCCGGGGCCGCCGACATTCGAATGCGATGTCAGCCAGCGATGCGGCTTGGCCTCGACGCCGCCCGCTGTCTGTGCCGAGGGGTCGATCGTCGGCTCACCTCGCGTCTCATAGCGCAACCGGCCTGCAATGCGCGCTGCGGGACCGATTTCGAGGTCGCCGGCCCTCACCTTCACATCGCCCTGCACGGCACCGTTCAGGCGCACGTGCCCGGCTGCGACATCCAGATCCCCTGCGATCTTGCCTTCGACGACCGCGCGGCCCGCTGCAATGGTTGCATCACCCTGGATTTCTGCCGATGGGCCGACGGTGACCTGGCCGCCTGCGGCGCGCACATCGTGACCCACATGACCGTCAATTTCGACATCGCCGCCGACCGCGTACAGGTTCTCTTTCGCGTCGCCGGTCATCCGGACATCGCCGCCGAAAAGCACCGCATCTCCGTGCACCTTCGCCGCCGAATCGATCCGGCCACCCGCGAGCACCGATGACCCGCTCACGTCCCCTTGTGATGCGACGTCGTCGCCCGTGACGAACGCTTGCGGTTCCTGTGGCTCCGCAGTCACCGGCTCCGTGTCGTCTGCCACCACCCGCGTGCCGAGCGCGCAGGTGACTGCAAGACCCGCGATAAGCGCGACTGCAGTTCGGCTGAACTCTTTCATGGCTCCTCCGATGCGGGTTAACGACGAGGCGGGAGCGTCGCGAGGTAGGTGGCGAAATCGCTGCCGATTTCCGTGTGCCGCAGGGCGAATTCGACCGATGCCTGCATGTAGCCGAGCTTGCTGCCGCAGTCGTAGCGCTTGCCCTCAAAACGATATGCCCAGACGCGCTCGTCGGCGAGGAGCGCTGAAATTCCATCGGTGAGCTGGATCTCGCCGCCCGCACCGCGCTGCACCTTGTCGAGCTTCTCGAAGATGCGCGGCGTGAGGATATAGCGCCCGACGACGGCGAGCGTCGACGGCGCGACGGCAGGCTTCGGCTTTTCGACGATGCTTTCGATTTCGGCGACGCTGCTCGGCGCGCCGCGCACCGCCACGATGCCGTACTTGTCGGTGTCGGTCTTCGGAATCTCCTCGACTGCGAGGACGCTTCCACGACGAGTCGCGAACACCTCGGCCATTTGCGCGAGACAGGGGACTGTTGCGTGGATCAGATCGTCGGCGAGATGTACATAGCAGGGCTCACGCCCAACGACGGGCCGCGCGCAAAGCACGGCGTGGCCGAGTCCAAGCGGCGCGGACTGGCGAATGTAAACGCAGGATGCGGACGCCGGCAGGATTCCCCGCAGCGAACTCAGGAGCTCCTTCTTGCCCTGCGATTCGAGCGCGGCTTCGAGCTCGGAATCGGAATCGAAGTGATCTTCGATGGCACGTTTGGAACTGCCGGTGATGAAGACGAGTATACGGGCGCCGGCGATGAGCGCTTCCTCCACTGCATACTGGATAAGCGGCTTGTCAACGATCGGCAGCATTTCCTTGGGGCTCGCCTTGGTTGCCGGCAGGAAGCGCGTGCCGCGTCCTGCCACCGGGAAAACCGCCGCTTTGATCATGCTCGTCTCAGCCACCCTCGGGACTCCAACCGCTGCTCAAGGTGGCCGCGATCTTACACGAAGCTGCCGCGCGTCTGGCAGCCGGCGCGCATGCTTGCAGGCGTCATGGAGCTTTGAAAAAAAGGTTCGAGCGCGGCGGCGCCGTGACGTGCACGCGCTCGATAATCCCGACGGTGGGGAGGGCTGGAATCTTGAGGCGGTGGATTACGGCTCGGCGCTTGCGGGGGCGGCGGTTTCGGCACCCTTCGCCTTGTCGACGCGGATGTTCGCACGATTCTTCTCGACCATCTGCTTGCCGATGCCTTTGACGTTCGCGAGATCGTCGGCCGTGCGGAACGGTCCGTTCTTCTGCCGGTAATCGACAATAGCCTGCGCGCGCGAGAGCCCGATGCCGGTGAGTTCCTTGGCGAGTGTCTTGGCGTCGGCCGTGTTGATGTTGACGGGTCCCGCGAGTGCAGCGAACGGCTGCGCCAGGAGCCCGATTGCGGTGACGAGGAGACTTGTGATGAGCGGTGCGGGTTTCATGATGTTCCTCCGTGAATGGGTGAACCCGGACTTGAAGCGGCGTGGCATCCGCCACGCGCCGGCAATCTACCGGCGCCACCGGTATCCCGACAGCACCGCTGGCTCTGTGAAACGCCAGAAATGGGCCGGCAAATCTAGGGGCGCCGCGTCCCGCCCGGCGGCGCCGCCAGCATCCAGATCGGCTTCATGCTGTCCCAGCTGCGACACCCCGGGCATTGCCAGAAGAGGGCCTGGCTCGAGAACCCGCAGCTTGCGCACTGGTACCGCTGCCCGCGGGCGGAATGCTTGAGCAGTGCGCGAACCGCCCGGCGGCGATCTTCGGCCGTGCGCGGACCGCCAGCCTTTTCGAGGAGCGTCAACAGCTCTGCGAACTCGGGCTCGCTCGTTATGAATGTATCCACGAGTTCCGCGAGTCGCCCTTCGATCGCAACGTCGGCGAGGATCAGAGCCTGCGCGAGATCCGCGGCCCGCCCGCCCCGCTGCCGCCCAACCAGGTTTACGAGCGCATCCATATGGCGCGTGTGGCTGGAGCGTTGCACGGCGTCCATCAACCGGGGCAGGGCCTCGAGCAACAGGCTCCAGTCATCGCCGAGCGCCTGCAGGAGCAGCCTTGCGGCGAGATCGTGCGCACCGCGCGCAGCGGCGAGATCCGCACGCATGAGACTTGCCCGGGCGAATCCGGGTGCGAGGCGCCGCGCAAGTCGCAGGTAGCGGCGCGCATCCGCGAGCTTGCCCTGGCGGATCGCATCCGCCGCGAGCTCACAGTGATAGTGCGCGATGGCCGTCGCGCGACTCTGCGCAACGTCTGCCGGCAGGTCCCGATGCGTTGCGACCGCAAGAGCCCACTCGTTCTCCGTTTCATAGACCCTGAGCAGAGCCAGGAGCGCGGCATCGCGATGCGCAGGCGTCGCGGCGAGTTCCTGCAGCAGCTTTTCCGAACGATCGAGCACGCCCGCCCTCAGGAAATCCTGCGCGAGCGCCCACAGCGCCTGCTGATGGTGCTCCTTGGAAAGGTTCGGTCGCGCAAGAATGTTCTCGTGAATGCGGATGGCACGATCGACTTCGCCCCGGCGCCGGTAGAGGCTGCCGAGCGCGAAGTGCGTTTCGATCGTGTCCTGGTCGACTTCGACGAGGCGCGTGAATATTTCCACGGCGCGGTCGGGCTGCTCGTTGATGAGCGAGTGGAGGCCCGCGTAGTAAGCGTCCGGGAGTTCCGGCGGCGGTCCTGGCTTGCGCGCAGGCGTCCTGCGCCGCAGCGATCCGCGTCCGTAGAGCCAGCCGATCAGGCCCGCCGTCAGCGCAAGGCCAACGAACGCAGCGAGCGTCGTCGCGGGATTCACACGCGGTGGCGCCGCACGGCGCTCTCAGTCCCGGATGGGCTTGCCGGCGTTCTCGTTGACCCGCTCGCGCAGGTCCTTGCCCGGCTTGAAATGCGGTACGTATTTTCCAGCCAGTGCAACGGCCTCGCCGGTCTTCGGATTTCGTCCCTGCCGCGGCGGGCGGAAATGCAGCGAGAAGCTGCCGAAGCCGCGGATCTCGATGCGCTCCCCCTGCGCCAGGGCGTCGCTCATGATCTCGAGGATCTGCTTCACCGCGAGCTCCACGTCCTTCGCCGGCAGATGTTTCTGCTTGGCCGTGATGATCTCGATGAGTTCCGACTTGGTCATGCGCGGGCCCGTTCTTGTTGTTCGGCTGCCTCGAGTCCCATAGTTGCCATCATATCAGGAGCTTAGCGCCGCCCGGCAATCGTCTGCCGGGAGGCGGTTATTGTCCTGTGACAGCGCCTAATCCTGGCCCCCGATGTGCTCTTTCAGCAGATCGCCCAGAGTCGTGCCGCTGCTCTGGCCCGACTCGCTCTTGTAGTTCTGGACCGCTTCGGCTTCCTCGTGAGCCTCTTTGGCCTTGATCGAGAGCGCGATCGTGCGGCCCTTGCGGTCGACACCCGTGAACTTGGCCTCGACCTCGTCGCCGACTTTCAATACCTGACGCGCGTCTTCAACACGATCGCGGGCAAGCTCGGAAGCCCGCAGATTCCCTTCGATGCCATTGCCAAGATCGATGATCGCGCCCTTCGCGTCGACGTCCTTGACGATGCCCTTGACCATGCTGCCCTTCGGATGATCCGCGAGGTAGCTCGAGAACGGGTCCTTGGCGAGCTGCTTGATGCCGAGCGAGATGCGTTCGCGCTCGGGATCGATTGACAGCACCATCGCCTCGACCTGCGCGCCCTTCTGGTAGTTGCGCACGGCTTCCTCGCCCGGCGCATCCCAGGAGATGTCCGAGAGGTGCACCAGGCCGTCGATGCCGCCCGGCAGGCCGATGAAGATGCCGAAGTCGGTGATCGACTTGATCTGGCCGCCGACCTTGTCGCCACGGTTGTAGTTGTCGGCGAATTCCTTCCAGGGATTCGCCTGGCACTGCTTCAGGCCCAGCGAAATGCGACGGCGCTCCTCGTCGATGTCGAGCACCATCACCTCGACTTCCTGGCCGATGTGCACGACCTTGGCGGGATTGACGTTCTTGTTGGTCCAGTCCATCTCCGACACGTGCACCAGGCCCTCGACGCCCTCTTCGATTTCGACGAAGCAGCCGTAGTCGGCGATATTGGTGACCTTGCCGAAAAGGCGCGTATTCGGCGGGTAGCGGCGGGCGATATTCGCCCACGGATCCGCGCCGAGCTGCTTCAGTCCGAGCGAAACGCGCGAGCGCTCGCGATCGAACTTGAGGATGCGCACTTCGATTTCGTCACCGACCTTCACGACCTCGGACGGGTGCTTGACCCGCTTCCACGCCATGTCGGTGATGTGCAGCAGCCCGTCGATACCGCCGAGGTCGACGAACGCACCGTAGTCGGTGAGATTCTTGACCGTGCCCTTGATGACCGAGCCTTCCTGCAGGTTGTCGAGCAGCGCGTTGCGCTCGGCGCTGTATTCCTGCTCGACGACCGCGCGGCGCGAAACGACCACGTTGTTGCGCTTCTGATCGAGCTTGATGACCTTGAACTCGAGTGCCTTGCCTTCCAGGTACGACGGATCGCGTACCGGCCGCACGTCGACCAGTGAGCCCGGCAGAAACGCGCGGACGTTGTCGATCTCGACCGTGAAACCGCCTTTGACGCGGCCCGTGATCATGCCCGTGACGATTTCCTGTGCTTCGAATGCCTTCTCGAGGCGCGTCCAGGTGCGGGCGCGCTTTGCCTTCTCGCGCGAGAGGCGCGTTTCACCCGAGCCGTCCTCGACGCTGTCGAGCGCGACCTCGACGTCATCGCCGGCGCTGACTTCGATTTCGCCCTTCTCGTTCTTGAATTGTTCGGCGGGGATAACCGCTTCGGATTTCAGCCCGACATTGACGATGACCATGTCGGGTCCGACTTCAACGACGCGGCCCATGAGAATGGTGCCGGGTTTGAGGCGTTGGCTAGCCGGGCTTTGTTCGAATAGCTGGGCAAAACTCTCGGTCATCATGATGGTTGATTGGTTCCGGGCGGCATTTCGCCGCCATGCATTTGACGTGGCCCTTGACGGCAATCCCGCCGGTCAAGGGGAAACACAAATGGGACACGGCGGCTCCCTGCCCGTCCCGCCTTTAAAACTGTATGTATCCTCGTGCCTTCGCGAGCCTCAGTACCTCGTTCACGACCTCGTCGATCGTGAGCCGCGTCGAGTCCAGCACAACCGCGTCCTCGCTTGCCCGCAACGGTGCTACGGCCCGCGTCGTATCGCGCTTGTCGCGCTCGGCTATCTCTGAAAAAAGGGCGGCAAGGCTAGCATCAATCCCCTTGTCCTTCAACTGCTTATGGCGGCGGCGGGCCCGCTCGCCGGCATCCGCAGTCAGGAACAGCTTGAGGCTGGCGTCCGGGAAGATGACCGTGCCCATGTCACGCCCGTCGGCTACGAGGCCCGGGGGTCTGGCAAAGGCTCGCTGACGGCCAATCAGCGCCGCCCGCACAGGAGGGTGCTGCGCGACCACCGACGCCGCGCTGCCTGCCGCTTCGCTGCGAAGCTCCCGCGTGACATCGCGTGGACCCAGGCGAATGAGTTCATCGCCGGCCGCGGTTGAATCGAAAGTGGCGTCCATCGTGGCGGCCACCTGCGCCACACGTGCGCTGTCGGCGAGCGCCACGCCTGCAGCCTCGCTCGCGAGGGCCGTCAGGCGATACAGCGCTCCGCTATCGAGCAAGTGCCAACCGAGCTGCCGGGCAACCGCCCGCGCAATTGTGCCCTTGCCGGAGCCGCTCGGGCCATCGATCGCGATCACCGGTACCGCCGCGGGCGTGTTCACGGATCAACCCTGCTCAACGAGGTCGATTCCCGCCTGGCGGGCGAGACTGACAAAACCCGGGAACGATGTCGCGACATTGGCGGTGTCCAGAATTCGAATTGGCGCGCTTGCCCTGAGGCTTGCGATCGCGAATGACATCGCGATGCGGTGATCGCCATGGCTGTGGACGGTGCCGCCGGTCAGGGCCCCGCCACGAAGTCGCATGCCATCCGGCAGCACCTCCACATCCGCGCCGAGCGCTGCGAGCCCCTCCGCCATCACCGCGATCCGGTCGCTCTCCTTCACCCGCAATTCTTCCGCACCGCTCACCCGGGTTTCACCCTTGGCGCAGGCCGCAGCCACGAAAAGTGCCGGAAATTCATCGATGGCGAGCGGTACCAGCGATCGGGGTACGTCGATCCCGCGTAACTCGCTAGGCCGCACCGTGAGATCCGCGATCGGTTCGCCGCCGCTCACCCGCTCATTCTCGACGTCGATGCGTGCGCCCATGCTCTTGAGGATCTTGAGGAGTCCCGTGCGCGTCGGATTCATGCCGACGCCCTCGAGCCTGAGTTCCCCGGCCTCGGCGAGACAGCCGGCGACGAGAAAAAAGGCGGCCGACGAAAAATCCGCGGGCACGACCACATCGCAGGCTCTGAGCTTCGCGGGTCCGGTCAGCCGCACGAGCGGTCCGCGCTGCTCGACCTCGACGCCAAATCCTCGCAGCATGCGCTCCGTATGGTCGCGCGTCGGCGCAGGTTCGATGAGTTCCGTCGTGCCCTCGGCGTACAGAGTCGCGAGCAGCAATGCCGACTTCACCTGCGCGCTCGCGACAGGGAGTTCATATCGAATTCCGGAGAGTCGTGCACCGCCATGAACGGTCACCGGGGGCCTTCCGTCGGTCGTATCGATGCGGGCGCCCATGCGGCGCAAGGGCGCCGCGACCCGCTCCATCGGCCTGCGGCTGAGCGATGCGTCGCCGACGAGTCGCGATGTGAAGGGTTGACCCGCGAGGAGTCCCAGGCTCAGCCGGATGGCCGTGCCGGCATTGCCCATGTCGAGGTCCTGCGCCGGCGCCTTCAATCCTCCCGCACCGGCTCCTTCGACGGACACTGTCGTCGCCTCCAGCCGCTCAATGCGAACGCCCATGGCACGCATCGCCCCGAGTGTTGCGAGGCAGTCTTCACTGTCGAGGAAGCCGCTGATGCGGGAACGCCCCGCCGCAATACCCGCAAGCATCAGCGACCGGTGTGAAATCGATTTGTCGCCCGGCACGCGCAGCGAACCCGAGACGCGGCGGGACGGAGCCGCGAGGAATGCCCGAACGGGAGACACGCTGGCCCCGCCGCCGGCGTTCACGCCGCAATCCCGAGGGCGATGCCGAGCGCCTTCAGGCAGCGCTCGTTCTGCTCGTGCGTTCCTGTCGTGATGCGAAGGCAAGTAGGCAATCCGTAGCCCGACATCGGCCGCACGATCACACCGGCGCGGAGCATCGACTCGTAGATGGGAGCTGCCGCCCGGCCGCAGTCGACGAGAACGAAATTGGCAGCCGAAGGAAACGGGACAATGCCGATCGCTCGGCAGCCGGCCGTCAGTCGTTCGATGCCGGCGCGATTGAGCGCGGCGACCGCCTCGACGTGGGCGCGATCGGCAAGCGCGGCGGCCGCAGCCGCGAGACTCACCGCGTTGACGTTGAACGGCTGACGAACGCGGTTGAGGAGTTCCGCCACCTCGGGATGCGACAGGCCGTAGCCGACCCGCAGGCCCGCAAGTCCGAAGGCCTTCGAGAATGTGCGCAGGACGACGAGATTCTCAAACTCGCCGAGCCAGCGGGAAGCGTCCGGGCAATCGACGCTGCGGCCATAGTCACAGTAAGCCTCGTCAACCACGGCAAGCGTCGTTTGCGGGAGCGATGCCAGGAAGCTCTTGAGCTCCGCGCCGCCAACCCAGGTGCCCGTCGGGTTGTTCGGATTGGCCAGGAAGACAACGCGAGTTCGCTCAGTGACCACACTTCGCAGCGCTGCGAGATCGTGGCCAAGCGGCATGACGGCGTCCCTGGCGAAGGCCGGGGCGATTTTTGCCACGGCACCCGTCGCCTGCACCGCCAGTGGATACACCGCGAAACAGTACTGCGAGTAGACGGCTTCGACCTCGGGTGTGAGAAAAGCCTCCGCCAGCATGACGAGCAAGTCGTTGGAACCGTTGCCGAGCGTGATGCATTCCGGCCGAACGCCATGAAACCGCGCGAGCGCCTGCTTCAGGGTGTGCCCATTGCCGTCCGGGTAGAGCCGCACCTCGCGCAATGCCGCGGTAGCCGCCACGAGCGCCTGCGGCGAGGGACCGAGCGGATTTTCATTCGAGGCGAGCTTGACGCTGTCCGTAATGCCGTACTCGCGCTCGAGTTCGCTCAAGGGCTTGCCGGGCACATAGGGCGTGAGGCCGAGCACGGCGGGCGCAGCCAGCTTGCGGAAATCGACGCTCACAGCACGGCTTGCGGATAGGATCCGAGCACCTTGAAGAGCTCCGCGCGCTTCTTCAACTCGCGGAACGCCCGCTTCACGTGCGTATCCTCGACGTGGCCCTCGATGTCGATGAAGAACACGTAGTCCCATTTGCGCCGCTGCGACGGGCGCGATTCGATGCGGGTCATGCTGATGCGATTGCGGGCGAGCGGCTGCAGCAGCCGATAGAGCGCGCCTGGCGCGTCGGTATGCCCAGCCGTTACGAGGAGCGTCGTCTTGTCCTTGCCGCTCGGCGCAAAGAGCTTGCGGCCGATGACGAGGAAGCGCGTCGTATTGTCTGCGCGGTCTTCGATCTCGGCGGCGAGCACCGTAAGTGAATACACCTCGGCCGCAGCCTGACCCGCAATTGCAGCCGTGCCCTCTTCATCGCGCGCGCGGCGCGCGCCTTCCGCATTGCTCGCTACCGCGACGCGTTCCACGTCCGGCAGGTGATGGTCGAGCCAGCCGCGGCATTGAGCGAGGGCCTGCTGATGCGCGCAGATGCGCTGGATCCCCTCGAGTGTGTCCATGCGACCCATCAGGTGCTGGCGGATGCGCAGCTCCACCTCGCCGCAGATCTTGAGGGGCGAGCGCAGGAAAAGATCGAGCGTGTTGTTGACCGTGCCTTCCGTCGAATTCTCGATGGGCACGACACCGAAATCGGCGTTCCCCGCCTCGACCTCGTGGAACACTTCACGCGTTCCGGGCAATGCGAGCGCCCGCACGGAGTGTCCGAAGTGCTTGAGCACCGCGGCCTGGGTGAAGGTGCCTTCCGGTCCGAGAAAGGCAACCTTGAGCGGCTCCTGCTGCGCGAGGCAGGCCGACATGATTTCGCGAAAAAGTCGCAGCACCTCATCGTCGCGCAGCGGTCCCTTGTTCCGTTCAAGTGCCATGCGCAGGACCTGCGCTTCGCGTTCCGGCCGGTAGAAGTCGACCGTGCGCCCGTCTGCCCCCTTGGAAATGCCGACGGTCTGCGCGAGGCGTGCCCGTTCGCTGATGAGGTCGTGGATGCGGCCGTCAATACCGTCGATGCGCGCGCGAATATCCTCGAGCGCCGGCTTCAGCGTCGTCGTCGGAGCCTTCCTCGGTTTGCGCGCCATGGCCTACAAGATACGCGCAGCCAGCACGCCGCCGATAGAGCGAATCTGCTTGAGCACGGCCTCGCTGATCGACGCGTCGGTATCGATGACCGTATAGGCGAGTTCGCCGCGCGACTTGTTGAGAAGATCCGCGATATTGAGCCCGGCGCCGGCGAGACAGGTGGAGATCTGCCCCACCATGTTTGGCACGTTCTCGTTCGCGATCGTGATGCGGCTCGTGCCCGCGACGCGCGGCATGACGGTCTCTGGAAAGTTGACGGAATTGCGGACGTTGCCGCTCTCGAGGTAGTCGCGCAGCGTGTCCGCGACCATCACCGCGCAGTTCTCCTCGGCCTCATACGTCGAGGCGCCGAGGTGCGGCAGGGCCACGACCTTCGGGTGGTCCTTGTTCTGATTCGTCGGAAAGTCGCAGATGTAGGCCGCGAGTTTGCCGGCGTCGAGCGCCGCGATGACAGCGCTCTCCTCGACGATCGGCGCCCGCGAAAAATTGAGGAGCACTGCGCCTTGCTTCATGACGCGGATACGGGCTGCATTGATGAGCCCACGGGTCGCATCGGCGAGCGGGACGTGCAGACTGATGAAGTCGGCGCGCGCGCCGAGATCGTCAAGAGACAGTGCCTGCTCGACAGCAGATGACAGCTGCCACGCACGCTGCACGGTGATCTGCGGGTCATAGCCGAGCACTTTCATGCGCAGCGCCGCGGCAGCGTTCGCGACTTCCACGCCGATCGCGCCGAGACCGACAACGCCGAGCGTGCGCCCCGGCAGCTCGAAGCCGACGAACTTCTTCTTGCCCTGCTCGACCTGCTCTTCGAGCGTGTGATCGTCGCCGCTCAATCCCCGCGTGTAGGCCCAGGCCTGGCAGATGTTGCGCGCAGCGAGCAGCGTGCCGGCGAGCACGAGTTCCTTCACGGCATTCGCATTCGCGCCCGGCGCGTTGAAGACGGGAATGCCACGCTTGCTCATCGCGGCGACCGGAATGTTGTTCGTGCCTGCGCCGGCACGGCCGATGGCGAGCACGCTCGCAGCGATAGCGACCTTATGCAGATCCGCCGAGCGCACAAGGAGCGCATCCGGAGCCCCGAGATCGGACCCGACTTCGAAGCGCTCGCGCGGCAGCCGCTCGAGACCGAGCTTTGAAATATTGTTGAGCGTTTGAATGCGAAAGGCCATCGTTCCTCAGCCGTTCTTGCGGGCAAATTCGCGCATGAAGCCGATGAGCGCCTCGACCCCGGCGATCGGCATTGCGTTGTAGAGGCTCGCCCGCATCCCGCCGACCGAACGATGGCCTTCAAGATGCGTAAGGCCGGCGGCACGCGCCTCCTCGCAGAACTTCTTCTCGAGATCGGGATTCGGCACGGTGAACGGCACGTTCATCCACGAGCGGCATTCGCGCGCGACGGGATTGCGGTAGTAGCCGGAACCGTCGATGTAGCCGTAGAGGAGCTCCGCTTTCGCCCGATTCTTCTTTGCCACAGCTTCGAGGCCGCCCTGCGCCTTCAGCCATTTCAGTACGAGGCCCGCGAGGTACCAGGCAAAGGTCGGCGGCGTGTTGAGCATCGAACCGTCATCCGCCATCGCCTTGTAGTCGAAAACGGTGGGAGTGCCGGGGCGCGCCTTGCCGATGAGATCCTCGCGCACGATCACGACCGTGATACCGGACGGGCCGATGTTCTTCTGTGCACCGGCGTAGATGAGGCCAAAGCGGCTGACATCGAGCGGCCGCGACAGGAGCGTCGAGCTCATGTCGGCGACGAGCGGCGTGCTGCCGCCCGGGATGAACGGGAATTCGACGCCGCCGATGGTCTCGTTCGGCGTGTAGTGCAGGTACGCGGCGTTCGCCGAGCGCTTCCAGCCGGCCTCGGCCGGAATGTCCGTGTAATTACCCTCGGCTGCATCCGCGGCGACGTTCACCTGCGCGTACCGCTTCGCCTCACCGATGGCCTTCTTCGACCATTGGCCGGTGTTGACGTAGTCGACCGTCGATTCCTGCGTCGCGAGATTCATCGGGATGGCCGAGAACTGGCCGGTAGCGCCGCCCTGGATGAAGAGCACCTTATAGGTCGATGGCACCTTCAGGAGCGCGCGCAGATCCGCTTCGGCGGTTTGCGCGACGGCGACGAAGGCCTTGGAGCGGTGGCTGACCTCCATCACCGACATGCCGCTCGCGTTCCAGTCGGTCAGCTCGTCCCGGGCCTCAACGAGGACTTCGAGGGGCAACACCGCCGGGCCGGCGGCGAAATTGAACGCGCGCATCCTTTGAATTTCCAGCGAGAGAAACGGGGGACGAAGGAATGGTATCAGGCCGGTGGCGGCGTTTCAGCCGTCTCTGCCACCTCGCCCGCCTCGCCATTCAGTGCTTCGACACGCTCGAGCCCGACGAGCCGCTCCCCGTCCGGGATGCGGATGAGGCGTACGCCCTGCGTATTGCGGCCGACGACCGAGATCTCGTTGACCGGCGTGCGGACCAGTGTGCCGCTCGAGGTGATCAGCATGACTTCATCTTCCCGCGCCACCTGCAGCGCACCGACCATGGCGCCGTTACGGTCCGAGGTCTGCAAGGCAATGACGCCCTGCCCGCCACGCCCCTGCAGCGGGAAGTCGTCGATCGGCGTGAGCTTGCCGAAGCCGTTTTCGGACGCCGTGAGGATCTGCCGTCGCCGACGACAATCAGTGCATTGACCTTCTGTCCTGCGCTCAGGCGGATGCCACGTACGCCCGCCGCCTCGCGCCCCATCGGCCGCACTTCCTCTTCCGGGAAGCGTATCGACTTGCCGCTGGTCGAGAACAGCATGATTTCCCGACGGCCATTCGTGAGCGCGACGCCAACGAGCCGGTCCTCGGCGTCGAGATCAACTGCGATGATGCCGCTCGAGCGTGGCCGCGAGAACGCCGACAGCGGCGTCTTCTTCACCGTGCCGAGCGCCGTGACCATGAAGACGAAGCTGTCATTGTCGAATTCCGTATGGGCAGCACGCGTTGATGCGCTCGCCTTCGACGAGCGGCAGCAGGTTGACAATGGGCTTGCCGCGAGCGACGCGACCCGGCCTGTGGCAGCTGGTAGACCTTCAGCCAGTAGATCTTGCCGTGACTCGAGAAGCAGAGCAGGGTGTCGTGCGTGTTAGCGACGAAGAGTTTGTCGATGAAGTCCTCATCCTTGACGCGTGGCCGCCGATCGCCGCGCCCACCGCGCCGCTGCGCCTGGTAGTGTAGACCGGTTGCGCCTTTGCGTAGCCGGAGTGCGAAAGCGTGACGACCACGTCCTCATCGGTTATGAGGTCTTCGATGTGAAGATCACTGTGGTCGTGCACGATCTCGGTTCGTCGCTCGTCGCCGTAGTTGTCGCGAATCTCCGCGAGTTCCTGGCGAATGACCGTGAGCAAGTTACCGGGTCGGCAAGTATATCGGAAAGTTCTTTAATGCTTTGCAAGACTTCTTGGAATTCATTAAGATTTTGTCCTGCTCGAGGCCGGTCAATCGATGCAGGCTGAGATCCAGGATGGCTTGCGCCTGAGTTTCTGACAGGCGGTAGTTCCCGCCGTGAGCCGAATTCTTCGGCGAGCGAATCCGGTCGGGTGTCATCGCACCGGCTTTTTCCAGCATCGCGGTCACCGAGCCGGAAGCCACACCTTCGGCCAACAGGTGCTCCTTGGCGCCTCAGCAGGCGTCTTGCACGCCTTGATCAGCGCAATCATCTCGTCGATGTTGGCCAGCGCGACCGCCAGGCCTTCGAGAATATGTGCGCGTCCCGGCCTTTCGCAGGTTGAATATCGTGCGACGTGTGACCACTTCGCGCCGGTGCGCAAGGAATGCCTCCAGCAGCTGCCTCAGGTTACAGCAGTTTTGGCTGGCCTTCGTCCAGCGCCACCATGTTGATGCCGAACACGCTCTGCAGCGGCGTTTGCTTGTAGAGGTTGTTGAGGACGATGTCGCTGAGTTCGCCGCGCCGAAGTTCGATTACGATGCGCATGCCGTCCTTGTCGGACTCGTCACGCAACTCGCTGATGCCGTCGATGCGCTTGTCACGCACGAGCTCGGCAATCTTCTCTATGAGTCGCGCCTTATTGACCTGGTAGGGCAGCTCCGTGACGATGATCGCTTCCGTGCCGCGCTTGTCGAGGACCTCCAGTGCGGTCCGTGCGCGTACGAACACGCGGCCGCGACCGGTCTTGTAGGCAGGATGATGTCCTGCGCGCCGTTGATGATTCCGGCGGTTGGAAAATCCGGTCCGGGCACATGCTCCATCAGCTCCTGCGAGGGTCAATCGTCGGATTGTCGACCATCGCGAGGCAGGCATTCACAATTTCGTTCAGGTTATGGGGCGGTATATTGGTCGCCATTCCCACAGCAATGCCGGACGAGCCATTGATGAGGAGATTCGGCATGCGCGTCGGCATGACGGACGGCTCACTCTCGGATGCCATCGTAATTCTCGACGAAATCGACGGTCTCCTTGTCAATGTCGGCGAGGATTTCGTGGGCGATTTTCGACATGCGGACTTCTGTGTAGCGCATGGCAGCCGGGGCAGTCGCCATCGACCGATCCGAAGTTGCCCTGCCCGTCCACCAGCGGTAGCGCATCGAAAACGGCTGCGCCATGCGGACGATCGTGTCGTACATCGCAGTATCGCCGTGAGGGTGGTATTTGCCCATGACATCACCCACCACGCGCGCGATTTCTTGTACGGCCTGTTGTAGTCGTTACCGATCTCCCGCATGGCGTGCAGTACGCGTCGGTGAACCGGTTTCAGGCCGTCGCGGACGTCCGGCAATGCGCGGCCGACGATGACACTCATCGCATAGTCCAGGTAGGACTGCTGCATCTCATCTTCCAGGTTGACGGAGATGATTTCGCGGGCTATTTCGGGCATGAATTGGGCGTGCGCGCCGGGCGCGGAAGCTCTTGATTCTGGTTGCGTTTCGGGCTAGTGAAAAGACCGGGCCTGGGCCCCGTTCGAAGGGCCGAATTTTAGCACAGCGGGTCGGTTCGACGCGGGGGTTTTTGGGGTCCGAATCCGGGCCGAAAGCCACTCGCTTCGAGTGCCTGGTGTACTCTCCGTGGCCGCACAGATTGCGCCCCCGAAGCGAGGAGCTTTTCTTGACCGAAACGGCCAATGTCGACCCCGCGGAAATCGCCAAATTCGAGGCGCTCGCGGAGCGTTGGTGGGACCCGCAAGGCGAATTTCGCCCACTGCACGAACTGAATCCGCTGCGGCTTGAATTTATCCGAGCGCGGATGCCACTGAAAGGCCTGCGGGTGCTCGACGTCGGTTGCGGTGGCGGCATCCTCGCCGAAGCAATGGCGAGCGAGGGCGCCGAAGTCACGGGCATCGACCTCGCCGAGATGCCGCTCAAGATTGCAAGGCTCCACGCTCTCGAGCGTGGCGTCTCGATCGCCTATCGGCTGGAATCGGTCGACGCTCATGCCAACGCCCATGGCGGTCACTATGACGCTGTCACCTGCATGGAGATGCTCGAGCATGTGCCGCAACCGGATGCGATCGTTGCGCGGCTTGCGGACCTGCTGCGTCCCGGTGGCCAGCTCTTCGTATCGACGCTCAACCGCAACCTCAAGTCGTTCCTGATGGCGATTGTCGGCGCGGAGTACGTGCTTGGCCTCCTGCCGCGCGGCACGCACGAGTACGAGCGCTTCATTCGACCTTCGGAGCTTGCGCGCTGGGCGCGGCAGGCGGGCCTTGCGCAGGGTGCGCTCAACGGCCTCGTGTACGATCCGTTTTCGCGCCGTTTCAACTTGAGCCCGGATACGGCCGTCAACTACCTCGCGCATTTCCTGCGGCCATGAACGAAGTTTCGATCGATGCGGTGCTGTTCGATCTCGATGGGACCCTCCTCGACACCGCGCCTGACATGGCGGCTGCGCTCAATGCCTTGCGCATCGAGGAAAGCGAACCGCCGATTCCATTCACCGAGATCCGCGAACACGTCTCCCATGGCGGCGCAGCGCTTGTGCGGCTTGGCTTTCCCGAGGCGCGCGACGCCGAATTCGAGCGCCTGCGGATGCGGCTCCTGAAGCTCTACCGCCGGGACATTCCGCGCGAAACCCGCCTCTTCGATGGACTCGAGTCGGTGCTCGGCGAGCTCGAACGGACACACGTGCCCTGGGGCGTCGTCACCAACAAGCCCGGTTGGCTGACCGAGCCGCTCCTCGCCGCGCTCGACCTCGCCTCCAGAGCGGGCTGCGTCGTGAGCGGCGACACGCTACCGGAGCGCAAACCGCATCCCCGCCCGCTCCTGCATGCGGCCCGCCTCATGGGTCTTGAGCCGCTGCGCTGCCTCTACGTGGGCGACGCAGAGCGCGACATGCGCGCCGCGCGCGCCGCCGGCATGCGAACGCTCATCGCACGCTACGGCTATCTCAGTGCCGGCGACCGGCCCGAGGCCTGGCTGGCCGATGGCATGGTCGATCGGCCCGGGGACATCCTTGCGTGGATGCAGGCCACCGCCCCGCGCCAGACGGAGTTCGACGCGTGAGCGTCACGTTGATGCTGGTCGCAGGGTTCGCCGGCCTCGCAGGTCTCGTGGTCGGCTACCTTTGGCGCGCGCTCCGCGCAGCGAGCGTCGAGAACGAGTTGCGTATTGCGATGGAAGTCGCGCGGGCGCAGGTCGCGAACGGTGCCGTGATCGTGGCCGAGCGCGAAGCCGCGCTCGCTCTTGCGCAGGAGCGCCTCAAGGCCTCGTTCGATGTACTCGCGACCGAGAGCCTCAGATCGAACAACGAACTCTTTCTCGGCCTTGCCCGCGAGCACCTGGGTCAGCAGCAGGTCGAGGCGCGCGCGGGGCTCGAAGCTCGCGAGAAGGCCATTGAAACCCTGGTGAAGCCCATTCGCGACGCGCTCGACAAGACCGCCGAACAGATCGCGAGCATAGAAAAGGAACGGGGCAGCACTTTCGCCGCGCTCCGCCAGCAGATCGCGAGTACCAACGAAGCCCAGGTGGCTCTGCAGCGCGAGACGCGCAATCTAGTCACCGCGCTGCGTCGTCCGGAAGTGCGCGGTCAGTGGGGTGAGATCACGCTGCGGCGGCTTGTTGAGCTCGCTGGCATGACCGAGCACTGCGACTTCGAGGAGCAGGTGCAGGTCGCAGGTGAAAGCGGGGCGCTACGCCCGGACCTCATCATTCACATGCCGGAGGAACGGGACCTCGTCGTCGACGTCAAGACGCCGCTCGATGCCTACCTTGAAGCCGTGGACGCCCCGACCGATGAGCTGCGGGCGCTCGCCCTGAAGCGCCACGCTCAGATCGTCGGCGAGCGTGTGCGCGCGCTCTCGGCCAAGAGCTACTGGACGCAGTTTCCCCGCAGTCCCGACTTCGTGGTGCTCTTCATCCCGGGCGACCAGTTCCTGACGGCCGCGTTGAACGAGCAGCCGAACCTCCTGGAAGACGCGTTTCGCCAGGGCATCATGCTCGCGACGCCATCGAGCTTCGTTGCACTCCTTAAAGTGGTCGCTTACGGCTGGCGCCAGGTCGCGCTCGCAAAAAACGCGGCCGAGATCCGCGACCTCGGCGAGGATCTCTACAAGCGCGCGCAGGTCTTTGCTTCGCACATGGTGCGTCTCGGCAAGAGCATCGGCACGAGTGTCGAGGCCTTCAACAGCGCGGTCGGCTCGCTCGAACGGCAGCTCCTGCCCGGCGCCCGCAAGTTTGGCGAGCTCGGCATCCACGCGGACAAGCCGATCGAGACCGTCGAGCCCGTTGAGCGTCTGGTACGCCCCGTCACTCAAAGCCAAGGCAGCAGCGACGGCGATGCGTCGTGAAGCTGGCGCCGATCCGCGTACGCTCGAGCTGACGTTCCGCGAGCGGGCAGCTCCAGCCGGTTCGCCTCAATACTACGCGCTCCTCTTCGCCGACCCGGATCTGCGCCCAGCACTCGCGGCGCTCTATGCATTCGAAGCGGAAATGCGGGCCGTGGTGCATCCCGGGGTCGAGCACGCCGCCGCACACCTGAAGCTCGCCTGGTGGAGCGAGGAACTCGAACGGACGGCACGCGGCGCGCCTCTTCATCCCATCAGCCGCGCACTTGCCGCGGCGGCAGCGCCCTTGAACCTAGACCTCTCGGCTCTAGGCGAACATCTCAGCGCCGCGCAGTTCGATCTCGCCGCTCACCCACTGGCGGACATGGAGCAGGTACTCATCTATTGCCAGCAAAGCGGTGGAGTCACACAACAGCTCGCCGCGAGCTTCGCAGAGCCCGCCATTGACCGGCGCACCGAGACGCGCCGCTTCGGATCACTGCTCGGCCGGGGTCTGAGACTCACGCAGCTGCTGCGTTCACATGTGGAGGACGGAAAAGCCGGGCGCCTGCGTTTGCCGCAGGACCGTCTGCAGCAGCTTGGACTCACACCCGCGCACTTCCTGGCGGAAGCGCGGCCCGCGGCGGCGCTCGCCCTGCTCGATGAACTCGCGGCCCGGGCTGCGGATCTTCTGCAAGGCGCGACGGCGCTCGTGCTCGCCGACCGCTCGCGTCAACGCGCTGGCCTCGTGCTCGCGGCACTCGCGCTCGTCAGCATTCAACGCATGCGTGCGTCTCGATTCTCAATCGGATCGCTCCGCACGCCGCCAGCCTTCCAGCTACTCTGGCGGGCGTGGCGAACGGCGCGCACTCCATGACCGACATCGATCCGAGGCGATATACCGCGCCCGTTGACGCGATGAAAGATCGCATTGTTCTTGTCACCGGCGCCGGCGATGGAATCGGCAAGGCAGTCGCGCTCGCGCTCGCCGCGCACGGCGGCACTGTGATCCTGCTCGGCCGCACCGTGCGCAAGCTCGAAAGCGTCTACGACCAGATCATCGCCGCGGGTGGCGCGACCCCCGCCATCGTGCCGTTCGACCTCGAGCGGGCCCAGGCGGAACACTATCGTTCGGTGAGCGATGCCATCGAGAAGAACTACGGCCGACTTGACGGACTCCTGCACAACGCGGCGCTCTTCGGCGCGCGCACGCCCATCGAACAATTCGACGTGCCCATGTGGAGCCGCGTGCTGCATGTGAATCTGACGGCAGCCATGATCCTGACGCAGAGCTGCCTGCCGTGGCTCAAGCAGTCGAAGGATGCCTCAGTACTCTTCACGACCTGCGATGTCGGCCGCGAACCGCGCGCGTACTGGGGTGCTTACGCCATTTCAAAGCACGCGTCCGACGGCCTCATGCGGATGCTCGCGGATGAGTACTCGCGCTCGCCGCGGCTCAGATTCAACAGCATCGATCCGGGCAAAGTCCGCACCAAGCGCCGCCTTGAAACCTTTCCTGGCGAGACGGCCGCGGGGCTCCCCGATCCATCGGCGATCGTTGCGCCCTACCTTTTCCTGCTGGGTCCCGCGGGCGCCGGCATCTGCGGTCGGATCGTCGATGCGCAGTAGCTCCGCTCAACCGTCCAGGGCGCGCTTCGGCAGCGGCCGTGCATCGCGTCCGTAGTAGTCGGGATCGCTCGAGGACAATCCCTTGAAACGGCGGTGGATCCACAGGTACTGCTCAGGGACATGGCGGATGTGCTCCTCGAGGAGCCTGTTGTAGCGTTCGGCGTCCGCCACCGGATCCTCGCTCGGATAGCCCTCGAGCGGCGGACAGATTTGCGCACGGTAGCCGCGCGCTCCCGGCAACCGCTCGAAGAAGTACGGCAGCACGACGGCGCTCGTCATGCGTGCAAGGCGCGTCGTGAAAGTATTGGTCGGCGCGGGGATGCCGAAGAGCGTCACCATCTGCGCGCCCTTCTTGCGGTAGCTCTGGTCTGGCGCGTACCAGACGACCTCGTTCGACCTGAGTCCCCGGATGAGGAGCCGAATATCATCGCGCTCGATCGCGCGGCGCGCGAACGGACGATAGCTGCGTTCGAGGAGCCACTCGAGCACTTCGTTCTTCGGTCGCCGGTAGAGCACGTTGAGTGGCTCGGCGGTGCCGAGAATGCGCGCCCCCATTTCCATGGTCGTGAAATGCGAACCGATCACGATCACGCCGTTGCCCTTCGCGAGCGCGCGCGTGAGTTCCTCGAAGCCGTGAAATTCCGTGAGCTCGCGGATGCGTTCGTTCGAAGCCCACCAGACATTCGCGGTTTCGAAGACGCCGATGCCGAGGCTCGAGAAATGCCGCCGCAGGAGCTTGCGTCGCTCGCTCGGCGTCCGTTCCGGAAAACAGAGCTCGAGATTGCGCCGGGCGATGCGCACGTAGCTCAAGGGCAGGAAGGAAAGGAGCCACCCGAGGATCGTTCCGAGCAGGACCTGGATGGCGTATGGGAGGAACTGCGCGAGCCGCAGAATGCCGAGGATAACCCAGGTCGGCCAGTACTTCGGCGCGAACAGCGTTGCGCGCATGGGATCAATCGCGCCTGGCGATCCGCTTGCGACGGACGGCACTGCGACGCGCCGGCCCGCCCTGCACGGGCGGCGCGGCGCCCGGCGACTTGAGATCGGCGGCCGCATACAGCGCTGCGAGTTCCGCAGCCTCAAGCTCGCGATGTTGGCCGCGGCTCAGCTTCGAATCGAGGGCAACGGGCCCATAGGCCACCCGGATCAGTCGATTCACGTCGAGTCCCGCGAGCGTGAAGAGCCGGCGCACGGCCGTCGCACGCGGACCGCGCACCGAAATCTCGTACCAGCGATTTGCAGCTTCGCCGCCGCCCGGCTCTACCGTCGTCGCGCCGAGACTCGTGCCGTCGTCGAGTTCGCCGGCGGCAATCTGCGCCAGCTGGTTCTCGGTCGCTTCGCCGCGGACGCGGACCGCAAAGCGCCCGCCGAGCGTCGTTGCGCGGCGCATGAGCGCGCTCGCAAGTGCGCCGTCGGTCGTCAGCAGCTCGAGTCCGCTGTCGGACGGATGCATCGGATTGAGGAAGATCCAGCGCCGTCCAGATCGCTTCGGCAGATCCGTGAAGATTTTCGCCGGCGGATCGGCATCCGGCTCGAGGCTCTCGCCGGCCGGACGGTGATACATGATGCAGCGGTCCGGTCCCGATACCGGACGGTGCGTCCGCAATGGCCGGCCATCGAGCTCGATCTTGTCAGCTGGCCCGACGAGCGCGCCGAGTTCGGCAACCTGCCCGTTGATCGCGAGGCGTCCCGCGCGCACCCAGCGCTCGATTTCCCGCCGTGAACCATGACCTTCACGGGCGAGCAGCTTCTGTACGCGCTCACGCATACCGCACTCCACGGTGAAGAGTCAGTGGCCGGACCGGCGCCTCAAGGATCGTCGGAGCGTTCGGACGATGCTACGAGCCCGGGCGCCGAGGCCTGCGCATCGCCGCCTGGCGCTTCCTCGTCATCGCCTGCCTCGTCCTCGCCGCTCGCGAGCTGGCTTTCAATCTCCGATTCGATTTCAGCAGCGAGGCCCGCATCGCCGCCGTCGACCGTCACCGCGTCGGCCGCCGGCAATTCGAGCTGCAGGCCCACGTTGTCCATGTCGCGCAGGGCGGCGAGCGTCGGCAGTTCATCGAGCGTCGCAAGCCCGAAGTAATCGAGGAATTCGCGCGTCGTCGCGAGGAGCTCCGGATGACCGGGAACGTCGCGATGACCGACAACGCGAATCCACGAGCGGTCGAGGAGCGTACGGATGATGTTGGGATTCACCTGCACGCCGCGCACGTCTTCGATTTCGCCGCGCGTGATCGGCTGGCGATAGGCGATGAGCGCGAGCGTTTCCAGAAGCGCACGGGAGTAGCGCTGCGGTCGCTCCTGCCAGAGGCGCGACACCTCGGCGCCCATGGACGGACGAATCTGCACGCGGTAGCCGCTCGCGACCTTGCGCAGTTCGATGCCGCGATCCCGGTACTCCTCCATCAGCGTCGCGAGGGCGCCGGTGACATCCGCCTTTTCGGGGCGGCTGCGCTCCTCGAAGAGCGCCAGCAGCTCCTCGACGCTCAAGGGCCGGCCCGCCGCGAGGAGGGCTGCTTCGATCACGTTCTTGACGTATTGCTCGTTCATCCGCCGCCAGCCTCTTCGTTGGCCCCGGTAATCTTGATGGCCTCAATCTCCGCGAGCGCATCGATTTCGGACAAGTCGCTCACGAGGGTCAGGTGCCTGCCGCTCGCAGGCCGCACATGGAGCGGCGCGTAGGGCTCGGCCTGCACGATCTCGATCAGCCCCTCGCGCACCATCTCGAGGAGCGCGATGAAGGTCACCGTCACGCCGCGCCGCCCCTCTTCGGGGCGAAACAGCTGCACGAATTCGACAAAGCTCGCGGCCCTGAGCGCCGCGAGAATCTCCGACATCCTCTGGCGCACCGTCAGCGGCTCGCGATTGACGTGATGATGCGCGAACATCTGCGAGCGCGCGAGCACGTCCTTGAAGGCGACCAGCATTTCCTGCAGATGCACCTGCGGCACGAGCCGCACGACCTTGCGCTCGATGAGTTCCGCGTTCGCCGCCCACTGGTCGCGTTCGAGCCGCGGCAGCGCATCGATGTCTTCGGCGGCCTTCTTGTAACGCTCGTATTCCTGCAGACGGCGCACCAGCTCCGCTCGCGGGTCCATCTCCTCGTCCGTGCCTTCGCCTGCAGGGCGCGGCAGCAACATTCGCGACTTGATCTCGGCGAGCATCGCGGCCATCACCAGGTATTCGCCGGCAAGCTCGAGTTCCAGGTCCACCATCACCTCGATGTAGCGCATGTACTGGCGCGTGATCTCCGCAATCGGGATGTCGAGGACGTCGAGATTCTGGCGGCGGATGAGATAGAGCAGCAGGTCGAGCGGGCCCTCGAACGCCTCGAGGAAGACTTCGAGCGCTTGCGGCGGAATGTACAGATCCCGCGGCAGTTCTGTCATCGGCTCGCCATCGACGATTGCGAAGGGCATCTCGCCCTGCGACGGCGGATTTTCCGCAAGCGGCAGCTCGCGGTCGTTCGGGACGACCGTCAATTGCGGTTTGGAGCGACTCGCCATGCGTAGCTCGAGTGCCGAATGTCAGCGGTAGTTGAGACCCATCGCCTGCCGCACGTCATCGAGGGTTTGACGGGCGGCCTCGCGCGCTTTCTCGCAGCCTTCGGTAATGATGCCACGAACGAGCTCCGGATTGTCTTCGAATTCCTGGGCGCGCCTCCTGATGCCGCTGATCTCCTCGACCACCTTGTCGATGAGCGGCTTCTTGCAGTCGAGGCAGCCGATGCCTGCGGTGCGACACCCGTTCGCGGCCCAGGTCTTCACGTCCTCGGCCGAATAGATTTCGTGCAGCTGCCAAACCGGGCACTTCGCCGGATCGCCGGGATCGCTGCGCCGCACGCGCGCCGGATCGGTCTGCATGGTCCTGAGCTTCTTCGCGACCTCCTCCGGGTCTTCGCGCAGGCCGATCGTATTGCCGTAGGTCTTGGACATCTTGCGGCCGTCGACCCCTGGCACCTTCGGCGTTTTCGTGAGGAGCACCTGCGGCTCGGGCAGGATCGTGACACCCGAGCCCTCGAGGTAGCCGAGCAAGCGCTCGCGATCCGCCACCGTGATGCGCGTGTTCGATTCGACGAGCGCGCGCCCACGAGCGAGTGCGTCCGCGTCGCCTTCCTCCTGGAACTTTTTGCGCAGCTGGCGGTATTGCGCGCCGTTGCGACCGCCCAGCGTCTTGATGGCCTTCTCGCACTTCTGCTCGAAATCCGGTTCACGGCCGTAGAGGTGATTGAACCGGCGCGCGACTTCGCGCGTGATCTCGACGTGCGCCACCTGGTCCTCGCCGACCGGGACGTACGCCGGCTTGTAGATGACGATATCCGCCGACTGCAGCAGCGGATAGCCGAGAAAGCCGTACGTGGCGAGATCCTTGTCCTTGATCTGTTCCTGCTGATCCTTGTAGCTGGGTACCCGCTCGAGCCAGCCGAGGGGCGTGATCATCGACAGCAGCAGGTGCAGTTCCGCGTGTTCGGGCACGCGGGACTGGATGAACATGGTTGCAACGCCCGGATTAAGTCCGACCGCGAGCCAGTCGATCACCATGTCCCAGACCCATTCGGCGATCTTCGGCGTGTCTTTCTCGTAGCCCGTGGTGAGCGCGTGCCAATCGGCCACGAAGAAGTAGCACTCGTGCTCGTATTGCAGCTGGGTCCAGTTCTTCAGCGCGCCATGGAGATTCCCGAGGTGGAGCGGTCCGGTCGGCCGCATGCCCGAAACGACCCGGCCCCGCGGGGGGTGGCTCGACACGTCAGGGTTTCCTGCGGCGGATCGCGACGGGTGCTTCAGAGAGGGGGTGAGGAAGTTGTGTAATTACATCCCGCAAGCTCTTATTTCTTAACACGAAGTACTCCCCAGAATCCCCTGCCGACGGTCGTCGCTGACACGCGCCGCCGATGCAGGCGCGGATTATACGTGGATACATCCCTCAGCTGGATGGCTGGAGCTCCACGGCGGTGGTGATCTGTCCCCGCCCGCGCCGAACGACCGTTGGCGGATCGACCGCGAGATCAATGACAGTCGTCGGTTCGAGGCCGCAATTGCCGCCGTCCAGTACAGCCTCCACGTCGTGCTGGAGCCGGTCGCGGATCTCCCGCGCGTTGGTTAACGGCTGCTCGTCCCCGGGGAGCAGCAGGGTGGAGCTCATGAGAGGCTCGCCGAGCTCGGCGAGCAGGAGCTGTGAAATCGGGTGATCCGGCACGCGGATACCGATCGTGCGTCGGCGCGGATTCTGCAGGCGGCGTGGCGTTTCCCGGGTTGCCGCCAGCAGGAAAGTGAATGGTCCCGGCGTATGCGCCTTGAGGAAGCGGTACTGGCGGTTGTCGACCCGTGCGTAGCGGGAGATCTCGGACAGGTCCCGGCAGACGAGCGTGAAATGGTGATGGCGGTCGGCTTCACGGATGCGCCGGATGCGCTCGAGCGCGTCTTTGTCGCCGATATGGCAGCCGAGCGCATAGCAGGAGTCGGTCGGGTAGACGATCAATCCGCCCGCACGCACGATGGCAACCGCCTGGCGGATGAGGCGCAGTTGCGGGTCACGCGGGTGCAATTCGAACAATTGGCTCATGTTTCAGTATGATACGCGCCCCCCGATCCAGGGCGACCGCGTTGCGCGCGTCGCGCCGTGACGGGACGGAGACGTCGTAAGAGATGCAGATCTTCTGGGCCCTGCTGCCCCTCATCGCATTTGTCGTCAGCTTCAAGCTGGCCGGCATCTATGTTGCGACCGGCATCCTGATCGGCGTGGCGCTTGTGCAGCTCGTCGCGCACCGCTTGCGCGCCGGCAGCTACAAGCCGATGCATCTGCTCGTTGCCGGTCTTGCGGTCGTACTCGGCGGCGCAACGCTGCTCCTGCACGACCAGCGTTTCATCCAGTGGAAGGCGACCGTCCTCTTCTGGATTCTTGCGGTGGCTTTCCTCGGGAGCCAGTTCATCGGCAAGCGCACGCTGGTCGAGCGCCTGTTCCAGACGACGACTGAAATCGACTTCAAGCTCGAGCCGCGCCACTGGCGCACGCTCAATCTCATCTGGGTCGTCTTCTACGCGGCGCTCGGCGCGCTCAATCTGTATGTCGCCTGGCACTACAGCCTCGACACCTGGGTGAACTTCAAGGCATATGGGCTGACGGCGCTCAATGTCGTCTTCGTTCTGCCGCAGGCCTTCTGGCTCGCGTCGCGCGGCGACATCGCGGCGAAGTCGCCGGAGCAGCCGCCATGACGGCGGCGCCAGTCCTGGCAGCCGGCCGCATCGAGCGTATCCGGGGCGCACTTGCCGCGCTCACGCCTGTGGAACTCGAGGTGATCGATGAGAGCCACTTGCATGCCGGGCACGCGGGTGCAAAGAGCGGCCGCGGCCACTACCGGGTGCGCGTCGTATCGCAACGCTTCGCGAATCTTGCGCCGCTAGCGCGTCATCGCGCCGTGTACGAAGTGCTCGGCACGCTGATGGCGTCCGACATCCACGCGCTCACGCTCGAAACCCTGACTCCAGCGGAGGCGGCGTCGCGCCCCGGCCGCATTCACACCATCCCACGAGGATCCCATGAAGAGTAGAACGAGAACGACAGCGGCTCCGTACGCGGCTACCGCTGCGATTGCGATCATCGGCGCTCTTGCCGTCACTGCGTGCAATCCACAAGGTGCCAATGCGCCGGTCGCGGCCGGATCCACAGGGAGCGCCGCCCAGCCGGCGACGCCGAGCACGGCAAAGCCGCCGGCCACGGTCGATGGACAGCCGATCACGCACGAAGTACTCGACTTCGTCGCCCGCAACAATGCGGGCAAGAAATACGACGAGCTGACGACGGAGCAGCAGAAGAAGCTTGTCGATGAACTCGTGCGCATTCAGCTCCTCGCAAACGAAGCCATCGCCAAGGGCAGGGACAAGGACCGGGACATCGTCCAGTCGATCGAGCTCGGGCGCCTGAACGTGCTGATGCAGTCGACGCTCACCGAGTACCTCAAGGACAAGCAGCCGACGGAGGCGGAGGTGCGCTCCTACTACGAGCAATGGATCAAGGATCTGCCGCGCGTGCAGTACCACATCCACATGATCAGCGTGCAGACCCAGCCCTATGCCGAGGATCGAATCAACGAGCTGCGCAAGGGCGCTGACTTCATCGCCATCGCGAAGCGTGAGGCAAGCGGCGAGGCTGCGAAGCAGAGCGCGGCCAACGGGGGCTGGGTCACGCTCGACAGTCTGGCGCCAGCGCTCGCCAATGCGATCTCCGCGCTCAAGGTCGGTCAATACACGACCGAGCCCGTCCAGCTGCCGGAGGGCTGGGGCATCATCAAGCTCGACGAAACACGTGCCGCGGAGAAGCCGGACTTTGACCGCGTCCGTCAGGCCCTCGCGCGCGATCTCGCGTCGAAGAAAGTCGACGCGCTGGTCGATGAGCTGAAGAAGAAGGCCAAGATCGAATACGCCACGGCGCCACCCGCGACCGGCGGCTGAACCGCAGGCTAGCGCGACAGCAGCTCCAGGAATTCGCCCTCGTCAAGCACGCGCACGCCGAGCCCCTCGGCCTTTTGGCGCTTGGAGCCCGCGTCTGCGCCGGCGATGACGAAATCGGTCTTCTTCGAGACTGAACCAGCAACTTTCGCGCCGAGCGCAGTGAGGCGGTCGGAAGCTGCGTCGCGGGTCATGGCGCTCAAGGTGCCGGTGAGCACGACGGTCTTGCCGGCGAAGGGCGAGTCGCTCGCGGCCGCGCGCTCGATATGGGGCCAGGTCACTCCCTGCGCGATGAGGTCGTCGATCACGTCTGCCTGCCGTGCGTCGTGCAGGAACCGATGAATGCTGTGCGCGATGATCGGCCCGACGTCGGGCACAGCGTCGATTTCCTCTTCACTCGCCGCTCGCAGCGGTCCAAGATCCCCGAAGTGCTGGGCGAGAGCGAGCGCCGTCGCTTCACCGACGTTCGGTATCCCGAGCGCGTGCAGGAGCCTCGGCAGTGTCGTGCGCTTGCTGCGCTTGAGCGCGTCCACGAGTTTGGCCGCGGATTTTTCCCCCATGTGTTCGAGTTCCGCGAGTATGTGCGCCTCGAGCCGGTAAAGGTCGGCCGGCGTCGAGACCAGATTGCGCTCGACGAGCTGGTCGACGAGTTCGGTGCCGAGGCCCTGGATATCGAGCGCCCGCCGGCTCGCGAAATGCCGCAGCGCTTCCTTGCGCTGGGCTGCGCAGACGAAGCCGCCTGTACAACGTGCCACGGCTTTCTCTTCGGTGCGTTCGACTGGTGACCCGCAGACCGGGCAAGTGGCGGGCAACACGACTGCACGCGCATCCGGCGGCCGCCGCTCGAGGAGCACTCTTGCGACTTCCGGGATCACGTCACCCGCACGGCGCACGACCACGGTATCCCCGATGCGCACGTCTTTGCGCTCGACCTCGTCCATGTTGTGCAGGGTCGCGTTGCTCACGGTCACGCCGCCGACGAAAACCGGCGTGAGCCTTGCGACGGGTGTCAGTGCGCCGGTGCGGCCGACCTGAAACTCGACGTCGCGCACGACGGTGAGTTCTTCCTCTGCGGGAAACTTGTGGGCGATCGCCCAGCGCGGAGCCCGTGAAACGAATCCGAGAGCCTGCTGATCGGCGAGGACATCCACTTTGTAGACGACACCGTCGATCTGATAGGCGAGTCCGCCGCGGCGCGTACCGACGTCACGAAAATACTCGAGACAACCGGCGAGTCCGCGCACCACTCGCGTCTCCGGGCAGATCTTCAGGCCCCAGCTCTTCAGGCGCGTCAGCACTTCGGAGTGCCGATCCGCGATCGGCGCATCGCCGGCGGCGCCAAGGCCGTAGAAGAAGATGTCGAGCGGGCGCGCCGCGGCGAGCCGCGGATCGAGCTGCCGCAGGCTCCCGGCCGCGGCATTGCGCGGATTCACGAGTGTCTTTTCGCCGCGAGCGAGCGCCGCGTCGTTGAAGCGGCGAAACCCCTCGAGCGGCATGAAGACTTCGCCGCGGACTTCGAGCGCGGCTGGAAAGTTTCTGCCCGCGAGGCGCAGCGGCACAGACTTGATCGTGCGGATGCTGTGCGTCACGTCTTCGCCCGTCGTGCCGTCACCGCGCGTCGCACCGAGCACGAGGACGCCGCGTTCATAGCGGAGCGACACGGCGAGGCCATCGAGCTTCGGTTCCGCCGAATAGTCGACGTCATCCTCGCGCCCCAGGCGTTCGCGCACCCGCCGGTCGAATGCGCGCACCTCGTCTTCCGAGAGCGCGTTGTCGAGTGACAGCATCGGCAGCCGGTGCACGACCTCGCCGAAGACCTTGACTGCGGTACCGCTCACCCGCTGGGTTGGCGAGTCCGGCGTAACAAGCGAGGGAAACTGCGTTTCGAGCCGCTTCAGCTCCTCCATCAGGCGGTCGTACTCGGCGTCCGGCACTTCCGGATCGTCGAGGACGTAGTAGCGGTAGTTGTGACGCTCGAGCTCGGCGCGCAGTTCAGCGACGCGAGCGCCGGCGGCCGCAACGCTTTTCATGAGTCCCGAGTCAGCGCTGGCCGGCGGCCGCGAGCCGCTCGAGCCGGTGCTGATAGTCGATGAGGCCCTCGCGAATGTTCATCAGCCGCTGGGCCGACAAGCCTGCGCCGCGCTCGTCCTGGACCAAGCCGTGCAAGCGCTCGGCAAGACTCCTTGCCGCTTCGAGCAGGGTGTCGAAGGTCTGCATCGGCGACAGCGTCCCCGGCAGCACGGCGAACAGCGTCACGCCCGGGTAACGCTTGCCGGCGACATTGCGCAGGTCGAAGGTGCCGGGCTCGACGAGACTCGCCACGCTGAAGAGCGTCCGGCCCTCGGCTTCCCGATGGAAGATGTCGTAGCGGCCGTGCACCAGTCTTTCGGCGACGAGTGCGTCGACGAGCGCCTGCCCCTCGAAGCGCTCAAGCGGCGGCGCCGAAACTCGCAGGGTGACGATCTTCTGCTCCTTCGGCCAGGCATCGACCGAGGTGGTGCGTTCCGCCTGCGCAACGTCCGCCGCCGGTTCATCAAGCGAGGACAGGACGGATTCCAGGACCGGAATTTGCTCCGGTGGCCGGGATTCCTCGGCTTTGCGCCGCAGGCGATCAAGTTCGGCCTTCTCGTCGTTTTCGTCTTGTGGCGCGGCAAGTGGCTGCGTGCGCGCAGTCTCCAGGTTCTTGAGGGTCGGCTCGAAGCGCTCGCCGGCACGCTTCTCGGACTTGGCGCTAGCCTGGCGCGGCCGTCGCGTTTCCCAGATCCAGAGCCCCAGCAGGAAGAGCAATCCCAGCCCGACGAGAATCCAGCGCAGTTCCTGCATGACGGCACTCACATGGCGGCCATGCGCACCGCTTCGTCGACATCCACCGCCACAAGCCGCGACACGCCCGGTTCGCTCATTGTCACTCCGATGAGCTGCGAAGCGAGCTCCATCGTGCTCTTGTTGTGCGTGATGAAGATGAACTGCACCTGGTTCGACATGTCCCGCACGATGTCGCAGAAGCGGCCGACGTTGTTGTCGTCGAGCGGTGCGTCGACCTCATCGAGGAGGCAGAACGGTGCCGGGTTCAATTCGAAGATCGAGAACACGAGGGCGACCGCCGTCAGCGCTTTCTCGCCGCCCGAGAGCTGGCTGATAGTGCTGTTGCGCTTGCCAGGCGGCCGCGCCATGACCGCGACACCCGCGCTCAGCACATCCTCGCCCGTCATCTCGAGATACGCATGACCGCCGCCGAAGAGCCGCGGGAACTTTTCCTTGAGGCCCGCGTTGACGCGGTCGAAGGTGTCCTGGAAGCGCGAGCGCGTCTCCCGATCGATCTTCTTGATCGCAGCGTCGAGCGTATCGAGAGCCTCGGTGAGGTCCGCGAACTGGCGGTCCAGGTATTCCTTGCGCTCCGACTGCTCGCGGAATTCGTCGATGGCCGCGAGGTTCACCTGGCCGAGCTTCTCGATGCGCTCGCGCGTTTCGTTGAGCGTCTGCTCCCATTGGACAACGCCCGCCTCCGGCGGCAGGGCCGCCGTGATCGCATCGAGTTCGCTCCCGGTCGCGGCGAACTGCTCGGCGAGCGATTCACGGCGCACATGCGTTTCCTGCGCGGCGAGCCGCACGGTCTCCATCTGCTCGCGCAGGGCGGAAACGGCCGTGTCGCGATCGATCCGCTCCTCTTCGAACGCACGCAGCGCAGCGTCGGCCGCCTCCAGCGACTCGCGCGCCGCCGCGAGCTCCGCATCGACGGTGATGCGGCTCGAGAGCAGCTCCTCGCGCTGGCGCTCCAGTTCGATGAGGGGCTCGTCCCCATCGCCGAGTTCCCGGGTAAGCTCGTCGCGGCGCGCGGTCAACTGATCGAGCTGGCTGCGCACGCGTGCGAGCGCGCTCTCGATCGTCGACTTCGTCGAGCGACGCGACTCGAACTGGATCGCGACGTCGCGCGTCGCATCCTGCCGCTCCTGGGCCGTCGCGCGCGAACGCGCGAGATCCGTCCGCAACTGCTCGCGGTTGTCCTCGAGTTCGGGCTTGCGGCCTTCCAGCTCCTGAAGCGCGAGCAGACCTTCGTCGAGCCGGCGATGCGCGCCGTTGAGTTCCGACACGGTGCGCTCGAGCTCCCCGGCCAGCTCATGAGCTTCGGCCGCAAGCTGCTCGAGGCGTTCGCGGTCGTGCTCGGCGCGCGTTCGCTTGGCTTCGAATTGCGCACGCAGGTCCGCGTGATTGCGCTGCGCTTCGCCCATCGAGACGCGCAAGGTCTCACGCGCCTCCTCGAGCTTCACGGCTCGCTCCCGCGTTTCGGCCAGCGTCCTCGTCAATTCCTCCGTGCGCTGCCGCGCGCCGTTGACCGCGACGCGCGTCTCGCGCATTTCGTGCTCGCGCTCAAGGACGCCCGCATGCATGTCCTTGTCACGACTCACGCGCAGCCAGTGCCGCCCGATCCAGATGCCCTCGGGCGTGATCAGCGATTCCCCGGGCGCCAGCATGCCGCGCCGGGCGAGCGCATCGTTCAGATTCTCCGCCGTGAGCACGCCTGCGAGCAGCTCATCGACCACCGACGAACCCCGCACGTGACTCGAGAGCGTTGCGGCGGGACGGCCGCCGCGCGTGCTCGACGGGCCGCCGCCCACGAACGACACCTGGCCTGCCTCGAGCTCGGTCACCAGCCGTGCGACGGCATCGACACCGTCGACACATACGGCCTCGAGGTACGATCCCATGACGGTTTCCACCGCGCGTTCCCAGCCGCGGTCCACGTCGATCGATTGCGCGAGCCGCGGTTTGCGGTCGAGCGCATGGCGGGCGAGCCATTCCATGACGCCGGCCTGCGACTGGCCGAGCGCCGCGCTCTGCAGGGCTTCGAGCGAGACGAGGCGCCCCTGATGGCGCTGTAAGTCGCCACGCGCGACCTCAAGCCCATCGGCTTGCCGCCGCTCCGACTCGCGCGCTTCATTGATATCCACAGCAATCGTCTGCCAGCGCTCCTCGAGGCGCATGCCTGCATCGCGCGCGGCCGATTCGCGCGCCGCGAGTGCCGCCGCGAGGCCCTGCGAATCGCCCCCTGCAACCTCGGTCGATTCCGCTGCAACCTTGTCCTGCTGCGCGCCCAGCCGTCGCTTCTGCACCTCGAGCTGTTCGATGCGCGCCCGCTCAACTTCTATCTGCTGTCCGGCATCGCCGAGCGCGCGGTTGAACGTTTCCCAGTCCGCGCGCCAGGATTCGAGCGCCTGCTCCGCGGTCCGCACTTCGGTCTCGACTTGCGCTTCGGCCTCGCGCGCCGCCTGCAACCCAGGTTCGAGCTCGATCAGGGCGCGGGCAAGCTCGACAAGCTGTACTTCATCGCGCTCGGCGTGCGTTGCCGCCTCCGCCATGTCGGCGATTGTCTGGTCGAGATCCATGCGCTGGCGCTGGCGCAACTCACGGGTGTGCTGGATCGTCTGTTCGGTGCGCGAGAGGTCCGCGCCGAGCTGGTAGTAGCGGCCCTGGACTTTTGCGAGTGCCTCGTTGGTCTCGACGTGACGCACGCGCGCCTTCTCGATCGCGGCCTCGACCGTTCTCAGATCCGCGATCGCGGCCTGCAGGGCCGTTTCGCGCTCGCGGACCGCGGCGTTGCGGCCCTGCGCCTGCGAATCGAGCTCGAGGAGGCGCAGCGCGAGAAGCTCCGCGTGCAGCCGCCGCTCCTCATCCTTCAGGCCCTGGTAGCGACGGGCGGTGGCCGCCTGCCGCTGCAGGTGCCGGATCTGCTTGTCGACTTCCTCGCGCAGGTCCGTGAGCCGCGCGAGGTTTTCCCGCGTGTGGCCGATGCGGTTCTCCGTTTCACGGCGCCGCTCCTTGTACTTGGAGATACCGGCGGCCTCTTCGAGGAATGCCCGCATGTCGTCGG
This sequence comes from uncultured Gammaproteobacteria bacterium, assembly GCA_963826145.1. Lineage (GTDB taxonomy): Bacteria > Pseudomonadota > Gammaproteobacteria > Steroidobacterales > Steroidobacteraceae > JBGPLJ01. Next base: position 1,463,127 of record CAWGVW010000001.1, read on the forward strand.
CGCGCGCCTCGATAAGTCGCGAAATCATGCCCTGCTCGATGATGGCGTAGCTGCGGGACCCGAGGCCCGTGCCGAGGAAGAGCTGGGTGATGTCCTTGCGGCGTACGCGCACGCCGTTGATGAAGTAGTCGGAGCGGCCATCGCGCGACACGACGCGCTTCAGGCCGATCTCGGCGTAGTTCGCGTATTCACCGCCGATCTTGCCGTCCGCGTTGTCGAAGACGAGCTCGATCGAGGCGTTGCCCACGGGCTTGCGCGCGGCGGAACCGTTGAAGATGACGTCCGCCATCGAGTCCCCGCGCAAATGCTTCGCGGAGATCTCACCCATCACCCAGCGCACGGCATCGATGATGTTCGACTTGCCGCAGCCGTTCGGACCGACGACGCCGGTCAGATTGCTCGGAAAACTAATCGTGGTGGGATCGATGAAAGACTTGAAGCCGGCGAGCTTGACCTTCGTAAGTCGCATAGCGCTGGGCACACCGCTCTTTAAGGACCCGCCGCATGGCACGGCGATGGCGCGGTAGTGTAGATTAAGAACGCTCTCCTGACGATCATTCGACGAGGCTTTTCCATGCAGTCCCCCTCGCCGGCCGGGGCAAGGCCCGGCCACGCCCTCGAGACTTTCGCGAATCCCGCGGCTACCCGCGACTATACGATTCGCATGACGCTGCCGGAATTCACGTGCCTGTGTCCGAAAACGGGCCAGCCCGATTTCGCGACGCTCGATCTCGAGTACGTGCCGGATGCGCTTTGTGTCGAACTCAAATCGCTCAAAGTCTATATCTGGTCGTTCCGGGATCGAGGCGCCTTCCATGAGGCGGTGACGAACGAGATCCTGGAGACGCTCGTTGGCCTCACCCGCCCGCGCTTCATGCGCCTCACGGCGAAGTTCAACGTCCGTGGCGGCATCTACACCACGGTCGTCGCGGAGCATCGTACGCCGGGCTGGACGCCTGCACCCACGCTAAACCTCCCCTGATCGCCCGCTCCGGGCGCCTCAGCCTGGCCTGCAATATCTGCGCCTGCGGATCGACTCGACAGGTTGTCCCCCGTCGGTATAATCGCGCGCTCTCTGAATCCTGGGGGACGGTGCATGGCGGCAAAAAAGGCTTCCGGCAAGGCGACCAAGCACAAATCGGCTGCGCCGAAGAAGGCTGTCGCCAGGCGGGCAAAGCCACACAAAGCGAAGGCTGCGGCTCACCGCGCGGCGCCTGCTGCGCACAAGAAGGTGGCGGCGCCCCATAAGCCGGCCAAGCCCGTGCAAAAACCGCACGTTGTAGCCAAGGCTCCCGAAAAGGCACTGGAACGCGGCCGCTCTCCAGAAAAAGCGAAATCGCCGGTTGGCGCGACGATCCTGCCCCTGGTGCGCCCACTCACCGTTACGTCCCCCGCGGATGCCGACGGCGGGGACGACGAAAATGCCGGCCTCCTTGCCGGCCCGCGCAACGTCAAGCCGTACATCGCGAAGCGCGGCGAAGAGTACATGAACAAGGAGCAGACGGAGCACTTCCGCCTGATCCTCAACACCTGGAAACGCGACCTCATGGAGGAAGTCGACCGCACCGTGCTTCACATGAAGGACGAGGCGGCGAATTTCCCGGACCCGAACGACCGCGCCACCCAGGAATCGGAGTTCAGCCTCGAGCTGCGAACGCGCGACCGCGAGCGCAAGCTCATCCGCAAGATCGACGAAGCCCTGAAGCGCCTCGAGGACGGAAGCTACGGCTATTGCCTCGAAACAGGCGAGGAAATCGGCATCAAGCGCCTGGAGGCCCGCCCGGTCGCGACCCTTTCCCTCGAAGCGCAGGAGCGCCGCGAGCGGCGCGAAAAGCAGTTCGGCGACCGCGACGACCGCTATCGATAGTGGACCGGCCGGCTATGTCGGCCGCTTCGCCCCCTCTCCCACCGGACCCCTGCACCTGGGATCGCTGACCACGGCGGTCGCAAGCTTCCTCGAGGCGCGTTCTCGCGCCGGGCGTTGGCTGCTGAGGATCGACGACCTCGACCGGCCCCGCGCGATCCCCGGCATGGCGGACGAGCACCTGCGAACGCTCGAAGCCCTCGGATTCGAGTGGGATGGGCCCATTCGATTCCAGAGCCACGAGGCAAACGACTACCGCGAGGCGCTCGAACGACTGCGCGAGCTCGAGCGCATCTACCCCTGCACCTGCAGCCGGATTGAGATCGCCGCCCTCCGGCCGCGCGAGCCCAATGTTGACAAAAATACCGGCCAGAATACCGATGACGACGAGCTGCACTATCCCGGTCTTTGCCGGGCTGGCGTCCGCGCGCCCGATCGGGCTGCCGCCCTGCGGTTCCTCGTCCCGGATCGATCGGTCGACTTCATCGATCGCTGGCAGGGGATGGTCAGCGAGCGGGTGAGCGCGACGAGCGGCGATTTCATCGTGTGCCGGCGCGACTCGATCATCGCGTACCAGCTCGCAGTTGTCGTCGACGACGCCGAGCAGGGCGTCACCGACGTTGTTCGCGGCTCGGACCTTCTCACGAGCACGCCGCGGCAGCTCCTGTTGCAGGAAGCGCTCGGGCTGCCCTCGCCCGGCTACGCCCACGCGCCGCTCGTTGTCGCTTCCGACGGACAGAAGCTCGCGAAGTCCCGCCACGCCGTCGGCGTGGACGCCGGCGCGGCGGCCACCGTACTGGTCAGAGCGCTACGGCTGCTCGGCCAGGAGGTGCCCGAGGAACTTGCGCGTGCAGGCGTAACCGAAGTGTGGGCCCGGGCGCTGGCCGGGTGGAACCCGGGGTCCTTGCAAAATATGCGCTCGACTCGGGTGCCGGAGTAGCCTAAGTTTTGGCGCACACTTTTTGGCCGATACGGGTGGTTTGTACTATTGTACGGTCCGGCACGGATGCGGACGGCGAGGTGATCTATGAGCGAGCCGCGCGTCATCAAGAAATACCCCAACCGCAGACTCTATGACACTGTCGAGAGTCGCTACATCACGCTGGCGGACATCCGGCGGCTCGTGATCGAGAAGATCGACTTCGTCGTCATCGACAAGAAGAGCCAGGAGGACATCACGCGCGCCATCCTCCTGCAGGTCATCTCCGAGCAGGAGCATCAGGGCGAGCCGCTGATGAGCCAGGACTTCCTCGCCCAGGTCATCCGTTCCTATGGCGGCGCCATGCAGGGAGTCGTCGGCAGCTATCTGGAGCAGAGCCTGAAGCTCTTCAACACGCAGCAGCAGCAGATCCGCGACCGCGTGAAGAGCATGGTCGGCGTCGACCCGATCGACAGCGTCGCGGGTTTCGCGCAGAAGAACTATCAGCGCTGGCGTTCGGTGCAGGATGAGATCTTCCGCACGCTCATGAACGCGGCGGGCAAAGGGCGCGAGGAGTCCGAGGGCGACAAACCGCCACCCTCGCCCTGATCGGTACCGGGACTTGGATTACTGGGGATTTGGCTGAGCGGCGCTGTAAATCGCCAAATCCCCAGTAATCCAAGTCCCGGTACCCATCATCATTTTTTTCAGGCTGCGTCGACGTTGCGCATCGAGAGGCGCACGCGCCCCTGGCGATCGACTTCCAGCACCTTCACCCGCACTAGATCCCCTTCCTTCAGCTTGTCGCTGACGCGCTCCACGCGCTCGTCGGAAATCTGCGAGATGTGCACCAGCCCGTCCTTGCCCGGCAGGATGGTGACGAACGCGCCAAAATCCATCAGGCGAACGACCTTGCCTTCGTAGATGTGGCCGACCTCGACGTCCGCGGTGATGAGCTCGATGCGACGCTGCGCCTCGCGCCCGGCGGCACCGTCGACAGCGGCGATTTTCACCGTGCCGTCGTTCTCGATGTCGATGTTCGTGCCCGTTTCCTCGGTGATCGCACGAATGACCGCTCCGCCCTTGCCGATGACTTCGCGGATCTTCTCCGGGTCGATCTTGATCGTGATGATGGTCGGCGCCCATTCCGACATTTCGGCGCGCGGGCTCGCGAGGACCGCATTCATCTTTTCCAGGATATGAAGCCGCCCGTCCTTCGCCTGATCGAGCGCCTTCTGCATGATCTCGCGGGTGATACCGTTGATCTTGATGTCCATCTGCAGCGCAGTGACGCCTTCCTTGGTGCCCGCCACCTTGAAATCCATGTCGCCCAGATGGTCTTCGTCACCGAGGATGTCGGTGAGCACCTGGAAGCGATCGCCCTCTTTCACGAGGCCCATCGCAACGCCCGCGACCGGCGCCTTGATCGGGACGCCTGCGTCCATGAGCGCGAGGCTCGTGCCGCAGACCGAGGCCATCGAGCTCGAACCGTTCGACTCGAGGATTTCCGATACGACGCGGATGACGTAGGGGAATTTCGCCATATCCGGCATCACCGCCGAGATGCCGCGGCGCGCGAGATTGCCGTGGCCGATCTCGCGGCGCTTCGGTCCCGTCATCATGCCCGTCTCACCGACCGAGAACGGCGGGAAGTTGTAGTGGAGCATGAAGGGTTCTTTGCGCTCGCCTTCCAGCGCGTCGATGATCTGCGCGTCGCGGCCCGTGCCGAGCGTCGTGACGACGAGTGCCTGGGTCTCACCGCGCGTGAAGAGCGCCGAGCCGTGCGTGCGCGGCAGCACGCCAACCTTGATGGTGATCGGCCGCACGGTCTTGGTGTCGCGGCCGTCGATGCGGCGCTCGCCCGCAAGGATGCGGTCACGCACGATCTTGCTTTCGAGGTTGAAGAACTCGCCGCCGACCTGCTCCGCCGTCCAGCGCGGCTTGTCGCCCGCCATGACAGCGGTGACGGTCGCGATGGTCTTGGCCTTGATCTCCCCGATCGTCGTGTAGCGCTGCTGCTTCTCGGTCATCCGATACGCCGCTTCGAGCGCGGTGCGCGCTGCGCCGGCGACGGCTTTCTCGAGTTCAACGTCCTTGGCCGCGGCCTGATAGTCCCAGCGGGCCTTGCCGGCCTCCTTCACCATTTCATTGATCGCGGCAATCGCCTTCTGCATTTCGGCGTGGCCGAACATGACGGCGCCGAGCATGACGTCTTCGGACAGGCCCGCCGCTTCCGACTCGACCATCAGCACGGCCTCGCTGGTGCCGGCGACGACGAGATCGAGCTCTGACGCCTTCACCTGCGTCGCCGTCGGGTTCAGCAGGTATTTGCCGTTGTGGTAGCCGACGCGAGCCGCACCGATCGGGCCCTGGAACGGGCAACCGGAGAGTGCGAGCGCCGCAGAAGCGCCGAGCAATGCCGGAATGTCTGCCTGCACGTCGGGATTCAGCGAGATCACGGTGGCGACGACCTGCACTTCGTTGTTGAAGCCGTCCGGAAAGAGCGGGCGGATCGGGCGGTCGATGAGGCGCGAGGTCAGCGTTTCCTTTTCCGTCGGTCGGCCTTCGCGCTTGAAGAAGCCACCGGGAATTCGCCCGGCCGCGTAGGTCTTCTCCTGGTAATTGACGGTGAGCGGGAAGAAAGAACGTCCGGGAATCGCAACCTTCGCCGCGACCGCGGTCACGAGCACCACCGTTTCCGCCATGCTTACAACCACCGAGCCGCTCGCCTGCCGGGCGAGTTCGCCGGTTTCAATCGTTACGCTGTGCTCACCGAACGCAAATGTCTTCTTACTGCCTGCCACGCTCTTCCCCTTGTCCAATTTTTAACCCATGAATGAATGCAAAAGCCGACCACGAGGGGTCGGCTTCGATCGACTGCCTTCAGGCCGGCGCCATCAGCGCCTGAGGCCCAGACTTTCGACGACGGACTGATATTTTTCGGGGGAAGTCGACTTGAGGTAATCGAGGAGTTTGCGGCGCTGATTGACCATCTTGAGAAGGCCGCGCCGGGAAGCATGATCGCGCTTGTGGGTGCCGAAGTGCTGGCCGAGGCCGTTGATGCGCTCGGACAGGAGTGCAATCTGCACCTCCGGCGAACCCGTGTCGTTGGCGCCGCGCCGATACTTCTGGACGACGCCCGACTTCTCACTCTGGGTCAATGGCATTTGCAGAAAACCTCTGAAATTCGTCTAGCCCCTTTAAGAGGGCGCGCATTCTACCTGCGCACCGGGCCGCTCTCAACCGCCGCATCTTGTGCGCAAGCCCTTGAGTCGATTGCCCAACTGAATAGCCTGCGGGCCTTGAGCCAGCCGCCATCGCCGATCTCCCCGAGGCCGAGGAGCCGCCGGCCGGGCCCGAAGACAACACGCGGCCCCGGTGCGCCATCGGCAGCCACCCGCTGGCCCTGGGCAAGGCGCCGCATACGCTCGGAATCAAGGTGTATTTCCTCGCGGCCCGCGAGTCCCCGCTCGATGGGCAGGAGTGCCCGCGCCAGCCTCTCAGGACCCTCGCCCGCCGCTGCCTCGAGGCCTGCAAGCGTCCACATTGGCTCGTTTTCGAAGGGCTCGACCCCGATTCGTCGCAATTCGCTCACGAATCCGACCGTTCCGAGGGCGACGGCGATGTCCTCCGCTAGGACGCGAATATAGGTACCGGTCGAGCAGCCGACGGAAATCCGCAGGCTCGCAGGCTCGAGGGCAAGGAGTTCGATGCGGTGGATTTCAATGCTGCGCGACGGACGGTCGACCTCGATGCCCTTGCGCGCCAGCTGGTAGAGGCGCACGCCGCCGACGTGCACCGCGGAATGCATGGGTGGCTTCTGCTGGCGGGACCCGATGAACGTTGCCAGAACGCGCTCTAGCGCGGCACGTTCCAGGACGGGGACCGGTTGCTCCTCGATCACTTCGCCCTCGGCATCGCCGGTCGATGTGCGCTTACCGAGCTGAATGCCGGCCAGATAGGACTTGCGGGCGCCAAGGAGGAGCCCAGCGATCTTGGTCGCTTCGCCGATGCAGACAGGCAACATACCCGTCGCAAGCGGATCGAGACTGCCGGTGTGGCCCGCGGGTGGCCGCCCATAAAGATGTCTCACACGCTGCAGCGCCTGGTTCGACGACAGGCCGAGTGGCTTGTCGAGCAGCAGAATGCCGTGGAGGGACTCTGGCTCAGGCAATGGCGTACAGGTAGTCGACGAAGGATTGCACCATGTCGTTCATACCGTGGAGTTTCGGATTTTTCGACTCGACAAGGAAAAGTTCGTCGGGCGCGTGTGCGCCGGTGCCGTAGCCGAGGCCGAAGTTCGCGAGCGCGAGGCTGAGCGGCGCGCCGGTGAACATCGCGCCGGGATCGGAGCCGCCCGATCGCGGCCACAGCATCGGATCGACGCCGTAACGCCGATAGACGCCGATCTGCGCCTGGATCACGGGCGAGCTCGACGAGGTCGTCGAAACGTAGTTGAAGCCGCCGTTCACGACGACCTCGATGTCGCCGAATCCGCGTTTTGCGAGATGCGCCTTGAGTTTCGCCACGGTGTCTTCGGGGGTCATGTCAGGCACGAGCCGCATGTCGAGCTTCGCGATGAGCTTGTGGGGCAGGATGGTCTTGCCGCCCGGCCCGGTGTAGCCGCCCACAAGGCCCTCGATCGTCAGCGTCGGACGCGCGACGGCATCTTCTAGCGCCTGACGCCAGTTCGCATCGCGCGCCCATTGCTTGACGCCCGCCACTTCCTTCGCTGTCTTCTCGTCGAGGCGCTTCGCCGCGACATCGAGCATCGCCTGCTCCGCGGCGCTCAAGGGCTTTACGTGCTCTAAAAAGCCGTCGATCGCCGGATCGCCTTGCGCCGTCACGAGGGAATTGAGCGCCTGCACCAGATGCCAGGCCGGCGCGTCAACGCGCGCGGCGTAGCTCGAATGCAGGTCGTGATCGGATCCACGGCCCCATTTCTCGCCGCTCACGATGAGATCGAGTTCCACGTCGCCCTTCGAGCCGAGCGTCATGGTCACGCCGCCGTCGCGGCTCTGCGAGGCATCGGGCCCCAGGACGCCGAGGCTGCGAGCAAGTGCCGCGCGTGGCGTCGGCGCAAGGACAACTTCTGCAAAATTCGGCGATCCGATCTCCTCTTCGCCGTCCGCGACGAGCACCAGGTTCACAGGTAGTTTGCGCCCCGCTCCGCGGATGGCGTGCAGAGCTGCGAGAAATGCGGCCTGCGGGCCCTTCTGGTTCACCGCACCCCGGCCACGAACGATTTTGCCAAGATCCGGCACATCGACCAGCCGGGCTTCCCAGGGAGGCGTCGTCCATTCCGCGGGATCGACCTGTTTCACGTCGTACATGAAGTAGAGGCCGAGAGTCTTCTTCGCGCCGGCATCGAGGGTAGCGTAGACGCCGGGAGCGCCCTTCGTCGGCATCCGCTCGACGTGCTGGAAGCCGGCGTCACCTGCGAGCTTCATCATGAGCGCGCAGCCCTCTTCCATGCCAATGTTCTCGGCGGCGATCGATGGCTGGTGGATCCACTCCTGCAAGCGCGCGACGGATTCATCGTGCCGCCGGTCGACTTCGCGATACACATCGTCGAGCTTCGCTGCGCCGAAGCTGCGCTCGGCGGCGAGGAGCGCCGCGCTCGTGGCGAGCATGCCGCCGACGAAATCCCGACGACTGAGGTCATTCATGTCGATTCTCCTCGAGGCTTCTTGTCCGATGCGACCGCCTGATCGATGAGAGAGGTGAGGTGCGCCGCCTTGCCAATCATTTCGTCGGGTTTGAAGTGAAGCTCGGGCACCTGGCGCATCTTCATGAGACGGCCAAGCTTGGCGCGGAGAAACCCCGCGACATTATCGAGACCTTCCTGCACTTCGGGAGTGGGGTCGCGGCCGAGCACACCGTAGTGGATCTTCGCGTGGCCGAGGTCCTGCGAAACTTCGATCGCGGTGATCGTGACGAGCGCCACCCGCGGATCCTTCACCTCACGGCGCAGGAGCTCCGCCAGCAGGCGCTGCAGCTCCGCTTCCACGCGCCGCGCCCGCGGATATTCACGCTGTCCGTTCTTCATGGAACGCTACAGCGTCCGCGCCACTTCGACCCGCGAATAGCACTCGATCTGATCGCCGACGCGTACGTCGTTGTAGTTCTTGACGCCGATGCCGCACTCCGTGCCCGCGCGCACTTCGCTGACGTCATCCTTGAAGCGACGGAGCGATTCGAGCGCGCCCTCGAAGATCACCACGTTATCGCGCAGCACCCGGATCGGAAGGTTCTTGCGGACGTAGCCGTCGGCCACGATGCAGCCGGCGACGGTGCCGAATTTCGACGAGCGGAACACTTCCCGCACCTCGGCGAGCCCGAGGATCGTCTCCTTGATCTCAGGCGCCAGCATGCCGGTCATCATCTGCTTAACGTCGTCGAGCGCCTCGTAGATGATGCTGTAGTAGCGGACGTCGACGCCCGTTTCCTTGATGATGGTCCGGGCGGCCGCATCGGCGCGCACGTTGAACGCGATGATGCGCGCGCGCGAAGCCGCCGCCAGCGTCACATCGGATTCGGTGAGTCCGCCGACTCCGCTGGAAAGGACCCGCACTTCGACTTCCGCAGTCGAGAGCTTCGTCAGGGCATCGCGCAGCGCTTCGGCGCTTCCCTGCACGTCCGCCTTGATGATGATCTGGATCGAGCTGACCTTGGCGTCTTCGATCTGCTGGAAGATGTCGTCGCTCTTCGCGGTCTGGCGCGCGAGCTTCGTATCGCGGTACTTGCTCTGGCGATAGAGCGCGACCTCGCGGACCTTGCGCTCGCTCTCGAGGACCTGCAGGTCATCGCCCGCATTCGGCGCGCCCTGAAGACCGAGCACGACGACCGGCAACGAAGGGCCGGCTTCATCGACCGAGCGGCCCGTCTCATCGAACATGGCGCGCACTCGCCCGAATTCATGTCCGGCGATGATCGGATCGCCCGAACGGAGCGTGCCGCGATTGACGAGCACGGTCGCGACCGGACCGCGGCCCTTCTCGAGCGTCGATTCGAGCACCACGCCCATCGCGCGGCCGCCGCGAGTCGCCTTGAGCTCGAGCACGTCGGCCTGCAGGAGGATCGTGTCGAGCAGCTGATCGATGCCTTCACCGGTGCGTGCGGAGACGCGCGCAAAGAGCGTATCGCCGCCCCAGTCTTCGCCGATGACATTGTGTTTCGCGAGATCCGTACGAACGCGATCGGGGTCCGCATCGTTCTTGTCGATCTTGTTGATCGCCACAACAATAGGCACTTCCGCCGCGCGTGCGTGCTCGATTGCTTCAATCGTCTGCGGCATGACGCCGTCATCCGCCGCCACCACGAGAATCACGATGTCGGTGACCTGTGCGCCGCGCGCACGCATCGCCGTGAAAGCCGCATGGCCCGGCGTGTCGAGGAAGGTAATCATGCCCTTCGGCGTCTCGACATGATAGGCGCCGATGTGCTGGGTGATGCCGCCCGCTTCGCCCGCCGCAACTTTCGTGCGCCGGATGTAATCAAGGAGCGAGGTCTTGCCGTGATCGACGTGACCCATGACGGTCACGACCGGTGGCCGCGGCATGAGCTCGCCCTGTTCCTCGGCGCCGCTCTCGAGGTTCGCTTCGACGGCATCCGCGCGCGTGATCTTCGGCGTGTGGCCCATTTCCTCGATCACGAGCACGGCCGTGTCGGAATCGATCGGCTGGTTGATCGTCGCCATGACGCCCATGTTCATGAGCGTCTTGATGACTTCGCTCCCCTTCACCGCCATCTTCTGCGCGAGTTCCGCGACGGTTGTCGTCTCGCCGATCGCGACCTCGCGCTTGACGGGCGCGGTCGGCAGTTCGAAGGCGTGCCGGGCTTCGACATTCACTGAAACATTGCGGCGGCGCTCTTTCTTCTTCTTGTGGCGCGCCGAGAGGCCCCCGGTAACGTGCAGTTCCTGGCGCCCGTACTTGGTCGACTTGTCGTCGGCTTCTTCGGCGACCGCGGCGACGCGTACGCCCTTCGGGCGCTCCGCATTGTCCTTCTCCTTGCGGCGGCGCTCGGCATCTTCCTTCTCGCGCGCTTCGACCTGCTTGCGGCCTTCTTCTTCGGCTGCGCGCTTGCGCGATTCCTCATCGACGCGCCGGCGGTTCTCCTCATCAAGCTGCCGTTCGCGCTCGCGCCGTTCCCCGTCGCGGCGCTCCTGCTCGGCGCGCTCGGCCTCGCGCTTCGCCGCATCCTCGCTCTCACGCTGCTTGTCGACCTCGACCTGGTGCTGGCGCACCTGCTCTTCGAGCACGTCGCGCTTGACGTAAGTGCGCTGGCGGCGGACTTCGACGTTCACGGTGCGGGCACGGCCCTGCGTGCTCGCCATCTTGAGCTCGGTCTGCGACTTGCGGCGGAGCGTGATCTTGCGTGGAGCGCTGCCGGTGTCTTCCTCGGCCAGGCCATGGCTGCGGCGCAGGTGCGACAGCAGCTCCATCTTGGCCTCGTCGGTGATGGTGTCTTCGGCGCCTGCGACCTTGATGCCGGCCTGGTCGAGCTGCGTCATCAGCTTTTCGACCGGAACCTTCAGCACTTCCGCAAATTGGGCGATGGTAACTTCTGCCATGGGCGCTCCTCGTGTATCGACTTCGACTAGCGCGCGGCCTCGAACCAGGGTTCGCGCGCTTTCATGATGAGCGCGCCGGCGCGCTCCGCATCGAGCCCCTCGATAACCAGGAGCTCATCGACCGCCTGGTCCGCGAGATCCTCGCGCGTACGGATGCCCGCGCGCGCGAGCTTCAGCGCAAGGTCCGGGCTCATGCCTTCGAGCATCAGGAGGTCATCCGCGGGGAGCGATGACTCCATCGTTTCCTCGCTTGCGATGGCCTGCGTCAACAGCACGTCGCGTGCGCGGTTGCGCAGCTCCTTCACGATTTCGTCGTCGAACTCCTCGATCGAGGACAGCTCGCTCGCGGGAACGTACGCGACCTCCTCGATGGTCGAGAAGCCTTCCTGCACGAGGATGGTCGCGACGTCCTCATCGACGTCGAGCGCCTTCTTGAAGACTTCGATGAGCGCCTTCGATTCCGTTTCGCTCTTCGCCTCCGCGGCCGACTCGGTCATGACGTTGAGGTCCCAGCCGGTCAGTTCGCTCGCGAGCCGGATGTTCTGGCCGCCGCGGCCGATCGCCTGCGAGAGCTTGTCCTCGGCGACCGCGATATCCATGCTGTGCTTGTCTTCGTCGACGACGATCGAAGTGACTTCGGCCGGCGACATCGCGTTGATGACGAACTGCGCCGCGTTGTCGTTGAACGGGATGATGTCGACGCGCTCGCCCGCGATTTCATTCGAGACCGCCTGCACGCGCGAACCGCGCATGCCGACGCAGGCGCCGACAGGATCGATGCGCGGATCGTTGCTCTTGACCGCAATCTTGGCGCGCACGCCGGCATCGCGCGCGGCGCCGAGAATATTGATGAGGCCCTGGCCGACCTCCGGCACCTCGAGCTTGAAGAGCTCGATCAGGAATTCGGGCGCCGTGCGCGTGAGAAAGAGCTGCGGGCCGCGCGGCTCCGAGCGCACGTCCTTGAGGAACGCCTTGATGCGGTCCTGCGAACGTACGGGCTCGCGCGGGATCATCTGCTCGCGCGAAATGAAACCCTCGGCATTGCCGCCGAGATCGACGAAGGTGCCATTGCGATCGACGCGCTTCACGATGCCGCTCACGAGCGTGCCGATGCGATCCTTGTATTCCTCGACGACCTGGGCGCGCTCGGCCTCGCGCACCTTCTGCACGATGACCTGCTTTGCCTGCTGGGCGGCGATGCGCCCGAAGGCTTCCGAGGCGATGGGCTCCTCGACGTAACCGCCGACTTCGACGTTCGGATCCATGTCGCGCCCGTCCTCGAACCGCAATTCGCGCTCCGGGAACTCGAGTTCCGTCGAGTCGTCCGCGAACACCTTCCAGCGCCGGAACGTCTCGTAGTCGCCGGTCTTGCGGTCGATGGCGACCCGCACGTCCCAGTCTTCGCCGCGCTTCTTGCGCGAAGCCGACGCAAGCGCCGCTTCCAGCGCCTCGAAGATGATTTCCTTGTCGACGCCCTTCTCGTTGGAAACGGCGTCCACCACCATCAGAATCTCTTTGTTCATCGATGCCATGATCGTTCTCGCTCCGCACTCGCCTCTAGTACTCCGGCTTCAGCCGGGTCCTTTGAATCAGCCGGAACGGCAATGTGTAGTTCTGCCGGTCCACTTCAACCGAAATTCCCTCATCGTCCACCGCACGCAGCGCCCCCGTGTAACGGCGCCGCCCGTCCATCGGGCTCGCGAGCTGCACGTGCACCCGGCTCCCGACGAAGCGCTCGTAGTGCGCGCGCTTGCGCAGGATCCGATCGAGCCCGGGCGAGGACACCTCGAGGCTGTAAGCCCTGGGAATCGGATCGCTCGCATCGAGCGTCGTCTCGACCCCCTTGCTCACCGCCGCGCAGTCGTCGAGATCGACCCCTTTCGGCCCGTCGATGAATAGCCGCAACACCGAGTCCCGGCCCTGCGGCACGAACTCGACTTCGATCAGTTCGTAGCCCAGCGCCTCGACCACTGGTTCCAGGAGCCCAAGCAGCTCGTCTCTCATTTCAACCGCCACCAGAAACAAAAATGGGCCCCAGGGCCCATTCACTTTCTTCACTAATTGAACCGTCTAACTTACTGATATCAATACCTAATATCAGCCCGTCCAGAGGGCCGGTGAAGCCAGTGGTCCCGGCCAGGGACTCACTGAAGCCATAAAAAAAGCCCCTCGGGGGGCCTCTAACAGCTTTCACCTTGGCGGCTGACCGGTAGCTTCACTGCTCGCCCGATCGTGGCACCGTCACCCCAAAGGGTACCGGGGCTGCCACCCGAGGGCGCGCATTCTAAGGGAAGGGATGGGAAGTGCCAACCCGCGAACGCGGGGCGGGCCTTCAGGCGGATTCGGCGAGGCTCGTCTCGAGCCCCAGAGCCCTCTCGAAGGACATCGGGCGGCCAAGTGCAAAGCCTTGCCCGTAATGCACCCCAAGTTCGATCAGCCGCGCATGGATGGCGGGCGATTCCACGTATTCCGCAACAGTCTCGATGCCCATGGAGGTCGCGAGCTGGGTCACGGCGCGAACCAATGCCTCCGAGCGCGGGTTCTCGAGGAGATCGCGCACGAATGATCCATCGAGCTTCACGGTCGCTACCTCGAGACTCTTCAGGTAGGCGAGAGAGCTCAAGCCGGTGCCGAAATCATCGAGTGCGAAGCGGCAGCCGCGCGTCGCGAGGCGCCGCATCAGCATCTGCGTGAGGCCGATGTTTGCAATCGCCGCGGTCTCGGTTACTTCGAACCCGAGCCATTCGCCCGGAATCGAATGCTCGGTGATGCGCTTCAGGATCCATTCGAGCAGACCCGGATCGCTCAGCGTTGGTCCCGAGAGATTGATGGAAAAGCGCCGCGGCTCCCTTTCGAGCTGCGCGCGCGCATCCGCGAGGCGACGTATCACGTGATCGAGCACCCAGCGGTCGATGTCCGGCAACAGCTGATAACGCGTTGCGGCCGAGAAGAAGACGCTCGGTGCAACGGGATTGCCGAGCTCATCGATCATGCGCACGAGGAGCTCGAAGCGCTGGACAGGCTCCGTGCCGACGAGCGGCACGATCGGCTGCGCCTCGATGCGAAAGCGGCCCGTATCGAGCGCCTCACGCAAACGACCGAGGATCAGGATGTCGTGATGCCGACGGACGATGCTCTGGTCCGCGTCCTGGTAAACCTCGACACGGTTGCGGCCGCGATCCTTGGCAGCCTTGCAGGCGAGTTCCGCCGCGGCAAGCGCATGGCCAAGGCTCGGCTCGCCGGCGTCGACCGGCGCGACCCCCCATGAAATCGAGAGTGGAATCAGCTGTCGCCCGTGTTGCAGACCCTTGGCATGCATCGCCGCGCGCAGCTGATCGGCCAGTTGATGGGCCCGCGCCAGCGTGCAGTTGGCGAGGAACACGGTGAAGCGGTCGCCCGAGAGCCGGCTGCTGACGGCGTGATGCCCATCGAGCTGCTCCTTCAGTTCGGCCCCGACGCGCGCGATCGCCTGATCACCGATCTTGTAGCCCCAGAGATCGTTGACGACGTGCAGCTGATCGATGTCGCCGTAGAGAATGCAGGCCTGCAGGTTCGTGCCGGCCGACTGGATCAGCGAATGCGCCTGGGTCTCGAACGCGCTGCGCGACAAGAGGCCCGTCATTGCATCGTGATCGACCGCGAGATTGCGAGCGAGTATGCGCACGAAGCGCTCCAGCCGGTGCGAGTCGGCATCCGTGAAGTCGACTGCGTCCGCGCGGTTGATTGCCGCAAGCAAACCGACGCATCGCCCGCTCGCCGACAAAATAGGCATCGCGAGGAGCTTGCACGAGTGCGCGCTGTCAGCGGCATCGCGAATGCGATTCTTGATGATGGGGTGGTGTGCCTCCTCCGAATTGGCAAGCAACCGATTGCCAAGTGCCACAAGGATGCGATGACCGGCGCGGCGCATGACGGCGCTTGCGAACTGTTCGGCTTGCGCATCCACCCCCCGGCAGATGAGCGCACGATACGCGGGCGCGATGAGCGCAACCGCAGCCGCGCCCGTGCGCCGCTGCGCCGCGGACAGGATGTCCTCCAGGGATTGAGGTGCTGGCATCACCGCTGCACTTGCCTGTCCGTTTTGCCCTGCGTCTTGCATGGACTTCTTCCGGCCAAAGGGCCGCAGGCCCGGCTGACACGGGCTTCTTCAAGACATGAGAAGCGTCAGGGTAGCGGGAGCGCCGCAAACGGGTGAGATTCCTGTCGCAAATTCCACGCGCCGAACAAGCACTTACAGTCAAAGAGTGACTGGCTGCTCATGGCCCCCTGCGAAGCGAAGGGCTAGGGGTAGGGTTAACCCGGTTTGCGGAGCATCTTGTGGATTTCAGCCTGGTGCTCTTCTTCCGCGGCAATCTGGTCCCGCGCGTATTCCTCAAGGAGGATACTGCGGCCTTCGACGAGCCCGTGGAGCCTCCGATATTCCTCGAGGCCGACGCCCTCATGCTCCAGCGCTTCGCGCAGGATGGCATCGATGCTGTGCTTATGAGTCTCGAGGAGCGAGCCGATCTTGAGCGAGGGATGACCGCCGAGCGAGGTGATGTGTTCGCCTGCGAGGAGCGCGTGGGTCTTCGATTCCTCGGCTTGGTCGCGCAACCACGCCGTGATCGGAATGCGGTTGTGGCCGAAGACCATGAAACTGTAGTGCAGGTAGCGCACGAATCCCGCGAGCTCAAGCTCCAGGATCTCGTTGAGCGTTGCGATGACGCGCTCGGTGTCGAGCCCGCCTGCGTCGGTTTTCTTCATCTGCGTCTCCTTACCCCGGCTAGCCCAGCCGCAGTCTACCGGATGGGCTCGCTTGCAGAAGACGCTAGTCGAATTGCAGCCTGTTAGCCCTCGAGCGCGTCGAGCGCCGCCAGGACCTCCCGCTTGCGCCGCTCAGCTTTCCAGAGCCTCAGCCACGCCCGCGCCTGCGTCTTCTCGTCTGCGTTGGCGCGGTGCTGCAGGTCCTGATATCGCTGCTGGGCACGTGCGACTGCAACGGTCGCCCGGCACCACTGCCTTTCCAGCCGCGCGAGCGGGTTGAGATCGAATTCGATTGCTAGTGCCATTTCCAAGGATCCTCCTGCACCTGCGTTGGCCCGGCAATCTGGTTGCACGCCGTGTGCCAAACATCAATGGCTTCTCTATCAACGACTTGAGCGACCGGCAAAACGCGGGCGGCGCCTTCTTGGGGCGCGACGCCGCCCGCCCGCTCCACTGTGGAGCATCGCCAGGCTCTTACAGCGAGCGCAGGAAATTGAGGAGATCCTGCTTCTGCCCATCCGACAGCTGGTTGTAGTTGGAGATCACGCGATTCGCTTCCGAAGGACCGAATTGCCGGTCCCCTCCACTTGCGTGTGCGCGAATAGCCTGCGCGAGATCGGTGGTCCGGCCGTCATGCAGGAAAAAGATGCGCTGACCGAGGCCCCAGAGCGGCGCCGTCCGGAACTCGTCCCCCTCCGCATTGCCCTGCTCGATGTTGTCCGCGAGCTGCGGACCCATCGCGTGCACGGCGAGATCGGAGAAGAGGTCCACGTTCCTGGCACTCAAGGCCGGCACATTGCTGACCGACGTCTTAAGGGTCGGCGAATGGCAAAAGGCACAGCCCGTGTTGGCGAACAGCTGCTTGCCGCGGCTGATCGAATTCGATCCGCCCGGCGCCGTCGTCGAGCGCGTCGGTGCAGCGAGGAAGCGCATGAACACCGAGAACTTGCCGACGGCGCTTTCGGCCTCGATGCCCGTCGCGCCGGACATGTTGGTCGTGTCGTTCGGATGGCCCTTCTTGAGACAGGTCGAGCTCTCTTCGCGCTCGCTCTGGAAAAGCTCGTTCGTGATGCCCATCTCGACGTTGTAAGCCTCGCCCGAAAAGATCATCAGCGACTTGTTCTGCGCCTTCCAGCCGAAGCGCGTCACCGTACCGTCGTTGCCGTTGCGATTCAGGTGGCCCGAAATGCCGAGGTTGCGCTTCGCCCCGGAGAATGACGCCAGGTTTGCGACGATCGCGGAATCCGGAATCTGCTCGATCAGCCCGGCGCCGAAGACCGGCGTCGGAATCCGGAATACCACGTTGTTTCGGCTCAGCTGTGCGGCGAAGTTGTCCTGCTGAATCACGCAGCTCGTGGCATCGCCGGAATCATCGATGCGTCCGGTAATGACGAAGAGCGCGTGCACGCCGCCGTCGCGCGAGCCGTCGGAACGAAACTTGAAGCGCGCCTCGCGGATCGGTCCGTTTGAGGTAATGAAGCTCGGTACCACGTTGCTTGCGCCGAAGGCGGTCGCGACCGCGACCTGCGGATTCACCGGCGGTGCCGAGCCGCCGATCGCCGGCTGCGAATGACAGCCCCCGCAGCTGTCGAGATTGAATCGGGGGCCGAGACCTTCGCCGACGCCGTCTGCTTCCCCAAATTCATCCAGTCCCGCGTCGAAATACTCCGTTTCATAGTCTGCGAGTCCCGCGAGCGGCTCCCCGGCCGACGCGGCTCCTGTCCGAACGCCCGGATCGCGGGCGCCGGCGGCATCCGCTTGCGCTGAAGTCAGCGCAAAGCCGATGCAGAGCAGCGTCCAAAGCACCCTCTGTCTGGTTATCTTCATCATGTCGCTCTCCCGTTGTTGCGAATGGCCGTGCCGCGCTCGGCACGTCAGTCCACGGGGGAACACAGGGAAATCGCGGGGCAGCGCCCCGCCAATGAGAACGAAGTGATGTCGGGCCTCGCGCCCGAATGGCTATCCCGTCGCTGGTTTCGATGAAACCGCACTCCCCTGGCAACCCCGCTATCAAGGGAATCGATCCCTTACGACCGGTGGCTTTGCGTCCCCGCCTTTCGGCGGGTTTGCCCTTTTCAGTGCTGCTCGAACGAGAAGCTTTGCGGCTTGCGATTCGATGCAGCCGCTGGGATGAAGCAAGCAACGTGCCCGTGCACTGCGTCAATGTGACGCGCATCAACTTCCTGATTTCCCACACAACGCCGAGTGAGCGCGGAGGAACATGTCGTGCGGCCGCGACCTTGCTGTCGCAATCTCCGCACAGGCGAATCGCGCTATTGAGCTAAGCGGCTGATTGCCGGCCACACACGCGCGTCGCGCGGTGCCGACATTGACTTAACCCCGATCGCGTTCCGTCGCATCGAGGTCTTCGCGCAGCGTGCGCGCGCCGCGAAAGTAGTGGAACGCGGCCCAGATGTTCACGAGACCGACCGCGACGAGCGCGTAGCGAAGCGAGTCCTTGCCATAGGTCGGCATCAGATGCTGGCTGATTTCACCCGCGAGAAAGGGACCGATGCCCTGTCCGATGAGCGTCTGCACGAGGAGAAGTATCGAGGTCGCCATCGCGCGCATGCGCAGCGTCGCGAGGCCCTGCGTCATGGCAAACGACGGACCGAAGAAAAATGACGCGAGGACGGTCATGACCGCGAACGAAACGGCGAGCGGCCAATGAGCGTTCGAGAGGTAAGAGCTGAATTGAAACGGCACCATCGCAAGAGTCGCGATGCCGGGCAGCCACAGGTACCAGCGGCGATCGCCGCGCCACACACTCAGGCGATCGGCGAGAAATCCGCCGAGAAACGTGCCAAGCGTGCCAACCCCCGCCATCACCGCGAGCCAGGACCCTGCCTCCTGCGACGTCATGCCGTGCGAGCGCTGAAAGAAACTCGCGTTGAGCTGGCTGCCGGCGTACCAAACGACGGAGTGCAGGCCCGCAGCGAGACACAAATGCCGGAATGCCGTGCGCTGCCACAGGTAACGAAACACTCCGCCGATCGACGGTGCGTCGCGCCGGTCGGCGTTCACCCCGAGATTCTCGGCATGGCCGCGCGGCGGCTCGCGCACCGTAAAGAGAACGAGCAGCGCCACGATGACGCCCGGCAGGCCGATCGCGATGAAGGCGGTGCGCCAGCCGTAGTGATGATTGAGGTAGCCGCCAAAGTAACTGCCTGCGGCCGCCCCTAGCGGCACGCCGAGCGCGTAGACCGCGAGCGCCGTCGCGCGGTGGCTGCGGGAGAAGTAATCGGAAATCAGCGCGTGCGACGGTGGCGTTCCGCCCGCCTCCCCGGTGGCTGTTCCGGCGCGCGCGACCAGCAGCAGGAAGAATCCAGAAGCGAGGCCGCAGCAAGCGGTCGCCACGCTCCACACCAGGATCGCAAGCACCAGCACGTTCCGGCGGTTCCAGCGATCCGCCCAGGCGGCGATCGGAATGCCGAGCGTTGCGTAGAACACGGCAAAAGCAAGGCCGCTCAGGATGCCGAGCTGGCCGTCGGTCAGCGTGAATTCGCGCTTGATCGACTCGAGCAGCACCGCAAGGACCGCGCGGTCCATGACATTGACGATGTAGCCGAGCACGAGCACGACGAGGACATAGCAGGCGTAGGGGCCCAGGGTCCCGGCGGCCTTTGCCAACGCCGGCTGAACGGCCGGCCCACTCTTATATATAGGCTCCGACGGGCTCAAATGGGGTCTCCCTGGCGGCGGATTGCCGCCGCGTCCCGCAGGCATCGTAAGTCGGCCAGCACAAAAAAGGGCGCGCTCACTTGCATGAGCGCGCCCCTTGTCATCGAACTACGAGGTCGATTTACCGGTCGCCGCCCGCGGTCAGTGAAAGCTCTTCTTGAAGGAAAGTCCCCAGGTGCGCGGGGTGCCCGGATTTCCCTGCTCGCGGCCGAAGAAGCCGATGAGACTGAGCTTCCCGTTGAAATAACCCTCGTCGGTGAGATTGCGTCCGTAGGCCGCGATCTCCCAGTCCCTGTCGGCCGATTCCCAAGTCAGGCGCGCATCGACGAGCGCGTAGGCGTCCTGTAAACCCGTGTTGTTGGTATTGAAGTAGATCTTCGACTGGTACTGCGAATCGATTCGCGGCGTGAGCGTGCCGCCGTCCATGTTGAACGTGTACTGGATGCCGAGTGCGCCGTTCCACTCGGGCGTGCGCGTCGGATAGCAGCGTTCACCGTTGCAATTGTCGCCTTCCAGGAGCAGCACGTTGCCTTCGTTGTCGTAGAGGTTGTAATTGATGTACCCGAGTGACGCTTCGATCCTGAGTGCATCGACAGGCTGCGCGAGAAGTTCGGCCTCGACGCCCCAGATGTGCGCCTTGCCGGCGTTCATTTCGCGGAACCAGTTCGCCCCGGAGGAATCGAGCTGCTGGGCAAACGATTGCTGGTCGAGGTACTTCGAATAGAAGATCGCGCCGTTCAGCCGCAGGCGATGGTCCAGCATTTCAGACTTCGCGCCGAGCTCGAGCGTGTCCAGGTACTCAGGCTTGAACGGTACGGTCTGCAGCTCGTTTGACGGACGCGGACTGAAGCCGCCGCCTTTGAAGCCCGTTGCGTACTTGAGGTACGACATGAAGTCCGGCGTGAACTGGTAATTGAACGACAGCGTCCAGTCCGTGTTGGTCGTGCTCGTCGGCACGAACTGGTTGTCGATCGGAATGGTGCCGCTCCCGTCGAAGGCCGCGCGGTAAATCGTTGCGTCCTTCTTGTCGTCCGTGTAACGGGCGCCCGCGATGATCGAAAGTTTCTCGGTCGCGTGGAAATTGCCCTGCGTGAACACTGCCCAGTTGGTCGTGTCCTGCTGGTCGTTCTGGTCCTGCATGTAGATGAACGTCGGATACAGGACGCCGAAGCCCACGTTCGAATCGTGCGCGTCGTAGTAGAAAGCGCCCGCCGCCCAGTCGACTTTGCCGGCCGTACCGGTCAGCTGCAGCTCTTCCGTGAACTGGCGGTGGCCGCTGTCGTCGTAGGTCATGTCGACCGGGATGGGACTGCCGTCCGAATCGCGGCCGAATTGATTGTCGAATCGACGATAGCCCGTGATGGACTTCAGCAGCATGGTATCCGTCAGCTTGATCTCGAGTGTCGCGGATACTCCCCAGTGATTGAGATTGTTGATGTTCGGAATGGTCCGCGGCCCGATCACTTCGCCGGTGGGCGTCGTGAGCGTGAGCGGATCGCCGAAGCGGCTGTAATTCGTGTAGAGGCTCGGAGTGACGAAGCGCTGGTCCCATGCGACCGGATTGCCGTTCGGGTCGTTGCCGAACATCGGCGCGACGAACACGAAGTTCCAGCCTGCGTTCAAGCCCCCGCCGCCATTGCCGTCCATCACCGTGTATTTGTCGCCCGGTCCCTTCTGGCGCTGCACTGTCATGTCGCCAATCAGGTTGAGCTCGACCTTGTCGCCCATCAGGAACCGGAAGGCCGCGCGGCCTGACTGCACATTTTCATCCTGCAGAGTGTCGGCGACACAGCTGCCGCCCGGCGGCACCTGCGAACTCAAGACGATGCCGGAATAGTGGGCGAACGGCGTGTCCACGCCGGGCCCGCCGTTGCCGAGGGTCCCTGGCCCGTTCACGCATTCGTAGTCGAGCACCTTGAAGTAGCCGTCCGCCTTCTTGCTCGAGAACGAGAAGCGCGCGAACACGCGATCCGGAACGATCGCAAAATCGGCCGAGGCGCGTGCATTGATGCGGTTGAAGCTGCCGATCTCGACGTTCACGTAGCCGCTGCCGTCGCCTTGCGGCCTTTTGGAGATGAGGCGGATCGTGCCGCCGATGGCATTCTTGCCGAAGAGCGTGCCCTGCGGGCCGCGGAGCACCTCGACGCGCTCGAGATCAAGGAGATCGAAGATCGCTCCCTGCGGGCGCCCGAAGTACACGTCGTCGACGTAGATCGGCACGCCGGGTTCGAATGAGAGGATGTTGTCGCCAAGGCCGACGCCGCGGATGAAGGCGGCCATCGTCGATCCCCAGCCGGCACCGAGCGGCTGGATCACGGTATTTGGCACGTATGCGTCGAGGTCCGTGACCGTATTGACGCCGCGCTTCTCGAGATTTTCGGCGGTGAAAGCCGTGATCGCGATCGGCGTCGTCTGCAATTTCTCTTCGCGGAACTGCGCCGTCACGACAACCTCTTCCAGGACGCCAGCGCCGCTATCCTGCTGTTGCGCCGGCACCACCGTCGGCAGCGCGGCCAGCACCGCGGCCCCGATCAGTGTGCGTCTTGGATGAGAAATCCCCTTGGATATAATCATGTCCGCTCCCCCCACCCTTGTTGCAGATTATGGCTTCGACGACGTGGCGTGGTATTCGTGATACACGCGCGAGTGTGCGTGGACGGTATCACCGGTCATTTGGTTAGAGAACGGTGCAAAACGCGCGATCAGCTTTCGCGGTAAGAGAACGACATCAACGCCCTGCAGAACATCAACGCCTTCCTCGTGGTCGCCCGCCTTGGGAGCTTTTCGAGCGCGGCGCGCGAGCTGGCGGTCGCCCCCTCGGTCGTCACCAAGCGCATCACCCAGCTCGAAGAGCAGATGGGCACCGCGCTTTTCGTGCGTTCGACCCGCGGTCTCGCGCTCACCAGCGCCGGCGAACGACACATGCCGAGGTTCCTGAGCCTCGTGGCGGAGCTCGAGGAGATCCTGCACGGCTCCGCCACCGACAACGAAGCCATCGAGGGGCACCTCAGGATCAAGGCGCCGACTACCATCACCTCGCTCTATCTCGGCTCCGTGCTGAGCGATTTTCAGGTTGCGCATGCCGGTGTGACGCTCGAGATCGTGCTGCTCGACCGCTCGGTCAATCCGCTGGAGGAGCGCTTTGACCTCGTCGTCGGCGCGCTGCCGGCGACCTATCCCAATGTCGTCGATGTGCCGCTCTGCAACTATCCGCTCGTGCTGGTTGCCGCCCCGTCGTATCTCGCCGCGCACGATGTGCCCGAGCATCCGACGGAACTCGTGAACCACGATTGCCTCACGTCGGTTCTCCTCAGTACGACGTGGCTTTTCGAGGGCCCGGAGGGTTCGCTGAGTGTCGACGTGCACTCGCGTTTTCACGCTAACGACGGCCGGGTCCTCCTCGAAGCCGCACGCAAGGGGCTCGGACTTGCGACGCTCCCCCGATTTGTCGCCGATCGCGATCTCAAGGACGGGCGGCTGGTCGAGGTGCTGCCCGGCTTCCCGGTGGTCTCGTTCCTCCTGAAGGCGCTCGTGCCCCGCGTGAAACTGCACAGGCCTGCCGTCCGCGAGTTGGTCTCCTTTCTCAAGGCCCGCATGCAGTCCCTGCCGCCGTGGGAGAGCGGCGACTGACAGCGCGGTCGCCGCGCATCATTCTTGAAACGAGAAGACTGCTCGCGCCATGTGGCATGTTCTGTCCCCCAGCGACAGCGGCTACCATGACCTCATGAAACGGCCCCTGCGCAGCAATTTCGAGCCAGGCTCTCCCCGCGAGGCAACGCGGCGCGCGCAATGGAAGGCGCTCGGTCTCTCCGACGCCGACATGCTGAAACCGAAGATCGCAGTCGTGAACAGTTCGTCGGAACTCGCGATCTGTTTCAGCCACCTCGACGGCATTGCCAAGGTCGTCAAGGAGTCGGTTCGGGAAGCCGGCGGGCTCCCGTTCGAGATCCGCACCGCGGCGCCGAGCGACTTCATCATCGGCGCCGGCCGCGGTGGTGGCTACATCCTCGCCTCGCGTGACCTTGTCGTGAACGACATGGAGATCGCAGTCGAAGGAGCGCAACTCGACGGCATGATCTGTCTCTCGTCCTGCGACAAGACGCCCCCGGCCCATCTCATGGCCGCGGGCCGCTTCAATATTCCGACCATCCTCGTGATCTGCGGTTATCAGCAGAGCGGCTCGTATGAGGGCAAGCACGTCGACATCGAAGACGTGTTCATGGGGTCGGTGCAGGCCTCGTTCGGGAAGCTCACGCGTGAACAGTTGCGCGGCATGAGCGAAAACGCCATCCGCAGTCCGGGCGTCTGCGCCGGCATGGCGACGGCAAACTCGATGCATGTCGTGTGCGAAGCGCTCGGCATGACGGTGCCCGGCGCGGCACCGGTCCTTGCCAACAGTCCTCGCATGATGGAGAACGCGCGCCGCTCGGCGAAGCGCATCGTCGAGATGGTGCTCGAAGACCTGAAGCCGCGCGACATCATGACCGCCGGCGCGTTTCGCAACGCCGTGTCCGCGGTGCTCGCCGTCAGCGGTTCGATCAACTGCATCAAGCATCTGCAGGCGACCGCGATCGAGAGCGGAGTCGATGTCGATGTTTTCGCACTCTTCAACGAACTTGGCAGCCGGATTCCGGTGCTGAGCGCCGTGCGGCCGAACGGCGACGACTCGATCGAGGCCTTCGAAGCAGCCGGCGGCGCGCGCGCCCTCCTCAAGCAGCTAGCGACTCTCATCGACACGAGTGTCATGACGGCGACCGGCAAGACACTTGCCGAGAATCTTGCCAACGTCGCGGTCGCAGATCCGGAGGTGATCCGTCCGATCACGCGACCATTCTCCACCAAACCGCCAATCGTCATCCTCCATGGCTCGCTCGCGCCGGAGAGTGCGGTCGTGAAACTCGGGGTGCGCACCGACGGCAGGCGCGCGCAGTTCAGCGGCACGGCCATCGTTTTCGACAACGGCAACGAAGCGATAGAGGCGATCGAGCGCGGCAAGGTCAAGCCGGGTCATGTACTCGTCGTGCGCGGCATGGGGCCGAAAGGCGGCCCCGGCATGGCAGGGCCGGCGTCGATGGTCGTTTTTGCCATCGACTCGGCGGGCTTGCAGAACGAGGTCGCCTTCGTCACTGACGGACAGCTTTCGGGTCTTTGCAACAAGGGCATCACCATCGCCGAGGTCTCGCCCGAATCGGCCGTCGGTGGACCCATCGCGCTCGTCGAAAACGGAGACCGGGTTTCAATCGACGTCGACCGGCAAAGTCTCGACCTGGACTTGCCCGCGGACGTGCTCGCGGCTCGCCGCGCAAAGCGTGGCGCAGTGCCATTGCCCAAGTCCTCCGGGTATCTTGAAATCTACCAGCGCACCGTTCAGCCGATGTCGTCGGGCGCTGTCCTCGTCAAGAACGACTGACCGGAAGGCTCATGACAGATCACAGGTCGCAGACAATCGCGACTCGCACGGTGCGTCGTCCCCCGACCCGTGCCATCAAGACGCTGAACGCGGACATCTGCGTGCTCGGCGCCGGGATTTCGGGCGTAACGGCGGCGCTCGAAGCCGCCAAGCTCGGCCGCAAGGTCGTAATTGTCGATGGCGCGCCGGCGCTTGGTGGCCAGGCAATCGGCTCGATCATTGGCACGCTCATCGGCCTCTACACCCACGGCAAGGACGCCTACCAGATCACGCACGGCGTCGCGGACGATCTCATCCGCGACCTGACGGCGGAAGGGTCACTCCTGCGGCTGCACCATTCGACCGTTGTCTTCCAGTACGACGAAGTGCGGCTTGCGCGCTGGATGGAACGGAAGATCGAGGAAGCGGGCGTGCGCGCCGTGGTCGGGGCCGTGCTCACGGCGGCGAATTTCCGTGCGCGACGAGTCGAGTCGATCGATTTCGTCACGCGTTTCGGGCCGCTGCGCGTCGTCGCAAGCGGGTACGTCGATTCCTCGGGCGATGCGACACTGAGCTACGAGGCGGGCCTCGAGGTGCGGGAACCGGAAGAGCCCGTCTACGGGACGCTCAACTTCCTCATCGAAGGCTACAACGTCGAGAATGTCGGCGAGCTCGTGATGAAAGACGTGCACGCGAAGCTCATCGCCAAGGGCAAGGACTATGGCCTCGTGCGCCACGACGGCCACCTCATGCACTTTCCCGGCAAGAATTTCATGCTGGCCAACATCGGCCACTTCGAGACGCCGCTCGATCCGGCGGAAACCGCGCAGCTGGTATTTGAAGGCCGGCGCCAGGCCGATAACATCGTCCGATTCCTGAGGACCGAATTTCCGCGCATCTTCGAGAACGCGCGCGTGCGCACCTACGGCAATCCCGGGATCCGCCAGACCCGCTGGATCGTCAGCCGCAGGCAGCTCACGGTCGAGGACATTCGTACGACCGAGCGGCCGCCGGATGCCGCGGCCCGTTGCGCCTGGTGGGTGGAGCTCCACGGCACGAAGGAACTTGTGCACTGGGAGCGTTTCGCCGATGGACACGTTTACTACATTCCGCTCGGCTGCATGCTGCCGAAGGACGCCGACAATATCGTCGCGGCCGGCCGCTGCGTGGACGCCGACTCGCACGCTCTTTCGGCCATCCGCGTGATGGGACCCTGCATTGCCATGGGAACGGCGGCCGCGCACGCGCTCGACCTCGCCGGCAAGGGCCCGGTCCACGACATCGATCGCGCGAAATTCCAGCAGCGCCTGCGCGACAATCTCGACCGCAAGGATTGAACGCCATGATTTCAACCACGCCATGAAACTCACCGACGACGAACGCGCGATGCTCGACGGGCGCGACGGCGCGGCCCGGCGCAAGGCGATGGAACTCCTCGTGCGCTACGGCGAGGCGCTCAATGCCGAGCGCTTCGTCGAAGCCACGAACGTTGCCGGCGTGCCCGGAACCTCGAATCCGTTCCTCGAGAACTACTACCGCGAACCGGGCGATCGCTACGATGTGATCTACTCGCGCTTCGATCTCGACAGCGATGAAGTCGTCGAAGTGCCGCGCATCACGGTGCACGCCTGTCATCTGCAGGGCGGCATCGATCCCGAGAACTGGCAGACGCTCGGCGCAAAGCCCGAACACCTGAAGATCAGCCAGGCGGGCGAAGCCTCGGCCGCGAGCCACGGCATCAAGATCCTGAAGACCTGCACGCCCTATCTCGCGGGCAATGTGCCGGCCAGGGGCGAACATTGCGCGTGGATGGAGTCGTCGGCGGTCGTCTACTGCAACTCCGTGCTCGCCGCGCGCACGAACACGGAAGGCCGTGAGAGCACGAGCGCCGCGATGCTCACCGGCCGCATACCGGACTGGGGCTTTCACCGCGATGACTTCCGCCTCGCGACCCATCACATCGAGGTCGACGTGCCGGTCGACGATATCCTCAACTGGGGCATGCTCGGCTACTTCGCCGGCGACGCCGTCGGCGAACGCATACCCGTGCTCACGGGAAAGTTCGGCACGCCCGGCCTCATCGATCACAAGCACTTCGGCGCCGCGGCCGCGTCCTCGGGCGGCGTCGAGATGTATCACATGGTTGGCGTCACGCCGGAATCGCCTTCGCTCGAAGCATCGCTCGGCTGCCGGAGGCCCGTCGAATCGATTCACTACGGCAAGGACGAGCAGCGCAAGACCTACGAAACGTTGAACGCGCGCGGCAAGAGCGCGGACGTCGATTTCGTGATGCTCGGCTGCCCGCACTATTCGCTCGATCAGGTGAAGGCAGCCTGCCGGCTGATCGGGGGCCGGACGCGTCAGCGCGAACAGCAAGCTCTGGATCTTCACCTCGCGCGCGGTCCGCGCGGTCGCGGACCGCGAGGGCTACACCAAGCTCATCCGCGACGCGGGCGGGGTGCTCCTCACCGACACCTGCTCGGCGATAGGTCAAGCCGTGCCGCCCGGGACCAAGGTCGCTGCGCTCGACTCCGCCAAGCAGACCCACTACTTGCCGGCCATCATGGGCATCGAGGCCTGGTTCGGGACGACTGCCGACTGTATCGATGCAGCGATGACCGGCCGGTGGAATGGAAGACTTCCATGAGTGCCCCCGACTACGTGCTCAAGGGACGAAAAGTCGTCGGCGGTTGCGTCGAGGGAGAAGCTCTCGTCACCACCCAGACGATCTCGGGGTGGGGCGGCGTCAATCCCATGGCGGGCACCGTGATCGAGACGCGGCACGAGCTTCGGGGCGTCAGCTTCAAAGACAAGATCCTCGTCTTCCCGGGCGCCAAGGGATCGTCCGGCTGGTCGGCTGTTTTTCACATGACACGGCTGGCAGGAGTTTCTCCTAAGGCCCTCATTTTCAATGAAATGACAACCAAGGTGGCTTTAGGTGCAGTCGTGATGCGAGTGCCGTCGATAACGGACCTGGACCAGGACCCGTTGGCTCTCATCGAGACCGGCGATTGGGTGAAGGTCGATGCGGATCGGGGCCTCGTGGAGGTTCGGAAGAAGTCTAAAGACCGAGTGGTACAATCTGCCACGCCGTCGCGCTGACAACGCCCAAATAATGGAGCCGATGGCACCCAATTGAATCCGGTAGGTGCCGATGGACGCGACACGCCGAATCCCGCTATTCGCGGCTGCCCTCCTGGTATGCCTGGCTCTGCCCGCGGTCGCGCGTACGATTACGGTCGGGATCGTCACTGACGGGCCGACCGAACGACCGATCATCGCACCGGAGGTCCTGAAGCGCGCCGCGGATTCCGTCTTCGTGGGGAGCGATCTCACTCTCGTCTGGCCGGACGAAAAGCGGCTGTCAGGCGATTGGACCGTGACCGGTGTCGAGCGCGCGCTCGATCAGGCTCTGGCCGACAGCAGCATCGACGTCGTGCTCGCGCTCGGAATCGTCGCCTCGAATGAAGCTGGCAAGCGTACGAATCTGCCGAAACCCGTCATAGCGCCATTCGTTCCGGACCCGCTGCTGCAGGATCTGCCGCTCGCGAACGGCCGCAGCGGCCGGCACAACTTCACATACGTCACGACCTTCAACGGAATCGAGGACGAGGTCCGGCGATTCGCCAGTCTCGTGCACTTCAAGCACCTCGCGGTGCTCGTCGATCAGCTCACCCTCGAGGCGGCGCCGTCCCTCAATGCCAAGGCCGATGCGGTCGCGCGCGAACTCGGCGTGGCGATCAAGCTGATTCCTACAACGAACTCGGTCGACGCGATCCTGCAATCGTTCCCGCCCGATACCGATGCCGTCTATGTCACTTCAATTCCGCGCCTCAAGGACGGCGACGTCATGGACCTTGCGCACCGGCTCGCCGAACGCCGCCTGCCCAGTCTCTCGCGCGTCGGCCATCACGACGTGCAGCTCGGCATCCTGTTCGCGACGCTGGGCAACCCGAGCGACTACGACCGCCTGGCGAGGCGCATCGTCCTCGAGATCCAGCGTATCGCGTCGGGCGAGGACCCTGCGACCTTCGAAGTGAGCTTTCCGGCGGACGCGCGGCTCGCCATCAACATGCATACGGCGCGGCTGATCGGCTATTCGCCCCGCTGGGGGGATCTGACCGACGCCGTGCTCTACAACGCCGAGGAACCGGGCAACATCGAGACGCTCTCGTTCCTCGAGGCACTGCGCACAGCGCTCTCCGACAGCCCGACCCTCCAGGCGAGCGCCGCCGGGGCTGACGTCGCTGCGGATGAGGTGCGCAATGCCCGCTCGAATCTCCTGCCCCAGCTCACCGCGTCCGCCACGGCGACCCAGATCGATGCGGACCGCGCGAGTCCACAGCTGCAGGCGGAAAAATCGTCCGACGCGGCGCTCGATCTGCGCCAAGTCATCTATTCGGAACGGGCCTGGGCGGGTTACGCCATCGCGAAGCAGCTCCGCCAGGCGGCGGACGAGCAGCACCGGCAGGCCCTGCTCGACACGATTCAGTCGGCAGCCGACGCGTACCTCAACCTGCTGCGGGCGAAATCGGTCGAGTCGGTGCGACGGGAATACGTTGAGAATACGCGCAAGAACCTCGAGACGGCACGCGTCCGCGAGGCGGTCGGCCTCTCGCAGCATTCCGATTACCTGCGCTGGGTCTCGCAGCTCGCGGCCGACCGCGCCAATGTACTGAGCGCCGAGGCGACACGCCGCCAAGCCGAAGCGGAAGTCGCACGCGTCATCCACCGGCCCGGCGACCGGCCTTTCAAGACCGTGGAAAGCGGGCTCGACGAGCCGATGACCATCGTTGCCGATCCACGCACGCAGGCCTACATCGAAACGCCGGCGAAGTGGCTCATCTTCCAGGACTACTCGGTAGCGAGTGCCCTGGAGAATTCGCCCGAGCTCGCCGCGATCGACGCCCAGGTCGGCGCGCAGGAGCGGAGTCTCAAGTCCGCGCAGCGCGCGTACTACCTGCCGGATTTCGCGCTCCAGGCCCAGGGCAGCGATCTCATCCAGGAGAGTGGTGCCGGCTCGCAGCCGTTTCCCGGCGCCCCGGACGACGAATCGTGGAACGTGTCGTTACAGGCTTCGATACCGATCCTGACCGGCGGCGCGCGCGGCGCGGCTACCTCCGAGGCGCGCCACAGGCTCCGCCAGATCAATGCAGAGCGTTCCGCAGCAGCCGACGCAGTCGAGGCACGCACGCGGGCGGCCTTGCACAGCACCGCGAGTTCCTACCCCAGCATCGATTTGTCTCGGGAAGCGGCGACGGCGGCCCGCCAGAATCTCGCGATGGTCACCGACGCCTATGCCAAGGGCGTGGTGTCGGTCACGGATCTCACGGATGCGCAGAATGCCGCGCTCAACGCGCAGCTCGGCGAGGCGGAGGCGAAGTACACGTTCCTCATCGACTTCATCGAGGTGCTGCGCACGGGCGGCAGCTACGACCTGCTCCTGGACCCCGCCTCGCGCGAAGCGTGGTACGCGCGCATCGATGCCTGGTTCCGCGAACACGCGACATCCGCCAGGGAATAGCCCCAGAGGAATGGGACCAGAGGATCAACATATGCAGCTTCGTCGCTTCCTCGGCATTGCCACGCTCGCACTCATCTCCGCCACCGCAGTCACGGCGTGCAAGAACAAGGAAGAAGCCGTCGAGCCGCGCGCCGTTCGCGTCATCTGGGTTGCGGGCGGTGCGGCAGGCCAGAGTTCGACCTATACGGCAGACATCCGCTCGCGTTATGAGTCGGACCTCGGCTTCCAGGTCGGTGGCAAGATCGCTCAGCGCATGGTGGACGTCGGTGCCCGCGTCCAAAAGGGCACCGCCCTCGCCCGCCTCGATGAACAGGATCTGAGACTCGCGGTCGAATCCTCGCAATCGGCGGTGAATGCCGCGAAGGCCGAGCTTGACCGGGCCAAATCGGATGAAGCGCGATTTCGCGACTTGCTCGAACGCGGGCTCACAACGGCGGCGACCTTCCTCGCGCAGCAGACCCAGACGAAGACCGCGCAATCGCGCTACGAACAGATGTCCGCAGACCTGCAGCTACGTCGCCAGCAGCTCGCTTACGCGACGCTGCGCGCGGATCGCGACGGCGTCATCACGCGCACCTATGCGGACGCGGGTTCGGTGGTTGCTCAGGGACAGCGGGTCGTCGCGCTCGCACAGCCGAGCGCCCCGGAAGCGGTCTTCGACGTCGCCGAACAGCGCGTCGATGAGGTGCGCGGCGATCCCAACATTGAAATCGTCGTGCTGTCGTTGTCAGCCGCGAAACTTGGCGGGAGCATCCGCGAAGTGAGCCCGAGCGCGGATCCCGTGACGCGGACCTACCAGGTGCGCGTGTCGATCGAGAACCCGCCGCCGAACCTGCGGCTCGGCATGACGGCCACCGTGACGCTCCGTCGTACCGGCCCCGCCCCGATGATCAGCGTGCCCGCGAGCGCCCTTTTCCAGAAGGACGAAAAGCCTGCGGTCTGGATCGTGAAGGCCGACAAGAAGCTGGAGCTGCGCCCTATCACCGTCGATCACTACGACACGTTGAGTGTCGCCGTCGCGAGCGGCCTCGCGCCGGGTGAAATGGTCGTGACGGCCGGCGTTCACAAGCTCGCCGCCGGCGAAACCGTACGCATCCTGGGCGACGTTGCCCCATGAGCGGCTTCAATGCCTCAGCCTGGGCGCTGACGCACAAGTCCTTCGTCGGATTCCTCATGGCCGTGGCGATCGCCGCGGGACTTCTCTCCTACGAGAAACTCGGGCGCGACGAGGATCCACCCTTCACCATCAAAACGATGATCGTTCAGGCCAACTGGCCGGGCGCGACGGCCGAGGAAGTCGCCCGTCAGGTGACCGACCGCATCGAAAAGACCCTCGAGTCCCTCAGGTACCTCGACTACACGTCGAGCTACGCCAAGGCCGGCCAGACCGTGATCATGGTGAACCTCAAGGACACGACGCCGCCGGGCGCCGTGCCCGACCAGTGGTACCAGGTCCGCAAGAAGATCGGCGACATGCGCTACCAGCTCCCCGACGGGGTGCAGGGCCCCTTCTTCAACGATGAGTTCGGCGACGTCTACGGCGTCATCTACGCCTTCACGAGCGACGGTTTCACCTACCGGGAGCTGCGCGATTACATCGAATTCGTGCGCGCGGAACTCCTGCGTACGCCCGACGTCGGCAAGGTCGATCTGATCGGCGTGCAGAACGAAGTCATCTATCTCGATTTCTCCACCCGCCAGATGTCGAGCATGGGCCTCGATCCGGACGTGATCGCGGCAACACTCAAGGTCCAGAACGCGGTGGTCGCTTCCGGAGTCGTCGAAACGGACAACGAGCGCATCGCCATCCGCGTGAGCGGTCAGTTCGACACCGTGGAGAACATCGCCAACATCAGCGTGCGTGCAAATGACCGCTTCGTGCGGCTTGGCGACATCGCCAAGGTCTCGCGCGGCTACGAGGATCCGCCGACCTCGATGTTCCGCTACCAGGGCGAGCCCGCCATCGGTCTTGGCATCTCCATGTCGCCCGGCGGCAATATCCTCGACCTCGGCCGCAACGTCGAGTCGGCCATGAAGCGCATCACGCGCGCGCTTCCGATCGGAGTCGATCCGCATCTCGTCGCCAACCAGCCGCACGTCGTCGAGGAATCGGTCGGTGATTTCACCAGCGCGCTCTTCGAAGCGATCGCGATCGTCCTCATCGTGAGCTTTGTAAGTCTCGGGCTGCGCGCGGGACTTGTCGTCGCGATCTGCATTCCGCTCGTGCTCGCCCTCACCTTCCTCGTGATGGAGATCTTCAAGATCGACCTGCAGCGCATCTCGCTCGGCGCGCTCGTGATCGCCCTCGGACTGCTCGTCGACGACGCGATGATTGCCGTCGAAATGATGGTGCTCAAGCTCGAGGAAGGCTGGGACCGCTTCCGCGCGGCGACCTTCGCTTACACGTCGACCGCGTTTCCGATGCTCACCGGCACGGTCGTCACGATTATCGGCTTTGTCCCCGTCGGATTCGCCAAGAGTGGCGCGGGCGAGTACTGCTTCACGCTGTTCGCCGTCGTCGGCATTGCGCTTTCCGCGTCCTGGATCGTCGCGGTCATCTTCACCCCCTACGTCGGCGCGGCCGTGCTGAAGGAGATGAAACCCGCCGCGGCCGGCGGCCACCACGAAGGCCGTGTCGCGAGGTGGTTCCGGCCGGTCCTCATCCGGGCGCTCGCGCGCCGCAAGCTTGTGATTGCCGGCACGGCCGCGGCATTCGTCCTGGCCGTGGTGGCGTTCGGTTTCGTGCAGCAGCAGTTCTTTCCGGCCTCTGACCGCCCGGAACTTCTCGTCGACCTGCGCTTGCCGCAGAACGCTTCGATCGAGGCGACCCTCGCGCAGGTCCAGCGCTTCGAGAAGGTCCTCGCGAAGGATCCGGACATCGTGAGCCACACGTTCTACGTCGGTTCTGGCGCTGTCCGCTTCATACTGGCGCTGAACGTCGAGCTTGCGAACTCCAACTTCGCACAGGCCGTCGTCATCACGAAGGGATTCAAGGAGCGTGACGCCGTGCAGAAACGGCTGACCCATGTCCTGAATGAGCAGTTCGACCTGCTCGCCGGGCGCGTGCAGCCGCTGCAGCTGGGTCCCCCGGTTTCCTGGCCCGTTCAGTACCGCGTCAGCGGCCCCGACATTCCGACCGTCAAGCGCTTCGCCAACCGGATCGCCGAAGTGATGCGCGCGCACCCCGCGTCGCAGATCGTCGCGTTCGACTGGATCGAGACCGGCAAGGCCGTTCTCATCGATGTCAATCAGGACAAGGCGCGCATGCAGGGGGTGAGTTCCTCGCAGATCGCGAGCGCGCTCAACAGCCTCGCGAGCGGGCGCACCGTGACGCAGGTGCGTGACGACATCTATCTCATCGACCTGCGCGGCCGCGCCGCCGATGCCGACCGCAAGGACCTGAAATCGGTGCGCGAGCTGGAACTGCACGTCGGCGGCAACACGGTGCCGCTCGAGCAGATCGCGACTTTCCGCTACGAACTCGAAGACCCGATCGTCTGGCGCCGCTATCGGCTGCCGACGATCACCGTGAGCGGCGACGTCAGGAAGGGTGTGCAGGCTGCAAGCGTCGTCGAGGACCAGAAGGCGGCGATCGCGAAGATCGCCGCCGAGCTGCCGCCCGGCTACAAGATCGAGCTCGGCGGCACGGTGGAATCGAGCAGCAAGGGCTCGAGTTCCATCACGGCCGTGGTGCCCGTGATGCTGATCGGCATGGTGATCGTCATCATGATCCAGCTGCAGAGCGTGCAGAAGCTCATCATGGTCCTGCTCACGGCGCCGCTCGGCATCATCGGTGTCAGCATCGCGCTCCTTACGACCTTCCGGCCCTTCGGCTTCGTCGCCATGCTCGGCGTCTTCGCGCTCATCGGCATGATCATCAGGAACGGCATCGTGCTCATCATGCAGATCCACGATCATGAGAAGGACGGCTTACCGCGCTATGAGGCGATCGTCGAAGCCACCATGCATCGGATGCGGCCGATCCTCCTCACGGCGGCCGCCGCCATCCTCGGCCTCATCCCGATCGCGGGCGAGGTGTTCTGGGGACCCATGGCGTTCGCCATGATGGGCGGGCTCCTCGTCGCGACGATCCTGACGCTCGTATTCCTGCCCGCGCTCTACGCGACCTGGTACGGGATCCAGCCCGGCGCCGTGGCGACGCCCGAGGGCGGTGCTAAAATCCCGGTGCCCGATCCACACTGACGGGGCCGCCCGCCGCGGCTCCCTGACTGACGAAGAGGTGCCGCCATTACCAAGCACATCGCCGTGCGCGAGATCGCGCGACCGGACCCCGCTACACTCGACACGCTCGGCGTCCATGGCGTCGCCACGGTGCACGAAGCCCAGGGCCGGGTCGGCCTCCTCGCTTCCTACATGCGCCCCATCTATCCGCGCGCTGCCATTGTGGGCGCTGCCGTCACGGTGCTCGTGCCGCCGGGCGATAACTGGATGATTCACGTCGCGGTCGAGCTCTGCAAAGCTGGCGACGTCCTCGTCGTCGCACCGAGCTCGCCCTGCAGCGACGGCTACTTCGGCGATCTCCTCGGGACGTCACTCATGGCGCGCGGCGTGAAGGCCCTCATCATCGACGCGGGCGTTCGGGATGTCGCGACACT
The DNA here is from genome assembly GCA_963826145.1 of uncultured Gammaproteobacteria bacterium. Lineage (GTDB taxonomy): Bacteria > Pseudomonadota > Gammaproteobacteria > Steroidobacterales > Steroidobacteraceae > JBGPLJ01. Next base: position 1,498,438 of record CAWGVW010000001.1, read on the forward strand.
CACCGAGATGAAGTTTCCCGTCTGGTCGAAGGCCATCTGGGCGCAGGGCACCGTTAAAGCGAGCCTCGGCGCGGTCAACGTGCCGATCATTTGCGCGGGCCAGCGCGTCGAACCGGGCGATGCGATCGTCGCCGACGACGACGGCATCGTGGTTGTGCCGCGCGCAGACGCGGTGAAAGTCGCGGCAGCGGCAGCGAAGCGCGTGGCGGACGAAGAACAGAAGCGCAAACGCCTTGCGGCTGGCGAGCTGGGACTCGACATCTACAGCATGCGCGAGAAGCTCGCGGCCCTGGGACTCGAGTACAAGTGACCGCGGGCGTCCAGCAAACGGCGATACCGTGCACGCTGATGCGCGGGGGCACCTCCAAGGGGCCATTCTTCCTCGCGAGCGACCTGCCAGCAGCCGAGGCACTGCGCGATCGGGTGCTGCTTGCAGCAATGGGCTCGCCCGATCCGCGCCAGATCGACGGCGTCGGCGGCGCCGAGCCGCTCACGAGCAAGGTCGCCATCGTTTCGAAATCGAACCGGCCCGACGTCGACGTCGACTACCTTTTTGCGCAGGTCTCGATCGACAAGCCGCTTGTCGACGTGAGTCCGAACTGCGGCAACATGCTGGCAGGCGTGGGACCGTTCGCCATCGAGAAAGGGCTGGTGCCGGCGCGCGACCCGACGACACGCGTTGCCATCTACATGGTCAACACCGGCAACCTCGCCGTCGCAACCGTCGAGACTCCAGGCGGCAAGGTCCGGTACGACGGCGAGACCGCGATCGCCGGTGTGCCGGGAACCGCGGCGCCGATCCACGTCGAGTTTCTCGACACGGCGGGCTCCGTGTGCGAATCGCTCCTGCCGACCGGGCATGTCCGGGACAGGGTCGATGGCATCGACGTAACCTGCATCGACAACGGCATGCCCGTTGTCGTGATTCCCGCGAGTGCGTTCAGCAAAACCGGATACGAGTCCCCGAAGGATCTCGACGCGGATGCACCGTTCAAGGCTCGCCTTGAACAGCTGCGACTCGCCGTCGGGCCGCTGATGGGCCTCGGCGATGTGCGCGACAAGGTCGTGCCGAAGATGACGCTGATCGCGCCGCCGCGCGCAGGCGGTCATGTCTCTACGCGGACCTTCATCCCGATTCGCTGTCACGCAGCGATTGGCGTGCTCGGCGCCGTGAGTGTTGCGACGGCATGCGTGTTGCCGGGATCTGTCGCTGAGGGAATCGCCCTGCCTGCGCACGGCTCGCCGATTCTTTTCTCCGTTGAGCATCCGAGCGGCGAGTTCACCGTATCGCTCGAAGTGTCAGGCGACGGCGCGGATTTCAAAATTGGACGCTCGGGAATTCTGCGCACGGCGCGCGCGCTGTTCGAAGGGCACATCCTCATTCCGCGCAGCGTCTGGACTGGAAAGTAATCCGACACTTTCCGTCACTGCCGCTGACATAATTCGTCTCGAAGTGTGCGCGGACGCACGCTTTGTCAAATTCCCCGACGGCGCGATTTTCTGCGCGCGCTACAGCTGAATCTTGCTGCTACGATCCTCCAAAAGGCGCATCTGAGTTACCGCTCGCGCGCCGAAGAAGAACAGACTTTTGGGGATACCCGATGACCAATCATCGCTCGCCGGCTTCGTCCGGGCACGCGACTTTCCGTTTCACCCGTTATAGCAGATCGCGCTGGCTGCAGGCGCTCGCCACGTGCCTCGCCATTGGCATTGCGTCGCTCGCGCTCGCCGATAACGGCGTCGGCGCATGGATTTCTCCCGTTGACAACAACTGGCCGCTGATCCCGATTCACGCCGCTCTCACGCCTGACGGCCGCGTGCTCACTTACGGCACCGATGGCACAGGAAAGCAGACGGGCTTTTTCATCTACGACGTGTGGAACCCGGCGTCCGGCCTCGGCGGCGGCCACATGACGCTCGCCAACCAGACGGCTGACGGACATCTTCTGCAGCTCGCAGGTCATCCTGCCGTCAGACGGCAGCATCTTCATCGCGGGCGGCGACAACTGGACCGGCACCGGCACGACCAACACCGGCAACATCAACAGCAATCTCTTCGACCTACGGCAACAATACGCTCGCGCGCGGCGCCAACATGAACCGCGCGCGCTGGTATTCCTCTTCGACGGTGCTCATCAACGGCGAGGTCTACGTCCAGGGCGGCAACGGCGGCGGCGACTTTCCGGAAGTCCGCCAGGGCGACGGCACATTTCGCCTGTTGACCGGCGTCAACACGTCGGGGCTCGCGGCGACCTTTCCGCGTAACTTCCTCGCCCCGGATGGCCGCGTGTTCGGCTACGACACGAACGGCAACATGTACTACGTGACGACTGCGGGAACCGGAACGCTACGCCGGCGCCGGGCAGTTCAATTCCGCGTACGCCGGCTGGACCTCCGAGCGCCGCGATGTACCGCCCCGGCAAGATCCTGCAGATGGGCGGCAATTCGAACGGCGCTGTCGTCATCGACATCACCGGACCGCAACCGACCGTCACGACCCAGCCGACGATGTCGAGCAAGCGCCAGTGGGTGTCCGCGACAGTGATGGCCGACGGCCGCGTGGTCGCGACTGGCGGCACGGAACAGGACAACGTGCTGACCGGCATCAACAACAGCGCGGAAGTCTGGAACCCGGCGACCGGCCAGTGGATCGTCGGTCCGCCCGGTTCGCGCGCGCGCATGTATCACTCGGGCGCCCTGCTGCTGCCGGATGCGACCGTGATGGTCCACGGCGGCGGCGCACCGGGGCCGCTCAACAATCAGCACGCCGAAATCTACCAGCCGAGCTATCTGTTCCTGCCAGACGAGCACGACGCTCGCGCCGCGACCGACGATCGTGTCGTGGCCCCAGACGACCATCGACAACGGCCAGCACTTCACGCTCGACGTGGGCTCATCGACCATCAGCCGCGTCACGATGGTGCGCTCGGGTTCCGTCACGCACAGCGTCAACATGGATCAGCGCTTCCTCGAGTTGCCGTTCACGCAATCCGGCTCCGTGCTCGACGCCCAGACGCCATTGAGCGCGGGCGAAGCGCCCGGCGGCTACTACATGCTGTTCGTCATCGACAACCAGGGCGTACCGTCGATGGCGAAGATGATTCGCCTGAGCATCGCGGCGAACCCGAATATCGCCCTCGACTACACGCCGACCGTCGGCGGATCGGGTGGAGCCGCTTTCACCGTGACCTGCAATCCGGACGAAGTGCTCGTCGGCGTCACCGGCCTCGCATCGACGACGGACTACGTCTATCAGCTGAGCGGCCAGTGCGCTCGCGTCGACCAGTTCGGCCACTGGGTCGGCAACCCGGTGGCACGCGGCAGCGCCGGCGGTACCGGCGGCACGGCCTTCACCAAGACCTGCGCGCGCGACTTTGCGATCAGCGGCTTCAGCAGCCGCTCCGCGACCTACGTCAACCAGATCAATTTCGAATGCAAGGCACTTACGGCCTCGGGCCGCGTGACCGGCGCGGCACAGGCGCTCGGCGCCGTCGGCAGCACACAGGGCACGGCCAATGCATCCATGAGCTGCGGCACCGGCAATCCGGTCTACGCGCTCTATGGGCGTTCCGGCAGCTGGATCGACAACTTCGGCGTGCAATGCCGGCAGGCGGCCATCACGCCGATCGCCGTGAATTCGCCGCCGACCGTGACCAATCCGGGCAATCAGTCCGGCACCGTCGGCGTGCCCGTGAGCTCTGCTCGGTCACGGCGAATGATCCCGACGGGAATGCGCTCACCTATTCTGCGACCGGCCTGCCGCCGGGCCTTTCGATCGGCCTCAACATTCCGGTGGTCAGCGGTACACCTACTGTGGCTGGCACCTACAACGTCGCGATCACGGCGACCGACCCAAGCAACGCCTCGGGCTCCGCGAACTTTATCTGGACGATCGTCGACCAGCAGGCGCTGATCCTGAACCCGATGCCGTCGCAGACGCCGCGACTCGTGAATTCCTCCGCGAGCTACACAGCGGCGACCCAGAACGCGGTCAATGCGAAGTACAAATGGTTCTTCGACGATGGCACGCCCGAGACGGCTTACTCGAGTTCCGCCAGCATCAACCATGCCTTCGCGAATCCGGGCGTCTATTACGTCACGGTCACGGCGACCGACGATCGCGGCATTGCGCAGGTGCAGACCTTCGCGCAGACCGTTTACCTGCCGCCGACGGCGAACAAGCCGGCCGTCTCATCGAATATTGCGTATGAAGCGCGCAGCGGCAGCAACTCGCGCATTTGGGTGGTGAACCAGGACAACGACACGGTGACCGCGTTCGATGCGGTTACGCAATCGAAGCTCGCGGAAATTGCGGTCGGCACCGCGCCGCGCACGCTCGCCGTGTCGCCGGGGGGCGAGATCTGGGTGACGAACAAGCTCGCCGCCTCGATCTCGGTAATCAATGCGAGCACGCTCACGGTCAGCCGGACCATCGCGCTGCCCTTCGCCTCGCAGCCCTTCGGCATCGCATTCGCACCGACGGGCGGTTACGCCTACGTCGCATTGGAAGGCACCGGTCGACTCCTGAAGCTCGACGCCACCAGCGGCGCACAGGTCGCAAGCCTTGCCGTCGGTGCGAATCCAAGACATCTCTCGGTGAGCGGCGACGGCGGCACCGTCTACGTCTCCCGCTTCATCACGCCGCACCTCCCCGGCGAGGAAACGCTCAGCGTGCAGACACAGGTCGGTGGCGTGAACGTCGGCGGCGAGGTCCTCATCGTCAATGCAGGCGCGATGACGGTGCTCAGTACGCTCGAGCTCGCTGCCAGCACCAAGGCCGACTTCGAGAATCAGGGCTCCGGCTTTCCCAACTATCTCGGCGCCGCCGCGATTTCACCCGACGGCACGGCGGCCTGGGTTCCGTCGAAGCAGGACAACGTGGCGCGCGGGCAGCTGCGCAACCAGCAGAACCTCAATTTCCAGAGCACCGTGCGCGCGATCAGCTCGCGCATCGATCTCGCGACCGGCACGGAAGACTTCGCCGCGCGGCTCGATCACGACAATTCGAGCGTCGCCAGCGCGGCCGCATTCGACCGGTATGGCGTCTATCTATTCGTCGCACTCGAAACGAGCCGCGAGGTCGCAGTTGTCGATGCGCACGGCAAGTTCGAGATCTTCCGGATCGACGTCGGCCAGGCGCCGCAGGGCCTGATTGTATCGCCAGATGGATCAAAGCTTTACGTCAACAACTTCATGGATCGAAGCATCAGTGTTTTCGACATCGCGAATGTCGTGAACAACGGCCAGTGGAATGCGCAGCTGCTCGGTACCTTGCCGGCTGTTGGCACGGAAAAACTCAGTGCGCAGGTCCTGAAGGGCAAGCAGCTCTTCTACGACGCGCGCGACACGCGCCTCGCCCGCGACCGGTACCTGAGCTGCGCCACCTGCCACAACGACGGCGGCCAGGACGGCCGCGTGTGGGATCTCGGCGGTTTCGGCGAGGGCCTGCGCAACACCATCGCCCTGCGCGGACGCGCCGGCATCGGCCAGGGATTCCTGCACTGGAGCGCGAACTTCGACGAGGTACAGGACTTCGAGGCGCAGATTCGCTCGCTCGCGGGCGGTACCGGGTCTCATGGCCGACGCGGACTTCAACGCGGGAACGCGCAGCCAACCGCTCGGCGCCACCAAGGCGGGATTCAGCTCGGACCTTGATGCGCTGGCGGCCTACCTCGGCTCGCTCAACTCGTTCGCTTCGAGCCCGAACCGCAATCCGGACGGCACTCTCACGAGCGATGCAGTTGCCGGCAAGGCCATCTTCCAGTCCGCGGGCTGTGGCTCCTGCCACAGCGGCACGGCATTCACCGAAAGCGGCGCTGCAACGCTCCGAAACATCGGGACGATCAAGCCGTCGAGCGGCCAACGCCTCGGCGGACCGCTGACAGGCCTCGACACGCCGACGCTGCGCGATGCCTGGGGCAGCGCGCCGTACCTGCACGACGGCTCCGCAGCGACGCTCGCCGACGCTATTCGAGCGCACACCAATGTAACGGTCAGCGATGCGGATCTGCCGAAGCTCGTCGCCTACGTGTCGCAGATCGGCGGACAGGAGCCCGCGGCTCCGGCTCCAAATGTAGCGCCGGTCGTAGCCAATCCGGGCACCCAGAACGGCACTGTCGGCGTCGCGATGTCGCTCTCGATCAGCGCGACCGACGACAACGGCGACGCACTGACGTACACGGCCGCAGGCCTCCCTGCCGGACTTTCCGATTAATGCCTCGACCGGCGTCATCACCGGCACGCCGACGACAGCCGCGACCTACAGCACGACGGTCACGGCGACCGACCCCTCGCTCACGACGGGATCGGCCATATTCTCCTGGAACGTCGCCGCCGATTCCGCGCCGCCGAATGCACCGGCAAGCCTCACTGCATCCGCGATCTCCGGGACGCAGATCAACCTGTCGTGGCCAGCCGCTACCGACAACGCGGCCGTGACCGGCTACGAGATCGAGCGCTGTCAGGGCGCAGGTTGCTCGAGCTTCGGTGTCATCGCGACAGTGACCACGACCAGCTTCAGCAACACGGCGCTTACGAGCGCAACCGCCTACACCTATCGCGTGCGAGCCACCGACGCCGCCGGCAACAAGGGCCCCTACTCGCCGCAGGCGAGCGCCTCGACGCCGGATACGATCGCTCCATCGGCGCCGACGACGCTTACGGCCACCGCAACTTCCTCGAGCCAGATCAACCTGAGCTGGCCGGCATCGACTGATAACGTCGCTGTTACCAATTACCTGATTGAGCGCTGTCAGGGCGCGGGTTGCTCGAGTTTCGCGCAGGTTGCGACCTCGGCGACGACGAACTACAGCAACGCTGGCCTTGCGGCCGGCACGAGCTATAGCTTCCGGGTCCGCGCGACCGACGCTGCATCCAATCTTGGGAGCTATTCGCCGACGGCGACGGCCGCAACTCAATCGGGCGGCACACCGCTCACGCCTGCGTTCGTCCAGCGCAACTACCTCGCGCCCGGATCCGCCGCGCGTACGACAGTGACGGTGCCCTACGCCGCCGCGCAGACCGCCGGCAATCTCAACGTGGTTGTAATCGCCTGGAATGACGGCACGACCAATGTCCAGGCCGTGACCGATACGCGCGGCCATGTTTACCGGCTTGCGGTCGGCCCGACGCGGGTTTCCGCAACCGCATCGCTGGCCATCTATTACGCCGCCAACATCACGGCCTCGGCCGCCAACGCCAACTCGGTCACGGTGACATTCAACGCAGCGACGGTCTATCCGGACGTCCGCATCGCCGAATACAGCGGCATCTCCGCCACCGATCCACTCGACGTCGCCATCGGTGCCACCGGCACCGGGACCACGGCCAACAGCGGATCGGTCACGACAACGAATGCGAATGACCTCCTGGTCGGCGGCAATTACATCGCGACCTACACGAACGCCGCGGGCTCCGGCTACACGTCGCGCGTCATCACGAGCGACGGCAACCTGCTGGAAGACCGGAACGTCACAGCCGTCGGCAGCTACAACGCAACCAGCACGCAGGGCTCCGGCTGGTGGATCATGCAGATGGCGGCATTCAAGGCCGGGCTCTCGCGGTGGCACGGCCGATTCACAAGCGCCGACCGCCCCCGCGACACTGACGGCCACAGCGGCGTCAACGACCCAGATCAATTTGGCCTGGGCGGCAGCCACGGACAACGTGGCCGTGACGAGCTACCAGATCGAGCGTTGCCAGGGGGCGGGCTGCTCGAACTTCGCGCAGATCGCGACGGCAACTGCCACGACCTACAACAATACGGGTCTTGCGGCAGGGACAAGCTACAGCTTCCGTGTACGCGCCGTCGATGCCGCGTCGAATCTCGGCGCCTACTCGCCGACCGCAACGACCTCCACGAATGCCCCGGACACGACGCCGCCGGGCGCGCCGGCATCGCTGACCGCGACGCCGATCTCGACGACGCAGATCAATCTGAGCTGGCCGGCGGCGACCGACAACGTGGCCGTCACCGGCTACCAGATCGAACGCTGCCAGGGCGCGGGCTGCTCCAACTTCGCTCAGATCGCGACCGCCACGGCGACGACTTACAACAACACCGGGCTCACGGCGACGACGAGCTACAGCTATCGGGTACGCGCGACGGATGCGGCGACGAACGCCGGCGCGTATTCACCGACAGCAACGACGAGCACGCTCTCGCCCGCCCCGGATACGCAGGCGCCGACAGCACCGGCCTCGCTCACGGCGACACCCATCTCGACGACTCAGATCAATCTCAGCTGGGCCGCCGCGACCGACAACGTCGCGGTGACGAGCTACCTGATCGAACGCTGCCAGGGCGCGGGCTGCTCGAACTTCGCGCAAGTCGCGACGAGCGCGACGACGGCCTTCAGCAACACGGGCCTCACGCTCGGCACGAGCTACAGCTACAAGGTCCGGGCAACGGATGCCGCTACCAACACCGGGTGGCTACTCGCCGGTGGCGACCACCAGCACGTTCGCGACCGGCACTCCGCTGACGCCCGCCTTCGTGCAGGACGCCTTCTCGGCTCCCGGATCGGCGGCCCGCACGACGGTCACGATCCAGTACGCAGCCGCGCAAACGGCGGGCGACCTCAACGTCATCGGCATCGCCTGGAACGACGCGACCGCACTCGTGCAATCGGTCACCGACACGCGTGGCAACGTCTACCAGCTCGCTGTCGGACCGACAGTCGTGAGCGGCACGGCGTCGCTCGCGGTCTACTACGCGGCGAACATCGCGTCGTCAGTGGCCAACGGCAACACCGTGACGGTGACCTTCAACCGGGCCACGGTGTACCCCGACGTACGCATTGCCGAGTATCGGAACGTCGCCACCACGAATCCGCTCGACGTCGCGGCCGGGGCAACCGGCACCGGCGCCACCGCGAACAGCGGTAACGTCACGACGACGAACGCGAACGACCTCCTTGTCGGCTTCAACTATGTGCAGACGTACACCGGCAACGCCGGTACCGGCTTCACCGAGCGGCGCGTCACTTCCGACGGCAACCTGCTCGAGGACCGCAATGTGACGGCCGTCGGGAGTTACAGCGCGACGTCGACGCAAGGTTCCGGGTGGTGGATCATGCAGATCGTTGCCTTCCGCGCGGGCTTTGGACCTTGGTCGCGGCGGCTGTCATGAGCGCCGTCTCGCGCCGACAGCCGGCGTACTGCTTTCGCTCTCGCCATGCTTGCGCTCACCGCGACACTCGCAAGGGCGCGAACGCGCCGACGCCGGCTTCCGATCGGGTGAAGCTCGCGGAACACCGCAGAGCCCTCGCAGATTTTGAGCTGCAGGATCAGGACGGCCGATCGATGAAGTTCAGCGCCCTGGCGGCAAGCCTGTGCTCGTCTTTTTCGGCTTCGCGCACTGCCCCGACATCTGCCCGATGACGCTGCAGATCCTCAAGAGCGCACACGCCTCGAAGGATCAGGCGATGCGCAAGGTGCAGGTCGTGATGATCAGCGTCGACGGCGAGCGCGACTCGCCGGCGGCGATGAAGGCCTATCTCGCGCCGCTCTCGAAGGACTTCATCGGCCTGACGGGCGACCCGCAGACAGGTTCTCGGTATCGCCGAGCATTTCCAGGCGGTCTTCTTCAAGGGCCCGCCGTTGAACGCCGCCGGCGACTACAACATGCAGCACACGTCGCAGATCTACCTCGTCGACGCCAAGGGGCGACTGCGTGCGACCTTCTTCGAGCCGCCGCCCGATCTGGTTGTGAAGGTAAGTTCGGATGTCGCGCGCGAGAAAAGCTGACGTCGAGCGCTAGCGGCAGGTGAGCCGGCCGTTGCGCCACTCGCAGTTGTCCGGCGGGCCGAAGCGGTCCCAGTACGCGGGCAACTTCAGTCGTGCGACCAGTACCTGGAACCGATCATCCTGGCGGAACGTCCGCATCTCCGGCATCCAGAGGAAGCTCCACGCGGTGCCGATGGTGTCGCCGCGCTCGAACTGGTCGAGCGCCTGATTGGAAATGGTGAAGGCCTGGGCAAGCGCGCCAAGCTGCGTGTACCACACCATGAAGCGGCGCTTGACGAGCTGCGGAATGCGCTCCTGGGCAAGGCGTCCCCAGAGCTCATCCAGCGCCGCGATTGCCGCCGCCGGCGCGACCTTCCCCGCCAGCGCGTCAAAAACGTGCCCGATCGTTTCACGCACGCCAAGCGCCGGATCCGCGGAGATCTGAATCGGATCGAAGCGCAGCTTCGCGGCCTCAATTGTCCGTCGCGCACATCGAGCTGGGCCAGCAGGTCCGGCACCGGGCCGACCGTCGGGTGAATGCCGAGGTCCACGGCAAGCTGGATGTATTTCCGGGCTTCGTCGGGGCGGTCGACCGTGTAATAAGCGACGGCTGTGGCCATCAGATTCACGATCCACGCCGGTGCCAGTCTGTGCGCAGTCAGTTCCGCTTCGAGGAAGCGCGCGCTAAAGCCTACGGACCCGGCAAGAAAAACTCCGTAGCTCTGATGCAGGTAGGCATCCTCCGGATCGAGCCGCAGCGCCATCTGGAAGGAACTCTCCGCGTCCACCCATTGGCCACGCGCCGTACGGATCGTTCCGAGCGCACCGTGTGTCGTGCCCGTGTCCGGATCGAGGGCAAGCGCACGAAGCGCATCCTGTTCGATGTCGTCCAGCCGATCGGGAAACCGCACATCCATGACGATGCTGGTGGCACGCAGGAATGCAAGTCCGCTATGGGCGCGTGCAAAGCGCGGATCGAGCTCCAGTGCACGGCGCAGCATTTCGATCGCACGCTCGATCGCCGTCGGGTTAGGCGTTGCCTGCACCGCAATCGCCTGCAGATACAGATGGTAGGCCTCGATGTTCCGCGTTGGCGCCTGCAGCAAGGTGGCCGGTAAGCCGCTGTCGAGGCTGATGCGTAGAGTAGCGACGATCGCACTAGCCAGTTCGTCCTGCAGGCGAAAGAGGTCTCCCATGTCCCGATCGTAGCTTTGCGACCAGCGATGGAAGCCGGTGTCGCCGTCGATGAGCTGTGCCGTCACGCGGATGCGATCGCCCGCGGTGCGGACACTCCCTTCCAGCACTGCGGCGACATCGAGGTCGCGCGCGATCTGTCTCAGGTCGACGTTGCGGCCCTTATAGGCGAAGGCGGACGTGCGCGACGGCACGCGCAGATTCGGAATGCGTGCCAGCGTGTGGATGAGTTCCTCGGCGAGCCCGTCGCCCAGGTAGTCCTTTGCGGGATCGCCCGTGAGGTTCGCGAAAGGCAGCACCGCGATCGACTTGCGGGAGCTGGGCGCGGCAGCCTGCCGAACTGCCGGTCCCGCAGGCGCCTCCGCCGTCACCGTACGGACCTCTGCCACGAACCGATAGCCGCGCCCTGGCTCCGTCACGATAAAGCGATGCTCGTTCGGACCCTCCTTCAGGGCCCGGCGCAGCGCCGAGATGTTCTGGTTGAGGCTGTTTTCCTCCACGACCACGTTCGGCCAGACGGCCTTGAGCAGGGTCGACTTGTCGAGGAGTTCGCCCCGCCGCTCGATGAAATACAGGAGGGTGTCGAAGACCTTGGGAGCGAGCGGAATAGGCTCGCCGCCCGCCGTCAGCAGCAGGCGCTGCTGCGGATCGAGGCGGAAGTCGTTGAACTCATAGAGAACCCGGGCCCCGGCCTCGCTCATGCTGCCTCATCAGAAGTAATCACAAGTCTTCAGGCCCGACCCAAAGCCCCTTCAGGCGGGACGGCAGATTCTACGCCTCACACCGGCGGCCCCTGCAATCCCGCGAAACGCCGCCAGAAGTTGAGGAGAGGTCCATGAACACGATGTCCAGTTCGTGAATTCAGCGACATGAGCGACCTGCGCGAGCTCGGCCTGATCGCCGCCTCGAACCCGGAAGCAATCGACGCGCTGATCGCGCACCTCTTCGGCGAGGGTCCGGCTATTTCAGCGCCTGGTCGACGAGAAACAGATCCGTCAGCAGCGCCCGCAAGTGCACCGACGCGTTGAGGTTGTCGATGAGGAGCGAGCTGATGGCCGGCCGGCTCATGACGAGACCGATGGCGCCCCGCGCGAGGCGCGCGTCATGGCCGACCGTCGCGAGGAACTCGGCGGTATCGGGCCAGTCATGGATGGCGACGCCGCCGACTGCGGACACGACAATCGCGCCAAGTCCATCAAGAGCAGCGGCCATGTCTTCGAGCGACCGGCGGACGTCGGAGCCCTCCTCGCTCTGGCGGCCCTGGGCGGCGTAGGCCAGCAGGTATTCGTACCCGGTCTCGATCGTTTCGATCCGGCGCGACAGTTCTGACGTGTCGCTCATGTCTTCCTGTCGCGCTGACCCTGCCAGCGGTTGGGGTCGTGATTCGCCGCAAGCTCGACGCGCGTGATCCAGCCGAGCCACATGGCCCTCAGGTACAGACGCTTCTCCGGCAGGAGCGCGAAGTAGACGTGAATCATGATGAGCGTAATCGCGGTGAGTGCGGCAAACCCGTGCAGTACGTAGATCGTTCCCCAGGTATCGGCTGCGAAGAAATACGGATCGCGTTTCCACCACGGCGTATCGACCTTCGCCAGCATGCAAAGGCCCGTCACGACGGCCGTCAGGATCACGAGGCTCATCGCGTGGTGCATGAGCTTCTGCGCAAGCGAATACTTGCCGGGCAGCGCCCGCTTCACCGCATCGCGCATGTCGCGCGCTCCGACCCACATGCAGCGCAGCTTCTGCCAGAACGTCGCGCGCACGAGGTGAAAGAGCACCGCGAGCGCAAGCACGACGCCCGTGACCCAGTGGATCGTAACCCAGGAGAACTTGATGCCGAGCACCGGCAGGATGCCGGTCGCGAGCAAGGTCAGCACCGCCGCCGCGCGTGAGCCAGTGGAACAGGCGGTCGACCGCTGCATGCCGCGGCACACGGCTCGCGGCATCGATGAGCGTCGTGTCGCTCATCGGCCTTTCCTGAACATGCGATAGATCGCGTGACCGACGATGACGGCCGCGCCCAGCGCGACTGCCACCGGCAGCAGATCCCAGGAAATGCCTTCGAGAACCTGCTGGCCCCAGGCGTCCGTGCTCGATGCGAACGAAGTCGATGCCTGCCATCGCTTAGCCTCAGGAATCCCGGATCGCGCGACGCACGAGATTTTCCATGAGCGGAATCTTGAAGTGATTGAAGTTGAGCGGCGTCGCGCCCTGCGACGCCGTCTTGCCGGCGAGCGTCGCGGTGTCTTCGTTCTTCGGCTGACCCGTGACGGTCTCCTCGACCGCCTTCAGCCGACGCGGCACGCACTCCACTGCACCGCAGGCGATACGCGCCTGGCGGATGGTGTTGCCGTCAAGTTGAAGCGCGGCCGCGACACTGACGAGTGCAAAGTCCCAGGTCTTGCGGTCTGTGACCTTCTCGAAATAGAACTTCGCGCCGGCCCATTCCTTCGGCAGGCGCAGCGCCTTCAGGATTTCGCCGTGCTTGAGCGCGGTCATGTGCGTGATGTCGGTCGCGGGGCCGATGAAGAACTCCTCGGCCGGGATGACCCGCTCACCGTCCTCGCCCTGCACCACCATCTTCGCATCGAGCGCGACGGCCGCGGTGCCGAGGTCGGAAGGCGAAACCGCGACACAACGGCTCGCGCCGAAGAGGCAATGCTCGCGGTTCTGTCCCTGCGGCGTATCGGCGTAGCACGAGTTGCCGCCGGCCCGATAGCAGTTCACACCGGAGCGGTAATACCAGCAGCGCGTGTCCTGGCTCAGGTTTCCGCCGACCGTTCCGCCATTGCGGATCTGCGGACTCGCGACATGGCGCGCGGCGCTCGCGAGCAGCGAGTACTTCTCGCGACGATCGGATGGCGCTCGACCTCGGTCAGCGTCGTCAGCGCGCCGATCTCGAGGCCCTCGGCGGTCTCGCTGATGCCCTTCAGGCTCTCGATGCCACTGATGTCGACGACGGCCGACGGGCGCTTGGCGCGATCCTTGAACCAGTCGAGGCTGTCGTAGCCGCCGGCGAGGATCCAGGACTTCTCGTCGAGCTCCTGCAAGAGGCTCAGCGCATTCTCGAGCGTCACCGGCTGGTAGAGCTCGAAGTGCGGCATCATGTCACGCAACATGCGGGGCGCTCCTAGAACGTATTGACTTGCAGCGGCTTGTGCGACTGGGCACGGCCGGCGGTGAAGTTCAGGATCATGTCGGGCGACACCGGCGTGCGATTGAACACGTGGCCGCCGAGCGCTTCGGAGATCGCGCACAGGAGCGCAGCGGCAGCGCAACCGAGGAGCGGCTCGCCGATGCCTTTCGTGCCGAGCGGGCTCGAGGGATCCGGCTTGTCGACGCCCTGCCCGTGCATGTTGAGCGGCACGTCAAGATAAGTCGCAGGCTTCGCCTGGTGGAGGCCAACCGTCGCCGGCAATCCGTTCTGCGGGTCGTAGACGAGATGCTCGAGCGTCGCCATGCTGAAGCCCTGCACCGCGCCGCCTTTGATCTGCGTCTCGAGGCCGGCTGGATGGATCACCGTGCCGCAGTCGGCGATGCTCATCGAATCGATGATCCGGTGCTGGCCGGTCTCGACGTCGAGCTCGATCTCGACGAAGCAGACCGCGAAGGCCGATGGCGCCCCTGTCAACGGGCAGCGTGTCCTTCGCGACACCGATGAGTCCGGTGCCCGCGAGCGCTGTGACCGAGGCCTTCGTCATCGGATTGATGTCCTCGGGCAGTTCCTGGCCGCGTACTTGCCGCCGAGATCGATGGCGCGCTGCGCGGCCGCGGCATAGGTCAAGACTCTTCGACGGGTTCGACTTGAGGAACACCTTCGCGCCGTCGATGTCGTATTGTCGGGTGCACCGCCCAGGTCTTTCGCCGCGATTTCCTTCAGCTTTGCGACCGCATCGGTCGCCGCCACGAAGTTCGTGCGGCTCATCGTGAACGACGTGTTGCTGCCGAACTGCCCGATGTTCCAGGGCAGGTTCCTGCGGCTGTCGCCGCGCTCGACGATCACGTTCTCCCAATCGTACTTCAGCACCTCGGCCGCGATGCGCGACGTGCCGGAATGCGAGAACGTGCCGAGGTTGCCGACGCCGGTGTGGATGTGGAGCTTGCCGTCCGGCGTGATGCGCACGAGGCCATCGAAGCCGGTGAAGCCCGACGGGTGGTAGGCCTGGCCGACCGCGATCGCAGTGACCTTCGGGCCTTTGCGCTGCCCATTGCGCTTCATGCGCTCGTTCCAGTTGAACAGCTCCGCGCCTTTCGCGAGCGCGTCCTTCACGTAGCAGCTCGTGACCGGCGCTGCGCTGCGGGCCGAAACACCGAACCGTTCTCGGGATCGTTCAGGCGCCGGATCGCGAGGCGGTCGATGCCGAGCTCGCGCGCCGCCCGGTCGATCAGCGGCTCGGTCGCGAACATGATCTGGTTGTAGCCGGGACCGCGCTGCGCGGTGCGCGTCGGCGTATTGCTGTACACCGGCACGCCGCGCCAGCGCATCGCCTCCGGCTGGTAGACGATCGACACCGCGTCGGCCGCGTTCCGGAAGTCGAAGAAGCCGGTGTGCGGGCCGCTTTCCTGCACGACGTAGAGGTCCGCCGCGAGCAGCTTGCCGTCGGCGCGGAAAGCCGAGCTTGATGCGGCCCTGAAAGCCGCTGCGCGCCGAGCCGAGGAAATATTCCTCCGCGCGGCTGATGCGCATCATCACGGGCTTGCCGATCTTCTTCGACATCAGCGCGGGAATCGCCATGACGGGATACGCATTCGCCTTCGAGCCGAAACCGCCGCCGCAGTACTCCGCGATCAGCACCAGGTCTTCGGGCTTGATGCCGATGAGGCCCGCGAGCGTCGGCACGATGAACGTCTGGCTCTGCGAGGAGCCGTGCACGAAGCACTTGCCGTTCTGCCAGTAGGCCATGCACGTGCGCGGCTCCATGCTGTGATGGGAGTTGCTGGCGGTGACGAAGGTCTCGTCGATCACGAGCTTCGACTGCTTGAATGCCGCATCGACGTCGCCGTAGGTCCACTCCTCCGCGCCCTGCCTTCCGGCAACTGGGCCTCGCCCGCCTTTGCGAAGTCCGCAGCGGACCACTTGAACACCTGGAGCGGCGTGTCTGGAATCGGCGGGAAGCCGGCAAAACCGACATTCCCGTCGGAGCGCGCATTCGGTCCGCCGGGAAAGAGGCTCTGCAACGGATCGACCGTGAACGGCAGCGGCTCGAGATCGACCTTGATCTTCTCGATCGCATCCTGCGCCGTCGTCTCGTCAACCGCGGCCACCGCAAGGATCGGCTGGCCGATGTACATCGGTTCTTTCGCCAGAATCGGCGGCAGTGGTTGCGGCTGCGCGGGCACGTCATCAGGTGTCAGCACGCCGAGCACGCCTTCCATCTTGAGCGCTTCGGAAGCATCGATGCTCTTCACCCGCGCATGCGGCATTGGACTCAGGAGCAGGCGGCAGAACACCATGCCGTCGGCGCGGAAGTCCTCCGCGTACTTCGCGCGGCCGGTGACCTTGGCGACGACGTCGTGCGGCAGGAAATCCTTGCCGATGAGCTTGTATGCCATGTCAGGCCTCCGCCGCGGCGCGCATCACGGCGTTGAGGTAGTTGTCGTAGGCGCCGCAACGGCAGAGATTGCCCGACATCGCCACGCGCGCTTCGTCGCGCGTCGGCTTGGGATTCACTTTGAGCAGTGCGACCGCCGCCATCACCTGGCCGGGCGTGCAGAAGCCGCACTGCGGCCCGAGCTCATCGACGAACGCCTTCTGCACCGGGTGCAGCTCGCCGTTCGCGCCTTCGAGCCCTTCGATCGTCATCACCTTGCGTGTGCGCACCGTATGCGTGAGCGTCGAACAGGAGTAGTGCGAGATATCGTCGATCATCACCGTGCAGGCGCCACACTCGGCGCGATCGCAACCGAGCTTCGTACCCGTCAGCCCCAGCTTGTAGCGCAGAGTCATCGCCAGCGTTTCCTGTGGCAGCACGTCGACCCGCCGCACGCTGCCATTGACGTTGAGCGACACCAGCCGCTCGACGCCACCTGCGACTGCGCCCTTGCGCCCACAGCCCGAGAGTCCGCCATAGACGTAGATCGCGGCCGACGCGACGGCGCCCGAGGCGATCACGCGCTTGATGAATTCGCGTCGCGACCAGCGTGCGGGCTCCTCAACCGCGCTCCCTGGCGCCTGGGTCAGAAAGATCACGGGCTTGCTCATGGTTTGCCGCCTTGCTGCTTGAGTCTTGCGCCGAGCCGCGGATAGACCCGCCGCGCATTGCCTTCGTACACCTTTTGACGGTCGGCCGCGCTCAAAGTCATCGCGTCGATGTAACGTTTGGTGTCATCGTAATACTGGCCCGTCTCGGGATCGATGCCCCGCACGGCCCCGACCATCTCCGAACCGAAGAGGATGTTCTCGACCGGCACGACCTTGAACAGGAGGTCGATGCCGGGCAGGTGATAGACGCAGGTGTCGAAGAAGACATTCTTCAGCACGAGTTCCGAGAACGGCGGACGCTTCAGGTCCTGAGCAAGGCCACGGTAGCGGCCCCAGTGGTACGGCACCGCGCCACCGCCATGCGGAATGATGAAGCGCAGCGTCGGGAAATCCTTGAAGAGGTCGGCCGTCAGGAACTGCATGAAGGCCGTCGTATCGGCGTTGATGTAGTGCGCGCCGGTCGCGTGGAAATTCGGGTTGCAGGAGGAGCTCACATGCACCATGGCAGGCACATCGAGCTCGACCATCTTTTCGTAAAGCGGATACCAGTGCCGGTCGGTCAGTGGGGGCGACGTCCAGTGGCCGCCCGACGGGTCCGGATTCAGATTGCAGCCGATGAAGCCGAGCTCCTTGACGCAACGTTCAAGCTCCCGTGCACTGTTTCCGGGCGGAACGCCGGGCGACTGCGGCAGCTGGCAGACTCCGACGAAGTTCTCCGGATAGAGGCCCGTCACCCGGTAGATCAGGTCGTTGCAGGCCCGGGACCAGTTGAGGCTCGTGACTTCATTGCCGATGTGATGCGCCATCGCCGAGGCCCGGGGCGAGAAGATCGTGAGGTCGGTGCCGCGCTCGCGCTGCAGCTTCAGCTGCGCCTTCTCGAGGCTCTCGCGGATTTCGTCATCCGTAATCCGGATATTCGCCGCGGCCGGCGCGGTAGACGGGCTCTTGAGGCCGGCGATCTGGCTGTCGCGGTATTTCTGCAGCTCGGCCGGCGCCGTGGTGTAGTGGCCGTGACAATCGATGATCATTGGGTGCAACTATAATTGGCCGGCCGCGGCGCGAACGCGACCATGAGTGAACACTGACCGGGCAAACAACGAACGGGGATCATGATAATGCAAATGCGCGCATTGGGAGGCACCGGGGTCAAGCTACCCGCCCTCGGATTCGGCTGCATGGGCCTCGTCGGCTGGTACGGCAGCCGCGACGACGCGGAAGCACAGGCAACCGTTGCCGAGGCGATCGAGCGCGGCATCGCGCATTTCGACACGGCGGCCACCTACCAACAAGGCGACAACGAACGCTTCGTCGGCGACCAGCTTCGAGCCCGTCGGGACCGAGTATTTCTTGCAACGAAGTGCGGTTTGAGCCGCAATCCCGACGGCGGCGTGCGGGTCGACAACCGGCCCGAGACGATCGCTTCCTCCTGCGACGCAAGCCTCGAGCGCCTCGGCGTCAAGCACATCGATCTCTTCTACCTGCACCGAATCGACAAGTCCGTGCCGATTGAAGAGTCGATCGGCGCACTCGGCCTGCTCGTCAAAGCCGGAAAGATCCGGCACATCGGCCTGTCGGAATGCAGCGCCGAGACACTGCGCCGCGCCTGCAAGGTGCATCCGGTCGCGGCCGTGCAGAGTGAATATTCATTGTGGACCCGCGATCCGGAAGCGAGCGTGCTGCCTGCCTGCCGTGAGCTCAAGGTCGCGCTTCGTTCCTTACAGCCCGCTCGGCCGCGGTTTTCTCGCCGGCAATTTCAGGAGCCTCACGGATCTCCCGCCGGATGACATGCGGAGACATCAGCCTCGATTTCAGGGTGAGAACGGCGTGCAGAACCTGCGCCTCGCCGGCGCTGTCCGCGAGCTGGCAGCAAAAAGGGGCTGTACGCCCGCCCAGCTCGCGATCGCCTGGGTACTCGCGCAGGGCGATGACATCCTGCCGATTCCGGGCATGAAGACGCGCACGCACCTCATCGACAATCTCGGTGCGCTCGACGTGCGCTTGTCCGCGGCAGAACTCGCTGGCCTGCGCGCGCTCCTCGAGCAAACACCCGTCAAGGGCGAGCGCTATCCGCCCGCAATGCTGCAAGCCCTCGACCGGTAACGGGGACATGGAATATGGGGTATGTCCCCATTTTCACTCGCGGAACGACGGGTCCAACCGATTCAGCTTCCGCAACACCCCCGGCCACGCGATGTCGGCGCCAACGTTCTTGAGGACGACTTCGGCCTGCGCGCGGATGCCGTCGACGATTGGCGTCGCCACAGGCGTAAGTTTCCCGCCCCCGGCTTGTGCAGCGATCTGGATTTCGCAAGCCGTCTGCAGCGAGTACATGAACAGGAACGCCTCCGCGACGCTACGGCCGCAAGTCAGGAGTCCGTGATTGCGCAGGATCAGGAAATCGCGTTTGCCGAGATCTGCGACGAGCCGAACCTTCTCCGCCGGATTGAGCGCGATGCCCTCGTAGTCGTGATAACCGAGCGATGACAGCGCGAAGAGCGCGATCTGCGAGATCGGCAGCAGCCCTTCAGCCTGGCACGACACCGCGACACCGGCCTTGGTGTGGAGGTGCAGCACACATTGCGCGTCGGCACGCGCTTCGTGGACGGCGCTGTGAATGATATAGCCGGCCGGATTGATCGAGTACGGCGTCGGCATGACGATGCGCCCGGAAAGATCGACCTTCACGAGACTCGACGCGGTTATCTCATCGAAGAGATAGCCGTAAGGGTTGATCAGGAAATGATGCTCGGGTCCCGGTACGCGCGCGGAGATATGCGTGAACACGAGATCGTCCCAACCATAGTGCGCGACAATCCGATAACAGGCAGCGAGATCGACGCGCACGCGCCATTCTTCCGCTGACACATGGCGCTTGACGTCGTCGGCCTTTGAATCGATGCGCCCGCTCATGTGGATGTACCTCGCTGCCCGCCCAATGTTACGCCGTCCGAGGCCCTGTCATCGAGGGCGAAATCGTGCCCGATTCAGGGGGATTGTCGACCCCACTCCCGGCGGCGGATCCATTCGGCGATCAGCACTAGCGCCAGCGTCCCTGCCATGAGCAGCACAGCAAGAGCGATCATCACTGGCAGGCGACTCGCGAAGCGCAGCTGGCTGAAGAGGTAGACCGGAAAGGTCGGTTCATTCCCCGCCAGGAAGAGTGCCAGTGCGAATTCGTCGAGCGACACGGTAAAGGCGACCAGCCAGGCCGAAACCACCGACGGCGCGATCAGCGGCAGGATGATCACGCCGATGACCTTGGCGTAGGTCGCGCCGAGATCCATCGCCGCGTCCTCGAGATCGCGATCGAACCCTGCGAGACGCGCGGTCACGATGAGCACGACAAACGGCAGTGCAACCACGGCATGGCCGATCGCCACCGTGAGGAGTGAGCGATCCATTCCTGCAGCAAGGAACAGCACCAGCAAAGCGACGGCGAGCACGACAGCCGGCACAACAAGCGGAAGCATTGCGAGTGTAAAGAGCAAGGACTCGCCGCGAAACCGAAACCGCGCGAGCAGCAGCGCGACGGCGGTGCCGAGCACGGTGGCGGCAGTGCCGCTGCCAAGGCCGACGACAATGCTATTGCGCGCGGCGCGCAAGACCTCGCGGGAATCGAAGAGGCGCTGGTACCAATGCAGCGTCAGGTGTTCGATCGGAAACGAGAGGCTCGTTCCGGCGTTGAAGGAAAACAGCAGCAGCACGGCGAGCGGCAAGTAGAGGAGCACGATCAACACGCCGAAATAGATCGGCAGGCCCTTGTGCGCACGTGGCGCGGTTGCTGCAACTGCGCCCGCCGTCACCCGAGTAGCCTGCGTACGTTGACGAGACGCGCAGCGATCGCAACCAATGCCAGGGTCACAACCAGCATCACCATTGAAAGGGCCGCGCCCCGCGGCCAATTCGCTGCTTTGGTAAAGAAGTCCTGGATGATGTTGCCGTACATGCTGCCGCGGCTGCCACCGATGAGGAGCGGCGTCACGTACTCGCCAACCGTCGGGATGAACACCATGAAGAAGGCGGCGAGCACGCCCGGCAAGCTCAGCGGAAAGGTCACCGCCCAGAAGCTGCGCCACGGGCGCGCGCCGAGATCTGCCGCCGATTCGAGGAGTTCCAGTTCGATCCGCTGCAGTCCCGCCGAGATCGGCAGTGCCGCGAAAGGAATCCATACGTAGACAAGAGTCAGAACGACGGCGTTGCGGCTGTAGATGAGGCCCTCGAGCGGTCGCGCGATAACGCTGAGATAGGCGAGGAGTGAATTGATCGCGCCCTCAGAGCCCAGGAGGAACTTCCAGCTCATAACCCGGAGCAGAAAGCTCGTCCAGAATGGAATCATGAGAAGCACGAGGCAGAGGGTAGCGGCGCGTCCTGCCCGAAACACCAGGAAGTAGGCAACCGGATACGCGAACGCCACGGCTGCGACAGCGACGCAGAACGCCATGGCGATCGAGATCGCGAGCAGACGCCAGTAACTGCCGATCGCGAAGATCGAATGGTACTGATCGAGTGTCGGCGTCCAGAAGCCAACGAGCTGGCCCTCGAGATTCGCGCGAAAGCTGAGCGCGAACATGAGGACCAGCGGGACAACGAAGAAGAGTCCCAGCCAGGCGACTGGCGGCAGACAGAGCGACCAGAATGTTGCGCGTCGCGCGCGCATGAGTCGTTACCGACTCCCCTCTTCCCCTCTCCCCACGTCTGTGGGGAGAGGGCTGGGGTGAGGGGCTGAGGTGAGGGCCTCAAGGCGCTGCTTTCACCTCGGTCCACATTGCCGTCCAGTCGTCCCGCTGCTTGGCCGTGAGATTGGGCGTGAAGTTGGTTCTCTGCAGGATTGTCGGGTCGTCGACCGAAAACGCCTGCTTCAGCGCCGGGTCGGTGATGCCCTTCATGACTTCCTGGTTCGAGGCGCCGTAGTAGAACTGATTGACGACGTTCGTCGAAGTCGCGTTCCCGAGTTTCTCGTCCAGGAACTTGAGCGCAAGTTCCAGGTTCGGCGTGCCCTTGCGGATGCCGTAGACGCCCACCCAGGAATTGCGGCCTTCCTTCGGATTCGCGTAGGCGACCGGCACGCCCTTGCCGAGGAGCGTTGCGTACGCTCCCTGCCAGGCATAGGCCACCCACACGTCGCCGTTCGCCATCGAGTCGATGAGCTCAGGTTCCCCCGCCCAGTAGAAGAGATTGAGGCTGCGCTGCTTGATCCACTCGGCCTTGATCGCCGTGAGCTGCGCGGGCGTGATGGCCGTCTCGTTGTACTTGTGGATGTAGCTCGAGACGGTCACCATCCCGGGCCCGTCATCCCACGTCGAAATGTGTCCTTTGTATTTCGGATCGAGGAGCGCGGCCCACGAGTCGATGTTGCCCTTCACCTTGTCCGTGCGATAGAGAATGGACGTGAAGCCCCAGTCCCAGGGGATGAAGTACTGCTTGCCGTTCAACTGACCGATGACCCGGAAGCTCTCCGGCACCTTGCTCCAGTTCGCGAGCTTCGAGACATCGATCTCCTCGACAAGTCCTTCGTCGACATAGAACTGCAGCCACCCGGTATAGGCGTGAAAGATGTCGGCCTTCGTGCCGGCCTTCATTTTTCCGTACACATCGGCGTCCGAGGAGCCGATCTCGAAGCTCACCTTTGCCTGCGGGTGCTTCTGCTTGAAGTCGGTCCAGAAGTCCGGGGCGTCGTAGCCTGCCCACTCGAGGACAGCGAGTTCTTCGGGCGGCGGAGGAGCTGCTGCCGTCTCCTTGTTCTTTGGCGAGCATGCAGCAAGCCCAAGCAAACCAAGACCGAGCGCACTGACGGCGAAAGCCAGAAGGATCCGGCGCGACGGGTAAGTCATGGACGGAACTCCCCAGGGTTTTGTTGTTTCGGGCCGCCGGCATCGTACGCCCAAATCGCTGCGGGGCGGGAATCCGGCCGCGGGAGATTGGCTCAGCCGATCCAGTCCAGAAACTTGTAGCGGGCGGCGACCAGCGGCAGAAACCAAGGCTGCCCCCAGTAGAGGCCGAGCGGCGCACCTGGAAACGGGATTCGCGCAAAAGGGTTCGCCTCGATGCCGCCCGCGGCGATCGCCTCCCCGACCCTTGCACCGAGGAGACCGGCAAGTGCGACACCGTGGCCCGCATATCCGAGCGCGTAGTAGCAGTCTTCGGTCCGGCCGGCGTGCGGCATCGTATCGAATGCAAAATCGAGCGTCCCACCCCACGCGTATTCGACGCGTATTGAACTGAGCTGTGGATACACCTCGAGCATTCCTCGCCGCAGCACTTCTGCGCTTGCGATGACCGTCGACTCCGTCTCCGGAACGAATCGCGCGCGCCCACCGAAAAGGAGGCGCCGATCGGGCGTCAGTCGAAAGTAGTGCAGGAAGTGCCGCGAGTTGTACATCATCCGATTACGCGGACTGATCTCGTGCGCGAGCGGCTGCGGGAGTGGCTCGGTGACGATTACGTAGGAACCGAGCGCCACGATGCGGCGGCGCAAGCGTGGCGTTGCCGCTCCCGTGTACCCACTGGTGGCGACGAGAACCTCCGACGCTTCGATGCCCCCGCGCGTTGTCGACAGTCGCCAGCGCCCCCCTTGCCGCTGCATGCCGTCGACCCGTGTTGCCTCGTGCAGTAGCGCACCGGCCCTGCGAGCCGCCCGCGCGAGCCCGTCCACGTACCGCGCCGGATTGATGCTGCCGCTCGCCGGATCGACGAGACCGCCGTGATAGGCGTCGGACCCGATTTCCTGCGCGAGATCTGCGCGCGTGACCAGTCGTACTTCGTGGCCGAAGTCACGAGCGAGGGTCGAGGCCAACTCCTGGAATCGCGCAAAGTGAGCGGGTTTGGAGGCGAGCGCGAGGTGGCCGTCGCGCCGGAAATCGCAGTCGATCCGCTCGAGCTGCACGACCTCCTCGACCGCATCGACCGCGGCGAGTGAAGCCCTGAAGAGATCGCGCGACAGCTCCCGGCCGTAGCGCGCCATCAGCGTCGCGGCGCTGAGCTTGAGGCCAGTCAGCACCATGCCGCCATTGCGGGAACTCGCGCCCCAGCCGATGGTTTGTGCTTCGAGCACTGCGACCCTCGCGCCGCCCTTCGCGAGCACGCGTGCGGCACTGAGTCCGGTGATTCCCCCGCCGATCACGGCAACATCCACAGCGACAGGAAGGGTCTGTGACTCGATGACCGCGGTGGTAATCGTGTCCCACCAGAATGGTCTTTGCTTGGGCTCGGTCGACGCGGGTTGCAAGGATCTCCCTACCGGACAGCAGGTGGCGGAACGTAGCCGCCGAACTCCTGTTCCGCGAGCTGCGCAAACCGCAGCGGCGTGCGATCTTCGAGATAAGGTCCGACCACCTGCAGGCCCATCGGCAGGCCGTCGATCAGCCGCCCGGTCGGTACCGCCGTCGCGGGCAGATTGGCAACGGTCGCGACACCCGGCCACTGCAGGCCATCGAGGTACGGGCGCGGCACACCGTCGACGAGCGTCGTGCGATGGTACTGCGCAACATGGCCGAACTCGTCGCCCGAGTGGTCGTGCGGAAATGCCACCGTCGGCATGATGGGGCAGAGAATCACGTCGAAGGTCTCGAAGAACCGGCGCCACACGCGGAAGAGCAGCTCACGGACTGCGGCGAGGCGCATGAATTCGTGATGACCCATCCGGATCGCGCGCGCGATTCTTGCAGGATAGCCATCGTCCCCCGACGGCAATCCGGCGGCGGCATCGTCGAACGCCCTGAGCGCATCCTCGGGCATTCCCCCGCTGAAAACGCTGAAGAGCACCTCGATGTACAGCCTGTGAACTTCGCGCGGGTCGAAGTCCGGCCGCGCCTTCGCATCGACGTGCACGCCGGCCCGGCGCAGATCTGCGGCGTACTCCTCCATCGCCTCGAGGCAGCGCGAATCGACTGTGAGCGTATCGGAGTCCGCCCAGAGCGCCACGCGAAAGTGCCGGAGATTCTCGTGACGGCTCGGCGGGATCTCGACGCGCCACGTGCCTCGCTCTAGTTCACCGGGGGCTGCAAGCACATCGAGGGCGAGTTCGAGATCCTGTGCACTACGCGCGAGCGGCCCCGCGACGCCGAGCTCAATCGCGAGGAGCCCGCCCGGCATCGGCGGGATGTGGCCGCGCATCGGCACGATCCCGAAACTCGGCTTATGGCCATAGACGCCGCAGAAATGCGCCGGACAACGAATCGAACCGCCGATGTCGCTGCCAAGTTCGAGTGTCGTCATTCCGGCGGCGACAGCCCCTGCCGCGCCGCCCGACGATCCCCCGACCGTGCGCGCAGGATTCCAGGGGTTGTTCGATTGGCCGTAGACCGGGTTGTAGGACTGATGATCGCCGGCGCCGACGGGCACATTGCTCTTGCCGAAAAACACCGCGCCCTCGCTGCGCAAGCGCGCCACTGCGTCCGCATCGCGCGCCGGTCGATGATTTGCCAGATGCGGAAAACCGCAAGTCGCCGGCATGCCCTCGACCTCCCAGACATCCTTCAGCGTCATCGGCAAGCCATGGAGGCGCCCCGTTGCTTCGCCGCGCGCCGCGGCGCCGTCGGCCTGCCGCGCGGCCCGCATTGCGCCGTCGATATCGCGCGCGACGACGAGATTGTATTCACGGTTGTGGCGCTCGACCCGGGCGAGGCAGCGCTCGAGGAGCTCGACGGCGCTCAGCTTGCGCGTGCGCAGGAGCGACAGCAGCGCCGTCGCCGAACGCAACTCGGGCGGCAGGCTGTCGTCGGCGCTCATCGAATCGATGCCCTGGTTTCAGTCGAGATGGCTGTCAAGGAATTGCAACTGCTCGGCAAGCAGCTCGGCATCTTCGGGAGCGCCAAAGAAACCGGCGTGCGGCATCGCCTCCCAGACATGCAGCTCCGCCTCTATATTTGCGCGACGCATGGCCCGGTGCAGGATCACCGTATTCGAGAGCAGCAGGTCGCGCGTTCCCGATTGCAGGAATGTCGGGCAGAACCCCTTGCTGAAATCGCCGAATACCGGTGACAGGTAGGGATTGCGCAGATCGGCGCCTGCCGCGTAGAGCTCGTTGAGCCGCATCATCGGCTTCTTGAGCACGATGTCGAGATCCACGTTGGTGACGAACGTATCGCCCGATTCCGTGAGATCGGCCTCCGGCGTCAGCAGCACCGCCGCGCCTGGCAGCGGCAATCCGATGTCGCGCGCCTTGAGAATCGTCGCTGCAGCCAATCCACCGCCGGCTGACAAACCGACAAAGCCAATCTGCTTCGGCGGTGTCGACTTCAGCAACTCGCGGTAGGTCGCGACAGCGTCGTCGAGCGCCGCCGGGAATGGATGATCCGGTGGCATCCGGTAGTCGGGAGAGAATGTTCGATAGCCACCCGCGCCGGCAATCGGCAGCGCGCCTGTTCCCGCGAGCGAGCCGCCGCCGAACACGTAAGCGCCGCCATGCAGGAACAGAAGCACCCGCTCGCGATTTCGCGACGGAATCGACTTCGGTCGCGCTTCGTAGACCGTGAAACCGGCGAGCTTTCGCTCCTCGAGCGTGCCTGCGAATTGCCGCCGGTGCTCCTCGTGAATCGGCGCGAAGATCGCATTCGAGCGCGCGATGGCCTCGTGCCAGGCAGCGACATCATGCAGCGCCGGCCATTCGGGAAACGGCGGTCGCGGCGTTGCGAGGAACCTCTGCGCCTCGGCACTCACCGTCTTCGGCACGGGAATCACGCGTGCCGGCAGTTGCAACGGTACCGGGATTGGATAACTGGGGATTTGCTCAGTCACGCTGCTTCTCTACGAATTCTGGTTGGCCAAATCCCCAGTTATCCAATCCCGGTACCGAGGCTGCGCTCGAGGCGGTCGAGCGTCTGCATGGCAGACAGACACTGCTGGACACTGGCGTTCGGCTCGCGCTTCTCCTTGATGGCGGCGAAGAACTCGCGGTCCTGCAGCTCGATGCCGTTCATCGACACGTCGACCTTCGAGACGTCGATGTTGTTGCCCTTGCCGTCGACGAGTTCGTCGTAGCGGGCAATGTAGGTTCCGTTGTCGCAGATGTAGCGGAAGAACGTGCCGAGCGGTCCGTCGTTGTTGAAGGACAGCGACAGCGTGCAGATCGCGCCCGACGGCGTCTTCAGCTGGATGCTCATGTCCATCGCGATCTTGAGGTCCGGATGCATCGGCCCCTGCAGTGCGTGACAGTGCGCGGTCTTTTCCCCGGTCTGATACTGAAAGAGATCGACGGTGTGGCAGGCGTGGTGCCACAGGAGGTGATCGGTCCAGCTGCGCGGCTTGCCGAGCGCATTCATGTTGGTACGGCGGAAGAAGTAGGTCTGCACGTCCATCTGCAGCACCTTGAGCTTCCCGGCCTTGATCTGCTTGTGAATCCATTGATGGCTGGGATTGAAGCGTCGCGTGTGCCCACCCATGGCAATGACGCCGGTTTCCTTCTGCGCGCGCACGAGCCGTTCGGAATCTGCCAGCGAGTCGGCAATCGGAATCTCGATCATCACGTGCTTGCCGGCGCGCATGCATTGCACGCCCTGCTTGGCGTGCATCTGCGTCGGCGTGGTGAGGATCGCGGCTTCGACGCCCGGTCGCGCGAGGCACTCGCCGAGATCGAGCGACCAGTGCGGGATGTTGAATCTCTCCGCGACTTCCGCCGTCGACTCGGCGCTGCCGCCAGCAAGTGTCACGATCTCGATGCCCGGGATCTTCTGGATCGCCTCGAGGTGCTTGACCCCGAAGGCGCCCTGCCCGGCCATGCAGATCTTCATTTCTTCTTCCTCTTCGTCTTGTTCTCGAGAATCAGATGGCCGAGCGCCGTGTTCGACGACGGCACGTGATAGAAGCGATACACCTCTCGCACCTCGTCGGCGAGCGCGCCGCGGGAGATGAGCCACATCACCAGCTCGATGCCTTCGGAGCCTGCCTCGCGCACGTATTCAAGGAACTCGATCTTCGCGACCTTTTTCGGATTCTTCACCAGGTTGTCGAGGAAGGTCTTGTCGAATTTCGAGTTGATGAGACCCGCGCGCGCGCCCTGCAGCTGGTGCGACATGCCGCCCGTGCCGAAAATGACGACGCGCAGGTCCTCGCGATAGGACTCGACAGCTTTCTTGATCGCCTTGCCCAGGTGATAGCAGCGGTTGCCCGTCGGCGGCGGAAACTGCACGACGTTCACCGGCAGCGGGATCACCTTGCACGGCCATTCCTGCGGCTGGCCGAACATGAGCGAAAGCGGCACCGTGAGGCCGTGATCGACCGCCATCTTGTTGACGATGGTCAGGTCGAACTCATCGAGGATCACGGACTGCGCAATGTGCGAAGCGAGCTCCGGATGACCGTACACCGTCGGCACCGGACGCGGTCCCCAACCCTCGTCGGCGGGCGGAAACTCCGCAGCGCAGCCGAGCGCGAAGGTCGGAATCAGCTCGAGCGAGAAGGCGGAGGCGTGATCGTTGTAGACGAGGATGACTGACGTCGGGCTTCAGGTCCGCGATCCACTTCTTTGAGAAATCGAAGCCGTCGAAGACCGGCTTCCAGTACGGCGTCTGGGTCTTCCCCTTGTCGAAGGCCGCGCCGATCGCGGGCACATGCGAACAGTTCACGCTGGCGACGATCTTAGCCACGCTTCTTTTGCTCCGATTTGCTGCGATTACCTTCGATCGAACGGCCGCCTTGCAACATCATGTCCGCGTATTGCTGCTGGGTCGAACCTGTCATGAGCGCCGCCACGTGCTGGAATGACAGGCCGTCGGAGGAAAAGAGCTTCGACAGGAAATAGATGTTCCCGCCGTTCCAGATCATGCGGTTCCAGTCGCGCTTCAGGACTGCGTCGCGCTGCTCGTCCGTCATCGGGAACTTGCTGCAGGTAGGCCGCCTCGTTCGCGCGGAACTCGTCGCGGTTCGCGGGCTTCATGAGGCTCATGCAGAACATGTTGAGGTGATAGCCCTGGCGCGCGCGCTGCATGTCGAAGAGCGTCGTGCCTGGCATGTCATCGAATCCCTTGATCGGTTCCTTGCGGCCTCTCGGTGCCGGAGCGGATTTGCGCTTTGCAGCCATTGATATTGTGCCTCGCGCGCGCTTCAGGCGCCGAATCCATAAAGCCGGTGCGGATTATCGACCAGGATACGCCGCTGCGTCGCGCTGTCCGGCGCGAAGAGCGGCACGAGGTCGACGAGCTCGCCGTCGTTCGGCATGTGCTTTGCGATATTCGGGTGCGGCCAGTCGGTTCCCCAGAGTATGCGATCCGGCGCCGCGTCGATGAGCGCCTGGGCGAAAGGAACGGCGTCCGTGAAGGGCGGGCCGGCGCTCGAGATGCGCTCGGCGCCGCTGATCTTGACCCAGCACCGCTCGTTGGCACGCGCGACGTCGAGCAGCCGCCGAAAGGGTTCCTGTCCGAGGCCCGCCCGGCGTCGGCACGCGGCCCATGTGATCGATGATGAATGGCACCGGGAGCTTGTCGAGGAGCTCCGCGTGCTCGACGAGGTCGCCGGCATCGAAGTGCAGATCGACGTGCCAGCCGAGCGGCCGCACGCGCGCGACGATGCGGTGGAACTCGCCCATGTCCGGCATGCCGCCGAGGTGCTTGACGAAATTGAAGCGTACGCCGCGAAAGCCGGCGGCATGCAGCCGCGCGAACTCCTTGTCCGTAAAGCTGTCGTCGGCATTCGCGACGCCGCGATAGCGACCGCCGCTCTGGGCGATCGCATCGACGATCACGGTGTTGTCGATGCCGTGGCAGCTCGCATTGACGAGCACCGCCCGTTCGAGCCCGAGGATCGACTGCAGTTCCTTGAATCGCGACAGGGGCGCATCGGGCGGCGTGTACGTGCGGTCCGCGGCATAGGGATAGCGATCGCCCGGTCCGAAAATATGGCAATGCGCATCGCAAGCGCCGGCGGGCGGCTTGTATTTCGGCTTGCGGGGATTCGGGTCCGGCGCCTTGCAGGTAGGAATCATCGTGGTCGAGTATCGTAGCGATGTGGGTGTGGCTTAGACAATCGCAGCCGGAACAGAATTGCGCTCGACTATGAGTGAAGGTGATCCGGCGGATATCAACGGAAACGATGTCTGCAATCGACGGACGCGATGCCGCGGAGTCATGACTTGAACGACGCATTCCGCCTGACGATCGATGGCGAGGCTGTCAGCACCAAGGCCACGCTCGAGGTCATCAATCCCTCGACCGGCGCCATCTTCGCCCGTTGCCCGCGCGCCGGCCGCGCCGAACTTGATCGGGCCGTGACGGCCGCACGCCGCGCCTTCGACACCTGGAGCGCCCGATCTTTCGAGGATCGCGGCGCCCTCATTCGCAGCTGGGCGGCGGCACTGCGCGCCGAGCAACCGGCGCTCGCGGAACTCCTGACGCGCGAACAGGGCAAGCCGCTGGCCCAGTCCCGCGATGAAATCGGCCGGGCCGCGTCGCAGTCGGAGGGCCTTTCGAAGATCGTAATTGCGCCGGAGACCCTGGTCGACGACGCCGAACGGCACATCGAACTCGTGTACCGGCCGCTCGGCGTCGTTGGTGTCATTACGCCCTGGAATGCGCCGATCAACCTGGCCGCAGGGCCTGTCGTGTCGGCTCTCTACACCGGCAATACGGTCGTCCTGAAGCCCTCGCCCTACACGCCGCTCGCTACCCTCAGGATGGGTGAGCTGCTGCGCGAGATCTTTCCGCCGGGAGTTGTGAATGTGCTCGCGGGCGGCGATGACCTCGGCGAATGGATGACGGCCCATCCGGGCATCGACAAGATCTCCTTCACCGGCTCCGTCGCGACCGGCAAGAAGGTCATGGCGCGCGCCGCCGCGAGTCTCAAACGCGTCACGCTCGAGCTCGGCGGCAACGACGCCGCCATCGTGCTCGATGACGTCGATCCGCAGGCCGTCGCGCCCAAGCTCTTCTTCGCCGCCATGGTCAACAGCGGCCAGGTCTGCATGGCGATCAAGCGCATCTATGCGGACGAGCGGATCTACGATGCGCTCTGCGAGGCGCTCGCGGGCGAAGCGCGCAAGGCCAGGGTCGGCGATGGCCTCGATGCGACGTCACAGTTCGGCCCGATCCAGAATCGCATGCAGTACGAGAAGGTCATCGGCATTCTCGAGGACGCGAAGCGGCGCGGCGGCCGCATACTGGCGGGCGGCGAGGTCCCTGCCGGGCCGGGCTATTTCTTTCCGCCGACGATCGTGACTGACCTCGATGAGACGAGCCGCCTGGTGCGTGAGGAGCAGTTCGGGCCGATCGTGCCGGTGCTTAAATTCAAGGACATCGACGACGCCGTGCGCCGCGCGAACGACACGCGCTATGGATTGAGCGGCTCGGTCTGGAGCGGCGATCCGGAGCGCGCGGCGAAGATCGCGGCGAGACTCGAGGTGGGCACGGCCTGGGTCAATCAGCACCGCGCCACCTCCGCGACTGTGCCCTTTGGCGGCGCGAAGGAATCGGGAATCGGCCGTGTCTACTCGATCCTCGGACTCAAGGAAAACATGGAACCGCGCGTCATCAGCATCCTGAAAACGCAGTCATGAGGCAGGCACGTCGTCGAGCTTGAAGCCGCGAAAGCGCCGGTAGCAGAAATACACGAGCCCGAATGCCGCGAGCGCGCCGATCGCCATTGGCGCAGCCGGTGCAAGGAAGAGTTCCGGCAAGGGGAGTTTGCGCGCGATGAGCGCACCGCCGATCAGGATGCCCGCGATCGATCCGACGCGTCCGACCGCGAACGCCCAGCCCACGCCTTTTGAACGGAATTCGGTCGCGTACAGGAGCCCCGCACTCGCGTTGATGCCGAAAATCGCGCCCACGACCGTGAAGCCTGAGAGGGAAACGAGCAGCGCGAGCGTCGCGAACGAATGGCCCGGCCATCCGATGGCGGCGACACAGGGACCCGCCAGGCTGAAAAGCACGGCAATGATCACGACGCCGAACCGGTCGAGCACGACGCTCACGGCAAGGCCGCCGAGCGCGGCGCCGACGTGATACCAGGTGGTTGCGACCGCCGCCTCGTGGGCCGAGAGGCCATTCCCCGTGAAGATGAGCGGCAGCCAGCCGTTCAGGAAGAAGTTGCTGAGGAGCGCCGCGCCAAAGAGGACCCAAAGCAACGACGTGATGGGCGCGAGGCCGCCGCCGAATATCTGTCTGAGGCCGGAGCCCGCGATTTCGGCTGACCGCGGCGCCTGAAAGACAGCATCCTCCGCAATCTCAAGATCGCGCCTCAGGCTGCGTGCGGTCTTCAGCAGCGCCGCGCGTCTCGCAGGATGACGGGCGAGGAGCTTCACCGACTCCGGCATCCAGAGTGCGACGCCGCCAGCGATCGCAAGCGGAGCCGCGCCGCCGATAAGAAAGAGAATCGTCCAGCCATGCTCTGCGACGAGACGCGCGCTCGCGACGCCTGGCGCGACGCCGCCGAGCGTGATGCCGACGAACATCAGGACGATGAGCGTCGCGCGCCAGCGCCTCGGCGAGAGTTCGGAGTTGAGCGCGATGGTATTCGGCATGAGACCACCGAGGCCGATGCCGGTGACGAAGCGTAGCCACGCGACCTGCGTAAGGTCGCTCGCCGCAACGATCGCAAGCGTCGCGAGGCCGTAGATGAGGCAACCCATCACGATCGCGCGCTTGCGGCCGAAGCGATCGCCGAGCGCGCCGAAGATGAGCGCGCCGAAGACGATGCCGACAAGGCTCGCGACGAGCGCCACACGCAGCGAATCCGGCGGCACATGCCAAAGCCGCACGAGTTCAGGCGTCGCGAAGGACATCACCGCGAGGTCATAGCCGTCCGCGAACATCGCGAGGAACGACCAGACGAAGAGATTGAGGTTGAAGCGCCCGAGCCGCTGATCGTCGACGAGCTTCTCGACATCGATGACGGGATTCAAACGGCCCCCCACTTCAACCGCGCTGCGGCGGCTCGCGGCTAGTGTAATCGTTGCCGCGGCCCGGCCGTCAGCCGCTTTCAGGCGAGGAGCGGTTGAATCCGTTCGAGCAGGGACTTCGCGTCGCCGCCGACGATGACATGGACACGCTTTGCGGCTGGCCGGGCGACGCCGCGAACGCCGAGCCGCTCGAGTGCTTCGCTCAGGACCGACGCGTCGTCGGCGACCGTGAAACAAAGGCGCGTCGAAGACAGCACGAGGTCGCGGATGTTGGGCGCGCCGCCGAGTGCGGCCACAATCTTCTCCGCCGAGGTATCCGCCGCAGGGCCTGCGCGCAGCACGGCGCGTATTTCGCCGGCCACCTGATCGGCAATCGGCCCGAGAATCACTTGCAGCTCCTTCGGTGACGGCTTCACCGTCCCGCGCACGCCGAGGCGTTTCAAGGCTTCGCCATCGACCGCTTCCGGGTCGACGAGCGCAAGTCGCAGCCGCGTCATGCACGCATCGACCGACGCGAGATTGCGCGCACCGCCGAGCGCGACAACAAAAGCCCGCGCCCGCTCATCGCCGCGGCCCGGAACGGCCGCCGGAATCACCGCGGCTTCGCCCGATTCTCGGCCGGGCGTCTTCAGGTCGAACCGGCGGATGCAATACATGAAGAGCCCGTAGTACACCCCGAAGTACACAAGGCCGATCGGAATGAGGAGCAGCGGATGCGTCGCGCGGCTGTAGCCGAGAACATAGTCGAAGAGCCCGGCCGAGAAGCTGAATCCGAGATGCACATCGAGAAGGTGCATGATTACCATCGCGGCGCCAGTCAGCACGGCGTGGATCGCATAGAGAACGGGCGCCAGGAAGACGAACGTGAATTCGATCGGCTCCGTGACGCCTGTGAGGAAAGCGGTGAGCGCCATCGAGAGCAGCAGCCCCCCCGCCGCGCGGCGTCGCTCGGGGCGGGCCGCGCGATACATCGCAAGACACGCCGCCGGCAGGCCGAACATCATCACCGGGAAAAAGCCCGACATGAAGGCGCCGGCGCTCGGATCGCCCGCGAAGAATCGCTTCAGATCGCCGGTGACGCCGTGGTAATCGCCGAGCAGGAACCAGGCAATGTTGTTGATGACGTGATGCAGGCCCGTGATGATGAGCACACGATTCAGCACGCCGTAGGCGAATAGCCCAACGTCGCCGGAGCCGAGCACCCAGCGACTGAGGCCGTCCATGCCGTGCTCGAGCACCGGCCAGCCCCAGCCGAAGAGCGCGGCGAGACCGAGGCCGACGACGCCGCTCGCAATCGGTACGAAGCGCCGCCCGCCGAAGAACGCGAGATAGCTCGGCAGCTCGATGTCGCTGTAGCGGTTATAGAGCCCGCCCGCGATGAGACCCGAGATGATGCCGGCCGGCACGCTGAGTTTTGCGAGCTCGCGCGACTTGTACGCCGCGGCTGCAAGGTCGTGCGCCTGGCCCGTAAGCCCGGCGATGGCCTCCGCGGGCACGCCGATCAGGACTTCCGCGCCCTTCGTCGTGACGAGGTAGCCCACGACGCTCGCAAGACCTGCCGCCCCGTGATTTTCGCGGGCGAGGCCCACGGCGACGCCAATGGCGAAGAGGAGCCCCAGATTCGAGAAAATCGCATCGCCCGCCGCCGCCATCGGCGCGAGGTTCAGGAGATCCGGCTGACCGAGACGCAGGAGGAGCCCCGCGACCGGTAGCACGGCGATCGGCAACATCAGTGCGCGGCCGATCTGCTGCACACCGGAGAACATGGGCTTCATGGAACTGCCTTGCGCCTTTGAGCGACCAGTGCGCGGACCGCTGCCGCGGAATCGAGCTCGAGCGCCTGCCCGGCCAGTGCACGACAGCCGGCGAGCGTGAGCGGACGAATCGATGCCTTGAGCTCGGCAATCTTCGACGGCACGGCGGACAAACCGACAACGCCGAGGCCGATGAGCACGGGCGCCGCGGCGAGGTCCGACGCTACGCCGCCGCAGACTGAAACCCGCCGACTGTGCTTGCGCGCGCCGTCGACCGTGGCCGCAATGAGCCGCAGCACGGCCGGATGCAACGCATCGAGGTGCACGGCGAGCTGCGGATGACCGCGATCCATGGCGAGCGCGTATTGCGTCAGGTCATTCGTGCCGATGGAAAGAAAATCCGCCTCGGCCGAGAGCGTGGCCGACGTGAGTGCGGCAGCCGGCGTTTCGATCATGATGCCGAGAGCGAGCGTCTGTGCCAGGCCGAGCTCGCCCCGCTCCTCGGCAAGGATCTTGCGAACTTCACGGATCTCGCCTGCCTCGGTGATCATCGGGAGCAGCACCCGGCACTGGCCCCTGGGCATCACGCGAAGCAGTGCCCGCAGCTGGGTCCGAAGCAGGTCCGGCCGCCAGAGACTTGTGCGAATGCCTCGAAGACCGAGCGCTGGATTCTCCTCAGGCGGCATCGGCAGGTACCCGATCGGCTTGTCGCCGCCCGCATCGAGCGTCCGGATGACCAAGGACTTACCTGAGAAGATATCTGCAATCTCTTGATATTGCTTATGTTGATAGTCCTCTTCTGGCGCCGATTGCCGCTCGAGAAAGAGAAACTCTGTGCGCAAAAGGCCGCAGCCCTCGGCGCCCTGCGCCATCGCCGTACGCGCGTCCGCGGCTGATCCGATGTTCGCCAGGATCTCGATGCGCTCTCCATCCGCCATGCGACAGTCGGTCGCAGCTTCGGCGAGCGCGGCGGTGAGGCGCGACCGGTTCTCGCTCAGCGCTAGCCGCGCCGCGTCTTTTTGTGCGGCGGTTGGTGTCGACAGGAGACGGCCTTCCTCCGCATCCAGTACGACCTCTGTGCCCTCCGTCACGGCACGAATCGCAGGGCCCGCAGCAACGATCATCGGAACGCCGGCAGCAGCCGCGAGGATTGCTACATGCGACGTCGGCCCACCGCCGCCAACGCAGATGCCCGCGACCCGGCCAATCGGGAGCCCCACGAATTGCGAGGGCAGCAACTCGTCAGCGAGCACGATGGCTTCATCCGGCAAGCTTATGGCCGTCGACGTGCCGGCAAGTGCCATGAGGACCTGGGCCGCGAGATCGTTGAGATCGTCGATGCGCTCATGCAGGCGAGTATCGCCAACGCCGCGGAGCACCGCGACACTCTCATTGACGGCGAGGCGCCAGGCAAATCCCGCGCTCTTGCCACTCGTAATTGAGGCCTCGGCACCTGCGATCAGGGTCTCATCGTCGAGAAATGCCAGATGCGCGGTCAGCACGTCGCGTGTCGACGCGTGCGCGCTCGCCGCGACCCGGCCAATTCGCTCCTTGACGGTCTCGCGCGCAGTGGCGAGCGCCTCCTTCTCCGTCGCGACGCCGCGCCCTTCCTCGTCAACGGAAGGCTCCGGGTGCACGAGATGAGTCGCACGGCCGACGGCAAATCCACGGCTCGCAACGATGCCCCGAATGACTCCGTCTTGTGCTGCGGCCTGTGGTGAGGGGGCGATAGTCGACACCGAATGCGCCGTTCCAGGCGATTCGTGAATGCTGGCGAGCACGCTCTCGAGCGCATCGAGCGCCGCGTGCGCCTGCGCACCGCTAGCTGCGAACGTCACTGCATCACCCTTGCGCACTCCGAGCGCCATCAGGGCGACCGCGCTGCGAACGTTGGCCGTACGCCCGTTGATCGAAAGCTCAACGTCGGCTGCGGCACCCTTGATGGCATTGGCCAGCATGGCCGCCGGTCGCGCGTGTATCCCATATTCCAGTTCGATGACGAGGCGTCGCTCAAGCGTGCCGCGCGCTGGGTTCGCCTGCGCAACCGGAGCCGCGCCCGCACCCTCAAGCTCGAACAGGGGATCGCCGACCTTGAGCGCACAACCAACGCTGCGGCGAACGATTGTGAATCCCGTGCCGTCGAGCAGGACGACGGGCGTCAGGAGGCTCGGAGCTGCGCGCGCCAGGGCATCGAGATCGAAATCGAGCAACGGGTCGCCGGCTTTCACCCGAGCACCGGCTTGCACGCGCGGCGTGAAACCGCGGCCACCGAGCTTCACGGTATCGATGCCGACGTGCAGCAAGATCTCCGCGCCGCCTGCCGCACGGATCGTTACGGCGTGACCCGACGATGGAATTGCCGCCACCTCACCATCGCAGGGTGCGTGCAACGTCGAGCTCGTCGGATCGATCGCGAGGCCGTCGCCGAGCAGCCGGCCTGCGAATGCCGCGTCGGGCACTTCCGCGAGCGGCGTGCTCCAGCCGGCGAGCGGCGCTATGAGTTTGAGTTCCCGCATCGCTCGGCAGTCTATTCGCGTGACGCGAATCCAGTCGATGGCCCAGATCGGGTCGACGCCATTCTGCGTGAACGCGAGACAAAGGTCGTGCGTGCCCGCGCGCGGCTCCAGGCGAACCGGTGGCAGTGTCGTCACCGCGTCGTTGGCGACCGCTGGCGCGAGCGGCAGCACGGCGATTCGCTCGCCCTGGCAAGTTGTCGAGCCGGACCTCGAGTTCGCCCGCCGGTGATTCCGGGCTTGCCAAACCTGATCTTGCGCACGTCATCACCGATCTGGAAGTTGAACGGCAATTGGCCGACTGCGGCCGTGATCGTTGCGCCACGCGTGAGATCGGCTGCAGCGTAGAGCCAGCAGGGATTCATGAGATCGATCAGAAGACTGCCCTGCGGCCCCGCGACCGCTCCGTCGTCCTCCAGTGCGAGCGGCAGTGCCTCGCCGCAGAGCTGGAGGTCACGGCTCGTGCGCGTCGCGATAGCGGCCGGATCGAGACGCTGCGTCACGACCGTCGACAGCTGCCGAGCGCCGACGAAAAGTCGCCGCGCGCAGTTCACCAATCGGCGCCACCTCGAGCGGCGCCTGCGAATCGCGTCGATGCGGCCGTCGGATCGGAGCCGTCGAGTCGTGTAGCGGATGTCGCCGAATCCGGTGGCGTTCGACAGTTCGACGGCGACCTGGCCATGCGCCGGGTGAAACTGCGCCGCGACGCGCACCGCGAAGGGGCTGTCGGATGCGCGAATGCCCAGCGTCCGATAGCGGCCGTATTGCGGCACCAGGCGCTCGACGAATGCCGGCCAGTCGAGCCGCTCCGCCGGCGACCAGCCGACCTCCGCGAGCGCGGCAACGCGCGGGAATGTCATGAACTCGACGCGTTCCGGCGTGCGGATGTGCTCGGTCCAGAGATCCGCCTGCAGGCCAAGCACGTGGCTCGCCTCGTCCGGCGTCAACGTCGCGGGCAGCGGATTGAAACGATAGATATCCTCGGCTGTGATGACGCCGCCCCGCCCCGGCGGATCGTTCGGCGCATCGCTCTGCACGTGATCAAGGTACAGCGTCGGCGACGGCGAGAGCACCGTGTCGTGGCCCGCGTGGGCAGCGGTCACTGCGCCATCGACGCCGCGCCAGGACATGACCGTGGCATGCGGCGCTATGCCGCCTTGCAGGATTTCATCCCAGCCAATGAGCCGGCGACCGTGCTCGCTCAGATGCCGCTCCATGCGATGCACGACGAAACTCTGCAAGCGCCGCTTCGTTCGGTAACGCCGAGTTCGCGCATGCGCGCCTGCACCCGCGACGACAACGTGCCATTGCGTCTTGACCGCTTCGTCGCCACCGACGTGAATGTACTCACCGGGAAAGAGCGTCATCACTTCATCAAGTACGTCTTCGAGGAATTTCAGCGTCGGCTCATCGACGTTGTAGAGGTTCGTGTAGATGCCCCAGTCGGAGGGCACGGACTTCGGCGGCGCGTCCGTAGACGCCGAGCTCCGGATACGCGACGATCGCCGCGGTCGCATGGCCCGGCATTTCGATCTCCGGCACGATCGTGATGCCGCGCTCGGCCGCGTATTCGACAAGATGACGTACGGTCTCCTGCGAGTAGAAGCCACCGTAGAGGCGCGGCTTGCCCGTCGACGGGTCGATGTCCGCCTGCGCCGCATGGCCAGCCGGCACGCGCCACGCTCCAACCTCCGTGAGTCGCGGATATTTCTTGATCTCAAGGCGCCAGCCCTGATCGTCGGTCAGGTGCCAGTGCAGAACGTTCAGCTTGGTTGTCGCCATGCCGTCGATAAAGCGCTCGATCTCGGCCGGCTCCTGGAAGTGGCGTGCGGAATCGAGCATGACGCCGCGCCAGCGAAAGCGCGGCGAATCGACGATGCGCATCGCGCCGAGCTTCACCTCGGGCGCCGCAGACTCATCCGCCGTCACGAGCTGCCACAGCGTGATCGCTCCGTAGAAGAGGCCTCGGCGGTCGCGCGCGGCAACACGGATGCGTTTCGGCTCGACCACCAGCGTGTAGCTCTCCGGATCCGATCCCTCCGCCTTGGGATCGAGCACGAATTCGATCAGCGGCGCACCGGGCCTCGAATTAAGGCCAAAGGTGATGCCGCGGCTCTTCAGCACAAGGTCGCTGAAGTAGCGCGCAATCCAATTCAGGCCTGGATCGTTTCCACCAAGGACGGTTGTATCCGAGGAGACGGTGAAACTACCCGGCATCAGCGTAACTACCGCCGGAGCCGGGATGACGGCCACCGACGCCTGCGCGGGGGAACGCGCCGACGGCAGCGACCGGCATCCCGCGATGAGCAGGAGGCAGACAAGTACGGTATTGCGATGAATCGAGCTCACGGCGGCCCCCGGCATGGCGCTCAACATACCCCTCTCAACATAAACAAAGGGCGGAGGAGTTTCCTCCTCCGCCCTTTCGCGGTGCCCAAGGGCATTCCGATCCGCGCCGGATCAGAACTTGACGCGTACGTTGAAGTAGTACTGCGCGCCGTTCTTA
The DNA here is from genome assembly GCA_963826145.1 of uncultured Gammaproteobacteria bacterium. Lineage (GTDB taxonomy): Bacteria > Pseudomonadota > Gammaproteobacteria > Steroidobacterales > Steroidobacteraceae > JBGPLJ01. The sequence goes on from CAWGVW010000001.1 coordinate 1,538,159, forward strand.
TAGAAGGCTCGCGGCTGGTCCGTGTTGAGCGAGTAGTACTTGAGCGTCTCGTTGGTCAGGTTCTGCCCGTCCAGCACGAACGACAGGTGCTCGTTCAGAGTGTAGCCGAGCGTCGCCGAGAGTCCCGAGATGTCGTCCTGCGAGAACGCGCTGTTGCGATCGAGCCCGCTGAAGAACGCCGAGCGGTAGGTATATGAGAGGCGCGCGTTGAAATGCGCGTTCTCATACCAGCCGCTCAGGTTATAGGTGTTCTTCGACGTGCCGACCAGCCGGTCATCCCCGTTCGTGACGAGCGAGGTCTGCTTGCCGTCCGCATACGTATAGTTCGCGTCGATGCCGAAATGGTCCAGGAAGGTCTGCTTGTACGTGAGTTCGAAACCCTGCACCCGGCCCTTCGCATTCACCGGCACCGTGAGGAGGTAGGGAACATCGGCACCGTTCGGGAACAACGTGCTGTAGGTGAAGTAGGTCTTCGTCTCGCTGCCGAAGCTCACGTAGTTCTCGAGGTCCATGTAGAAGACGCCGACCGCGAGGAGCGACGTCTTCGCGAAGTACCACTCGAGCCCCGCGTCAACATTGGTCGAGCGGATGGGCTCGAGGTCCGGATTGCCGCCCGAGCCCGTGCCCGTACCACCAACCGTCGCCGGCGGCGTGAGATCCGTGAACCCGCCGAGTGCCGAGTAGTCGGCACGTGTCATCGTCTTCGACAGCGCGAAGCGCGCAACGAGGTCCTGGTTGAGGTCGATCTTGAGGTTCGCGCTCGGCAGGACGTCGTTGTACGTATGGCTGACCGGAATGGCGACGAACGGCCCGAAGAGCGATCCCGTGATCGCATCAGGATTGTTCGCGGTCGTCGAAGCCGTGTAGGTCGTCACGTCTTCTTTGGTCTGCACATAGCGCAGGCCGACATTGCCGCTCCAGTTCGAACCCTTGAAGTCGAACTGCGCGTAGGCCGCCGTGTTCTCTTCCTTCACGCCGAACCAGTACTGGTAGTAGCTGCGCTCGATCGGATCGCGCTGGACGTCGCTGGTCGCCGTAGTGCCCGTCCAGAGGTTGTACTCCGCGAGCTGCGATGGCGTCCAGTACCAGACGTCGGTCGGGAAGGCGCCGCCGAATGTATTGAAATTCGACGGATAGTTCGTGAAGGTCGTCGGGTAATGCGCGGTGTCGACGCCGCCGCCGCCGGTCGTGCCGCCGCCGAAGGTCGGGCCCTGCGCGATCGCATTCTTCGAGTCGCGTTCATGCTTGTTGTAGCGCAGGCCGAACTTGAGGTCCGTCCAGGCGCCCTTGTCCATGTTGAAGTTGCTGTCGATCTGCGCCCAATCTTCCTGGTCCTTCACGTCGATAAGTTGCGCGCCGAAAATCCAGCCGAAATCGGTCGGCGCGCCGCCCGGCTTCACCGGCGCCGCATTGTCGGTCGCGCCAAGATTGAAATTCGGCGCATTGCTGAGACCGTCCAGGGACCAGCCGGCTCCCATTGAGGTGCCCGGCAATGTCTCGGATACGTCCTGGGTCGGAGTCTTGCCGTGACCGGTCGATGTGCCGATCTGCATGCTGAAGGTCAATGCGTCGCTTGCACGAAAGTCGGCATCGAGGCTGCCGTAGTTCGACGTCGCCTCTTCATCCGGCCGCGAGATCTGGTCGTACACGCCGTAGAACGTGCCGTTGACCGGCGAGAAATTCGCCTGCGTCAGCGTGCCATTCGTCACGACGTAGCCCGGATCCGGCGACTGGCCACCGCCGCTCGCGATGTAGTGGGTATTCCACAGCAGGTAGTTGCGGTTGTAGTTGCCCGCGTCGAGCTTCGAGTAGAAGAACTGGCCATCGAGCGAGAAATTGTCGCTGGCCTTGAACTGGACATCGATGAGTCCGCCCTTGCGCTCGCGCTCCTGTTCAAAGAGAGCGGCGCCGATCAGCGCGGGGTAGGCAACATTGGCAAGGTCAGGATGCGCCGTTGCAATGGCGCTGCCCGGCGCAATGTGTTCGTAGCCGAGGAGTTCCACGCCGTCGCGTCGCAGATGGCGCTTTTCATCGAAGCCTTGAATGAGGATGCCGAAATTGCTTGCGTCGTTCTTCCAGCCGAAGAGCGCGCTCAGCTGTGGATCGGTCTTGTCCGGTAGGTCCGCATACACAGCACCGACGGAGGCGGAGACGGTGATGTTGTCTTTGAGATCGAGCGGTCGGCGGGTGATGATGTCGACGGAACCTGCGACGCCGCCCTCGACCAGCCCGGCTTCCGAGCTCTTGTGGACCAGGATTCGGCTTACGAGCTCTGAGGGCAGCAAAGTGTAGCTGACGCTGCGACCAACTTGCTGCACCTGGTTCAGCACGAACCAGTCACCGGCGGCGACGTTGTGGCCGTTGATGAGGGTCTGCGTGAGACTCGGATTCGTGCCGCGCATGCTGATGCGATCGTTCTCGTCGAACCCGCCTTCGTTGGCGCTCGCCGAACTCGTCGTGACGCCCGTGACACGCGCCAGCGAATCGGCGACGTTCTTGTCGGGCATCTTGCCGATGTCCTCGGCCGTGACGACCTCGACATGCGAGTCGGAGTTACGCTTCGTCTCGAGAGACTGCTGCTCGGAGTAGCGAATGCCCGAGACGACGACCTCCTCGATCACGTCGTTCGGCTTCGCATTCGGATCGTCCGCCGCGCGCGCCCGATCGTTCTGCCCGAACAGGGCGATGGCGACAGCGGTTCCTACCAACGTCGACCTGTGGATTCTCATAGGCTCGTTTCCCCTTAGGCTCTCTTTTGGCGGCGTGCTGGCGCATCGTTGGCGCTACAACACAGTGTCTCGGTCTACAGGACCAATTGAGTGCCAATATAGTATCAGTCGTGACGAATTGCTATCCCTGTTTAGTACCATTTACACAACAACCGCTGGATAGCCCTTCTAACAAGGAGTTACAACCCTACCAATTACGCTGTGCGTGACAACTGGTATGATATTGGTAATATCTCGCCTGTCGGACATTGGAGGAGAGGCGAATTGACTTCCCTGTCGCTGAAATTGCGCCCGCTCGATGAATCGAGCAGCCAGCCTCTCTACCAGCAATTGCAGCGTGCGCTGCGCGACGCGATCGAGCGTCGCCTCGTGTCACCGGACGATGCGCTGCCGCCCGAACGCGATCTCGCAACCGATCTTTCCGTCTCGCGCATCACCGTGCGCAAAGCGATCGATGGACTCGTGAGCGAGGGACTCTTGGTACGCCGGCAAGGCTCCGGCACTTTCGTTTGCGCGCGGGTCGAAAAGAATTTCTCGAAGCTGACCTCGTTCTCCGAAGACATGCGCGCGCGTGGCCGTACTCCGCGGAGTGTGTGGCTCCGCCGTTCCGAAGGGACGGTAACGCCGGAAGAAGCGCTCTCGCTGCGCTCGAGCCCGGGCACGCCCGTGTATCGCTTCCATCGCATTCGCTTCGCCGACGACGCGCCCATGGCCGTCGAATACTCGACCGTGCTCGCCTCCTGCCTGCCCTCGCTTGACGCCGTCGAGACCTCGCTCTACGAAGCGCTCGAAAAGAGCGGCAATCGTCCTGTGCGCGCGCTGCAGCGCCTCAGGGCCATGCTTTTCAATGCCGAGCAGGCGGAACTCCTCGGCGCGAAGGAGAAGGACGCGGGCCTGCTCGTTGAGCGCCTCGGCTTTCTCAAGGACGGCCGCGCGGTGGAGTTCTCGCAATCCTGGTACCGCGGCGATACCTACGATTTCGTCGCCGAACTCAGCGCGCCGACGTGAATCTCGATACCCGAATGTTCCGCGAGGCGGCTGAAGCGCCCGCCGTCATCCGCTCGATGCTCGAGACCAACCGCGAGAGCCTTGAGCGTCTCGGCGAAGTGCTGCGCAAGGCGGCGCCGCGCGCGGTCGTAACGGTCGCCCGCGGCAGTTCCGATCACGCCGCGACCTTCGCGAAATACCTGATCGAAACCCGAGCCGGGGTGCTCGCCTCCTCCGCCGCGCCGTCGATCAGTTCGGTCTACGCCGCAAAAGCGGATCTCGAAGGCGTGCTCTGCCTCGCGATCTCCCAGTCGGGCGCGAGTCCCGATCTGCTCTCCTCCGTCGCCGCCGCGAAGAGCGCGGGCGCTCTGGTCGTGGCGCTTGTCAATGCCGACAACTCTCCGCTGTCGCGGGCCGCGCACCACACCGTTGCGCTCAATGCGGGCCCCGAAACGAGCGTCGCCGCGACGAAGTCCTACATTGCCTCGCTCGCCGCGATCATCCAGCTGGTCGCCTCCTGGATCCGCGATCCGGCATTGACCGACGCGCTCGGAGCGTCACCGACACTTCTCGAAGCCGCATGGGAGCTTGACTGGAGTGCGGCAATTGCACGGCTGCAGTCCGCGACCAATCTCTACGTCATCGGGCGCGGCCTCGGTCTCGGCATCGCGCAGGAAGCGGCGCTCAAGTTCAAGGAAACCTGCGGCCTGCATGCGGAAGCCTTCAGCGCCGCTGAGCTCCGTCACGGGCCGATGGCGCTCGTACGCAAGGGCTTTCCCGTACTCGTCTTCGCGCAGCACGATGAAACGCATGCGGGCACCGAGCAGCTTGCGTGCGATCTGAATAGTGCCGGCGCCGAGCTGATGCTCGCCGGGGCGGATGCCGAGGGTGCCGTCGTTTTGCCGACGCTGCGTGCGCATGCGGCAATCGAGCCGCTCCTGATGATCCAGTCGTTCTATCGACTCGCGAACGCCCTCGCGGTCAGCCGCGGCCGCAATCCCGATCACCCGCCGCACCTCAGCAAAGTGACGGAGACGGTCTGATGACGGTCGCGCTCGTCAATGGACGCGTATTGGCCGATGCGGGAGTGATCGAGGGGCAGGCGGTGCTCCTCGATGGTGCCCGTATTACCGCCGTGGTACGGCAAAGCGACAAGCGCGTCGCGGCCGCGCGGCGCGTCGATCTCGCTGGCAATCTGCTGGTTCCTGGCTTTCTCGATACGCAGGTGAATGGCGGCGGCGGCGTCCTTTTCAACGCCGAACCCAGCATCGACACGATCCGCGAAATCGGGCGTGCGCATCGCCAGTTCGGCACGACCGGCTTCCTGCCGACCCTCATCAGTGACGATCTCGATATCGTTGCACGTGCCGTCGCGGCCGTGCGCGGGGCAATCGAGGCACGCGTGCCGGGCGTGCTCGGCATTCACATCGAAGGGCCGTTCCTGAACGTCGTGCGCAAAGGCGTGCATGACCCTGCGAAGATCCGCGAACTCGACGAAGGCGCAATCGGCCTTCTCACCTCGCTAAAGGGCGGGCGCACGCTCGTGACGCTCGCGCCCGAAATGACGACGCCCAACATGATCGCGATACTCTCCGCGGCCGGCGTCGTCGTTTCCGCGGGCCACACCAATGCCACCTACGAGGAGATCCGCACCGCCCTCGAGCACGGGCTCACCGGCTTCACTCATCTCTTCAATGCCATGTCGCAGCTCACAGGACGTGCACCCGGTGTCGTCGGAGCAGCGCTCGATGACGCCGACAGCTGGTGCGGCATTATTGTCGATGGCCGGCACGTCGATCCGACCGTGCTCAGGATTGCACTGCGCTGCAAGCGTCACGACCGCTTCATGCTTGTGACCGACGCCATGCCGAGCGTCGGCGCCGATGAGAAATCTTTTTCGCTGCAAGGACGCATGATTTCGATCGCGGACGGCGTGCTCGTCGATGAGGACGGCACGCTCGCGGGCTCCGACGTCGATATGGCGACGAGCGTGCGCAATGCCGTGGATCTCCTCGGCCTCCCGCTCGTGGAAGCCGCGCAGATGGCAAGCCGCAATCCGGCCGAGTTCCTCGGCCTCGGAGCGGAACTCGGCCGGATAGCGCCCGGCTACCGCGCGAGCCTTGCGCTGGTGGACGATGGACTCAAAGTCATCGACACTTGGATAGACGGCCGCAGCAGTGGCGAGGACGCGACCGCCTGACGGCCCCGGAGATCGCCTTGACTGCGACTCTCTTCAACTATTCCTATCACGACACCGCTTCGCGGCATGCGGATCCTGCGGCGCGTGCGCCGATCCGCAGTATTGCCATCGTTGGCGGCGGCACGGCGGGCTGGATGACCGCGTTGATACTTGCCGATGCACTCGGCAAGCAGGGCGTCGAGATTTCACTGTTGGAATCGCCGTCCGTGGAAACCATCGGCGTCGGCGAGGGCTCGACGCCGTGGCTGCGCGGCTTCTTCGATCGTCTCGGCATCGAGGAGTCGGAGTGGATGCCCGCCTGCAACGCGACCTACAAGTGCGGCATCACGTTCGACGGCTGGTCTACGAAGCCCGGCTTCACGAGCTATTTCCATCCGTTCGCGTCGATGCTCGACAACCTCACGATGACGCAGTTCGTGCACAACGTGCAGGCGCGAGTCCGCGGCGCCGACGTCTACGCGCATCCGAACCGCTTCTTCATCGCCTCGAAACTTGCCGAGAAGAAGCGCGCGCCGATTCCGGCGGAGGAATTCCCGTTCGACGTCTGGTACGGCTATCACTTCGACGCGGTGCTCCTCGGGCGTTACCTGCATGGCAAGGCGGTCGAACGCGGCGTTCGCTACAAGAGCTGCCATGTCACACACGCAACGCTCGATGAGCGCGGCGACATCGCGTCGGTTGCGACGCGCGAAGGCGACACGATCGCCGCGGACTTCTTCGTCGACTGCACGGGCTTTGCGGCGCTCCTCATCGAGAAGGCCCTGAAGACTCCGTTCGCGAGCTTTTCCGGCAACCTCTTCAACGACGCCGCGGTCGCCCTGCCCTCGCCGATGACCGATTCCATCCCGTCGCAGACTGTGTCGACTGCGATGAAGCACGGCTGGGCCTGGAGGATTCCGCTCACCAACCGCTTCGGCAACGGCTACGTGTACAGCTCCGCGTACTGTTCGGCCGACGAAGCGGAAAGGGAGCTGCGCACGCGCCTCGGGTTGCAGGACGCGGATGTTTCCGCGCGGCATCTCAAGATGCGCATCGGGCGCGTGACCGAGCATTGGAACCGCAATTGCCTCGCCGTCGGCCTCTCGCAAGGCTTCATAGAGCCGCTCGAAGCGACTGCGCTGCTCTTCATCCAGAAGACCGCCGATGCCTTTGCCGAGGCTCTGCTCAAGGGGGATTTCAGCCCCGCGGCCCACGAGCGCTTCAACAATGCCGTCAACGAACACTTCGAAGGCACGCGCGACTATATCGTGACTCACTACAAGACGAATTCGCGCACCGACACCGACTACTGGCGCGCGAATGCCACCAACCTCAACATCTCCGAACCGTTGAAGGAACTCCTCAACCTCTGGATGTCGGGCAACAGCATTGCGGGCGAAGCCGGGAAGCGCATCGGCAAGGCTTACCCCGCGTTCTCCTGGTACTGCATCATGGCCGGGATGGGCATCTTCCCGGACCCGCAGGACCTGCGCCCCGCGACGGCGGCGGAGAAGAAGCACAGCCTCGCGGCAATTGACAACCTCATCGAGCGCAGCGCGCGCAATTTCCGTGACCAGCGCGAATTCCTCGCGGCGATTCCGCCGCGGCGCAAGGACGAATCCCTGCAGATCTATTTCTGGTAGCGCGTTCCGGCCACGTGACGCTGGATGAAGACGAGGGCGACTGTCGTGCATCCCATTGCAATCGCCGTAAAGACGAAAAATGTGGCGCTGCCGCCGATCACGCCGAGGAACGAGCTCGTGATCGCACCGATCCGTCCGATCGTCGCCGCCGCGCCGACTCCCGTCGCGCGCACGGCCGTCGGGTAAATATTCGCCGACAATGCATAGAGCGTCGTCTGCACCGCATTGATCGCCCCGCCCGTGACGCCAAGCATGATCATGACGTGATCGACGCGGTCGGGCGTGAAAGGCATGCCGCTCAGCACCAGGGCGCCTGCGATTGCGATGAGCGCGGTGACCACCATCGTGCCGCGCGAACCGAATTTCTGGATGAGGAGCGCCGCGAGAATCGCGCCCGCGACGCCGCCGAGATTGTAGACCGCGAGGCCGAGGCTCGCGGCGCCCGCGCCGAGGCCGGTCTTGCTGATGGTCGCCGGCAACCAGGTGAAGGCGAGATAGACGGCGAAGAGGCAGGTGAAGAAAGCCGACCAGAGCAGCAGGCTGTCGCGCCGATACTGCGGCGTGAGCAGCGCCGAGACGGACGTGCGTGTGATGTCCTGCTCATGGCTGTCGACGAAGCTCGAGCCCGCCGGCACGGCGCGTCCGAGTCGCGCAAGCAGCCTCGCGAGTTCCGGCCAGCGGCTGGCGTTACGGGCCAGGAAGCGTGGCGACTCCGGCAGCAGCGCGAAGAGCACCATCGCAATGACGATCGCGCTGAGTCCACCGAGCGTGAAGAGCGTGTGCCAGGTATGCGTTTCGAGCACTTTCTTCGCGGCAAATCCGGCGAGTGAAGCACCGAGCGGTACGCACACGATCGTCAGCGTGACCGCGATCGGCCGCTGGCGCCGGGGCACGTACTCCGAGGAAAGCGCGCTCGCATTCGGCAGCGCACCGCCGAGTCCGAGGCCCGCGAGAAAACGCAGCAGCATGAGCGAGCGAATGTCGGTTGCGTATGCGGACGCCGCGGTAAATACACCCAGCAGCAGCAGGCAGGTGACAAGTGCGCGCCGCCGCCCGAAGCGGTCGCCGAGGAGTCCAAAGATGACCGAGCCGCTCGCCATGCCGACGAGACCGAGCGCCGAGACCCACTTGAACGGTGCGCGGTCGACCTGCCAGTCCTGCATCAGGGCAGGAATCGCGACGCCGAGCGCCTGGATGTCGACCCCATCGAAGATGATGGCGAGCGCCGCCAGCGACACGACGAAGATCTGATACCCGCCCCAGCGCCCCTCGTCGAGCAGCCGGCCGACATCGACCGGCGTAGCACTATTGATCATGCGCTCGACTTCAAGGCGCCGGCGTCGATCGGGAGCTGCCGGACTCGCTTGCCTGTCGCCAGCGAAGATCGCATTGCAGAGTGCCGGAATGACAGGCGGCAGCGCGGGCTCGCCAAGGCCGGTCGGCGCCGCATCGCTGCGGATGAAGTGCACTTCGACCGGCGGCGCCTCGCTCATCCTGAGCAGCGGGAATTCATGGAAGTTCGTCTGCACCGCTCGCCCGGCCTCGATCGTGATGGCTTGGCCGAGCGCCTGCCCGAGCCCATCAAGAGCCGCGCCTTGCGCCTGGTTCTCGGCGCCCGTCGGATTAATGATGTGACTGCCCACGTCACCGGCGACCCAGATCCTATGCAACTTGATCACGCCGTCGACACTGACCGACGCATCGACGACTTCCGCGAAATAACCGAAGTGGCTGTAATAGAACGCAACTCCCATGCCGCGTCCCTTCGCCAAGGTGCGCCGGCCCCAGCCGGACTTGTCGGCGACGAGCTTGAGCACGTCGATCATCCGCCCGGTGTCGAAGCCCGGCATGTTTCCGAAGCGGCCGGGTGGTGTCGGCAACCTGCGGCGCTCGCCGAGGAGCTCGAGCCGGAATGCGAGTGGATCCTTGCCCGCCGCGTGCGCGACTTCATCGAGGAAAGACTGGAACGCAAAGGCGAGACCGTTGCTGCCCGGCGCGCGCAGCGCACCGACCGGCACGCCAAGCGGCAGGAGCGTTGCGCTCAGCTCGCAGTCCGCGACGAAGCGCGCCGGGAATTCCGTTGGCTGCAGAGCCGCGTTCGGCGCGAAGTTGTCGTTTGCGCCGAAGCTCACGAAGTGATCGCGGAAGGCGATGAGCTTGCCCGTTGCGTCAATGCCCGCCTTGAAGTGATGAAATCCCGCCGGGCGGTAGAAGTCGTGCTGGAGATCCTGCTGGCGATTCCAGAGGAGCTTGATCGGGACGTCCGCTTCCCGCGCGATCCACGCTGCTTCCGCCATGTAGTCGTTGTTGAGGCGCCGTCCGAAGCCTCCACCGCAGCGGGTCATATGAATCGTGACGTCGCCCTCGGCGACGTCGAGCGTGCGCGCGACGAGCTCACGTCCGTTGGCCGGCGTCTGCGTCGGCGCCCAGATCTCGACCTTGCCGTCGCGCACCGCAGCCGTGCAGTTCTGCGGCTCGAGCGTCGCGTGCGCAAGAAAGGGGTAGGCATACGAGGCCTCGACTACCTTCGCCGAGCGCGCGAGCGCTGCCTGCACATCGCCATCGAAGCGGATCGACTTGCCGGGAGTCTGTTGCGCGAGTTCCACCGCCTTGCGCGCAAAGCCTTCGCTCGTCTGCGTGGCGGTGCCGCCCTCATCCCACTTCGCCTCGAGCCGCTCGAGCGCCTGGTTCGCCTGCCACCAGCGGTCGGCGACGATGGCGACGCCATCGATAAGACCCTCCGCGACGCTCCCGCCCTTGACGAGAAACGCCTGGCGGACGCCAGGGAGCGATTTCAGGGCGTCGAGATTCGCACTCACGATCTTGCCGCCGAAGACCGGGCATTTCGCGAACACGGCGTATTTCATTCCCGGCACGACGACATCGATGCCGAAGAGCGGCTCGCCTTTGACGACCCGCGGGCTGTCGATGCCGCGGACCGACTGGCCGATGATGCGAAAGTTCTTTGGATCTTTGAGCGTCACCGTCTTGAGGTCGGGCGGCGGGATCGCTGCCGCCTCGGCCGCAACGCCGCCGTAGCCCAGCGTTCGGCCGCTTGGCGCATGACGTATGACGCCAGCCAACGTGGTGCACTCATCCGGCGAAACAGTCCAGCGCTTCGCTGCGGCAGCCACGAGCATCTGCCGGGCCGCAGCGCCGGCCCGACGCAAAGGATCCCAATTGAGGGTCGTCGCGAAACTGCCGCCCGCGAACTGTGCGCCGTAGCGGCTCGGATCGAGCTCCGCCTGCTCGATATGGACACGCTTCCAGTCGGCGTCGAGTTCTTCGGCAAGGATCATGGGCAGCATTGTCTTGATGCCCTGACCGATCTCCGGATTCTTCGCCATGATGAAAACGGTGCCGTTCGGCGCGATGCGAATGAAGGCGTTCAGCATCGCCGGCGCGCCGGCACCTTGAGTCGCGGCATCCGTCAGAGCCCGCATCGGCAGGCTGAAACTCAGCAGCAGGCCGCCGCCCGCCGTCACGGATGCCGATAGGAAAGCCCTGCGGGAGATTTTGTCGGCGCTCGGCTGCCCGGAAACGACGCTCATGTTTCCCTCGTGTCGGCGGTCGGAAGCCCCGCGGCCTGCTTGATGGCCGCTCGGATACGCGTGTAGGTGCAGCAGCGGCAGAGATTGCCGCTCATCGCCGCGTCGATGTCCTCATCCGTGGGCCGCGGCTTGGCCGCGAGCAGCGCCGTCGCCGACATGATCTGGCCGGCCTGGCAGTAACCGCACTGGACGACATCGACCTCGAGCCAGGCCTGCAGCACTTTCGCACCGAGGGCCGTGGCGCCTACACCCTCGATGGTGGTGACGGCGGCTGTTCCCACGCTCGACACGGGCGTTACGCACGAGCGCGTGGGCTTGCCGTTGAGGTGCACGGTGCACGCGCCACAAAGGCCCATCCCGCAGCCGAATTTGCTCCCCTTGAGGTCGAGCTCATCGCGCAGGACCCAGAGGAGCGGCGTCGCGCCGTCGACGTCGACCGTGCGCGCTTTGCCGTTGACGTTGAGGGTGTAGGTCATGGCTACCCGTTAGGTGTCCTGCCCAGCAAATAGTACCAGCGAGCGTACTTCGCCCTCGGTTGATTGTGCATTGGGCATTGCCGCTAGTATTGAACCGCATGACCGCGCCGTTTCCAACCTGCGACGACCGGCCAATCTGGGACCTCTGGCTGTCCGCGCTCTGGCTACCCTCCGTAACCGTTGCGACCGAACTCGGTGTCTTCGAATCGCTGGCCGAAGGACCCCGGTCGGCGGACTCCGTGGCTCGGGAGCGAAAGCTCCAGCCGCGCGGCTGCAACACGCTCCTGCGCATGCTGGTAGCGCTCGATCTCCTCGCGCTGCACGAAGGCGAGTACCAGCTCGCCCCCGTAGCCCGGCAGTACCTGTTGCGGGGCGATCCGTTCTACTGGGGCCATGTCTGGCCCGCCTCCTCCCGGGCCAGTGCCGATCATGCGAGGCTGCGGGATGTCCTCAAGATCCAGGCGCCCCAGCAGGACGATGGACTGACTGATCTGCCGCCTGTCGCAGCGTGGGAAACCGGTCAAATCAATCTCGATGAGGCCGGCCGCATCGCCCGCTTCATGCACAGCCATTCCATGGCCGCCGCCGCGGGCCTTGCGCGCAGCGGCGAATTCTCGGGGGTTCGTCGCCTCCTCGACATCGGTGGCGGATCCGGCTGCTTCTCGATCGCGCTCGCCGCCGCCCATCCGGAGATCCACTGCACCATCCTCGATCTGCCGGCGATGTGCCAGGTCGCGGCCGGCTACATTCGGTCGGCCGGCGCCGGAGCACGCGTGGACACCGTAAGCGTCGATTTCTTCCGCGAGCCCTGGCCGCAAGGCTACGACGCGCACTTCTTCTCGAACGTGTTCCATGACTGGACGTTCGAAACCTGCGCGGAGCTCGCTCAGCGCGCCTGCGCCGCGCTGCCTTCCGGCGGGCGCATCCTGTTGCATGAAATGCTGCTCGACGACGCCGGTACTGGCCCGCGCACCGCCGCCGCGTTTTCCATGCTGATGCTCGCCGGCACCCGCGGCCAGCAATTTACGTTTGCGGAGCTGCGCGCAATCCTCGCGGGGGCGGGATTCCGCGACATCGCGGTGCGCACGAGTTACGGCTACTACTCACTGGTGTCGGGTCGAAAGCCCTGAGCCGTCAACTACAGCAAGAGGTGCCGGGTCATGAAAGACGTCAAAGGCAAAGTCGCATTCATCACGGGCGGTGCGAGCGGCATCGGCCTCGGTATCGCGAAAGCCTGCGTCAACGCCGGCATGAAGGTTGTGATCGCGGACCTGCGCGACGACCACATCGAGGAATCGCTTGGCTTCTTCAAGGCCCAGGGACAGGCGACCGCGCTCCACGCGCTCAAGCTCAATGTCACCGATCGGCCGGCTTTCGCCCGTGCCGCCGACGAAGCCGAGAAGGTTTTCGGTAAGATCCACGTCCTCTGCAACAATGCGGGCATGGGTCTCGTCGGCCCGATCAAACAGCTGAAATATGCCGACTGGGACTGGGGCTTCAACGTGATGATCGGCGGTGTCGTCAACGGGCTTCAGACCATCTTGCCGCGGATCCTCAAGCACGGCGAAGGCGGCCACATCGTCAACACCGCGTCGATGGCCGCGATCGTCCCGATTCCGAATACGGTCATCTACACGACAGCGAAAGGCGCTCTCGTTTCGATGGCGGAAACGCTGCGCGCGGAGCTTGCACCGGACAACATCGGCGTCTCCGCATTCTGCCCGGGCCCGGTACGGACGAACATCCGCGAGACCGGCAAGCTCCGGCCGCCTGAATTCAGCGACAGCGGACTCATCGAGAACGAGAAGCGGCTTGCGGATCGGCCGAACTCGCCGAACTGGATGAGCCTCGAGGAGTGCGGCGAGCGCGTCCTCAGGGGAATCGAGCGCAACGACCTCTATATCTTCACGCATCCGGAATTCCGCGCGGGCGCCGCGGAGCGCTGCGAGACGATTCTCGCGTCGTTTCCGGAGGAGCCCATCAACACGACACGCGCTGGCGAGATCGGCTTCCTTACGTCGAACGCCATCTTCTCGAAGGCTCAGCGGCCCCGCTGGTAGCGCGGCACGCCGAAGCGAGCGATCAGGACGACGACGCGATTCGCCAACGGGGCGTCGTCGGCCCTAAACTTCCGGGCCATCCGAACAACAAGCCCAGGACCTACCCCATGCAGCAACGATCGATCAGCGCCCTCGCGGCGTTCTGTCTCCTTGCGGCCTTTGCCTGCGTGCCAGCCAGCGCCAAGGACGCCGCAGCGCCGGATGCCAAGGCCGACGCCAAGCCGGACGACACCGAAACGCCGAAACACCTGAAGGACGAGAGCCAGATCACGAGCGGCACCCTTGCCATCGGCGGGCGCAAGCTCGCCTACAAGGCGGAAGCGGGCCTCCTCGTGGTTCACGTCGCGGATCCCAAGGATCCCGACCCAGTGAATCCCGAAGACAAGGCCGCGCAGGCAACCGTGCAGGTGCCGGAAGCGAGCATGTCCTATGTCGCGTATTTCCAGGGCGAGAGCGAAGACCCGCAGCGCCCGATCACTGTTCGTCTTCAACGGCGGCCCGGGTTCGTCGACCGTGTGGCTGCACATGGGCGCGTTCGGCCCGAAGCGAGTGCTGACGCCGGCCGACACGCACACGCCGGCAGCGCCGTACCGCATCGTCGACAACGAATACAGCCTGCTCGACGTGAGCGATCTCGTGTTCGTCGATGCGCCGGGAACCGGTTTCGGACACCTGCGCGGCAAGGACAAGGAAAAGGCGTTCTTCGGCGTCGACCCGGACGCGCATGCGTTCGCCAATTTCATCGTCGAGTTCATCACGCGTCACGGCCGCTGGAATTCGCCCAAGTACCTCTTCGGCGAGAGCTACGGCACGACGCGCGTCGCGGCGCCTTGCTTACGTGCTGCAGAATGAGAAGCACATCGATCTCAACGGCGTCATCTTCCTTTCGCAGATCCTGGATTTCGACAACAGCCCCGACGCGCCGCAGACGAATCCGGGGGTGGATCAGCCCTATATCCTGTCACTGCCGACCTACGCGGCGACCGCCTGGTATCACCACAAGCTCGCCAATGCGCCGGCATCACTCGAGGCCGTTCCTCGCCGAAGTGGAGCAGCTTCGCCTCGGCGAATATGCGCAGGCGCTTGCGGCCGGCGCGAAGCTCACGCCGGAGCGCAAGACCGCGATAGCAACGCGGCTGCACGATTACATCGGCCTGCCGATCGATTACATCGAGCGCTCGAACCTGCGCATCAACGGCGGGCAGTTCGAGAAGAACCTGCTCGGCTCCGACACGACTACCGGCCGGCTCGATACGCGCTTCTCGGGGCCCACCATCGACCCGATGAGCCGCGAGTCGTACTACGACCCGCAGACGGCCTCGATCGTCTGGCGCCTACGTGCGGCGTTCAACGACTACGTGCGCGGACGCTCAAGTTCGGCGACGGCAAGACCTACAAGCCGGGCTACCAGAACCTCTGGCTGAGTCCGGAAATGTATATGCATCAACCGCCGGGCGCTCCCTTCGTGCGTCGCAGGGCGTCAACGTGATGCCGGATCTCGCCTCCGCCATGCAGCAGAATCCGAACCTGAAAGTGATGATGAACGGCGGCTACTACGATCTCGCGACACCGTTCTTCGCCGCCCAGTACGAGCTCGAACAGCTGCCGATGCAGGCGAGCCTGCAGAGGAACATCGAGGTCCACTACTACGAGTCCGGCCACATGGTGTACGCGCACGAACCCTCGCTAAAGGCGATACACGACAACGTGGCCGCGTTCGTTGAGAATACGCACGGGGTGAAATCGCCCTGACACCGCTTGAGCGCCTGGGAGTCACGTCATGAAATTGCCGGTCATTGTCAGCATCGTCGCCGCCGCCGTGTTGGCGAGCGGAGCGGTCGTTTACGCCTGCGCCTCGAGTTCCGACGGCGAAGGCAAGCAGCGCGCTGCCCTCGCGCGGGGGCTGCTCGACACGGTCTTCAATCAGCGCAAGGTGCAGGAAGGCTTCGACAAGTACGTCGGTGCGACCTACAAGCAGCACAATCCGTTTGCCGCAGATGGCAAGCAGGCGGCCGTCGACTTCCTCAGCAAGTTCATGGCGACGGGCGCCGAGTACAAGTACGACATCAAGAATGTCTACGTGGACGGCCGTGTCGCGATCGTGCATTCACACGTGACACGCGGCGCTGCCGACCGGGGCTCCGCCGTGATCGACATCTTCCGATTCGATGAACACGACAAGATCGTCGAGCACTGGGATGTCCTGCAGCCGGTCCCGGAAAAGTCCGCGAACGACAACACGATGTTCTAGCAAACCGGTACCGGGATTGGATAACTGGGGATTTGCGAAAGCGGGAGCGACCCAAATCCCCAGTTATCCAATCCCGGTACCTTTCGTTAACTTTGCCGGCGCCGTTTCCTTCAGGCCGATGGCCAGCAGGCCGCCCGCGAGCGCGCAAGCGGCTTCGATCAGGATCGGCGCCTGAAGCGTCGTCCGATCGGCAACCCAGCCTGCGATCAGCGGACCACAGAAGCCGCCGACGATCTCCCCGATGCCGACCACCAGTCCCATGGCCGTTGCGATGAGCCTGGGCGAGGTGCTCTCGGCCGGAATCGTTCCCATGAAGAGCGGAAAGACGCCGGCCGCGAGCCAGCCGACGAACATCAGGGTTCCAAGCACGATGAGCGACCCGCTGTAGTAGAGCGCGGCCAGTGGACAGAGCGCAGCGAGGAGTGGAAAAAAGATCATCACGGGCTTGCGGCCGATGCGGTCGGAGAGCGCCGGGATGGCGAGCCCCGCAATCGCCGCGCAAATGCCGAGCACGCTCATCAGGTAGCCCATCTCGTTCGGCGGAACGTGCCGGTACATGACGAAGAACGTCGGCAGGAACGCCCAGCCGAGCACCATCCACGCGACCATGAAGCAGCTGATGAGCGATGACAGCATGACGTTGCGGACCGTGAGCATGGCGAAGAGGCCCATCGGTCGCTCAGCTCTTCCCGTGGCAGCGTCGGCAGCGGGCTCTGCTCGTCGCGCGGCCGGTTCGCGCACATAGCGGGCGATCAATATGGCGCAGATGAGCCCGGGCACGCCGGCCACGAAGAAGGAGGCGTGCCAGCTGAAATGTTGCGCCAGGGGCACGAGTATCAGCGGCGCCGCAAACGTGCCGAGGAGCGCGCTGAAGAAGTTCTGCATGGCTCCCATGTTGAATCCGCGCCGGCCCTCGCCGGATTCGGCCTGCATGATGGAGAGCGCAACCGGCAGGAACGGGCCTTCGGCGATGCCCATCAGCATTCGGGCCGCGATCAGCATCACAAAGGAACTCGCGAGGCCCGAAAGGAACGAGCACGCGGAGAACGCGAGCACGCAGGCGATGAGAAAGGGCTTGCGGATGCCGCTCCGATCGGACCAGGCCCCGAATACATAGGCCGAAATGGCCCAGGTGATCGAGAGCCCCGAGGTGATGAAGCCGATCTGCCAGTTGGTGAGCTTCAGGTCGGGCGCAATGAAAGGCGCAAGGAAGCCGGCAGCGTTCCGATCGAAAAAGAGGAAACCGAAGGTCAGTCCGAGGAGGAGCAGGATGCCGTTTTCGTACGAGAACAGCCTGCTTCTGGTCATAGGGTCTCCCGGATTGCCGACAGCGGATGGCCCGCGCAGGATGCAGTGCCGCAGCAATGGCAACGTGCGCGCTAGTGCACTCAAAGTCGACTGTAAGGGAAGTCGATGCTCCTGTCCGCCCTCCGGGACTGGCAGCAGGCGAAAAAGGACGCCAAGATGACCGCGTGGCCCATATCCGGCTAGTCGACGTTTCCATCCGCGATGGCAACCAGAGTATCTGGGGCGCCACGGCCCTCAACGCCGCGCGAACCCTCGAGATTGCGCCGGTCCTCGACCGCATCGGCCTGCACGCGCTCGATTTCAACTCGAGCACCCACATGGGCATCTCGGTGCGCACGCACCGGGAGAACCCCTGGGAACTCATCCGCTCGATGCGCCAGCGCGCTCCGCATACGCCGCTGCAGTTCATCACGACCGGCTTTCGCTTCATCTCCTGGGAAACCTCGAGCGCGGAATTCATGCGCCTGGTGTACCGGTGCCTCGTGCGCAACGGCATCGGCCGCTTCGCGCTCATCGACCCGATGCACGATCGCGACTCGCTCCTCGAAGGCGCACGGCTCATTCATGAGGAAGGCGGCGAGGTTTTGGCCGGCCTTACCTACACTATCAGCGCCGTGCACGACGATGCGTTCTACGCGAATCTCGCCGGGGTCCTCGCCAATTCACCGCATGTCACGCGGCTTTACATCAAGGACCCGACCGGGCTCCTCACACCGGAGCGCGCGCGTACGCTGATTCCGGCGGTGCGCGCGCGCATCGGCGCGAAACCGCTCGAACTGCACTCCCACTGCACGATCGGACTTTCACCGCTGAGCTATCTCGCGGCCGCGGATCTCGGCGTCGCCGTGCTGCACGTCGCCCTCGGCCCCTTGAGCAATGGCACGTCGCTTCCATCGGCACTGCGCATCGTTGCGAACCTGCGGGAACTCGGCCATACGGTCGATGTGGATGACCGCTCGCTCGGGCTCGCGGCGGACTACTTCACACGCCTCGCCGAGGCAGAGGGACTCCCGGTCGGCACGCCGCAGGAATACGACGCCGCGTTCCTCAGGCACCAGCTACCCGGCGGCGCGATTACGACGACCATCCGTCAGCTCGAGGAGCTGAAGCTCGGGGACCGGTTGCCAGCCGTGATTGAAGAGACCATCCGCGTACGCGCGGAGCTTGGCTTTCCGATCATGGTGACGCCCTTCCCCCAGATTGTCTGCACCCAGGCGCTCTTCAACGTGATCGCGGCGGAACGCTATGCGAACGTCCCCGATCAGGTCATTCGCTACGTGATCGGCCGTTTCGGTCGCCCCACCGCTCCTGTCGATCCGAACGTCCGCGACCGCATTCTCGACAGACCGCGTGCCCGCGAGCTGATGGCCGAGCCGCCGCCGCCCGGACTCGACGAACTCAGGCGCCGGATCGGCAAGACGCATTCCGACGAGGAATTCCTGCTGCGCGCAGTCATGCCGGCCGATCAGGTCGACGCCATGCTCGCTGCAGGCCCTGCGACAACCAGGTACAACCCCGATACGAGACCGCTCCTCACCCTGCTGCGCGATGTTGTGGCGCGCCCATCGCCGCCCATGGAACTTGTCCTTGAAAAGCCGAACTTCCGTCTGGCATTGCGCGGACCTCGCCGCGCGTAACCGAGGGGCGCTCGATGTCGAAAGCCAAGCGTCCCGTCCTCCTCATCGGCGGAATTCCCGGCGACAACGCCAGCGACATCTTTCGAACCGTGGCTCCCATCCTTGGCGACCTTGCGATCGGCCTCACCGACGGTGAGACCGGCATCCGCCGCTTCTGGATCTTCTTCATCGGGCTCAATACCTGGGACAAGCATCCGGACCTCCAACTCGTCCGCGCGGTAACGCCATCGGGCATCGCAGGCCTGCCACCGTGGCTGCCTTCGGGCTACGACACCTTTCAGTGGTGGGGCGCGAAACCGGGCGTGCGCAAGCTGCGGCCGATCGAGACGCTCGGCTATCCGGCCGAGGCCTTGGCGTCGTACCGGATTTTCCGCGATTTGCGCGATCAAGGCATCATTCCTCGGGGCACGAGGTTTCAGCAGTGCCTGCCGTTTCCCGACGATGCGGTGCGCCTCTTCACCAACAATGCCGAGAACATGGACCTCATGGTCGATGCCTACATCGACGTCATGAAGCGGGATATACGCAGGCTCTGCGACGGGATTGCGCACGAGGATCTCGTGCTGCAATGGGACATCAACTGGGAGACGGTCGCCATCGAGCACGGCGATTACCTGCCGGACACGGCGCCCATGCAGTTCAAGCCGAACGGCGATCCAATGGAGCGCTTTCTGCGCTACGTCCGCGAGCTGAACGCGGCGATTCCGGCCACCGTTCCGGTCGGGATGCACCTCTGCTACGGCGACCTGCATCACAAGCACTTCAAGGATCCCGTGGATCTCGAGACGAGTGTCCGCATGGCGAACCGTGCGGCGCACGTTTCGCCACGCCCCATCGATTTCGTGCAGATGTCGGTGCCGCGCCACCGGCACGACGATGCCTACTTCAAGCCGCTCGAACACCTGAAGATCGGCGATGCCACGGTATACGCCGGCCTCGTGCACTACACCGACGGCGTCGAAGGGAGCGTGCGGCGGCTTGAAGCATTCAAGCGCCACTTCCGCGGTCCGACCGGCGTGTCCACCGAATGCGGGCTCGGCCGGCGGCCGAGGGATCAGGAACTCGTCCGGCTCCTGGAGATCCACCGCGACGTCTCCGCCGCAATCTGACGCGGACTCGCCGGACAATCATGGTGAGCGGGCCGGTCGTCAATCTCGAGGAACTCATCGACCGGCAGAACGTTCGCCGCACCCTGCTCTGGGTTCTGCTGTGGGCCGGCATCGCAATGGTCGCGGACGGCTACGACCTGCTGTCGATCGCCCTTGTTGCACCGACCCTTATCGAGCAGTGGCAGCTCTCGGTGGTGCAGTTCTCTTCGGTCTTCACGGTCGGCGCCGCCGCCTCCATGCTCGGCGGCGCCGCCTGCGGATACCTTGCCGACCGCATCGGCCGCAAACGCGCGATCGTGGCGGGCACGCTGCTCCTTGGCGTGAGCACGCTAGGCTCCGCTTACGCGACGAATCTCACGGAGCTCATTGCCTGGCGTGGGGTCGCGAGCTTTGGCATCGGCACCGTGCCGCCGGTCGCCATTGCTCTTGTCAATGAGTTCGCTCCTCAGCGCCTGCGGGCGACGAGCGTGGCACTCCTCTATCTCGGCACGACGCTCGGCATATTGCTTGCGGGTTTTGTGACGCGGACGTACGTGCCGGACCAGGGTTGGCCGATCGTCTTCCTCGTGGGCGGAGTTGCGCCGCTCGTCATCGCTGTCGGCCTCGCCATCTGGCTCAGGGAATCGCCCCGCTACCTTGCGACTCGTAAGCCCGACTCGGCTGCGACCGGCGAGCTCGCGCAGTGGCTCGCGCCTGGCCTTGCGATCGCGCCAAACACACGCTTCACCCTCTCGAGCGAGACGCCGCTCAAGGGCGACCCGCTCAAACTCGTGTTCGCGAATGGCCGCTGGCGTAAGACGCTCGTCTTCTGGCTCGCCTACTTCACCTGTGGGTTCACGCTCTACACGATGCTCAACTACTCGCCGATCATCCTGCGCAAGCTCGGTCTCGGGAAGGGGGACGCCGCACTCCTTGCGGCCTGGGCAAGCGTCGCGGGCTGGACGGGCGGAGTCATCATCACGCGCTGCATGGATCGCTGGGGCTTGCGCGCCATGATTCTGCCGCCGCTCATCGGTATCCCGCTCATTGGTGGCCTCGGCGCCCTCGCGGGGACGCCCGGCGCGCTCATTGCGGTCGTTACGCTGCTAGGCGGCATGGCGTTCTCCGGAAGCCAGGCGGGCCTGCATGCGACCGGTGCACTGATCTACCCCACTGCCGTCCGCGCGAACGGTATCGGTCTTGGCTTGCTCATTACCCGCAGCGCCGGAGTGCTCTCGCCCATCGTGATCGCGCAGCTTTACAGCGGCGACCACGGAACACAGCGCGTGCTGTGGGCAGCCGCGCTGCCGCTCGCCGTCGTCTCGCTTGCGTTCGTCATCCTGTCACGCCTCCATCGAAGGGCGGATCCATGAAGATCACCGACGTCACGCTCACTCTTTTTCGCTGGGAAGGCGTCCCGCCGGTGTCCTACGGCTCGGACATCGGGATGCCCGGCGGAACGGCGCTCCTCGGCCTCCTTGCGATCACGACGGACGAAGGTCACGTCGGACACGCATTTCACGGCACGTCGTATCGCGGCGCCGATATCGATGCGAAGCCTCTCATCGACAATTTCAGGCCGCTGCTCATCGGCCAGAATCCGCTCGAACGCGAACGCATCAACCAGCGGCTCTGGGGCCGCGGCCGCGGAGCCTCCGTGCGCGCGATCGGCGCGGTCGATGTCGCACTGTGGGATCTCGCAGGCAAGATCGCGGGCCTGCCGATCCATCAACTGCTCGGCTCCTATCGGGATCGCCTGCCAGCGTATGCGAGTTCCTCGGCGCTACCGTCGGTGGAAGCCTATTGCGAAGAGGCCCGCCGCTTTCGCTCACTCGGCTGGCAGGCCTACAAGATTCATCCACCGCAACCCTGGAATCGTGACATCGAAGTCGCCGCGGCCGTGCGCAAAGCCGTCGGTGACGGCTACCCGCTCATGTTCGACGCCATCTGGAGCTATGACTACCCGACGGCGCTGCGCGTCGGCCGGGCGCTCGAGGATCTCGCTTTCCATTGGTACGAAGACCCGCTCGCCGAGTGGAACATCCACGGTTACGTGAAACTGAAGCACCAGCTCGGCATTCCGCTGATGGCGACGGAGCTGCCCTTCGGCGGACTCGATCAATATGCGCCATGGCTCCTCGCACAGGCGACCGATTACCTGCGCGGCGACGTCTGCTTCAAGGGCGGCATCACGACCTGCGTGAAAGCTGCGCATCTCGCTGAAGCCTTCGGCATGAATTTCGAGATCCACCACGGCAGCAATTCGCTCAACAACGTGGCGAACCTGCACATCGCGATGGCGATCCGCAACTGCGAATACTTCGAGGTGCTGCTGCCTGACGCCGCGAACAAGTACGGCCTCATCGAGGACATCGAGGTCGACCGCCAGGGCTTCGTTCACGCACCGATGGATCCCGGCCTCGGCGTCGCCATCGATTTCGACCGCATCGAAAGAACCAAGACCACTGTGCTTTAGCTAGAGGAGTAAGGACCATGGCTCAGACCTGTTTCGGCCAGCCGGACGACGGCATCATGCAGATGGCCTACGTCGTGAAGGATATCCACCAGGCGATCGATCACTGGGTGACCAAGCTGCACGTGGGCCCGTGGTTCCTCATCGATCATTTCACGGGTATTGATCCGAAATACCGTGGCGCCGAATCGAAAGCGGACGTCGCGCTCGCGATGTCGTTCGCGGGTCACATGAACATCGAGCTCATCGCCCCGAACAACGATGCGCCGTCGGTCTACAAGGAGTTGATCGACCGCCGTGGCTACGGCTTTCACCACTGGGGGCTCGCGACGCGCCATTTCGAACGCGATCTTGCGAAGTATCGCGCGGCCGGCCATGAAGCGGCGTTCGTCTGCGGGGTGCCGAGCGGCGGCCACGTCGCCTACATGGACACAACGAAGGAGCTGCCCGGCTTCGTCGAGCTCATCGAGATCGGCGGCGATGCGTTCGACGCGATCTTCAGCCGTTTCTACCGCGAAAGTATCGCCTGGGATGGCAAGGATCCCGTGCGCTCGTTCATCTAGCGGCGCTCAGCCAGCCGACGCGCCGCGGCGGCCGCCGAATGAGCGCTGCAGGATATAGTCGACCGAAAGGGCCCCAGGCCCGGCGATCGCGAGCCAGAAGAAGATCGCGAAATAGAGCGTCTCTTCGAGACCGAGGAGATCGTCAAACGTATTCACGCTCTCCCACTGCGCCGACTTGATCGCGACGAGCATCACGACGGCGAGCGCGCCGGCGGAGATGCGCGTGAGAAAGCCGAGCAGCAGGAAGAGCCCACCGAAGAACTCGACGCCCGCCACGAAGGGCGCCAGAACGTCCGGGAACGGGATCCCCCAGCTGTCGCGGAAGTTCTCGATAACGAGCGGCAGATTGTGGAGTTTGCCCCAGCCGGTGAGGACAAAGACCCAGCCGACGACGACACGTGCGACGAGCGGAGCGAGCCACGAGAAATAGCGCGACGTGCGCTCCGGCCACGCGATGAACCAGCCGATCAGCGTTCTCATGGGCCGCATCTTAGCCAGTTCACAGGGCGGGCGTCATCTCCAGGCCCGGGCGCAGACCGAAGGAGGTCTCCGCCCGGGCTGTCATCGCCGGACTTGCAACGTTTTCTAGAAGTGCAGGCGCCCCTCGATCGCCCAGCGCAGCTCCCCTTCGTTAGGCACGCAATAGAAGGAACCCGAGACACCGCGCAGGTCCTGGATTTCTACGCAGTACTTCTCGCCCGTCAGGTTCTCGCCATAGATCGCAAGCTCGTATTGACGGCTCGCACCGAAGGCAAGACTCGCACGCGCGTTCACCTCCGAGCGCGAGGTGTACTCATCGATTGGCACCTGCGGGCTGAACTTGACCTTCGAGGACGTCTGGTAACGATAGTCGGCAGCCAGGTTGAGACGGCTCTCCCCGAAATCGAAGCTGCGCTCGATGGAGAAAGTGCCGCTGAATTCCGGGGAGAGCGGCAGTTCGTGGCCCTTCTGGAAGTCGCCGTGCCCGGGCGTACCCTGCGGCACGTCGAAGTCGATGCCCGTCACGTCGGTGAGTTCCGTGTGCAGGAACCCGAGATTCGCCGACAGGAGCCAGCGGTCGGCGGGCACCCAGCTCGACTCGAGCTCGGCGCCGTAGATCTGCGACTCCGGCAGGTTGAAGAACTCAGGACCGTTCACGCCCACGTTGAACACCTGCTGGTCCTTCCAGATGTTGTAGAAGATCGCGCCGTTCAGGATCAGGGAGCGATCGAGCAGCGTCGACTTGAAGCCGACCTCGAACGCGTCGAGCGTTTCGGGGTCGAGCGCGCGCTGCGGGAACGGCGTGTCGTTCGTGTGCAGGAATTCGAGATCGAATTTGCCGGACTTGAAGCCGCGCGAGTAGCCGCCGTAGATCATCACCACGTCGTTGACGTGATACTGCAGATTGATCTTGCCGCCAACTTCACCGTTCTTCAGGTTCTCACGCGTCGTCTCCGTGTCGGCACAGTGATTGAAGAAGGGCGGTGTCGGCGGAGCCGGCCGCGGGAAGCAGCCGGGCAGGCCCTGCGACTGCTCGAGGATCACGCTTTCGCCGATGAACACGGAAGGATCCCACGGCGTCGGCTTCAGGTAAGCGCCCGCGTAGACCCAGGGATCCGCTTTGTCGTCCTCCGTGTAGCGCAAGCCCACCGTGAGATTGAGCTTTTCGGTGAAGCCGAAGTCAACCTGCCCGTAGGCCGAATAGCTCTTGTCCTCGAGGTGGTGAATGCTGAAGGAGACCGTGTTGCCGTACGGATCCGGAATCACGTCGAAGAGAAAGGGGGGCGTGACGCCTACGGCTGACGGGTGCGCGCCCGGAAAGCCGTTGTCACCGAAGCGGATGTCCTGCGCCAGCACCGATTTCTCATCGAGGTAGTAAAGGCCTGCGATCCAGCGAAACCTTGCGGTCGCGTCGTTCGATGCAAGGCGCAACTCCTGCGTGAATTGCTTGTATTCCTGGTCCATGTCGATCACGAGCACATCGTGCGTGACGCCCGGGCTGCCCGCGCCCTGGATGTTGCCGTCGCCCGTGTTGTCTTCCTCGTAGAAGCCATGCGTCTTGTCGTAGGAGGTGATCGAAGTCAGCGTGGAGCCGCCGAAGTCGTACGCGAATTTCACGTAGCCGCCGTCGACCTTGAGGTCACCGCGCTGCGAGCCGCCGTTCCAGACGTCCTGCCAGCGCGTCGTCAGTCGGTCGAAGTTCTCGATGTTGACCGCCGGAGCACCGCCTACCGTGTTGAGTACGCCGTGCTCCCAGTCGATGTTGCCGGTGAACGGCAGCAGGTCGTTGATACGCAGCACCGGATTCGTGGCGCTGATCGGTGCAAGTGCGCCCGCCATCTTCTGCGGCTGCGCTTCACCGTCCGAGGTTGCCGTGTGATAGCTCGCCGTTAGCCGCATCGCATCGTTCGGCTCCCACACGAACGTCCCGCGGAGCGAATGCCGGTCCTCGTCGCCGTAGGTCTTGTCGTTGGTGTCGAGGTTGTGCCAGATGCCGTCGCGCGTGTGATAAATGCCCGCGAGGCGCAGGGCCGCCGTCGAGCCCAGCGGGAAGGAGACCGCTCCTTCGAGCTCGGACAGATTGTGGGCGCCGGCGGTATAGGAGACATCCCCGTCGATCTTGTCGGCGCCAACCTTCGGCATTTTCGATATGTAGTTGACCGCACCACCCGTGGTGTTTCGGCCGAAGAGGCTGTTTTGCGGACCGCGCAGCACCTCGACGCGCTCCATGTCGAAGAGCCCGAGCGTCGACATGTACGAGGAGTTCATCGTGACCTCGTCCATGTAAGTGCCCACGGACGACGGCGCGTTGCCAAAGAATTCGTTGGTGCCGACGCCGCGGATCACGATGTGCTGGCTGAGCGAATTCTGCACCACGACGTTGAGGTTCGGCGCGAGCTTCACGATGTCGGTGATCTCGTTGACGCCCGCGTTCCTCAACTGATCGCCCGTGTAGGCCTGCATCGTGATCGGCACGTCCTGCACGTTTTCCGCGCGCTTCTGCGCCGTGACGACGATTTCGAAGATCTCGCCTTCGTTGCGCGCACCGCTCTGCGACGGCTCGTCCGCCGCCTGGATCGTGCCGGCGGTCAACACGCAGCCTGCGAACATCAGGGCGAGCGCGCGTGCCATCGCACGCACCGGGTCAAGTCGTGAATCGCTCTTCATTGTCGTTCCCCCTTTGTAGCTCGATTCGGACCGAATCAGGCACTCATTCCTCCGTCGACGACCACCTCGATAAGGATCGATTCGCGGAACTGGAAAGGCTTCGGCAAGCACAGCTGCGAGATCGACCGGCCGCTCGACGCGAATTGCGCGCACGCCTTGCGCGGTGGCAAGGCCGCAGAAATCGAGCTGCGGGTAGCTCCGTGCCCGGCAGATGCGCAAGATCGAAGCGACGGCCGAACTCGTGCAGCGCTTCGTAGCGGCCGTTCTTGACGATGATGAAAGCGATCTTCAGCCCGAGCTGCGCCGCCGACCAGAGTCCCTGGATCGAGTACATGCTCGAGCCGTCGCCAAGGTACGCGATGACTTTCGCGTCCGGGCGACCGAGCGCAACACCGACGGCCGCGGGCAAACCGTGGCCGAGTCCGCCGCTCGCGCAGGTATAGAAGCCATCGGAATCCGGTGATCGGCAGGTAGTCGTGCATCGGGCCGCGGCTGCTGGGTGCCTCCTCGACGACGACGCTGCCCTTGGGCCTCAGCGTCGCGATCTGTTGCAGCAGGTAGCTGTCGGTCAGTTGCGCTTCGTCGAGTCGCGGCGGCCGCTGCACCCGACGCGGTGCGCTGCGTGCAGACGGCGCCGGCTCCGGCAAGTAGCGCCTGCACGCCGAGCTTCAGGTGCGTGACGATGGAGACACCGACGGGCGTCCAGGCCGCAATCGACGGATTGTCGACGAGCTGGATGAGTTCGGCGCCCGCCGGAATGTGCGGTCCGACTCCTTCGACGTGATACGTGAATGCCGGTGCGCCAAGAACAAGGATCAGGTCCGCGCCCGCGAGGCTCTGCACGATGCGTTCCCGATCGGCCGCGAGAAAGCCGGCGAACAGGCGATGGTCTTCCGGAAAACTGTTGCGGCTCGACATCGGGCTCACCCACACCGCCGCCTGGTGACGCTCGGCGAGCGCGATCGTTTCCGTCCAGGCGTCGTCGCGGGCAACGCCTGCGCCGACGACGATGACGGGGCGACGCGCGCGGGCCAGGACGGCAGCCGCTTGCATGAGCAAGGCTGCATCGCCGGCGACAGACTGACTGACGGTACGTGTCTCGAGCGGCGCACACAGGCGATCCCAGTCGTCGACGGGAATCGACACGAGCGTCGGGCCGCGAGGCGCCTGCATCGACGTGTAGTACGCGCGCGCGATCGCTGCCGGCACGTCCTCGGCCCGGGCAGGCTCGACGCTCCACTTCACGTAGGGTCGTGGGAAGTTCCGCAGCCTGCTGCGAGTATAGGAAGGGCTCGTACGGCAGAATGGCAGCGCGCTTGCTGGCCGGCCGTGATGACGAGCGGCGTCTGATTGCGGTATGCCGTGAAGATGTTGCCAAGCGCGTGGCCGACGCCCACCGCGGAATGCAGATTGACGAGCGCCGCGTTGCGGGTCGCCTGCGCGAAGCCGTCCGCCATGCCTACGCAGAGCGATTCCTGGAGCCCCAGCACGTAGCGGAAATCGGCGGGAAAGTCCCGGAACATCGGCAGTTCCGTCGAACCGGGGTTGCCGAAGACAGTAGTCAGCCGGAAAGCGCGAAAGAGAGCGAAAACGGCTTCGCGAACGGTGACTTGCGTGGCGGAGCCTGCCTCGCGGCCAGACGACGGAGAGACCGCCTCATCGCCCATCGCGCACCCCTGATCAGCGGACCGGCAGCGACAATCCTCCTAATTGCGATGCCTGACTATTGCCAATTCGCGGCAAAGTCATAACATTTCGCTATGGCTCTCGATCCCCGTCAGCTGCGCGCTTTTCTTGCCATTGTCGAGGCCGGGAGCCTCGGACTCGCGGCGGAAGCCCTGCACGTTACCCAACCCGCATTGAGCCGCACGGTGCGGCGGCTCGAACTGCAGCTCGGAGTACCGCTCTTCGAGCGCCGCACCACCGGCATGGAACTCACGAGCTTCGGGCATGCGCTGCTGCCTCACGCTACGGTCCTGAGCGAAGAGGGCGCACGAGCGATCGAGCAGATCAACGCATTACGGGGCCTCGGTCAGGGCACGATCCGCATCGGCGCGGTCGCGAGCGCGGCGATCATGGTGCTGCCCGCCGTGCTCGACCGGATTCTCACGGAGTGGCCGAACCTGCAGGTGCAGATTACCGAGGCGGTCGAAGACATCCTTGCGGTCGCGCTCACCAACAATGCGATCGACGTCGTAATCTCCGGGCCCATCGCCGAGAGCCCGGACATCGTGCAGGCGGGCGAGCACAAGTTCACGGATCGCTACTCCGTGATCTCCGCAGCCAATCACCCCTTGCAGGAGCGGACGGGGCTCACGATGCAGGATCTCATCCACGAACGCTGGGTGATGCCCTCGGAAGAAGCGGAGCCTCGCAAGCAGTTCAACGCGCTGACCGCGAAGCTCGGCGTCGCGCCGCCGCGGGTTGCCGTCGAAACGCGCTACCCGGCCGTCATCAAGTCGCTGGTCGCACGCACCAGGTTTCTCGGCTGGCTGCCGCAACCGCTGTTCCTCGCGGAGGAATCGGCGGGGCTCATCCGCAAGCTCGCGGTCAAGGACATGGACATTCAGCGACGCTTCTTCGTCTTTCGCCGCCGCCGCAGTTCCACGCCGCCGCCTGTCCAGAAATTTCTCGAGGCGCTGTGTAACATCCAGCCGTAAGCGTCAGTCGGCGTAGAAACTCCGCCAGCGCACGAGCGCCATCGGCGCAAGCACCGCCACAATAGCGATCGTATCCGTGACCCAGTCGCGCCAGTCCGCGTCACGATGCACGAGCGGCGTCGCCTGGACCACCTCGATCAGCGCGCCGAAGACCGACAGCGCTCCTCCAATGACGAATGGCCTCTGCCGCGGGAACGCGGCGACACCGAGGAGCGTCAACGAGTAGAACGCGAGGAAGTGGCTCGCCTTGTCCCACGGGATAATATCGATCATCTGAGCAGGCGGAGTCACGGCGCCGACGATCGTGACGAGCACTGCGCCCCAGAAGCCGATCTGTGCAAGATTTCGGAGCATGGTCGCTTTCATGGTCGCGCAAGATTACAGGACGCGCGCGCGCGCGTCGTGACCGTAGGCGCACTCCCACAAGAATTCACGGTCGGCCTCGCATGGTTCCCCGCTGCCGCGAGTGCCACTCTGGCGCGCAGCGCCCGCCCTAACGGGCCGGCGCACTGGAGAAACGCAATGAAGCCCGCAATTCTTTCGATCCTCGGCCTCGGACTAATTCTCGGCGCGCGCGGTTGACCGCAACCGCGTCGTCGTCTGGACGACGCCCGACGATGCCTATCTCCTCACGGTCGAGCGCGACTGTCAGGATTTGACGAAGGTAAACAAGCTCCGCCTGACGTCCTCACGCGAGGGCTTCGACCGCGCGTACGACTACATGGACATCGGCGGCGATCATTGTCGCATCACCGATATTCGTCACGTTGACTATGCACAGATGAAGCGCGATGCCGCCGGTGATTGGCGGCCGAACGACAACTACGCGCAGACCGGCTACCGCAACTAGCGGCTGGCAGCCGCACAGCGGCCGATTGCTAGCGCAGGAGCGGCACCAGAAACGCAATCGCCTGTTCGATCTCGCGCACCTGGTTCGCCGTCGACCAGCCACGATGTCCCTCGCCGGCGAACGACATGTATTGAACGCTCTTGCCGGTCTTTTCGAGCGCCTCTTTCATCCACTCGGACTGCCGGGCCGGCACGATGCCATCTGCCGTCCCGTGCATGAGCAGAATCGGTATGCGGATCTCCGCCGCGCGATAGCGCGGCGATACCGCATCGATCGCAACCTTGCCTCCTTGCGGATCGCCGATGTTTTCGATCCAGGCGCGATAGGTCTCCGATTCGGCGCCGTCCTCCGCGCGCACGAAGGCAAGAAATTCGCGCAGATCGCTCAACCCCGAGAGTGAAACCGCCCCACGGTAAAGATCGGGCGTCACGACAGCGCCCATGAGCGCCGCGTAGCCGCCGTAACTCGACCCATAGATGGCGATGCGCTTCGGGTCGGCAACGCCCCGCTTGATGAGATCGATGACGGCATCCGTCACGTCATCCTGCATCAGGCGCGCCCATTGATGATGTCCGGCCTCGGCGAAGGCGCGGCCGTAGCCCGAGGAACCGCGAAAATTCGGCTGCAGGACGAGCCAGCCCTGGGCCGCGAATGCCTGCGCGAGCGGATCGAAGTCGATCGAGTCGCGCATCTCGGGGCCCCCGTGCGGGACGACGACTAGCCGCTGCGGCGCCGTGCCGCCGAGCGGCCGAGTGAGATACGAAGTGATCGTGCCGCCATCGCGCATCGCACTCTTGACGACTTCCACCGCCGCAAGCCGCTCGGGATCGAGCCAGGGCCGATCCGAGGCGATGAACCTGAGCTGCGCGCTCGCGAGGTCGTAGAGGTAGTAATCGCCCGGGGCCTGCGGGCCCTCCACGTGAACGAGCATGTGAGTCCGCGCCCGGTCGACGTCGATGATGCGGACATTGGCCTGCCGATTGAAATAATTGCGCATGCCGTTCCAGTGGCGCTGGAGCTTGCGGTCCTGAAGCGCATACATCAGCGTATCGGCGACGTAGCCGGCGCCGAGATACTCGCCGCTGATTTCGATCACCGTGCTCATGTCGTAGTCCGGCGTCTGCGCAACGACCTCGACTGGCGCGCGTGCGCGCAGGTCGTAGCGAAAGATGCTTAGCTTGTCGGCGCCCTCGGTGCGCCCGCGCGCAAAGATCATGCCGACGCCCGGGGCATCGCCCGCGTACTGCCAGTCCTGCTTGTTGTCCTGGCGCCGCGTACGCACGATCAGGGATAGATCGCGGCAGCTCGGATTGTCACAGCGGTACACGGCAAGCTCCGTGCCGCGACGATTCGAGTCGTAGCGCAGCGCGGGCTTCCCGTCCTTCAGATCCCAGCCGACGGTATTGGCGCGCCCGCGCACGAGGTTCTCCGCAGCGCCGCTGTATACGTTCACATTGAAGAGGTCGTAGGTGCCGGCATTCATCGCCGCCATGATGATGTGATCGGGGTCGTCCGGCGTCAGGTCGACGACGCGCGACAGGTCGTTTGGAACGGACTGCGGCATCGGTGCCGCGGAGAAGAGTTCCACGGGATTCTGGCCGTTCGGGTCGATCGCCTCGACCTGACGGCCGATGTAGCGACGGCCGCTGCGCGAGGCGACATCAAGGCCGACAAGGAGACGCTTCTCGTTCGCCCACATGACCCAGAGCGGCGAGAATCTGCCGGGCTCGCCGATCGCGAACTTGCTGACGGCGCCCGATTCGCCGAGATGATCCGTATCGATGACAGCGACGACGTCCCGCTTGCCGCCGAAGTCGCCCGCGATTGCGATGCGCCTGCCGTCGGGCGAGAGCGCGAGGTCGCGCACGACCGTCTCGCGTAAGAGTTCTTCCACGCTGTAGGGTGTCGATTGCGCGGCAGCGCCGACGAGTCCCCCTATGGCGAGTATCAGGCCCGCCCGCGAGCCCTTGACCGACATAGACCCCTCCCGTCGGGATGACCGGGAGTATCGGCTAGCGCTGGATTGCCGTCACGCGCCAGATGACATTGCCCACGTCGTCGGCGACCAGGAGTCCGCCTTTGCGATCGATGGCGACGCCGACCGGCCGTCCGCAGGCCTCGTCCTTCTCGTTGAGGAATCCGGTCAAAACGTCAGCGCTGGCGCCGGAAGGCTTGCCACCCGCGAAGGGCACGAAAATAACCTTGTAGCCACTGTGGGGATTGCGATTCCAGGAGCCGTGCTGGCCGATGAACATTCCTGCGCCGAACACAGGCGCCAGCGCATGGCCGTCGGAATAGGCAAGGCCGAGCGAGGCAGTGTGGGCCCCAAGCGCGTAGTCCGGCACGATCGCGCGCGCCACGAGCTCCGGTGCCGCAGGTTCCACGCGTACATCGACATGCTGCCCGTAATAGCTGTACGGCCAGCCGTAGAAGCCACCGTCGCGTACTGACGTCAGGTAGTCCGGCACAAGATCGCTGCCGATTTCGTCGCGCTCATTGACGACCGTCCAGAGCGCCCCGGTCGCGGGCTCCCAGGCCATTCCGTTCGGATTGCGCAACCCTGAGGCATAGATGCGATGCGAGCCAGTGGCAAGGTCCACTTGCCAGATCGCGGCGCGCCCTTCCTCGTTTTTCATCCCGTTTTCCGCGACGTTGCTGTTCGAGCCGACCGTCGCATAGAGACGCGTACCATCCACGCTCGCAAGAATATTCTTGGTCCAGTGGTGATTGATCGTGCCGGCCGGGAGATCGGCGACCTTTGTGCCGGGTGTCGTAATCTCCATCTGACCAGCGCGATAGGGATAGCGCACGATTTCGTCGGAATCGGCGACATAGAACTGATCGTCGACGAGCGCCATGCCGAACGGCGAGCTCAGTCCCTTGAGAAAGACCGCGCGCAGCTCCGCCTTGCCGTCGCCGTCGGCGTCGCGCAGCACTGTGATGCGATTGGCGCTCGATTGCGACGCACCCGCCTTCTTCATCGAGCTCTTGATGAACCAGCCTTTGATCCCGCGCGTGTCGTCGGGTTTCGGCGGCGCGTTCGTCTCCGCGACCAGCACGTCGCCGTTCGGCAGAAGGTAGATCCAACGCGGATGCTCGAGCTCGGTCGCGTATGCCGCGACTTCGGTACCCGCGGCGGCCGTCGGCGTGCGGCCCGCGCTCCAGCCGACGGCCTTCGCGACGTTCAGCGTCGGAATGAACGTCGGATTCGGTTCGGGCAGTTTCGGGTCGGGCCCCATGCCCGCTTCCACGGGCAGCGTCGCGATCTCCCCGCAGGCTGCAAGCGCCGTCGCGGCGACGACGACGGGAAAAGCGGTCACTAACGTCAGGCGGGGCACGATCACGGCCCATTTTTAGCAGCCCCGGCGATCATTTCCCAGTCGGCGCGAGGCCCGCTCAACCGTCAGATTCTGCTGGCAGCGGCCTTGACCCGTGCGAAAATTGCCCAACCCATGCGCAATTTCTGCTCCCTGATGATGCTCCTCGGCGCCGTCGCGGCAACCGCCGGCAATCAGCCGGCCTGCGAGGCGCTCGCCACGGCGGGCCTTTTCAAGAACGCCACCATACAATCGGCGCGCGCCGTGACCCCCGATGCCGAGCCGAACAGCGCGGCGCATTGCGAGGTGACAGCGGTCATCACGCCGGTTGCCGGATCGCGCATCGTCAACGTTTATCGTCTGCCGGACGCCTGGAATGAAAAACTGCTCGGCCTCGGCAGCGGCGGCTGGGCTGGAAACGTCCGGCTCGACGCCGCTCGGGCAGCACTGGCCCGCGGTTATGCCACAGCGCAGACCGATGGAGGGCACGGAAGTACGGAGCTCTGGGACACGAGCTGGAGCTCAAGGCCGGTCGCGGTAACGGATTTTGGCTGGCGCGCGGTCCACGAGATGACTCTCCTCGGCAAGCAGCTCATCGACCGCTACTACGGCCGGCCCCAATTCCGCGCTTACTTTCAGGGCTGCTCGACCGGCGGCCGACAGGGTCTGATGGAAGCGCAGCGATTTCCTGGCGACTACGATGGCATCGTCGCGGGCGCGCCGGTGCAGTCGCTCCTGACGCAGACAACGCAGTTGATCCGAGCCCTGGCCTTCCGGGCCCCCGGCGCAGCGCTCACTGCCGGCCAGCTCGCACGGCTCAATGAGGCGTCGCTCGCGGCCTGCGATGGGCAGGACGGACTCGCGGACGGCATCGTGACGGATCCGCGCGCGTGCGCGTTCGATCTGTCGGCCGTCGCGTGTCCGGCCGACGGCCCATCGCCCGACTGCTTGTCGCCGGAGCAGCTGAATGCCGTCCGAGCGGTCTATGCTGGAGTGGCAACAGCCGATGGGCGGATCGCCGCATATCCCTTGTTGCCGGGCGATGAAGCGGGCTGGATGCGATTCATTGATGTCAGCGGGCAGCAGGAACTCGGCATCGGAGCGCCGACCGCAGGCATCAAGGACCTGCGCGGCCTCCTCCTCAAAGACCCTGACTTCGATCTTGCTGCATTCGATCCCGAGAAGGACCTCGCGACCATCCTCAGTTCGCCGTTCGCGGGTCAATACGAAGCTGTCAGCCCTGATGTTTCGGCCTTCGTCGACCGCGGTGGAAAGCTGCTTCTGTGGCACGGTTTCGACGATCCCGGCCCGAGCCCGCTGGCAACGGTCGAATACTACGAATCCGTAACGCAGTCTCTCGGCGAACGCGTGAAGGCGCTCGATGCTCCGGTGCGCCTCTTCCTTGCGCCAGGCGTTGAACACTGCGGCGGTGGGCGCGGCGCGAATGCCTTCGACCCGCTGCGCGCCCTCGAGGCCTGGGTGGAACGCAAGGATGCACCGGAATCGATGCACGGTACGCGTGCGGACGGCAAGCTGTCGCGTCCGATCTGTCGCTACCCGGCCCTCCCGCGCTACAAGGGCACGGGCAACCCGAACGACGCCGCGACCTTCGACTGCCAATAGCGCAAGTCATGGAGGCCTTGCCGGCCTTCCCTGACTCTGGTACCTTGTTACTCCAAGGTACTAGGGTTACACCATCCAAAGCCGCCGTGGCCATCGACGACAAATTCAGCTCCATCCGCAAGGGACTCCTCGAGTTCCTGATCCTCAAGATCGTGGCAGCGGACAAGGTGTACGTGGCCGACATCATCGAGCGGCTGAGCACCACAGATTTCACTACGCAGGAAGGAACGCTCTATCCCCTCTTGAGCAAGTTGCGCCGTGAAGAACTCCTCGACTACGAGTGGAAGGAGTCGGAGGCGGGCCCGCCGCGCAAGTACTACAAGCTGACGCCGAAGGGCAAGACGCAGCTCGCCGAGCTCAACAAATACTGGAAATACATCAACACCACCGTCCAATCGCTGGGTCCCTCATCATGAACCGAGTCATCACCATCAGCCTGAACGGCAACGCCTTCCAGCTCGAGGAAGCCGGCTACGAGGCACTGCGCGCGTATCTCGAAACGGCGACCGCCAAGCTCAAGGACAATCCCGACCGTGACGAAATCGTGTCAGATCTCGAGCAGGCAATCGCAGAAAAATGCGGCCGCTATCTCGGACCGCACAAGACGGTGGTCGCCTCGGCGGAGGTCGGTCGCATCCTCGATGAGATGGGGCCGGTCGACGCGTCCGCATCGGACGCTGGCGCCGCAGCCCAGTCAGCCGACACGAAACATGCGGGCCGCGCCGACGGCGCTCCGAAACGTCTCTACCAGATTCACGAAGGCGCCATGCTGAGCGGCGTCTGCAACGGTTTCGCCGCGTATTTCAACGTCGACGTCACCATCGTCAGAATCCTCTTCGTGATGCTGACGCTCCTCTCGGGCGGCCTTGGCATCCTCGCCTACCTCATCATGATGTTCGTGATTCCGTACGCAAATACTTCGGAAGAACGCGCAGCCGCGCACGGCCAGACGTTCAGCGCGAGTGAACTCATCGAGCGCGCGAAGAAGCAATACGAGGAATTCCGCGGCCGGCACGACTGGCGCAAGAGCCAGGAGCATTGGCGCGGCCAGTGGCGGGAACAGCGTCGCCAGTGGCGCCAGCGTCAGCGCGAATGGCGGCGCCGCTGGCGCTATGACTGGGACACGGGCGCGAGCTCGACCTGGGGCGGCCCGCCAGGTCCGCGGCCTGTGAGCTACGCGACGCGGGTGATTGCCGGATTCATGATTCCGATCTTCGCAATCTTGAGCGCAGCGTTCCTGGTCGTGTGGCTGATCGTGCTGATCTCGCTCGCCTCGACCGGGACCGTGTTCGGCTGGCACCTGCCATACAGCATTCCTGTGTGGGCGGCGCTGCTCTTCGTGATCCTGATCTATGGCGCCATTTCCGGACCGCTGCGGGCCGCAAGCCGCGCGTCGCGTCACGCCGCAACGGGCCAGACCTACGGCTGGTACGGATTTGGCGACGCCATGGTGCGGCTCGGCTTCATCGTGATGTTCATGTGGCTTGCCTACCACTTCATTCCAGGCGTGCATGAGCTGATCGACGGGTTGCCTGATCTCTGGCGTACGGTGACGCACGACGCCACGACGACAGCCATGAACTGGCTTCAGTAGTTCTCGCGGAATCACACCATGACCAAGCGGCTCGGTCTCATCCTCGTCATCGCGTGCCTCGTCGTGCATGCACTCCTCGCGCACGTCGCGGTTGCGGGCCCGGTCGAGGACGCGGAGCGAACCTATGCGGGGCTCAACGACGCGAACAGCGTCATCGGTGCGATCGACTCCGGGATTTTTTCAAACTACCTCGGGCGCGACCGGGATGCATGGAATCGGGAATACCTGGAGAAACGGCAACTCCTCGTACAGCAACTCGCCGCCATTCCCGATCACGGCCTCGCGGCGGCCGATGCCAAGGTCGTCGCCGTTCTCCAGGCAAAGCTCGAATCGCTGGCGGAGAACCCCTCGTCGGAGGGCAGCAAGGATGGACGGTGCGAGGACTCCGCTCGCAGCGACGCCGACCTCGCCACGCTCTCGAGTGCCCTCGTCGGCTGCTTCCGGGAGATTGCGAACAACCTCGAGTTCGAGGGAACGCGGATCGACCGGGCGTCGGCCCTGACCCAGCTGGCCGAGATCGAAGACCCGGCGCGTCGCAAGGCGCTGTTTCTCGCGTTCCTGCCGCTGTGGCGCGCCGTCAACGCGAACGACGAGCCCGATAGTCCCTATCGGCGGCTCATTGCACTCGCCGCCGCCGACGCTCGCGGCAAGGGCTCGGCCATCGATGCCGCCGCGCGAACTGTCGGCGTAACGAGCGCCGATCTCGAAACATGGCTCATACGTATTCTCGAGACCTGGAGCGAGGCCACGCGCGGCGAGAATGCGGAACCCTGGGACTACCGGTTTCAGTCCGGCGCGGCGGACCGCGCACTCGCGGCGAGGCTCTCCGGCCAATCGCTGCTCGCCATCGATCATCGCTTCTACTTGAAGCTCGGTGTCGATCTCGATGCACTCGGGGTGCTGTATGACCTCGAACCACGGCCCGACAAATCCTCGGTTGCCTACACCGATTTCCTTCTGCACGGCGGGACGGCTGCGGGCGGCTGGAAGCGGCCTATTCCCCGCGTGCTCGCGAGCTACCGCAGTACGAACCTCGGATCCCTCAACGAACTCGTGCACGAGAACGGGCACGCCGTGCGGATCGCCGCGATCCATAATCGCCCGGTCTACGTCGATTGGACCGACGACCTCATCGAAGAGGCATTCGCCGATGTCCCGTCCTGGAGCGTCTACGAGCCCGCGTGGCAGCGGCACTTCCTCGGCACCGAGGCGTCCGAGCGCGATTCGCTGCGCGCCCTCTATGGGAGCGTGATGCTGGATGTCGCCTGGGCACTGTTCGAAAGCCGCATGCTTCGCGATCCGGCCACCGATCCGAACCAGCTCTGGACCGAGATCACGAGCCGATACCTGCATATCGTTCCGCACCCGGAACTCTCATGGTGGGCCGTACGAGTGCAGCTCGTGGACCTCCCGGGTTACATGGTGAACTACGGACTCGGTGCCGTGGTGACGGCCGATCTCAGGCAAAGAATCCGTGGGAAGATCGGCAGCTTCGACACCGGCAATTCTCGCTGGTACCCGTGGCTCGCGGCGAATTTCCTGCACTTCGGATCGGAGCTGGACGGGCCGACACTCATCAGGACTTTTCTGGGGCGTCCCGTCTCCCCGGACGCCCTGCTCGCTCAGCTGCGCCGGCTCTCCCCGTCCGCGGCTACGGCACGCGAACGATAACGGTAGAGCGCGACCAGGCCGATGATCATCCACACGGCGTTGAGCGCCGCCGACGGAATTGCACCGTTGTAGCCGCTGTTGATCACGAAGCCGATCGAACCCACGACGTTCATTCCCTGGTAGACATTGGACCTGCCGTCGAGCCGACCACTCGACAGCAATCCGTAGGCGCTAATGATCAGCGCGCCGCCCAGCCAGCCGGCGATTTCGATGAAGAGATGCATGGGAAGGGTCCTCGCGGCTGTTGGGCTCCATATATAAGAGTAGCAGGTGACATATTCCGGCCGGCCGGATGGTCGACCGCCCGTGTAATATAAATCCGATATCGGCGACCGAAGGCCCCGAAGAAGTGCCGCGATGTCCCTGCGCCTGATCCAGCTTCGTGAAGCCGATGGCTCGCGGTCGGTTGCCGTCTGCGATGATTCGGCCGCAGCCTGGCGGCTCGAGGGCGTTGCCAGCACCTACGAACTCGCCCAGCTCGCACTCGCCGACCGCACTTCGCTGGATGCGGCCATCAACAGCCGGCGTTCGAGATCCCGTGTCGATCTGGAACGCGCAGAGACCGAGGGGCGCCTCCTCGCACCGATCGAGCATCCCGACAGCGCGCATCTTTATCTCACCGGCACCGGTCTCACTCATCTCGGATCCGCGGAGAGCCGCGACCGGATGCATCAGGCTGCGCAGAGCGGCTCGCTGACAGACTCGATGCGCATGTTCCAGATGGGTGTCGCGGGCGGCAAGCCCGCGCCGGGATCCATCGGTGTGCAACCGGAATGGTTCTACAAGGGCGACGGCTCGAGCATCGTGGCGCCCGGCGCGCCGCTGGTAGCGCCTGACTTTGCCCTCGACGGTGGCGAGGAGCCGGAAATCGCCGGGATCTACCTGATCGATGCCGCCGGGCGTCCGCGGCGCCTCGGCTTCTGTCTCGCCAACGAGTTCTCCGACCACGTTACGGAGCGTGGCAACTATCTCTGGCTCGCGCACTCGAAGCTGCGCCCGGCATCCCTTGGGCCCGA
This sequence comes from uncultured Gammaproteobacteria bacterium, assembly GCA_963826145.1. Classification (GTDB taxonomy): domain Bacteria; phylum Pseudomonadota; class Gammaproteobacteria; order Steroidobacterales; family Steroidobacteraceae; genus JBGPLJ01. The sequence goes on from CAWGVW010000001.1 coordinate 1,576,982, forward strand.
ACTCCTGCTGGGTGATTTGCCGATGGACATCCGGGGCACGAGCCGCATTCGTCGGGCCGGCCGTGTGATCTGGGAGAAACCGTTCCTCACGGGCGAAGCGAACATGTCGCATTCGCTCGCGAATCTCGAGCACCATCACTTCAAGTACGCCCTCTTTCGCCGGCCGGGCGACGTGCATGTCCATTTCCTCGGGACCGCGACCATCTCTTTTGCCGATCGCATCGAAGCCCACCCCGGCGATATATTCGAGATCACGGCACCGCCCTTTCGCTTCGCTTTACGAAATCCGCTGGCGCGCGCCGACGGGCTGCCTGTTCCATCCGCGCCGCTCTGAGACGCCCCATGAAAAAGATTCGCATCGCTATTGTTGGACTTGGCAAGATCGCCCGCGATCAGCACGTTCCCACCATTGCCGCCAATCCGGACTTTGAACTCGTGGCCATCGCGAGTCCGCATCATCGGCTCGAAGGCGTCCCGAGCTATGCCAGCATCGAAGAGCTCCTGCAGAAAGCGCCAGCCGTCGACGCGATTGCCCAGTGCACGACGCCGCAGGTCCGTTACGAGATATCCCGATACGCGCTCGAACACGGCTGTCATGTGCTGCTGGAGAAACCGCCCGGAGCGACGCTCTCCGAGGTGACGGCCCTCACGGGCCTCGCGCGCGCCAAAGGGGTTGCGCTCTTCGCCTCCTGGCATTCGCGTCATGCCGCGGCCGTCGAAGCGGCGCGGGCCTGGCTCGCGACACGAGCCATTCGGGAAGTCTCCGTCACGTGGAAAGAAGATGTGCGCGTCTGGCATCCCGGCCAGCGCTGGATCTGGGAAGGGGGCGGCCTCGGAGTTTTCGATCCGGGCATCAACGCGTTGTCGATCCTGACGAGCCTGCTGCCTGGATCCCTCGTGCTGAAGCGGGCGGACCTCGATTTCCCAAGCAATTGCGAGACGCCGATTGCCGCGCGCCTCGCGCTCGTGCACGGCGCGGATACTGCGGTCCGAATGGATCTCGACTTCCTGCAGACGGGACCGCAGACCTGGGATATTGCTATTGCAACGGACAGCGGCTCGCTCGTGCTCTCGATGGGCGGCACGAAGCTCGCGATCGACGGCAAACACGTGGCGACCGCGGGCATTGCCGAGTACGCGAGCCTGTACGCCTATTTCGCGACGCTGGTGCGCGAGCGCCGCATCGACGTCGATCTTTCGCCGCTGCAGCTGGTCGCCGATGCGCTGCTCTCAGGACGCCGGCGTACCGTCCAACCATTCGTGGAGTAAAGTGCATGACGTCAATTCGAGGCGCAACGCTGCTTGCGCTATTTGTTTTCGCCGGTGTCGCTACAGAGGCGCCCGCCGCCGCCTCGGCGCCATTCGCGGCCACGGTCCTCGTTCACACGGACCAGCCCGGCGCGGTCATCAGCCGCACAATCTACGGTCAATTTGCCGAGCACCTGGGCCGCGGCATCTACGAAGGCATCTGGGTGGGTGAGGATTCTCCGATACCGAATACGCGCGGCTATCGGAGTGACGTCGTCGCGGCGCTCCGCGCGCTGCACGTGCCTGTCGTGCGCTGGCCGGGCGGCTGCTTCGCCGACGAATATCACTGGCGCGAGGGCATCGGGCCCCGCGCCGGCCGCCCGACCAAGATCAACACTACCTGGGGCGGTGTCGAGGAAACGAATGCCTTCGGCACGCACGAGTTCCTGAATTTTGCCGAACTCATCGGGGCGGATGCCTACGTTTCCGGCAATGTCGGCTCTGGTTCGCCGCAGGAGATGGCGGAATGGATCGAGTACATCACCTCCGACACGCAATCGACGCTCGCGAACCTCAGACGCAAGAACGGCCGCGAGAGACCCTGGCGCCTGCCCTACTTCGGCATCGGCAACGAGACCTGGGGGTGCGGTGGCAACATGCGCGCGGAGTTTTCCGTTGATCTGTATCGCCAGTTCGCGGCCTTCCTCAAGGCGCCGCCAGACAACAAGCCGCTGCGAGTCGCAAGCGGCGCGACTGCCGAGGATCTCAACTGGACGGAAGTGCTCATGTCGCGCGCGGCGCCGCTCATGGACGCCTACTCGCTGCACTACTACACGCTGCCGACTGGCGACTGGAATCACAAGGGTGCATCCACAGGTTTCAGCGAAGGTGAATGGGCATCGACGCTGTCAGGTGCCCTGAAGCTCGACGACTTCGTGACGCGGCACTCGGCCATCATGGACAAATACGACGCGGCAAAGCGCGTTGGGCTCTTCGTCGACGAGTGGGGCACCTGGTACGACGCGGAAGCCGGTCGGAATCCCGCGTTTCTCTACCAGCAGAATACGCTTCGCGACGCCGTGGTCGCGGCGTTGTCGCTCGACATCTTCCATCGCCACGCGGACCGCGTGCGCATGGCGAATATCGCGCAGATGGTGAATGTCCTGCAGGCCATGATCCTGACGGACAAGGAAAGGATGGTGCGCACGCCGACCTACTACGTCTTCCAGATGTACGTGCCGTTCCAGGGCGCCACGACGTTGCCGGTCGAGGTGACCGCGCCCTCCTATGCAACGAGCGATGTGACGCTGCCAGCGCTCGATGTTTCCGCCGCACGCGATGCAGCCGGCAATCTCGAGCTTGCGTTCGTGAATCTCGATCCCTCGCGAGTAGCAAAGGTTTCCGCGACGCTTGCGGGCGTCGAGATTCACCGGGCGTCCGGGCGGGTCCTCACGGCGGACACGATGGACGCGCACAACAGCTTCGAGCAACCGAATGCCGTTGTGCCCGCTCCGCTGGACCCGAAGCGCAGCGGCAGCAAACTTGCCATCGACCTGCCGCCAAAATCGGTCGCTGTGATAACGGTCGCTACCGGTCAGTGATTGTGGCGGGGGACCCCGTACTTCTGCGCGATGCGCTGGAACTTCACGGCCGGTTCCAGCACCGCTCCGGATTCCTGCTGGCCAACGACCGCCCGCTGCATTTCCTGCCAGGGTGTCTGGCTCGGCGGAATCGGGTAGCCACCCTTCTCCGCGAGCTCGCGCCGCCTTGTCTCGAGTTCCTCGGCGCTGATTAGGATATTGGCCTCGCCGCGTTTGAGGTCGATGCGCACGCGATCGCCCGTTCTGAGGAGCGCAAGACCACCGCCGGCCGCCGCCTCGGGTGAGGCGTTCAGGATCGAGGGCGATCCGGACGTCCCCGACTGCCGGCCATCGCCGATGCACGGCAGATTGTGGATGCCCGCGCGAATGAGGTTCACCGGCGGGCGCATATTCACGACTTCCGCCGCGCCCGGATAACCGATGGGCCCGGTTCCCCGCATGAAGAGCAGCGTGTCCTCGCCGATCGCAAGCGCCGGATCGTCAATGCGCTTGTGATAGTCCTCGGGGCCGTCGAAGACGACGGCTTGCCCCTCGAACGCCTCCGGATCCTTCGGGTTCGCCAGGTAGCGCGCGCGGAATTCATCCGACACGACGCTCAGCTTCATGATCGCCGAGTCGAAGAGATTGCCGCGCAGCACGGTAAACCCGGCGCGGGTCTTCAGCGGTTTTGCGAACGGACGAATGACTTCGCGGTCGAGGATCCCGGCATCACGGCAGTTTTCGCCGAGCGTATGCCCGTTCGCGGTCAGCGCAGATTCGTCGATGAGCCGCTGTTTCATGAGTTCAGCAACGACCGCACGGACGCCGCCCGCGCGATAGTAGTCCTCCCCGAGATACTCACCCGCCGGCTGCAGGTTCACGAGGAGCGGAATGTCGCGGCCGTAGGTCTGCCAGTCATCGATACTGAGCTCGACCCCGATGTGCCGCGCGATCGCATTCAGGTGAATCGGCGCATTCGTCGAACCGCCAATGGCCGAATTGACGCGGATCGCATTGATGAATGCCGCGCGCGTCAGGATGTCGGACGGCTTGCGATCGGCGGCGATCATCTCGACGATCTGCTTGCCGGTGAGGTAGGCACATTCCTGGCGGTCGCGGTGCGGCGCCGGTATCGCGGCCGAACCGGGCAAAGACATGCCGAGCACTTCCGTGAGACTGTTCATCGTGCTCGCCGTGCCCATCGTGTTGCAGAAACCGGTCGATGGCGCCGACGACGCGACGAGCTTGACGAAGCCGGGGTAGTCGATTTCCCCCGCCGCCAGGAGCTCGCGCGCGTGCCAGACGACAGTGCCGGACCCCATACGCTTGCCATTCGACCAGCCGTTCATCATGGGCCCGACGGAAAGCGCGATCGCCGGCAGGTTCACCGTTGCGGCCGCCATCAGGCAGGCCGGTGTCGTCTTGTCGCAACCGATGGTGAGCACGACGCCATCGAGCGGATAACCGAACAGCACCTCGACCAGGCCCAGATACGCGAGATTGCGGTCGAGGCCCGCGGTCGGGCGCTTGCCCGTCTCCTGGATCGGGTGCACGGGAAACTCGAGCACGATACCGCCCGCCTCGCGCACGCCCTCACGCACGCGCTCCGCGAGCACGAGGTGGTGACGATTGCAGGGCGAGAGGTCGCTGCCCGTTTGCGCGAGCCCAATGATGGGCCGGCCGGACTGCAGTTCCTCGAGCGAGAGACCAAAATTCATGTAGCGCTCGAGATAGAGCGCGGTCATGTCGGCGTTCGCAGGATCGTCGAACCAGGCGCGGGAGCGGAGCGTTTTCGGCATGCGCGGTATCAGGACTTCGTGACAGAGAAGCGCAAACTCAGGGCATTTCGATAGGTCTGGCCCGGGTCGAGGCGCGCCGACGGGAAATCCGGGTGGTTCGGTGCATCGGGAAACACTTGCGGCTCGAGACACAGTCCATCGCCTTGACGATACACCCGCCCGCCCTTGCCGACGACCGTGCCGTTCAGAAAATTTCCCGAATAAAACTGCAGGCCCGGCGCAATCGTCCAGAGCTCCATGACGCGCCCGGTCGCAGGGTCCTCGATGCGGGCGGCGAGCCGTTCGGTGTCGGCGGCGCCCCGCACGACAAAATTGTGGTCATATCCCCGGCCGATGACGATCTGCGGCTCGGCGCCGTCGCGGATCCGCTCGCCGATGATCGCCCCCGCACGAAAGTCGAATGCGGTGCCGGCGACCGATCGTCGCTCACCGGTCGGTATGAGCGACGCATCGACCGGCGTGTAGGTGTCAGCCATGATCGTCAGGCGCTCACCGAGTGCATCGCGGCCGCTCGCTGCGCCCCCCAGATTGAAGAAACTGTGGTTCGTGAGGTTGACGATCGTCGGACGGTCCGTCGTCGCGCGGTATTCGATTTCGAGGACGTTCCGATCGTCGAGCGAGTACATCGCCGTCGCACGGAGCCTGCCCGGATAGCCGCCTTCGCCGTCGGCGCTGTCGTACGAGAGGACGACCCGCGCCTGTGAACCTCCGTCGATGGACTCTATCTTCCAGACCCGCTTGTCGAAGCCCCGCAGTCCGCCGTGAAGGTGGTTGGCGTTGTCGTTCGTTTCCAGTTGATAGGCGCGTCCGTCGAGCGCGAATTTCCCGTGCGCGATGCGGTTCGCATAGCGGCCGACGCTGGCGCCGAAATACTGCGGGTCCGCGAGATATTCTGCGGCCGTTGCGTAGCCGAGCACGATGTCCTCGCTCCGGCCGGAGCGATCCGGAACACTGAGTGCCTGCAGAGTCGCGCCAAGCGTGAGCACGCGAGCCGAGATGCCGCCGCCGTTCGTGAGTTCCACCGCCTCGATGGCGGTGCCGTCGGCGAGCTTGCCGAATGGAATGCGACGGGCATCGGCTGCCGTGACGGTGGCAGCGAGCGTCAGAATCAGCAAGATGGCGATCCTCATCCGTCATGTCCCTTCGACCGGCGAAGGATTGCGATCTTAATGGAGAGCGGCACCTGCTTCACGACAATTGGTAGCGTTACCGTTGCCGCCGCATGAAAACTCAGACCCGCCGCAGCTTCGTGCTGCAGACCGCGGCCGTTGCGGCAGCAACCTTCTGGCGCTTGAAGCGCGCATTGTCGGGCGGCGGCGCGCTGATGGATGTTGGCATCTACGCGCTGCAGGCAACGCGCTATCTCACCGGCGAGGAGCCCGCGCTCGTCGCCGGCAGTGAAACGAAAACCGATCCGGTGCGCTTTCGGGAAGTGGATGAGTCGGTCGTCTGGACGAGCCGCTTTCCAAGTGGTGCCGTCGCGCATTGCGGTACTTCGTACAACACCGCGACGGTTTCAAATTTCCGGGTCTCGGCCGAGAAAGGCTGGTTTGGGCTCGACCCCGCGTTCTTTTACGGCGGCAACCATGGCCGGCGCAGCGACGGGCAGGACATCAGCTTTCCCGAGATCGACCAGTTCGCGGCCGAACTCGATGACTTCGCGCGCTGCATCGAGGAAAAAAGGCCGTCCCGGGTGCGCGGCGAGGAAGGTGCTCAAGGACGTCCGCATCCTCATGGCGCTTTACGAGTCGATCCGCACGGGCGGCGCCGTCAGGCTGGCGTAGCGCAGAGCTTCGCGAGCTTGTCGTCGTGGCCGCGCAGCACCTCATCGACGTAATAGTCGACGAGCCCGCGCGCGAATCGGGTATCGCCCTCGGGAATCAGCGAGCCGGCGTCCTTCAGCCAACCATTGATGCAGTCCGCCTTGGCGCCGGACCCGGCAGCACAGTTGAGGAGCCCATCGAACGCGCGACGATAGGTCTCGAAAGCCTCTCGCTGCATCGGCGCCCCGTGGCCCGGAATCAACTGCTTGAAGGGCCATTGAGACATGCCGGCAAGCGCCGCCTCGCCAGCGTTCGGGGCATGCCGTGTCGAAGAACGGAGCCGGCAACGTCACGAGATCGCCCGCGAGCAGCGTTGCCGTCGACTCATCGAAAACCCAGAGGTCGCCGGCGGTCGCGGCCCGCTCAAGATGCAGCTCGAGTTTCCGTCCGGCGATTACAAACGTCCGTGAGGCCGTGATGATATCCGTCGGTCCGAGCTTTGGTCCCGCGTCGATGAGCGCGATCTCGGTACGAAACCCGGACTGCGCCGCCGGATCTTTGGTTTGTTCAAGCGCTTCGACCAGTTGCCCGCGATAGCTCTTGAGGAACCCGTCTAGCGCTCCGCTCAATGCGTCGCTGGCGTAGACGCGAACGTCGGGGTATGCAGCGCGCAGCATGAGATTGCCGCCGATGTGATCCAGGTGCCAGTGCGAGTTGATGATGGCGGCGATCGGTTGCCCACCGGCGCGTGCGTAGTCGAGGATCTGCTGCGTATGTTCGGCGTGACGGCCCGTATCGAAAACGATGAAACCCTGCGGCGCGTCGATGACGATGCTGTTGCCGTCCGGCTGCCGTTGCGCAGTCGTGACACCCCGGATCAGGTGAATCGCCTCCCCTCCCGGCGTCGAGGCCGCCGCCGCCGTTATGCCGACGGCCCAGCCGACTCCAGCTAGCAGTATCTTCCGCCACATACCCGCCTGCTCCAGCGTCTCGATCCGCACCGGATTCTACGGATCCTTCGAACTCATGCCGCCCACCCGGACGCGGCCAAGGGGCAACTCGTCGAGCCACCGGGACGGTTCGGGGCCGACCGGCTCAGGCTGGTACGTTAACCAAAACTTACTGGTACCTATACCAAGAGTTGCTGGTAGGCCTACCAATCTCTTGGTAGAGTCACCAATACCGGCATTGGTAGGAAGAGGCGAGCGCTCATGGTCTCCAACGTGAAAGAGAGGATTCTCGACGCCGCAGTGCGGGTCCTTGTCGAGCAGGGAGGCAACGCGCTCACGCAGCCGCGTATTGCGGCCGCGGCCGGCGTTCGCCAGAGCCACCTCACCTACTACTTCCCGAAGCGCAACGACCTGCTGCTCGCGGTGACGCTCCATTGGGCGCACACGCATCTTGAGAGGGCCGCGAAGCAGTCGGCCGCCGCACCGGCGACGCTCAGCGAGGTGGCGCGCTTGATGGCCGATATAGTCGTGGAAGCCGCGCGCGTGCGGATCATCCTGAGCCTCATCGTTGCCGCGGCCGAGGACCCGCGTATTCACGAGACCTTACGCGAACTCGTCGCGTCGGAACGCGAATCGGTTGCAGCGCTCCTTGCAGGCGCCGGGGCACCGCTCGCAGACGCCGGCGCGGCAATCGTGCACGCAGCCATCGTCGGACTCGCGGTGCTCAATGTCGCCCAGGGCGGCAGCGCCGACCGGGAAACGCGCGCCTTGGTAAAACAGGTCCTGGAAGATTTGGTACCCGCCATGGAATCGAAAAGGCCGCGCGCGGCAAAGTCACGCCCTTTGAGGAAGCGATCATGAGACCGTCATGCGCATTACGCTTTATCTCGCTGACACTCGCCATGTTTGCGGCCCTCGCTGGCTGCAGCCACCGCGCCGATGGCCGCTTTGCGGGGTATGTCGAGGGCGAATACGTCTACATCTCCGCACCCATCGACGGACGCCTGCAGCACCTCTTTGTCGCTCGGGGCCAGCAGGTCGCGGCGAACGTCCCGCTCTACGAACTCGAAGGGAAAGACCAGCAGGCCGAGCGCGCGGAGGCCGAGCAGCGCCTCGCGAGCGCCCAGGCCCGGGTCGAGAACCTGAAGGGCAGCCGGCGTTCGGCCGAACGTGAGATATCGGCTGCCCAGGTCGAGCAAGCCAAAGCGGACAGTGCGCTCGCGGACTCCGTGCTGGCGCGCGACGAAGAGCTCTACACGAAGGGACTGATTCCGGAGCTGCGCCTGATGCAGTCGCGTGCCGATGCCAAGGCAAAGAAGTCGCGCCTGGAAGAACTCACGGCGCAGGCCCGCCTCGCCTCCGAAAGCATCGGCCGGCGCGAGGAAGTGACGGCAGCGAGTGGTGATGCCGAGGCGGCCGCAACCGTCCTCGACCACGCCGACTGGCAGCTTGCGCAGCGCTTCGGTGTGGCGCCAACCGCCTCGCTCGTGCAGGACACCTACTATCAACCGGGCGAATGGGTGCCCGCGACGCGTCCGATCGTGAGCCTGCTGCCGCCGGGCAACATCCGGCTGCGCTTCTACATGCCGGAAACGGCTATCGCGGGCCTTAAGCTCGGCCAACGCATGCTCATCGAGTGCGACGGCTGCCCGGCCGACGCGCGCGCGACGGTTAATTACATCTCCACAGACCCCGAATACACGCCGCCCGTATTGTTCAGCGATGACAATCGGTTACGACTTGTTTACAGAATCGACGCGAAGCCAGACGCCGGCGCTCTGGCCTGGTTGAAGCCGGGCCTCCCCGTCACCATGCACGCGGAACATGCCCCGTGATTGAAGCCCCGCTCGCGATCGACGTGAAGGGCCTCAACAAGCACTTCGGATCGAAGCACGTCGTCAAGGACTTCTCACTCGAGGTAAAGAAGGGCGAGATCTACGGATTTCTCGGCCCGAACGGCAGCGGCAAGACGACCTCGATCCGCATGCTGTGTGGGCTCCTGACGCCTGACAGCGGCACCGGCACCTGTCTCGGGTTCGACGTGATCCGCGAGGCGGCAAAGATCAAGCGCGAGGTCGGGTACATGACACAGCGCTTCTCCCTTTGGGAGGACATGACGGTTCGCGAGAATCTCGAGTTCATCGGGCAGATGTTCGAGATGAAAAACTACCGCACGGCGGTCAGGGAAACGATGGCGCGCATGGATCTCGACTCCCGCGCCGAGCAGATTTCCGGCACCTTGTCGGGCGGATGGAAGCAGCGCGTCGCCCTCGCGGCGTGCATGCTCCACAAGCCCAAGCTCCTCCTGCTCGACGAACCGACCGCCGGCGTCGATCCGAAGGCACGCCGTGATTTCTGGAAGGAGATCCACGCGCTCGCCAAGCAAGGCATCTCCATTCTCGTGTCCACGCACTACATGGACGAAGCGGAGCGCTGTCACCGTCTCGCGTACATCGCCTACGGAAACCTGCTCGCCAAGGGCACGATCGATGAAGTGATCGCGCAGCAGGCGCTCGTCACCTGGACGGTGAGCGGCCCGGATCTCGTGACGCTGGAGGCCGAACTCGAGCGCCGCGCCGGCGTCGCATCGGTAACGCCGTTCGGCAATTCGCTGCACGTGGTCGGCATGGGTGAGGCTGAGTTGCAGGCGGCCATCGCGCCGTTCATCGCGGATCCGAAGTACCGCTGGTCGCGCGCGGAGCCGACCCTCGAAGACGTGTTCATTCACCTGATGCCCGACAACACGAACGGCAACCTATGAGCGAGCGAAGCCTGTCCTGGATGCGCCTACGCGGCATCCTCCACAAGGAATTCATCCAGCTGCGCCGCGATCGCATGACCTTCGGCATGATCGTGATGCTGCCGATCGTGCAGCTCTTTCTCTTCGGTTTCGCGATCAACTCCGATCCCAAGTACCTGCCGACCGCGGTCTTGAGCGACGACAACGGCCCGTTCGTCCGCTCAATCGTGAGCGCCCTGCAGGTGAGCGAGTACTTCCGCGTCGTCGCGCTATTGCATTCGCCCGATGAGGCGCACGACCTGCTCGAGCGGGGCGACGTACAGTTCGTCATCAACGTACCCGGGCAGTTCGAACGCAAGCTCGCGCGCTCGGATCCGGCGCAGCTCCTCGTCGAAGCGGATGCCACGGACCCCGTCGCGAGCAGCAATGCGCTCGCGGCGCTGCAGCCGCTCCTCGAACAAGCGATGCGGCGCGACTTGCCGGAATTCGCCCGGCGCGACCTCATCGCCGTGAAGCCGGTGGACCTCAGGATCCATCGCCTCTACAACGCGGCGGGCATCAGCGCATACAACACCGTGCCCGGGCTCCTTGGCGTCATTCTCACCATGACGATGGTCATGATGACGGCGCTCGCCATGACGCGCGAACGCGAGCGCGGCACGTTCGAAACACTGCTCGCGACGCCCGCCCTGCCGGTCGAGGTGATGATCGGCAAGATTGTGCCCTATGTCGTCATCGGCCTCATCCAGGTGACGGTCATGCTGCTCGCGGCGCTTCTCATCTTCCACGTGCCGTTCGTCGGCAGCGTCACGCTCATCTACGCGATGGTGCTCGCATTCAGCTTCGCGAATCTCATCCTCGGCATCACCGTGAGCTCGATCGCACGCAACCAGCTGCAGGCCGTGCAGGCCGCCATCCTCATTTTCCTGCCATCGATCCTGCTGTCGGGCTTCATGTTTCCGTTTCGCGGCATGCCGCTCTGGGCGCAATGGATCGGCAACGCGCTTCCGCTCACCCACTTCGTGGTGATTGTCCGCGGCGTCATGCTGAAGGGCGTCGGGCTCGCCGAAGTCTGGCAGCACCTGGCAGCGATTGGGGCATTCACACTTGCGGTCCTGGGCCTTGGCTTGCGCTTTTACCGCAGAACGCTCGACTGACCGCGACACTCCCACCGCTTTGCCACAATTGACCCGCGGGCCGCCCGAATGACGACGCCGTAGAGTCCCGATCGAGGCGCATTTCTAGTACGCATGACCCGCAACGGGTCCCTGCTGCCTGGGAGTGCCATGAAAACCTCGTCCGCCCGAATTCGCCCACAGGTACTCGACGCCCGGTTTCTGCTGAAGCTCGCGGCGGGTGTTCTCCTTGTGTTGATTTCGGCGGTGGCAGCGCGTGCCACGGTCGTCACTACGGAGGCCGACCTGCCGGCGATGCGCACGCGGGATGCCGAGTCCGGCACGCTCCTATTCAAATCGAATGTCGGCGCCGGCACCTTCGTCGCACCCATCCTGCGCACGGATGTCGAGATCCAGGTGTCGGGCATCGTCGCTCGCGCCAAGGTGAGACAGACCTTTCGCAATCCTTTCGATGACTGGTACGAAGGCGTGTACGTATTTCCGCTGCCCGAGCATGCCGCGGTCGATCACCTGAAGCTCAAGATCGGCGAGCGTGTGGTGGAGGGCGTCGTTCGCGAGCGCGAGCAGGCGAAACGGGACTACCAGCGGGCGAAAGAGTCCGGACAGCGCGCCGCCCTCCTCGAGCAGGAACGGCCCAATATCTTCACCTCGAGCGTCGCCAACATCGCCCCGCACGCCGAGGTCGTGGTGGAAATCGAGTATCAGGAAACGCTGCGCTACGACTCGGGCCGCTACTCGCTTCGATTTCCAATGATGGTCGGCCCCCGCTACTGCCCCGGCACCGTGCCGTTTGCTGGGGATTCCGGAACCGGCTGGTCGAACGATACGGACCAGGTGCCGGACGCTTCCCGCATCACGCCGCCCGTGCAGGATCCGGTGGTCGGATCCATCAATCCTGTCTCGATCCACGTGCTACTGGACGCGGGCGTGAGCATCGCCGCGGTTGCGAGTCCCTATCACCCGATTCGAGAACGCCGCGTGAGCGACCACGAACGGGTTATTGATCTCGCCGATGGCGCAACGCCTGCCGACCGGGATTTTGTCCTCGAATGGCAACCCGCGCTCGGCTCTGCGCCACAAGCGGCATGGTTCACCGAGCAGCGCGGCGAGAAGACCTATGGACTCCTCATGGTGATGCCGCCCCAGTCCACTGCGGCCGCCCATCGCATGCCCCGCGAGGCTATTTTCATCATCGACACTTCCGGCTCCATGGAAGGTACGTCCATCGGGCAGGCGCGCGAAGCGCTCGAGCTCGCGATCGACCGGCTGCCGCTCGATGATCGATTCAATGTCATCGAATTCAATTCGACCGCGCGCAAGCTCTTCGACTCCGCCCGTCCGGCCACCGCAGACAATGTGGACGCGGCACGTCGCTGGGTCCGCGAACTCAATGCCCAGGGAGGAACGGAAATGGCGTCAGCCCTCGATCTCGCGCTCGACGGGCGGGAGCAGTCCGACCGCATCCGCCAGATCGTGTTTCTCACCGACGGCGCCGTCGGCAACGAGGAAGCGCTCTTCAAGATGATCCGCGAGCGGCTCGGCGATTCGCGCCTCTTCACGGTCGGCATCGGTTCGGCGCCGAACGGGCATTTCATGACCAAAGCCGCCGAAGTCGGCCGGGGAACCTTCACCTATATCGGGCGCATAGAGGAAGTGCGCGAGAAGATGGGGGTGCTCTTCGCGAAACTCGAATCGCCAGTCCTCAGGGGCCTCAGGGTCGACTGGCCGGCGAGCGCCTCGGCCGAAACCTGGCCGCGCTACATCCCGGATCTTTATGCCGGCGAACCGGTGATCGTGACGGTGGAACTCTCTCCCAGGGACAAGCGCGCCGTCGCTGGCAGTATGACGGTGAGCGGTTCCACGAGCGACACACCCTGGATCCGATCGGTAGCGCTTGGCCGGCCCGCGCAAAGCGCGGGGATTGGTGCGCTCTGGGCGCACAACAAGATCGAATCGCTGCTCGATGCCGTGCGCGACGGCACGCCGGAGGACGAAACGCGCGCAAAGGTCATCGAGATCGCGCTCATCCATCACCTCGTCACGAAATACACGAGCCTCGTCGCGATCGATCCCATGCCAGTGCGGCCGCTCACCACACGGCTGAAGAGCGGCGCGGTGCCGACGAATCTGCCCGCCGGCTGGAATATGGAGCCGCAGTGGGGCGAATTGCCGCGCGGGGCGACGGACAGCCGCCTGAATCTTCTCATCGGAGCGCTGCTCCTAGTCGCTGGGCTCATGTGCCTCTGGATGCCGCGGCCATGAGGAGCGAGCGGCGCTGGACCATTGCGACCGCCACCGTGCTCCTCGGCGTCGGCGCCTGGCAATTTTCCCAGGGCGCGTACATCCATGCGAAAGCCCGGCTCGCGCAGGTCCTTTTGCATCAGGCATGGGACCGTACGCTCGCAGGCGATCAACACGTCAAGCCCTGGTCCTGGGCCGATACCTGGCCGGTGGCGCGACTCGTCGTGCCGAGTCGCGGTGTCGATCTCCTGGTGCTCGCCGGATCCAATGGCCGGACGATTGCGTTCGGGCCCGGACATGTCTTCGGCACTGCGATGCCGGGCGAGCCCGGCAACAGCGTCATCGGAGGCCATCGCGACACCAACCTCGCGTTTCTCGAGCATCTCGAGATCGGGGCAAGCGTGCTCGTCCAGGACGACAAGGGACACTGGACAAAGTACGTCGTGGCGTCGACCGAGGTCGTCGACCGTCACGACCTGTGGGTGCTCGGCACGTCGGACCGAACCGAACTCACGCTCGTCACCTGCTTTCCGTTCAATGCGCTACGGGCGGGCGGTCCGCAGCGCTTCGTCGTGCGCGCCTACGTCGAAGACGAGACTCATGCAGGTTAGCCCGGATTCCGCTTTCTCGAGTTCCGAGACGTCGATCGCACGCGTCGAGACGCCAGCTGCGCGCAACCTCTCTTCGGTCCGGGGAAACGCGGCGCTCACGAGCGTTACGCCGCCAAGTGTCAGCGTATTGGCGGCCCATGGCTCGCGTTCGTCGACCTCGATGATCGCGAGGTCTGCGAGCAATGCGGCATCGATCGCGCCGAGATTTGCGAGCACCCGATCATTGGTGATTGCGGTACAGGCGCTCTTGAGATGAAGTGCGCCCCGCACGTGCACGCCGGAAACTTGATATCCGAATTCCGCGATCGCATCGCGTAGCGCCGCCACGCCGGCAGCATTGGTGCGGCTCGAGAGGCCGACCAGGACCCGGCGCCCGACATGGAGTACATCACCGCCATCGAGGAATGCCGGCGGCCGGACGCGTCGCACGACCCGGTAGCCCTCGAGCGCAGGCGCAACGAACTCGACTTCCGGTTGTCGCGAGCTGACGCCCGGCCAGGTGAGCACGGCGACCTCCGGGAAAACGACCGCGACATCCTCCACGAATACGGCGTCCGGCTGGTGATCGAGCGGCGGGAGCCATTCCACGGCCGCGCCGAGCGACGCGAGCGTTGCGACGTACCTTGCGTGTTGCACGCGCGCCCGTGGCACGTCGATCGGAACCCGCGCCCGATGAGTCAGCTCGCACTGGTTGAGTGATGTCCCCGGCTCTCGAACGAGAGCGATCTGCTGGTACTCTGGAGTCACGTTGACGGCCCCCGCGACATTGAACCGCAAGCGCGGTGGCCGTGCCAAGCACGATGCAGAATTTCGCTGCGATTGGCCGGTCCCTCAGCTGACCGCGCGCAGATCGGCAAGCATCGTGCCCGCCGCCTTCGCTTCCTCCTCGTGGCCCGGTTCTCGCCAGGTCTCGGCGAGAGCGCCGGCATACCAGCTCTGCATCGACGGCAACGCGAGCAGCCGGTTCACATATGCCGTCGCGACCGCGTCGAGCGCGACGCCATACGTTTGCACGCGAAAAGCCACCGGCGTAAAGAACGCGTCCGCTGCGGTGAAATTCCGGCCCGCGAGGAACGGCCCGCCGAATCGCTTGACGCCCTCATTCCACAGTTCGCCGAGCCGCTCGATGTCGCGTACCAGGTCGGGCGGCCGCGCGTTGATCCGCACGCGAATGCCGCAATTCATCGTGCAGGTGTTACGCAGCGCGGCGAAGCCCGAGTGCATTTCCGCCGCTACGCAGCGGGCCCAGGCGCGTGCCGTCGAATCCTTTGGCCAGACTGCCCCATGGCGCTCGGCGAGATACTCGGCGATCGCGAGCGAATCCCAGACGGTCGTGCCGGCGTCGACGAGACAGGGAACACGCCCGGTAGGCGAGAATTTCCGGAATGAGGCCCAGCTCGACCCCCGGTCGAACTGCATCTGCCGCTCCTCGAACGGAATCGCGAGCTCGCGCAGCAATGCCCAGGGGCGGAGCGACCAGGAAGAATAGTTCTTGTTGCCGATATAAAGGGCGTACATCCAAAAGTTCCCGTGGGCAGTAAGTGGGCAGGCAGTGTAGCGAACGCGGCGCACTGTTCCCGCGAGAGTCTCTAACGACGGCCTAAGCTTTTCTCAGCGTTCGGGCGACTTCAGGAGCTCGACCAGATACTGCTTCCAGAGCACTGCCTTCGTGTGCGAGCCGTGGCCCACGGTTTCGGGGCCGAGCGGCAGCACGACGGCCCTGCCGTGGGTAACGCGTTTGATCTCCCGTTCCAGGATTCCAAGCTCCGGCGGATTGATGAGATCGTCGGCCGAATTCACGGCGATGAGCGGCGCGCTGATCCCATCGAGGCCCGCCGACGGATCGTAATCCTCGGATGCCTCCAGGGCATAGAGCACGTCGTTCGCATCCGCGGTAGCGACGAAGGTTTTGACATACTCATCGAGGACGTGGTCGGCCTTCGCAAGCGTCGGCGCGTCTTGGTATCGCAACACCGGGTTGCTGCTCATCAAGAAAAGGATTTCTGCCGTGACCTTGAGACCGGCAGGCGCCGCCTTGTAGTCACCGTTCTGCCAGCCGGCGTCGCCCCGGATGGCATCGATGATCGCGCGCCGCCACACGCGGTTGCGGCCCGAGATCGGCACCGGCAGGCTCGCGAGCGGCATCAGCGCGTCCATGAAATCCGGATGCCGCTCGCCCCAGATCCAGGTGTGCATGCCACCCATGGAGGTCCCCACCACGAGTCGTGCGTGATTGACGGCGAGTCCCTCTGTCAGGAGCAGGTAATCAGCTGCCACCATGTCCTCGTAGCGATAGTGAGGAAAGTGCGCGCGCAGACCGTTGCTTGGACGGCTCGACTTGCCGTGGCCGATAGCGTCCGGGAGCACGACAAAGAAACGCGCCGCATCGAGCGGCTGTCCGGGGCCGAAGAGTTCGCCCGCGAATTCGGGCCGGATGAACTGCGCGCCGCTGCCGGTCGTGCCGTGCATGACGAGCACGGCATTGCGCACCACCCCTTTGGCATCGGCGCGGGGCGCACCGAGCGTGCGGTAGTGGATGCGCAGCTCCGGCAGCGATTCACCGGAAGCGAAACGGAAATCGCGGATACGGTAGTCGCCCTCGGTGGGCGCCGGATAGTCGCCGGCCGCCGCCGCTGCGCAGGCGCTGCAAAACAGGATGATACCTGCGAAGGCACGGGCCCGTGCGGGCAAGGAGGTCATGTGCGGCTGTCCTTCAGAATGATTGACCACCGCGAATGGTACCGATATCCCGCGTGCGGACGGGAATAGTCACCTGCTGCGCACCGCCTCCCCAGGAGGAAGCGCGCCAGCCCTCCCTCAACGGGCTCTAGTCGGTATCCGGATAGTGCGGCCGGCGGTAGGCGGCGGAATCCGCTGCGAGCGTCTGGCGTTCGCGGTTCCGGTCGATCCACGACTGGTCCTGCCGGTCATACCAGTACAATCCGTCGATCGGCACGGCGCCGAGTGACAGCCGCGCCAGAATGAGGTTGGGAAGTCGAGTCCTGCGGTCGTTCATGTCCGTCTCCAAAGTGTTTGCCGTCTGCCGTGGGTACACTCTGGTCGCGGAGCCCTGCCGGAACAAACAGACTTCCTGTGGAGGGGCTTAAGATTTTCTGAAGCAATTCGTCGAAGGTGGATCACATGCGCATCGGGATGATCGGACTCGGAAAAATGGGCGGCAACATGACGCGGCGGCTCCTGCGCGGCGGTCATGAAGTCGTGGCTTTCGCTCGCGAAGCGTCGGTGGTCGAAGCAATGGCAAAGGATGGCGCCCTACCCGCCCATTCGCTCGAGGAGCTCATCGCGAATCTGCCGGCGCCCCGCACGATCTGGCTGATGGTGCCGGCCGGCGAGACAACCGAGAACACATTGACGGCGCTCACGAAGCTCGCGGCTTCGGGCGACCTCATCGTCGACGGTGGCAACAGCTACTACAAGGATTCCATGCGACGTTCGGCCGCGCTCGCCGCGCACGGCATGCTCTGGGCGGACTGCGGCACGAGCGGCGGTATCTGGGGCCTGAAGGAAGGCTATAGCCTCATGGTCGGCGCGACCCCTGCGGCAGCGAAGCGGCTCGAACCCATCCTGAGGACGCTCGCGCCGGCGGCTGACCGAGGCTGGGCGCATGTGGGCCCGAATGGCGCCGGCCATTTCGTGAAGATGGTCCACAACGGCGTCGAATACGCGTTAATGCAGGCTTACGCCGAGGGTTTCGAGCTCATGCAGCGCAAGAGCGAATTCAACCTGAACCTGCCGCAGGTGGCCGAGGTCTGGCAGACCGGAAGCGTCGTGCGTTCCTGGCTCCTCGACCTGACAGCCGCCGCGCTCAAGGACAATCCCTCGCTCGGCGGCATCGCGCCGTACGTCGAAGACTCCGGCGAAGGCCGCTGGACGGCGACCGAAGGGATCGATCTCGGCGTTCCGCTCCCGACCATTTCGCTCGCCCTCTTCGAGCGCTTCAATTCCCGGAACCGCGATTCCTTCGCCTACAAACTGCTCGCCGCCATGCGCAACCAGTTCGGCGGCCACGCCATCAAGCGGGAATGATCGACCCATGCCTGTGACTTCGACGACACTCGTCATCTTCGGCGCGACCGGCGACCTCATGCATCGCAAGCTCGCTCCGGCCCTCTATCACCTGCATGCGAAGGGACGGCTTGCACCTGGCGTGCGCATCCTCGGCGTCGCGCGCCGGCCGTGGAACCAGGCAGAGTTTCGCGCCGAGATCCAGCAGTCGATCCTGCGCTATGCGGGCGCCGACGATCTCGCCGACTGGGAAGACTTCGGCGGGCGCCTGCATTACCTGCGCGCGGACGTCGAAGCGCCCGAGAGCTTCGCCATGCTCGCGAAGGCGCTCGCCGAAATCGAGTCCGGCCCCGCGAACCGCCTCTACTATCTCGCGGTTGCGCCGCAGTTCTTCGGCGCGATCGTCAATGGCCTGGGCGCTGCGGGCCTCGCACACGAAGAGGACGAACTCGGCCGGAACATCGTCATCGAGAAGCCGTTCGGCCGCGACCTCAAGTCGGCGCATGAGCTTAACGGCCTTGTGCGGTCGGCGTTCCAGGAACACCAGATCTTTCGCATCGATCATTATCTCGGCAAGGAGACAGCGCAGAACCTGATCCTCTTCCGCTTCGCGAATGCGATCTTTGAGCCGCTCTGGAACCGCAACTACATCGACAGCGTGCAGATTTCAGTCGCCGAAACCGTCGACGTGCGACAGCGAACCGAGTACTACGACAGCGCGGGCGTGCTGCGCGACATGTTCCAGAATCACCTGATGCAGCTCTATACGCTCACGGCCATGGAGCCGGCCGTGCCGCTCAATGCCACGACCCTGCGCGATGAAAAGGTGAAAGTGCTGAAGGCAACGCGGCCGATCGACCTCGGCAATGCCGTGTTCGGTCAGTATGAGGGTTATCGCGGCGCCCCCGGCGTGCGCGCCGGCTCGCGCACGCCGACGTATGCGGCGCTCAAGCTCGAACTCGACAACTGGCGCTGGCAGGGCGTGCCGTTCTACCTGCGCTCGGGCAAGGCGCTCGCAAAGCGCACATCGGAGATCAGCATCGTTTTCAAGCAGCCGCCGCACCGGATGTTCGGCGCGTTCCAGAGCCCCACACCGAACGTGCTGTCGATCTGCGTGCAGCCGGACGAAGGCGTGCACCTGAAATTCGATGCGAAGGTGCCCGACACGCAGAACGACATTCGCCAGGTTACGCTCGAATTCCACTATCGCACGACATTCGAATGCACCGACCTGCCGGACGCCTACGAGCGGTTGCTGCTCGACGCGTTGAACGGCGACGCCTCGCTCTTCGCCCGGAACGATGAGATCGAAAACGCCTGGCGCCTGGTGGATCCTATTATTGCTGCAAGCGAGAGCAACTCCCGAGCGCTGCCCGTCGAATACACCCCCGGCAGCTGGGGACCGGCGGAAGCGGACGTCATGCTGGAGCGCGACGGCAATCGCTGGTGCATGGGCTGCACAGCGGACTGAAGCGTGCGCACGGTCGATGTTTACCCGAGTCCGGAACTCCTCGCGCAGTCGGCGGCCGCGCATATCGCCGAACGTGCGCGCCAGGCCATCGCGGAGCGCGGCCGTTTCACGCTTGCCCTCTCGGGTGGCAATACGCCCCATGCGACATTTCGATGCCTCGCGAGCCCGTCGGCGTGCGACATCGACTGGTCGAGGGTCGGCCTCTACTGGAGCGACGAACGCTGCGTTCCCCCCGGCCATCCCGACAGCAACTACGGTGCTGCGAAGCGCCTGCTGCTCGATGCGATTGCCATTCCCACCGGCAACGTGCATCGAATGGATGTCGATGGCAATCCGGCCGACGCAGCGCTTCGCTATGAGGCGGTGCTGCGGTCTTCCCTGGGAGCGCAAGGAGCAGTGCCACCCTCGCTCGATCTCGTCCTGCTCGGCCTCGGAACTGACGGCCACACGGCATCGCTCTTTCCAGAAGTGATCGCTTCCACCGTCCTCGAGCCCGCCAACCGTGAGCGCTGGGTGCTGCCGGTTCACATCGAGAGCCGCAAGAGCTGGCGCCTCACAATGACACCCACTCTCATCAATGCGGCGGCAGAGATAGTGTTTCTGGTGTTTGGAGACGACAAGGCGCCCGTGGTACGCGCAATTCTGTCGGGAACGCACCTGCACGACCGGCTGCCGGCTCAGTTGATAAAACCGGCAATGGGTGCGCTGTCGTTCTATCTCGATGCCGCGGCTGCCCGCGATTACGCGTAATGCTTCAGGAACTCGAGAATCCGGCGATTGCCTGCCTCAGCTTGCCGTGTTTGCTCGTTGAGGAAGAGATGAGTACCACCTGCACAGATCGCGAGCTCAGCCTCGTTGCCAGCGGCCCGCCAGCGGACTGCCATGAGGAGTGAATCGTCGTAGACGGAATCATCCGTACCGACGCTGAAGATTGCCGGCGGCAGGTCCCGCAGGTCCGCATAAAGCGAAGAAATCGCCGGATCGCGCAACGCCTCGCCGCTCAACCCGGGAAACGCCGCTGCGACTGTTTCACGCAGCCGGGCCGGCGACAGGAAATGCGAATCGCGTGCCTGCCGCTGGCTCGGCGTTCCCGAATAGTCGTAATTGCCGACGGCGAGGTTCGCTGCGCGAAACGGCCTCAGCCCATGCCGGTCGCGCAGCCGAATCAACGCTAACACTGCCAGTGAGGCGCCGGCCGATTCGCCGCCGATCAAGAGATGTCGTGTGCCGAATTCCTTCTCTGCATGCGAGACCAGCCAGAGCGCTGCGGCCTCGCAATCCTCGGCTGCGGCCGGCATCGGGTGCTGAGGTGCAAGCCGGTAATCGACGCTGACGACCGCGATGGAGAGTTCCCCGGCCACTCGCGAATTGAAGGCATCCGCCATCACCGGTGCGCCCATGATGAAACCGCCGGCATGCACATGCAGGTACACCGCGCCCGCGCAGGCCGGCCGCAGGATTCGCACGGCGAGATCCGGTCGATCTGGAAGCCGGCGGGTTTCCGATTCGAATTGCATGCCGAGATCTGCCTCGTTTGCACTCCAGGGTGGCAGCCTGTATCCAGCAGGCCACGCCAGCGCGATATGCGTGTGCGATGATTCCCCAATGGATTTCGAGCACATTACCAGTGGGAAACCATGAAGCTCTACGGTGCCGACGACAAAGAACTGATGACCGTGACCTCGATCGAGCGCGAAGGCTCAACGCTCATCGTCAAGGGGAAGATCTTCGGCACGATGCCGCTCACCGCAAAGCTGATGCCGGAGGAAGCCCGCAAGGCCTTCGGCCTGCTCGGGTTCCGCAAATTCTGCTTTCTGTTCTCGCTGCCTTTTCGACGCAGGCGGCCCTGACGAGACTACTGTTTAGGAGTCTTCTCTAACTTATTGCTTTCCTTTGATTCTTCTGCGCTCTTTCGCGTGCGCGCCTCCGCCTCGCTGACGGCCGCCAGGCAATTGGCGGCGGTTTCATCCGTGTAATCCGTGAAGGAGTTGCGTTGCCTGCGATATCGCCATTCCCAGGGCGGGATACGTTCGACGACTGAATATGCCCAGAAGCCCCGTCCGACGGCGCGTGCCTCCTCCTCGTAGATGCAAAGGATGGCATCGTCCTTGCGCCGCATGTGCTCGCGGTCGGCCCAGGCATGACCCTGGCGCACCATGACTTCATTGATCTCGACGTCGCCGAGGTACACCACGGCAATGGAGATGTTCTGCCGGGAGTTCTGGTCGACGATCGCCAGCTGCACGTCCTGGCCGTCCACGAGCTTCACCAGCGCGGCAGTTGCCTCGTCGCTCCCCGGCTGGTCCTTGTCCGGCGCATCGATGCCCTGCAGCGCAACGCGCTCGATGCCGCTTTCAAGCTTAATGTTCAGCATGTCGCCGCTCACGACGCTCACGACACGACCGTAGATCGGCGGTATCGGACGTTCGTCGGCGCCTGCGGCCAAGGCACCCACCTGCATGGCGATGGCAGCAAACACGCCGAGACTTGAGGTGATACGGGTCATGCCGACTATCATACCGGTGCGCGGCTGCGCGTCCCCCGGTCAGTACTAGGTCCCATAGCCGCGTACGCGCGTAAGGTCCTACAATGCCCGCCCTCACACGGTCGGACCTGCAGGAGAGTGCTTATGAGAACGATGTTACGTCGAAGTTTCCTGATCGCTGCGTTCGCGCTGGCGGTCACCCCCGCTTTCGCGGACGACTACAGCGATACGATTGCGCTGTTCAAGAACGCCGGCGAGAGCGGCACGTTCTTCACGAAGGCCTACGGCTACGCCGTGTTCCCGAACATCGGCAAGGCGGGCCTCGGTGTGGGCGGCGCGCACGGCAAAGGCCAGGTCTACGAGAAGGGCAAGGTTATCGGCGATACGTCGATGACCCAGCTCAGTGTCGGCCTGCAGGCCGGTGGCCAGGCCTTCAGCCAGGTCATCTTCTTCGAGGACAAGCGCTCGCTCGATGAATTCACCTCGGGCAACTTCGAGTTCGACGCAACGGCAAATGCGATTGCCATCACCGCTTCCGCAAACGTCGGCGCCGGTTCGACCGGCGCGAGCGCAGGCGCGAGCGGCGGGAAGAACGACGCGACCACCGTCGGCAAGTACCGCAAAGGCATGGCGGTATTCACGATCGCGAAAGGCGGCCTGATGTACCAGGCGGCCATCGGCGGCCAGAAGTTCTCCTACAAAGCCAAGTAGCGGCTGCTGGACCTGGGGTCCTCCCACTGACGGAAAAAACGGCCCCGGCGGATTTCGCCGGGGCCTCACGATCAGAGCGACAACCCTGCTTCGCGATCAGAAGCTGTAGGCCGCGAAGAACATGCCGTACGTGAACGTATCGGTTCGGCCCGACGACTGCTCGATCGCCTTGCCGGGATCTGCGATCGCAGCCACGAAGCTCAGTATCAGGTTCTTGTTGACCGACCAGTCGAGATACCAGTCAAGCTCGTCCCCCACCGCGTCGGACGTCACCAACGGGCCGAGCGATTCCGGGTGGTCCAAACGGAAATCCCAGAAGATGAGCCCGGTGCTAACAGAGTCGTTCGGCTTCACATGGACTCGTATCTGATTCGAGATCATGTTGGAGTTCGAGATGAAGTACTCGCCCGCGATCTCGCCCTGCCACCAGGTGCCCCAGTCGTAGAATCCGGTGAACAGGCCGTCGAACGCCTCATTCTTCGGAGTGTTGGGATCGTCGCCTTCGAAGAAGGCATAGCGGTACGACAGCTTCGGCGTCCACGCACCCTCGAACTGCCAGGCAACGAGAGCATTCCAGGCGGTTGAGTCGAGCAGATCGCCGTTCTGCTCCTTTGCATACTCCAGTTCAAATGAGAGCGCCTTGAGCGACGGGAACGGGGCCGTGTAGGCGCGCAGGTCGTAAACGTCGAGCCCGTCGCGTTGCGGGGCGCTCCCGGCCGGATTCGAGGACCACTTCATGTAGGTGCCGCCGAGCGTCGTGTCCTCGCCGATGGCGTACTCGTAATTCACGCCCCAGAGCTCGCTGCCGGAGCTCGCCTCGGGCAGCTCGTCCTTGTTGAGAAAGAACGCCTCGATGGTGTGCTGGCCCGTTTTGAAGCGGGCGATCGCCGCAAACTCGAAGGCCTTACGCGCGTTGGTCCAGTAGCCTCCGCGCGAGCCGCCCTCCGCCGAGCCGTCCCATAGCAGCATGCCGTGTCCGAGCTTGTATTGGGCGCGGCCGACAGTGAAGTCGAGCGCATTCTCGCCGAGATCGCCGAGGCTCGTGCCGGAGCGCCAGCCGACATAGAGCTCGTCCACGTCGAACGAGGCCTCGTCGCCCCCGACCAGGGATGGCGAAGAGCCGTAGGTTCGCTCGCCGACGGCGCTGACCTTCCCGTAGATCTGGGAGCTGTTGGACATCGTGTACTGCGCACCGAGCGCGGGCTTGATCGACCCCTCGAACCAGTTGTCGCTGAGATCGCCGGACGGTGAGTCGGGCTTCGGGTTGGTGTAAAGGGAGTTGTTGAAGCCGAAGGCGCCGAAAGTCGCGTCGAAGTTGAAGGTCCAGTCGAGCCCCGCCGGAAGACCGGGCGGCGGCGCGGGCTTCTCCTCGTCCGCGCCGAATGCGGGAGCCGTGGCTAACGCAAGCAGGACCGCGGCGGCGACCGACTTTCGGTTGACCGCGCGGGAGGGGTCGCGGGGCCTAGTGAGCAGCATATTGGAACTCCTTGTGGCACACGTTTCGGTTTTCACTGCGCGGCGGGCACAACGGCGGCGGAACCGTCGGACGCAGGGGCTGAACCAGCTGCGCGCTGCGCCCTCTTGAGCTTCGCCGCCGCTTCCATGGAATTGATGAAGAACGGATACAGCGGCACGCTGATCAGCAATCCGACCATCGCGTGCACCACTGTCTGGGGATCGCCGCCGATGACTGCCCAGAGGCAATAGACGACCGCGGTCAGTGCGATCCACTTGTAGATGCCGAAAGTCCTGGCTGGAAGCTTCAGATCGAACATGACCTTCACGATCGCAACCGCCGAGTAGACGTAAGGCACGATGATGAGAATGACCGCGAGGTCCACGATCCGGTTGAACTGACCCGCGAGGGTCGGTGAGACAGTCGCGAAGAGCATGATCGTCATCAGCACCGCAACGATGATGAGGCCGACGCCCGGAACGCCGTTCTTGTTGAGTCGCGCGAAGATGCGCGGAAACATCCCGTCATCCGCCGCGGCCTTGGCCGATTGCCCGACGAGCAACATCCAGCCGCACAACGAGCCGATCGACTTGAGGACCGCGCACACGCTGATGATGATCACTCCCGGAGTGCCGATGGCGAGTCGCGCCGCTTCGGCAAAGGGCGCGTGCGACTTGCGTAACACGTCATTCGGGAGGATCCCCATGATGACGGTCGAGCTCAGCATGTAGACAACCGCGGCAAGAATGAGTCCGATGATCGTCGCCAGCGGAACATTGCGCTTCGGGTTCTCAATGACCCCCGCCGAAACGCTGGCGCTCTCGATGCCCATGTACGCCCACAACGCCATCGAGGCGGCCCGCGAGACGGCGTGCATGTCCGAGTCGCCGCTGACGTTCCAGCCGGAAAGGAACGTCGCAGAGTCGAACCAGGCCCAGCCGCAGATCGCGATGGCCATGATCGGGATGAGGGCGAGCGCCATCGTCCAGGTCTCGAGCGCGCCGACCACGCGGGGCCCGAGAATGTTGACAACCGTGAGCAGCCAGATGATGACCGCTGTGGCAATGACGCTTCCCGGCGGGCCGGTGATGCCTGGCACGAGTTCAGCGAGATAGCCAACGGCCGCGACCGCAATTGCGACATTGCCGATAGCGTTGCCGGTCCAGTACACGTAGTTCGTCTGAAACCCGGCAAAGGGACCGAGGAAGTCGCGCGCATAGGCGTAGGGGCCGCCCTGCTGCGGATTGAGCTCGCCGAGCTTCGCGAAGACGAGACCGAGCGCCGCTACGCCGACGGTGGCAATGATCCAGCCGAAGATGGCGATGCCGCCGACCTGCGCGAGATTGACGGGCAGCAGGAAGAGTCCAGTGCCGACCATGTTGCCGGCCACGCACATCGTGGCCTGCACCAGCGACATTTTGTGGCCGGGTTCACTCACGAGTTTCCTGCAGCTCGCTCCGCGCCCGCCTTGAGACATTGGACGTAGTACGTGCCGTCACGGACCTCGACGCCGTGCGTGTCATGGCCGAAGCCGGGAAAGCGCTTGTCCCACGCCCAGAGTGCGCGCAGATAACCGAGATACGGGCCGTCCTCGGGACCGGTCGACTCGCCCGGCATGAGCATGGGAATTCCAGGCGGGTACGGTACAACGCTCGTCGCGAGGATCCGATCGGCAAGATCATCGAGCGGCACGTGTTCGATCTCGTCGCGCACGAGGTACTGGAAGGCCGCGTTCGGGGTCATTACCGGAGTCGGCAGTGTCGAAAATGCCTCTGCCAGCCAATGTGTCTGCCGCGATTCGCGCAGTTGCGCGAACATCTGATCGGCGAGATCGCGCAATCCGATTGCGCCGTAAGTCTCCTGACGA
Source organism: uncultured Gammaproteobacteria bacterium (assembly GCA_963826145.1). Lineage (GTDB taxonomy): Bacteria > Pseudomonadota > Gammaproteobacteria > Steroidobacterales > Steroidobacteraceae > JBGPLJ01. The sequence goes on from CAWGVW010000001.1 coordinate 1,603,066, forward strand.
CCGGCCACGAGCTGGGGCAGCACTTGAGCGAGCGGCGCATTGTTGTCGTAGTCGCGCTTGAATTCGAGCAGCGCGTTCAAAAGCGTTCCCCACTTGCCCTTGGTGATACCCATCGAGAACAGGACCAGAATGGTGAAATCCGTGGTCTTCTCGACTTCGACCCCTCGGTGATGCAGATATGAGGTTACGAGGGTCGCCGGCACACCTCTCTTGTCGAGGCCTCCCTTGTCAGCGACGCCGGGCGTCACGATCGACACCTTGATCGGGTCGAGCATGCAATAGTCGTCCTCGAGATCGCCGAAGCCATGCCACGTCTCGCCCGGATGCAGCACCCAGCATTGCGGATCGGTGGCAAGCACATGTGCCGGGGCATCCTCGAATCGGATCTTCCTGGCGGACCTCGCGACCTTGACGGTCTCTGCGTTCCAGGTCTTGAAGAACCAGGTCTTCTTCTTGGCAAAATCGCGATGCACGCGGCCCATGGTCTGCCGGAACGCCACCGCTTCTTCGATCGACTCGTTGGTGAGCGTCGGACCGCCGGGGCCGTCCATCATGGCGGCCGTGATGTCGTTCGAGACGATGATCGGATAGAGCGGCGAGGTCGACGCATGCAGCATGTAGGACTCGTTGAACCGCGAGTGCGGGATCGGGCTGCGTCCGTCCCGGATGTGCAGGAACGACGCCTGCGAAAGCGCCGCCAGGAGCTTATGGGTCGAATGCGTGGCGAAAATCGTGGGCCCCTTGTGATCCTTGGGGTCGCCATGCATCGCGAATCTGTCCCGATAGATCGGGTTGAAGCGCGCATACGCGTACCAGGCTTCGTCGAAATGGATGCGGTCGACGGTCGGATCGAGAAGCTCTTCCACCCGTCGCGCGTTGTAGCAGAGGCCGTCGTAGGTGGAGTTCGTGACGATCGAGTGCACCGGCCGGGTATCGATGCCCTTCGTCACCAGCGGGTTCGCCTTGATCGCGGCCTTCAATGCGGCCTTGGTCAGCCGTTCGGGCGGAATCGGACCGATGATGCCGTAACGGTTTCTGAGCGGCACCAGGTAGGTCGGAATCGCTCCTGTCATCACGAGGCTGTGCTCGATCGACTTGTGACAGTTGCGGTCGCACAGGGCGATCTGATCGCGCGCCACCGCCGCCATGAAGATGACGCGATTCGACATCGACGTGCCGTTGGTGACGCTGTACGTGCGGTGCGCGCCGAATACGCGTGCGGCATACCTTTCATGCTCGCCCATCGGACCCGAATGATCGAGGAGCGATCCCAGGCTCCCGACGCTGATCGACACATCCGAGCGCAGCAGGTTTTCGCCGTAGTAGTCAAAGAATATCCGGCCCACGGGCGACTTGAGAAAGGCGGTACCGCCCGCGTGACCCGGCGTGTGCCAGGAATACTCGGACTCCAGCGTGTATCGCATGGTCGCCGCTGCGAGCGGAGGCAGCATGATCTCGAGGTAGCGGCGGATCGCGGCCGCCACGCGCCCGCCGACGAAAGCCGCCGTGTCCTCGATCGTCCAGATGAATTCGTCGACCATCTCCATCACTTCAACGGGGATGTCGGTGGCCTCGCCGCGCTCGGCCATCAGGAAGATCGGCATCTTGTCGTTGCGCGAACGGACGAACTCGATGAGCGCACGAGACTGCTTGTGGTCCCGTCCGCCGAGCGTCCAGTCGATCAGCAAGGCGTGGATCGCAGAGTCCGAGGTGACGACCGCGGTACCATCCGCAGCGGAGCTCGCCTCGACGACTTCGATGGCGCGCGCCTTCAGCTCCTTTACCAGCGCGCCCACGGCGCGGCCTTCCGCGGTCGGGGTACCGAGTTCGTCGTCGACGACCAACGCCCGCATGCTCAGTCGCTTTGTGCCTCGCTCGATCATTGTCTCTCCCTCTTGAAATTGCGGACTGAAATCCCTACGCCTTCAACCAGGCCGGCCACGCCCGGCCCGCGCACGTCACTGACCGAGCGTGGACCACTGAAAGTACGTACGTGCCCTGTCGTCATAGCTACCGGCCCACTTCTTGACCAGATCCGCAAACCCATCGGACGCGTAGAGCTGACTGAGAGCGCGATCGACGGCCAGCCGGAAATCCTCATCCCCGCGGGCGAGCGCAAGCGCGGACTGCTCGTGGGTGAACAGGCGATTCAGGACTGTGAGCTTCGGGCGGGTAGCATCATCCATGGCGCCTAGAATCAGGGCGCGATCGCCGAAGAAGACACTGACCTTGCCGTCCGCGAGTTCATGCAGTCCCGAGCGGTAGTCCGCGACCGGCGTGATCTTCGCATTCACCTGGAATGTCGCGGCCCGCTCCTTGAGCCAGGCCTCTGTCGTTGTGCCGGAGACTACCGCGAAGGTGGTATTTTCCAGGAGCTTCGCTGCCGGCGAGCCCCGCCAAACCGGTTTCGTGCTCGGTCGTTCGGAGAGCGCATTGCGCAGCGCCTCGGCCGCATCGGCGCGTAGAACCGCGCGGTTGCCGCCCGCGAACACCGGAATCGAGAACGAGACTTCCTGTCGCCTCGACAGCGTTTCGACCGTGGGTGTGCACAGCAGGTCGATGTTTCCCTGTTGAACCTGCTGCAGGCGGTTTTCGAGCGTCACCTGCACCCAATCGACGGTCAATTGCGCGAGCCCGAGCTGCGTCTTGACCTGACCGGCGATCTCGTTGCAGAGCGCGACGCCATAGCCCTCCACCGCACCGCCTCCGCCTCGAGACGAAAAAGGCGGTGCGCTGTCAAGATAGCCAAACTTGATATGGCCCGACTCCTTGATGCGGTCGAGCGTTGCCGCCGCTGCGGAGTTCGCCGCAGCCAGCGAGATGCACACGACGGCGAACCCGGCGATGGCGCGGCTCGCAGACCATGCCCGGTGGCTGTGCGAGGATGTGGATCGTTCAACTTTCATGATTGTTCTCCTTCCGGAAATTGCGCGCGCCATGGTCAAACCTTCCCAACGCGCGCAGCGGTCGCCGCCGGCGCAGCCGTGAAGCGGGGTGCGATGAACCCCCAGACGATATAGGCAATGCCGAGCACCAGCATGCCGCCAAGCACCGCGTCTTTGCCGGCGGCGTAGAGCGCGAAGACGCTATAGCCCATCGCGATGACCGAAATCACCATGTTGCGCTTGAACACTCCCGGGGCGACGTTGGCACTCCTCATCATCACCGCCAATGCGGATAGCGAGACGATGTAGGGGATGACGTTGGTGACAACCGCGAGATTGACGAGCGCGCTGAACTGCTCACTCAAGGTCGGCGATATCGTCATCAGCGCGAGCCCGGATTGCACGACACCGAGCACAAGCATGCCGGTGATCGGTGCCCCCATCTTGTTCACCTTCGTGAAGAAGGCCGGGAACATCCGGTCCTCCGCCGCTGCCTTGCCGGTCGAGGCGATGGTGAACTGCCAGCCAAGGAGCGAGCCCAGGCAAGCGAGTATGGCCAGCGCCATGACGATCGAGCCCACTGTCGGGCTGAACATCTTCGCGAACGCGAGGCCGAACGGACCGGTCGAGTTGGCGAGCTCGGCATTCGGCACGATGCCCTGGATGACGGTCGTCGACAGGATGTAGATGAATGCGGCGCCCAGCGTCCCGAACAGGCACGCTAGCGGCACATTCTTCTTCGGATCTTCCACCGCGTCAGAGTTCTGGGCGGCGGATTCCATCCCGAGGAACGCCCACAAGGTGAGCGAGATGCTGGAGCCCATACCCGCCCCGATGCTCATTCCCTGTGGATTCCAGGCCGCCGCGAACGTGTCGGAGCTGAACCAGAACCAGCCGATCAGCGAGAGCGCGCCGACGGGGAGGATGACGCCCCACACCGTGATCGAACCGATCTTTCCGGTCACGCCCGGGCCGCCGAAGTTGGCGAACGTCGTGAGCCACAGGAGCGCGATCACAGTCATGCAGGTCGCGACCGGAGTCGCCGACAGCGCAGGGACGAAAGTTGCGAGATAGCCGACAGCCGAGATGGCGATCGCCACGTTACCGATGGCGAGCGACAGGAAGTACAGGAGGAACACCTGGAAGTAGCCCGACTTCCCGTATGCGTCCTCGGCGTATGCCGCCATGCCTCCCGTGCGTTGGTTGAAGATGCCGGCTTGTGCGAAGCCGTACGCGATCGCCATCGATCCGAGGGCGGTCACGATCCACGACAGCAGGGAAATCGCGCCGACCTGCGCCATGTTGGTCGGCAGCATGATGATGCCGGAGCCCATCATGTTCACGGCGACAATGAACGTGAGTTGCATCAGGTTCATTTTCTTTTTTTCAGCCATACCGCTTCTCCTTCAGTCAATCCGCTCGTTCATTTCTTGCGGGATGCGCGTGCTGCAGTCCCGCCCTTGACGCAATAAATGTGATAGCTCCCCTCGTGCTCTTCGGCGCCCTCGACTTCCTTGGCAAAGCCGGGGAAGCGATGGCCGTATTCCTGCAGGGTTCGCAGGTAGGTAATCCATGGCCCGTCGTCCTTGCCGATGCTTTCTCCCGGCATGACGATCGGGATACCGGGTGGATACGGAATCACGCCGACGGCGACGACTCGGCCGGCGATCTCGGCGAGTGGCACTTTCTCGGCGTCTCCGGCCATCAGCCGCTGGAATGCTCGACGCGGAGTCATCTCCGGTACCGGGAGGGTCGCGTAGGCCTGTGCCTGCCAGTGCCCCTGCTTGCTCTTGCGCAGATGCGCCCACAATTCATCGCCCAGATCCTTGAGCCCCATGCCGGCATACCGCTGCGGCGCAGCCGCAAACACAGCCGGCAGAACCTCCGTAAGCGGCGCGTTGCGATCGTAGTCGACCTTGAAATCGAGGAGCGTATTGAGGAGCGTTCCCCATTTGCCTTTCGTCACGCCTATAGAAAAGAGGAACAGCACCATGTGATCGGTCGTACGCGACGGTACGATCCCGTGGCGACCGAGGTAAGCCGTGACGATGTCGGCCGGAATGCCCTTGGTATCGAGCTGACCGTCCATCTTCATGCCCGGGCAGACGATGCCGAACTTGATCGGGTCGAGCATGCACCAGCCGTCCGGCAGGTCTTCGAAGCCGTGCCAGCTCTCGCCGGGGTGCAGGATCCAGCAGTTCGGATCGGTGGACAGTAGCTCCTCGGGCGCTTCGTGAAACGGAATGCGCTTGCCGGTTTTCGGATGGCGCACTTCCTCGGCGTTCCACGGCGCGAAGAACCAGTCCTTCTTCGCGAGAAACTCCTGGCGCACGCGCGCGACCGCAAGCCGGCACGCCACGGCCTCATCGATGGTTTCCTGGGTCAGCGACTGGCCGGCGGGGCCGTCCATCATTGCCGCAGCGACATCGTTCGAGGCGATGAGCATGTAGAGCGGCGAGGTGCTCGCCTGCGCACAGTAGGCCTCGTTGAAGCGTCCGTGATCGATGGCGCCACGGCCGTCACGGATATGGATATACGATGTCTGTGACAGCGCCGCGAGGAGCTTGTGCGTCGAATGGGTCGCGAAGACCGTCGGCCCGTCCTTCGGGTGCGAGGTCGGTTCGCCGCGCATCGCGTAAGCGATCGCGGTACATGGGATTGAACCGCGCGTAGCCGTACCAGGCTTCGTCGAAATGCACGCGGTCGACGCTCTTCGCGAGCCGCGTCTGGGCCTCGGCCGCGTCGTAGCACATGCCGTCGTACGTGCAGTTCGTCAGTACCGAGTAGACCGCGCGCTTGTGGCCGCTGGCCTTGGCGAGCGGGTTGGCGGCGATGGCTTTCGCGATGGCCTCGGGCTCGAGCGCCTGCGGCGGTATCGGGCCGATGATGCCGTAGCGATTGCGCGTCGGGCTCAGGAAGACCGGGATACCGCCCGAGAAAGCGAGACCCTGCTCGATGGACTTGTGGCAGTTGCGATCGCAGAGCGCGATCTCTTCGTCACCTACGCAGGCGGTCATGATGGCGCGGTTTGACGCGGACGTGCCGTTGGTGACGTTGTACGAGCGGTGCGCGCCGAAGATGCGCGCGATGTTGCGCTCACTCTCACCCACGGGCCCGCTGTGACCCAGCATCGAGCCGAGTGCGCCGCGCTCGATGCCCATGTCCGTGCGAAAGACATTCTCGCCATAGAAATCGAAGAACGCACGGCCGACCGGCGACTTGAGGAACGCGACACCGCCCTGATGGCCGGGAGCCGCCCACGAGTACTCACGTTCACGGTCGTAGCGCGCCAACGCGGCTGCATACGGCGGCAGGAGCGCCTGAACGTAACGTTCGATCGCCGCCTGCACCCGGCCGCAGACGAACGAGGCCGTATCATCGAGGATCCACACGAACTCGTCCGCGAGCGTCGCTACCTCGACGCTGACGGTGCCTGCTAGCTTGCGGCTCGCGAGAAGAAAAATCGGGATCTTGGTGTTGCGCGTCCGGACGGCGCGTAACAGCTCCGTCGCCTGCTCGTGGACGCTGCTGTCGTTATGCCCCTGCGTCCAGTTGAGCAGGATGCAGTGGATGCCGGAATCAGATGTGACCGTTGCGCGACCGTCTTCGCAGGAAAAGGCCTCGACGATTTCGATCCCACGGCTCTTGAACTCCGACACGAGCGCTCGCACGCTGCGGCCGGCGGCACTCACCTTCCCTGCCAGTGCGTCGTCCACGATGAGTACGCGACGGACCAGCGATCTTGAGCCGCTACTTTGAATCATGACGCACCTGCGATGGTGGTGAAGAACGATTCAGACCGGAACATGCCGTGCTCACCCGCACACACACGCGGAGCCAGTCTACGGCGCACCATCGATCGCAACATTACGTTCCCCTTAGGGCGTCAAGAATGAAAATCCGGGCGGCGCCCGTTCCATTCAGAAACTGCGCTTGCCGACACCCACAGGCAATAGGTACTTAGCCCTATGCGCCCGGGTCCGGGACGCGGGCCTGGCGCGCAGGATGACTCTAGGATCAGCTGGCTATTTCTTCTTGCATGGCAGCTTACGCGCGACCAACATATATGCACAAGCTCGGCCAAACACGAGCCGCCGCGGCCAGCCTCATTGCGACAGCGGCCGCCAAGCTGGTACCAACCGCTGAACCGACGACCGAAAACAAGAGGACTGCAATGAACCTCGTGCTGAAAGAAATTCGTGACAATCCGCTGCTCTGGCTGCTGGTATTCGTGCCCGTCGTGTTCGTCGCCGCAAAGCTCAAGCCAGAAGCGCACACGCTGCTCTTCGTCCTGTCGGTGCTGGCCATTGTGCCGCTGGCCGCTCTGCTGAGCCATGCCACCGAGTCCGTCGCCGCAAAGACAGGCGACGCGGTGGGCGGCCTTCTCAATGCAACGCTGGGCAACCTGACCGAGCTTGTCATCGCGCTCACCGCCCTGGCGCGCCGGGCAGTACATGCTCGTGAAGGCCTCCATCGCGGGACCGATCGTCACCAACACGCTGTTCATGCTGGGTGCGTCGTTCCTGCTCGGCGGACTCAAGCACCACGAGCAGGAATACAATCGGGTCAGCGCCCGCCTGCAGGCCGGGATGCTCTTTCTGGCCACGATCGCGTTGCTGATTCCTTCGGCCGTCTCGCACGCCGACTCGGCGGCAGTCGTCGTTCAGCCAGAAGTTGAGCTGGGGCTGGCGGTGCTTGCTCATCGTCGACCTACGGCCTGGGCATGTTGTTTACGCTCAAGACACACCGCGAGGTTTTCGGCAGCGCTGCGCATGCGGAGGCCGGCGAAGCACCATGGCCGCTGCGGACTGGCGCTGGCCACGCTGGGTGGCGTCACGTGTCCTGGTTGCGGTGGTCAGCGAGATCTTCGTCGAGTCCGTACAAAAGGCGGCGGAAGCGTTCGGGATGACACCTGCGTTCGTCGGATTCATCGTCGTGGCATTGGTCGGCGGTGCGTCGGCGATGCCCACGGCGTTCTCCGGTGCGCTCAAGAACCGACTGGACCTGAGCGTGGGCATCGCGCTTGGCAGCGCGTCGCAGATCGCGCTCTTCGTCGCGCCGGTGCTGGTGCTGCTGAGTTACTTCATCGGGCCGACGCCGATGGATCTGCAGTTCTGGCCCGGTGCAGTCGTGATGATGCTCATCGCTACGCTCACGACATCGCTCGTCACGAACAGCGGACGCTCGGCGTGGTTCGTCGGGGTGCTGGTGATGATGGTCTATTCGATCTTCGCGATGACGCTCTATCTGCTGCCGCCCCGCGTGCCAGTGAACGAATTTTCCCGGGAATCAGTGTCGACAATCAGAGTGCTTCACCATGTCAAACGAACCCACACACGTCCAAACGCGTGCTCGAACCGAGCGACCGCATCGCGGAAGTACTCTTTGGCCTGATCATGGTGCTCACGTTCACCGGCTCGCTCAGCGTCGCGGAGGCCGGGCGCTCGGACGTGCGCGACATGCTCATCGGCGCACTCGGCTGCAACATCGCCTGGGGCATCATCGACGGCCTCCTGTATGTCATGGATTGCCTGAGCGAGCAGGCACGCGGCATTCGCGCGTTGCGCGCCGTGCGCACGGCTGCTGCCCCGGAGGCGGCGCACCGCGTCATTGCCGACGCGATGCCGCCGCTTCTGGCGGAAACGCTCGGCCCCGCTGAATACGAGACCATGCGCCAGAAGCTGGTTCGTTTGCCCGAGCAGCCGTCGCGCCCGCGACTGGGCAAAACCGAGTGGCTCGGCTGGCTCTCCGTGTTCCTGTGGGTATTCGTTACCACCTTCCCGGTCACGATCCCGTTCATATTCATGCAGGACATCGGCCGGGCAATGCGTGTATCGAACGTCATCGCCATCGTGCTGCTGTTCGTCAGCGGCTTTGCGTATGGGCGCGTCACGGAATACCGACCCTGGCTCACTGGCTTCGCAATGGTTGTTCTCGGGATGGGTCTTGTGAGCCTCACCATCGCGCTAGGTGGGTGAGAAACCCGCGGTGTCCGGACACCGCGGGTCATTCAGGCATTCGGTTCAGTAGCGAAACACCACGCCGAGCTTGAACTGATCGAAGTCCGGCGTGCCCGTAGCGTGATCAAACTCGTACCAGTGTTTCTCGTAACCCAATCGCCAGCTGAGTGAGTTGGACGTGTCCCAGCGAACGCCGGCACCGAGATTGTAGGTAAACCCATCGGCTGAGCGTGTGTCCTGAACGGGCACGCAGATCTCGCCATACCACGGATCCCACCAGCAGCCGACTTCCACCCGGCCATTCGGGATGTTGGTATCGACGAAACTCCAGCCGATACCGCCCGTGACGTACGGTGTAATGTTGCCGTTCATGAAGTTGTAATTGACGTTGAGGCGCGGAGTGAAGGCCTCGTAATCGCCGCTCACATTCGCAGTGAGCGCGGGAATGTCGGCCGACTGAATCGTCGCGTCGTAGTTCACCTTCTGCCAGTCGAGCGCGAACTCGAACTCGAGGTTTGAATTGAGCCGGTAACCGAACGTGAGCCCAAGTCCGAAATCATCGCCCGCGGACGCCGTCGAACCGCCGTCAAACTTCAAGTCTTTCGAGCCCTGGTAGATGGCGTCGACGCCAAACTCCCAGCCGTTATCCCTTCCAGCCCACGCGGGCGTACTCATCACTGCGCATCCTGCCAAGGCAATGACCATCCAATGTCTGGTTGACATTCGTATCTCCTGTTGAAGGTTTTGGGGAACTCGACGAGGTGCCGCGCTGTTCGCCGCGAGTCAGACTCGCTCAGCACACAAGCTGGCGCCAGCACTCACGCATTAAGAATCGCTGACGAATGCCGACCCCGCCAGTTGGCCCTAGTACCTATAGCTATTTCGGCGCGGCGACTGAACTTTCAAATCGGGCGGAGCACTGAGTCAGACCGGCTGGTCTATTGACGTAGCCAATGCAGTGAAGAGCTTGGGTCCGGCCTCCGTCATGTACCAGCAGTCCTCCATGCGGACGCCGAACTCTCCCGGAATGTAAATTCCGGGCTCGTCGGAGAAGCACATACCGGCTGCGAGCGGCGTCGTGTCATTTCGCACGAGGTATGGCGCCTCGTGCACGTCCATTCCGATGCCGTGGCCGGTACGGTGGGATGTCCCGGGCAGTCGGTAATTTTTACTCCATCCCTTGCCTTCGTAGTACGCGCGAACAGCCTTGTCGATGGCGCCGACCGGCAGCGCCGACTTTCGCCGTTTCCTGGGCAATCTCCTGGCCGCGCTTAACAGTGTTCCACACCTCGCGCTGGCGTGCCGATGGCTCTCCGAAAACCCAGGTTCGCGAAATGTCCGACACGTACCCGTGCACCGAGCAGCCGGTATCGATGAGGATCACGGATCCCTTGCCGACGACCTGCGGCTTCTCCGATCCGTGCGGAAAGGCGCTCGCTTCGTTCAAGAGCACGAGCGTGAATTCGTGCGTACCGCCGAGCGCCTCCGTCGCCACGATCTGCAGCTTCAGGATGTCGGGCCATTGCATGCCGGCGTCGACCTGTCCGTGAACGTGCCGGATCGCTGCGATCGTGACGTTGTTCGCCGCTTGCAGCAGCGCAAGCTCGGCCGTCGACTTGATCGTGCGGCAGGCACGGACCAGATCTTCACCGGAAACGATGTCCCGCCCCGCTCCCGATGACTTGCGCATGCGGTCGATGATGAAAAAGCGCGTGGTCTCTTCCACAGCGAGCGGCCCGACGGGGGCGCGATCACGCAATGCGCGCGCGATCAGGTCGTAGGCGTTTTCGTCTTCCTGCCAAGGCCGCACCTCGGCCGGAACCCTCAAGAGTTCGCGGATCGACGGCTCTTCGAAGAAAGGCGTGACGACGATGATGCCGCCCTCGGCCGGAATGACCGCCGCCGTGATTCTTTCCGAGCGGCGCCAGCGGATGCCGGTGAAGTACTCGAGCGAGGAGCCGGATTCGACGAGGAACGCGCCGACCTTTCGATCACGCATCAAGGACTGAAGCTTTGCAAGGCGTGCGCCGAATTCTTCTGCGGTAATCGGCTTGGCGTTCGTCGTGAGCGGACTCAAGCTCGGCGCTGGTGAATCAGTAGCATAGACACTCGCGCTGCTGCCGAGCGCAACGCCCACGGTTGTCATACCTACAAAGGCACGCCTGGAAACTGTCGTCATCGGATGCTCCTCATTCGATTCGGAGACGTTGTCGCCAGTCTAATGGTTAACGTGCGATCGGCGCACGCCTGCGCGTACACTCCGCGACATGATACAAATGCGCATTGTCGTCGCTGGCCTCGCTCTGCTCGTTCAAGGTCTCCCGGGTTTCGCCGACGCAGCTGCGACGCCGCCCAAGAACACCTCGACATTGGGCGTGCACACGCCGACAGCGCCTGCGAATCTGAAACCCGGCGAATACCTCTGGGTTCCCGAGGTGTCGCCCCGGGGTCCGATCGTGATGATAGTGTCCTTGCCGGAGCAGCGGGCCTACGTGTACCGCAACGGCGTGCTCATCGGCGCGACCACGGTTTCTACCGGCAAGAAAGGCCACGAGACACCGACAGGCGTCTTCACGATCCTGCAGAAGAATGAGGATCACTACTCCAACATCTACGCGAACGCGCCGATGCCCTACATGCAGCGGCTCACCTGGTCGGGCGTCGCACTCCACGCGGGCAAGCTCCCCGGCTATCCCGCTTCGCACGGCTGCGTGCGCATGCCCTACGAATTCGCACAGAAGTTGTTTGCAGAGACAAAGACGGGCCTGACCGTCGTGGTGTCTGACGAGAAGCAATTTCCGAGCAACGTGGCCTACCCTGGACTGGTAGCGCCGATCGACGTAACCGGTACGCCGCTGAGTGAGCCGGCGGTCGTGGGCGCGACCTTCTGGCGACCGGAAGCGGCGGCGGAGGGACCTGTCACCATCCTGATCACCATTGAGGACCGGCGCATCAGCGTGTTCCGCGGCGGGGTCGAGATCGGCCGCTCGCCGTTCACGCTCAATGATCCGAACAGGAAGGTCACGCTGCACGTGCTGACCCGGCTCGAGCCGTCAGTCGGCAGCCCGCTCGACCCGAGAACAGGTCAACCGGTTGCGCGCTGGCTAATGGTCTCCGGCGTGCAGGAAGACACCGTATCCACCGAGCAGCTGCTCGCAGATGTGCAGATCCCGCCCGACTTCCTTCGCAACGCAGTCACCGTGGTCGGGCCCGGTACGACGATGGTGGTGACGCAGCCGGCGGCGACCCCCTCTACCCGCACGACAGTGGCGACCGACTTCACCGTCGCAGCGGCAGAAGAGCCGACCTCAAACTAGGTCGAGAAATGAAGAGGCTCCGGCAGATCGCGCCGAGCCCTTCGATCGAGATTGGCAGCGCGGGCGCGAGTTGGATTTCGCACACCACCTGACAGCCTCTCAACTCGTGGCGATCAGCGCTTTGTAGCCGCTCCAGAGAATCTCAATGCCGATGCACATGAGAATGAATGCCGACAGGCGCACCAGTACTTCCAGTCCGGTTTCGCCCAGCTGCTTGGCCATAGTGGCTGCAAAGCGGTAAGCGAGGTAGATCGACAGGCCGATGACGATGAGGCCGAGCAGTGCTCCGGTCGCGTGGGCAGCGATCTCGGCAAACGACGCGATGCCTTCCTTCTGGTGGCTGGCGATGGCAATCGCTTGCGACAGCGAGCTGGGCCCACTGCCGATGGTGATCGCGACCGACATCGAGCCGGGGCCCACCGTGAGCGGCATGGTGAGCGGATAGAAGCTGCCGATCTTGTTGCGCCTCTTGGTCAGCAGCTCGTCCGAATCGGCGTGGATGGAGTACTCCTCCTGCGTCAACAGCTTCCAGCCGAGTGCGGTCACCACGAAGCCGCCGGCGATGCGCACGACCGCCAAGTGAATACCGAAGAACTCCAGCACATACGGACCGAGCACCATCGAACCTAAGAGCAGCGCAAACCCGTTGATCGCGACGCGGCGCGCCAAAACCTCGCGCTCCGGCGCGGTGAGGCCTGTCGTCATACTGAAGAAGAATGGTGCCGACTCGATCGGATTGACGATCGGGAAGAGCCCGGCAAAGGTGAGGAGGAAGGCGCTGAGGATGCCGGTCATGACAGCACGGCGAGGGCCGCTCGCTGTGTCAAAAGTGGTAGCGGGGGTAGGATTTGAACCTACGACCTTCGGGTTATGAGCCCGACGAGCTGCCAGACTGCTCCACCCCGCACCGGGTAAGGGGGCGGGATTCTACAGTAGGAACGCCGGGTTGCAAGCGATTACGGCTGGCAGCGCCAGAGGATGTCCCAGCTCTCGCGGCGCTCCACAAATCTCGTGACTTGTCCACCGAGATCGCGCCGAAGGACCTCGCGCATTCGTGGATCGGCTATGGGTCTCTGCCAATCGCCAGTAGCTGCGACGCAAGGAGTCGCCAGCCGGCCGGCGTTTCGATCCAGGTGTCCGTACTGCGGTAGCGCGCGTGTAACGACTGGCCGTAATAGCCCTCCTCTTCCTCCGCCACGTAGCTCGTCACTGCGACACGCCCTTGCCGCACCGACTTGAATTGCGTGACCTTCAATTCGCCCGAGATGCCTTGCGGGAGCGATGTGATCTCGCCAATGAGCTGCTCCTTGTTCTTGACGGACCCATCTTCCGCCGAATAGATCACCTCAGCGTCGAGGTATCGGCGCCAGACGTCGGCCTTGCCGAAGGTCACGGCGTCCATGAGCTCTTGTGTCTGCTTCTGAAGCACCGCCGCGACATTCGCATCGCTGGCAGACGCTGGACGCATGCCGAGCGCCAAGAGAATCGCGGCGAGGATCAGCAGGAAGTAGTCGGTCGGTTTCACGGACGCCAAAGGTACGCCGGCCGCGCTGCGAAGAGACGGCTCCTCATCGCCTGCGGATGTCAGCTCGGCGCAATCAGCCGCTGAAATTCGGCGGCGCTGTGAAGCCGCCCAGTTCCCTGGAGAGAAGACCGGCGAAGGTGATGGGCGTCGCGTCTTCCATGTAGGGGCCCATGACCTGCATGCCGACAGGCAGCCCGGCTTCTGTCGTGCCGATCGGAGCCGAGGTTGCCGGGCAACCCGTGAGGGTCGCCGGCTCGATCCAGCGCAGGACGTCCCAGTAGTTGCGCGGTCCCTCGGGCGTCACGATGCGCCGGTCCGCCTTCGGCTCGCGGTGATCGTGCGCAAATGCCGGTGTAAAAACGACCGGCGACAGGAACACGTCGACGTCTTCGAAGTACCGCTGCCATTGCGCGCGGAAATCAAGGCGCTTCAAATTGCGCAGCTGCCAATCGGAAAATGATGCGAATGCATACTTCGCGCGTGGATCGGACGATGACTGGAGCCGCGCCCGCTCCGCGGCCTTCTCCTTCTCCGGAGTCATGGAGAAATCGAACGCGCGCACCATGAAGCGGTAGGTTTCGTCGAGGTCCGCGACGTTGAAGCCGGCAGGCCATCCCGCCTTGAGCTTCACACCCGCCAGCTCGAGCGCACGGATCGCATTCGCGAGCGCCGGCTTGATCTCGGACGACACCGGCACCCAGGGATCGTCGAGCACGTAACCGACGCGAAAGTCCGCAAGCGACCGCTGGCGCGGTGCGGGCAGCTTCCAGGTGTAGGCCTTTGCATCCGCTCCATTCGGTCCCGCGAGGATCTTCATCGCCGTAATGAGATCGTCTGCGTCGCGGGCGAGCGGACCACAGACGGCGAGCAGCGTCGAAAAGCCCGGGCTCACGCGCACGCCGCCCGGTTCGTGGCCGATGTCGCTCACGATGTCGAGTGTCGGCTTGTGGCCGAAGATGCCGCAGAAGCTCGCGGGTTCGCGGATCGAGCCGCCGATGTCGCTGCCGACGCTAAGATACCCGATCCCCGCCGCAAGACTCGCGGCGCTGCCGCCGGAGGAACCACCGGGCGTCCGCCTGAGGTCCCAGGGATTGTTCGTCGTACCGTAGAAATCGTTATAGGTCTGAACGTCGGCAAGCGCCGGCGGCACATTCGTTGCGCCGATCAATACGGCGCCCGCCCGGAGCAGCCGCTCGACGACATCGGAATTCGCCGGTGCCTTCGACTTCACCAGGTCGCTGAATCCCCACGTGCAGGGATACCCGGCCACACCGTAGCTTTCCTTCACGGTGACGGGCACGCCGTGCAGGGGACCGAGCGGCACGTCACGCGCAAGTGCTTCGTCCATAGCCTGCGCACGCTTCAACGCATCGTCCCTGAGGAGGTACGCGAAGGCATTGAGCGAGCGGTTGTAGCGGTCGATCCGCGCGAACGTTGCCTGAGTGAGCGCGAGCGACGAAATGCGCCCATCGCGGATGGCTTTGGCAGCCGCAAGAGCGGATGCGAATACGAGATCGGGTGGCAAGGCAGCGGGCGCAGCGGAGAGCTTCGAGCCGAACGCGCCAACTGCGGCCGCACCCATCGCGCCCCTCATTAGCTCGCGACGCGTGAGAACGCCCACCGGCCGCTCAGCCTTGAATTGCGCGGATGCAGACGTCGAGCAGACGTCCGTTGAAAAGACCGAGCAGCAGCACCGCGATGGCGTTCGCGCTCAGCATGATCTTGAAGCCGAGGTTCGCCGTGATCGCCCTGCCCTCCTCCGCCTTGTCGAAGTACATCACCTTGATGATGCGCAGGTAGTAGAAGGCGCCAATGACCGAGAACAGCACGGCTGTTACGGCAAGCCACGTCATATCGACGTGAAGCACCGCCTGGATGACGTAGAGCTTCGCGAAGAAGCCGACGAAGGGCGGTACACCCGCGGTGCTGAACATGAAGATGAGCATCATGAGCGCGAACCAGGGGCTGCGGTCATTGAGGCCCTTGTAGTCGTCGATGCTGTCCGCTTCGTAGCCTCGATCCGACATGAGAAGGATCACGCCGAACGACCCGATGGTCATGATCGTGTACGACAGCGTATAGAACATCGAGGCCCGATAGCCTTCCGGCGTCGCCGCGAGAATTCCGAGCAGGATGAAGCCGACGTGCGAGATCGCCGAATACGCGAGCATGCGCTTCAGGTTCGTCTGCGCGATCGCTACTACATTGCCGATGGCCATCGAGAGCACAGACAGCACGACCAGCATTTCCTGCCAGGCGACACCCGCCCCACCCAGGCCTTCCGCGAGTACGCGCATGGCGAGCGCAAACGAAGCTATCTTCGGTGCCGAGCTGATGAAGAGGGTCACGCAGGTCGGCGCACCGTGGTACACGTCCGGAATCCACATGTGAAACGGCACTGCACCGAACTTGAACGCGATGCCGACGACAATGAAGGCGAGGCCGAAGAGGAGCCCGACGTGGTGTGAGTTGTCCGCGGTTACGGTAGCCGCGAGCTGCTGCAGGTTGAACGTCCCCGTGACGCCGTACACGATCGAGATGCCGTAGAGCAAGAGGCCCGAAGCGACCGCGCCCAGCACGAAGTATTTCATGGCCGATTCGGCGGAGACTCCGGACTCGCGGTTGAACGCGACCATCGCGTATTGGGACAGCGCCAGCAGCTCGACGCCCAGGTACACGGTGAGGAGACTTCCGGCGGAAATGATCACGAGGATGCCGAGCGTCGCCGTGAGGCCGAGCACGTAATACTCGCCCCGCAGGAGATTGCGTTTCTCGAGGTAGTCCCGCGAATAAAAGAACGCGAGCGCGACCAGCGCGTAAGTGAATAGCTTCAGCACGCGCGCCATCGGGTCAAGCACGAAGAAGCCGCTGAAAGCGCTCAGGTGATCCGGATTCGCCTGTTGTGTCGTGAGCCAACTCGCGCCGACCAGCGTGAGAATCGCAAGCAGCTCCGTCAGCCGCTTGTACGCGGCGGGAAGTGCGAGGTCCACGAGCAGAATGAAGCAGGCGCAGACCAGTACGAAGGCCTCCGGATAAATCGGCCAGAGATCCGTCCAGGTCATGGAGGCTGCGTTCATATTGATCAAACCGGCAATTTGCTCAGCATGAGCTGATCAACAAGGTGCCTGAGTGTCTCCCGCATCACATCGAGGAGCGGCGCCGGCCAGAGGCCAAGGAGCAGTACACCGGCGGCGAGGACGCCAAGCACCAGGAATTCACGGCCATCGAGATCCGTGAGCTTCGCGACGTTGTCATTCGCGACAGCGCCGAAGATCACCCGCTTCACGAGCCACAGCGTATACGCCGCGCCAAGAATCATGATCGTCGCGCCGATGAACGCGTACCAGAAGTTCGCCTTGAAGCTCGAGAGGATCACGAGAAACTCGCCGACGAACCCCGAGGTGCCCGGCAGGCCCGCATTGGCGAGCGCGAACAGCACCATGAAGGCGCCAAATTTCGGCATCGTGTTGATGACGCCGCCGTAGGCGCCGATCTCGCGGCTGTGCACGCGGTCGTACATGACGCCGACGCAGAAGAAGAGTGCTCCCGAGATGAGCCCGTGCGAAATCATCTGGATCATTGCGCCGTCGAGGCCCATGGCCACGCCGGCTGTCTTGCCGGTTGCCGCATAGATGTCATAGGCAATGAATGCCCCGAGCGTCACGAAGCCCATGTGCGCGACGGAGGAATACGCGATGAGTTTCTTCATGTCCTGCTGGACGAGCGCGACGAAGCCGATGTACGCGACCGCGATCAGGGAGAGCGCGATGATCAGCCAGTCGAGCTCGCGGCTCGCATCCGGCGTGATGGGGAGGCTGAAACGCAGGAAGCCGTATCCGCCCATCTTCAGCATGATCGCAGCGAGGATCACGGAGCCGCCGGTCGGCGCCTCCACGTGCGCATCCGGGAGCCAGGTGTGTACCGGCCACATCGGCACCTTCACGGCAAATGCCGCGAGGAATGCGAGAAAGATGAAGATCTGCTCGTTGAGCGTGAGCTTCACGCTGTAGAACGAGAAGAGGTCGTAGTCCTGCGTCTTGAGATAAAGATAGATGAGCGCGACCAGCATCAGCACGGAGCCGAGGAAGGTAAACAGGAAGAACTTGAGAGTCGCGTAGACGCGCCGCGGGCCGCCCCAGACGCCGATGATGATGAACATCGGGATCAGCATCGCTTCCCACAGCACATAGAAAAGGAGTGCGTCCAGCGACGAGAACACGCCGATCATCAGGCCTTCGAGGATGAGAAACGCCGCGAAGTACTGCGTTGGTCGCTTCTCGATCACCGTCCAGGCGGCAATCAGCACGAGCGGCGTCATGAAGGCCGTGAGCACGATGAGCGGCATCGAGATGCCGTCGACGCCGAGGTAGTAGTCACTGTGAAGCGCGGTGACCCAGGGGATCCGCTCGACGAACTGCATGGCGCTGGTCGCGCGGTCGAAATGGAACCACAGCAGGACACTATGCAGGAAGGTCACGATGGCGACGACGAGTGACAGCCAGCGCGCAGCGGTTGCCCGCCGATCGCCGAGCGCAAGCACGAGGGCACCGCCAGCGACCGGCACCCACGTGAGATAGCTCAACAGGTGCGCGTGCGCGCTCATCGCAGGACAAACCAGTAGAGGAACGCTGCGAGGCCGAGCACCATGGCGAACGCGTACGTGTAGACGAAGCCCGTCTGCACGCGGCGGACGATGTGCGCAATGACGTCGACCGTCTTCGCCGAGCCGTCAACCAGCACGCCGTCGATGATCGCCCCGTCACCACCCTTCCACAGCGCCTTGCCAAGGAGGCGCGCAAGCGCCGCGAGCACGTTCTCGTTGAACCAGTCGAAGTAGTACTTATTGATGAGGATCTTGTACGGCAGCGCGAACCGCTCCTGCAGCCGCGCAGGCACCGCCGTATTCTTGAGATAGAGATACCAGGCGCTGAAGACGCCGGCCGCCGCCAGCCAGAACGGCGCATGTAGCGGCGAGTGCAGAATGGCTGACCCTGCGCCCTGGAATTCCTTCGCGAGTTCGGCCACCACGTCGTGCGATTCCGCGACGACGATCGAGCTGCCGAACCAGCCCGACATCAGGTCGCCAATGGTCATGAAGCCAATGACGGCCGACGGGATCGCGAGCAGGATGAGCGGCACTGTCACGACCCACGGGCTCTCATGCGGCACATGTACCTCATGCCCATGGCCGTGATCGTCATGCTTCGCCGCGTGATTATCATGGCCATGTTCGGCCGCAGCCGTCCGCCAGCGTTCCTCGCCGTGGAAGGTCATGAAGATCAATCGGAAGGTGTAGAACGCGGTGACAAAGACGCCGAGCAGCACCGCCCAGTACGCGTAGGCGTGCACCCACGAGCCCGGATGGTGATGTGCCGATTCACCGACCGCCTCGATCAGCGTGTCCTTGGAGTAGAAGCCGGCGAAGCCCGGCGTGCCGATCAAGGCGAGCGCGCCGATCCAGCAGGTCGCGGCTGTGATCTTCATGTACTTGGCGAGGCCGCCCATCCTGCGCATGTCCTGCTCGTGATGAAGCGCGATGATCACCGAGCCCGCGGCGAGGAAGAGCAGCGCCTTGAAGAAGGCATGCGTCATCAGATGATAAATTGCGACGCTGTAAGCCGATGCGCCGAGAGCGACGGCCATGTAACCAAGCTGGGAGAGCGTCGAATACGCGATGACACGCTTGATGTCGTTGTTGACGATGCCGAGAAGGCCCATCCAGAAAGCCGTGCTCGCACCGACGACCAGCACCACTTCGAGCGCCGTCTCCGAATGCTCAAAGAGCGGCGACATGCGCGCCACCATGAAGATGCCGGCAGTGACCATTGTTGCCGCGTGGATGAGGGCCGAGATCGGCGTCGGGCCTTCCATGGAATCCGGCAACCACACGTGCAGCGGCATCTGTGCGGACTTCCCCATCGCGCCGATGAAGAGGCCCACACAGATGAAAGTCATCGCATTCACGCCGCCGAAGTACGGCAGTGTCTGCTGCGCGATATCCGGCGCCGCCTTGAACGCGTCCGCGTAATCGAGCGAGCCTGTGTAATAGACAATGCCCGCGATACCGAGCACGAAACCGAAGTCACCCACCCGATTGACGACGAATGCCTTGAGGCTCGCGAAGATGGCCGTTGGCCGCGTGTACCAGAATCCGATTAGAAGGTAGGACACCACGCCGACCGCTTCCCAGCCGAAGAAGAGCTGCACGAAGTTGTTCGACATCACGAGCATCAGCATCGAAAACGTGAAGAGCGAGATGTAGCTGAAGAAGCGCTGGTAGCCGTCGTCGTCCGCCATGTAGCCGATGGTGTAGACGTGCACGCAGAACGAGACGAAGCTCACGACCAGCATCATCATTGCGCTGAGCCGGTCAACGAGGAACCCGACCTGCATCGAGATCTGATCGCTCACGCCCCAGACATAGACCGTGCCGCTGTACGCGGCGACGCCGTCGAACGCGATCTGCTTGAACACAATGGCGGAGAGCACCATCGAGCCGCCAACCGCGAGGATCGTCACGCTGTGCGCGGCGATGCGGCCGATGAGGCGGCCGAAGAGCCCCGCGATGATCGCGGCAGCGAGCGGCAGGAGCGGAATGGCCAGCAGCAGATTCGGGTTCATGCCCTAGCCTTTCATCGTGTCGAGTTCTTCGACATGGATCGTGCGCCGCTCGCGGAACAGCACCACCAGGATCGCAAGGCCGATGGCCGATTCCGCCGCAGCGACCGTGAGAATGAAGAATACAAAGATCTGGCCCGCCAGATCGCCGAGGAACCGCGAGAACGCAATGAAGTTGAAATTGACCGCAAGCAGCATCAGCTCCACGCACATGAGGAGGAGGATGACGTTCTTGCGATTGACAAAGATGCCCGCAACCGCGATCGCGAAAAGAATGCCGGACAGCGTCAGCACCATGGGAAGGGTGATCATGGGGCCTTCTCCTCTTTTGCGCTCGTGGGCGCCGGCGTTGGCGTCATCTTCACCATCACGAGTCGATCCGACGCCTTCACCGCCACCTGCTTGCTGGCGTCCTGGGCCTTGAGCCCTTCGCGACGACGCAGCGTCAGCACAATTGCGGCGACGATTGCGACCAGCAGAATCACCGCTGCGAGTTCGAACGGGTACACATAGTCCGTGTAAAGGACTTTGGCGAGTTCCTGCGTGTTGCTGTAGCTCGCCGGGTGCGCCACGGGCGCCGCAAACGTCGCGATACCGAGCGCCTTCACTTTCACAACTGCGTAGATTTCGCCCAGCATCACGCCCGCAACGAGCGCCCCGACGAGCGCGTAGCGTACGAACTGGCCGCGCGCGAGCTCGATCTTGATGTCGAGCATCATGACGACGAAGAGGAAGAGCACCATCACGGCGCCCACGTACACTAGCACCAGCACGATCGCGAGGAACTCCGCCTCGAGCAGCAGCCAGATGCAGGCGCTGTTGAAGAATGCGAATACCAGCCAGAGCGCCGAATGCACGGGATTGCGCGCGAGAATCACCCCGAGCCCCGCTACGACGAGGACCGCCGAGAAAAACCAGAAAAGTGCTTCGACGAACATTCGTTGTTGTTTCAGCTGCTGTCGTTCAACGATAGCGGGCGTCGGCCGCTTTGTCCGCGGCGATCATGGCTTCATAGCGCTCGCCCACCGCGAGCAGCTTGTCCTTGGTCATGATGTTCTCGCCCCGGTGCTCCATGTGGTACTCGTGGATGCGAGTTTCGACGATTGCGTCCACCGGGCAGGCTTCTTCGCAGAAGCCGCAGTAAATGCACTTGAAGAGGTCGATGTCGTAGCGCGTCGTGCGGCGCGTGCCATCCGGGCCGACATCCGACTCGATGGTGATCGCGAGCGCGGGACACACGGCCTCGCAGAGCTTGCAGGCGATGCAGCGCTCTTCGCCGTTCGGATAGCGGCGCTGGGCATGGAGCCCACGGAATCGCACGGACTGCGGTGTCTTTTCCTCGGGGTAGCGCAAGGTGACCTTCTTCTTGAAGAAGTTGCGCCCAGTCACGGTCATGCCGATGACGAGTTCCCAGAGGAAGAGCGTCTTGATCGAATTTCTCAGGCTTGCCATGGTTGTGTCTCAGCTGCTCCAGGGCCCGAACTTGAGGTAGGCCATCAGGCCCTCGACACCGATCCACACGATCGTCACCGGGATCAGCACCTTCCAGCCGAGCCGCATGATCTGGTCGTAGCGGTAACGCGGGAAGGTCGCGCGGATCCAGAGGTACATGAAGAGGAAGACGCAGATCTTCAGGAAGAGCCAGAAGAAGCTCGGCGTCGCCAGCAATCCGCCGAAACTCTCGAACGGCGAGAGCCAGCCGCCGAAGAAGAACACGGCGACGAGGGTCGCAATGAGGATCATGTTCGCGTATTCGGGCAGCGCAAAGAGGGTCGCGAAGGTTGCGCCGGAATACTCGACGTGAAAGCCCGCGACGATCTCCGACTCGCCTTCCGCGACGTCGAACGGCGCGCGATTCGTTTCTGCGACACCCGCGATGAAGTAGACGACGGCGAGCGGTGCGAGCGGCCAGGCGAACCAATGCGTGAAGCCGCCCGACTGGGCCCGCACGATGTTGCCGAGGTTCAGGCTACCCGCCGCCATCAGGACGCCGATCAGCGCGAAACCCATGGCGATTTCGTACGCCACGATCTGGGCCGCAGAACGCATCGAGCCGAGGAATGCGTACTTCGAATTCGTTGCCCAGCCGGCGAGGATGATTCCGTAGACGCCGACACTCGTCATCGCAAGGATATAAAGGAGTCCCGCATTGATGTCCGCGAGAACGAAATCCGGCGAAAACGGCACGACAGCCCAGGTGACCATCGCGGGCACGAGCGTGATCACGGGCGCCGCTAGGAAGAGGAACTTGCTCGAGCGCGTGGGAACGATGATTTCCTTCAGGAGCAGCTTGATCACGTCCGCGAAGGGCTGCATCCAGCCGTTCAGGAACGCAAAGTCCCTGAGGATCGGCAGGTCGAAGAAGGTGATGCGGTTCGGACCCATCCTGAGCTGCATCCAGCCGAGCACCTTGCGTTCTGCAAGCGTCATCATCGCGACCGCGACGATGAGCGGCGCGAGGATGATGACGATCTTGAGCACGATGACGGCAATGCCGGCCCAGATCGGCTGCAAGCCGATGCTCGATTCAAGCCAGTGCTCGAGTCCGGAGAACATGAGTTAGTACACCGCCGCCGGCGACTGCCCGTCGCGCGTCTTCTGCAGCGCCGGTGCCCGGCGCAGCACGGCGTCGATCTGGTACATCGGCACGTCGACGGTGCCGGATGTCGCCGCACCGCCGTTGACCTTGAAGCGCCCGCCATAGCGATTGTCGAGCGGCGCCGCCGCTTCCTTGCGCAGCTCGTCGCGGACTTCCTCGGACGACTGGTACTCGAAGCCCTTGAGGTTCAGGAGATTCCCAAGCACGCGCAGGACTTTCCAGCCTGGGCGCGCGGCACCGACCGGCTGCGCAGCGCCAGCAAAACTCTGCCAGCGGCCCTCGAGGCTCACGAATGTGCCCGAGGTCTCTGCGAAACTGCCGATCGGCAGCAGCACATGCGCCGTGCGCCGGAGCTCCTCGGTGACGTATGGCGTACACATGACCACGAATTCGGCCTGCACCAACGCATCAACCGCGCGCTGCGAACCGCAGTCGGCCTTCGGCTCGATGCCGCCTGACAGCAGGTACGCCTTGCGCGGCGATTCGATCATGGCGCGCGCATCGAGACCCGCCGTACCCTGAGCCTTGCCACCCGACGCCCGATGCGGCAGCACACCCGCGAGATGCGCGCCGACCGCGTTCGCACCCTCTGCGAAATAGCCGAGCGTCGCGCCGGTGAGTTCCGCGAGGGCGGCGGCGAGCGCACGGATTTCAGAATACGCCGCGTGCCGCAGCGCGAGCGCGCCGATGAAGATCGCACGTCGTTCTCCGGCCACAAGTTGTTCCACGATGCCGCGTTCGGTTTCGTCTACGGGCGCGCTGGCGACGTCGATATGACCCGGCGCTGCTTTGCCGGTCTTCTCGGCCGCCGCCCGCACGAGCGAAGCCAATGACCGTACTGCGCTCTCGCTCACGACAGCCGCCGCGACAGGGAACAGGTAGTCGAATTCTCGCGGATTGACGAAGGACACCTTCGCCCCTGCCCTCGCCGCCTTGCGGATCCGGTGCGCGATGAGCGGTACCTCGTGACGCAGGTTCGATCCGACGATGAGTGCCGCCTGCAGTCGTTCTATGTCCGCCAGTGCCATGCCGAGCGTCGGCACGGATGGATCCGCGTCCTGGTCGCGAAAATCCTGTCGTCGCAAGCGATGATCGATGTTCGACGTGCCGAGTCCGCGCGCGAGCCTTGCGATGAGGTGTAATTCCTCGAGCGTCGAACTGGGGCTTGCGAGCACTCCGAGTGCGGAGGCACCGTGTCGCGCAACGACCGAATTCAGGCCTTCGGCGGCGAAATTGAGCGCCTTCTCCCAGTCGACAGGCGCCCATTTGCCGCCTTCGCGGATCATGGGCTCCTGCAGGCGGTCGTCGCTGTAGATGCCTTCGTAGCCGAACCGGTCGCGATCCGCGATCCAGGTTTCGTTGATCTCCTCGTTCGGGCGTGGCACAACGCGCATCAGGCGCCCGCGCAGCACATGACCGAAGAGATTCGAGCCGACGCCATCATGTGGCGAGACGAGCGGCTGCTGCGTCATCTCCCAGGCGCGGGCGCGGAAGCGGAAGGGCTTGGAATTGAGCGCCCCGACCGGGCAGAGATCGATGATGTTGCCCGAGAGCTCGTGATCGACACTCTTCTCTATATAGGTGCCGATCTCCATGTCCTCCCCGCGCCCCGTGGCGCCCATTTCGGGAAGACCGGCGATCTCTGCGCCGAAGCGCACACAGCGGGTGCAGTGGATGCAGCGCGTCATGTCCGTCGACACGAGCGGGCCCAGGTTCTTGTCCTTGACCACGCGCTTGCGCTCGCTGAAGCGCGCGATGTCGCGGCCGAAACCCATCGCAAGGTCCTGCAGTTCGCACTCGCCGCCCTGGTCGCAGATCGGGCAGTCGAGTGGATGATTGATGAGCAGGAACTCCATGGTCGCGCGCTGAGCAGCAATAGCCTTCGGCGATTTCGTGAAGATCTTCATGCCTTCGGCGACGGGCGTCGCGCAGGCCGGCATTGGCTTCGGCGCCTTCTCGACTTCGACGAGGCACATGCGGCAGTTCGCCGCGATGCTGAGCTTCTCGTGATAGCAGAAGCGCGGGATGTAGAGGCCGGCGGGGTCCGTCGCCTGCATGATCATCTGGCCCTTGCGCGCCTTGAGCGGCTGGCCGTTCACTTCGATGTTGACGAGTTCGTCTGCCATGGCTGTGCCGATCTCAGGCGGCCCGCGAGACGCCGTCAGCGACCATGCTGCGGCCCTTGTGCTCAATCATGTATTCGAATTCGTGGCGGAAGTGCTTGATGGAGCTCTGCACAGGCCACGCCGCAGCGTCGCCGAGCGCGCAGATCGTGTGGCCTTCGATGCGGTTCGCCACATCGACAAGGAGATTCAGGTCCTCCATCCGCCCCTCGCCCGCGAGAATCCGCTTCACCACGCGGTTCATCCAGCCCGTGCCTTCCCGGCAGGGCGTGCACTGGCCGCAGGATTCGGATTTGTAGAAGCGCGTGATGCGCTCGAGCACCCTCACCATGCAGGTTGTTTCGTCCATCACGATCACCGCCGCGGAGCCGATCGCCGAGCCGATCTTCCTGAGCGCGTCGTAGTCCATGTTCGCTTCCATCATCACTGCGCCCGGCACCACAGGAACGGAGAGCCCGCCCGGGATACAGGCTTTCAGCTTGCGTCCGCCCTTCATACCGCCGGCGAGCGCGAGCAGTTCCTTGAACGGGATACCCATCGGCAATTCGAAATTGCCGGGCTTCGCGACGTGCCCCGAGACGGAAAAGATCAGCGTACCGCCGGAATTCTGTGGACCGAGCCCCGCGAACCATGCCGGACCCTTGCGCAGGATCGTCGGCACTGACGCGTAGCTTTGCGTGTTATTGACCGTGGTCGGTTTACCGTAGAGACCGGCAGCGGCCGGGAACGGCGGCTTGAAGCGCGGCTTGCCGGGCTTGCCTTCGAGCGATTCGAGCAAGCCCATTTCCTCGCCGCAGATGTAGGCCCCTGCGCCAATGAAGCAATGCAGATCAAAGTCGACGCCTGAACCGAGCAGATTCTTGCCGAGAAGCCCGGCCTTGTAGGCTTCCTCGAGCGCCGCTTCAAAGCGCGGAATCGGCTCGCCCAGGAATTCGCCGCGAATGTAGTTGTAGCCGACCGCCGCACCCATCGCGTAGCCGCCGATCGCCATGCCTTCGATGACCGAATGCGGGTTGTAGCGCAGGATGTCGCGGTCGTGGCAGGTGCCGGGCTCGCTCTCGTCCGAATTGCAGACGACATACTTGTCGCCCGGTGCATCGCGCGGCATGAAGCTCCACTTCACGCCCGTCGGAAAGCCCGCCCCGCCCCGACCGCGAAGGCCGGA
Source organism: uncultured Gammaproteobacteria bacterium (assembly GCA_963826145.1). Lineage (GTDB taxonomy): Bacteria > Pseudomonadota > Gammaproteobacteria > Steroidobacterales > Steroidobacteraceae > JBGPLJ01. The sequence continues at coordinate 1,629,258 of CAWGVW010000001.1, forward strand.
ATCTTTGACGGCATCCACCACCTGCATGCGTGGCGGCTTCTCGCGCAGGATCTTCTCCCATGCGTCGTAACCGCCGATCGAGCGATAGGCGGCGAGTGTCCACGACTTCTCGAGCTTCAACGGCTCGAATACGCAGAGGTTCTGTTCGTAAGCCACGCCGCCCCTCACTTCAGCCGGTCGAGGATCTCGTCCACCTTCGAAGGCGTGAGATTCTCGTGAAACACATGGTCGACCATCATCATCGGCGCGCCAACACAGGCCGCGAGGCACTCCTCTTCCTTCTTGAGGAGAATCCGCCCGTCTTTCGTCGATTCCCCCACCTTGATGCCGAGCTTGCGCTCGCAATAGGAAAGGATTTCCTCACCGCCATTCAGCATGCAGGAAATGTTCGTGCACACCGACACGTGATGCCGGCCGCAGGGATGCGTCTCGAACATCGAATAGAAGCTCGCGACCTCGTACACGAGTATGGGGGCGAGGCCGAGATATTCGGCCACCGCGTCCATGAGATCGGGCGTGAGGAATCCGTTGTTCTGCTCCTGCGCGAAGCGCAGCGCGGACAGCACCGCCGAGCGCTGCTTGCCTTGCGGAAATTTCGCGACCCAGTGGTCGATCTCGTGCCGCGTGTGTTCGGAAAGCAACGCGATCTTGCCTTTCACTACGGCGCTCACCGGTCCACCTCGCCGAAGACAATGTCCTGGCTGCCGATAACCGCGACCACGTCCGCGAGCATGTGCCCTTTCACCATCTCATCGATCGACGAGAGATGTGCGAAGCCTGGCGCGCGGCACTTGAGGCGATACGGTTTGTTCGCCCCGTCCGAAACAAGATAGATGCCGAACTCGCCCTTCGGCGCTTCCACTGCGGCGTAGGTCTCTCCTTCCGGGATGCAATAGCCCTCGGTGAAGAACTTGAAATGATGAATGAGCGATTCCATGTCGCCCTTCATCTCCTCGCGCGACGGTGGCCGGACCTTTCGCTCCTCGACCATCACAGGCCCCGGATTCTTGCGCAGCCACTCGATGCACTGCTGGACGATGCGGTTCGACTGCCGCATCTCCGCGACACGCACGAGATAGCGGTCGTAGCAGTCCCCATGCGTCCCGATCGGAATGTCGAAGTCCATGCGGTCGTAGACTTCGTAGGGCTGCTTCTTGCGCAGGTCCCAGGCGATACCGGACCCGCGGATCATCGGCCCGGTGAAGCCGAGCTGCATCGCCCGTTCCGGCGTGACGACGCCAATGTTTACCGTTCGCTGCTTCCAGATGCGGTTGTCCGTGAGGAGCGTTTCGTATTCGTCGACGCAGGCGGGAAAGCGCTTGGTGAAATCCTCGATGAAATCGAGGAGCGAACCCGACCGACGCTCATTCAGGCGATCGATTTCCCTCTTGTTGCGCCAGCGGGATTCCTGGTGCTTCGGCATGGCGAGCGGGAGGTCCCGATAAACACCGCCCGGCCGGTAGTAGGTCGCGTGCATGCGCGTGCCCGACACCGCCTCGTAGCAGTCCATAAGATCTTCGCGCTCGCGAAAGCAATAGAGAAAAACCGTGAGCGCGCCGATATCGAGCCCGTGCGCGCCGAGCCACATCAGGTGGTTCAGGATCCGGGTGATCTCATCGAACATCACGCGGATGTACTGCGCTCGTTCCGGCGCCGTGATGCCAAGCAGGCGCTCGATGGCGAGCACGTACGCGTGTTCGTTGCACATCATAGAAACATAGTCGAGCCGGTCCATGTAGCCGATCGACTGGTTGTAGGGCTTCGACTCCGCGAGCTTCTCCGTGCCCCGGTGCAGCAGGCCGATGTGCGGGTCCGCCTTGTGGATCACCTCGCCGTCCATCTCGAGGACGAGTCGCAGCACGCCGTGCGCCGCCGGATGCTGCGGCCCGAAGTTCACGGTGTAGTTGCGGATCTCGTTCACTTCTTTTCCCTGAGGGCCGCGTCGTAGCGGTTGTCGTCGCGGATGACCCGGGGCACGAGGGTGCGCGGCTCGATCGACACCGGCTCGTAGACGACGCGCTTCTTCTCTGCGTCGTAGCGCACCTCGACGTTGCCGATGAGCGGAAAGTCCTTACGGAACGGATGACCGATGAAGCCGTAGTCCGTGAGGATGCGGCGCAGGTCCGGATGGCCCTTGAAGAGAATGCCGAAAAGATCGAAGGCCTCGCGCTCGAACCAGTTGGCCGAAGCCCAGAGGTCACATACCGAATCGATCATCGGCGGCTCGCCGGGCGTGCAGTAGGCACGCAGTCGCGCGCGCACGTTATGCGTAATCGAGAGGAGCTGGTAGACGACGGCAAACCGGCCGGCACCCGGATGCGGCGTGCCGTGGAGCGGCATGGTTTCATCGACGCCCCGCTCCACGCCGCGGCTGAAGCCTGTTGCCGTCGACTCGAGCGTCTTCCACTCGGATTCACCGTAATGGAGATAGTCGATGCCGGCGACGTCGATGAGCATCTCGAAACGCAAGTCCTCGGCGTCGCGCAGTGTGCGACAAACCGCGGTGAGGTCGCCGCCCGCCACTTTGTACGCGAGTTCCCCGGCGAGCGATGGCAGCCTTTCGACCTTGCCAGCCAGTCGCGCCTCGACGGCCGAGGCCATTGTTGTCAGTCGCTCTGTCACGATGGATTCGAACCTATCGGGTGATCGTTTCGCCGCGGCGGATCTTCTTCTGCAGCTGCAGGATTCCGTAGATCAGCGCTTCCGCTGTCGGCGGGCAGCCCGGCACGTAGACGTCGACCGGCACGATGCGATCGCAGCCGCGCACGACGGCATAGGAATAGTGGTAGTAGCCGCCGCCGTTGGCGCAGGAACCCATGGAGATCACCCAGCGCGGCTCCGGCATCTGGTCGTACACCTTGCGCAGCGCCGGCGCCATCTTGTTGACGAGCGTACCGGCGACGATCATCACGTCGGATTGCCGCGGGCTCGGGCGAAAGACGACGCCGAAGCGGTCGAGGTCGTAGCGGGCTGCGCCCGCGTGCATCATCTCGATCGCACAGCAGGCGAGGCCGAAAGTCATCGGCCAGAGCGATCCGGTGCGCGCCCAGTCATACAGCGCATCCCGCGTCGTGAGAAGAAAGCCCTTGTTCTCGGCGACGGGCTGCAGCGCTTCCGCTAGTCCCATTCGAGCGCTCCCTTGCCCCATTCATAGATGAAGCCGACGACGAGGATCGGCAGGAAAACGGCGAGCACCGCGGCCCATGCGAAATACGGCAAGCCTTTGAAGCCCACCGCGAACGGTACGAGCAGCGCCGTCTCCAGGTCGAACACGATGAAAAGGATCGCGACCAGGTAGTAGCGCACGTCGAATTTCATGCGCGACTCCTCGAAGGGCTCGAAGCCGCACTCATAGGGGGATTGCTTTTCGGCGTTCGGCTTGCGGGGCCCGAGCACGTAGCCGAGCACGAGCAGCAGGCAGCCGAATGCGGCCGCAATGCCGAGGAAAATCAGGATGGGCAGGTATTTTTCGAGCATTCGATTACCGCTCGAATTGTAGCAAAGTCTTTGGTGCGGACGGGGAGACTCGAACTCCCATGCCTTGCGGCGCTAGCCCCTCAAGCTAGTGTGTCTACCAATTCCACCACGTCCGCGATTCTTGACCGAAGGCGCCTTCAGGGTTTGGCTGGCGCGGGCGCTTCAGGTGCACTCTCGACCGGCGTGCCCGTCGTCGCGGGCTGAGTGACCGGAGGCTGGGACGACGGCGGCGCCTTCGCCGCATCCTGTTGTTGCTGCTGTTCCAGCCGTTGCTCGAGCGCAGAGCGCGTATCGACCTTCGGCTGCCCGATGAAGGCAAGCACCGCGCTCGTCGCAAAAAAGAGCGTCGCAAGCACGGCCGTGGCGCGCGAAAACACCGTGTGCGTACCGCGCGCGCCGAATACCGTGCCGGAAGCGCCGGCACCGAAGCCCGCGCCCGCGTCGGCGCCCTTGCCGCGCTGGATCAGGACCAGGCCGATGATCACTGTTGCCAGGATCAGGTGCACGGTGATCAGGATGGAATACAACATGGCTCGACTTCTCTTCGCTTGAACGGTTTGCCTAGGACTGCGCCGCGGCGCAGATCCGCATGAATTCCTCACCCTTGAGCGATGCTCCGCCCACCAGGCCGCCGTCGACGTCTGGCATCGCGAAGATCTCGCCGGCATTGGCGGCCTTGACGCTGCCGCCGTAAAGGATGCGGATTGCGCCCGCAATCTTAGCATCCTGACGCGCGAGCCGGCCCCGGATGAAGGCGTGCACGGCCTGGGCCTGCTCGGGCGTCGCGTTCTTCCCCGTTCCGATCGCCCACACAGGCTCGTAGGCGATGACAGCCTGGGCGAACGCGGCGATCCCCGAGAGTCCGAGCACGGCGTCTAGCTGACGCGCGATAACCGCCTCCGTTTCCGACTTTTCGCGCTCATCGAGCGTTTCGCCGACGCAGAGAATCGGAATCATCTTCTGCTGCTGTACCGCGAGGAATTTCCGCGCCACGAGCGCATCGTCCTCCCGGTAGATCTGCCGCCGTTCGGAATGGCCAATGATGACGTACTTGCAGCCGACATCCCGCAGCATCGCGGCCGCCACTTCGCCCGTGAACGCCCCCACCGGTTCGGCACAGACGTTCTGCGCACCGACGACGACCGGCGTGTCCTTGACCGCGCGGATGACTTCCGCGAGATAAATGACCGGCGGAAAGACCGCAACTTCCGCGCGGTCCTCGCCCGACAGGCCCTGCACAATGGCGGCGACCAGCACGGTGTTCTCGGCGCGCGAGCCGTGCATTTTCCAGTTACCGGCAACGAGAGGCTTACGCATGAATCCTTGAGCAGGTGCCAAAAAAAGGGGCGCAAGACTAATGGCAGGGAGCCGCAAAATCAATGAGATGGGCCACTTTCCGCCTGGGTGCAGGGGAAAGGGGGCCTGAGGGGGCAAAAGCCCGTTTAGCCCGCCGCGGCCCGCTCGACAGCCCTGGCCAGCCGCTCGGCGTGCTGGCGGGCGCTTAATTCGTCCCGGCATTCGACCATGACCCGGATGACGGGCTCGGTGCCGGACGCCCGAAGCACGACGCGGCCCTGTCCGGCGAGCGCCTTTTCGACCGCCGCGACCTCCTCCTTGACGATCGTATTGGTGTCGACGTCGAAGCGCACCCGCGTTCGGACATTGATCAGTTTCTGCGGAAACTGGGTCATGGCGGCGGCGAGCTCGGCGAGCGGCCGGCGTGTTTCCTTCATGATCGCGAGCACCTGCAGTGCACTCACGATGGCGTCCCCGGTGGTTGCCTTGTCGAGGCAAAGGAGGTGACCAGAGGTCTCGCCGCCCAGGATTCCACCCGTTTCGCGGAGCATTGCGAGCACATAACGGTCGCCGACCTGCGCCCGCCGGAACTCGACCCCCACCTCCCGCAGTGCAAGCTCGAGTCCGAAATTGCTCATCAGAGTGCCAACCACCGGACCGCGCAGCGTGCCTTCGGCCGCCCGATGTTTCGCAATCACGTAAAGGAGCTGATCGCCGTCGACGATCCGGCCGAGCATATCGACCATGATAAGGCGGTCGCCATCGCCGTCGAGGCCGATGCCAACGTGCGCACGCACGCCCGGCACCGTGAGCTGCAGGAGACCAGGAGCCGTCGAGCCGCAAGCCTCGTTGATGTTGCGTCCATTCGGCGAGCAGCCGACCGGGATGATGTCGGCGCCAAGATCGGCGAGCACGCGCGGCGCAACCTTGTAGCCCGCGCCGTTCGCGCAGTCGATGACGATCTTGAAACCCGTGAGGTCGACGCCAGCCGGCAGCGTTGATGCACAAAATTTCTGGTACAGGACCCGCTCGCGATCAATGCGGGTCGCGCGGCCGAGCTTGCGCGATTCGCAAGTGACCGCGGGTTCAACCAGGAGCGCTTCGATATTCGCTTCCACCTCGTCAGAGAGTTTGCCGCCCGAACGATCGAAGAATTTGATGCCGTTATCGTCGTAGAGATTGTGCGAAGCGCTGATGACGACGCCGAGGTCGCAACCATAGTGCTGCGTCATGTAGGCGATGCCCGGAGTCGGGAGCGGTCCGACCAGCAGCACGTCGACACCAGCGGCGACAAAGCCCGCCTCGAGCGCCGATTCGAACATGTAGCCCGAGAGGCGCGTGTCCTTGCCGATGAGTACCTTGCCGCCGCTCGGTGCGAGCACGCGCGCCGCCGCACTCGCAAGCCGCAGGGCGAACTCGACAGTCATCGGATGCTGGCCGACTCTGCCGCGAACCCCGTCCGTGCCGAAATACTTCCTGCTCAAGTCGATACTCCCCGCAAAGCCGCGACGGTCTTCATGGCATCGACGGTCGCCGCCACGTCGTGCGCGCGAATGATAGCTGCTCCATTCCAGGCCGCGAGCGTCGCGAGCGCGATACTCCCAGCCAAGCGCCCGTCGACCGGGCGGCCCGTGATGCGGCCAACCGTGCTCTTGCGCGATACGCCAATCACGAGCGGCCGTTCGAGCCAGATGTAATCGTGCAGCTTCGCGATCAGGCGCAGATTGTGTTCGAGCGTCTTGCCGAAGCCGATTCCCGGATCGACAGCGATACGGTCCCGCGCAATCCCGGATGCTTCGCAGGCTGCCACACGCGCCATCAGGAAGTCCCGGACTTCGATCACGACGTTACCGTACTCGGGTGATTCCTGCATGGATGTGGGATCGCCCTGCATGTGCATGAGGCAGACGGCCGCATCGGTGTTCGCTACTGCATGCATGGCGTCCAGGTCCTGCAGGGCGTTCACGTCGTTCACCATTTCCGCCCCGGCGGAGAGCGCCGCGCGCATAACCTTCGGCCGGCGCGTGTCGATTGAGATAACGACGCCGATCCGCGGACTCAGCCGCTCGATCACGGGAATGACCCGGCGCAATTCCTCTTCGACGGCGACGGGTGCGGCGCCAGGCCGCGTTGATTCGCCGCCGACATCGATAATGACGGCGCCCTCCTCGGCCATCCGCACTGCGTTGTCGACCGCGATCGCCGGGTCGAGGAACCGGCCGCCATCCGAGAACGAGTCGGGCGTGACGTTGAGTACGCCCATGACACAGGGTTGCGCCAGGGATATGACTTTGGAACCGCAGCGCAGCTGCATGACGTCCTGAGGACCTTGAGGGGCAAAGAAAAACCGGCGGTAACTTTCGCTGCCGCCGGTTTCCACTGCAAGTCTTTAATGCTTCAGGTCTGCCCTGCCGGCGTCGTGCCGATTGCCGCACCGGGTTTGTCCTGCGCCTTGACCGGCCTCACCGGCGTCGAGTCGTCCCAGTCCGCTGGCGGCTTTGGCTCGCGCCCGGCCAGGATGTCCTTGAGCTGATCTTCGGTCAGCGTTTCGTACTTCATGAGCGCCTGCGCCATCACATCGAGCTTGTCGCGATTCGCCAGGAGGATGCCGCGCGCCCGCTGGTAGTTCGTGTCGATCACGCGCCGCACTTCCTCGTCGATGAGGTGCGCGGTTTCATCTGACACCTGCTTGTGCTGGGTGACGGAGCGCCCGAGGAACACTTCGCCGGATTCGTCGGCGTACGTGAGCGGGCCAAGCCGGTCCGACAGACCCCATTTCGTGACCATGTTGCGGGCGAGAGCCGTGGCTCGTTCGATGTCGTTCGCCGCGCCGGTGGTTACGGCGTCCGGGCCGAAGGCGAGTTCCTCCGCAATTCGGCCGCCGAACAGGCTCGTGATCTGCGACTCAAGCCGCTGCTTGCTGTAGCTATAGCGATCTTCCTCGGGGAGGAAGAAGGTCACGCCGAGCGCCCGGCCACGCGGAATGATCGTGACCTTGTAGACCGGATCGTGCTCGGGCAGATTCATCCCGACGATGGCATGGCCCGCCTCGTGAAACGCGGTGTTGAGCTTCTCCTTCTCGCTCATCACCATCGAGCGCCGTTCCGTGCCCATCATGATCTTGTCTTTGGCGCGTTCGAACTCGAGCATCGTCACCAGGCGCTGATTGGCGCGCGCTGCAAAAAGCGCCGCCTCGTTCACGAGGTTCGCGAGGTCCGCGCCCGAAAAACCCGGAGTGCCGCGAGCGATAATCGACGGCTTCACATCCTCGTGGAGCGGCACGCGCCGCATGTGCACTTTCAGGATCTGCTCGCGGCCGCGAACATCGGGCAGCGGGACAACGACCTGGCGATCGAAGCGGCCCGGGCGCAGGAGCGCCGGATCGAGCACATCGGGGCGGTTGGTCGCCGCTATGACGATGATGCCCTCGTTGCCTTCGAAACCGTCCATTTCGACGAGGAGCTGGTTCAGCGTTTGCTCGCGCTCATCGTGCCCGCCGCCGAGGCCCGCGCCGCGATGGCGTCCTACCGCGTCGATTTCGTCAATGAAGATGATGCAGGGCGCGTGTTTTTTCGCCTGCTCGAACATGTCGCGGACGCGCGAGGCGCCGACGCCGACGAACATCTCGACGAAGTCGGAGCCGGAGATCGTGAAGAACGGGACCTTCGCTTCGCCCGCGATGGCGCGCGCCAGGAGCGTCTTGCCGGTGCCGGGCGAGCCGACCATCAGCACGCCCTTCGGAATCTTGCCGCCGAGCTTCTGGAACTTGCCCGGGTCCTTCAAGAAGTCGACGATCTCGACCACTTCCTGCTTCGCTTCGTCGACCCCCGCAACATCCGCGAAGGTCACGTTCACCTGATCCTCGCCGAGCAGGCGTGCGCGGCTCTTGCCGAACGACATTGCTCCGCGGCCACTGCCGCCACCCTGCATCTGCCGCATGAGGTACCAGAAGAGCCCGAGGAAGAGCAGGACCGGGAACGCCTGCAGAAAGAGTTGCCCAAGGAAACCGAGGCGCTCGCGCGGGGCCGCCGAATACTTCACGCTCTTGCTGTCGAGGAGCGTGATCAGCATCGAGTTGTCGCTCTCGGGACTGTCCGTGCGGTACTTCGATCCGGTCTTCGTCTGGAAGTTGATCGTCTCCGCGTCGAACTGCGCGCTCTCAACGTCACCGCGTCGCACTTCCTGCACGAACTGGTAGTACGGAACCGTAGATACCCCCGCACCGCTGAAGCGCGTCACCATGAAGAAAATGACGGCGATGACGAAGAGCCAGAGAATCAGTTTCACGGGAAGATCGTTCAAAGCGTGTCCTCTTGGGGGTTTAGACGATACGCGGCGCTTGGACTCGCGGATGCGAAGGGCGTTCCAAAGCTACTACAGACGGAAACCCTTGGCCAATAAGTACATTTCGGCACTGCGGGCCCTCGACGCCTGTGGTTTTCTAAGCCGGACATCGTCAAATGCCTTGCGTGCCGTGCCCACGAGCTCCTGGAACCCGCTGCCCTGGAAAACCTTCGTGAGAAGATGGCCCCCAGGCTTCAAAACCTGCCGGGCAAAATCGAGTGCCAGTTCAGTGAGATACATCGTTCGTGGCTGATCGACAACGTCGAGGCCACTGAGGTTGGGGGCCATGTCTGACATTACAAGATCGATGGGACGGCCGGCGACGCGCGCGAGCACCTGATCGAGCACAGGCTGCTCGCGAAAATCGCCTTGTATGAAGTACACGCCTTCGATGGCGTCCATCGGCAACAAGTCTATTGCGATCAGCTCGCCCTTGGCGCCGAGCTGGCGCGCAGCGTACTGGCTCCACGCGCCAGGCGCGGCACCGAGGTCGATCACCCGTTGCCCCGGCTTGAGAATCCGGTCGCTCTTCTGGATCTCCTCGAGCTTGTAGACGGCGCGCGAGCGCCAGCCTTCCTGCTGTGCGCGCTTCACATACTCGTCGGTGACGTGTTCCTGCAGCCAGCGTGCGCTGCTCTTGCTGCGTCGGGATGATTTGGGCTTCGGCATGGCGGCGGCGGCCGCCCTCAGTCGTAGCGGACAGCGATGATCTCGTAGCTGCGGGTACCGGCAGGCGCCGCGACGTCGACGACATCGGAGACACGCTTCCCGATGAGCGCCCGCGCAATCGGCGACGAGACGGAAATCCAGCCCTGTCGAATGTCGGCTTCCGCATCGCCGACGAGCTGATAGACCACCTTGGAGCCGTCTTCCTGGTCTTCCAGTTCGACCGTGGAGCCGAACACCACCTTGCCAGAGGCGGACAGGCGGCTGACGTCGATGATCTCGGCGGTCGAAAGCTTCGATTCGATCTCGCCGATACGGCCCTCGATGAAACCCTGCTGCTCGCGGGCCGCGTGATATTCGGCGTTCTCCGACAGATCGCCGTGGCTTCTCGCCTCCGCGATTGCCTTGATGATGTTCGGCCGGTCCTCGGCCTTGAGCTTCTTCAGCTCCGCCCGCAGGCGCTCCGCGCCCCGAAGTGTCAATGGCTCGCGCTTCACGCGATCAGCTCCTTGTGAAGATCCTGCAGCCGGTTGACGGCCACCTCGTTCAGGTGATCGAGCGCATCGCAGGTAGCACGCGCGGCGGCGATTGTCGTGTAGTAGGTGACGCGCTTGTGCACGGCCTCGCGGCGGATCTCGCGCGACTCGCGTACGGCCTGCTTGCCCTCCGTGGTGTTCACGACGAGCGCGATTTCATCGTTCTTGATCATGTCGACGATGTGCGGCCGGCCCTCGCGCACCTTGTTCGCCCGCCGGCATTGCACGCCCGCCTCCTGCAGCGCCTTCGCCGTGCCGTCAGTCGCCACGATCTCGAAGCCGCGCTCGAGCAGCATGCGGCCGAGCGCGACGGCCCCCGGTTTATCGCGATCGCGCACGCTGATGAGGCAGACGCCGCGAGTCGGCAGCGTTACACCCGACGCCGCCTGTGCTTTCGCATAGGCTTCTCCGAAAGTGCGACCCGTGCCCATCACCTCGCCCGTCGATTTCATTTCGGGCCCGAGAATCGGATCCGCCTCCGGGAATTTCGTGAACGGAAACACTGCTTCCTTCACGGAATAGTAGTTCGGAACTGTCTCGCTCGTGATGCCGAGATCGAAGAGCTTGCGGCCTGCCATGACACGCGCAGCGATCTTCGCGAGCGGCACGCCGGTCGCCTTGGAGACGAACGGCACCGTCCTCGAGGCGCGCGGATTGACCTCCAGGATGTAGATGATGCCGTTCTGGATCGCGAACTGGACGTTCATGAGGCCAACGACGTTGAGCGCCTTGGCAAGCTTGCGCGTCTGGGCCCTCAGTTCCTGCTGCACCTCAAGGCTCAGGCCATTCGGCGGCAGCGAGCAGCCGGAGTCGCCTGAATGCACGCCCGCCTGCTCGATGTGCTCCATGATGCCGCCGATCAGGATTTCGTGGCCGTCACAAACCGCATCGACGTCCACCTCGACGGCGAGATCGAGGAAGCGGTCGAGGAGCACCGGGCTGTCGTTCGAAACTTTCACCGCATCCGTCATGTACGCGCGCAAGTCGTCTTCCGTGAATACGACTTCCATCGCGCGCCCGCCGAGAACATACGACGGGCGGACGACCAGCGGAAAGCCGACTTCCTTGGCAAGCGTCACGGCCTGCTCCTCGGTGCGCGCCGTCGCATTCGCCGGCTGCTTGAGATCGAGCTTTTTCACGAGCTGTTGAAAGCGTTCGCGATCCTCCGCAACGTCGATCGAATCCGGGCTCGTGCCGATGATCGGGGCTCCGGCCGCCTGCAGCGCACGCGAGAGCTTGAGTGGGGTCTGACCCCCGTACTGCACGATCACACCCTCGGGCTTTTCCTTTTCGATGATCTCCATCACGTCTTCGAACGTGAGCGGCTCGAAGTAAAGGCGGTCCGAGGTGTCATAGTCGGTCGAAACAGTTTCCGGATTGCAGTTGACCATGATCGTTTCGCAACCGTCTTCGCGCAGCGCAAGCGCCGCGTGCACGCAGCAGTAGTCGAATTCGATGCCCTGGCCAATCCGGTTCGGGCCGCCGCCGAGGATCATGATCTTGCGCTTCTTGTCCGGGTTCGCCTCGCACTCCTCTTCATACGTCGAGTAGAGGTACGCGGTGGTCGTCGCGAATTCGGCCGCGCAAGTGTCCACGCGCTTGTAGACCGGATGCAGTCCAAATTTGTGGCGACGCTTGCGCACCAACTGCTCGTCGCTCGCTGTGAGCTTCGCGAGGCGGCTGTCGGAAAAACCCTTGCGCTTGAGGCTACGCATGCGGCCGGCGTCGAGTCCCTCAATTCCCTGCCGGCGCACACGCGTCTCGTCTTCGATGAGGTCCTGTATCTGCGCCAGGAACCAGGGATCAATCCGGGTAAGTCCATGCACCTTCTCGAGCGTCCAGCCGGCACGGAATGCATCGCCGACATACAGCAGGCGGTTGGCGCCGGGCGAACGCAGCTCGTAGGTGAGCATCGACTCCGTCTCCTCGGTGAGCGGTAGCACGAGCATTTCCGAGAAGCCGTCGCAGCCCGTTTCGAGACTGCGCAGGGCCTTCTGCAGGGATTCCTGGAACGTGCGGCCGATCGCCATCGCCTCGCCCACCGACTTCATCTGTGTCGTCAGGCGGGTATTCGCGCCGGGAAACTTCTCGAATGTGAAGCGCGGAATCTTGGTGACGACATAATCGATGCTCGGCTCGAAAGAAGCCGGTGTCGCGCCACCCGTAATGTCGTTCTTGAGCTCATCGAGCGTGTAGCCGACCGCGAGCTTCGCGGCGATCTTTGCGATCGGAAAGCCTGTCGCCTTGGATGCGAGGGCCGATGAGCGCGAGACGCGCGGGTTCATCTCAATGATAAGCAGCCGGCCGTCCTCGGGGTTCACGGCAAACTGCACGTTCGAACCGCCGGTATCGACGCCGATCTTGCGCAGCACCGCGATCGATGCATTGCGCATGCGCTGGTATTCCTTGTCCGTCAGCGTCTGCGCGGGCGCAACGGTGATGGAATCGCCGGTGTGCACCCCCATCGGATCAAGGTTCTCAATCGAGCACACGATGATGCAGTTGTCCTTCTTATCGCGGACCACCTCCATCTCGAACTCTTTCCAGCCAAGCACCGCCTCTTCGAGCAGCACCTCATTGGTCGGCGAAGCGTCGAGGCCCCGTTCCACGATTTCTTCGAATTCCTCGCGGTTGTACGCGATGCCGCCGCCGCTGCCGCCAAGCGTGAACGACGGGCGAATGACCGTGGGGTAGCCGATCTCAGCCTGCACCGCCGTCGCCTCTTCCATGCTGTGCGCGATGCGCGAGCGCGGCGTCTCGAGGCCGATCTCGCGCATGGCGTTGCGAAAGAGCTCGCGGTCTTCCGCCATGTCAATCGCTTCGCGGGAAGCTGCGATCAGTTCGACGCCGAATTTCTCGAGAACGCCCTCGCGCACGAGATCGAGCGCGCAGTTTAGCGCGGTCTGCCCGCCCATCGTCGGCAACAGGGCGCTCGGCTTTTCCTTCTCGATTATGCGCGCGACCGTACGCCAGTTGACGGGCTCGATGTAGATGCTGTCCGCCATCTCCGGATCCGTCATGATCGTCGCGGGATTTGAATTCACGAGGATGACCCGGTAACCCTCCTCACGCAGCGCTTTGCACGCCTGCGCGCCGGAATAGTCGAATTCGCAGGCCTGGCCGATGATGATCGGGCCGGCTCCGATAATGAGGATGCTTTCGAGGTCGGTACGCTTGGGCATCGGCTCGGGGCCCGTCAGACCGGCGCGTCGCGCGTTTCGGACGCCACGCGCTTGCTGCGCGGCTCTGGTCGGGATTGCCGTGGCAGCGACTGCAGGCGCTTCACCATCAGGTACATGAATTGTTCGAATAGCGGCTTCAGGTCATGCGGGCCCGGGCTCGCTTCCGGATGTCCCTGAAAACTGAAGGCCGGACGATCGCTGCGCGCGAGGCCTTGGAGCGATCCGTCGAAGAGCGAACGATGAGTCGCCTTGAGATTCGCTGGCAGCGTCGCTTCATCGACCGCGAACCCGTGGTTCTGGCTCGAGATCGCGACGCGTCCGCTTTCGAGCTCGACCACCGGATGATTGGCGCCGTGATGGCCGAACTTCATCTTGACGGTCTTCGCGCCGCTCGCAAGGCCGAGCAGCTGATGTCCGAGGCAGATGCCGAAGATCGGGATGTCGGTGTCGAGGAAGCGCTGGATCGCTTTGATCGCATAGTCGCAGGGTTCCGGATCACCGGGGCCGTTCGAGAGGAAGATGCCGTCCGGTCCGAGCGCGAGCACCTGGTCAGCCGGCGTCATCGCGGGCACCACGGTCACGCGGCAGCCGAAGTCCGCGAGGAGCCGCAGAATATTGCGCTTGATGCCAAAGTCGTAGGCGACCACATGCAGCCGGCTGATCGACCGTACAGGACCCGGCGACGCGTCGCGCCAGATCGAACCCGCGTTCCACTGATACAGGCGCTTGGTCGAGACGACCTTCGCGAGGTCCATGCCCTTGAGGCCAGGAAATTTGCGGGCGGCCTTCACAGCGGCGCCTTCATCGATGGTGTCACCCGTCATGAGGCAACCCGACTGGGCACCCTTCTCCCGCAGGATGCGCGTGAGCTTTCGGGTGTCGATCTCCGCGATCGCAACGATTTTGCCGCGCTGAAGGAACGCGGACAGCGATTCGGCCGCGCGCCAGTTGCTGTGCAGGAGCGGCAGATCCCGTATCACAAGACCCGCGGCATAAACCTGTTGACTCTCGACGTCCTCGGGATTGGCACCGGTGTTGCCGATATGCGGATACGTCAGCGTGACGATCTGCCGGCAGTAGGACGGGTCGGTGAGGATTTCCTGATAGCCGGTAATGGCGGTATTGAAAACAACTTCGCCGGTGGTATTGCCTTTCGCCCCGATTGAAATACCGCGCAGAACGGTACCGTCCTCGAGCGCCAACACGGCCGGTGTCGTCACTTCACTTTTTCCTCGATGAGCTTCGCCTTCGGCGGCGCGCATTCTAGTTTTGCGTCGCGCCACTGTCCACGCGAAAAACTGCCGCGGGAGTTCACTTGATGAATACCGTCCAAGTCATTGTTTTCCGGAACCGACATCGTTCATTTCATAGCGCCCCGCTGGCTTCCCGGCGAGCCACAGCGCAGCGGTGACCGCGCCGCGCGCAAAAGCCATGCGATCCGATGCTCGATGCTCGAGCACCAGCTGTTCGCCGAGGCCGGCAAACAGCACCCGGTGCTCGCCGACGATGTCGCCGCCGCGGGCAACCGAGAACCCGATCGTGTCCGGCTTCCTCGGCCCCGACGCGGCAGTGCGGATCGAATCGCCCGGGTTGCCGATCGCGAGCCCGCGCGCCTTAGCTGCAATCTCCCCGAGACGACGGGCCGTACCGGACGGTGCATCGACCTTATCGCGGTGGTGCGTCTCGTGGATTTCGATATCGAAGTCGGGAGGCAATGTCCGGGCAGCGGTGTCAACGAGTCGCATCAGAAGCTGCACGGCGAGACACATGTTGGGCGATGCGATGACGGCGATCCGCGCCGAAGCTGAATCGACGGCCTCGCGCTGCGCTGCCGTGAGCCCGGTGGTACCCAATACCCACGCACAACCGGCGGCGGAGATTGCACGCGCCCTCTCTTCGAGGCCTTCGGCCAATGCGAAATCGATGGCAACATCCGCTCCCTTGAGCGCCAGCGGGAGATCCGCGGTTACGGTCACGCCGACTGCGGGATGCCCAGCGAGTAACCCGACGTCCCTCCCCAGATGATGGCTGCGAGCGGATGCGCATGCGCCCGCGATGCGGGCCTGCGGACTTTCAGCGGCCGCGCAAACGAGTGCGCGCCCCATTCTTCCAGTGGCGCCCACAAGAGCGATGGCAGGCATAAAGTCCCTAGCGACCGATGTCTTCGAAGAACTTCTTCACGCCCTCGAGCCAGGTGCGCTCGCGTGGGTTGTGCTCGCGCCGGTCATTGCGCAGCGATTCGTCGAATCTTCGCAGAAGTTCCTTCTGCTCGCCCGTGAGATTCACCGGCGTTTCAACGGTGACGCGGCAAAAGAGGTCGCCTGTCGCACCGCCGCGCACCGGTTTCACGCCCTTCTCTCGCAGCCGGAACATCCGGCCGGACTGCGTCTCAGCGGGAATCTTGAGAGACACGTGACCGTGGAGCGTCGGCACTTCGACCGAACCACCGAGGACGGCGGTCGAATAGCTGACCGGGACCTCGCACGAGAGGTGGCTGCCGTCCCGCTCGAAGATCTCGTGGTCACGCACCTGAACTTCGACGTACAGATCGCCGTGCGGGCCGCCATTGCGCCCGGCTTCGCCCTCACCGGAGAGCCGGATGCGATCGCCGGTGTCGACGCCAGCCGGCACCTTCACCGAAAGTTTCTTGTTGCGCCGGACGCGACCCTGGCCGAGGCACGTGTCGCAGGGGTTCGATACAATCTGTCCGCGGCCTTTGCAGCGCGGGCAGGTTTGCTGGACGGTGAAGAATCCCTGACTCATCCGCACCTGCCCGGCGCCGCCGCAGGTATCGCAAGGCGTGGGGCTGCTGCCCTTCGCGGCTCCGCTTCCCTTGCAGGTGGCGCACTCGGACAGGACGGGAATTTCAAACTCCACCGAGTCGCCGAAAACGGCTTGCTCAAGGTCGAGCGTCACTTCGTAGCGCAGGTCCGCTCCACGGAATACCTGCGAGCGGCCGCGGCGCCCGCCACCGAATATATCGCCGAACACGTCGCCGAAGATGTCGCCGAAGGCGTCAGCCGGATTGAAACCGCCACCTGACCCGCGGGCGGCATCGACTCCGGCATGCCCGTATTGATCGTAAGCCGCGCGCTTCGGGGCATCCGTCAGCACTTCGTAGGCTTCCTTGGCCTCCTTGAATTTCTCTTCGGCCTCATGGTCGCCCGGGTTGCGGTCCGGATGAAACTTCATCGCCAGGCGCCGATACGCCTTTTTGATGTCGGCTTCGCTCGCCGTGCGGGCAACGTCCAGCACTTTGTAGTAGTCACGCTTCGACATGCCACCCCGTTCCCGGGACCTGACGCGACGACCGCCGGCGATTCGTCATCGCCAGCGGTCGTTGCGTGCCCGAATTTCGTCCGCTCTTACGAGCTCTTGCGATCCTTGTCCTTCACTTCCTCGAATTCTGCGTCCACCGCATCTTCCTTGCCGCCACCCTTCGCGCCCGAATCCGTCCCTGAACCTTCGGACGCGCCCGGCCCTGTCGATGAGCTCTGACCCTCTGCACTTTGCGCGTACGCCTTTTGCAGCACCGCCTGAGAGACCTGGCCCAAGGCCTCGATCTTCGCTTCGAGCGCCACCTTGTCATCGCCGTCCATGACGCTCTTTACCTCAGCGACAGCGGCTTCGATCTTCTGCTTCTCGTCCGCCGTGACCTTCTCGCCCAGCTCTTTCACCGCTTTTTCGGTCGCGTGCACGAGGCTGTCCGCCTTGTTGCGCACGTCGACGAACTCACGGAAGCGCTTGTCTTCCTCCGCATGCGCCTCGGCCTCCTTCACCATGCGCTTGATCTCGGCTTCAGAGAGGCCGCTCGACGCCTTGATGACGATCTTCTGTTCCTTGTTGGTCTGCTTATCCTTCGCCGACACGTTGAGGATGCCATTCGCGTCGATATCGAACGTCACTTCGATCTGTGGCATGCCGCGCGGAAGCGGCGGAATCTCCGCGAGATCGAAGCGACCAAGCGACTTGTTGTCCGACGCGCGCTCGCGCTCGCCCTGCAGCACGTGGATCGTCACGGCCGTCTGGCTGTCGTCCGCCGTCGAGAATACCTGCTGGGCCTTGGTCGGAATCGTGGTGTTCTTCTCGATGAGCTTCGTCATCACGCCGCCGAGCGTCTCGATCCCGAGCGACAGCGGCGTGACGTCGAGAAGGAGCACGTCCTTTACTTCGCCGGAAAGCACGCCCGCCTGGATCGCGGCACCCACGGCAACCGCCTCATCGGGATTCACGTCCTTGCGCGGCTCCTTCCCGAAGAAATCCTTCACCGCCTTCTGCACGAGCGGCATGCGCGTCTGGCCGCCGACGAGGATCACCTCCGCGACATCCTTGGTCGAGAGGCCAGCGTCCTTAAGAGCGATGCGGCACGGCTCCACGGTCTTCGTGACGAGATCTTCGACGAGCGCCTCGAGCTTCGCCCGCGTGAGCTTGACGTTCAGGTGCTTCGGTCCATTCGCGTCAGCCGTGATGTACGGCAGGTTGACATCAGTCTGCTGCGTTGAGGAGAGCTCGATCTTCGCCTTCTCCGCGGCCTCTTTCAGGCGCTGCATGGCGAGCGGGTCCCTGCGCACGTCGACTCCGCTGTCCTTTTTGAATTCGTCGGCAATGAAATTGATGATGCGCAGGTCGAAATCCTCGCCGCCGAGGAAAGTGTCGCCGTTCGTGGAGAGCACTTCGAACTGGCGCTCGCCGTCGACCTCCGCTATCTCGATGATCGAGACGTCGAAGGTGCCGCCACCGAGGTCGTACACCGCGATCTTGCGATCACCGCCGTCCTTGTCGAGCCCATAGGCCAGGGCTGCCGCGGTCGGTTCGTTGATGATGCGCTTGACGTTGAGGCCCGCGATCCGACCTGCATCCTTGGTCGCCTGGCGCTGCGAATCGTTGAAATACGCCGGTACGGTGATGACCGCTTCGGTTACGGTGCTGCCGAGGTAGTCCTCGGCGGTCTTCTTCATCTTCATGAGCACGCGCGCCGATACTTCCGGCGGCGAGAGTTTCTTGCCGTGCGCGTCCACCCAGGCGTCGCCGTTGTCGGCCTTGACGATCTTGTACGGCACCATGCCGATGTCTTTCTGCACGACGTCGTCGGTGAACTTGCGACCAATGAGTCGCTTGACTGCGAAGAGCGTGTTCTGGGGATTCGTCACCGCCTGGCGTTTCGCGGACTGGCCGACGATGACTTCGTCGTCCTTGGTGAAGGCGACGATCGAGGGCGTGGTGCGATCGCCTTCGCTGTTCTCGATGACGCGCGGCTTGCCGCCTTCCATCACGGCAACGCAGGAATTGGTCGTGCCGAGATCGATACCGATGACTTTGGACATGGAAATCACACTCCGGAAATGAACGGTTGGCGCGGTACTTGGGGACTGGCCCTGGCGGCTTCAAGCATCCTGGAAATACTTTCTGTCACGGTGCCACTCATTGCGCTTCAGGCGCCGCGTGCGACGACGACACGCGCTGGCCGCAGCAACCGGCCGTTCAGCTGATAGCCCTTCTGCACGACCTTGATGACCGCATTCGCCTCGGCGCCAGCTGCATCCTGCATCGCAATTGCTTCGTGCAGCTCCGGATTGAAGCGCTCGCCCGTGGGGTCGATCGCGCGTATGCCGTGTTTCTGGATCGCCGACTGCAGAAGCGTCAAGGTGGCCTGCTGCCCCTCTACCAGGGAGCGGTCGCTCGATGACTCGGCGAGGGCGATACCTGCCTCGAGGCTGTCGAGGACGCCGAGCAAATCCTGGCCGAAGCGCTCGAGCCCATACTTGTGCGCCTGCTCGACATCGCGCTGGCTGCGCTTGCGGAAATTGTCGAGTTCGGCCACGGCTCGCAGATGCAGATTTCGCTGCTCTTCGGCACGCGCCTCAGCCGCCGTCAGCGCGAATCGCAGCTCCTCGGCGCTGCCCGTCTCGAAAGTGTCGTCCGGCAACACGGCCGTTCGTTCCGGATCGTGGTCGGCCGGTGTTCTCGCGTCTTCCGCCATATTACAAAACTCGCTATATTATCAATAAGTTAATAGAAGTACCTCAAGTTTCTTCTTGAGATCCCTGCATCGCTCCAGCGCCACTTTCTGGCCTATTTGAGCGTTTTCAAGGTCGAGCTCAGCATGCGTGCCGTAACTTCGACAATCGGAATGACGCGCTCGTAGGCCATGCGCGTCGGACCGATGACGCCGAGGACACCCACGACCTCATTGTCGAGCGTATAGGGCGCCGTCACCACGCTGCAGTCATCGAGGATCGTGTAGCCCGACTCCTGCCCGATGAAGATCTGCACGCCATCGCCATGCAGGCTCTGATCGAGGAGGTGCAGGATGTCGCGCTGCTCGTTGAAAGCCTCGAACAGGCGCCGCAACTTCTCGACGTTCGAGAGCTCCGCAAATCCCATCAGATTGGTTTCGCCGGCAATGACGAATTCGAGCCGGTCATCGCCCGGTCCGTCGAAGACCTTCTGCGCCATCTGGATGGCATCGAGCATCATCTGGTTCATGTGGCGGCGGGTTTCCTGCAGCTGATCGACGAGCCCCGAGCGTACTTCCGCGAGCGTGCGTCCTCGAAACTGTTCGCTCAGAAAGTTCGCTGCCCGACGCAATTCCTCGGCCGAGTAGTACCGTTCGAGCTGCACCACCCGGTTCTGGACCTCGTGGCCGCTAACGACGAGCACCGCGAGCACGCGATTCTCCGACAGCGGTACGAATTCGATCTGGGTCAGGGACGGGTGATGGGCCCGCGGAACAGTCACCACTCCCGCCATCTGGGTGATCGCAGACAGGATCTGCGAGGTCGATGCGACGAGCGACTTGTGGTCCGAGCGATGCGCTTCGAGGCGGCGCTCAAGTTCGGATACCTCGGCGCTCGCGAGCGGCTGCAGCCGGATAAGGGTGTCGACGAAAAGCCGATAGCCCTTGTCCGTGGGAATCCGGCCGGACGACGTATGGGGTGAGGTAATGAAGCCGAGCTGCTCGAGGTCGGCCAGCACGTTTCGAATCGTCGCCGAGCTCAGGCTCAAACCCGACTCCCTGGAAAGGGTTCGCGAGCCGACCGGCTGACCGTCCCGGATGTAGTTCTCGATGAGGACACGCAGCAGGAGCTGCGCCCGCTCGTTCAGGCGCTCATCGGTCGGGTCGATCGAATTGGATGTCGGCATGATCGCCGTCGGTGACGTCTGCACAGGGTCCACGCCGGCGGCCGGCCGGCGAGCGGCAAGCTAGCCACGGGCTCCCGCTAACGTCAAGCCACCGCCGCCGGGCTCGCATGGCATTTACCGCGCAAACCACATCAGATCGTGCTGGCTGCGACCCTTACCCCGTGCTAAAAGGCGCGCATCCATGGCAAGAAACATCCGCAAGATCGCCCTCATTGGCCGTGCCGCGGACGTGCGAGTTGCGGACGCGATGATCGCGCTCGGAGCCCACCTCGCGGGCGCACGCTACACGGTGTTCGTTACGGCTGACGGAGCGCCGGAGTTTTCCGGCGCCAATGTCACGCGGGCAAGCGAGGAGGATATCGCGAGCCAGTCGGACCTCATTGTTGCCGTCGGCGGGGACGGCACTCTGCTCTACGCGGCCCGGATGCTCGCCGGTCGCGACGTACCCCTGTTCGGCGTCAACCGGGGACGCCTCGGTTTCCTGACAGATGTGACGCCGGCCGAGATGCTCGAGTGCATCGATCAAGTGCTGGCCGGCGATTGCATCGAGGATCACCGGACGATGCTCGGCGCGACATTGACTAACCGTTCCGGCAGCACCCAGTCGATGCAGGCGCTGAACGACGTGGTGCTGCAGAAGTGGGAGACGGGGCGCATGCTCGATTTCGAAACTACGATCGACGGCCGCTATGTGAACACGCACGGCGGCGATGGCCTGGTCGTGGCGACGGCGACAGGCTCGACTGCCTACGCCCTGTCCTGCGGCGGACCGATCGTCGAACCCAATCTGGATGTCGTCGTGCTGGTGCCGATCTGTCCGCACACGCTGTCCGACAGGCCTATCGTTGTCCCGAGCCGCGCCCAGATCGATGTGCGCCTGGTCGAACGCCCCGACACCAAGGCTCAGGTCACTTGTGATGGTGCGATGCTCGGCGATCTTGAGCCCGGCGATGTTTTGACCATCGGACCAACATCCGCGCGTGTCACGCTGCTGCACCCGCCCGGTTACGACTATTTCCGCTTGCTGCGCTCGAAGCTCCGGTGGGGTCGCGGCGCGTTCCAGCAACCGGCTGGCAGCCACGAGGACTAGCTCGAGCGTGCTTGTCCACCTGCAGATTCGGGACTTCGCGCTGATCGATCGCATCGAGCTCGAATTCGATCGCGGACTTACGGTCGTCACCGGCGAAACAGGAGCGGGCAAATCCATCATCGTCGATGCCCTGCTCCTTGCGACCGGCGGGCGTGCCGGCGCAGACGTTATCCGTCATGGCGCCGACCGTGCGGAGATCAGCGCGACATTCGACGTTGGCGATGACAGTGCTGCACAAGGCTGGCTCAAGGAGCAGGCAATCGACTGCGACCGGGAGTGCGTACTACGTCGCTCGATCACGGTGGACGGCCGTTCTCGCGGCTACATCAATGGGCAGGCTGTGCCTCTCCAGGCACTGCGCGCCCTCGGCGAGCTCCTGCTCGACATCCACGGCCAGCACGAGTTTCAGTCGCTTGGCCGCGCGCCTGTGCAGCGCGCGGCCCTGGACGCGCACGCCGCGCATGACTCGCTCGTCGCCAGAGTCGTCAACGTTCAAGCGCGGGTTGCCGAACTTGCCGAGAGGCATCGAGATCTGGAATCAAAAGCTTCCAACCGTTCCTCGCAGCTCGAGCTGCTTCGCTACCAGCTGCGCGAGCTCGACGCGCTGGCATTGCAAGGCGGCGAAATCGAGTCGCTGGCTCTGGAACAGCGCCGCCATGCGAATCGCGGCCGCCTCGGCGAAGGCCTGCAGACGGTTGTCGATCAGCTCTATGACAGCGACAGCGGCAGCGCCTATTCGATTGTCAGCCGCGGCCAAACACTATTGCGCGGGCTGACGTCGCTCGACGCAACACTCGCCCCGACGGAGGCGCTGCTGGCCGAGGCGAGCGCTGCGCTTCGCGAAGCGGCGGACCAGGCGCGACACGCCCGTGAAGCTCTCGATGTCGACCCCGCCCGCCAGGACTGGGTCGAAAAGCGGCTCGCCGGCGTCGAGGAGCTTGCCCGCAAGCACAAAGTGCCGCCTGCCGAGCTCGTCGCGACGCGCGAGCGCATCTGGACTGAATTGCAATCGCTCGAGAGCAGTGAAGTTCAGCTGAGCCAGCTGCAGCGCGAACTCGACCGGGCGACGGCCGAATACTTGGAAGCCGCGGGCCAGCTGACCAAGTCGCGCCGACGCGCGGCCAAAGCGTTGTCGACTGCGGTAACTGCCTTGATGCACGGGCTCGGCATGAGCGGCGGACGTTTCAATGCAAATGTCAGCACGCCGAGTCCGCTCCTCGTTCGGCGCGAAGGCGCGGACGACATTGAATTCGAGGTCACGGCAAATCCGGGCCAGCCCCTGAAACCGTTGTCGCGCGTTGCGTCCGGCGGCGAACTTTCCCGCATCAGTTTGGCGATTCAGGTCGCCGCTCTTACCCGGACCGCTATCCCGTGCATGGTATTCGACGAAGTGGACGCTGGCGTCGGCGGCGGGGTCGCGGAAATCGTGGGTCGCCAGCTGCGTCAGCTCGGCGAACGCGTGCAGGTGCTCTGCGTTACCCACTTGCCGCAGGTCGCATCACAAGGCCATGGACACCTGCGCGTCCACAAGGTGACGGACGGCAAGGCAACGCGAACAGCCGCCGCTGCCCTCGGCACCCAGGAACGGATTGAAGAACTTGCGCGCATGCTCGGCGGGGTCGAGATCACCGCACGCGCGCGCGAACATGCCCGGGAAATGCTGAGGCTTGCCGCGCAAGCGGTTCGCAGCGGCTAGAACGCGAACGGCTTTTTTCAGCGCTGCGGGCGCCGCGGACAGTCTTTGCGGATGCAATGCCCGTACATCGTCAGCGAGTGATCCTTCAGTTCAAAGCCGAGCCGCTCGGCGACAGCGCGCTGGCGATCCTCGATGCTCGCCTCCATGAACTCCTCAACCCGACCGCAATCCAAGCACACGATGTGATCGTGGTGTTCCCCCAGATTCAACTCGAAAACGGCCATGCCGTCCTCGAAATGCTGGCGAGTCACGAGTCCCGCGGATTCAAACTGGGTCAGGACGCGATAAACAGTCGCGAGTCCAATGTCCTCATGCTGCTCGAGAAGCTTTCGATAGATGTCCTCGGCGCTCAAGTGGCGCACGCTGCTGCTCGCCAGAATGTCGAGAATCCGCATTCTGGGAACGGTCGCTTTGAGGCCGGCACGGCGCAGGTCGCTGCGTTCCAATCAAGTCTCCGTGGGGATTCGCTTGGAGGGAAATGCCGCGTCGATTATCCTCTCGGCCCGATCCGATCACCAGTACGGTCCCGTCGCGTGAACATGAGCCAGTTGATCCAATCGTTTCGCCTGTCGCTTGGCGTCCTTGCACTCGGCATGTTGACGCTTGCTGCCGGCTGCGTTTACCGGATGAATATCCAGCAGGGAAATTTTCTGAAGCCGGAGGATGTCGACCGGGTCCAGACCGGCATGACCCGCAGCCAGGTTCGATTCATTCTCGGGACCCCGTTGGTCGCCGACAGCTTCGACGGCGATCGCTGGGACTACTACTACTCGTTCGTCAAGGGCCACTCGAGCAATAAGGAGATACGCCACGTCGTAGTGCGCTTTGACGGCGACAAGGTGGCCCAGGTCGAACGACTCAAGATGCCCGCCGCAAGCCTGCTTCAACCGGCGCCGGAACCGGCCGCGCCCGCGGACCCGTCACGCCTGCCCGACGTGCCGAGGACCTGAGCGACGCCGCTGCACGCCGTCAGGTCCGGTAGATCTCGCTAGCGCGGCGCGCAAACGCGCTCACGACCGATTGACAGACACGGTCGAAGACCGGTTCGAGGAGCAGTCTTGCGGCGCGCGCCGCGAAGTCGTACTCGAGACTGAGCGTCGCACGCACCCCCTCGCCGGCGATATCGCCGAAACTCCATGCACCGCGCAGCGCACGGAAGGATCCGTCGATGAGTTCCATTTCGATTCGCCGATCCGGATCGAGCCGGTTGCGTGTCGTGAACGACAGATGCAGGGGTCCTTTGCGGATCTCGATGGCCGCGACCATGTGGACCGCATCCGCTTCGATCACGCGCGCGGTTGCGCAGCCCGGCAGGAATTCCGGATAGCGCACGACATCGTTGACGAGCGCATACATCTGGCCCGGCGAATACGGCAACAGGAGGCTCCGCTCGACGGTCTTGATGGTCATGGTGTGGTGAGCGCCCGCACGGGCTAGCATTGTCCGCATGGCAGAGAAGGAAACACAACCCGCCGCGATTGCGCTCAACCGCAAGGCGACGCACGACTATTTCATCGAGGACCGGCAGGAAGCTGGTCTTGCGCTCATGGGCTGGGAGGTCAAGAGCCTGCGCGCGGGCCGGGCGCAGCTCACCGAAAGCTACGTGATCCTGCGCGCCAACGAAGCATGGCTGCTCGGCGCGCATTTTTCGCCGCTGACCTCTGCCTCAACGCATGTGAACGCGGATCCGGCCCGCACACGCAAACTCCTGCTGCATCGACATCAGATCGATCATCTCGCGGGGGCTGTCGAGCGCAAAGGCTACACGCTCATTCCGCTAAGGCTCTACTGGAAGGCTGGTCGCGCCAAACTCGAATTCGGGCTTGCCAAGGGTAAGAAGCAGCACGACAAGCGCGCCGCTGACAAGGACCGCGACTGGCAGCGTGACAAGGCGCGCCTCCTGCGCAATCGGTGACCGCCGTCGACATTGAATCCTCGACCTGGGCTACCATATCGCCCTTGCATTTGGGGGCGACCGGATTCGACGTGGGTCGCGAAACTTCAAGTGCGTGCCGAGGTGCAGTACATCTCGTAAAACATGCTGCAAACTTTAGTTGCCAACGACGACAACTACGCCTTAGCGGCTTAAGCCCCGCTAACCTCTGACTGGCATGTGCTTATGCATCCAAATCAGGGGACGCGCTCATAAGCTCGCGAGCCGGTCGTGTCCAGGTTCCGGCCCGCAAAACGTTACTGGACTGGTTGCACGTTTTCCCCGCCCGCCGGGTAGCGTGCGATGAGAACAATAGGCGGGATACGCACGTAGGATCGTGAAGCGTAGGGCTTGCGGACGGGGGTTCGATTCCCCCCGCCTCCACCATGTCGCCTCCGACCAACCGGTCGGAGGCGATTCCCTTGGCAAGTTAAAGCTTGCCGCCTTTCCGACGATACCCCGGCCACGGGTAATTGGCCGGCGCGTCGCTGACTGCGCGCCGTCTCATGGCGGGTTTCATGTTCATGCGTGCGGTGCTCAAGCGAGCGCGATGCATCACCGTAATGGCGTCCGGCGCATGCCTGTGTGCATGTAGTGGCGGTGGCGCGTCGGCACCCGTGGAACAGCAGCAGGCTGCGCGTGGGGTGTCACCGAGCGATCTTCAGATCGCAGAGCAACTCTACGCCGACAGTGCACGCACGCCGCCTGGCTTCTATTCGGAGCAGGCACCCGCTACGGGTTACACGACGACGTTTCACATCATGAATTCGGACATTGCCATCGCGGCGCCAACGGACCCGGTCCACGAGCTTTGCACGAGCGACTGGAATGAAGCTTTCGACTGGTCCGAAACGGTTGCCGCCTCGCAGGCAGCGCCTACCAACCTTACGGCGACCGAGACCACGGAGCAGTACTTCGAGTTCGCCCGTACTGCGCGCACGAATGCCTTGAACACGGAACAGATGCGGGTTTATCGATGCGAGTTTCTCGATCGCGACGGTGCCGACCTCGCACGACTGACGGGAGCCGCGGGTCACATCAACAAGCGCCCGCTGACGGGCGAGGATGTGCGCTGGACGCTCGAATATCTCTGGCATTTCAGCGCTTACAACAATGTCGACAACGCGGTATTGAAGTCGACGGCGACCGGCACCGCGGCAAGTCCGGCGCAGGAACTCACGCTTGCGAACCTCACGCACGGCACGGGCCGGTCCGGCTGTGATCGGATCCGCGTCTTCACGTGGAGCCTTCGCGCGATTCCGGCGAGCGGAGAACTTGTGAGCGAACAACGCGAAGTGCGGAGCATTGACGCCCGTAGTGAGGCGGGCGTTGCTCAGCTCTGCGGGCCCTAGTACCCGCCTGCTAGCGCGAGACCGAACGCATGCTGGCAGCCACCTGCTCCGTTATCTGGATCGCTGTCGCGA
The DNA here is from genome assembly GCA_963826145.1 of uncultured Gammaproteobacteria bacterium. GTDB lineage: Bacteria > Pseudomonadota > Gammaproteobacteria > Steroidobacterales > Steroidobacteraceae > JBGPLJ01. The sequence goes on from CAWGVW010000001.1 coordinate 1,656,045, forward strand.
GGGCGCGGCGCCCGTCCTCACCACTCACGACCGGCTCGCCACCGTTTGCAGCGGCGGCAAGGAACGATTCGATCTCGGCGCGTAGCGCGTCGCTCTCGCCGAAGCTGCGCTCGTCGATCGAAACCTGTGGCAGACCGTCCGGCCCCAGGCCATCGCCCTTGCGTATGAGCGTCAGGATCTTCTGGTGCAGGTCGAGCGAGATGTACGCATCATCCTGAAAGAGACGGAGCTTTCGTTCGGTCTTGAGGCTCACACGGCTGGCAGTCGTGTTTGCAACGCAGCCGTTGGCGAAACGCAGACGCGCGTTCGCGATGTCGAGCTCGCCGGAAAATACGCTGCTCCCCACGGCGTCAATGCTTGCGATCGGCGAATGGACGATGTTCTGAATGATGTCGATGTCGTGAATCATAAGGTCCAGCACCACGTTGACATCGGTGCCGCGCTGTTTGAATGGCGCGAGGCGATGCGATTCGACGAAGCGCGGCGACGTCAGAATGCCGTCGAGCGCGAGAATCGCAGAATTGAATCGCTCCAGGTGTCCGACCTGCAGCACACGCCTGGCGCCTTCAGCGATTGCGATGAGTTCGTCCGCCTCATCGACCGTTACGGTGATCGGCTTCTCAACGAGCACGTGTGTGCCAGACTCGAGGAATGCGCCGGCGATCTCCCGATGCAACGGTGTCGGAGTGACGACGCTGACCGCATCGACCTTGCCGAGGAGTTCACGGTAATCCGCCACTGCCTGCGTGCCGCACTCCGCAGCCACGCGCCCGGCGCTGCCGGCGTCAACATCGGCAACGGCGACCAGCCGCGAATGTTCGATAGCGGCGTATTTCTGTGCATGGAAGCGGCCGAGGTAGCCGGCGCCGATGACGGCGGTTCTCATTGTTTGCATGATTTATTCAACGCGAGTGGGTTTTGTCCTGCGCCCGGTCCTGGCGTGCCCACTTGCTGCGTTGGCGGTATTCGTGTCGCAACTGCAGGATGACCGCACCGTAGATGAGGAGCCCGCAGCCTGCGCCACAAGCGAGCGCCCACAAGCCCCAGTCCCCACGCAGTATCGAAATGACAACGCTACCGAGCGACAGCGCGCCGCCGACGCCGATGGCGACATAGGGCTTCGATCGGTACACATGCTCCGGCCACCAATGCTTCATTGCCCTTGACCTGACGCCACTGTCGATCGGCGGCGACCTATAGTCTCACGATCGGCGAGTTCACGCGCCTTGCCACCTCTGTGACTCCACCGCATGATGCAGACGGTCTCGTTGCTGGAAGTCCTGCCGATGGCATTCTCAATCAAGGCATTTACGCAGCGCCTGCGCACCGCCTCCCGAGGTGAGCGTGAGCTGTGGCTTGCGGCTGCCGCAGTCGGATTTGGTCTGTTCATACTACCGCTCTTCATTTACTTCGCGGGCAACACGACGCTGGGCGCATATGAGCGCGGGGGTCTCGGCACTTTCCTGTTCGACTTCTTCAGCGGCCTCCTCCGTCCGAACGTTGCTTATTGGCTGGTGGCGACTGGCCCGTACCTTTTGTTTACGTTGGCACGGCTGCTCTGGAGCCTGCGCAAGCGTCTGCGTACCTTCCTTGCCGCCCGATCGGCGGCTCCCGTGACCACTCCATCCCCAGGGCACCAGGACTAAAGATCAGTCTCCGCTGGCCGCTAAGCCGAGGGCAGCCAGCCGCGGAGAGCTGGCAGCCTGGCGGACCCGCGTCCGCCGGTATGCGATGGATGGAGTCGTACGCCGATGACCCCTGAGCTCGAAGCCCACCTCAAGTCCTTCGTCAACTTCCCGAGCCCTCCGGGCGTTGCGACCACCATTATCGAGGTGGCGCAGGACCCCAATATCGAAATGAGCCGGGTCGCGCAGGTCGTCGGCATGGATCCAGCGCTTACGACGAAGATCTTGAGAATCGCCAATTCACCACTCTACGCGCAGAGGCGCAAGAGCGAGAACCTGCGCCAAGCCCTGGTGGTACTCGGCCTCAATGCGACGCTCACGCTGGCGCTCAGTTTTTCACTCGTAAAGGCGCTGCGCGGCGGCAAGCCGAATGGCATCAACTACCCGTACTACTGGCGCCGCGCGCTGATCGGCGCGATGGCGGCCCGCGCGCTCGGTGCGGTCACCGGACAGACGCTGCTCGAAGAGCTTTTCCTCGCGGGACTGCTCCAGGACATCGGCGTGCTCGCGCTCGATCGCTGCCGGCCGGAAACGTACCGCGACGTCGGCGAGATCCAGCAGGACCATCGGGAGTTGCAGGCCCATGAGCGCAAGGTACTGGGCACGGATCACGTCGAGGTCGGATCGTGGCTGCTGAAATCCTGGAACCTATCCTCCCGCTTATACAACGCAATCGCGCAAAGCCACCGCGCCGCCAGCCAGCGTGTCATCGAGCCGGGCGAGGTCTTCAATCGCTGCGTCACGCTCTGCGGGCCTGTGGCTGACATTTTCATCCGTGAAGCGGACCAGCGTCCGTTCGTGGAGACAGCGCAGGCTGTCGAGCGCAGCTTCGGCCTCGACAAGGAGGCCTTTGGGAGCATCCTCGCATCGGTTAGCGGACTCGCCACGGAAACGGAAAAGCTCTTCGATACCGAGCTCTTCGGCGCGACAGATCCGGACCTTATCATCGAGCAGGCTCGGGAGATTCTGATGGTGCGCAATCTCCAGACCCTGCGTGAGGCGAGCAGTCTGCGCAGCGCCGCCGATCATTTGTCGACGCGCGCCCTTGAGCTGGAAGAAGAGACGCGCCGCGACGCACTCACGGGCGCCTACAATCGCGCGTACCTCGAACAATTCCTCGCGCGCGAGTTCGATAGCGCCAGTCGTCACGCCTGGCCTATCAGCATCGCATTCGCCGACCTTGACGGGTTCAAGCTTGTCAACGACACATATGGCCACCAGGCCGGCGACCGTGTCCTGCAGGGTGCGGCTCGAATCCTGCGCGGCAATTCACGCGAGAGCGATGTGGTTGTCCGCTACGGTGGCGAAGAATTCCTGCTTGTGCTGCCTGCGACCGACAGCGATACGGTTCGCTCCATCTGCGAGCGCATCGTCGCTGCGTTCCAGCACACCCGCCACGACATCGGTAACAGTGCAGTCAGCGTCACCGTATCGATCGGCCACGCGACACATAGCGCGGAACACAGCTTTCCCTCGGCCGAAGCGTTTCTCAAAGCGGCCGATCAGGCCCTGTATGCGGCGAAGCTTCAAGGGCGCAATCGGGCCGTTGCGCATGAAGCCGGCGCGCCCAGTCCGTCGGTCCAGTTTCTGTAAATCAACAACACGATATTTCGTGACGTAGTTCCACATCCGCCCGCAGACGCCCTGCGACAATTCGCACGCAGAATTATTAGAAGAGCCGGAACAACCGGTTCGATCCGGGGAAATATCAGATGCGTGACAACAGGCACGCGGCAGCTGCCGGTTCCGGCCATTTTGACGGCGATTTCGCGGGTGACGACGAGCTGGTAATGCTCGACTTCACGGGGCCACGCTGGGAGCTTGTCGATCACCGGCCGGAGCAAAAGCGCCGCGCCCGCGGCGTCGATCCGTACAACTCCGTCGAACGTCCGCTGCGCAAGCAGCCGTGGCTGCGGTTCGATCGCCGCTGACACCATGCCGCGGCTTTGCGGATCGCGTACGCATATATTCCCTGAACGCAACATAACTGGGTGGCGTAAGGCGCGTGACGAATCGATGCGACTACGGTCACGGCCCCTCAAATGCATTGGGCTCATGGTGGCAACGCACACATGAAATTCCAGCCCATTCTTCTATTGCCCAAAACACTGCAGCGTGCACGGGTCCTTTGCGCGGCCGTCTTGTGCTCGACTGCATTGGAAGCCGTAGCGGACGACGGTGCGGCGCCGCCAGTTCGCAAAGCGCCCGACAACGTTGCGACCGTCTGCGCGCGAGCGGAGTCTTCATGCCCGCGCTCAGACCCTCAGACCGTTCTGCCTGACCCTGTCGCCAGGTCGCATGCCGGCGGGCCGGTCAGGTCCCACCCCGAATCGACACTCGCGGACGCACATGTTCTGCCGGCCTTCAAATTCCAGGACGACGACGTGCTGTTACGCAGGCTGGCGGATATGCGGACGCTTCCCGTGATGACGCTGTGGCAGAGTCGCCGCGCGCAAATCTTCTTTGGCGTCGATCGCAAGGGTCTGCCGGGACTGCACATCCGCCAGCGACGAGAACCAGCCGAGCAGAGCACACTCTGGCGATCGAACAGCGCCAACCATGAAGCGGCCGACGCCGCACCCACGCCGACTGCCGTCCCGCGGTCCGTCTCTCCTTGACCCAGCCTCAACGACCCCCGCTGATCCACCAGCGTGCGGCGACAATGACGACGATCGACCAGCCGGCCAGCGCCGCAATGGCCCATCGCTTCCAGGGTCTTGCGCGTAGCTGAGCGAATAGGCTGGCAAGACCAATGCCCCCGAAAATGGCGAACAGGAGTGTAAAGCGCGCAAGGGTCGGCAGTTCTTCCGCGAATTCTGGGTGGTCGGCCCGAAGCAACAGGAAAACAACGAGAACCATGCCGAGACAGACCGCGATCGCGACGGCGGAGCCCGTCACAACACCCAGGACGAAGGCCAATGGACGCATGTTCTTGAGAACCCGTCTGGCGGCAGACCGTAGTGAATTGAGTCAAGCAACGGCGAATCGGGCTTGCACCGCGCCCCGCCCCTCTCTAGCCTTGAATCCTACCGCACGGGCGGAATCTTCGAGGGCCGGACCCTGTCGAACGCCGGGATCCGACCGACCTGCGAACCGCAACTTGAGACATTGCCCATGACACGCCGACCCCGACTGCCCGTCCTCGCCGCCCTGGCTGTGATCGCACTGTCGGTCTGGCTTGGCGGCTCGACGATCGGCCCTGCCGGAACGGTTCCAGCCAACGGTCTCGCGCCGACGGAGCGTCAGCGACAGGTCGCCCGCCAGTTTGCTGACTTGCTGCAGTCGCGCCACTACCGGCAAACGGTGCTTGACGATCGCGTCTCCTCGCAGGTCTTCGATTTCTACCTGGAAGCGCTCGACCCGGGCAAGAGCTATTTCAGCGCCAAGGATGTCGCCGACTTCGAACGCTACCGCAAGCAATTCGACGACATGCTCGAAACCGGCGCCGTCGACCCCGCCTTCGATATGTTCGCGCGCGTGCAGGCGCGCAGCCGCGAGCGGCTCCAGTTCGCCCTGGCACAGCTCGAACATGAGCCGGATTTCACGGTCGACGAAACGTTCGAATTCGATCGCGACAAGGCGCCCTGGGCGCGTACGACGCAGGAGCTCGATGAGCTCTGGCGCAAGCGCGTCAAGAACGATGCGCTGTCGCTGGCACTCACCGGCAAGAAATGGCCGGAGATCCACGACACGCTGCAAAAGCGCTATGACCGCGTGCTCAAGCGCCTAGATCAGGTGAGTTCCGACGACGTTTTCGAGTCCTACGTGAACGCCTACGCGCGTGCGTATGACCCCCACTCGAACTACTTCTCGCCACGCACTTCCGAGGAATACAACATCCAGATGAGCTTGAGCTACGAGGGCATCGGCGCGTCGCTCCAACTCATCGACGACTATGTCACCGTGATCAGTGTGCTGCCCGGGGGACCGGCCGCGACCAGTGGAACGCTGTCACCGAACGACCGGATAACGGCGGTCGGTCAGGGCAAGGCGGGCGCGCTGGAGGACGTCATTGGTTCGCGCCTGGACGATGTCGTGCAGTTGATCCGCGGCCCGGCAAATACGGCTGTTCGCCTGCAGGTACTTCCCGCGGGCGCCGCGCCCGGATCACCGCAGAAGGTGATCGATTTCACGCGTAACCGCATCACGCTCGAAGCACAAGCTGCGCAGAAGTCCGTGCAGACACTCAAACGTAGCGGCCACGAAATGCGTATCGGCGTCATCACCGTGCCAAGCTTCTATCTCGATGCGGCGGCCCAGGATCGAGGCGATGCGGATTACAAGAGCACGACGCGCGACGTACGGCGTCTGGTCGGCGAGCTCGTTCAGGGTGGAATCGACGGCCTAGTCCTCGATTTGCGCGGGAACGGTGGCGGCTACCTGCCGGAAGCGCGCTCTCTAACCGGGCTGTTCGTCAACGGCGGCCCCATCGTGCAAATTCGCGAGACCGACGGCACCCGTCACGTCCTGGACGATCCGGAACCCGGCATGGTCTATTCAGGGCCGCTGACCGTCCTGGTCGATCGCTTCAGCGCGTCCGCATCGGAGATATTCGCGGCTGCCATCCAGGACTACGGGCGCGGATTGATCGTTGGCCAGCGCACCTACGGCAAGGGAACGGTGCAGACCCTCTACCCGCTCGACGACACGCCGTTTTCGCGGCGACCGTCGCGCGGCCAGGTGACCGTCACGAGCGGCAAGTTCTATCGGATTACTGGGGAGAGCACGCAGCACCGCGGTGTCGAGCCCGACATCGAACTGGCATCGCTGATCGATCCGAACGAGGTTGGCGAAAGTACACGCGACACGGCGCTGCCGTGGGATCGGATCGGATCGGTGCCCTTTCACGTCCAGGGCCGAATCGTGCCGGCGGTGCCGGAGCTGACCCGCGAACACGATCAGCGGATCGCCTCGGACGTCGACTATCGCACGCTCCTCGGTGACATCGCGGCGGTGCAGGAGCTGCGCTCGCAGAAGACAGTTTCACTCAACCTCAAAACGCGACAACTTGAACGGGAAGCCCAGGACACGGCGCACCTGGAAAGGGAAAACAAGCGAAGGGAAGCGCATGGCCTTAAAGCGGTCGCATCGCTCGATCAGCTGCATGACGACGATCTGCCAGACGCGGTACTGGATGAAGCCGCCCAAATTGCCGCTGACTGGACGATCGACAACAACCCGTCCTCAACGACGGCGCAGAATTCGGCCCTCGCCAAACCCTGACTGATCTTCGATGCTCTAAGGCGTGCCGATAACGCGGCCCGTCCATTGGAAGCACTGTTATACTTGACTACAACACCAGTCGACCTTAGTATTGCGCGCACTCGGCATTGGCAGATCCTTCACTTTTCTCGTAATAGATTGATTGGTAACGACTAAGTATCGTTGCCGCCGCAAACAGGGAGCACGCAATGAATCGATCGATCTCGGCCGCCATCGCTGTGCTGGCGACGTTGGGTGTTGCTGGTTGTGGTGATCAGGCCAACGGCAAGGCCAAGGACGACAAGACTGAGAATGCCGCAATTCCTGTTGAAGTTCGTGACCCGAGATCCGGTGAAATGCTCGCCGTCTACACGGGTACGGCGACGCTCGAGGCGGATGGTGAGGCCGTCGTTGTTGCCAAGGTCGGCGGCGAGGTCAAACGCATTCTCGTCGAAGAGGGCGAGAACGTGCGCGAAGGCCAGGTACTTGCGGTTCTGGACGGTGATCAGCTGCGGCTGCAACTCGAGCAATCGGCAGCCAATTTGAACAAGCTCGAACGCGACTACAAACGCAATTCGGATCTACATGACAAAGGGCTGATCGCCGAGAGCGCTGTCGACAACGTCAAGTCGGATCTCGATGCGCTGCGCGCGTCCCACGACATCGCGAAGTTGCAGCTCAGCTACACCGCGATTCGCGCGCCCATCTCGGGCGTCGTTTCCGAACGGAACATCAAACTCGGCAACACCATCCAGCCGAATACCGTCGTTTTCAAAGTTACGGACCTGAAGCCGCTGATAGCCTACGTGCACGCGCCAGAACGCGAGCTGCGGCTGCTTGCGGGCGGACAGCCGGCCGAAATTGCCGTGGATGCGATGCCCGGCCAGGTGTTCATCGGCAAGATCGCGCGCGTGAGTCCCGTGGTCGACCCGGCAACGGGCACCTTCAAGATCACGGTCGAAGTTGACGACCCGACATCGAAGCTCAAGCCCGGTATGTTCGCGCGGGTCGGCGTGGTCTATGAGCGGCGTGCCAATGCGCTGCAAATTCCCCGCACGGCCATCGTCGATAACGACGGCCAGGCGACGGTGTTCGTCGTAAACAAGGACAAGGCGGAGCAGCGCGACATCAAGACGGGGCTCGCCAATGCCGGATATATCGAAGTGACCGAGGGCCTGAAGAAGGGCGAGCAGGTCGTGGTCGTCGGCCAGAACGGTCTCAAGACCGGCAATGTCGTTCGCGTGGTGACGCTCGAGAAGGAAACGGAAACGGCGAAGCGCTGATGGCCTCGCGCGCGCATCGCACACCGTTGCCGGCGTTCCTCCAATAACGACTTCGCATTCCGAGGCAGATCAGCCATGCAACTCGTCGATTTCGCAACGCGCCGCCGTGTAACGGTGATCATGTGCACGGTTGCCCTCATGCTCTTCGGTCTGGTGTCGCTCTCCAAGCTCAAGCTGAACCTGCTGCCGGATCTTTCGTACCCGACCATCACCGTCCGCACCGAACTGAATGGCGCAGCGCCGCTGGAGGTCGAGAATCTCATCACGCGGCCGGTGGAAGAAGCAGTTGGAATCATCCGCAACGTCCGCACGGTCCGATCGGTCTCGCGCGCGGGCCAATCGGACGTTACGCTCGAGTTCACGTGGGGCACGGACATGGACTTCGCGGGCATTGAGGTCCGCGAAAAGCTCGATCTGCTGCAGCTCCCCCTCGAGGCAAATCGCCCGCTGATCCTGCGGTTCGATCCTTCCAGCGAACCGGTGCTGCGCTTTGCCCTCCTCGATACGTCAACCACCGAGAATGCGGCACAGGCAGAAGAGCGCCTGAAGTCATTGCGCCGCTTCGCCGAAGACCGATTGAAACCCGACATCGAAGCGGTGGAAGGCACGGCGGCGGTCAAGGTGAGCGGCGGACTGGAGGACGAGATCCAGATCTTCACGGATCAGGAAAAGCTTGCCCAGCTCAATCTCTCGATCGAAACGGTAGCGAGCCGCATCCGCGCCGAAAACGTCAATCTCTCCGGCGGCCGCCTCGAGCAGGGAAGCCAGCGCTATCTCGTGCGCACGCTCAATGAATTCCAGTCGGTCGAGGAAATGGCGAACGCGATCATCGCGACCGTCGATGGCAAGCCCGTGTACCTGCGCGATGTGGCCGAGGTCAGGCGCGGCTACAAGGATCGCGAGGCCATCACGCGCGTTGACGGCAAGGAGTCCATTGAACTCGCGGTGTACAAGGAAGGCGACGCGAACACGGTGCAACTGTCGAAGTCCGTGCAGGACCGGTTCGAGGACATCAAGAAGAACCTGCCGGCGGCGACCGACATCAAGACCGTCTACGACCAGGCGCACTTCATTGAATCGGCCATCGGCGAAGTCAAATTCGCAGCGCTCCTGGGTGGCCTGATCTCGCTGCTCGTCGTCTACTGTTTCCTGCGGGATGCGCGCGCGACCTGGATTACCGCGATCGCGATCCCCGTATCTGTCGTCGGAACCTTCTGGCTCATGTACACGACGAAACTCACGCTCAACATCATGTCGCTCGGCGGCATTGCGCTGGCGGCCGGCATGTTGGTCGACAACGCTGTCGTCGTGCTCGAGAGCATCGTCCGGCGCCGCGAGCATGGCGCCAGCGCACTTGAGGCCGCGCGCGAAGGAACGCGCGAAATCTCGATGGCCGTGATCGCATCGACGTTTACGACTGTCTGCGTGTTCTTCCCGATGGTGTTCGTCACCGGAATCGCCGGGCAGTTGTTCCGCGACCAGGCATTGACGGTGACATTTGCGCTCATTCTCTCGCTCATCGTCGCACTCGCGCTGGTGCCGATGATCGTGGCGGGTCGTCCCGTGTCGCCGCGCCCGCCAGGCTACGTCGAAAAGCCTCTCGGCGGTTTCGGACGGTTCATCGCCGCCGCCAGCGCACTCGTGCGCCGATTCGTGCGTTTCGTCGGCAGGGGGGTCGGCTGGCTCCTGTCATTTCCCGCCCGCGCTACACAGGCCGGGTATCAGTATCTCTATGACATCTATCCACCGGTGGTGACCTGGGCGCTCAACAACCGCCTGCGGGTCATCGGAACGGCGCTCGCGCTCTTCCTCGGCACGCTCGCGATCGTGCCGTTCCTCGGAACGGAACTCATCCCCCAGCTGTCGCAGGGTGGATTCGATGTCGATATCCGCATGCCGGCCGGCACCCCGCTTGATGAGACGGACAGGACCGTCGGCCTCGCGCAGAAGGCGGCCGCGAAGATCAGCGAAGTCGCGCTCACCTATTCGGTCGCGGGAACGGGAAATCGACTGGATGCCAATCCCGTCGACGCAGGCGAGAACACGGGCAAGCTAAGCATCACCCTCCAACCGGGTTCCAAGCGCAGCGAGGAAGACGCGGTCATGGCGCAGCTGCGCCAGTCGATGGCATCCATTGCGGGCGCGCAATACCAGTTCAGCCGGCCGTCGCTATTCACCTTCTCGAATCCGCTCGAAGTCGAGATCGCGGGTTATGACCTCGAACGGCTTCGCAAGGTGGCGGACGCCATCAAGGCGCGCATGCTCGCAAATGGTCGCTTCGCCGACATCAAGTCGACGATCGAGGCTGGCAATCCCGAAATCCAGATCGTGTTCGACCAGGAACGCGCAGCGCAGCTTGGGCTTCAGATCCGCGACATCGCGGACCGGGTCGTGGCGAGCGTTCGCGGCGAGCTCGCGACGCGCTACAAGTGGCGCGACAAGAAGATCGACGTGCTGGTGCGCAGCGTCGACAACCGCAGTGCCTCGCTCGAAGAGGTGCGCAATCTCATCGTCAATCCAGGTTCCGAGCGCCCGGTGCCGCTCGTCGCCGTCGCCGATGTCAAGCTCGCGATCGGCCCAGCGGAGATCCGCCGCTCTGCCCAGGAGCGCGTCGCGATCATTTCCGCCGATCTTGCATACGGCGACCTCGGCGGCGCCAAGGCGGACCTGCACAGGATCGTCGACTCGATCGATATTCCGGGCGGCCTTGCGACGCACGTGGCCGGCCAGGCGGAGGAATTCGAGGAAGCGAAGGCTTCGCTCATTTTCGCATTTTCGCTGGCGATTTTCCTTGTCTACCTTGTGATGGCCTCGCAGTTCGAATCGCTCCTGCATCCCTTCGTCATCATGTTCACGATCCCGCTCGCGGTGATCGGGGCAATCTGGGCGCTCTTCATCACTGGAACGACGGTGAGCGTGATCGCGGCCCTAGGCATCATCATGCTGGCGGGCATCGTCACGAACAACGCCATCGTGCTCCTTGACGCCGTCAACCAGGCGCGCGCACGCGGTATGGACAAGATTACGGCTCTCGTGCAGGCGGGACGGACTCGCCTGAGGCCCATCCTCATCACGAAGATGACGACCATCCTTGGCCTCCTCCCGATGGCTCTCGGCTTCGGCGAAGGGTCGGAAATCCGCGCGCCGATGGCGATCACGGTGATCGGGGGCCTCACGATCGCGACTTTCCTCACGCTCATCGTCATACCGGTCGTCTACGCATCGCTTGATCGCAAACCCGACGTCGTTCCGGCGCAAGCGGAGCCGGCCGCCGGGACGGCCGCCGAATCGATCTGATACACGTCGGCCAACGGCAAAACGCCGCCTAGGGATACGCCATGATCCACACCAACGCCGCACTGCGCCGACCCGTGACCACCGTCATGTTGTTCGTCGCGCTCGTCGTCATCGGACTCATTTCGGCGCGCCTGCTGCCGGTCGAACAGTTCCCGGATATCTCCTGGCCAGGCATGGGCGTCAGCATCCCCTACCCTGGCTCGACACCCGAAGAGGTGGAGCAGCTCATCACGAAGCCCGTCGAGGAGGCCCTGTCGACGCTCGGCTCCATCGAGCGGATCGAATCGACCTCCAGCGACAACCAGGCGGACTTTCGCATCCAGTTCGCGATCGACGCAGACCCGCAGGCAGCCGCCTTCGAGGTGCGCACCAAGGTCGACTCGATTCGCGGCCAGTTGCCGGCTGGCGCCGATCGCATTCTCATGTTTTCGGGGGGCGCTAGCGATGAGGCAATCCTGACCGTGCGTATCTCCGCGGCCGAGGATCTTTCCGATTCGTACGACCTCCTCGAACGCGTCCTCAAGAAGCCCGTGCAGCGTATCGACGGGGTCGCGCGCGTCGAGCTCGCGGGCGCGGACCCGAAGCAGATCCGCGTGCTGGTTGACGCCGCTCGCGTAGCTGCGCATCACATCGACATCCGCCAGCTCCTCACGCTGCTCCAGCAGAGCAACTTTTCGGTGAGCGCCGGTGAGATCACCGAACGCGGGCAACGCTTCAACGTGCGGCCAATCGGGGAGTTCCACTCGCTCGATGACATCCGCAATCTCGTCGTGCAGGGCAATGTGCGGCTGAGCGACGTCGCCGACGTCGCCTACCTTGCGCCCGACAAGACGATAGGTCGACACCTCGATCGCCGTCCGTCGGTCGGCTTCGACGTCTACAAGACGAGCAAGGCGAACACCGTCAAGGTTGTGAGCGAGGCGCTCAAGGTCATCGATACCGCGCGCGAGCTGCCGCAGATGCAGGGCATCAGCGTGTACGTCATCGGCAATCAGGCCGACGCGATCCAGACTTCGCTCAAGGATCTGCGCAACGCAGGGCTCATCGGGGCGGTGCTCGGATTCTTCGTACTTATGATCTTCCTGCGCGACATTCCTACGACGCTCATCGTCAGCCTTGCGGTGCCCGTCTCGCTCATCATCACGCTCGCCGCACTCTACTTCTTCGGCATGTCGATCAACGTCATGACGATGATGGGCATGCTGCTCGCCGTCGGCATTCTCGTCGACAACGCGGTGGTCATAACCGAAAGCATCTTCCGTCATCGGCAACTCGATCCTGCGCGGCCGCTCGATGCGACCCTGGTTGGTGTCAAGGAGGTCGGCGTCGCCGTGCTCGCCGGTACAGCCTCGATGATCATCGTGTTCGTACCGATCATTTTCGGCGAGCGCAACATGCTGTTCGTGTTCCTCACGCACGTGGCGGTGCCGATCGTTGTTGCGATGATCGCCTCCCTCTTTGTGGCGCAGACCATCATTCCGATGCTGACCTCGCGCTTTCCGCCGCCCCCACCGATCACCGGGAACCGCTGGCTCTCTGCCGTGCAGACGCGTTACGAACGCGGCCTGCGCTGGGTGCTGCGCCATCCGCGCTGGACGGGGCTCATCGCGACCCTCGTGCTGCTCTCCGGCGCCGTGCCGATCATGGCGGGGTGGCTCAAGGTGGACCCGTTCCCGCAGGGCACGAGTCGCCAGATCGTGCTCGATTATCGCATCGACGGTACTTACCCCATCGACCGGGTCGAGGCGGCCATCAACATCGTCGAGGACTACCTTTATAAGAACAAGGAAAGGTTCGACATCGACAACGTCTACTCGCGCTTCGACGCGAGCAGCGCGAACAGCGTCCTGATCCTCACGCCGAAGCACAAGCAGAAGATCAAGGCGCGGGACCTCATGGACATCGTGCAAAAGGACATGCCGGAGATCATCATCGGGAAGCCCACCTTCAAGTTCGACGGCCAGGATCAGGGCCGCGGCTTCTCGCTCGAGCTCACCGGCGAATCAACCGACCTCCTGAGCGACCTGAGCCTCGACGTCGCGCGGGTAGTGAACTCGGTGGAAGGGCTCGAATCGGTGCACTCCGAAGCGCGCAGTGGCCAGGAGGAAGTGCAGATCGTCGTCGACCGTGAACGCGCCACCCGCCTCGGCCTCGGCACCCAGGACATCGCAGCGGCGGTCGCCATCGCGATGCGCGGGGAGAATTTGCACGAATTCCGCGGGGCGGATCGCGACATCAGCATGCGGCTCGTGTTCCGGCCGAGCGACAAGCAGACAGTCGATGATCTCGCGGGCCTGCCGCTTTACCTGCCAGACGGAGAGCGCATCACGCTTGGCTCCGTCGCCCGCTTCCACGTCACACAGGGCGCGCGCGACATTCAGCGCATCAACAAGATGACGTCGGTGGTCGTGACCGGCAACGTCACGAAGGATGCCACACTCGACGAGGTCAGCGAGCGCGTCACGAAGCTGATGGACTCGTATCCACTGCCGCCGGGCTACAGCTGGCATCTCGGCCGCGGTAGCGAGGAACAGGACGACACCGCGAACGCAATGCTCAAGAACCTCGTGCTCGCGATCGCAATGATCTATCTCGTGATCGCCGCGATGTTCGAATCCGCGATTCTGCCGATCGCGGTCCTGAGCTCGATCCTGTTCGCCTTTGTCGGCGTGCTATGGACCCTCGGTATCCTCGGCACGCCGATGACGCTGATGGCGATGATCGGCCTGCTAGTACTGATCGGTGTCGTCGTTAACGCCGGCATAGTGCTGGTCTCGCACATCAACCACCTGCGCGCGAGCGGCATGTCCCGGGAGGAAGCGATCGTGCAGGCTGGTCACGACCGGCTGCGACCGATCCTCATGACGACCTTCACGACACTGTTCGGACTCATGCCACTCGCCCTCGCGGAAGATGCGCAGGTACCCGTGGGCGGCGCGGGCTTTGGACTGTCCTGGTATCCGCTCGCGCGCACCGTGATCGGCGGGCTGGCATTCTCGGCGGCGGTGTCGCTCTTCTTCGTGCCGGCGTTCTACGTGAATCTCGACAAGTTCATCGACTGGTGTCGCCGCATCCGCGAGCAAGCCCGGACAAAGAGCAGCGGCACGAGCGTGTCATCGCAATAGGACGCGATAGATTTCCCAGTAGTCGTCGGCCAGCACATTGACTTCGGGCGCGGTCGTGGGCGGCTGATTGGGAATCTGCGGCATGGCTCCCGCGATCATTGTCGTCTCAGACAGCGGCACCGTGTCGGTTTCGCCGCGATACTCCGCCTGCTGCCGGAGCCGATCGACCCGCACCTTGATTTCAGGCGCCCACTCGCGCTGACGCGCAACAGCGGCTGTCGCTTGTGCGATGCGGCCCATGATTGCGCCGATCTCTTCCCGCGTGCCGTAATCCGCGTCCGCGACGCGCCCGTCGACGGCCGCCTTGACCTGAAGCGTGAGGCCTGACATGCCGAGGCGCGTGCACATCGCTTGTGCGTAGGCAATCGTCGCGAGGTTGATGGCGCGCCTGCCGTCGATGCCGAGGCCCGGAAACTGTGGTGTCTGTTCCTGCGCGATCGAGTCCCGCGCTCGTTCGAAATCAGCCTGCTCGCGGAGCCACAGGTCCGTGCGCGAGCGCTGCGCCGTAACCTGCTCGGCCACCTTGCGCCGTCGGAAGTAATGCCAGAAGCCGCGCATGCTCTTCAGGCGCGCTTCGATCGTCAGGAGCGCCGTGCGTGCTTCGTCGACCATAGGGTCAAACTCACGCACGCGCAGTTCGGCGGCAGCGAGCCTCGCGTTCTTGTCCTTGGTGAAGTTCGCGACGTGGGCAAGGCGCTCCCGCTCTTCCTGCTGACGCGAGAGTTCCGCGATAAATTGCTCGAGCTGGACATGACAGGCGCGCCATAGCGCCCGCAGCTGAAAGAACACCAGCGAGTCGAAGCCGGATTCCGGATCGCCAAGACGCATCTCGAGCGCTTCGAGCTGCTCCTGCGCCCTCGCGGTTGCGCCCTCCTGCTGCTTGAGGCGGTCGCGCAATTGGTGAATCTCATCCTGCAGCGCGCCGTGCGCCTTCTTCAGGTCCGCGCGGTTCTTGAAAAGCTGCACGAGCTTTTCGTCGTGCTCGGGCTTCGGCTTGGCGCCGAAGGGCAATTTGATCGCCCCGATTTTGTCCCCGATGCTCATCGCTTGCGACCGATCTTGTACGCTTGGCCCTCGAGTCCCGAGGCGCTGCGCCTCACTTGGACAAGGTCACCGGAAAACGGTGCCCACGCTCCGCGCAGTACTCGAGCCATTTATTCAGCATCTGGTTGCGCGTCCACCGCTCATCGAGCGTTGCGTTGAGGTTGGAACGCAGGTTCGCAAGATCCCGGTGCCGCCGCCAGTCGATCGGTCCGGTTGCCTCGAGCAGACGCGCGTCGTGGTAGATGCGAAGCTCGAGATTCGGCTCGGCGACCCGCACGCCGTCCTCGTCGAACAGATAGCTGAGGATGAGCGAGGTCGTGTAGCGGCTGCGCTCCGTGACAGTAAGAGTAAGGTCACAGTCGCCGCGCACGCGCGAGAGTGCCCTATCCGGCAGCGCCTTGAGGTCCCGCACGAGCCAGCCGAGCCGGATGAAATTGCTCTCGTAGAGCGTCATGAGGCCCACGAAACTTCGTGGCCGGTTGCGCCAGGTGACGATGCACAGCTGGTCGGTCTGCATGGGCTCAATATAGCACAGCGCCTGAGGGCCACTCGGCGGGTGAGACGCGGATCACACCCACGACGCTCAAGGACGCACGCGCCGTTCCAGCCCCATCTTGTCGAGAATGCGGCTCGCGATTTCCTCGATGCTGCACTCCGTGGTGTTGATGCTCGATATGCCGTGGCGGTTGAAGAGCGCCTCGGCCGCGCGCAGTTCATACTGGACCTGTTGCGCCGAGGAGTAGCGGCTGTCCGGTCGACGTTCGTTGCGGATCTGCTGCAGCCGGTCGGGGCGGATCGTGAGCCCGTAGAGCTTGCGCGCATGTGGCGCGAGTACGCGTGGCAGACGGTCGGACTCGAGATCCTCTTCGGTAAGCGGATAATTCGCCGCAAAAATGCCGTACTGCAGGGCCATGTAGAGACAGGTCGGCGTTTTGCCCGAACGCGACACGCCGACCAGGATCACCTCGGCATGCTCGTAGTCGCGCGCGCCTGCACCATCGTCGTTCGCCACGGCGAAATTCGTTGCGTTGATGCGCATCGTATAGGCCGCAAGATCGCTCATGCCGTGCGCGCGACCGGTCGCGTGCGTCGATTTCACGGAGAGCTCCTGCTCGAGCGGCGTCATGAACGCGTCGAAGAAATCGAGCAGCAGTCCATTCGCGCCCTTGACGACCGCGCGCACATCTTCCTGCACGAGCGTCGAAAAAACTATCGGCCGAATGCCTTCCTCGAGCGCCGTTGCGTTGATCCGCCGCACCGCCTCCCGTGCCTTGTCAATACTCGAGATAAATGGCAGAGTCACCGGCCGAAATTCCTGGCCGTCGAACTGAGTGAGCAGACTGTGCCCCATGGTCTCGGCGGTGACACCGGTCTGGTCTGACACGAAAAAAACGGTTCTTCTCGTCACGGTCGCGGGCCGCTCCGACTGCCGGATTGACAGGCCACCAGTCTTCCACCTGCTATTGTACGATTCAAGACTACGCTTCCCGGGGTGCGGATCGTGAAGCCTTACATCATCGCATTCGAAAAGCTCGGCATGGGCGACGTCGAGGTAGTCGGCGGCAAGAATGCATCGATCGGCGAAATGCTGAGCCACCTCGCGCGCGTCGGTGTGCGCGTGCCTGGCGGCTTCGCAACGACAGCGGACGCTTACCGGGATTTCCTCGCGCAGAATGGCCTCGATGCGCGCATCGCGGAGAAGCTTGCGAAGCTCGATGTCGATGACGTCGAGCGGCTCGCGTCGGTCGGCGCCGAAATCCGCGGCCTTATCATGGCGACACCCTTTCCAAAACGCCTGGAGTCGGAGATGCTCGACGGCTGGAAGGCCATGGACGCGGGACGCGGCATCGCGGTCGCCGTACGTTCTTCGGCCACGGCCGAAGATCTTCCCGAGGCGTCGTTCGCCGGCCAGCAGGAAACCTTCCTCAACGTGCGCGGGCCGCAGGCGTTGCTCGCTACCATGCATGCCGTCTACGCTTCGCTATTCAACGATCGCGCCATCGCCTACCGCGTGCACCAGGGTTTCGATCACGGACTCGTCGCCTTGTCGGTGGGCGTCCAGACCATGGTCAGGAGCGACCTCGGGGCGAGCGGCGTGATGTTCACGCTCGACACGGACTCTGGTTTTCGCGACGTCGTCTTCATCACGAGTTCCTACGGCCTCGGCGAAACCATCGTGCAGGGCGCAGTCAATCCGGACGAATTCTACGTGTACAAGCCTGCGCTTCGTGCCGGCAAGGACGCAATCGTCCGGCGCAATCTCGGCGGCAAGGCCATCAAGATGGTGTACGCCGAACCCGGCTCGAACGAGCGGGTGGTCACGGTAGACGTCGCTGCCACCGACCGCACGCGCTTCTCGCTCGATGATCGCGACGTCGTTGCCCTCGCAAGACAGGCGCTCGACATCGAGCAGCACTATGGGCGGCCGATGGACATTGAATGGGGCAAGGACGGCGCCACGGGCGAGATCTACGTCCTGCAGGCCCGACCGGAGACCGTTCAGAGCCGTGCCGGCCGCAGTACCCTGCGCTACACGCTCAAGGCACGCTCGCGTGTAATCGTGACCGGGCGCAGCATCGGTCAGCGCATCGGCGCCGGCCCGACGCGCATCATCCGCGACGTGCGCGAGATGGCACGCGTACAGCAGGGCGACGTGCTGGTCGCCGACATGACGGATCCGGACTGGGAACCGGTGATGAAGCGCGCAGCTGCCATCGTGACCAACCGGGGCGGGCGCACCTGTCACGCCGCAATCATCGCGCGCGAGCTCGGCATTCCGGCGGTCGTTGGCTGCGGCAACGCGACGGAGTTACTCGCCAAGGTTCCTGCGGTCACGGTTTCCTGCGCGGAAGGCGACACCGGTTATGTGTACGAAGGCGCGCTCGACTTCGAGCGCAAGGAGATTGCGCTCGACTCGATGCCAGCCTGTCCGGTGCGCATCATGATGAATGTGGGCAATCCCGACCGCGCGTTCGACTTCGCGGGCATTCCCAACAAGGGCGTCGGCCTCGCGCGGCTCGAATTCATCATCAATCGAATGATCGGCGTGCATCCGAAGGCCCTCCTCGATTTCGACTCGCTCGACGCCGAACTCAAGGAGACGATCCGGCGCCAGATCGCCGGTTACGCCGATCCGGTCTCCTTCTACGTCGACAAGCTCGCGGAAGGCATCGCACAGATCGCGGCGGCGTTCGCGCCGGAACCCGTCATCGTGCGCCTGTCCGACTTCAAGTCGAACGAGTACGCCAATCTCATCGGTGGCAAGCATTACGAGCCGCACGAAGAAAATCCGATGCTCGGCTTTCGCGGCGCGGCGCGCTACGTGGATGAAAGCTTCCGTCCGTGCTTCGAACTCGAATGCCGTGCGCTCAAGCGCGTGCGCGAGGACATGGGGCTTGCAAACGTTCAGATCATGGTGCCGTTCGTACGCACGCTCAAGGAAGCTGCGCAGGTCACGGAACTCCTGGCCGCGAATGGCCACAAGCGGGGTGAGAACGGACTCAAGATCATCATGATGTGCGAGTTGCCGTCGAACGCCGTGCTCGCTGAGCGTTTCCTCGAGCACTTCGACGGCATGTCGATCGGCTCGAACGACCTCACGCAGCTCACGCTCGGGGTCGACCGTGACTCGGGACTCCTCGCGCGGCTCTTCGACGAGCGTGACGACGCTGTGCGCGCGCTCATCTCAACTGCGATTGCGGCCTGCCGCAAGCACAAGAAGTACATCGGCATCTGCGGCCAGGGTCCGTCCGACCATCCGGACTTCGCACGCTGGCTCGTCGAGGAGGGTATCGACAGCATCTCGCTCAACCCCGACACGGTCGTCGAGACCTGGCTCTTCCTCGCGACGCCTAGTCCTTCGAGCGCTGCCTGACGGCGGCCTCCGCGGCCGCGCGGTTTTGGTCGTCGAACAGCCCGACGCGCATGCCCGCGATCATCCGCGGCTCCAGGCAGCGCGCATTGACGCTGTAGCCGTCGGGATTCGAGCGCGGAATGTAGAACGACTTGATGCCGCAGCGACGGCAGAAGTAGTGCTGGGCGATGC
Source organism: uncultured Gammaproteobacteria bacterium (assembly GCA_963826145.1). Taxonomy (GTDB): domain Bacteria; phylum Pseudomonadota; class Gammaproteobacteria; order Steroidobacterales; family Steroidobacteraceae; genus JBGPLJ01. The sequence continues at coordinate 1,675,726 of CAWGVW010000001.1, forward strand.
CCGTGTTGAACGTGTAGGTCGTGAGATCGGCCGCGCCAGCGAGCAATCGAAAACGGCTCCGTGGCACGATGAGGTGCAGAAATCCCGTCATCGTGCAGATCGAGCAGTTGCATTCATCGACTTCGAGCATTGCAGGTGCGTCCACCTCGAACAGCACGGCGCCGCAATGGCAGCCGCCGCGATGCGTGACGAAGGCTGCCGCGTTCACGCCGGTCCCTGCCAGGGCAATCGGTCGAGGTCGACGTTCCCACCCGTGATGATGACCCCAACCCGTCGGAATTCGGCCGGCAAGCGCCCCGCAAGGAGCGCTGCGACCGGCACGGCGGACGATGCCTCGATCAGGAGCTTCGTACATTCAAGGAAGCGGCGCATGGCGCTTACGATCTCCGCCTCGCTCACCGTCAGGATGGAACGGCAATAGCGGCGCGCAATGTCGAACGTCAACACGCCGAGGGAGGCACGCAGCCCGTCCGCGATGGTGTCCGGTGCGTCGATGAGAATGCGTTTGCCGCTCGCGAGCGAGCGAGCGGCATCGTCCGCCTGAGCTGGCTCGACGCCGAATACGGCGAGATCCGGCTTCAGTTTCCGTGCCGCAATCAGCGTCCCCGACAGCAAGCCGCCGCCACCGACGGGCACGACGATGGCGTCGAGGTCGGGTTCCTGCGCGAGCAGCTCGAGTGTCGCAGTGCCCTGACCTGCGATGACCCGAGCGTCATCGTACGGGTGCACGACTTCCGCGCGGCTCCCTTCGACTACTGTCGCCAACGCGGCCTCCCGCGCGATGCGGCCTGGCTTGCAGAGCACGACTTCGGCTCCCTGCCGCCTGACCGCGGCCATCTTGGGCGCTGCCGAATTCTCCGGCATGACAACGACTGCCTTGAGACCGCCCTCCTTTGCCGCCAGCGCCAGCGCCGTGCCGTGATTGCCCGAGGAATGCGTCGCGACGATCCTCGTGCCACCCGATTCTCTCAGCGTCGCGACCGCATTCATCGCGCCGCGTATCTTGAAGGCTCCCGCGCGCTGCAGATTTTCGCACTTGAAGAAGAGGCGCCGCCCGCTAGCCTCATCGAGAACCCGCGAGGTGATGACCGGTGTCCGATGAATCGACCGGGCGATTCTGAGCGCGGCGCGCTCGACGTCCACAAAGGACACGGGATCCGGCGTCATGAGCGACCCTTGCGCAGAAACACGAGGCTTCGATTGTTCGCCGGCATTGCATAGTCCGCGGCAAGCTCAAGGTCCGCCGCGCGTGCAAATTCGATCAATACGCGGTCATCGCGCAGTCCCATGTGCCGGGCGCGCGCGCGCAAGTCCGCGTCAAACTCCCGATTCGATTCGCTGGTGAAATCGCCATTGCGGTTGACGGGCCCATAGAGAAAGAGGAAGCCGCCGTCCCGGAGCACACGGCCGGCGCCGGCAAACGTTCGTTGCACCGCTTCGATCGGCATGATGTGTGCCGTGTTGGCGGTGAACACACCGTCGAAGGGTCCCGCGGGCCATGCGCTGGTCAGCGTGTCGAGCGTAAGTGGCTCAAGCACGTTCGTGCGCCCTGCCGACTCGATCCAGTCCTTGATGCCCGCGTGATTCTCAGGGACATCGCTCGTCTGCCAGCAAATGCCCGGAAAACGTTCGCCGAAGTAGACTGCGTGCTGTCCGGTGCCGCTGCCGATTTCAAGCACGCGGCCCTCCGCCGGCAGCCACTCGGCAAGTCGCAAGGAAATGGGCTCGCGATTCCGATCGCAAGCGGCGGCATGAGGCAGGTTCACGTCGCAACCGGCGCCGCGTACGGAGCCGCAATGAAATGGCGGCGGTAATGCTCGAGTTCGCGCACCGAATCGCGGATGTCGTCGAGCGCGAGGTGGCGCGAGCCCTTCTCCACCGATGCCGCGACTGCCGGCGCCCAGCGCCGCGCCAGTTCCTTCACGCTGCTTACGTCGAGGTTTCGGTAGTGGAAGAAGCGTTCGAGTGTCGGCATGTGGCGTGCAAGAAACCGCCGGTCCTGACACACGCTGTTGCCGCACATCGGTGAAACACCGGCTTCGAGGAAATCGGACAGGAATGTCACGGTGCGCCGCTCGGCCTCCGCAACGGAGACGGCGCTCGTTTTCACGCGATCGATGAGTCCCGAAGCGCCATGCTGGCGCTGGTTCCATTCATCCATCAGCGCAAGGACTGCCTCCGGCTGATGGATCGCAAGCGCTGGACCCTCTGCCAGAATCTTAAGGTCCTTGTCGGTCACGAGGGTTGCGATCTCGATGATATGGTCGAGATCGGGCTTGAGGCCAGTCATCTCGAGGTCGATCCAGATCAGGTTGTCGGCGTGGCGCGCCATCGATCCTCGCAGCGGTTGTCGCCTATTCTAGCAGAGGCTAAGCTGCCGGCCCCTCTATGACGACGCCCGCCTTCGCCTTCGTCGCGCTGCTAGCCCTCGTCACGGCCACACGGCTGTGGCTCCTCGGTCGGCAACGCGATGCCGTGGCCGCCGCGCGCGATCGGGTACCGTCCGAATTTGCCTCCGATGTGCCGCTCGCCGCACATCAGAAAGCTGCGGACTACACTCGCGCGAAGATCGGCGCGGGCGCGCTCGAGACACTCCTGGAGGCCGGCATTGCGCTCCTGATTACGCTCGCGGGCGGATTTGCATTCGTGGACGGATTCTTCCGCGCGCAGGGACTGAATGGGGTGGCACTCGGCCTTGCGGTCATTGGCGTGATCGGTGGTGCATCGGCGCTCATCGGCTGGCCCTTCTCGCTGTACCAGACTTTCGTCATCGAGGCGCGTTTCGGCTTCAATCGCACGACCTTGGCGCTCTACCTCGCCGATTGTGCGAAGGGCCTGCTGCTTGCTGTCGTGCTCGGAACACCGCTGCTCGCGGTCATGCTTTGGCTGATGCGCACGGCCGGCGACCTCTGGTGGCTCTACGCCTGGTTCGTATGGTTTGGCTTTAACGTCGTGCTGCTCTGGGCGTATCCGGCCTTCATCGCACCCTGGTTCAATCGCTTCCTGCCACTCACGGACGAAACGCTCAAGGGCAAGGTCGAAGCCCTGATCGCACGTTGCGGTTTCTCGAGCCGCGGCGTCTTCGTGATGGACGGCTCGCGACGCTCGAGCCATGGCAACGCCTATTTCACGGGCTTCGGCCGTAACAAGCGCATCGTTCTGTTCGACACGCTGGTCTCACGCCTGTCGCCCGACGAAGTCGAGGCGGTGCTCGCCCATGAACTCGGTCACTACCGCCTGCACCACATCCGCCAACGGCTCATCGTATCGGCTCTGACGAGCTTCGCCGCGCTCGCGATCCTCGGGTGGCTGACGCGCGAGCCGCTCTTCTACTCGGCGTTCGGTGTCGATACGCCGTCCGCGCATGCGGCCCTCGTCATTTTTTCGATCGCAGCACCGCTCTGCACGTTCTGGATGACGCCGATCGCCGCCATCTGGTCGCGCCGCCATGAGTTCGCCGCCGATGAATTCGCTGCGGCGTACGCGCCCTCGAGCGCGTTGGCCCGGGCCCTCGTGAATCTCTACAAGGACAACGCCACGTCGCTCACGCCCGACGCGGTCTATTCCTTCTTCTACGATTCCCATCCGCCCGCGCGCGTACGCATCGCGCGTTTGCGCCGTCCGGCAGCCTGACGACGGCGCCCGCGACCTGTGCCGCTCGAAACCGGACGCATCGTCGCAAGCTTCGGCCGTTCCGTGCTGGTCGAAGACGATGCCGGCGAGCGGCTCGATTGCGCTATCTTCGGCCGGCGCCTTGAGCTTGTCTGTGCCGATCGCGTGCGCTTCGAGCGCGACGGCAGCAATCGCGGCATCGTGCATGAAGTGCTACCACGCCGCTCCTTCATTTCCCGCAGCAATGCGCGCGGCGAATCCGAGCCCGTGGCGGCGAACGCCACGCAGCTCGTCGTCGTACTATCGCACCCACCGCTGCCGGACTTCTACCTCGTCGACCGCTATCTCGCGGCGGCCGAGGCTGCCCAGCTACCGGCGGTCATCGTCCTCAACAAATCGGATCTCGATTCCGACCGGATGGACGAATGCCGGGCCGAACTCGCGGTCTGGCGCGCGCTCGGTTACACAACCGCCGAAGCATCCGCCCAAAGCGGTGCCGGACTCGAAGCGCTCGGCGCCTCGCTCCGCAAACATTCGAGCCTGCTCGTCGGCCAGTCCGGAGTCGGGAAGAGTTCCCTGCTGAACGCGCTGGCGCCGCTCGCGGCTGTCGAGACGCGCCAGATCGTCTCGAAGACCGGCAAGGGCAGTCATACGACCACACGCACGGCGCTCTACAAATTACCGGCGGGCGGTGAACTCCTCGATTCCCCTGGGGTGCGCGACTTCGCGCCCGGAGCGGACCTCTTGCATAACGCAGCGGATGGTTTTCGCGAAATTGCCGCGGCGGCCCGTGGCTGTCGCTTCACCGATTGCCGGCACGGCGACGAGCCCGACTGCGCCGTGCGCGACGCCACGGACGCAGGCGCCATTTCGGAGCGGCGTTATCGAAGCTTCACACAGCTGCGTGATCTCATGAGTCGCCTGGCGACCCGTCACCGCGGCTACTGACTACGCTTCAGGAAACAGGCTGGCGACCCGCCATCGCGTGCGCGAGAGTTCCACCATCCACAAACTCAAGCTCCCCGCCCACCGGGACGCCATGCGCGATGCGCGTGACGCTGACTTTGCGCTTCGCCGCGAGCTCCGCGATGAAGTGCGCCGTCGCTTCGCCCTCGACGGTGGGATTGGTGGCGAGAATCACTTCGCGAATGCCGGGTTCCGCCAGCCGTTCCTCGAGCAGGTCGATGCCGAGCTCAACCGGCCCAATACCGTCGAGCGGCGATAGGTGGCCCATCAGGACGAAATAGCGTCCGCGGAAACTCGCGGATTGTTCGATTGCGAGCACGTCGGCGGGCGACTCAACGACACACAGGAGGCTGTCGTCGCGCCCTGTTGCGCCGCAGACTTCGCACAGGCCCCGTTCTGCCAGCATGCGGCAACGCGAACAGTGGCCAATGTCGGCGAGGGCCCGGGTGATCGCGCCAGCGAGCAACTGTGCCTGCGGCCGCTCGCGCTCGAGCAGGTGCAGCGCCATGCGTTGTGCGCTTTTCGGGCCGACGCCCGGCAGACATCGCAGCGCCTCGATCAGCTGGGCGAGGCCCTCAGGATATTTCATTGCGCCCGGGCATCTCCTAGAGCGGGAGCTTGAAGCCCGGTGGGAGCGGCACGCCCTGCGCGATGCCGGCGAACATCTGCTGGGTGCTCGCCTCGATCTTGTGGACGGCATCATTGATCGCCGCGGCCAGCAGGTCCTCCAGCATTTCCTTGTCTTCGCCGACGACGCTGCGGTCAATTTCAACACGCTGCACTTCGTGCCGGCCATTCATGCGCACCTTGACCATGCCGCCGCCCGCTTCCCCGGCAACTTCCAGCGCAGCGAGCTTCTCCTGGGCTTGCTGCATCTTCTCCTGCATCTGCTGGGCCTGCTTCATCAACTGTCCGATGCCACCACCACGCATGTTGCTCATCTCCTCGAAGCCAAGCTCAATTGACGGGTTTGACGGATTCAGCGACCACACCGCCTCCCAGGCGTTCCTTGACGGCGCGTACCAGCGGATCTTCCTCGAGCGCCGCCCGCGCGGCGTCGAGCCTCTCGTCGGAGACGCGAGCCTGCTGGCGCGCCGGTGTCTCGACGGCCGCTTCCGCCACTTCGATCGACAAGCGGATATCGCGGCCCGCGAGCCGCGTCAACGCCTGGGCGAGCTTCTCTTCGATCTGGCGCGTGCGCAGCTGCTGGCTGCGCGCATCGAGGCGGAGTCGCACGATGCCGTCATCGAACCCGGCCCACGCGCAATTGCCGGCGAGCTGACGCGCGGCCCCCTGATCGAGCTGCGTGATCACGGCTGCCCAGGCTTCGGCAGAGCCTAAGAGCACAGCATTCGCGGAACCGGTCGATGCCGCCGCCGCCGGAGGAGGTGCAGCACGCGGTGCCGCCGGACGCGATGCGGCAGCAACTCCCGTGTCGCGGCCAATTGATGACGTGCCATCGTCGAGCGCCGGCCGAAAGGCCAGCATCCGCAACAACGTCATTTCAAATCCGCTGCGCGCGTCCGGTGCGAAATCAAGGTCGCGGCGCCCGTTCAATGCGATCTGGTAGTAGAGCTGCAGGTCCTCCGCGCCGATCGCGCCGGCGAGACGCTGCAGCGTCTCGCTCGCATAAAGTTCGTCCTCCGGCCCGTCCGAGATCGCCTGGGTCAGCGCGACCTTCTGTACGAGCGATGCGAGTTCGCCAAGCGCCTGGCTGAAATCCGGGGCCCGCTCATCGAGCGCGGCGACTTCCTGCAGGACACCGCGGGCATCGCCAGCGGCCAGCTGCTCGAGCAGGCGGACGATGTGACCGCGATCGACCGTCCCGAGCATCTCTCGTGTTGACTCTTCGACGACGCGGCCGGCGCCAAAGGCAATGACCTGATCCGCGAGGCTCAACGCGTCGCGCATGCTGCCTTCCGCCGCGCGCGCTATGAGCGTGAGCGCGGCCGGCTCGAATTCAATGTTCTCCGCCGCGAGGATCTGCCGCAGTCTTTCCACGATGAGCGCCTGCGGCAGGCGCTTGAGATTGAACTGCAGGCAACGGGAGAGCACGGTTACGGGCAGCTTCTGCGGTTCGGTGGTCGCGAGCAGGAATTTCACGTGCGGCGGCGGTTCCTCGAGCGTTTTCAGCAGCGCGTTGAACGAGTGGTTCGAGAGCATGTGGACCTCGTCGATGAGGTACACCTTGTACGCCCCGCGCGTCGGCGCGTACTGCACGTTGTCGAGGAGTTCGCGCGTGTCGTCGACTTTGGTTCGCGACGCGGCGTCGACCTCGATCAGATCGACGAACCGCCCCTCGTCGATTTCGACGCAGGCCGCACATTTGCCGCAGGGCCTTGCGCTCACGCCGGTTTCGCAATTGAGCGACTTCGCGACGAGCCGCGCTATGGTCGTCTTGCCGACGCCACGGGTGCCCGTAAAGAGGAACGCATGATGCAGGCGCCCGGAATCGAGCGCGTGCACCAGCGCCTTCACCACGTGTTCCTGGCCGGCGAGTTCCGCGAAGCTTCGCGGTCGCCATTTGCGTGCAAGTACCCGGTAGCTCATCTGACCTCGGATCTCAAATCGATCGCCCGCGAGCCGCCGATGGAGGCGGACCCGCGCCGGCACCTCTCCGGCACCCGATGTCGCCGCTGCCGCTGCTCCCTTCCGGGCCTGACGGGGTTCACGGCTTATCGTCGCGGAGAAACCGACGCGAGCCGCCATTGACATGGCGGAGAGAGTGGGATTCGAACCCACGAACACCCGTGAAGATGTTACTGGAATTCCAGTCCAGCGCCTTCGACCGCTCGGCCATCTCTCCGCTGCTTGAGCTGTCATCGAACCGCAGCGCGGTCGCGAAGCCTACCCGAGCCCCGAGCCCCGTACAACGCGCAGGTCCGCCACGTTCGCCTGCTTTTCGCCCTGCCTGGCGTGCAGTGCCGGAATCAGTGACGCCAGATGATGCCGAGCCTGATCTGATCCAGATCGGCTGCACCCGTCCCCTTGCTGAAGTCGAGCCAATGCCTTTCATAGCCGAACCGCATGCTGTAACGAGGCGAAAAGTCCCAGCGCAAACCGACGCCGGCCTGGTACGTGAAAGTATCGAATTTGCGCGTGTCCCGGTAGGCAGTGCAGATCTCGCCATACCACGGATCCCACCAGCAGCCGACGGACACCTGGCCGCTCGGAATATTGGAATCGAAGAAGGCCCAGCCGAGCCCCGCCGTCACGTATGGCGTGATGTTGCGGTCGAGAAAGTTGTAGTCGACGCTGATACGCGGAGTCCAGGCCTCGTAGTCTCCCTTGATATTGATCGACGGTTTCTGCGGTACGTCACCGGATACGAGCGTTCCCGTGTAGCTTGAGTTCTGCCAAGCGAGGGCACCCTGCAATTCCAGCCGTGAATTGAAGCGGTAGCCGAAGGCAAGCGTCAGGCCCTCGTCGCTAGCGACGGACAGCGAGGAGCCACCTTCAAAAGACCAGTCGGCGGAGTTCAGGTACACGAAGTCGAGGCCGTACTCCCACCCGAGATCCCTGATGCTCGACTTCGGCGCCAATAGCGGTTCACCCGTCTCCTGACCGCTTGCCGCCGTGTTGCCTTGCTGGCCCTCGCTCTGGGCATCAGGCTGCCCAGCGAGGTCGGTCCGATAGCGGGGCGGTTCATCAAGGCAGCCACCTGATTGCGAACGCGGTGCCTCGGGAGTCGTGACCTCGGGGACGACGAGCGCATCGCGTGTGTCCGGAGCGTCGAAGCCGGTGGGCACTTTCAGGCGCGCGATCGACTGACTCGACTCGTAGGCTTGCGGCTTCTCGCAGTCATTGTCCGGACGCGTCAGACCGCAGCCCGCACTGAGTGCGGCGCAGACAATCGTCACGAGCATCAACAATCGCTTCATCCAGCTACCTCTATTTCAGCGCGCCTGCGCGCCGCATCGCAGCCCGCACCGCCGCGTGGTATTCGGGCGCAAGTGGAGTGAGGGGCAGGCGCAAACCGCGGCCGATCATACCCATTTCCGCCAGCGCCCATTTGACCGGAATCGGATTCGCCTCGAGAAAGAGCTTCGAATGCAGGTCGGCGAGCATCCCGTCGATGCTCTCGGCATGCGCCTCATCGCCGCCCGTTGCGGCCGCACACATCTCGCGCATTGCGCGCGGCACCACGTTCGCCGTAACTGAAATCACGCCACGCGCGCCGGCCAGCATGCACTGGCGCGCGATCGAGTCCTCTCCGGCGATCACCTCAAAACCCTCGCGGCAGCGCTCCAGGATGTCGCGAACCCGGCCAACCTGGCCGGCGGCTTCCTTGATCGCAACGATCCGGGGATGTGCGGCGAGCCGGGCAACCGTGGCTGGCATCAAGTCCACTGCGGTACGACTCGGCACGTTGTAAAGAATGACCGGTGTGCGGGAAGCCTCTGCCGCTGCCATGAAATGTCGATAGAGGCCCTCTTGGGACGGGCGATTGTAATAAGGAGTCACGATGAGCACGCCGGCGACGCCAAGGCCGGAAAGCGCTCGCGTTCGTTCCACGGTAGTGGCCGTTGAATTCGTGCCAGTCCCAACAATGACCGGAATACGGCCTGCGACGGCCTCGACCGCCTGTTCGGCGAGCCCGGCGACCTCGGCTGCGGTTAGAGTTGGAGACTCGCCGGTGGTTCCGGCCACGATAATCGCATCGGTCCCCTCGGCGACGTGCCATTCGACGAGGCGCCGCCAAGCGGCCGCGTCGATGCCGCCGTCGTCGGTCATCGGAGTGATGACCGCGACCATGCTGCCGGAAAACATGCTGATCCTCCCTTCGGGGGAGGCGCGATGTTACGGACGCGTTGCCGGCCCCGCAAGCGACCGCCAATGGCGTTCCCACGCTTGGGCCCAGCCGGTACACTTCAGGCCGACAGCTCACCCCATGACCGCTCCCGACCATTTAATGAAGCAGCACCTGGCGATCTCCGCGATCGGGAGCGATCGCACGGGCATGGTTCACGATTTGACCCGTGTCGTCGCGGATTGCGGGGGCAACATCGCCGAGAGCCGCATGACGGCGCTCGGTGCGGAATTCGCCATGCTGGTGCTGGTGACCGGCAACTGGCACACCGTGGCTCGGCTCGAGACGGAGCTGAAGCGCCTCGCCGAAACGTCCGGCCTTGCGATCAATGTGCGCCGTACCGAGCAGCGAAGCAGCCGCGCGGACATGCTCCCGTATTCGGTCGATGTCGTGTGCCTCGACCAGACCGGGATCGTTTCGGGACTTTCCGGTTTCTTCTCGACGCGCACCATCGACATCGCAGAGCTTTCGACGCGAGCCTATGCGGCCGCGCATACCGGCGCGCCAATGTTCTCCATCCAGATGATCGTCAACGTGCCCAGCCGCATCCAGGTAGCCAGCCTGCGCGAGGAGTTCATGGACTTCTGCGACCGCATGAATCTCGACGCGATTCTGGAACCCGTCAAAAGCTGAGCAGACCGCAGGAAATCATCCGTGGCGAAAGTCGCTGTCGGCAGGAAACTCCCGGATTTCTCGATCCCTTCGACCGACGGCGGCGCCTGGCGTCCGGCGGACGCAGCCGGCAAGAAGCTCGTGATCTACTTCTATCCGCGGGACAACACGCCCGGCTGCACGAAGGAAGGCGAGGACTTCCGTGATTTGTCGGCGGACTTTCGCAAGGCTGGCACGGTTATTCTCGGCGTCTCGCCTGACAGTCTCGAGTCGCACGCGAAATTCCGCACCAAGATGAAATTCCCGTTCGACCTCTTGAGCGACCCCGACCGCAAGATCTGCGGCCTCTTCGACGTGATCCAGGAGAAGAGCATGTACGGTCGCAAGTTCATGGGCGTCGAGCGCAGCACTTTCCTTGTCGATGCGACCGGCATCGTGCGCGAAGAATGGCGCAAAGTGAAAGTGACCGGCCACGCCCGGGCCGTCCTCGAAGCGGCCCGCAAACTCTGATGACAGTACAGCGCCAGAGACTTGCGGGAGACGCTCGGACGGGAAGGTCCTTTCAGGATCGTAAAAAACAGGATGTTTTTTCCGAAGCCTACAGGGATGTATTCACGGCGGTCCTGAAAGGACCTTCCCGTCCGAGTGTCTCCAACAACCAGTGACAGGCAAGCCCAAAAAGGAGCAGCGGCGGATCTTCGTGCTCGACACGAACGTGCTCATGCACGACCCGGCGGCGATCTTTCGCTTCGAGGAGCACGATATCTATCTGCCGATGGTCGTGCTCGAAGAACTCGATGCCGGCAAGAAAGGCCTCACCGAATCCGCGCGCAACGTCCGTCAGGTCAGCCGCTTCCTCGATGAGCTGATGCACGGCGCCGCCAAGGAGCATATCGACCGTGGGCTCGAACTGCCCTCGGGACGCCAGGGGAATCACGGCAAGAAGCCATCGACCGGGCGACTTTTCTTCCAGACTCGTCACCTCGACAGTGGCCTGCCTCCGTCGCTCCCGGCCCAGGGGCCGGACAACGCGATTCTCGGCTATACCGTCGCACTTGCCGGTGAGCATGCGGATGCGCGCATCACGCTGGTGTCGAAGGACATCAATCTGCGCATTAAAGCTGCCATCGTTGGCATTCACGCTGAGGACTACTACAGCGACAAGACCATCGAGGACGCGGATCTGCTTTCTACCGGGACGCAGGCATTGCCTGCGGACTTCTGGGAAAAGCAGGGGCCGAAACTCGAATCCTGGCAGGACCACGCCCGCACCTTCTACCGCATCCACGGCGCCGTTACACGCGAGTGGTATCCGAACGAATTCGTATTCCAGGCGGCGGAGCATGGCATCGAGGCCATTGTCCGCAAGATGGAGGACGATTCGGCAGTGCTCGAGATTACGCAGGACTACCGCAATGAGCGGCGCGGCGTCTGGGGCATCACCGCCCGCAACCGCGAGCAGAACTTCGCGCTCAATCTGCTGATGGACCCCGACATCGAGTTCGTGACGATTCTCGGACCCGCGGGCACCGGCAAGACGCTGCTCGCGCTGGCGGCCGGCCTCGCGCAGACGCTCGAAGGCAACCGCTACAGCGAAATCATCATGACGCGCGTGACGATTCCGCTTGGCGAGGACATCGGCTTTCTGCCCGGCACCGAAGAAGAAAAGATGGAGCCCTGGATGGGCGCCCTCATGGACAACCTCGAGGTACTGACGCAAAGCCAGGAGGGTGGCAACTGGGGTCGCGCCGCGACCAACGATCTGCTGCGCAACCGCATCAAGATCCGCTCGCTCAATTTCATGCGCGGGCGCACGTTCCTCAACCGCTACATCATCGTCGACGAGGCGCAGAATCTGACGCCGAAGCAGATGAAAGCGATCGTGACGCGGGCGGGGCCCGGCACGAAGATGCTCTGCCTCGGCAACATCGCGCAGATAGACACGCCCTACCTGACGGAAACGACCACGGGACTCACCTATGTCGTCAATCGATTCCGGGGCTGGCCGCACTCGGGCCATGTGACGCTGGCGCGTGGCGAGCGCTCGCGACTTGCGGACTACGCTTCGGATATCCTGTAAGGACTGCGGCGGCCGGCTCGCGAACTATTGAGGGAGGTCCCGGTCGAACCCGCCGCAACCCCCTACGCAACCTGCAATAGCATCTGAAATTCCGGATCCGCCTTGGCACGCTTTCCCGCAACTCTCGTTACCCTGCTCGTCGCAGCGTCGCTCGCAGTGCTGAGTCTTGCCGCGAGCGCAGGACCCGGCGATGACCTTCCCGACATCGGGACACCCGCCGACACCGCGCTCACGCAGAACGACGAATACCAGATCGGCCTCATGGTGATCAAAGGTCTGCGCGACGCGGGCCAGATCCTCGAGGATCCGGAATCGACCGAGTACCTGCAGAGCATCGGCTCGCGGCTCGCAACGCATGCAACCGAAGGCCACGTTCCGTTTCAGTTCTTCGTCGTCAGGGACCGGACGATCAACGCCTTCGCGCTGCCGGGCGGCTTCGTCTGCGTGAATTCCGGTCTTATTCTCGCGACCGCCAACGAGAGCGAACTCGCCGGCGTGATGGCGCACGAAATCGCGCACGTCACGCAACGCCATATTGCGCGCGGCGTACGCGCGCAAAGCAGGTCCGGGATGGCGTCGGCGGCGGCATTGCTCGCCGCCATCCTCATTGGAGCCGCAACCGGCAGCGCCGACGCGGCCCAGGCCGGAATGGTGATCGCCCAAGGTGCCGCCGTCCAGTCGCAGCTCAATTTCTCGCGCGCGGCGGAGTACGAGGCTGACCGAGTCGGAATCGCGTACATGGGTGCGGCGGGTTTCGACGCCCGCGCCATGCCCGCATTTTTCGATACGCTCAATCGCAAGAACGGCGGGCCGGGACGCGTGCCCGAATTTCTGCAGGACCATCCTGTTACGAGCAATCGCATCGCCGAAGCCAAGAATCGCGCGGAACAGATGCCGAAGATCACGGCGACGGACAGCGTCAGTTTCGCGCTGGTGCGTGAGCGGTTGCGCATACTTTCCCTCGATGACGGCGGCGATCCGGTGGAAAGCTACCGGCGCGCGGCGATCAGCGCGAATGCACCGGCGGACGCGCGCCAGTACGGCGACGCCCTCGCCCGCGTCGCCGCCGGCCATGCGGATACGGCAACGGTGGAACTTGCCGAGCTGATCAAGCGCCACGACGACGTGATTCTCTACCGGGCGGCTTATGGCCAGGCGCTCGCGAAATCGGGAGACGTACCGCACGCGCTCATGAGTTTCGAAGCGGCGATGGCTCTTTTCCCACGCAACGTCCCGCTGACCGTGCGCTATGCCGAGACGCTGCTCGACGCGGACCAGGCGGACAAGGCGCATCACGTGTTGCTCGACCTCTTCAACGTCGTCGCACCGACCCCGGACCAGATCCGGCTGACGGCGCTTGCTGCGAACAGCGCGGGCGACGTCGCGGATGCCTACTTCTACATGTCGGAGTACCACATCGTCGGCGGCGATCTCGCGCTCGCGGCCGGCCAGCTGGAGATGGCCCTCGCAGTTCCCGGTCTCTCGCAGATCCAGCGCGCCCGATTCCAGGCGCGGCTTGATCAGATCCGCGAAGTACTGCCAAGGAACCAGCGCGTGAAATACGGCGAGCCGGCACCGCCGCCGCAGGATCCACCACCGGGTTCCGGTCCCGGTTAGAATATCGACGCCCCGTATCCGGGGATCATCACGGAGTGTCGCTGCATGCTGTTCACCGCCCTGCGATCGCTAGGCGATCGCCGCGGAATCGCCCTGATCGTTATCCTGCTGCTCACTGGATGCGCCGCCGCACCGGGCAAGCGCGATCCTCACGATCCCTGGGAGCGCATGAACCGGGCTACCTACAAGTTCAACGACACGATGGATCGCGCTTTCATCAAGCCAGTCGCGGTGGGTTACAAGAAGGCCGTCCCGCGGCCAGTGCGCATCGGTATCGGCAATTTCCTCGGCAATCTCGGTTACACGCGCACAATGCTGAACGACCTGCTGCAGGCCAAGTTCAAGGCGCTCGGGAGTGACACGGCGCGCTTCGTCCTCAACTCGACGGTGGGCATCGCAGGCATCCTGGATCCCGCGAGCGATGCGGGCCTGCCGAGGAATGACGAGGACTTCGGCCAGACGCTCGGCCGCTGGGGCGTGCACCCTGGGCCTTACTTGATGCTGCCGTTCCTCGGTCCCTCGACTGTGCGGGATACCGTCGGCATCTACCCCGACTGGAAAGCGGATCTCAAGGAGAACGCCAAAGATCCGTGGGTGGATTTCACGCTGCTGGCCGTCGCGCTCCTCGGCCGGCGTGTCGAACTACTGAATGTCGAAGACACCTACAAGAATGCGTATGACCCGTACGTCTTCATCCGCAACGCATTCCTGCAGCACCGGGAATACCAGGTGCGGGATGGCGACGTACCCGAGGAGCCGACGGACGAAGTGCCCATCGAGGAAGACGACGCTACGCAGCCGGAGACGCCACAGCAACCGTAGGTCCGCCAACCGGACCTGTCCAGCGCTCACCGGCGTGCAGAAGATCCGTCACTTCGCTGATGCGCGCGATCGCGAGAATCGGTTTCGGAATGTCGAAGTAGCGGATCTCGCGGCGATAGTGCTTCGCCCAGTTGATCCATTCGAGGAGCAGCGCTAGACCCGCGCTGTCGCCATGCGTGACACCGGAGAGATCGATCTTGAGGACGGCGTGATCGGCAAACGCGGGCTTGCTCGCGGCGAGGATTGCCTTCGCCGTAGTGAAACCGAGCGTGCCGCGCAGGGCAAAGCGGCCCCCGCCGAGATCCACAAGCTCGAAATTGGCCGCGCCTTGCTTCACGTGACGGGACGCTGAACGCCCTGCTTCTCGAGCCGCTCGATCACTGCGTCAAGGCCCTTCTGATCGATCTCGGCGCCGAAGTCCGTGCGGTAGCTCTTGACGTAGGAAATGCCCTCGATGCTGACGTCGTAGGCCTTCCAGCCCTTCTCGGTCTTGCGCAGGCTGTAGTTGACCGGGATCAGCACGCCGTTGTCGCGCTTGACCGTTGTGCGGATGAGCGCGCGCCCCGTGCTCAGGTCGCCCTTGAACGGCAGGATCGTCATGCGGTCGGCCGTGAACTCGAGCAGCGCCGTACCATAGTTCTTGAGGAGAGCCTGGTAGAACACATCGATGAAACGCTTGCGTTGCTCGGGCGTCGCCGTGCGCCAGTTCTTCGCGAGCACCTGCTGTGCCGCGTACTCGGTGTCGAAGTGCGGCAGGAGCACCCTATCGACCAGCGCGTAGACCTTGGTCGGATCCTTGCGATAGTCCGCGCGATGCGCGTCGAGGTCCTTCAGCATTTCGGTCGCGGCGTTCTGCACGATCTGGCTCGGCTCGTCGGCTTCCGCAGCCTGCGCCGCCACCGCCGTGCCACCGAGCCAGAGCCCGGCGCCGATCGCCGCCATCCAGATACGAATCATTTGGCGCCCTCCTCGGCGGTCTTGCCCTTGCTCTCGGCGAAATTCACCAGGAACTTGCTGATGAGATTCTCGAGCACGAGCGCCGATTGCGTGAGCTCGATCTGATCGCCGTCCTTGTAAAAGGTTTCCGATCCGCCGGCGGTCATGCCGATGTACTGGTTGCCGAGCAGGCCTTGGGTAAATATCGCCGCGTCGCTGTCGTTCGGGATCTTATTGAACTGCGGATCGATGCGCACGTGTACCACGGCGCGGTAATCCGTGCTGTCGAACGCGATATCCGTAACGCGGCCGACAGTGACGCCCGCCATCGACACCGGCGCACCCACCTTGAGACCGCCGATATTGTCGAATTTGGCGGTGAGCACGTAGCCGGTACGCTGCACGCCGACGCGTTCCGCCGTAATCTGGGTCACCATGAAGATGAGCGCGGCGATCCCGAACAGGACGAAGAGTCCCGTTCCGATCTCCATCGCATGTGTCTGTCGCATGTCGAAGACCTCTAGAGCATGTACGCCGTCAGGACGAAATTGAGTAGGAGAGTCGCGACGGAGGAGATGACGACGGTGCGCGTCGTAGCGCGCCCGACGCCCTCCGCCGTCGGCACGGAATTGTAGCCTTCGTAGACCGCGATCAGACTGCAGGCAATACCGAATACCGTCCCCTTCACCATGCCCTCGCTGATGTCGTCAAGCTCGACAGCCGAACGCATCTGTGACCAGAAGCTTCCCGAATCGATCCCGACTTGTTCGACACCGACGAGCTGCACGCCGAAGATTCCGATCGCAATGAAGATAGCGGTGAGGCACGGCATAGCGACCACGCCGCCGAGAAATCGCGGCATGACAACGCGCCGCACGGGGTCGACAGCCATCATCTGCATCGCCGACAGCTGGTCCGTCGCACGCATCAAGCCGATTTCCGAGGCGAGCGCCGTGCCCGCCCGTCCCGCGAACAGGAGGGCCGTCATCACCGGGCCAAGCTGCTTGCACAATGCGAGCGCCGCACCGGCTCCGAGTATTTCCTCCGAACCGACACGCGAGAGCAGGTCGTAGCCAAGGAGGCCGAGCACCATGCCGACGAATAGAGCGCAAGTCATGATGATGACAAGCGACTGCGCGCCGGCGTTATAGGTCTGGTGCACAACGAGCCGCAGACGCATGAGCGCCGCCGGCGTGAATGCAACGAGTTGCAGGAAGAAAAGGGAGGCCTTCCCCAGAGTCGCGAGCGACTGCCTCGCGGAATCCGAGAGGTCACGCGCGACGGCGATCACCGCGACTCACGCGAACGGCGTCTCCGGTCACCGCGCGCGAGAAGCTGCACGCTGTAATCCGGCGCCGGGAAGTGGAACGGGACCGGGCCGTCGGCCATCCCGTTCATGAATTGACGGACGATGTCCGAGGTATTCGCGTGGAGGTCTGCAGGGCTGCCGGAGGCTACCACGTGGCCTTCCGCAAGCAGGTACGACTCGTCCGCGATCGTCGAGAGTTCCTGAACGTCGTGCGATACGACGATGCTGGTGATGCCGAGCGCATCATTCATCTGACGGATAAGCCTAAGGATCACGCCGAGCGATATGGGGTCGAGGCCCGCGAATGGCTCATCGTAAATGAGTATGTCCGGATCCATGACGATGGCGCGCGCGAGGGCCACGCGCCGGGCCATGCCACCCGACAATTCCGACGGAAACATTTCTGCGGCGCCTCGCAGCCCCACCGCGTGGAGCTTGGTGAGAACGATGTGCCGGATCAGCCGCTCGGGCAGATCCGTATGCTCGCGCAACGGAAACGCCACATTCTCGAAGACGTCCAGATCGGTCAGCAGGGCACCGTTCTGAAACAGCATGCCCATGCGCTGGCGCAGAGCGTAAAGGCCCGCGCGACTGAGTCTCGACAGGTCGAGACCGTCGACGACAATCGTGCCCTGGTCGGGCCTGATCTGGCCGGTGATCAGTCGCAGGAGCGTCGTCTTGCCGGTGCCGCTCGGGCCCATGATCGCTGTGATGCGGCCACGGGGTATGCCGATGTCGAGACCGGAGAACACCGGTCGTCGGCCGATCGTGTAGTGCAGTCCCCGGATCTCGACCAGATTGTCCGACGGCCTTTCTGCCTCGCCGGCCTCGACAGACGGCGCAGCTGCGTTCACGCGGCCTGCGTTTCCATCGACGCATGATAGCGTCCGCTTGCGGCGAGGCCGTTCAACTTCGCGCGCTTGGCAAATGCCTTCTGGCCGGCGGTGAATTGCGCGTCGAGCCCCTTCCAGGCCGACAGCGCTGGCGCCTGCAGGGCACGGCCATAGCTGAACGTCAGCGTCCAGGGGAGATTGCCCATCGCGTTCATGAGATTCAGGTGTTCGGTTGCCTCTTCCGGCCCCTGCCCACCCGAAAGAAACGCAATACCCGGTACCGCGGAAGGCACGTGACGCTTGAGACAACGGATGGTTGCTTCCGCAACCTGCTCCGCGCCTGCGCGCTTCGGTGACTTCATTCCCGAGATCACCATATTGGGCTTCAGCACCATACCTTCGAGGTACACGCGCTGTACATGCAGCTCGGCGAACACTTTGGCCAGAACGGCGTCCGTCACTTCCTCGCAGCGCTCGATCGAGTGCCCACCGTCCATCAGCACTTCCGGCTCGACAATCGGAACGATGTTCGCTTCCTGGCACAGCGTCGCGTAGCGCGCGAGTGCGTGCGCATTGACGTGAATGCCGTACGCGGACGGAATGCCGTCCGCAATATCGATGACGGCGCGCCACTTCGCGAAACGCGCGCCTAGCCCGTAGTACTCCTTCAACCGCTCGCGCAGGCCGTCGAGGCCTTCGGTGACAACCTCGCCAGGGGAGCCGGCAAGCGGTTTCGTGCCCGCATCAACCTTGATGCCCGGCACGATGCCGAGCCGCTTCAGGTACTCGGCAAATGCAATGCCGGTCTTGGTCTTCTGGCGGAGGGTTTCGTCAAAAAAGATGACGCCACTGATGTAGTCGGCCGCGCCGGGCGCGGTAAAGAGCATTTCGCGGTACAGCCGCCGGTGCTCCTCGGTCGACTCGAGCTTGATGCTGTCAAAGCGCTTCTTGATCGTGCCGCTGGACTCGTCGGCCGCCAGAATGCCCTTACCCTTCGCTACCATCGCCTTCGCGGTGGCTTCCAGCTCACTGTGATTCATCGTCATGGCTCCTAAAGGATGGACCCCCCCCAATTGAACACACCAACTGGACCGGTCTCCTACGCTGCCACGTGGGCCTGCCGCTCAAGCGTGAGCGGCGGGCCGGACAGTGTAAAACCGGGTCCAAAAATCGGGCCGAGAGGATAGCAAAAGACGCTTCGCGCTGCCTTCGCGAGGGGTGCCCTGCGCCACTTGTTCCTTCGCGAACCGCAATAGGACTAAAATAGTCCCATATCGTTCCTGCACGCCCTTGGTGGCATCGAGTATTGCATGCTGCGGATCAGCAAATTGACGGATTACGCGACGGTCATCCTCGCGCACCTGACCACGGTCCCGGAGCGCCTCCACACGGCGGTCGAGGTCTCGCAGGGCACGGGGCTCTCCCAGCCGACAGTAACGAAGCTCCTGAAGGAACTGCAGAAGGCACGACTCGTGACGTCCGCGCGAGGCACGCACGGCGGCTATCAGCTGTCGCGCCCTGCCAGCGAAATCAGTGCCGCCGAGATTCTCGACGCCCTGGAGGGGCCGGTCGCGATCACCGAGTGTTCCAGCCAGGCGAGCCACTGCGGTATCGAGCACGTGTGCCGGGTCGGTAACGCCTGGCAACGGATAAACAATTCCATCCGGCGCGCGCTCGAAGACATCAGCCTCTCGCAACTCACGGGCGCGGCTTCGGCGCGGACGCCGGACATCGCTGGCGAGATTCGCGTCGCGGCACTCAGAAGTCCGGTGCAGAGCTGAGCGCGGCCATGTCAGGCAAGGCGACCGAACTCGACGATCTGGTCGGCCAGAAATACCGGCACGGCTTCGTCACGGACATCGAGTCCGATACGGTACCGCCGGGTCTCGACGAAAACGTCATCCGGCTCATTTCAAGGAAGAAAGGCGAACCCGGGTTCCTGCTCGACTGGCGCCTGAAAGCGTATCGGCACTGGCTCACGATGAAGGAGCCGCACTGGGCGCTGTTGCGCTACCGACCCGTCGACTACCAGGCGATCTCGTACTACTCCGCACCGAAGCAGCCGGGATCGGGCCCGAAGAGTCTCGACGAAGTGGACCCGAAACTCCTTGAGACCTACGACAAGCTCGGCATTCCGCTTCACGAACGTGCTCGCCTCGCGGGCGTCGCGGTCGACGCGGTGTTCGACAGCGTATCGGTTGCTACAACCTTCAAGCAGCGGCTCGCCGATGCTGGCGTCATCTTCGGTTCGTTCTCCGAGGCCGTGCAGAACCACCCCGCGCTCATCGAGCAGTATCTCGGCACCGTCGTGCCCTACACCGACAATTTCTTCGCGACGCTGAACTCCGCGGTCTTTACCGATGGCTCGTTCGTCTATGTGCCGAAGGGCGTGCGCTGCCCGATGGAGCTGTCGACGTACTTTCGCATCAATGCTGCGAAGACCGGCCAATTCGAACGGACGCTGATCATTGCCGACGATGGTGCGTACGTCAGCTATCTGGAAGGTTGCACTGCCCCGATGCGGGACGAGAACCAGCTGCACGCTGCCGTCGTGGAACTTGTCGCGCTCGAGGGCGCGCGCATCAAGTATTCGACGGTGCAGAACTGGTACCCGGGCGATGAGCAGGGACGCGGCGGAATCTACAACTTCGTCACCAAGCGCGGCGAATGCCGCGGCGCGCGCTCCAAGATCTCCTGGACGCAGGTCGAGACCGGCTCGGCGATCACGTGGAAATACCCGAGCTGCGTGTTGAAGGGCGATGAGTCGGTCGGCGAGTTCTACTCGGTCGCGGTTGCAAACCACTACCAGCAGGCCGACACCGGGACAAAGATGATTCACCTTGGTCGCGAAACCAAGAGCACGATCGTGTCGAAGGGCATTTCGGCCGGTCATGGCCAGAATACCTATCGCGGCCTTGTCCGCATCGCCGCGAGCGCGTCGGGCGCCCGGAATTTCACGCAATGCGATTCACTGCTGATGGGCCCGGAATGCGGTGCGCACACATTCCCGTATGTGGAAGTGAAGAATCCGACGGCTACCGTCGAGCACGAAGCGACGACATCGAAGATCGGCGAGGACCAGCTCTTCTATTGCCTGCAGCGAGGCATCTCCGAGGAAGACGCGGTCAGCATGATCGTGAACGGCTTCTGCAAGGCGGTGTTCAAGGAACTGCCGATGGAATTTGCCGTGGAAGCCCAGAACCTCCTCAACGTCAGCCTCGAAGGGGCCGTCGGCTGACGGTGCCCCGGAAGAAAACAGGTAGCACCGTGCTCAGCATCCAGAATCTCGTGGTCTCGATCGGCGAACGCCGCATCCTGGACGGCCTTTCGCTCGAGGTCGCCGCTGGCGAAGTGCACGCGGTCATGGGCCCGAACGGCTCCGGCAAGAGCACGCTCGCGCAGGTGCTGGCGGGACGTCCCGAATACACAATTCACTCCGGCCAGGTCTTCTACCAGGGACAGGATCTGCTCGCACTTGCGCCGGAGGAGCGCGCACGCGCCGGCCTGTTCCTCGGTTTCCAGTACCCGGTTGAAATCCCGGGCGTGAACAACGTGTACCTCCTCAAGGCCGCGCTCAACGCCATCCGCAAGCATCGCGGCGAGAAGGAACTCGACGCCTTCGAGTTCCTCGCGCTCGTGAAGGACAAGATGAAGTTCATGCAGATGGACGAGGCATTCCTGTCGCGCGGCGTAAACGAAGGCTTTTCGGGCGGCGAGAAGAAGCGCAACGAGATCCTGCAGATGCTGGTGCTCGAGCCGAAGCTCGCGATCCTCGACGAAACCGATTCCGGGCTCGACATCGACGCGCTCAAGGTGGTCGCACGCGGCATCAATGCGATGCGCCGGCCAGATCGCGCGCAGCTCCTCGTGACCCACTACCAGCGTCTCCTTGACCATGTCGTCCCGGATCGTGTGCACGTGCTGACGGACGGCCGCATCGTCAAGAGCGGTGACTACACCCTCGCCTTGGAACTCGACAAGCAGGGCTACGACTGGGTCCGTGCCGAGGCGCGCCGCGCATGACCGCCATCGCGCAGACGTCGCCATTTATCGCGAGCATCACGCTGGGCCATGCGGCGGTCGCCGCTGGCCTCGCTGCGCCCGCGACGACGTCGACGACGCGGCGGGTGGCGCTAGAGCGCTTCGTTGCGGCCGGCTTGCCGACGGGACGCGATGAGAACTGGAAATACCTGACGCTGCGCGGCCTCGCGCGGCGCGAGCTCAATTTCGCGGCGCAGCCGCTGCGTGCGGATCGCCTGCCGGACAACACACTCGCACTCGAGAACGCGACGCGTCTCGTATTTGTCAATGGACGTCTCGATGCGACCTTGTCGACTGCCCTGCCGACAGCAAAAGGCATCCGCATCGAGCCGCTCACGGATGTCTACCGCAGGCAGCCCGAGCTCCTCGCCCGTGCGCTGCCCGAGGACGATCGCGCGGATTCGCGATTCGCGCTGCTCAACACGGCATTCGTCGCCGACGGGGCATCGATTGAGCTCGAAGGCGTTGAGGCCCCGCTAATCTATGTGTTGTACCTCGCGACCGGCGGTGAGCCGGGCTTCCCGCGGCTTCGCATCCATGCAACGAGCGGCGCAAGTGGGGTCATCGTGGAACACCACGTGTCGGATGGTTACGGCGCACGCTTTGTCAATTCGCTGGCGGAGGTCGAAGTCGACAGTGGTTCGCGGATTGAACTCTGCAGGGTGCATTCACTCGGCGCGGGCGGCCAGCAATTCGACACGCTGCGCGCGCGCGTGGGCACCGGCTCGAGTTTCGCGCTGCACTGTCTCGGCGTTGGCGGTGACCTGCTGCGCTCGGATGTCGACGTCGCGCTCGACGGTCCAGCCGCCGCTACGCAGGTTCGTTCGCTGCTCTTCACCGCCGGCACCCAGCATCATGAACTGCACGCAGAGATTCGCCATTCGGTACCCGACACGCACAGCCGCACCGAGGTGCGCACAGTCGTGAACGACGGCGGGCGCGCGATCTGTAACAGCAAAGTCATCGTCGCTCCCGGTGCCCGTCGCTCAGTATCGGAACAGAACTTTCGCAATCTCCTGCTGGCGCCTGGCGCGGAAGCGGACACCCGCCCGCAACTCGAAATCCACAACGAAGACGTGAAGTGCAGCCACGGAGCATCGACCGGACGGCTGGATCCCAACATGCTCTTTTATCTGACTGCGCGGGGTATCGACGCGTCGACCGCTCGAGCGCTGCTCACCTACGCGTTTGTCCTCGACCTGCTGCAGGCGCTGCCCGTCGCCGCGCTCACTCAGGCGCTTGCGCGCCGCGTTGCCGGCGAACTCCCGGCCCGCGACCTGATAAAGGAGTTTATCTAAATGGTCGCACAAGCTATTGATACTACAATAGTTACGGCCGACGTATTCGACGTCAAGAAGATCCGCCGCGACTTTCCGATCCTGGAGGAGCGCATTAACGGCCGGCCGCTCGCTTACCTCGACAACTCGGCGTCCTCGCAGCACCCGCTGGCAGTCATTGAGGCAATCGACTGCTACTACCGCGAATCGCACGCCAATGTGCATCGGGGCGTACACACGCTCAGCCAGCGCGCGACCGAGGCGTTCGAGGGCGCGCGCGAGAAGGTGCGGCGTTTCATCAACGCGCGCTCGACCCGCGAGATCATTTTCGTGCGGGGCACGACCGAGGCGATCAATCTCGTCGCGCAGAGCTATGGCCGCTCGCGCATGCAGCGCGGCGATGAAATCGTCCTCACCTGGCTCGAGCATCACGCGAACATCGTTCCGTGGCAGATGCTGGCCGGTGAGCTTGGGCTCGTCCTGAAGATAGCGCCGATTGACGCGAGGGGCATGATCGACGTCGATGAATACGAGCGCCTGCTCGGGCCGCGCACCAAGCTCGTCGCATTCGCGCACGTCTCGAACGCGTTAGGGACGGTCCTGCCCGTCGAGCGCCTGGTCGCATCGGCGCGTGCGCGTGGTATTCCATCGCTCGTCGACGGAGCGCAGGCAATTCCGCACCTGAAGGTCGACGTGCAAGCGCTCGATTGCGATTTCTACGCATTCTCGGGACACAAGATGTTCGCCCCCACAGGCATCGGGGTGCTTTACGGGCGCGAAGCGCTGCTCGAAGCGATGCCGCCCTGGCAGGGCGGCGGCGACATGATCCTCACGGTGAGCTTCAGCGGCACGACCTACAACGCCCTGCCCTACAAGTTCGAGGCCGGCACACCGAACATCGCGGACGCGATCGGGCTCGGCGCGGCTATCGACTATCTCGGCAAGCTCGACTGGGCAGCGGTCACTCGCTACGAGGACGAGTTGCTCGAGTATGCAACGCGTCGCGTGAGTGCAGTGCCTGGCGTGCGACTTATCGGCACCGCGGATCGCAAAGTGAGCGTGCTGTCCTTCGTGATGGACGGCATCCATCCGCACGACATCGGCACAATTCTCGACGCAGACGGCATCGCGGTGCGCACGGGGCATCATTGCGCGATGCCGGTGATGGAATATTTCCAGGTGCCGGCGACTGCGCGCGCCTCGTTCGCGTTCTACAACACGTTCGAGGAAGCCGAGCGGCTCGCCACGGCTCTCGCCCGCGCGCGCGAGGTGTTTCGCTGATGGATCTCAAGGATCTCTACCGCGACGTGATCGTCGATCACAACCGCCGGCCGCGGAATTTCGGGCCGCTCGCGACCGCGAATCATTCCGCGGAAGGCCACAATCCCCTGTGCGGCGATCGCCTGAAGCTGTACGTCGACGTTGAAGGCGGCAAGCTCGAAGACCTGACTTTCGAGGGCAGCGGCTGCGCCATTTCGGTGGCATCCGCATCACTCATGACCGAGGCGCTGAAGGGCCGCGACCTGAAGGAAGTACGCGACTACTACGTTCAGGTCCATCGCCTCCTCACCGAGCACGACTATGTCCCCGAGCGCGATCTCGGGAAGCTCGCCGCCCTCTCGGGAGTGCGCGAATTCCCGGCGCGGGTGAAGTGCGCGAGCCTCTGCTGGCATACGCTGGCGGCCGCGCTCGATTCGAAACATCAACCGGTGAGCACTGAGTAACTCCATGCGCGGCCATGAGAATGAGCCGGTGGTCCTGTCGCGTGACGTGCGCGCGGTTGCTGTGCCCGCCGGTATCGACGTCACGCTGAAAGCCGGCGCAGTCGGCTATATCACGCAGGCGCTCGGCGGCAGCTTCACTGTCTACATCGACGGCAATCTGTTCCGGATCGCAGGCGAACACGCGGATGCTCTTGGCAAGGACGTGCTGAAAACGCCGGACGTGCCCGCCAATCCGACGGTGGATGATATTCGCAACATCGTCTGGGACCAGATGCGAGGGGTCTACGACCCGGAGATTCCGATCAACATCGTTGACCTCGGACTCGTCTACGAGTGCGAAGTGCTGGGGCACGATGACGGGACCTACAGCGTCCGCATCATGATGACCGTTACCGCCCCCGGCTGCGGCATGGGCGAAATCCTCGTCGCGGACGTCAAGGAGAAGGTCGAGAGGATTCCCGGCGTGCGCGGCGCGGAAGTGGAGCTTGTCTTTGATCCGCCCTGGCATCAGTCGATGATGTCGGACGCGGCGCGCCTGCAGACCGGCATGATGTAGCGCGGCCATGAGCGGGTATTGGCAGGACCTGGGACCTATAGATAACTTCCCGTCCGGCGAAGGCCGCGTGTTCGAAGTCCGAGGCAAGGAGGTCGTCGTCGTGAATTCCGACGGGCGATTCTATGCAATCGACAACCTCTGCACGCACGATGGCGAGGAACTCGCGAGCGGTCCCGTCGAAGGCGATCAGATCATCTGCCCGAGGCACGGCGCGCGCTTCTGCCTGAGGACGGGTGCGGCGCTCACTCCACCGGCATATGAGCCGGTGCAGGCTTATGACGTGCGCGTAGCCGAGGGCCGCATTGAGCTTCGGAGCCGCATATGAGAGGCCTGACCATCGTGCGCCACGCGCGCGCGGACTGGGACAACCGGCAGTACAGCGACTTCGAGCGTCCCCTCAACCGGCGCGGCCAGCAGCAGGCACGCGAGATGGCGCAGATACTCGGCCCCTTAGTGCGTTCGGCCGATCTGCTGTTGACAAGCCCCGCGGTGCGCGCGTACACGACGGCAACGATCTTCGCCAAGGAACTGAACCTCCCGCTGCGCCGCGTACTGACGGACGAGCGCCTGTATCTTGCGGCTGCCGCAGACCTGCTTACGGTGCTGCGCGAAACGGGGCCCCGCATCGAGCAGCTGATGATGTTCGGTCACAATCCGGGTATCACCGAATTCGCGCGCCAGCTGACGGGCAATCATGACGAGCCGGAACTCACGACGGCAGGCGCCTGTACCATGGAATTCGACATCGTCGACTGGAATCAGGCGGATGTCGGCAAGGGTCTCAATGCCCGCTACGAAAAGCCGCGCAGACGCTTCCTTTTCTGGCGCTAGAGGCGGATGACGGCATTCGATATTTGCCGCCTCACAAGTATGCGTGGCTGGCGTCAGCACTCCGGGACGTTGACCGCAAGTCCGCCCCTGGAGGTTTCCTTGTAGTTGGTCGACATGTCGCGGCCGGTCTGGCGCATGGTTGCAATGACCTGGTCGAGCGACACCTTGTGAGTGCCATCGCCCCGCATCGCGAGGCGCGCGGCGTTGATCGCCTTCACCGAGCCCATTGCATTGCGCTCGATGCAGGGAATCTGCACGAGGCCCGCGATCGGATCGCAGGTGAGACCGAGGTTGTGTTCCATGCCGATCTCGGCGGCATTCTCCACCTGCTCGTTCGTGCCGTGCAGGGCCGCGACAAGCCCCGCCGCAGCCATGGAGCACGCGACCCCGACTTCTCCCTGGCAGCCCATTTCGGCGCCCGAGATCGACGCATTCTCCTTGTAGAGCATGCCGATGGCGCCGGCTGTCAGCAGGAACCGGTGAATGCCCTCGTCGTTGGCGCCCGAGTCGAAGCGACCCTTCTCAAATCGACAATAGTAGTGCAGCACCGCCGGGACGATGCCGGCCGCGCCATTCGTGGGCGCCGTCACGACCCGTCCGCCAGCGGCATTCTCTTCGTTGACGGACAGCGCGACCACGTTGACCCAGTCCATCACGTCGAGCGGTCCCGGTTGAGCCCCGTCGGTGAGCATCCGATACATTCGCGGAGCGCGACGGCGCACCTTGAGCACGCCCGGCAGCACGCCCTGCTGGCGAAAGCCCCGCTCGACGCAGGCCTGCATGACGTTCCACACTTCCTCGAGCCGGGTGCGAACCTCGGCTTCGTCGCGCCATGCGAGTTCGTTGCGCCACTGTAGTTCGAAGATTTCGAGTCCGTGCTCGCGGCATTGGGCGAGCAGATGCGCGCCGCTCGAAAAAGGATGCGGCACTTTCGTCGCGGGTTTCGTGGCGCCCGTGCCGGCCGTGTCGCCGGCGCGCACGACAAAGCCTCCGCCGATGGAATAGAACTCGCCTTCCCGTATGACGCCTCCACCGCCACCAAGCGCCGTGAAACGCATGCCGTTGCTATGCCCAGGGAGTACCTCGCTGCGCTGAAAGAGGAGCTGCATCGGTTCATCGAAGGCGATCTCGTGCTTGCCGAGGATGCGAAGCTTCTCGCTCGCGCGGATGCGGGCGACGGCACCCTCCACCGCATCCGGATCGACGGTATCCGGTTCTGCGCCTTCCAGGCCGAGCAGGATGGCTCGATCGGTGCCGTGGCCTTTGCCTGTTAGCGCAAGCGAACCGTAGAGGCGTACGACGATTTCCCGCACACCCGGGAGTTCGCCTGCACGCTCGAGGTCAAGTGCGAATTCACGCGCGGCGCGCATCGGACCTACCGTATGCGAGCTGGATGGGCCGATACCGATCTTGAAGATGTCGAAGACGCTGAGGCTCATGTTGGCTCAGTCGCCGAGCGACAGCAGCGTCGTGTTGCCGCCGACCGCGGCGGTGTTGATCGTAACGGTCTGTTCCGTCGTGAAGCGCTCGAGATAATGCGGCCCGCCGGCCTTGGGACCGGTGCCCGAGAGTCCACAGCCACCGAACGGCTGTACGCCGACGACCGCACCGATCATGTTGCGATTCACGTACACATTGCCGACGCGCACGCGATTGGCGATGTAACGCGCCGCCGCGTCAATGCGCGTGTGCACGCCGAGCGTCAGGCCGAAGCCCTTCGCATTGATCGCATCGAGCACCCGTTCGAGGGCGTTCGCCTCATACCGCACGATGTGCAGGATCGGACCGAAGACCTCGCCGGCCAGTCGATCGAAAGAATCAATCTCGACCGCAAGCGGCGCCACGAAGTGCCCGCCTGCCGCGCCTCGATCAAGCTTCACCCGATGCTGCCAGCTGGCTCCCCGGACTATTGTCAGGGCATGCGCTTCGAGGCGTTGCTGGGCTTCGGCATCGATCACGGGACCGATGTCCGTCGCGAGGTCTGCGGGATCGCCGATGACGAGTTCGTCCATGTGGCCGGCGAGCAGCCGCTCCACGCGGTCCGCGATCTCATTCTGCAGAAAGAGGACCCGAAGCGCCGAGCAACGCTGCCCCGCGCTGTTGAAAGCCGACAGCACCACGTCGGCGACGACCTGCTCCGCTAGCGCGGAGCTGTCGACGAGCATGGCGTTCAGTCCGCCAGTTTCCGCGATGAGCGTCGCGATCGCGCCATTGCGTGCGGCAAGGCCGCGGTGAATGACGCGCGCGGTATCGGTGGACCCGGTGAACGCGATACCGCCGACACCTTCATGGCGGACGAGTGCGCCGCCAATTTCCGCACCGTCGCCCGGCAGGAATGCAAGCACTTCGCCTGGGACTCCCGCGGCATGTAGCAGCTCGACGGCGCGCGCCGCGGTGAGGGGCGTCTGCTCCGCGGGCTTCGCAATAACAGCATTGCCGGTGACGAGGGCCGCGGCGACCTGGCCCGTGAAGATTGCCAGTGGAAAATTCCAGGGGCTGATACACGCGAAGGTGCCACGCCCGCGCGCCGCGAGCTTGTTGCTTTCACCGGTCGGGCCCGGCAGCACCTGCGGTTCGCCGAATTGCTCGACGGCCTTAGTCGCGTAGTAGCGCAGGAAATCGACGGCCTCCCGTACTTCCGCAACGCTGTCCGGCAAAGTCTTGCCGGCCTCGCGCACAGCGAGCGACACGAGGCCCGCGCGCTCTTCCTCGAACGCGTCCGCGGCACGCAGGAGAATCTTCGCGCGCTCCCCGGGACCGACGGCATCCCAGTCCGGCTGCGCGGCCCGGGCAATATCGACGGCGCTCTGCGCGAGCGAAGCATCCGCCTGCTCGACCGTGCCCACCACATCGCGCAAATTCGCCGGGTTTGTCACCGGGCTTGCGATGCCGCGCCGGCGTTCGCCCTTCACGATCGGCGCGGCCCAGGGCTCACGCTCCTGCGACTCGTTCATCGCGCTCGTCAGCGCCTCAAGCTCGTTGCCGTCCGCAAAATTGACGCCACGCGAGTTGAGCC
The DNA here is from genome assembly GCA_963826145.1 of uncultured Gammaproteobacteria bacterium. Classification (GTDB taxonomy): domain Bacteria; phylum Pseudomonadota; class Gammaproteobacteria; order Steroidobacterales; family Steroidobacteraceae; genus JBGPLJ01. The sequence goes on from CAWGVW010000001.1 coordinate 1,704,768, forward strand.
GTGCGGCTCCAAACAGATTGCGCGGCAACGGAATGCGCGGATGCGGAATTTCGCCGAGGCGCATTATCTGATCGACAGGGTCGGCCGCGACTTCGCCGGCCGGCAGACGCTCGTCGACGATGCGATTGACGAACGAGGTGTTCGCACCGTTTTCGAGGAGACGCCGCACGAGGTACGGCAGCAGGTCTTCGTGCGCACCCACCGGCGCATAGACGCGGCATTGGGCATTCAGTTTTTCCGGGCCGACGACTTCGGCATAAAGTTCCTCGCCCATGCCATGCAGGCGCTGAAATTCGAAAGATCGCCCGACGGCACGGGCGCGGGTGATCACCGTGGCAACGGTATGCGCATTGTGAGTCGCGAACTGTGGATAGAGCGACGTCGCCGATTCGAGCATGTAGCGTGCGCACGCGAGGTACGACACGTCGGTATTGATCTTGCGGGTAAAGACCGGATAGCCGCCAAGGCCCCGCTCCTGGGCCCGCTTGATTTCGCTGTCCCAGTACGCGCCCTTCACGAGCCGGACGTTGAGCGTGCGTCGCGAGACGCGAGCAATCGTCTCGAGATAGCGCAGCACGGCGACGGCGCGCTTCTGATACGCCTGCACCGCAAGACCGAAACCCGCCCAGCCGGCCGTTGCGGAGGAACGGAGCACCGACGCGACGATCTCGAGCGAGATCTCGAGGCGTTCGGACTCCTCCGCATCGACGGTGAGCGCTATGCCTGCCGCGCGCGCGTGCTCCGCCAGTGTCTGCACCTGCGGCGAGAGCTCGGCGAGCACGCGCCGCCGCTGCGCAAATTCGTAGCGCGGATGCAGTGCCGACAGTTTCACGGAAATGCTGGCCGTCGCGGGTCCAAAGGACTGCCCGGCGACCGACTTGCCGAGGGCCCCGATGGCCGCGACGTACGCGTCGAAATACCGGATCGCATCCGCGCTCGTAAAGGCCGCCTCTCCCAGCATGTCGAACGAGTAGCGATACTGCGGGCTCTCGTGCGCGCGTTCGAGCGCTTCCTCGATGGTGCGCCCCATGACGAACTGATGACCCATGATGCGCATGGCCTGCCTTAACGCACCGCGGACCACAGGCTCGCCCAGGCGTGAAGCAAGCCGCGCAATGAACGAGCCGGGATCGCGCGTATCTTCCGGATCCGGCCGGACGATGCGGCCGGTCAGCATCAGGCCCCAGGTCGACGCGTTGACGAAGAGAGAATCTGCTTCGCCCGCGTGGCGCGCCCAGTCACCCGCGTGAATCTTGTCGGCGATCAGCTTGTCGGCGGTCTCGCTGTCCGGGACTCGCAGCAGCGCCTCGGCGAGGCACATGAGGATGACGCCTTCCTTCGAAGCGAGATCGTATTGGCGCAGGAACGCGTCGAGCCCGCTCTTGCCCGAGCGGTTGCGCCGTACGGACTCGACGAGTTGCAGCGTCAGCGCTTGCGCGGCCGCGGCTTCGCCATCGGGCGGACGTGCAAGCTCGACGAGCTGCCGCACCTGCTGCGTCTCATCGGCGAGGAAGACATCGTTGATCGCGCGGCCGGATTCGGTCAGCCAGGGATCACGCCCGGAAATCATCGCGCCGGTGGCGCCTGGCTGCCCTTTCGCGGACATGCGCACTCCTCTAACGAAGGGCGCGCATTGTACCAGCGCATACGCGCGTCATTGCGGAACGAAGTGAAAGACCTCTTCCAGAGGCCTCTCGAACACGGCTGCGATTCGAAACGCCAGCTCGAGCGACGGTGCGTACTTGTCGCCCTCGATGGCGATGATCGTCTGACGCGTGACTCCAGCCTGGTCCGCGAGGTCCTGCTGCGTCATTTCGTCGGCTTCGAAGCGAAGCCGGCGCAGACTATTGCGTACCCGCTTCACTGCCACTTCAGCCTCCGAAACGGTAGCGGACGATCTGGCCGAGATAGTGCGCGACCTCGGCGATGATGAAGGCGAGCAGCAGGAACTGGCTCAGGTACAGCGCCGTGAAGGCGCCTCCCCAGATCATCACAGGCAGGATCCCGCCGCATACGGCGACCGTCAGCGCGAAGTACGCGTCGCGGTACGATTGCGACGCGATGAGCGTAACGCGCTCATCCTCGTTGTGACGCTTGCTGCCGACGGCGACGACAATATGCGCGACAATGGCGAGCACCGTCTGAAACAAGATGGCCGCAACGATCGCATGCTGGATGGCGCCCGCGTCGAAATCGGGACGCGCTGTCAACCGAAAGACGTGGATGAAATAGGGAACGAACACGACGAACATGCTGATGAGGCAGATCCACGCGCTCTTCTCGCGAAACGGCATGACGGCACTCCTCGGTATTGACGTACGGTATACCATACATCATGTCTGGTAAACAATACATTATCGTTGCCGCCACCAAGCGCCTGGTGCTGTGGCAAATGACCGAGGACGACGCGCCCTTCATCCTGGAATTGCTGAACGAGCCGCTCTTTCACCGCTTCATCGGCGACAAGGGCGTGCGAAATCTCGACGACGCGCGCAATTACCTGAGGACCGGCCCCATCGCGAGCTACGCGGAACACGGCTTCGGCCTCTTTCTCGTCGAGCGCAAATCCGATCACCTCGCCGTCGGAATGTGCGGGCTCTTGAAGCGCACGTCGATGGAGGACGTCGAGGTCGGATTCGCCTTCCTCGCACGCTACAGCGGCCAGGGCTATGCGACCGAAGCGGGTCAGGCCGTCATGCAGCTCGGGCGGGACAACTTTGGTCTCAAGCGCATCGCGGCGATCGCCGACATCGACAATGAGGCATCCGCCAACGTGCTGCGCAAGATCGGCCTGCAGCTGCGCGGCACGATCAAGCTGCCGGAACTCGACTCCGAGCGGCGCTATTTCCTGCGCACGGAATCGACATGAATCTCCAGGCCATCGCGGATGAAATCAAAGGCGCGCGCGATCTGCGACGGCCGCTCGCGCCAATCGCCGCCCGCGTCGCGGGCTTCGACATCGCAAGCGCCTATGAGGTAGCCGACCTCGTCCATCGGGCACGGCTGCGGGACGGCGAGCGTGCCGTCGGCCGCAAGATCGGCTTCAGCAATCGCGACCTCTGGCCGGTCTTCGGTGTCAGCGCTCCCGTCTGGGGATACCTGTACGACCGGACCGTCGTGCACCTGCCGAACTCGCGCGGCGACTACTCGATCAGCACGCTGCTCGAACCCCGTATCGAACCCGAGATCGTCGTGCGGTTTTACACGGCGCCGCCCGCGCTTGGAGATCTTGCTGCCGTGCTCGCGAGCATCGAATGGATCGCACATGGATTTGAAATCGTCGAGTCGCCCTTCCCCGGCTGGAAGATCCAGGCGGCGGACGCAGTCGCCGCTTGCGCAATGCACGCCGCGCTCCTGGTCGGCGAGCCGCGCTCAGTCGGACAACTGGGACCGGACGTGCTCGCGAAGCTGTCGAACTTCACGCTGACGCTCGCCTGTGATGGCGAGGTACGCGATCGCGGGGGCGGCGCCAAGGTGCTCGACAGCCCACTCGCTGCGCTCGCCCATCTCATCTCGGTGCTGGCGTCTCAGCCGCGGGCGCAGCCGCTCGCGGCAGGCGAGATCGTGACGACCGGGACGCTCACCGGGGCGCCCTTGATTCATGCTGATGAAACCTGGAGCACCAAGCTCGATGGCATCGATTTGCCTGGGCTTACGCTCAAACTTGGGGCCTGACATGCTCCGCGTCCGCCAGATCGATCATGTGGTGCTGCGTGTGAGCAACCTCGAGCGCATGCTCGACTTCTACTTGAACGTCATCGGCTGCACGCCGGAGAAGAACCAGGCCGACATCGGCCTCTACCAGGTGCGCGCCGGTAGTTCCTTGATCGACCTCGTGCCGGTCGAGGGCAAGCTCGGCAAGGCGGGTGGCGCGGCGCCAGGCGCTGAAGGTCGAAATCTCGACCACTTCTGCCTGCGCATCGATCCCTTCGATGCCGACGAAGTCATCCAACACCTGCGGGACCATGGCGTCGAACCCGGAACCGTCGAATCGCGTTACGGCGCCGAGGGCGATGGACCCTCGATCTACGTGACGGACCCCGAAGGCAATATCGTGGAACTCAAGGGCGCCCCGTGGCCGGGACCGAGGTGAACGATATGAGCGACGAGATCGACCGGCGTTCCTTCTGCGAAGAGACGCTGGGGCTACTCGCGGTGCTCGGGGCCGCATCAGTACCGACGGCCCAGGGCACGGAAGTGCCGGCGCCGCCGTCCGGAGCCACGGGTTCTACCCTGCGCTTCTTTCCCGGCTTCAAGGCGCTCCAAATCGAGACGTCGCAGGCGGTGATCAACGGCGTGATCGGCGGAAGCGGACCGCCAGTGCTGTTGCTGCACGGCTGGCCGCAGTCCCATCTGCAATGGCGCTCGGTGGCTGCAACGCTCGCCAAGCGATACACGGTGGTCGCCACAGACCTGCGTGGCTATGGCGACAGCAGCAAGCCGCCCGACGACGAGAATCACGCAGGGCACTCAAAACGCGCGACCGCCGCGGATCAGGTGGCGGTGATGAAATCACTCGGCTTCGAACGCTTCGCGGTCGTCGGCCACGATCGCGGTGGACGGGTCGCGCACCGAATGGCGCTCGATTTCGCGGGAAACGTCGCCAGGCTCGCTGTGCTCGATATCGTGCCGACGTACAAGCTTTTCACGAACGTCACGAAGGAATTCGCGACGGCGTACTACCACTGGTTCTTCTTGATCCAGCCCGCCCCGCTGCCGGAAACGCTGCTCGCGAACAGCGCGGAGATATTTCTGCGCGGCGCATGGCGAGACCTCATTCCCGGCGCGATAGCGGAACCGGTGTTCGCCGAGTACCTGCGATGTTTCAAGGATCCGGCGACGATGCACGCAATGTGCGAAGACTATCGCGCGGCCGCGAGCATCGATCTCGAGCACGACAAGGCGGATCTCGATCGCAAGGTCGAATGTCCGCTGCTCTCACTCTGGGGCGCCAAGGGCGTGATGGAACGCATGTACAGCGTCGCCGATACGTGGCGCGAGCGAGCATCCCTTGTTGAAGGCAAGGCGCTTCCCGGTGGCCACTGGCTGACCGAGCAGCTCCCGGATGAGGTGAGCGCCGAACTCATCGCTTTCGTCGGCTGAGAAAGGGGACAGATTTATTTTTCCCCGTAATTGGACGTTCGCACCGCAAACGCGGAAAAATAAATTTGTCCCCTTTTCTCAGCGCGCGGCTTCTTCTTTGAGGCGGTGCGCTGTTGCCGCGCCGAGATAGCTTTCGATCACGCGCCGGCCGAGATAGATGAGCGGTATCAGAAGGATCGCCATCGCGAGCTTGTAGCAGTAGTTGACGGTACCGACAGCAAGGAAGCGGCTGATCGGCCAGTGCTGCGGCCCGATCACGAAGGAAATGTAGAGCACGATGAAGCTGTCGATGAGCTGGGAAACCGCCGTCGACGCCGTGGCCCGAAACCAGATGTGCCGCTCGCCGCTGCGCGCCCGGATGCGGTGAAAGATCACGACGTCGATGAGCTGCCCGATCAGGAACGCGATGATCGAGCCCGCGATGATCCACATCCCCTGTCCGAAGATGTTGGCGAACGCCGCCTGCATGTTGGGTACGCCGCTTGCGGCGCCCGCGCCGATCCACCAGCCGGCGGGCACCACGGAAATCGCGGCATACGCGACGAGAAACGCATAGGCGACCAACACGACGGCGACATAGGAAATGAAACGCACGCCCCGTACGCCGAAATATTCGTTGATCACATCCGTCAGGATGAAGACGAGCGGCCAGACCAGGACACCGGCCGTGAGATTGAGCGAGCCGGTCTCGCCATAGAGATTCCAGGTGAGCGGCGCGATGCCGAGCGTGTCCTCGACGGCGAAGATCTTGACGCCGACGAACTCGGCGATCACCGCATTGGCGACGAAAAATCCGGCAAGGGCTATGAATAGGCGGTTCGGACGCTGGTCGATCGTTGCATTGAACATAGGCGGCAGTATGCCCGCCGGCTCCGGTCACCTCAACGCTTCAAGCCTGCGCGAAGCGGCTTGATCGCGACGCGCTCCCGGTTGTTGCCGGCAGCCGATGTGTTCAACGGCCGCGCTGCAGGCGAAGGAGTTCCCGCCGCGCCCGCTTGTCCGGGCGCGACGCTGGTCGAGGCGGCGCACCACCGAGCAATCGACGCTCGTCACGGCGCGCTACGCGCCGCGCGGCACTTTCAGGAGCTTCTTCATAGCTGGCAGCCGCCTCGGCCGCCGAACCTCGCCGCGCAGGCAGGGCCCGGATCTTAAGATCCCAGGACTCCTGCTCACGAGTGATTTCGAGACGATCGCCGACCTTCACTGCATGCGAAGGTTTTACGCGCGCACCGTTCACGTGGACGCGCCCGCCATCGACTGCCGTGGTCGCGAGCGAGCGGCTGCGGAAGAAGCGCGCGTGCCAGAGCCACTTGTCGATGCGCGGTGCACCGCTATCGGGGTTCGCCATCGTTACACGGTATAATCGCCGCCCCTCGAATTCACGGCCCTGGAGTTTCCAAGGTGGACGAACGGCTGCTCGCCCGGCTGCGCGAAGACACCGAAGCGCTGCGCGCCCAGGGACTCTACAAGACCGAGCGCGTCCTCGCGAGCGCGCAACAGGCGCGCGTCACGCTCGACTCGGGCGTCGAGGTGATCAATCTCTGTGCGAACAACTACCTCGGGCTCGCGAATCATCCGGCAGTCATCGAGGCCGCGCGTGCGACTCTCGCGACGCACGGCTACGGCATGGCGTCGGTGCGCTTCATCTGCGGCACGCAAACTATCCATCGCGAGCTTGAACAGCGGCTGTCGCGCTTCCTCCGTACCGACGATACGATCCTCTATTCCTCCTGCTTCGACGCCAACGGCGGGCTCTTCGAGACCCTGCTCGATGAGAAGGACGTCGTCATCAGCGACGCACTCAACCACGCGAGCATCATCGATGGCATCCGGCTCTGCAAAGCCGTCCGCAAGCGCTATGCGAACGCGGATATGACGGAACTCGAGCAGTGCCTGAAGGATTCCGCGGACGCGCGTACGCGCATGATTGCAACGGACGGCGTGTTCTCGATGGACGGCAGTCTCGCGCCGCTCAAGGCGATCTGTGACCTCGCGGACCGCTACCAGGCACTCGTGATGGTCGATGACTCGCACGCGGTCGGATTCATGGGTGCGCACGGCCGCGGAACTCACGAACTCGCGGACGTCTTGCAGCGGGTCGACGTTCTCACGGGCACGCTCGGCAAGGCGCTCGGGGGCGGCAGCGGCGGCTACGTTGCGGGGCGCGCGGCCATCGTCGGCTGGTTGCGGCAGCGCTCGCGACCCTATCTCTTTTCGAACAGCATTGCGCCGGTTGTCGCCGGCGCGAGCCTCAAGGTGCTCGACCTCATCGAGGAATCCGGTGAGTTGCGCACGCGCCTTTTCGAAAACGCGAAGTACTTCCGCGCGGGTATGACAACGCTCGGTTTCCAATTGCTGCCCGGTGAACACCCGATCATTCCCGTCATGCTGGGCGATGCGCCGCTCGCGCTCGCGATGGCCGATAGACTCCTGGCGCACGGCGTATACGTCATCGGCTTCGCGTTCCCCGTCGTGCCGAAAGGCGCGGCGCGCATCCGCACGCAGATGTCGGCGGCACACACGCGCGAGCAGCTCGACCAGGCCATCCAGGCTTTCGCGTCCGTCGGCCGGGAGCTTAAATTGATTCCATGAAAGCACTCGTCAAATCGAAACGTGAACCCGGCATCTGGCTCGAGAACGTCCCGGAACCCAAGGTCGGACCGAACGATGTGCTGATCCGCGTGAAGCGCTCGGCCATCTGCGGCACTGACATGCACATCTACAACTGGGATCGCTGGGCCGAGCAGACGATTCCCGTGCCGCTCGCAGTAGGTCACGAGTACTCCGGCGTGATCGTCGAGGTCGGCGGCGAAGTGCGCGGCTTCAAGACCGGCGATCGCGTCTCAGGCGAAGGCCACATCACCTGCGGTCATTGCCGCAACTGCCGTGCCGGCCGCAGGCACCTTTGCCGCAATACGGTCGGGGTCGGCGTGAACCGCCCGGGCAGCTTTGCCGAGTACCTTGCGCTGCCGGCGGTGAACGCGTTCAAGCTCTCCGACGCCATCGACGACGATACCGCCGCGATCCTGGACCCGTTCGGCAACGCGACGCACACCGCGTTGTCCTTCGGCATGGTGGGCGAGGATGTGCTGATCACGGGTGCGGGTCCCATCGGCGTGATGGCCGCCGCCATCGCGCGGTTTGTGGGCGCGCGCCATATCGTCGTGACTGACGTGAACGACTACCGCCTCGCGCTCGCGAGGAAGATGGGTGCGAGCCGCGCCATCAATGTCACGCGCGAATCCCTCGACGACACGATGCGGGACCTCGGCATGGAGGAAGGCTTCGACGTCGGCTGCGAGATGTCAGGCAACCCGTCGGCGCTGCGTGAGCTGATCCGCACGATGCATCACGGCGGGAGCGTTGCGCTCCTTGGCATTCCACCCGGCGACACCGCGATCGACTGGAACCAGGTGATCTTCAAGGGACTCGTGCTGAAGGGTGTCTACGGCAGGGAAATGTTCGAGACCTGGTACAAGATGTCGAGCATGCTGCAGAGCGGGCTCGACATCCGGCCGGTGATCACCCACCGTCTGCCGATCGCCGAATTTCAGCGCGGCTTCGAGATCATGGGCAGCGGCCAGTCCGGCAAGGTCATCCTCGACTGGGCCGCTTAGTTAGTTACCGGTACCTGCCTAGTCGACGGTGCAGGGGCAATAGGCGTAGGCGCGCATCGGTTCGCTGAATCGGGCAAGGCGCGCAAGTTCCTTGGTGAAAGGATCCGTCACGCGCCGGGTGAATTTGCGGGCGAGCGCGGCGTCCGACTCCTCGCCGAACCAGCCCTTCATCGTCGCGTCGAGGCGCATGACGAGTGCATCGCGCCAGGTGATCGTGCGCTCGATCCACTTTTCCTCGTAGTCCTTGTCGACCTTCGCGAGGCGCGCGGCGGCCGTTACCGCTTCCTGGAACGTGCCGAGATGATCGACGAGACCGATCTTGAGCGCCGCAGCGCCGGACCACACCCGGCCGCGCGCGATCGAATCGATCTGCTCCGGCGTGCGCTTGCGCCCTGCGGCGACACGCGCAAGGAATTCGTGGTAGCCGCGCTCCGTAACGAGCTGCAGGACAGCCCGCGCATCGGCACTCATGGTCCGGTCGAGCCGGAACTGGCCGCTGAGATTGGTCGTGCCAACGCCGTCGACGTGCACGCCGAGCTTGTCGAGGGTGCGCTCGAACGTCGGCACGATCGCATAGATGCCGATCGATCCGGTGATCGTGCCTGCGTCCGCGTAGATCTGATCGGCTCCCGAGGCGATGTAGTAGCCGCCCGAGGCCGCGACGCTGCTCATCGAGGCAACGACGGGCTTGCCGGCCTGCCGCAGGGCCTCGACCTCCCGATAAATCTCCTCCGAGGCGAAGACGCTTCCGCCCGGGCTGTCGATGCGCAGGACCACCGCTTTCACGTCATCGTCGTAGCGGGCTTCCCGCAGAAGCTCGGAAGTCGAATCGCCACCGACCGTGCCGGGAGCACGGTAGCCGTCGAGGATCTCGCCGGAGGCGACGACTATCGCGACCTTGTTATCCGAATGCTTGCCGAGCACTGGCTCGGCGCGCGTCGCGAGCAGATATTCGCGCACGCTCACTTGATTGTAGCTGTGTGTCGAATCGTCCTCGCCCACCACGCCCTTGAGGATCCCTTCGACTGCCGGCCGCGTCTCGACGGCGGTCACGAGGCCCCTGTCGAGCGCCACCTTCGCCGTGTCGCCCGCCGCCGCCTTCAGGGACGTTGCGAAGTCGTTGGCATAGGTCGCAAGTGTTCCGGCCGCAAGTTTGCGGTGTTTGTCGACATCGGCCTGATACTGCGACCACAGGTCGCCGAGCCACACGCGGCTTTCCTCGCGCTCCTCGGGGGACATGTCCCTGCGCACGAACTCATCGGGCGAGCTTTTGTACTCACCGACCTTGAACACGTTCACGTCGACGAGGAGCTTGTCGATGACGTCGCGATAGTACATACGGTAGCGGTCGAAGCCGTCGATCAGCACGAAGCCCATCGGGTCGAGGTAGATGTCGTCCGCGTAGGTCGCAAGGAAGTACTGCGGCTGGTCGTAGTATTCGCCGAGCGCGACGATACGCTTGCCGCTTTTCCTGAACTCCTCGAGGCTCGTGCCGAGCTCACGCAGCTTCGCAAGCCCGCCGCCGCTAAGGCCTGTGAGATCGAGGACCACAACCGCTATGCGCTTGTCGTCCTTGGCCCGGCCGAGCGCCTCTTTCAGATCGCGCAGCAGCGTTTCGTCGGCGAAGTCGCCGGTAAGTTGATCAACGCGCCGGCTGATCGCCCCCCCCGACAGCTCCTCGACCAGCGTGCCCTCGGGCGCGATGACGAGAGCCGCCTTGGCCGGGACCATCGGAATCGAGGGATTGGTTGCTGTGATGAACAGCGCAAGGAGGACGAGCAGGAGCACCAGGTGCAGTACCCTGCGTACGGCATCGAGGGCATGCCAGACAAATCGCAGGATCAGCCCGACCCCGCGCAAGATCGCCATGCTCGCGTCCTAGATCTTCTCTTCGATGCGCGCGGCCTTGCCCGACAGGTCACGCAGATAATAGAGCTTCGCGCGCCGCACATTGCCGCGCCGCTTCACCTGGATTTCCGCGATCGCGGGGCTGAAGGTCTGGAACACGCGTTCGACGCCTTCGCCGTGCGAGATCTTGCGCACCGTGAACGAGGAGTTGAGGCCGCGATTGCGCTTGGCAATGACGATGCCCTCATAGCCCTGCACGCGTTCCCGGTCGCCTTCCTTCACTTTCACCTGCACGAGAACCGTATCGCCCGGGGCGAACTCGGGAATCTTGCGTGTGGCGCGGCGTGCTTCGATTTCTGCGATGAGCTTGTTCATGGCTTAAATCTCACTTCGAATTCAATTCCAGTTCTTTCCGGTATTCGGCGAGAAGCTTGCGCTCCTCGGCATTCAATTCCATCCGCTCGACGAGCTCGGGCCGGCGCTGCCAGGTGCGGCCCAACGCCTGCTTCAGCCGCCAGCGCTCGATGTCGCGGTGATTGCCCGACAACAGCACCTGCGGCACGCGCATCCCGTCCAGCTCTTCCGGTCGCGTGTAGTGCGGCCAGTCGAGGAGCCCGCGCGTGAAGGATTCCTCCACCGCCGACCGTTCATCGCCAAGCACACCCGGCAACAGCCTGACCACCGCATCCATCATCGCGAGCGCCGGCAATTCTCCGCCGCTCAGCACATAATCCCCGATCGACCATTCCTCGTCGATCTCGGTCGCGAGCAGCCGCTCGTCGACTCCCTCATAGCGTCCCGCCACGAGGACGAGGCCCGCAAGCCTCGAGAAGCGACGCGCCGCTTCCTGATCGAATCTCCGGCCCTGGGCCGTGAGATAGATTCGCGGCGACCCCTTTGGCGCCCGGTTGACCGCCGTGCGCAAAGCGGTGCGCAGCGGCTCAACTCTGATCACCATGCCCGGGCCGCCGCCGTACGGCCGATCGTCGACCGTCCGGTGCAAATCGGTCGCATAGTCACGCGGATCGACGACACCGACTTCCACCAGGCCCGACGTGATCGCCCTGCCGGTCACCCCATACTGAACCGCTTCGCGGATCATCACGGGAAAAAGCGTGACCACTTCAATGCGCACGGCGGGCGAACTCCCGATACTTCCGCTAGCCCTCAGGCTCCCCTTCGGGCTCCTGCCAGTTCACCCAGACCGTCCGTTCCTTCCGATCGACCCGGCGCAGAAATGCGGCCGTCGCCGGAATCATATGCTGTGCCTCACCCTCGACCACCATCACGGCGTAGCCGGCCGTCTCCATGAAGTACGCGACCTTGCCGAGCCGCTTGCCGTCATGGCGGCAGACCGTCATGCCGATCAGGTCGGCGCGATAATGCTCGCGTTCGCCGAGCTTCGGCAGCTCGCTTCGCGGGACCTCGATCGTGTCGCCCGCCAGGCGCTGCGCGCTGTCCCGGTCATCGCACCCCGCGATTCGCGCGACAAAATGTCGGCCATGCGGCTTCGCCGCTTCGACACGAATCGCGCGGCGACCGCCGCGGTTCGTCAAATGCCAGGTCGGGTAGTCCAGGATCCCCTCGGCCGGATCCGTGAAGGATTCGATCCGAATCCAGCCGCGAATCCCGAAGGCGCCGAGCACCCTGCCGAGTTCGACCCAAGTCTCCTGAGGGGGCATGTTGCGCCCGCCCTCCCGGACTTCCTCAGGCAGCGGCCTTGCCCGTTTCGGCCTTCTTGTAGCCGCTGACGAGCGTACGAACGCGATCGGACAGCTGAGCGCCATGGCCGACCCAGTGCTCGATGCGCGCGATGTCGAGCTTCAGCTTCGTGTCCTTGCCGCGCGCGACCGGATTGAAGAAGCCGACGAGCTCGAGGTTGCTACCACCCTGACGCTTGCGGCTGTCGGTGACCACCACGTTGTAGAACGGTGCGCGCTTACCGCCGCGCCGAGTCAATCGAATCGTAACCATCTCGTTAAGTACCCGTACCGGGCAACCCGGAACGGGGCCCGAAAAAAGAGGCGCGGATTCTACAGAAAGTCCTGTGGGAATGACAATTTAGCGCGGCCCGCGGGGCCCCTTGGCGCCCATGCCGCGCAGGAAGTTCCTGACGCCCCCTTTCGACACCTTTTTCATCATTTTCTGCATGGCGAGGAACTGCTTGAGGAGCTTGTTGACCTCGGGAACCTGCAGCCCAGCCCCGGCCGCAATGCGGCGCTTGCGCGATCCGTCGATGATCGCCGGATAGCGGCGCTCCTTCGGTGTCATCGAATTGATGAGCGCGATCTGGTGCTTCATCGACTCATCGCCCATTGCCGGCGGTACCCCCCCTTGGGGTGCCATGCCCGCAGGCAATTTATCCATCAGAGCACCGATGCCGCCCATGCTGCTGAGCTGCCGCAGCTGGTCGCGCAGGTCCACCAGGTCGAAGCCGTGCCCCTTCTGGATCTTGCGCGCGAGCTTTTCGGCCTTCTCGCGATCGACCTTCTGCTCCACCTCTTCGACGAGGCCGAGGACATCTCCCATGCCGAGGATGCGCGAGGCGATGCGGTCCGGGTGAAAGAGCTCGAGCGCGTCGGTCTTCTCTCCGAGGCCATAGAAGAGGATCGGTTGGCCGGTGACGTGCCGCACCGATAGCGCCGCACCACCTCGCGAATCACCGTCCGCCTTCGTCAACACCACACCCGTGAGCGCCAGGGCGTCGTTGAATGCGCGCGCGGCGTTCACCGCATCCTGGCCCGCCATTGCATCGACGACGAAGAGTCGCTCGGTGGCCGGGATGGCCTGATCGATGGCACGGACCTCAGCCATCATTTCCTCATCGACGTGCAGGCGTCCGGCCGTGTCAACGATCAGAACGTCATAAAGACCGCGGCGCGCCTGCCCGTAAGCCGCTTGCGCCATCGCGGGCGGATCGCGCGAGTCCGGCGCCGCCCAGTAGGCGGCACCGATCTCGCCCGCGAGGCGCTCGAGCTGCAGCATCGCCGCGGGACGGTAGATGTCCGTACTCGTGAGGAGCGCCTTCTTCTTCTGGGTCGCCGCCAACCAGCGTGCGAGCTTCGCGGCAGTCGTCGTCTTGCCCGCACCCTGCAGGCCCGCGAGCAGCACCACGACCGGCGGCTCTGCCCGGAGATTCAGTCCGCGCGCGGGTTCACCGAGCACCTGCACGAGCTCGGTGTGAATGATCTTGATGAAGGCCTGGCCCGGCGTGAGGCTCGCGCTCACTTCCGTGCCGAGGGCGCGCGCCTTGACCCGGTCGATGAATTCCTTAACCACCGGCAATGCAACGTCCGCCTCAAGCAACGCCATGCGCACCTGGCGAAGCGTTTCGCCGATGTTGTCGTCGGTGATGCGGCCGCGGCCACGTAGTGCATTGACTGCCTGAGTCAGGCGTTCGGAAAGCTTGTCGAACATGGCGGGAGATTATAATCGGGACCGTCCATCGCACCGAGATCCTCGCCGTGAACACGATATCGACGACCGCACTCTGGGTTTCCCTGGTGGTGCTGCTCATCTCCATAGGCTATTTCGCCGGCACTGAAACGGCGCTGATGAGCGTGAATCGCTATCGCCTGAGGCACCGGGCGGAAGCGGGCCAGCGTGCGGCACGCCTCACCGAAAAGCTCCTCAGAAAGCCCGACGCCCTCATCGGGGTAATCCTGCTCGGCGCTGCGCTTACCAACGTCATGGCTCCTGCCGTCCTTACGATGATAGTGCAGCAGCTCGGCGGCGGCGAACGGGCGGTCTTTGCAGCCGTGCTCGGACTTGGCGCCTTCATCTTCGTCTTCTGCGAGCTGGCACCGAAGACCTACGGTGTCTTTCATGCGGAGCGGCTTGCGCTGCCTTCTTCCTACGTGTACCAGCCGCTCCTTTTCGTCTTCACGCCGGTGATCTGGATCGCCAACAGAGTTGTCCGGGGTCTGCTCAGATTGGTCGGCATGTCGGCTGAGCAGACCGCCGGCCACTCATTGAGCGCAGATGAGCTCAGAACCGCGGTCGCCGAGGCTGCTGTCAGCGTGCCGCAGCGCCATCGGCAGATGCTCGTCAGCATCCTCGACCTCGAGCGCGTGTCCGTGGATGACATCATGGTCCCGCGCAACGAGGTCACGGGCATCGACATCACGGACGACTGGGACCAGATCCTCGAGCAACTGCGCCAGACACAGCACACGCGCATTCCACTCTACGAAGGCGAGCTCGACCAGCTGATCGGCCTTCTGCATATGAAAAACGTGGCACGCGAACTCGCGCGCGGCAAGCTGACCCGGGACCTCTTGATGGAAATCGCGCGCGCGCGCGAGGCGTATTTCGTACCCGAAGGCACGACACTCAACACGCAGCTTCTCAATTTTCAGCGCAACCGCCGGCGCATGGCCTTCGTGGTCGACGAGTACGGTGACGTGCAGGGCCTGGTAACCCTCGAGGACATTCTCGAAGAGATCGTCGGCGAATTCACCACCGACACGGCGAGCCTCATGCACAAGGAGGTGCATCGCGCACCCGATGGCAGCTACGTCATCAACGCAAGCGCGACCATCCGCGCCCTGAATCGCGGAATGAACTGGAAACTCCCAACGGAGGGCCCGAAAACGCTCAACGGACTCATCGTCGAGCATCTGCAGTCGATCCCGGAGCCCGGTACGGCGCTGCGCATCGGCGACTATGCGATCGAAGTGATGCAGACCGCAGATAACGTGGCAAAGACTGTGCGCCTGCGCGAAATCCCCGCACGCGAGGGCGATCAGAAGTAGCGCTTGAGCGCCTCCGCAAGCCGTTGCACCGCGAGGACTTCGAGGCCTTGGATCGCGCGCTTCGGCGCATTCGCTTCGGCGACGACCGCGCGCTTGAAACCGTGCTTGACCGCTTCCCGCAACCGCTCCTCGCCAAAAGGCACCGGACGGATCTCGCCGGAGAGCCCCACTTCACCAAACGCGACGAGGTCCGACGGCAATGGCCGGTCGCGAAGACTCGAAAGAATTGCGAGCACCGCGGCCAGATCGGCGGCTGTTTCGCTGACGCGCACGCCGCCGACCACGTTCACGAATACATCGTGATTGTGGAGCGCGACACCGGCATGCCGGTGAATGACCGCAAGGAGCAGCGCCAGGCGCCCGCCATCGAGCCCGACCGCCACGCGGCGCGGATTGGCCGCCGGCGTTTCATCGACCAGGACCTGAACCTCCACGAGGAGCGGCCGCGTACCCTCACGCGTGACCGTGACGATGCTGCCAGCGACCGGCTCGGGATGGCGCGAGAGGAACATCGCTGAAGGGTTACGGACTTCCTTCAGTCCCTGCTCGGTCATCGCAAATATGCCAATTTCGTTCGCTGCGCCGAAACGATTCTTGACGGCGCGCACGATGCGAAAACGGCTGCCGTTGTCCGACTCGAAGTAAAGCACCGTGTCGACCATGTGCTCGAGTACCCGGGGCCCCGCGATGGTGCCTTCGCGCGTCACGTGGCCGATCAGGATCACAGCCGCGCCGGACTCCTTGGCGAAGCGGACCAGTGCCGCCGTCGTTTCCCGCAGCTGAGTGACCGCGCCGGGGCTCGCCTCGACCGTTTCCGTATACATCGTCTGGATCGAATCGATAACGACGACGCGTGTGCCGAGCGAGCGTGCGATTGCGACGACCGCCTCGACCGAGGTCTCCGCTATGAGCTGGGCTCGGTCAGCCTTGAGTCCGAGCCGCTCCGCGCGCATGGCTATCTGGTCGAGGGATTCCTCGCCGGCCGCGTAGAGCACTGGTATCTGGCCCGAGAGACCCGTTGCCGCCTGCAGCAGCAGAGTCGACTTGCCGATGCCGGGGTCCCCACCGAGCAGCGTGACGGACCCGGCCACCAGTCCGCCACCGAGTACACGATCGAACTCCTCTATGCCAGTTGCCGTCCGGCCCGCCGGACCACCTTGGACCAATGCGATCGGTCTTGGGGTCTGAACCGGGCCGGAGGCCCTTGGCGATGCGCGGGCCGTGGCGGGCTGGATCATCTGAGACAGGGTATTCCACGCCCCGCATTCGGGGCATTGACCCTGCCATTTAGGGGAGTCCCCGCCACAGCTGGAGCAAACGAAGACGGTATGCGGCTTGGCCAAGTTCACATTCCGGGGGTCGCGGGAGGCGCGGGATGGTAGCACGCGATGTGCCGCACACCGGCCCTGCGTATCTGCTCACAATCCAAGCAAAACACCTGATAGAACAAAAGGCTGTCGTCTATACTGCCCGCCGCTTGTGACATAAGGCCCGGCCGATCGTTGCGCTGGCTGGGCCGCCGTTGGGGTACTTAGCGAATGAGGAAGACGGTGCCCGTGAGTGATCCCGGCAGCCGCCCAGGCGGCCCGTTGACCGCTCTTGGCCGCTACCGGATTGAGCGGGAGCTGGGCCGCGGCGCCATGGGCGTCGTGTACCTCGCGCGCGATCCCAAAATCAATCGCCTGCTCGCCATCAAGGCCATCGCTCTCGCCGCCGAGTTCGGCGAGCTCGAGGCGAAGGGCGCGCGCGAGCGCTTCTTCCGCGAAGCCGAGATGGCCGGCCGGCTCAATCACCCGAACATCGTCGTCATCTACGACGCCGGCGAGGATAAGGGCCTTGCCTTCATTGTCATGGAATATCTGCGTGGCGCGCACCTGAGCGACAACACCACGTCGGCGCACTTGCTGCCGGCGCCGACCGTTCTGGACATGATGGCGCGCACCGCCGATGCGCTGAACTTCGCGCACCGTCAGAACGTGATTCACCGGGACATCAAACCGGCAAACATCATGTACGACGCAGACACCAACGCCCTGAAGATCACGGACTTCGGTATCGCGCGCCTCACCGATGGCGGCAGCACCAAGACCGGCATCGTGCTCGGCACGCCCTCATTCATGTCGCCCGAACAGCTCGAGGGCCGGCGGCTCGATGGGCGCTCCGACCTCTTTGCCCTGGGCGTCTCCCTCTATCAGCTCACCTGCGGGCAGCTGCCATTCCGCGCCGACTCCATGACGGCGCTCATGTACAAGATCGCGAACGATGCGCACACACCGCTCGCGACGATTCGTCCGGATCTGCCGGCCGCGGTGGACCGCATCGTCAACCGCGCACTCGCCAAGCGCCCCGAAGATCGCTTCCAGACCGGCGCGGAAATGGCCGCCGCGCTTCGGGCCGCGCACTCTGCGGCAGGTGGCTGATCCGGCCATGGCATCCGCATTGGTCCCCAATCTTCGAAGCAAGCTCCGTTCGGTCGGCATCACCGACACGGGGCGCGTCCGCGAGCACAACGAAGACACCATCCAGTACGACCAGGATATCGGGCTCTATGTGCTCGCCGATGGCATGGGTGGCTACAACGCGGGCGAAGTCGCGAGCGGCATCGCGGTCAAGACCATTGTGAACCTGGTGCGCGAGGCGCTTGCGCGCGAAACGCTCGAGCAGCCCGATCGTGAAACCGGGCTCAACCGCCCGAGCATCATCCTGCGCGACGCCATCCAGCGCGCCAACAAGATCATCTACCAGACGTCGAAGACGCAGCCGCAATGCGAAGGCATGGGCACGACGATCGTGTGCTGCCTCTTCTACGACAACAAGGTTACGATGGCGCATGTCGGCGACTCTCGGCTCTATCGCCTGAGGGCCGACCGCTTCGAACAACTCACCATGGATCACTCGCTGCTGCAGGAGCTGGTCGATCGGGGCTTCTATTCGGCGGAGGAAGCGCAGCGGGCGACCAACAAGAACTACGTGACCCGGGCGCTCGGGGTCGAACCGAACGTCGACGTCGAAATCCACGAGGAGCCTGCCGTCAAGGGCGACTTCTATTTGTTGTGTTCCGACGGACTTTCCGACATGGTCGAGGACGAAGACATACACTTAACAATAAATACATTCAGTGCTAATCTCGATACTGTCGCCAAGCAATTGATTCAATTGACGAATGACAATGGTGGCCGGGACAACGTGTCGGTGCTCATCACGAACGTTGTCGATTCATTCCCCGCCCGCAAGCGGGTCATCGACAAGGTTTTAGGCTGGTTCAGCTAAAGGAATCGAGGGCAGGTCATGGCACGCTTAATTTTGAGCCTGGATGGACAAGTACTCGCCGAGTACAACATGAACAAGGAGCGTTACACCATCGGGCGATTGCCGGATAACGATATCCGCATCGACAACCCGGCGGTGAGCGGCCACCACTCGCTCATCATCAACATCCTCAACGATTCGTTCCTCGAGGATTTGAACAGCACGAACGGCACGTATGTGAACGGCAAGCTCATCAAGAAGCATGCCCTTCAGCACGGCGACCTGATCACGGTCGGCCATCACCAGCTGCGGTTCGTCGACGCGCAGGAAGCCGACGTCGAACAGGACGAATTCGAAAAGACCATGGTGATCACGCCCTCGAGCCAGGGCGAGCAGAAGATCCGCCGCGTCGTCGAGGCCGCCACCGATCAGGCCACGAAGGGCGAAGGCGCGCGCCGCCCGCCGGAAGGCGCAACACCGATTCAGAAGGCGAAACTGCAGGTATTGAGCGGCGCGTTTGCGGGCCGGGAACTGGAACTGACGAAGGCGCTGACGACGCTCGGACGTCCGGGCGTGCAGGTGGCAGCGATCACGCGTCGCGCGGAAGGCTACTTCATCGTGCACGTCGACAGCGGCAAGGAGGGCGACTACCCGCTCGTGAACGGCACGCCGATCGGGCCGCAAGCCCGGCGCCTCGCCGACAACGACGTGATCCAGCTCGCGGGCGTGAAGATGGGATTCTTTGAAAGCTAGACGATTTCGTGGAGGACCCGCTGGCTCACGCCGCAGATGAGCTCGTAGGGAATCGTTCCGGCGCGCTCGGCGATTTCTTCGACCGGTAGTCCGGGTCCCCACAGCACGACTTCATCGCCGACGGCCGCGTGGCCATCCGTCACGTCGACGGCAATCATGTCCATCGACACGCGGCCAACGAGCGGAAACTTGCGGGCACCGATCAGCACCGATGTGCCGCTCGCGACATTTCGCGGGTAACCGTCTCCATACCCGGCCGCTGCTATCGCGACTTTCGTCGCGCGCTTCGCAATCCATGCGCTCCCGTAGCCGACCGATTCCCCGACCTTCACGTCGCGAATGGCGATGATGCGCGTTACGAGCGTCATCGCCGGCGTGAGGCCGAGTTCGGCTCCCTTCACACCCGCAATCGGTGAAACACCGTAGAGAAGGAGGCCGGGCCGGATCCAGTCGCCGTGCGATTCCGGGAAACCAAGGAGGCCCGCAGAATTCGCGATCGAAATCTCAGCCTTGTGGCCTGCCGTCACGTTCCGGAAGGCTGCGATCTGTTCCACCGTCTTCGGATCCTCACGCACATCCGCATTGGCAAGATGGGTCATGAGCCGCGGATGCGGCGCGACGCTCGGAAGGCTCGTGATTCTGCGCCACGCCTCCGGAAAATCCTCCAGACGAAATCCGAGACGATTCATGCCGGTGTCGACCTTGATCCATACGCGAAAACGGTATTGACCGTTGTAACGCGCGACGAGATCGATCTGCTCCGCCGTGTGCACGACGATGTCGAAATCCTGATGCGCAGCTTCGTCGAGTTGCCGCGCGTCAAGAACGCCTTCGAGCAGCAGGATCGGATGCCGCAGGCCGGCCCTGCGCAGCGCCCCACCCTCTTCGAGCCGTGCCACCGCAAAGCCATCCGCGTCGGCGAGGGCGAGTGCCGTCGGCACTAGCCCGTGGCCGTAGGCATTCGCTTTGACGACGGCCATGACACGTGAGCGCGGCGCAAGCCGGCGCACTGCTTCAAGGTTGATCTGGAGCGCCCGCGTATTGACGATGGCGCGAACGAGTTGCGTCACGGGCCGCAGGAGCGCCTAGTACGCGCCCTCGCCGTACGAATCCGGCACGAAGCTTTCGAACTTCGTGTACTTGCCGAGGAAGGTGAGCTTCACCTCGCCCGTCGGGCCGTTGCGCTGCTTGGCGATGATGATGTCCGCGATACCCTTCTTCGGCGTATTCGGGTCATACACTTCCTCGCGGTAGATGAGCAGGATCACGTCCGCGTCCTGCTCGAGCGCGCCGGATTCACGCAGGTCCGACATCACCGGCTTCTTGTCCTGCCGCTGCTCGACACCGCGATTGAGCTGCGACAGCGCAATCACCGGCACCTTGAGTTCCTTGGCGAGCGCCTTGAGGTTACGCGAAATCTCCGAGATCTCGGTGGCGCGATTCTCCTTGGTGCCGGGCACCTGCATGAGCTGAAGGTAATCGACCACGATGAGGTCGAGCCCCTTCTCGCGCTTCATGCGCCGCGCCCGGGCTTGGAGTTCCGTCGGCGTGAGCGCCGGTGTTTCATCGACGAAGAGGCGCGTTGTCTGCAGCTGGCTCATCGCGCTGTCGAGGCGATTCCAGTCATCGTCCGCAAGCCGTCCGGAACGCAGGTGCGACTGGTCTATGCGGCCGATCGAGGAGAGCATGCGCAGCGTTAGCTGCTCGGCCGACATTTCCATGCTGAAAACGAGCGCCGATTTCTGCTCCCCGAGGACGGCGTTCTCCGCGATGTTGACGGCGAGCGTCGTCTTGCCCATCGAGGGGCGGCCGGCGACGATCACAAGATCCCCCGGCTGCAGGCCATTGGTCATTTCGTCGAGGCGCGCGAAGCCGGTGGCGAGCCCCGTGAGCGCTCCGGGGTTCTGATGCAGCTGGTCGATGCGATCGACAACGGGGCCGAGGAGCGTCCCGATCTGCACGGCACCGATCTTGCCGCGCGCGCCACGCTCGGCAATCTCGAATACGCGCCGCTCGGCTTCATCGACGAGGTCCCGCGCCTCGCGCCCATCGCTGTTGAAGGCGCTCCCGGCGATCGCATTGCCGACCGAGATGAGCGCACGCAGGATCGAGCGTTCGCGTACGAGCTGCGCATACGCACGCACGTTCGCTGCGCTCGCGGTGTCGCGCGCCAGCGTGCCGAGATAGGCAAGACCGCCGGCATCTTCGAGCCTGCCGCTGCGCTCGAGATAGTCGGAGAGCGTGACGGCGTCGCAGGGCTGGTTGCGTCCCGCGACCTCTGCTATGGCTGTGAAGACGAGCCGGTGGTCGGGGCGGTAGAAATCCTCGGCCGACAACAAGTCCGCGACCGAATCCCACGCGACGTTGTCGAGCATCAGCGCACCGAGCACTGCCTGCTCGGCTTCCACCGAATGCGGCGGCACGTGCACCGTATCGAGCGATGCGGAATCCTTCATGCTGCGGACCGGGCCAGGCATGCGGATGTCCTGCCGCGTCTATTCTTCGGCGACGACCGTGATCGGCAGTTCGATATTGACGTCGGTATGCAGGTGCAGCGTCACGACGTGATCGCCCACGACGCGGATCGGGCCGCTCGGCAGGCGTACTTCGGAGCGCTCGACGGCGCGGCCGGCGCGCGTTGCGGCTTCCGCGATGTCCGGCGTACCGATCGAACCGAAGAGTTTGCCTTCCGTGCCCGCTTTCGCGGTGATCGTGAGCTTGAAGTCCTTGAACGCCTCGGCTCGCCCCCGCGCGTTGTTGAGCGCTTCGTTCGCGATACGCTCGAATTCGGCCCGGCGCGCCTCGAACTTCTTCAGGTTCTCGGCGCTCGCCATCGTCGCCTTGCCCTGGGGCAGCAGGAAATTGCGGGCGTAGCCCGGCTTCACCTTGACCTTGTCGCCGATGACGCCGAGATTCGCAACCTTCTGCAACAGAATGACTTCCATGGAAGTGGCGCTCTCGCTTTAGTGCTGGTCGGTGTAGGGCAGGAGCGCCAGGTAGCGCGCTCGCTTGATCGCAAGCGCCAGTTGCCGCTGATAGTGCGACTTGGTGCCCGTGATACGGCTCGGCACGATCTTGCCGGTTTCGGTCACGTAGCTTTTCAGCGTGCCGAGATCCTTGTAGTCAATTTGCTCCACCTTGTCGGCGGTGAAGCGACAGAATTTCTTGCGGCGGAAAAATCTGGCCATGTTGCGAGCCTCGAAGAGCTTTCAGGTTGGATCAGGCGGGCGAAGACGAGCGGTCGCCGCGGTCACCGCGATCGCCACGGTCGCACGGTCACCACGGTCGTCTTCGTCGTCGTCATACGGACGCTCGCGCTCGGTCTCCTCGCCGCCCTTCGCCATCGGCGAGGGTTCGGTGATGGCCTTGTCGACGCCCGTCACGAGATGGCGGAGCACCGCGTCACTGAAGCGGAACGCGCCCGTGAGCTCGGTGAGCGTCTTCTGATCGCACTCGATATTGAGAAGAATGTAGTGGGCCTTGTGGACTTTGGAGATCGGGAACGTCAGCTGGCGCCGGCCCCAATCCTCCAGCCGATGGACGCTGCCGCCGCCGGCCGCGATCATGCCCTTGTAGCGCTCGAGCATGGCGGGAACCTGCTCGCTCTGGTCAGGGTGGACCAGAAACACGATTTCGTAGTGCCTCAAAAGATGCTCCCTATGGTTGTAGCCACCCGCAACATACGGTGTGGCAAGGAGTTTTTGCGCACGAGCCCGCGGGGACCCGACGCGCAAGGGCGGCAAGGATACTGAAGAGACCTGCCAGCGGCAACACTAATAAGAGTGGCCTTGAGCCAGCTATCGGAGGAGCCCCGCCCAGTCGCGGCTGCGGTCGCCGAAGACAAGGAAGTTCGGATTAAGGAGATCGCTCTTTGCGTTGTATCGGAGCGGCGCGCCCGAGGTTTCAACGACGGCGCCGCCGGCTCCCACGACCACCGCATGGGCGGCCGCCGTGTCCCATTCCGAGGTCGGCCCGAGTCGCGGATAGAAATCCGCAGCGCCCTCCGCCACCAGGCAGAATTTAAGCGCGCTGCCGACGGGCACGAATATATGGGGCCCGAGCTTCGCGAAGAGCGCATCGAGCGTATCGCCCCGGTGCGACTTGCTGCCGATCACACGCAGCGGTGTGCTTGCCTTCGCCTGCACGTGGATTTCCGTCGCGGGCTCTGCGCCGACCTGCCTGTGGGCCCCAAGTCCGGGTCCGCCCGCGTACAGGGTGGCGCTCACCGGCACGTACACGACACCGAGTTGCGCCTCGTGCCCGGCGACGAGCGCGATGTTGACCGTGAATTCGCCGTTCCCCTGCACGAATTCCTTCGTGCCGTCGAGCGGATCGACGAGCCAGTGCCTCTGCCACCCGGCCCGCTCCGCGAATGGGATCGATGCGCCTTCCTCAGACAGGATCGGAATGTCGGGCGTCAGCGCGTTGAGCGATTGCACAATGAGCTCATGCGCGCGCAGATCCGCAAGCGTGAGCGGCGACTGATCGGCCTTCGCAGTCTCGCCGAGATCTTTCGAGCGGTACACCTCGAGGATTTCAGCGCCCGCGCGGCATGCGATATCGCCAATGGCCTGAAGCAGCTGCTCGCGATCGTCGTTCATTTCTTCTTGCTACGCCGTTGGCGGCTGACTTCATACAGCAGCACGCCTGCGGCGACGGACACGTTGAGGCTTGCGACAGTGCCCGAGAGCGGCAGCTTTACGAGGAGATCGCAGGTATCTTTCGTGAGCCGGCGCATGCCCTCGCCTTCGCTGCCCATGACGAGAGCGAGCGGTCCGTCGAGCGCCGACTGTTCGGCACTCTCTTGCGCTTCAGCGTCCGCGCCCACGACCCAGAGTCCAAGCTCCTTGAGCTCCCGAAGACTGCGCGCGAGATTCACGACCGACACGACGGGAATGGCCTCGGCGGCGCCGGCGGCAACTTTGCGCACGGCCGACGTGACCGGCGCCGCGCGATCCCGCGGAATGACGACGGCATGCGCACCGAATGCGTCCGCGTTTCTCAAACAGGCGCCGAGATTATGGGGGTCCTGAACGCCGTCGAGGACGAGCACCAGCGGTGCGCCCTCGATCGACTGGATGAGACTCGGCAGGTCGACCTCCGCGAGGTCGAGCGAGGCCCGCACTTCGGCGAGCACGCCCTGATGAACGGCGCCGCGGGCGAGTTCATCGAGCCGGTCACCACTTGTTTCCCCGACTGGGAGTCGGTGGGTCTCGGCGAGCGCGAGCAATTCCTGCACTTTGCGATCTTCACGGCCGCTCAGGACCCAGAGCTTGGCAATGCGGCCTGGATTACGCGTGATGAGCGCGCGCACTGCGTGCATGCCGTAGACGATTCGATTCGAATCCATGCTTCAGCCTCTGCGGCGACGGCTCTTCGCCGGATGCGCGCGGCCAGGTGTCCCCGCGTCCGCCACCTCGAAATCGACCTGCCGCTCGTCGAGATCGACCTTCACTACCCGCACGCGGATACGCTGCCCAAGCTGGTAGCGGCGCTTGCCGCGTTGACCACACCAGGCAAGCAACCGATCGTCGATGTAGTAGTCATCGTCGCGCAGGGAGCTCACATGCACCAGGCCGTCGATCTGGAGCGCCGTGATCTGGGCGAAGAAACCGAAATCGACGACGCCCGTAATCGTTGCGTCGAACTCCTCGCCGAGGTGCCGGCGCAGGTATTCGCACTTGAGGTATTGCTGCACGCCGCGCATCGCTTCGTCTGCCCGCCGCTCCTTGGATGAGCACTCACGGCCGAGGCCATCCATGCGTCCAGGCCCGTACACGAAATCGCCGGCATGCCCGCCGGCGATGGCGTGCTTGATCGCGCGATGCACGACGAGGTCCGGGTAGCGGCGAATGGGCGAAGTGAAGTGAGCGTACTCGGTCAGTGCAAGGCCGAAATGGCCGATATTGGCTGGCTGGTACATCGCCTGCTGCTGCGAGCGGATGATGAGGGACTCGATGAACGCTGCATCCTCGCGGCCCCCGATTTTCGCAGCGACTTCCTGCAGGTCCCGCGTTTCGAGGCTTTCGGGCAGCTTCACGCCGATCCCGAGCGCCGCGAGCGACTTCTGCAGCTCCGCGATCTTTCGCGACTCCGGCTCGCCATGCACCCGGTAAAGGCACGGCAACTTGTGCTTGCGGAGAAACCCGGCCGCCGCAACGTTCGCCGCGATCATGCATTCCTCGACCAGCTTGTGCGCATCGTTCCGCGGCAGCGCGACGAGGTCGAGCACCTCGCCACCATCGCCGAGCCGCGGCTTGATTTCGGGGGCATCGAAATCGAGCGCACCGCGGTCATGACGTGCCTTGCGCAGCGCCCGGAAGACCTCGCGCAAGCGTTCGATTTCAGGCCGCAGGCGTTCGTGCGGCCCTCCAACCTTGCCGTCCAGCATCGCGCCGACTTCGGTGTATGTGAGGCGGGCCGCGGAATGCATCAGCGCATTGCGAAACCCGCTGCGCGTGATTTTTCCGCGTGGACTCACGTGCATTTCGCAGGCAACACACAGGCGTGGCACGTCCGGCTTCAGCGAACACAAGCCGTTCGAGAGCTTCTCCGGCAGCATCGGGATCACGCGATCCGGAAAGTACACGGAGGTCGCTCGCTCGAGCGCCGCATCGTCGAGCGCGCCGCCGGCGGCCACGTAGTGCGCCACGTCGGCGATCGCGACGATCAGGCGCCAGCCCTCGCCGGCCGGCTCGCAATACACGGCGTCATCGAAGTCGCGCGCATCGTCGCCATCGATGGTCACGAGCTTCAGCATCGTCAGATCCCAACGATCGGCGGCGGGTGCGGGTGAAACCTTGTCGGGCCAAGCCTCAGCCTCGCGCATTGCCGCATCCGGGAACTCGGTCGGCAGGGCCTGCGCAACGATCGCGAGCTCGGCGGCGAAAGCCGCGGGCCGCGACGCTTCCAGGCGACGCAGGACTCTGCCAATCGGCAAGGCATCGGCGCGCGGTTGCTCAGTGATCTCAACTTCCACCCAGTCGCCGTCACGCGTTCCGTTGCGGTATGCCGGCGGAATGGCGACCCGATGCACGAATCTTGGATCTTCCGGAATCACGACGGCGAGCTCGCCTTCATCACGCAAACGCCCGGCGATTCGAAGCGTGCCGCGCGTGAGCACTTTCGCGATCATGCCCTCGGGGCGACCCTTCGAGTCCCAGCGCACGATGCGCACGGCAGCGCGATCCCGAGGGAAGAGTCCGAGCATCTGGCGATGTGAAAGGAAGATGTCGGGCGCACCTTTGTCGGGCCGCAGGAAGCCGAAGCCGTCTTTGTGACCGAGCACGGTGCCTTCGATGGCCTCCGCAGTGAGCGCCGGGGAATATTCGTGCTCGCGGTTGACGATCAGCGAACCATCCCGCGTCATGGCGGTGAGGCGCTTCACGAGCGCGGACTTGAGCGGTGCCTTGCGGATCTCGAGGCGCCGCGCGAGCAACTCGGCCGCGAGGGGCCGGCGGGCCGCGTGCAGTTCCTCGAGCAGCATTTCGCGGCTCGGAATGGGGTCGGCGTACCGGCCGCTCTCACGTTCGTGATGCGGGTCGCGGTCGCGCCAGTGTTGGGTCTTTTTCATTCGTTGGCTTTGGATTGACAAGGTGGGAGGGGGTCCGTAATGTTCGGCGCCCTCGCAGGCGACGGCCCTCTCGGATTTCTAACATCCTGCCCGGATGGCGGAATTGGTAGACGCACTAGTTTCAGGTACTAGCGGGTAACACCGTGGAGGTTCGAGTCCTCTTCCGGGCACCATTAGAACTCAATAAAATCAATAATATATTATCTCTTCTTGCCGCATTTGTTATATCGGTTTTGCGCCACGCGCGGACGGCATTCTACTCGGGACAGGCACGCGACACCTATATAAGGTGTTGGTAGAAAAGCCGAGTCTGCGATTCTGGGGAGCCCACAAGAAATCATGACTGCGCATCTGATTGAGCGGCGTCGCGTCCTGCAGGGCCTGATCGCGGCGGCTCTTCCACTCGGCACATTTTCCTGCGCGTCGGATACCAAGGGCCCGCTCGTGGTCGATCGTATCCCTTGGTCATCGGTCTGGCGCCGTGATCATGGTGCGCACTGACTCGCCGTACCAGCACTTCCGCCAGCTCGCCGGCAAACGCATCGCCATTCCGAGCCGATTCGCGGTCGACTTCCTGTTCCTCAGAAAGATGCTCGCGCAGGGGAACATGACGCCGAAGGACGTTCAGATCGTGGAGATGCCGCCGCCCGACATGCCGGCAGCGCTATACGCGAATGCCGTCGACGCGTACTGCACCGGAGAGCCTTTCGGAGCGGCGGCACAGCGAGCAGGCTATGCGCGGCCACTTCGCATGACCCGCGACGAGTGGCGCAACTACATCTGCTGCGTGCTGACGGTACGCGAGGAGCTGATCCAAGCGAACGCGCCGCTGGTGCAGGATCTTGTCAACCAAGTGCTAGGCGCGGGCCTGTGGCTCGACACGCAGCAGTCGAACCGGGACAAGGCCGTGGCGATCGCTGCCGGGCGCGACTTCTTCAATCAGGATCCGAACATCCTGCGGTTCGTGATGGAGAACCCGACGGACCGCGTGACCTACGGCGACCTGCGCATGATCCGCTCGGAATTCGACGAGCTCATGCAGCTCTCGATCGAGGCGGGAACGATCAAGCATGCGATTTCCTACGAGACCTATGTCGACGAACGCTTTGCCCGGAATGCGAAGCCCGCGGTGATTCCGCTGTGACACCGGACAAGCCAGAGGCGCTTCTGCTGGCTCTTGCGTTGCTGATCGGAGTTGCGATCGCCGCTGCCGATGCGCCCGCCCTGAAGGCCGGCGTCTTCACGCCGGCACGCCAGGCGCCGAATTTCTCGCTAACGGGATCGGACGGCACCGAGCTCAATTTGAGTCGCTATCGCGGGAAAGTGGTCATCGTGGCATTTGGCTTCACCTCCTGTCCCGACGTCTGCCCGGTCACGCTTGCGACGCTGGCTCAGGCGCGCAGGAAACTCGGCTCGCTGGCCGGGGAATTGCAGGTGGTCTACGTCACCGTCGATCCGGATCGCGACGACGCCGCCAAGATGCGTAGCTACCTCGCCCGCTTCGATGCGACGTTCATGGGCGGGACAGGTCCTGCAGATCGGCTCGCAGCGGTGCGTGAAGAATATGGAATCATCGCGACGAAACGCATCGTCGGCGACAGCTACCTGATGGCGCATTCGTCGTCCACGTATCTCATCGATCGTGACGGAAGGCTCCGCGCGCTGATGCCGTATGGGCACTCGGCCGATGACTACGTGCACGACCTGCGGATTCTGCTGGCCGAGTCATGAGTGCAATTCGCAGACGCTGGCTCTCGCTGCTCGTCGCCGCAGTGATGCTCGCCCCGGTGGCTTGGGCGGGGTTTGCGCCGATCACGTCTGCGTCGAACGAGGCCGTGTTCGAAATACCGAAGGGGACCTGGGCGCGGCGCAAGTCGGGCAGCATGGTCGAAATCCTGCCGTCCGAAATTCGCCTCACGCTGGGGCTTCAGGATGTGCTCGTACTGCGAAACCTCGATGACGTGCCGCAGATTTTCGGACCGACGCTGATGATGCCTGGCCAGAGTTTCCGGCTGCCGTTTGAAGTGGCGTCGAGCTACACCTTTGCCTGCACGGCGCACCTGAGCGGACAGATGACCATAGTAGTCGACCCGAAACCCGAATCGCCGTGGGCGCGCATCCGGTGGCGCGTGAGTCGCCTCTTGCACGCATAATCCGGGCAACACACCTTCAGGGATGATGCGGATGAAGTTTACGCAAGTACTGCCCTCTCTGACCGTCATCGCGGTGCTGATCACCGTTTGGTGGGTGGCGGTCATCGCGACGGGCAGTGTCATCTTCCCGACGCCGTGGCAAGTCGTCACGGGAGCGATGGAGCTGATTCGCGATGGCACGCTGTGGCAACACATCGGCGCATCGCTCTTTCGCGTATCGACCGGATTCCTGCTAGCCGTCGCCTTCGCCGTGCCGGTGGGCCTGTGGATGGGATAGGTGCGTGGCGCGTTCGTAACGCTCAATCCTATCTTCCAGATGCTGCGGCCGATCTCGCCAATCGCCTGGATCCCGATCGCCATACTCTGGTTCGGCGTCGGTGACGCATCGCCGATCTATCTCATTTTCATTTCGTCCGTGTTTCCCATGGTCGTGCAGACGACGGTCGGCGTGCACACCATCGAGCGACGCTACTTGCGCGCTGCCGGCAACTTCGGGGTATCGCGTTATACGCTCTTTCGCCAGGTGGTCATTCCCGCGGTGCTGCCGCAGATCATCGTCGGGATGCGGATCGGCCTGGGCGTTGCCTGGCTCGTGGTCGTTGCGGCCGAGATGATCGCGCTGCGCTCGGGGCTCGGCTATCTCATCATCGATTCGCGCAACGCCGGCAATCGCTACGACCTCGTCATTGCAGGCATGGTCATCATCGGACTGATCGGCTTGCTGCTCGACGGGACCATGCGGCTCCTCGAGCGACTCAAGTCGGTGCAGTGGCGCTATGCCCGCTAAGATCGTCGTCACGGGCGTCAGCAAGGAGTATCCGTCCGACAGCGGAGCGCTGCGGGTCCTCAAGGACATCAGCTTCTCCGTCAACGACGGAGAGACGGTCGCGATAGTCGGACCTTCCGGCTGTGGCAAGTCGACATTGTTAAGCATCGTCGCCGGCTTCGAGCGTCCGGACGGCGGCGCCGTTGCCGTCGATGGCCGGCCAACCGAAGAGCCGAGCTCGAAGGGCATTCTGATTTCCCAGCAGGGCTCGGTCTTTCCGTGGCTCACCGTGCAGCAGAACCTGATGTTCGGGCTCAACGGCCACGTGCACGATGACAAAGCGGCACTTGCCGATCACTACGCAGCGATGGTCGGCTTGCGCGGCTTCGAGTCGAGCTACCCGCACGAGCTTTCGGGCGGAATGCTGAAGCGTGCCGAGCTGGCGCGTGCTCTCGTCGTGAAGCCGGAAATCCTCTACATGGACGAGCCGTTCTCGGCGCTCAATGCGCTCATGAACCTGCGCATGCGCAACGAACTGCTGCGGGTCCTCGGCGAAGAGCGGCACACCGTGCTGCTCGTGACGCACGATGTCGAGGAAGCGATACATCTCGCCGATCGCATCCTCGTGCTCTCCCCTCGCCCGGCAACCGTACAGGCATCCTTTCACGTGCCGTTCGCACATCCGCGGCGCCTCTCGAGCCCGGAGGCGCAGGCGATGCGGGTGGCGATTCTGCGGGAGCTTGGAGTCGACAGCCTGCCTGCGTGAGCGCGCGAGCCGCACTTCAGCGCGCGTGCCCCGTGAACGTGCGCAGCGCTGGATTCGTGTGATCGGGCATGGCAAGCGCCGCCTTTACCCCTGGCCTCGCCTTCATCCGCTCGACCCACTCGAGCAGCCGCGGCGCGCGCGCTTTCGCATTCATCTCGGGAAAGAGCCGATCGAGCGCGAGGCCGCAATGGGACAGGAAATTGATATCCGCGAGCGTGAACATATCGCCCGCGAGCCACGGCGCCTGCGCGAGCTGCTTCTCCACCTTGTCGACGGCCACCTCGACCTTGCGCGTCGCATTGGCAAGGTCCGCCTCGCTGAACCCTGACCGCGCGGTGCGCCATTTTTCACGTTGCTCATGCAGGGGTATGCGGGCGAGGAGCTTCTCGAACTCTCCCGCCTCCACCGAGCGTGCGATGACGCCCACCATGCGGTGCCAGCCGTGCATCGAAACATAGTTCATGACGTGCTCGTCGACGAACTTGTTCCAGTAGCGCATCCGCGCCTTGCCGGCCGGGTCCGCAGGTCGCAAGGCTTGTGTTTCAGGGAAGGCATCTTCGAGATACTCGTTGATCACCGTCGTGTGCGTGACGATGGTGCCATCGTGATCGAGGACCGGCACCTGTCCTTCCGGATTGATAGCGACGAACCAGGGCTGGTGCTGTTCGAACTTGTGCAGGTCGACGTAAACGCTCTTGAAGTCGAGTCCCTTCTCCTTGAGCGGTATCAGGCTCTTCAGCGAATTCGCGATCGGCTCTGCGTGGTAGAGCGTCAGCACGGGTATTTCCTCGGCCGCCGGGTGTCGATGATCGTATCGTAACTGCCGCTGCCCGCCCGAACCCGAGCCAGAGCGAACACGCGGTCGATCTGCAGCGAACGCAGGCCCGCGCAACCGGCATGCGATTTGGCTACCGACTCGCTATGATCGTCGCGTCATGGCGGCGGAACTGCAAAACTCACAATGGGCCGACGAGGATGGCGCGCGGTGTGTCGATGCGCAGATCGCCTATCTCGTAAGCGACCCCGGCGTAAATCGCCGCTTCGTCGCCGCCGGCGTCGAAATCAATACGGGGCGCTACCAGCCGTTCGCGGTGAAGGTGCGTGACGCGCGGCCGTTCGAGGGACGCATCAAGCTCGACAGTCACGGGTTTCAATTGTGCCGCCTGCCCTCGCGCATCGCCGATTTCATGGACCGTTCCGCAGTGGATGCGCATTACGCCGGGGAGGTCGCCGACGGCGTGCGCTCGGTGACCGGCGCGTCACGCGTCGCCCCGATGAGCTGGATGGTGCGCACGTCGGGCGACCTGTCGAAGTTCGAGCGCCGTACGGTCGGCTACGCCCACCAGGGCGGCGTTCAGCCGCCGGCCGCCGAAGCGCACGTTGATTTCGCACCGCCCCAGGCGCACCGCCTCGCGCAGGGTCTCTATGAAAAGCAGGCGCCCGGTGGACCCGGCTACCGGCGCTTTATTTGCGGGAGCTTCTGGCGCGCATTTTCCGAGCCGCCGCAGGATTGGCCGCTCGCGGTATGCGATGGCCGCAGTCTCGACGCCGACGAAGGCGTGACCAACACGCTGGTCATCGTCGATTCGCTGCCGATACCCGAAGCCGCAGTTGCCCCGATACCCGGCGAAGAATTGCTGCCGGCCGCGTCGATCTTTCGCTACAGCCCGCGGCATCGATGGTGGTATTTCCCGAAGATGACACGCGATGAGGTGCTGCTCGTCAAATTCTACGATTCCGACCATTCCGTGGCCTGGCGCGCTCCGCACACTGCCTTTCATGATCCGAGCTTCGCTGACGCCAAGGTTCGCTTCAGCATCGAGCTGCGCTGGGTCGCCTTCTTCGAATAGCTCAGCCGAAAGGATCCCGGAGCACGATGGTCTGCGCGCGGTCCGGACCGGTCGAAACCATGTCCGGCGGCACGCCGACCAAATCGCTCAAACGCTCAAGATAGCGCCGTGCGTTTGCCGGCAGCCCCGCATAGTCGGTGATGCCGATCGTCGACTCCTTCCAGCCCGGCCATTCCTCATAGATCGGTTCGCACTCCGCGAACACGTCAGGTATGGCGGGCGCGCAGTCGATGCTCTTGCCATGGAGCTTGTAGTTCACGCACACGCGGATCGTGTCGAGCCCGTCGAGCACATCGAGCTTCATGATGCAAAGGCCCGAGACGCTGCTGTTGATGACCGCGCGCCTGAGCGCCACGGCATCGAACCAGCCGCAGCGGCGACGGCGTCCGGTGACGGCGCCGAACTCATGACCAACGCGGGAGAGGTGCTCGCCCGCTTCGTCGAACAATTCCGTCGGGAAAGGTCCGCCGCCAACGCGCGTCGCATACGCTTTGACGATGCCGAGCACATAATGGACATCGCGCGGCCCCAGGCCCGTTCCCGTCGAGGCGCCCCCTGCAGTCGTATTCGACGAAGTAACGAACGGATAGGTCCCGTGGTCCACGTCGAGCATCGCGCCCTGCGCGCCCTCGAAGAGGATATTGCCACCCTTCTTCTGAATGTCATCGAGCGCGAGCGTCACATCCGTGACGATCGGCCGCACGCGCTCGGCCTGCGTGAGGGTCTCATCGAGCGTCTGCTGGAAATCGACAGCCTCGACGCCGTAGTACTGGCGCAGCAGGAAATTGTGGTAGTCGAGGATCTCGCCGAGCTTGGCCGCGAATTCCTCGCGGTGGAAGAGATCCGATACGCGCAGCGCGCGCCGCGCGACCTTGTCCTCGTACGCTGGCCCGATGCCGCGGCCGGTTGTGCCGATGGCCTTCGATCCCTTGGCGCGCTCGCGCGCTTTGTCGAGCGCGATGTGCGAAGGGAGGATCAGCGGACAGGCGGGACTCACGCTCAGCCGCTCGAACACCGGCACGCCCTTGGCGAGCAGCATGTCCGCCTCCGACAGCAGTGCCGGCAGCGAGAGCACGGCGCCGTTGCCAATGAAGCAGCGTACGTTTGGCCGCAGGATGCCGGCGGGAATGAGCGAGAGAATCGTCTTCTCGCCGCCGATCACGAGCGTGTGACCGGCGTTGTGGCCACCCTGGAAGCGAACGACCGCGGATGCGCGCTCGGTCAGGAGGTCAACGACTTTGCCCTTGCCCTCGTCGCCCCACTGGGTGCCGATGACGACTACGTTCTTGCCCAACTGGATTACTTACCGCTCGAATTCTTGAGGTACTTGAAGAACTCGCTGTCCGGGGCGAGCACCATCACGTCATTCGCGCGGCCGAGCGAATTGCGGTAAGCCTCGAGACTCCGATAGAACGAATAGAACTCGGAATTCTTCGTGTAGGCCTTGGAGTAGATGTCGGTAGCGAGAGCATCGCCCTCGCCGCGCAGCTGCTGCGCCTGTCGCGTCGCCTCGGCGAGAATCTCGACCCGGTCGCGCTCAGCTTCCGCACGCGTGCGCTGAGCGATTTCTTCACCCTCGGCGCGGTAGCGGGCCGCGAGCGCCCGGTAGTCCTGGCGCATGCGCTCGTACACCGAACTGATGACGACGTCCGGGAGCTCCACACGCTGCATGCGCACGTCGATGATCTCGATGCCGAGTTGCTGCACCGAGGTGCGGGCGCCCGTCAGCATGTCGTCCATGAGCTCGGAGCGCTCTGCCGCAACGAACTGCTCGAGGGAGCGCTTCTGAGCCGCGCGCTTGATACCGTCGCGCACGATGTCGCCGAGCCTGAGCCGCGCGATATCACGCAGGCCACCCGTCGTCAGTCGGTATTTTGTGACATCCGAGATGCGCCACTTGATGTAGAAGGCAACGTCGAGCTGCTTGTTCTCGTTGGTGAGGAACTGCTCGCCCGTGAAGCTCTCGGAGAGCAGCATCTTCGGGTACTTCTCCACCGAATCGATGCCGAGCGGCATCATCCAATGCAGCCCCGGTTTGTAGTCCGCCTGCTTGATCTCCTTGAACGTGAGCTTGATGGCGAGCTGCGTTTCGCTCACGGTGAAGGACGACCACCAGACCAAGCCAAGCGCTACAGCAATAATCACAGCGATGGCGATGCCACGATTGCTCATTAGCGGCTCCCCCGCGCGGCGTCCGACTGCACGTCGGCCGCGGCCCGGCCCTGAGCATCGCGCTGCAAGGCGGGCAAGCCCGCGGCGCCCGAGTCCATCAGCTTGTCGAGCGGCAGGTAGAGAATCTGCCCGTTGCCGCGCGTGTCCACGATGACTTTCTTCGAATTCGCGAGCACCTGCTCGAGAGTCTCGTAATAGAGACGACTGCGAGTGACCTGTGGTGCGCGCTCATAGGCCGCGAGCAACTGGCTGAAACGGGCCGCGTCGCCCTGCGCGAGTGCCACGACCTGCGCCTTGTACGCTTGAGCCTGCAGGATCTGCGCTTGCGCGGCGCCACGCGCCTTCGGGACGATATCGTTGCTGTAGGTCTGGGCCTGGGCAATGCTGCGGCCGCGGTCTTCAACCGCCTTGTTGGCGTCCTGCTGCGAGTCACGTACGGCTTCCGGCACGTTGACGTTGGTGAGGTTCACCGTCGTGATGCGGATACCGGCGCCGTAGCTGTCGAGTGTCTTCTGCGCGAGTTCCTTGGTCTTGTCGATCACGACGAGACGGCTGCTTGCCGCCAGCACCTCCGCGAGTGTCGTCTGGCCGACGACTTCGCGAATGGCGGCCTCGACGACCTGCAGCACCGTGTCTTCCGGCTTCTGCACGTTGAAGAGGTACTTCTTCGGGTCCTCGCGCAGGTATTGCGCGCCGAGCTCGATGGTCACGAGGTTTGCATCCTTCGTGAGCATCGTCTGCTGATCCTGGGTACTGCCGTAGTTCTGCACGGGAACCAGCTTCTTGGTCTCTATCGGCCACGGGAGCTTCATGTGAAAGCCCGAGCTGACCACCCGGTCGTACTTGCCGAAGCGCTGGATCACCGCGGCTTCGCTGGCATCGACCTGGTAGAAGGTCGAGATGGCGATGAGGATGATGACCACGACGGCAGCCAGCGGGCCCCAGCCCGGCGCGCCGCCACCGCCAGTGCCGCCCGCGGCGCCGCCGCTGCGGCGTCCGCCAAGGAGCGCGCCCAGCTTGCGCTGCCAGTTGCGCACCACGTCGTCGAGATTCGACCCCTGATTAGGGCGTCGATCCCAAGGATTCTTGCCGCCACCCGGCTCGTTCCATGCCATACGTTGTCGATCAGCCTGCGGTCAGTAAATTGAATCGGTGAATGCTATGCCGCGCCAATGCAGTGTCAGCCTTGAGCGCGGCGACGGGAGTGACCGGATTGTAGGAAGGCGCTCCCGGGGACACAAGGCAACTTCGACTTCGGCCGCGATTTCGGCCGGGTCTTGGCTCGGGATTTGGCTCGCGGTTTGGCTCTGGGCTTGGCCCTTGCGGGCTTCGCCTCGACGGCGACTCCGGGCCTGCGCAGAAGTTCCTGCAGTTGCGTGCCAGATATGTCGACGTCGATCAGCCAGCTGCCGTCATCGCGCACGGATTCGGTGAGCACGAGTTTGCGCTCATAGAGCTGCGATCGCACAGCCGCCGCGACGAGCTCGATCGCGAGCCGGTGCCGACCGACATCGGGAAACAATATCCCTTCCACGAGTCCTGCCAGCGCTTCGAGGCCCGCACTGAGAGTTGCCGAGACCCAGGCCTTGCCGGGCACACGGCCCTTACCGCGCTCGACCCGCGCGTCGAAACCAGCCCGGTCGATCTTGTTGTAAACCTCCACCTGCGGCAGATCACCGGCTCCGATAGCTTCGAGCACGGCGTTCACCTGCGTGATCCGCTGGGCATGTTCCGGGTCGCTGACGTCGATGACGTGCAGCAGAAGCGCCGACTCGCGCGCTTCCTGCAGCGTCGATCGAAAGGCAGCGACCAGCTCGTGTGGCAGGTCGCGAATGAATCCAACGGTGTCCGCGAGCGCCACAGTTTGGCCGCGTGGCAATTCGAGGCGGCGGACAGTCGGATCGAGCGTTGCGAACAGTTGATCCGCGACGAAGGTCTGTGCGCCAGTCAGGCGGTTGAAGAGCGTTGACTTGCCGGCATTGGTGTAGCCGACGATCGCGACGGTCGGCACCGGCACCTCTTTGCGTACCTGCCGGCCGGTTTCGCGCTGACGCCCGATCTTTTCAATTCGGCCCTGGAGCGTCTTGATGCGCTTGGCAATCAGGCGCCGGTCGGTTTCGAGCTGTGTTTCACCCGGACCACGCAAGCCGATGCCGCCCTTCTGCCGCTCGAGATGCGTCCAGCCGCGGACGAGGCGTGTCTGAATGTGCTTCAGCTGCGCGAGCTCCACCTGGAGCTTGCCTTCGGAAGTGCGCGCGCGCTGGGCAAAGATGTCGAGGATAAGTCCGTTGCGATCCAGAACGCGCTTGCCCGTCAGCTCCTCGAGGTTGCGCTCCTGGCTTGGAGAGAGGGGATGATCAACGAGCACCAGGTCGGCGGCGTACGATTTGGAGAGGTCGCGTACCTCCTCGGCCTTGCCGCTGCCGACGAAGAAACGGGGATCCGGTCGCGAGCGATAGCCACCGACGCTCGCGACCGGCACGGCGCCAGCTGCGCTCGCGAGGGCCTGGAATTCTTCGAGATCTTCGGGGGTTGCGCGTGTGCCGACGCCGATGCGTACCAGGACGGCGCGCTCACCGGTCGCGGGTCGCTCAAACAATGAGCGACTCCTTGGGACTCGGTTGCCTCACTCCGCGGGTGCCGCCTCCTGACCGTCCTCCTCCGAGGTGGGCAGGCGAACATTTCGGGCGGGCACCACGGTCGAGATGGCGTGCTTGTAGACCATCTGGCTCACGCTGTTCTTCAGGAGCACCACGAACTGATCGAACGAGTCGATCTGTCCCTGCAATTTAATGCCGTTGACGAGGTAGATCGACACGGGCACGCGCTCCTTGCGCAACGTGTTCAAGAACGGGTCCTGCAGAGACTGACCTCTGGCCATGTGCATCTCCTTGTTATTTATCCATTTTTGTTGGCGCTATCAGCTTCGCCCTGGGGGC
Organism: uncultured Gammaproteobacteria bacterium; assembly: GCA_963826145.1. Lineage (GTDB taxonomy): Bacteria > Pseudomonadota > Gammaproteobacteria > Steroidobacterales > Steroidobacteraceae > JBGPLJ01. The sequence goes on from CAWGVW010000001.1 coordinate 1,742,311, forward strand.
AAGAGGGCGCAATGCTGGCCGGCAACAAAAAACTGGCCGGCGAATGGCGGCGAATGTTATCACAGCGACGCTTTGAATCGGACCTTGTTACCCGAGCGCCAAGCGCACGTCGTGGGTCATGTGGTCGATTGCGCCGGTCTCAAGCGGATCGCACCACCGAGCGTCCTGATGATGACGCAGCCAGGTCAACTGGCGTTTCGCGAGCTGACGGGTTGCGGCCAGCGCCCGGGAGAGCGCTTCGTTCAGGGAATACTGCCCCTCGAGGTGGCTCCAGAGTTGCCGGTAGCCAACGGCCCGCAGCGCTGGCCGCTCGACGTTGAGTTCAGGCCGCCCGTGCAATTGCCGAACCTCGTCGAGAAAACCCTGCTGCATCATTGCAGCCAGACGCCGCTCGATGCGGACATGCAGCGCTGCGCGCGTCGCCGGTGCGATCACGAACCGCAGGACATCGGCGCGCGCGAGGAACGGTGCACGCGCGGCCTGCAACTCCGAAATCGGTGAGCCCGTCGCATGAATGACTTCGAGTGCGCGCTGGATGCGCTGCGCGTCGCCGGGTTCGATGTGCGACGCCGCCTGCGGATCTCGGCTCGCAAGCTCCGCGTGCAGTGCCGGCCAGCCTGTCGCAAGCGCGCGCACGCTGAGCTCGCGGCGAAATTCCTCATCCGCGGTCGGCAGATCCGCGAGTCCCTCGAGGAGCGCGTGAAAGTAAAGCATCGTCCCGCCGACCAGGAGCGGCGTGCGCCCACGCGCGCGTATCTGCGACATGGCCGCGAGCGCGTCGCGGACGAACCGCCCGGCGGAATAGCTCTCCGCGGGATCGATGAGATCGATCAGGTGATGCGGCACGCGCGAGCGCATCTCCCGAGTGGGCTTTGCCGTGCCGACATCGAGCCCACGGAACACCATTGCGGAGTCGACGCTGACGATTTCGAGCGGAAGCTCCTCGGCGAGCATGAGCGCGGCATCGCTCTTGCCGGCACCCGTCGGCCCCATCAGGAAGATCGCCTGCGGTCTTGCCGGCATCAGCGTCCGCGCAGGAAAAGCCGATCGAGTTCCTGCATCGTGATCCGCGTCCAGGTCGGGCGTCCATGGTTGCACTGGTCGGCGCGATCGGTGGTCTCCATCTCTCGAAGAAGCGCGTTCATCTCCGTGAGCGTGAGATCGCGATGCGCGCGGACCGCCGCGTGGCATGCGATTGTCGCTAGCAGCTCGTTCGCGCCCTCAATGAAGCGCCGGCTTGTGCCGTGCTCGCGCAGGTCGGCGAGCACGTCACGCACGATGGGAGCGACGTCGCGGTCGGCGAAGAGCGCCGGCACTTGGCGCACGGCGAGCTGATCGCGGTCGATGCGGTCGATCTCGAAGCCGAGGCGCGCGAATTCGCCGCGTTCGCGCTCGGCGAGGTCGGCCTCGTCCCGGCTCACCGCAAGCGTCACCGGCACGAGCAGGCGCTGGTTGGCCGCCGCGCCGCCGCTCAGCGATTTCTTCAGCCGCTCGTACACGACGCGCTCATGAGCGGCGTGCATGTCGACGAGCACGAGGCCGTCCGTCGTCTGCGAGAGCACGTACACGCCATGGAGCTGCGCGATGGCATAGCCGAGCGGCGGCACGGCCGAGTCCGGTGCACGCGACACAGCGACGGCATGCGAGTGCGCGGCCCCCGGCCGATAAGTTGCCGCGGGCTCAGCGAGCGGCATGCCGAGCTGCGGCAGCGCCTGCGACCCGACGGGAATCGCGAGGCTCGGATCATTGCGCGCGGGAAATAGTGAGGCGCGATCCGCGGACCCGGCAACGCCGGTCGCCGGTCGCGTTGCCGCAAGCGCGTGCTGCACCGTGTGCAGGATGAAATCGTTGACGCTGCGCGGATCGCGAAAGCGAACCTCGAGCTTCTGCGGATGCGCATTGCAGTCGACCGCGCGGCTGTCGAGCTCTAGCGCCAGAAGATAGGCGGGGTGGCGGCCCTGAAACAGCACGTCGCGGAAGCCAACCCGCACGGCGTTGCCGAGCATGCGATCGCGCACCAGACGCCGGTTCACGGAAAAGTACTGAAGATCTGACTGGCTGCGGGAAAACGTCGGCGCGGCGAGCCAGCCCGTGAGGCGCATGCCGGCCACCGCATGCTCGATGTAGAAGGCGTGCTCCAGGAACTCCTCGCCAAAGATCGCCGCGACCCGCTGTTCGCGCTGCATCCGGTCCGCGGCGGCCTGCACCTTGAGCACCACCTTGCCCTTGATCCTGAGTTCGAACTCGGCATCGAACCGAGTGAGCGCCAGGCGTTCGGTGACGCGCGCTATATGCTGCTGCTCGGTTGCCTCCGCCCTCACGAACTTGCGCCGCGCCGGCACGTTGAAAAAGAGATCGCGCACCTCGACCGTCGTACCGACCGGGTGCGGCACCGGTTCGGGCAGCCTGACTGCCCCTTCGATGACGCTGACGCTCCAGCCGTGACTCGCGTCTCGAGTGCGGGATGCGACCGTCAGCCGCGAGACCGACGCAATGCTCGGCAGGGCTTCGCCGCGAAAGCCTAGAGTCGCAAGGGACTCGAGGTCATCGAAGACAGCAATCTTGCTCGTCGCATGGCGCGCGACGGCGAGCGGCAACTCATCCCGGTCGATGCCATGCCCGTCATCGCGCACGCGAATGAGGCCAACGCCGCCTCGCTCGACATCGATCGCTACGGATCTTGCGCCGGCGTCGAGGCTGTTCTCGACGAGTTCCTTGACGACCGACGCCGGGCGCTCGATGACCTCGCCGGCAGCGATCTGATTGACGAGCTCAGGCGGTAGAACTCTGATGACCATGCGCGACCTGTACGCGGGTCGCCAAGTCTAGCGTGATGCCGGGAGCGCCTGGCCCAAAATGAAGCCGATCAGGGTCTGGAAAGCGCGCTGCCAGCGGGATCCGTCGCGCGCGCTGTCACGACGCCACCGGACTGCTGGCCGGCTGCAAGTTGCGCGATGCGCGTGCCGGGCGGCGGATTGTCGTAGAAGTAGCCGCGAAAGCCCGACAGGATCGCGGTGGCGAGCCGCGCCTGGTACTTCGAGTCCTTGAGCCGCCGTTCCTCGTCCGGGTTCGAAATATAGGCGGTCTCGACCAGCATCGAGGGAATCTCGGGCGACTTCAGGACGAGGAAGCGGGCCTGTTGCACCCGGGGCTTGCGCACGACGCCGACGCGATCGAGCTCGCCGAGCACGTGTCGTGCTGCCTCCATGCTCGCCGTCATGCTGGCGTTCTGCAGCAGGTCGACGAGCACCGAGTTCAACACGTCGTCCTTGCTGTCGAGCGACACGCCGCCGACAAGGTCGGCTGCATTTTCGCGCTCAGCCAGGATCTTGGCAGCTTCATCGCTCGCGCCCCGCGCAGACAGCACGTAGACGGAAGAACCGGTAACGCTGCGGTCGCGGATGCTGTCCGCGTGAACGGAAACGAACAGATCCGCTTGTTCGCCGCGTGCCTTCTCCATGCGTTTGCGATGCTCGACGAAATAGTCGCCGTCGCGCGTCAGGATTGGGCGCATGCCGGGTTCCTTCGCCACTGCGTCGCGCAACGCGCGGGCGATTGCGAGCACGACGTCCTTCTCGCGCGTGCCGTAGCGGCCGATCGCACCGGGATCATCCCCGCCGTGCCCTGCATCGATCGCAATGACAAGATCGCGATTGCCCGTCGGTGCGTGCTGCACGCGGACCGGAGCGGCTTCGACGGTGGGAGCAAGGTCAATGACGAGCCGATAGCCGTAGGTATCGTTCGGCGCCGCAACGAAGCTCTTCGCCTGCACCGCGCCGGCGAGGTCGAGCACAATGCGAAGATCGCCCTCTTCCCGTGGCGCGGCGCGAATCTGACGGATGAGCCCCTGACCTGCTGGCATCGCGGGCCGCAGCATGTGGGCGTCGGGGATGTCGACGACCACTCGTTCGGGGTCATGCAGGGTGAAGAGCGTGTGATCGACGTTTCCGCTCAAATCGAGCACGACCCGCGTGCTGTCCGGACTTGCCCAGATGCGCGTCTCCCGCACTTCGGCGGACGACGCGGTCATTGCGGCAGTCACCGTCAGAACGAGAAACAAGATTGGCGCCCGAGGCCAGGACATCGTTTTCTGCACACCCCTCATGCGACGGGTCCTAATGTACGCTTGGCTGCCCTCCCTTTTCAATAGAAATGAAAGGGATACGCCGGCTTGGTGGCACTGCAGCTGAGCTCCCGGAGTTAACCTCCGGACGCAAAATGCAGCGAGGTGTCGGTGAGTAGCGCGCGACCTGGCTTCGTGTGGGCGGTCAGCTCGATACTGCGGCGCTCGGCAGCAAAGACAATCGCGATAGCGACATCCGCCGCCGGCAGCCGGCCGGCCGCGTTCTCCGGCCATTCGATCAGGATGAGGCGCCGCCCCGTCAACCAATCGCGCAGTCCGAGACCCTCGATGTCGCCGGGCTGGTTCAACCGGTAGAAATCCAGGTGCGCGATATTCCAACCGGCGAGCTCGTAAGGCTCGAGCAGCATGTAGGTCGGGCTCGGGACGGCACCGCGATGGCCGAGGCCCCGGAGAACGGCACGGACGAGCGTCGTCTTACCGGCCCCGAGCTCGCCCGAGAACGTCATGACAATGGGTCCAACCCCGATGCCGGCCACGGCCTGGGCGATCGCGTGACCCAGCCGCTCTGTCGCGCGCTCATCCGTGCAATCGAATTTCACGGACGCGGCAGCGCCGGCGACGCCCGCCATCTCAGGCCCCCATGTTCATGAGCGTCTGTAGCTGCGGAAAAAGATCCGTTGCAAGCATGCCGCGCTCGCCGCGCCGCGCGGCTGCGTCGCCGGCGAGGGCATGCACGAGAACGCCAACGCAGGCGGACTCGTAGAGATTGCGTGTCTGCGCCCAGACACCCGCGATGATTCCTGTGAGCACGTCGCCCATGCCGGCAACGCCCATGCCGGGATTGCCGCGGTCGCAGAGCGCAGGTACGTGCCCGTGCATGCCGACCAGGGTCCCCGCCCCTTTCAGCGCGACGATGCCGCCGTAACGCTCGACGAGCAGGCGCAGCGCATCGAGACGATCGCGCTGGACAACTGACGGTTCCACGCCGAGCAGCCGCGCTGCTTCGCCAGGATGCGGCGTCAGCACCCAGTCCTCGCGCTTCGTCGGCTTTGCGGCAAGCAGGTTAAGCGCATCCGCGTCGACGAGCAGCGGCCGCGCGCTCGCAATAGCGCGCTCGAACAAGGACTTTGCCCAGGCGTCCTGGCCGAGGCCGGGTCCGAGCGCGATGACGTCCGCCCGCTCGATCAACGGATCGATTGCTGTCGCATCCTCGACGCCGTGACAGATGAGTTCGGGCCGGCCGCCGACAATCGCCGGAACATTCGCAGCGCGCGTCGCGACGGTGACGAGACCCGCGCCGGCACGAAGGCAGGCTTCGCCCGCGAGCCGCGCCGCCCCGGGCATGCCGTAGCCGCCGCCGATGATGAGGACGCTGCCGTGGTCGCCTTTGTGCGCCGTGCGCGCGCGCCGCGGCAGGAGGCGCCCGATCGCAGAATCCATCAGGCGTTCGGCGACCGGCGGCCCGATATCGGATGGCGCCGGCGGAATGCCGAGACCGTCGAAATAGAGCTGTCCGGCGCAATTCGGGCCCTTCCCGACGAAAAGCCCGATCTTGAGACCCGCAAAGGTGATGCAGCTGTCGGCCTGCACGGCCACGGTGAGCGGCTGGCCACGATCCGCATCGAGGCCGCTCGGAATGTCGAGCGCAAGCACGGGCCGGTTTGCGGCATTGAGCAGCTCCACGCGCTCGACGAAGTCGCGCGACATCGGCCGATCGAGGCCCGTGCCAAAGATCGCGTCGATAACGACCTCCGCACGATCGAGCTCGACATCCTGCCACTGCACGGTCTTGCCGTTCGCTGCGAGCAGGTCCTGCCAGGCGCGGCGCGCGTCCCCTTTCAGCGCCGCAGGATCGCTGAGCGCGACGGTGCGAACGGCGAGTCCCGCTGCTTGCGCAAGTCGCGCGAAGACGTAGCCGTCGCCGCCGTTATTGCCGGGTCCGCACAGTACGGTGATGCGCTCCGCGGACGGCCAGCGGGTACGCATCAATCGGAACGCAGCCTCACCTGCGCGCGTCATCAGGCTGTAGCCGGGAATCGAACAACGCTCGATCGCGAAGCGGTCAAGCGCCCTCACCTGGGCTGCGCGGTAGATCGGTGAAGGAAGCTCGAACATGGCGGCATTATACTGAGCTCCTATCACCGGACCGCGTATTCGGACTCCATGGACCCCACCGCAGACGCACAGAAACTGCTCATCGACATCAAGCGCTGGGCCGAGGAACTCGGCTTTCAGCAGCTCGGCGTGAGCGGCGTCGACCTCGCAGACGACGAGGCACGCTTGAGCGACTGGCTGCAGTCGGGATGGCACGGCGACATGGAGTACATGGAGCGTCACGGCACCCGACGATCGCGGCCGGCGGAACTCATTCCCGGGACACTTCGCGTCGTTTCGGTGCGCATGGATTACTGGCCGGGCGACGCGCGCGACGCCGAGGAGACACTCGCCGACGGCGAAGCCGCATATATCTCCCGCTACGCGCTCGGGCGGGACTATCACAAGCTCCTGCGACAGCGGCTGCAGAACCTCGCCGAACGCGTGCGTGCCGCGATCGGCCCTTTCGGATTCCGTGTCTTCGTCGACAGCGCGCCGGTGCTCGAGAAGCCGCTCGCGCGCAATGCGGGGCTCGGCTGGATCGGCAAGCACACGAACATCATCAATTCGCGCGCGGGCTCGTGGTTCTTTCTCGGCGAGATCTACACGGATCTGCCGCTGCCTGTCGATGCGCCGGCCACCGACCATTGCGGCACCTGCCAGGCCTGCATCGATATCTGCCCGACGCGGGCGATCGTCGCGCCCTACCGGCTCGACGCGCGGCGCTGCATCTCCTATCTCACGATCGAACACTCGGGATCGATCCCGGAGGAATTTCGCAAGGCCGTCGGCAATCGCATCTATGGCTGCGATGATTGCCAGCTCGTCTGTCCATGGAACAAATTCGCGCAGGTGACGGCCGAGCCGGATTTCCGGGTGCGCTACGGGCTCGACGGCGCCCGCCTCGCCGAGCTCTTCGCGTGGACGGAGACCGATTTTCTCGAGCGCACGCAAGGCAGTGCGATCCGGCGCATCGGCCACGAACGCTGGCTCAGAAATATCGCCGTGGCCCTCGGCAACGCGCCCTCATCGGTGGCGATTCTCGCCGCCATTGAACGACGCGTCGACGATTCCTCGGAGATCGTGCGCGAACATGCGCGCTGGGCGCGCGCGCAACATCCGCAAGCGAGTCATGATTAGGATCCCGCGCGTCCTCATCGTCGGCGGTGGATTCGGCGGCTTGTTCGCGGCACGCGCCATGCGGCACCTTGCTGCCGAGATCATCCTCATCGATCGCAATAACTATCACCTGTTTCAACCGCTCCTCTATCAGGTCGCCTGCGCTGCGCTGACGCCGGCCGATATTTCCCAACCGATTCGCACGATCCTGCGCGGCCAGAGGAATGTCACGGTAGTACTCGGCCTCGTCGAAGCGGTCGACGCCGAGGCACGCGAGGTCATCGTGAACGGCGAACACGTGGCATACGACTATCTCGTGCTCGCGCCGGGCGCGGTCGACAACTATTTCGGCCACGATGACTGGGCAAGGTTCGCGCCGGGGATGAAGCAGCTCGATGACGCCACGCAGATCCGTTCGCGGCTGCTGCTCTCCTTCGAAACCGCCGAAATCGAGACGGACCCCGAGGAGCGGCGCGCGCGCCTCACCTTCGTGATCGTCGGCGGCGGGCCGACGGGCGTCGAGCTCGCCGGATCCATCAAGGAACTCGCGGTCGACGTCATTCCGCGGGACTACCGCTTCGCCGATACGCGCAGCGCCCGCGTGATCCTCATCGAAGCAGGCCCGCGGCTGCTCGCGGCGCTTGCCGAGGATTCATCCTCGCGCGCGATGCAACAGCTCCACGCTCTCGGGGTCGAGATTCGCTTGTCGAGTCCGGTGACAGCCATCGACTCGCAAGGTGTCGTGGTGAACGGCGAACGCCTCGCGAGCTACAACGTCATCTGGGCTGCCGGCGTGCGCGCGGCGCCTGTCACGAAGACCCTCGGCGTCACTCCGGGACCGGGCGGACGTGTTCCCGTTGGCGCGGATTGTTCGATTGCAGGTCACCCCGAAATCTTCGTTATTGGCGATGCGGCGTACCTCGTCGATGGCGAATCGAAGAAACCCGTGCCCGGAGTCTCACAGAGTGCGTTGCAGATGGGCCGGTACGTCGCGAAAATCCTTGCCGCGGAGCTTGCCGGCCAATCGTCCGCTCGCAGCACGCCGTTCCGGTACTTCGATTACGGCTCGATGGCGACCATCGGAAAATCGCGCGCCGTGGTCGAGATCGGGCGCCTGCACTTCGGCGGACTCATGGCCTGGCTCGCCTGGATGCTGCTCCACATCACCGTGCTCATCGGCTTTCGCAACCGCATCTCGGTGTTCCTCTCCTGGGTCTACAACTACGTATTCTTCCGGCGCGGGTCGCGCCTGATCACAGGTGGCGGGTTGCCCGTGATCCGTACGCCGCGCAGGGACGACAGTCAGTGACGCTCGATGACGCGCGCGTGAACGTTGTCGATCAGACGGGCTTTGCCGAGGCGCGCGGCGGCGAGCACGATGAGATCGCGGCTCTCGGCGCGTAGCGGCGCAAGGTCCGCCGCCTGGCGGATCGCAAAATAGTCGGGCTTGAGGCCCGCGATCTCAAGAAGCCGCATGCCGCCCTGCTGGATCGAGTCATAGTCGTTCTCACCCTTCTCGATGCGCTGCTTAGCAAGCTTTAGCGACTCGTAGAGCTTCGGCGCGACGCTGCGCTCGCGGGGGCTCAGGTACTTGTTGCGTGAGCTCAGGGCGAGGCCGTCGTGATCGCGGACCGTCGGCCCGCCGCGGATTTCAACTGGCAGACATAGATCCGCAACCAGCCGCCGGATCACGATCAACTGCTGGTAGTCCTTCTCGCCAAAGACAGCGACGTCGGGCAGGACGATGTTGAGGAGTTTCGTGACGACGGTCGCGACGCCGGTGAAGTGCCCCGGCCGGAACGCGCCGCAGAGAATGCCAGAAAGATCCGCCACCTCGACCGTCGTCGTCCGCTCGTGGCCGACGGGATAGATCTCGTACACCGGCGGCGCGAACACGATATCCGCGTTCACCTTGCCGAGGAGTTCCTTGTCGTGCTCGAGCGTGCGCGGATAGTCCTCATAGTCCTCGGTCGGACCGAACTGCAGCGGATTCACGAAGATCGACACGACCACGCGATCCGCAAGATCCTGCGCATGGGCGACGAGGCTGATGTGGCCCTTGTGCAGATTCCCCATTGTCGGCACGAGCGCGACGCGCAGATTCTCCCGGCGCCAGGCGCGCACCTGCTCCCGAAGCGTCGCAATTCGATTGACGACCTGCATGCCCCCGCCCGCACCTGCGCTCAGAAGCAATGCTCTGGCGCTGGATAGGAGCGATCGCGCACGGCGCCGACGTAGCGCTTCACCGCATCCAGCGGACTCGATGCGCCTTCCATGAAGTTGCGCACGAAGCGCGGCTTGCGACCCGTCGTGATGTCGAGAAGATCGTAGAGCACGAGAATCTGCCCGTCGACGTCCGGTCCCGCGCCGATGCCGATGACGGGGACGGACACCTGTTTCGAAATGTGCGCGCCGAGTTCGGCGGGGATGCACTCGAGCAGGACCACGTCGGCTCCTGCACGTTCGAGCGCAAGCGCGTCCTCGATCATGCGCTCGGCCTGCTCGTTCTCGCGGCCCTGCACGCGAAAGCCGCCGATCTTGTGCACCGACTGGGGTTTCAATCCGATATGGGCACAGACCGGAATGTCGTGGCTTGCGAGGAACTCGACAATCTCGATCTGGCCGGCGCCGCCCTCGAGCTTCACCATCTTGGCGCCGCCCTCCTGCATGAGGCGCACGGCGTTCGCGAGCGCCTGTTCCTTCGAGGAGTAGCTCATGAACGGCATGTCAGCGACGAGGAACGGCCGGTAGAGTCCGCGCGCAACGACGCTCGAGTGATAGATGACGTCGTTCATCGTCACCGGCACAGTCGTGTCATGGCCCTGGATCACCATGCCGAGCGAATCGCCAACGAGCGCGAGATCCGCGCCGCCTTCATCGACGAGCACGGCGAAACTTGCGTCGTAGCAGGTGACGCACGCGATCTTCTCGCCATCGGCTTTCATCTTGCGCAGCGTCGCTACGTTGACCGGCGGCCGGGCGGCGTCCCGCAGTTGGAGCTGGGTGTACATACCTGAGAGCCTACAGCAGATGGCCGATCGGATTGAAATAGTGCCGGCCGCGGCGCGTTGCGGCCATGTGCGACACGAGTTCGCTGAAATCTGCAGTGTTGGCGACAGGGTCGATTGCCGCCGCGTTCACGATGAGGAGCGGAGCGGCATCGTAGTGATGAAAGAAGCTCGCGTACGCCTCGGTGAGGCGCTCCAGGTAGCTGCGCTCGATGTGGCTCTCGTAACGGATGCCCCGCTTTGCGATCCGGTCGACCAGCACGTCCACCGGCGCCTGCAGGTACACGACGAGATCCGGGCGGGGCGCGTCGACCGCGAGTTTCGCGTAAACCTGCTCGTAGAGCGCGTATTCCTCGTCGTCGAGCGTCACGCGCGCGAACAGGCGGTCCTTCTCGAGCAGGTAATCCGAGACGCGCAGCGGCGCGAACAGGTCCTGCTGGCGCATCGCCTGCACCTGGCGTACCCGCTGAAAGAGAAAATGCAGTTGCGTCGGGAAAGCGGCGCCGCGCATGTTGCGATAGAAGCGCTCGAGAAACGGATTGTCCTCGGCCTGCTCGAGCCACAGTTCGCTCCCGAAATGATCGGCGAGCCGGCGGGCGAGACTCGTCTTGCCGACGCCGATCGGGCCTTCCACCACGATAAAGCGATGGTTCGCAGCGCCGGTCGACTTGTCAGGATTCGCTTTTTTCACAGGAGGTCGAGTCCCTGCCGGCCCACCTGTTCCGCGAGGCCGGCGACGCGCCCGTAGCCCGGCACCTCGAGCGTGGGCGCGAGTTCGGCGAGAGGATACAAGACGAAGTTGCGTTCGTGCATGCGCGGATGCGGGAGCACGAGTTCAGGAGTGGCGCGCCGCTCGCCAATGTAGAGCAGGAGGTCCAGATCAATCACGCGCGGCCCCCAGCGCACCGGTGGTGGCACCTTGCCCATCTCGAGCTCGACCTTTCGCAGCTCGGTGAGCAGCGCCTCGGGCGTCAGACTCGTCAGCAGGCCCGCGCACGCGTTGACGAACGCGGGCTGGTCCTGCGGGCCGAGAGGCGCCGTTCGATAGAGCCGCGACTTCGAAACGAGCCGCGTATCTTTGATCTGCGCGAGCCGCTCGAAAGCGCTCCGCACCTGCATTGCAGGATGCGAAAGATTGCTGCCGATGGCGACGTAAGCCGGCGTCCACATCATCAACTCGAAGTTGAACCCGCGGGTTTGCTCCGCCGCCCTCGGCGGCGACGGCGCCGCCCGGGGCCCGCTGCGCGCGGCGCATGCGCGGCGTTTGCGTCGACGAGCGCCTGGCGCTCCTCGTGCGGCATCGTCTGCACCTTCGTCCACCACTCGCCGATCTCAGCGTCGTCGAGCCCGACTTCGCAGCGCAGAAGGAGAAAATCGTAGGCGGCGCGAAAACGCGGATGCTCGAGGAGCGCGAGCGCCTTGCGCCCATCGCGCCGGCGAAAGCGCGGCTGCAGCGCGAGGAGTTCCCGCATCGGGAGCGTGAAGCGTTTCGGGATCGAAACATTGCGCTGCTCCGCCCGCAGCACATGATCGCTCGCGAGAAAGTACGCCTGCGTTTCGGGTGTGCCCTGCTCGTGCAAGCGCAGCGCCGCTTCGCGGATCGGCGCGTAAAGCAGCACGGCGAAGAGAAAGGTCGGCGTCACCGCCTTGTCGGCGGCGATCCGTGCATCCGTGCTTTCGAGCCCGCGCTCGAGCAAACGATACTCGGGGCCCTGGGGATGTTCGTCGAAATAGCGCGCGGTGCCCGGGAACAGCATGGCGTCGAGCTGGAAATCGCGCAGGCGCCGCCAGGTTGCAAGCGCCGCGCCCTTCAGAAACATCTTCATCGTCTCGTCGAAGAGCCGCGCCGCGGGCACTTCGGCGAGCAAGCGCTTGAGTGAAGCGATCGGCGCTGCCGTCTCTGGCGCGAGCGTGAACCCGAGTTTCGCGGCGAAGCGGATGGCGCGGAGCATCCGCACAGGGTCTTCGCGAAAGCGCGTCGTCGGATCACCGACGACTTTGATCACGCGCGCACGGATATCGGCCACGCCGCCGACGTAGTCCCAGATCGAATAGTCGGCGATGTTGTAGTAGAGCGCGTTCGCCGTGAAGTCGCGGCGCCAGACGTCATCGTCGATCGTGCCGTAGAGGTTGTCGCGCAGGATCCGCCCGCTCGCGTGCACTACGCGATGCTCCTCGTCGATGTCGTCCGGAAACGTCGGCTCATCGTCGGAGTCCGGCGCATCGCTTACGGTCGATGCCCGGAAGGTTGCAACTTCGATTATCTCGTCGCCGAAGTAGACGTGCGCCAGCCGGAAGCGCCGCCCGATCAGACGGGAGTTGCGAAAGATACGCCGCACTTCCTCGGGTTCCGCGTCGGTCGCAACGTCGAAATCCTTCGGATGGAGCCCGAGCAGGATATCGCGCACGGCGCCGCCGACGAGGAAGGCGTGGAACCCCGCCTCGTTCAGGCGATAGAGAACCTTGAGAGCGTTTCCCGAAATGTCCTTGCGCGAAATGGAATGGTCGGCGCGCGGGATGATCTGCGGTGGCCGTGCGAGGCTCGTATCCAATGCTTGTTATCCGAAGGGGCCAGTTGAGAGCGGCGCGTATCATAGCGCCCGCGCCTCGCGCACTTGCCGCTCTCCACGCGCATAGCCGGCGAGGTCCGCTTCCCCGAGCACTCAGGCCTGCGAAGTGGGCCTTCTCATAGACATGTATTTCAATACTTTACAGGTACTTCTTAATGTACTGACGGGGAGCGGATTTGCACCCCGACAGCGCTCGCCCGACCGCGCCCGCAGGGCACTCCACAGCGCTTGAGCAAAGACTCGCGCTCTCTATAATGGCGCGCCCGAAAACGGCCCGCCTCTCCCGCTCCCATCGTCTAGAGGCCTAGGACACGGCCCTCTCAAGGCTGTAACACCGGTTCGAATCCGGTTGGGAGCGCCATTCACTCACTGCACCTCAGTGCGCTCGCTCGCGACGCAGGTACGCGTACAACGCGCGCACCTCGACATCCGTGAAATTCGAAAAGCGTTCGCGCGCGGTGACGGACATCAGTTCGAGTTCGCGATCCCCGAGCGCCTTGCCGGTTCGCATGAAGTGAATGAACGCCTCTTCCGTATAAGCCTGCACGATGACGAGATTCGGCGTATCAATCCCGTCGCCCTCCAGCGCGACTCCATGACATTCAGGACAGGACGTGCGTGCGAGGTATTCGCCGAGATGCTCCGCGTCGTCGGGTATCGGCACGCGCAGCTTCGCGTCCATGCGTCGAATCTCGTCCGGCATTGGCAGGAAGTCGCCCTTTACCAGCTGCCAGCGCCAGTGCGGACCGGGATTGAACGCGTACGTGCGCCGGTTCGTGACCGGCGCCTGCCGCAGGAACGCGAGAATCTTGCCGAGGTCACGATCCGTCAAATGGTGAAACATGTTCGACGGCATGATCTCAACGCCTTCGCCGTTCACGCGGATGCCTTGCCGGACAATGCGGACGACTTGCGCCGTCGACAGCTGCCGCGCGACGAGCGCGATGTCCGGCGCCATGGCCCGCCCTTCCCACGGCCCGTCGTCCCAGATTTCGCCGCCTACCTGCTCACCGTGGCATCCGTCATTGCAGCCGTGAATCCTCGCGAGCCGTGCGCCCTCGCGAATCGATTCGGCGTCTGCAGGCACGACAATGTCGACGAGCGGCGCGTCGTACTGGCGATGGATGATGCGTTCCGACGCGACATACAGCGTGAGCACACCGACGGTGACCACGGACATCGCTACAGCAAGCGTCCGCCACAGCATCCTCGCTAGCTGCGGCCCGACGCTCATCGTCGCATGCCGGGCGGTCCCGGATTGCCTTCGGCCACAAAGATGCGGCGGATATGCCGAACCGCGATCCGCCAGCGCCCATCCGCGCACCGGCGATATTCGTCCTCGAAGTCCGCGACGAGATACGGCGTTGCCGGCGTGACCGGCGGTGGGCCGTCATAAGCGAACGTGAGACATACACTCGTCCCGCTGGCCCTCGAATCGCTCTCGACCTGAACGCGTAGCCCGCTTGCGACGTGCCGGACCGTGCGCACTCCGCCGGCTTTGCGCGCGATAAACACGGCTCTCACCGCTTCGCGCCCGACGGAGCGCCTCTCGTCATGCGTGTACACCGCATCCTCGGTGAAGAGATCGACGAGTTCATCAAGCAGATCGTGGTCGAGGAAATGGGTGAACGCCGAGTTGAGGTCCTCGAGCGCGAGTCGAATACGAATCTGGGCGAGTTCGTCCATGGCGGATCAGGTTCCCGGTTTCTCCGATTCGATGCCGAGCGCGACGAGGAAGCGCGAGACCATGTTGTAGGTCGCTATCACGCCGATCAATTCGACGATCGCCTGGTCGCCGCCGATCGCCGCTCGCGCCTTCGCGAACGTGGCGTCCGGCACCTTGACGTTGCGCGTCATCTCGACTGCAAATGCGAGCACCGCCCGCTCCTCGTCGTTGAAGAGCGCGCGGTCCGTGAGTGCGCTATCGACCGAGCGCAGCGCCTGGATCGCCGCTTCCTTGCCGCCCTCCTTGACGTAGATCGGGCCGTGCATCGCGAATTCGTACTCGGCGCCGTTCAATACGGCAACGGCGCAGATTGCAAGTTCGCGGAGCCGCGCGTTGATCTTGAGGTCGTTTCGCACTGCGCCGAGATGCGAGTTCCAGCCCTTCGCAAAGGCAGGGCTGTGGAGCAGCATCCGGTCGAGCGTCAGGAGCGTCCCGCCCCGACGCGCGCGGATGGCCGCGACCAGATCGGGCGGCCCGGCTTTCTCATCGGTGACGGGAGCAATGCGTGGCATGGTTCAAACCCATTTGACTTCGTTGGTGAGCGTACCGATCCGCTCGATGGAAACCGACACCGGTCCGCCGAGCTGATTGAGATCGATGTTCTGCACGGGCCGTCCCTTCGAGCTTCTCGCCAGTGCGGTGCCGAGCGAAATGATATCGCCAGGAAAGAGCGTCAGGTAATGAGACAGGAACTCGATGACTTCGGGTGTTTTATAGAAGAGATTCGCTGTGTTGTCGTCCGTCGCGAGTTCGCCACGGTGCGAGCAAGTCACGCGCAGCGCGTGAGGATCCGGGACTTCTTCCTTCGTCACAACGACCGGCCCCATGCACGCAAAGGTATCCGCGCACTTGTAGCGCCCCGGGTAGCTCACCCAGGTGTCGACGTATTCGATTTCGTCGGCCGCTCCCGCCTTAGGATGGATCGCGCGGTAGTGAAACGTATCCTCGCCGCGCATCGTCGGCGAGGTGATGTCATTGTGAATCGTGTAGCCGAAAACATAGTCGTACGCCTCGCCGGCTCGGACATTCTTCGCCGCACGGCCGATCACGACGGCAAGTTCCGGTTCTGGATGCACGCGCCCGTACTCGGCCCGACACTCGATCGCGCCGTTGTGCCCAATGAGCGCACTCGCCGGCTTGATGAACATCGCGGGATGCTTCGGTCCCGACAGGATGCGATCGGAATTCGCGCTGTTGTTGAGCGCAAGGCAGCAGATCTTCGTGGGCCGGCGCAGCGGCGCATGCCAGGAAATATCTGCGAGCGCGAAGTGTTCGCCGGCGCGCATCTCGGCAATCTGACGCGCGCTCTCAACGGCCCGGTCACCGGCCTCGATCAACTCCAGCAAAGTGCGTGCTTGTCCGCCAGCCGACACATCGAAGAGGCCGTCGTCGGTGAGAACACCGAAGCGGTCGCGGCCGGCCGCATGGAAGCTCGCGAACTTCACGCAGCTCCTCCCGTCAACGAGCGACCTTCGACAGATCGATCTTGAGATCCTCGGCGAGCTTGACCGCCGTTGCGCGTCCCGCACCGAACACGCCGCCGCCCGGATGCTGGAACGGCCCAACGAGGTAGAAGCGCTCGATGCCGGGCACGGTGAACTGGCCGAGCTCGGGCGTCGGCCGGTGCGCGCCGGACTGATAAGTCGTGGTTGCGATGCCGTGCAGGTCCCCGTGATGAAAGCTCGGCGAGGTGCGCTGCATGTCGACCGGGCTGTCGCAGTGGTACTGAAGAATGTTGTCGGGTCCGACGTTCTCGATGAAGCGGCTCATGTGCTTCAGCATGTGCTCGGCGTAATCGCGCTTGGTGTCGTCCCAGGATTTGTGGTCGGCGCGCTCGTAGGGCACGTAGTCCCAGGCATGCATCGTGCCGCGCCCTTCCGGCACACGCGACGGGTCGAACATCGTGAGCGAGCCGAGACCGACGAGCGGGTATTTCGAAAATCCGCCGTAGCGGAGATCGTCGAACGAACGACGCAGCGTGTCGTAGCTGGTCGGCAAGAGCTCGATCATCACGGCGCGCACGGATTCACGCGCCTTGAATTGCAACGGCGACTTGAGCGCCGCATGCACGGTGATGCAGGCGACCGGCGAAATCTGGGTGGCTGCAGCGGCCTTCGCGATGGCGGGATCGATTCCCTCGACCACCCTCCCGAGATGATGCGGATGGATCGCACCGATGACGGCATCTCGGGCTTCGTACTCGCGTCCGTCCGTGGTGACGACGCCGGTGGCGCGCCCGCCCTTCGTGCGCACGCGGGCGACATCCGCGTTCGCGATCACCTCGCCCCCGTGGTCCCGGATGCAGGCGATCAGCACATCCGTCAGCCGGCCGCTGCCGCCGATCGGCACGCCGATGCCGTATGCCTCCATGAAGCCGACGAATACGAAGACGCCAAGGCCGGTCGACTTCTCGTCCGGCGACACAAGGTTCTCGCCGGCAATGCGCGCGAAGTGCATGCGGACCTTGTCGTGCTCGAAATACTCGCACAGCACGTCGTGCGTACTCATCTGCACGACCTTCCAGAAATCGCGCCCCTCCCGGCTCTGATCCAGCATCGCGAACGAGGCACCCTGCGGGGCAGGCGCCGTGTAGAGGGACGCGGCCACCATGGGCAGCCACGCCTCGGCCTGGGCGGCAAGGCGCCGATAGGCGTCGGCATCCTTTTTCGAGAACTTGGCGATCTCGGCACAGGTCCGTTCACGGTCCCGGTAGATGCCGAGGGTGCTGCCATCCTCGAACACCGACATCATCGGGGGATCGGGGAATACGTACTTGAGGCCATATTTCGCCTTGAGGCCGAGTTCGTCGGCCGCCAGCAGCGGATTGGCGTGTATAAAGATGTGTGCCATGGAATGCTGGTCGTGGCGGAACCCGGGCAGGGTGAGCTCCCGGGTGACCACACCCCCGCCGAACCAGGCATTTCGCTCTAAGACCAGAACTCGGCGGCCCGCCGCCGCAAGATAGGCGGCGGCCACCAGACCGTTGTGTCCCGAGCCGACAACGACAATTTCATTCTTGCTCATGGCTTTGCTTGGCTATGGCCGCGACCTACGAAGTTTTCGCCGTCCGTTACGCCCATCTCGACCGCACCGCCCGGCATAATTTCGCGGGGGGCGACGAGCACGATGGGCCGATGCCTCTCGACTATTACGTGTGGGCGATCGTGGGTGCGGGACGCGCGGTTATCGTCGATACGGGCTTCGATGAAGCCACCGCGCGGCGCCGCGGGCGCCAGATCGTCCGTCCGGTCGCCGAGGGACTCAAGGCCATCGGCGTTGAACCGGATGCGGTGGAGCATATCGTGATTTCACACATGCATTACGACCATGCGGGCAATCACGACCTGTTTCCCCGTGCACGCTACCACCTGCAGGACGCCGAAATGGCGTACTGCGCCGGCCGCTGCATGGGCGAGCCTGAGGTCGGCGGCATCTTCGAGGCGGCCGACGTTGCGGCGATGGTGCACAAGGTGTTCGCGGGCCGCGTCGAGTTCCACGACGGCGATGCCGAGATCGCGCCCGGCATCACGCTGCACAAGGTCGGCGGCCACACGCGCGGCATGCAGATCGTGCGGGTCGCGACGGAACGAGGCTGGGTTGTGCTCGGCTCCGATACCGCGCACTTCTACCGCAATCTCGAGGAACGCCGCGCGTTCCCGATCTTCGACGATCTCCCGGCCTACTTCGAAGCGCAACGTACGGCCCTGCGGCTTGCGAGCTCCCCGGATCATTTCATCCCCGGTCACGACCCGATCGTGCTCGCCCGCTACCCGCAAGCAGAGACGGGACTCGACGGGGTCGCACGGGTCGACCTGGCACCGCGGTCATGACACCCGGCGAAACCATCGGCTTCATCGGCGTCGGTCGCATGGGCGGCGCGATGGCCCAACGTCTGCTCGCCGCCGGACATCCGTTGACGATCTTCGATGCCAGCGATAAAGCCGCGCAAGCCTTGGTCGATGCGGGCGCCAAACGAGCCAATTCGCCCGCGGCGGTTGCATCCGCGGCCCGGCTGGTTTTCGCGAGCTTGCCGACGCCCGCCGTCGTACTCGACGTTGTTGACGCAACGAATGGCGTCAAGGCGGGGAACGCCGTCCGGACATTCGTCGATCTGTCGACCTCCGGTCCGGCGACCGCGGTCCGGATCGCGCGCTCCCTGAGCGAACGGGGCATCGCTACGCTCGATGCGCCCGTGAGTGGCGGCATCGCCGGGGCAAAGGCCGGTACGCTCGCGATCATGGTTTCGGGCCCGCGCGCTGCGTTCGACGACATCGAACCCGTGTTGAAGCGGCTCGGTAAACTCTTCTTCGTTGGCGAGGAGCCCGGGCTTGGTCAAACGCTGAAGCTCGCGAACAACCTGATGTCGCAGGCCGCAATCGCCATCACCTCCGAAGCGCTCGCGATGGGCGTCAAGGCCGGCCTCGATCCAGCTGTCATGCTCGATGTCATCAACGCATCGAGCGGCCGCAATACCGCCTCCGCCGACAAGTTTCCGAAACACGTGCTCACCCGCGGCTTCGATTTCGGATTTTCCGCGGGACTTGCCTACAAGGACGTGCGCCTGTGCCTCGAGGAGGCAGCGGCGCTCGGCGTGCCGATGCGCGTGGGCGAGCAGGTGCGGGATCTGCTCGCGGCCGTCAATGAAAAATATGGGCCCGATTCCGACTGCACCGCCGTCGCGCGCATCGTCGAGGAACGCGCCGGCTGCGAAATCTCCCCGAAACGAGGACCGAAATCATGAACAAGGATCTCTATCAGCAGGGACTCGAAATCCGCCGTGCCGTGCTCGGCAACGACTATGTCGAGAAGTCCCTTGCGAGCGCGGATGCCTTCAGCCGCCCGATACAGGAACTGTCCACGGAGTACTGCTGGGGGCGCGTCTGGAGCCGGCCGGGCCTGAAGCGCCGCGAGCGGAGCCTCCTCAATCTCGCGATGATCGCGGCGCTCAACCGGCCGCATGAACTGAAGATCCACGTGAAGGGCGCGCTCACCAACGGCGTCACGCGTGAAGAGATCTGCGAAGTGTTCCTGCAAGTTGCGATCTACTGCGGCATTCCGGCCGGCATCGATTCCGTGCGCATCGCACGCGAAGCGTTCGCCGAGCTCGACGCCACCCGCTGAAGGAGTCCACCATGGTCAAAGCCGATAATGACAACGAACGCATCTTCCTCAAGTTCTTCGAAACGCTCGGTGCGGGCGACCTCGCGAAGATCCGCGAGGAGTTTCACGAGGAAGCCATCTGGCAGGTGCAGGTGAAGGGCATCGCCGGTGCCGGCGAGCACAAGGGCCGCAAGGGCATCGTCGATGACTTCCTCGCGCCGGTGCGTGGCATGTTCAAGCCGGGCGACCCGAAGGTCATCATGACCTCGATCGCCTCGAAGGGCTCGCTCGTCATCGGCGAATCGATCGGCCGCGGCACCTTCATGGACGGCCGGCCGTACGAGAACCTTTACGCCTGGGCGGTCGAGATCAAGGACGGCAAAGTCTGGCGCTTGCGCGAATACATGGACAGCTACTACGTGTCGAAACTTCAGGAGGCGATGAAGTGAAGAAGAAGAATCCGAAGCCCGCGGGCGGCATGGACGCGAAGCGGCTCGCCGAAATCCTGCGCGTGATGCGCGAGGACATCGTGAAGGACAAATACCACGGCGGCGTGATCGCCATTGGCCGCCACGGCAAGCTCGTGTTTCACGAAGCGCTCGGCCACTCGGCTCCCGACCGCAAGCGCCCTGTGAAGAAGGATTCCGTCTTCAGCCTGTTCTCGGTCACGAAAGCGCTGACGGTCGTACTCGTGCTGAAGGCGATCGAGCGCGGCCAGTTCGACCTCACCACGCGCATCTCGGACCTCGTGCCACAGTTCTCCGGTCACGGGCGCGAGAAGATCGAGATCCATCACCTGCTGACGCACTCCTCGGGCCTCCCGAGCGTGTATTCGCCGCGCGAGGGCATGTACATCGACGTGCTCGACGAGGTGATCGCGGAGATCTGCAAGAACATCGTCCCGCAGGATCCGCCCGGCCAGTTCGTGCGCTACGCCCCGATCTGTCACCACGCGCTCATGGGCGATGCCCTGCGCCGCACCGACCCGAAGAAGCGCTCTTTCCGCGAAATCTGCGAACAGGAGCTCTTGAAGCCCCTCGGCATGAAGGACACCGCGATCGGCCTGCGCAAGGACCTGAGGAAGCGCCACCTCGTGCCGCACTTCCACGGCAATTCGCCGACGCAGCATCTCGGCCACAGCAATCTCGGGATCAACGGCGCGTTTGAGGAAGAGTTCGCCGAGATGCCGTGGGTCGGCGCGGTCTCGACCGCAGCCGACATGTATCGCTTCGCCGAGATGTTGAGGCGCGAGGGAGAACTCGACGGGGCGCGCATCCTCTCGCCCACGATTGTGCGACGCGCGCATCGGTGCTGGACCGGCGACAAGCCGAACGAGCTCTACCGCAAGATCTTCGAGAATCGCGGCTGGGAAGTGCTGCCCGCCTACATCGGCCTCGGCTTTTCGCTGCGAGGCGATCGAATGGGTCATGCGCTTTTCGGAACGCTGACTTCACCCGAGACCTTCGGCAATCACGGCGCGGGCACGACGCTCTTCTGGGTCGATCCCGAACTCGACATGACATTCGTCGGGCTCGCGACCGGCGTCATGAACTCGGACGCCAATATCGAGCGCTGGCAGCGCCTGTCCGACATTGCGGTCACCGCGGCGACCTGAATGAGCGAGAACTTCGACTTCGTCATTGTCGGCGCGGGCACCGCGGGTTGCGTGCTCGCGGCGCGACTCTCCGAAGACCGGAACAACTCGGTTTGCCTCATCGAGGCTGGCGGTGAGGACTCGCACCTCTTCATTCAAGTGCCGGCCTTTGTTGCGGCGGCAATCGGGCGGCCGCACCTCAACTGGCGCTTTCTCACAGCTCCTCAGGCCCAACTCAACAACCGCCGGATTCCGGTGCCGCGCGGTCGCGTTTTGGGCGGCTCGGGCTCGATTAACGGCATGGTGTATTTTCGCGGGAATCCCAGGGACTTCGACGACTGGGCCGCGATGGGCAATCGCGGCTGGAGCTATCGTGAGGTGCTGCCCTACTTTATCCGCTCGGAAGCGAACGCGGCGTTCGGCGATTCACCGCTTCATGGCAAGGATGGACCGATCAAGGTCGCGCACATTGCGAAGCCGAACCCGATGGTCGCGGCATTCATGGAGGCGATGCGCTCGCTCGGCTTCAAGCGCAATGACGATTTCAACGGCAGCGATACCGAAGGCTATGGCCCGCGCCAGGGGACAATTCGCAATGGGCGGCGTGACTCCACGGCTGTCGCGTTCCTGCGCCCTGCCCGCTCCCGCGCAAACCTGCGAGTCCTCACGAACGCTCTCGTGACGCGCGTCGCGATCGAGAACGGCCGGGCAATCGGTGTCGACGTCGAAATCGAAGGAGAAAAGCGCAGGCTCACGGCGAAGCACGAAGTCATCGTTTGCGCGGGTGCTGTGCAATCGCCGCAGGTGCTGATGCTCTCCGGCATCGGCGATGGGGATCAGCTGCGCGCGCTCGGCATCCCGGTGACTCATCACCTGCCAGGCGTCGGCGCAAACTATCACGACCATCTCGCAGCGGGCGTCGTGATGGAAATGAAGAACAGCGAGTCGTATGGAATTTCGCTCCGCGCCACGCCACGCAACGCCTGGCACCTTGTGGAATACGCCTTTGCGCGCCGCGGCCCGCTCGCAAGCAACGTCTTCGAAGCGAACGCCTTCCTCAAATCGACGCCGGACCTCGACCGACCGGACCTGCAGATCGTATTCCAGCCCGCGCGTCGCAACCGCAACACGTTTCCGTTTCCACTCGGTCACGGCTTCGCGCTGAGTGTCGTGCACGTCTACCCGAAGAGCCGGGGGAGCATCACGCTCGCGAATGCCGATCCGCGCACGCCGCCCACGATCAATCCGAATCTGCTCGGCGACCCGGGCGATCTTGGGCCGACGCTCGAGGGCCTGAGAATTTCGCGACAGATCATTGCAGCGCCGGCTTTCGCCCGCTATCGGGCGGTTGAAGTACAACCGGGCCCGACTGCACTCGATGACGCCGCGCTCGCCGAGCACGTCCGACAGACCTCTTACACCGTGCATCACCCGGTGAGCAGCTGTCGCATGGGCACCGATGACGGCGCGGTCGTCGATCCCGAACTGCGCGTCCGCGGAATCGCGGCCTTAAGGGTCGCGGACGCTTCGATCTTTCCGCGCATCGTTGGCGGCAATACCAATGCCGGCGTCGTGATGGTCGCGGAGAAATGCGCAGACCTCGTGCTCGGCCGACCCGCGCCGACGCCAGGTACCGGGATTGGATAACTGGGGATTTGCCCGCGTGCTTAACAAGACGATAGGTTGTAGTACTGGGCAAATCCCCAGTTATCCAATCCCGGTACCTCAGGGGGGCAACAATGGCTAAGGAACACATCCGGCACTGGCAGATCGGCGATGTAAAGATCGCCCGCATCGTCGAGGTAAACAACTGGGAAGACGACATCGCGATGCTGCTGCCCGACGGCAAGGCGGAGTATGTGCAGAAGTTCCCCTGGCTTCTGCCCCATTTCGCGACGCCCGCCGGCAAGATGCTGATTTCCTTCCAGTGCTTTGTTCTCAGCTCGCGCGACAAGCGCGTGATGATCGACACCTGCATCGGCGCGGACCGCGAACGCGAGTTTCCGGTCTTCTGCAACATGCAGACGACCTTCCTCAAGGATCTGGCGGACGCCGGCTTCCCGCCATCGACCATCAACACGGTCATGTGCACGCATCTGCACTTCGACCACGTCGGCTGGAACACGCAGAAGGTGAACGGCAAGTGGGTTCCAACCTTCCCGCAGGCGCGTTACCTCTTCGGCAAGGGTGAGTACGATCACTGGCAGCAGCTTCGGGAAACCGGCGGCTACCACAACGTCGCGCACCTCGAGGACTCGATCGACCCGGTCGTCAAGGCGGGGCTCGTCGACTTCATCGGCACCGAACATCGCATTACTGATGAAGTGTGGCTCGAGCCGACGCCGGGCCACACGCCTGGCCATGTCAGCGTTCACATCCGCTCGAAGGGTCAGGAAGCGGTGATCACGGGCGACATGATGCATCACCCGATCCAGCTCGCAGCTCCCGAGATCCACGGCAACTTCGACATGGACAAGGCCGTCGGGGCGAAGACCCGGCTCGACTTCGTCAACAAGTACACGGACCGGAACGTGCTCATCATCGGCAGTCACTTCTGCGATCCCACCTCGGGCTGGATCGTGCGCGACGGCGCCGCGTGGAAACTTAAGGCGAGCTAGCGGAGCGGCTCATGGCTGTTGCATTCGATCTCGGCGATCAGGCGGTTCTCATCACGGGCGCAGGGCGCGGGCTCGGCAAATCGATGGCCGAGGTGCTCGCGGGCTGCGGAGCGACCGTCGGTCTCATCGACGTCGACGGCGAGAACTGCAAGGCTGCCGCCGCCGCGATTCGCGAGCGCGGCGGCAAAGCGCATGCCTACGTCGCGGACGTCTCGAACCGCATCGCCTTCGCGAATGCGGCCGCGAAATTCGCAGGCGAACTCGGCCGCATCGATGCGGTGATCAACAACGCCATGCTGCTGCGCTATGAGCCCATCGAAAAGGTGAGCGACGAGGTGCTCGATCGCATGCTCGCGATCGGCATCAAGGGTTCTGTCTGGGGCGCGCAGCTGCTACTCGCGCACATGGATCCCGAGCGCGGCGGCTCGATCATCAATCTCGCTTCGCCCGTCGCGGAGCGCGGCTTTCCGAATACGGCGGTCTATAGCCTCGTGAAGGGTGCGATCGTCACCCTCACCAAGACGCTCGCTGCCGAACTCGGTCCCCGCAAGGTGCGCGTCAACGCGGTCGCGCCCGGGTCGGTGCCGACGCCCGGTGCGATGGGACTCAACGATCGTGCGGAATACGAGCGGCGCGCACGCACGATTCCGCTACGGCGGCTTGGACGCGAGGAAGACAACGCGGCAGCTGTCGCGTTCCTCCTGAGCCCGGAAGCGTCGTTCATCAATGGCGAGATCCTGCACGTCGACGGCGGCATCGCAGCCGCGCAAGGCTAGCCATGGTAGACGCGACACCTGTATTGAACGACGACATCTTCAGCCGCGAGGCCGTGCGCAATGCCCGCGCCGTCGACGACGCGTTGCGCGAACTCGCTCCGGTCGTGAAGCTCGGGCGCGAGAACATCACGATGGTGGCGCGGCACGCGCATGTGACGGAAGGCTTGCGGGACTGGCAGGCGTTTTCGTCGCGCTCCAGGCCCTGGCACGATCCGAACTCCGTGCGCCCGGAGATCCTCCTGGTGGACGATCCGCCGCGGCACACCGAGGTGCGGCCGGTCATTGCCTCCGCACTTTCGCCCAAGGCCCTCTCGAAGATGGCGACGGACTTCAACGCGGACGCAGATGCCCTCGTGCGCGATATCGCTCGACACAGCGGCGAGACGATCGACGTCGTTGATAAGATTTCACGCCCCTTCGTCTACAAAGTGCTGCCGGACCTGCTTGGCTTGCCGCAGGAAGGCCGCGAGAACATGACCGCCTTTGGCCACATGGTCTGGGCGACACTCGGGCCGCAGAACGAACTCTTTGCCGAAGCCATGGAGAACGTCGGGCCGGTTATCGCCTGGGTCGATGAGTGCTGCAATCGCAAGAACCTGGAGCCGGAAAGACTCGGCATGCAGATGTTCCTCGCTGCCGATCGCGGAGAGATCACCGAGGACGAGGCGAAGCTCCTCGTCGGGATCCTCCTCTCCGCCGCCGCCGACACCACGGTCATGACGCTCTCGACCGCAATGCGCGCCTTCAGCCTCTTTCCGGAGCAGTACGCGGCTCTCCGGGAACAACCCTCACTGCTGCGCAGCGCCTTCGAGGAGAGTCTGCGTTGGGACTCACCGTCGCGGATGGCAGGCCGCATCGCAACACGCGATGTGCAAATCGAAGGCTTCGTGATACCGAAAGGCGAGCGCTGTGGCCTCATGTTCGCCGCCGCCAACCGCGATCCGCGCAAGTGGCCGGACCCCGACCGCTTCGACATCCGCCGGGACCTGCGAGGCAGCGTCGGCTGGGGCTACGGCGTGCATGCTTGCGTCGGGCGCGTGCTCGCGTTGCTCGAAGCCGATGCGCTCCTCGGGGCGCTCATCAAGTACATCGATCGATTAGAACCCGCGGGCGAGCCGGAGCCGTGGATGACCACCATCGGACACGGCCCGGCGTCGCTCCCCCTCAAGATCCACGCAGCATGAGGAAACGGACATGGCAAATGATGCACTCGACTTCCAGGGCCGCACGGCGCTCGTGGTCGGCGGCACCACCGGCATCGGACGCGCGACGGCGCTGCGCTTCGCGGCCGCAGGCGCGAATGTCATGGTCGCCGGACTTGGCAAGGACGACGGCAACTCCGTAGTCGCCGACATTCGAAAGACACACCGTGTCGACGCGGACTTCCTGGAAGCCGACGTGCGTAAGGAAGCGGACGTACAGGCCGTGGTGGCGCGTGCGGTCGCGCGTTTCGGTCGCATCCACGCGGCCGTGAACAATGCCGGCACCGAGGGCCGTTTCGGTCCGGTTCACGAAATGACCGCGGAGGATTTCGATCGCCTGATCGGCATCAACCTGCGCGGCGTCTGGCTCGGCATGAAATACGAGATTGCACACATGCTTGCCAGCGGCGGGGGCGCGATCGTCAATACCTCCTCGATGGCGGGTGTCGAGGGACTCGCCAACGTCGCAATCTACGCGGCGAGTAAGCACGGCGTCATCGGCCTCACCAAGTCCGCAGCGCTGGAACTCGCTCGCTCCGGCATCCGGGTGAATGCGGTCGCGCCGGGCGCGGTCGATACGGGTCTCCTCGCGCGCATGATCGCCGGCAAGATCGACGTCTCGGTCATCGCGAACAACACGCCCATGGGCCGCATCTCGCAGCCCAGCGAGATCGCCGAAGGCATCGTGTGGCTCTGCTCCGATGCGTCGTCCTACGTGACCGGTCATACCTTGGTCATCGACGGCGGCACGACCATCGGCTAGAGTGCGCCGCATTCCCCTTTCGGCACCGACGCGAGGATTCCATGGGTAAAGGTGATCGCCGCAGCCGCCGCGGCAAGATCTGGGCAGGTACATACGGCGCACGCCGTCCGGGCAAGAAGAAGGCGAAGAAGAAAGGCAGCAAGCGCTGAGGCCCGACCGTCGTGAACCCGGCCGATGAACGCATCCGGGAGTTGCTCGACAAGTGGCTGACGAGCCTCGAGCTGCATCTCGAGTACGTGACGCTCGACGACGAATCTTATCGCAAGGCTCAACCCTGGGCTGAGCACGACCGCCCCTCGCGCTGGATCATCGAGGTTGCGCGCGGCAAGGCAAAGGAGCTGCGCGACCAGGTGGATTCGCGCATCAAGATGGGCGATGCGAAATTCGCCGAAGCGCTCGAGTTGATGGCGTTCCTCGTCAATCTCGTTGGCGCCCGGGTCGATCGATTCATACCGCTCGCGGAAGCGCCCGCGCAAGCCGCGGACGACGAAGACGCCACGGGAACTCAGCCGGCTATTGCGGAAACGGCGCCACAACCGGCCGCACCGCCGATGCGTATGACACCACCGCCGCCACCGCCACCGCCGCCGCCGCCACCTCCTCCGCCGCCGCCACCACTTCCGCCGCCACCTGTTCGGTCAGCGCCCCCGCCGGCCGCAGCGGCACCACCGCCTGCACCGATCGTGCAATTGCCGCCCATCCCGGCCGAGTCGCCGATAGTCCGCGTCGTCGCCGTCGCGCCGGCCCGCTCTGCGCCACCGGTCGATCAAACGACGGTCGTGCGGGTCACCGACTCCGGGGAGCAGCGCGCGCTGAAAGCCGCGGTCGAAGCGACGCGCGAAATGCCGAGGCCAGCCATCAAGGCCCCCGATCCGGACGACACGGTCGAAACCCCGCGCGGGAAGCCGGACTCGCGCAGGGCGACGCGCCGCGAAGCGAAGCCGAAATCCGAATCGCGCGTGCAAGCCGAGCGTGCACCGGCGGCGAAGGATGCCGGCAAGAACGCAACGGCCACTGTCGTCGCCGACGCCGTGCGCCTCATCGTGTGGGGACGCAAGTGGCACGAGCTTGTCGAGCTCATCGGCCGCTTCGCGGAACGACCCTCGGCCACGGAAATCCGCCGCATACTCAAGGAAAACCGCGCGACGATCGAAAAGACGGCGGATAAAGAACGTTCGAAGAAGAAGAAGTGACTCACCGGATATCCGGCCCGCGGACGGGCCAATGAGGAAACCAGCCATGATGACGATGCGATCAAAGACGGCTCGATGGGGATCCCTGGGACTTGCCCTGGGTGTCTTGGCGGGATTTGCCTTGCTTACTCTGCGCGCGATGGCCGCGGAACCGAGCCCGGCGGAGCTGCAGATCAAGTACCGCAAGGCGCTCTATACCGTAATGGCCGGCAATTTCGGCCCGGCGTACGCGATGGCGAATGGCAAGATCCCCTACGACGCGGCCGCCTTCACGCAGCGTGCCGAACGCGTGAATTTCATCGCGGGAATCCTGCCCGAAGCGTTTCCGGCCGGCTCCGGCACCGGCGCGCCGACGCGTGCCTTGCCTGAAATCTGGACGAACAGCGCGGAATTCGACAAGCGCATGCAAGAACTTGGCGAGAAATCTGCGGCGCTGGTCGCCGCGGCGAAGACCGGCGACCTCAAGCAGATCCAGCCGGCCGTTGGCGCTGTCGGGCTCGCCTGCAAGAACTGCCACGACAAGTTCCGCAAGGAAGAAAACTAAAAGACGAACAGGTCGGCCGCGGGCGCTCGCGCGATGATCCAGGCGAGCGCGGCGCACGCGGCGCCGAGCAGCACGATCCACAACCAGCCGCGTGAACCCGGAATCTCCTCGCCGGGCCCGACCAATTTCGCGGGCTTGCGCCCAGTAAACATCGGGCCGATCAGGTTGGTGCGCCTCGGCAGTAAATAGGAGAGCACCGCGACGATGTGTAGTGCGATCGCGACGAGGATCGCGTCGAAGATGCGGTGGTGCCAAGCCGTCAGGCGATTGCTGGCGGCGTTTGTTACGTACCCGTAAAGCGGACCAGTGTTCGCGATGTCGTCGTTCGCAAAAAGTCCGGTGACAGCCTGCGCGAGCAGGAGCGCCAGCATCAGGACTATCATCCAGCCGCCCGCCGGATTGTGACCGGCGTAGTGCACGCCCTCGCTGCGCGTGAATCCGGCGAGGTGGCGCAAGACCGCGGCCGGCCCCCGCAGGAACGAGGCGAAGCGCGCGTGCTTCGTGCCGAAGAAGCCCCAGAGGATTCGCGCAACGACTAGCGTCAGAGTCGC
This sequence comes from uncultured Gammaproteobacteria bacterium, assembly GCA_963826145.1. Lineage (GTDB taxonomy): Bacteria > Pseudomonadota > Gammaproteobacteria > Steroidobacterales > Steroidobacteraceae > JBGPLJ01. The sequence continues at coordinate 1,771,253 of CAWGVW010000001.1, forward strand.
ATAGCCGAACCAGCGGTGATAACGGAACTGGTCCGGGCCGAGGCGATGCGTGATGTAGGACCCGGTCACGGTTGCGACAAGGAGCCAGTGCGTCAGACGCACCGGCCAGTCCCAGATCATCCGCCCCCGCAATCCGCCATCCGGCTCCGGCATGCTTCTTATCTGCTGACTTGAAGAATTCTTCATCGCGAGTGTGCTTGAAATTTGCGTGTGCCGTCGACACAATCGCCCGCCACAAAAAAGTCGCCGGACCGCAGGGGAACTCACCCGGGCGGTCGCACGTCCGAGAAGGCCTCCCATGATCAAGACCGAGCATCTGAGCAAGCGCTACGGGTCGCTGGTGGCGGTCGATGACCTCTCCTTCAGCGTCGGACCCGGCGAGATCCTCGGCTTTCTAGGCCCGAACGGTGCTGGCAAGTCGACCACGATGCGCATGATCGCGGGCTTCATCTCGCCGACGTCCGGGCACGCGAGCGTCTGCGGTCACGATGTGGAAACGGCGCCGATCGCCGCCCGCTCCGTGATGGGGTACCTTCCCGAGGGCGCGCCCGCTTACGGCGAGATGACGGTCCGCGCCTTTCTGGACTTCATCGCCGACATCCGGGCCCTCGCGGGCGAGAAGCGCAAGGCGCGCCTCGACCACGTCATCGAGCGTCTGCACCTGGGGCCCGTCCTCGAGCAGTCGGTCGAAACGCTGTCGAAGGGATTTCGCCGCCGCGTCGGCCTCGCGCAGGCGATCATTCACGACCCGCAGGTGCTGGTACTCGATGAGCCGACGGACGGCCTCGATCCGAATCAGAAACACGAAGTGCGGGCCCTCATCGGCGAGATGGCGGCGGACAAGATCATCGTGATCTCGACCCACATCCTCGAAGAGGTGAATGCCGTCTGCAACCGCGCGATCATCATCGCGCGCGGGAGGATCCTTGCCGACGACACGCCGCAGGCGCTCGAAGCGCGTTCACGCTACCACAATGCCGTGAGCATCCGCTTCGAGGAAAGCGGCACGCTGGCCAAGGCCCGTGCGGCGGTCGCCGCGTTGTCGACAGTTGCAAGTGTCGAACTCAACGAACGCGAAGCGCGGCTCACGGCTTTCCCGCGTCCGAACCAGGTCGTGCTGCCGGCGGTAAGCGAGCTCGCGGCGCGCGAACGCTGGAATCTCAAGGAGCTGCACCTCGAGGCCGGCAGACTCGACGAGGTGTTCCGCACCATTACCGAGCCCCTGACCGAAGCCCAACCGAGGACCGAGCCGGGGAGCTTCGCGGAGTCCGGTCATGCATAGCGTCGCCATTGTTTTCCGGCGGGAACTCGCGAGCTATTTCGTCACGCCGCTCGCGTATGTCGTGATCTTCTTCTTCCTGCTGCTCGCGAACGCATTTGCCTTCTATTTCGGCCAGTTCTACGAAGTGGGCAAGGCGGATCTCAATCCCTTCTTCCAGTGGCTGCCCTGGCTCTTCGCCTTCTTCATTCCGGCGATCTCGATGCGGCTCTGGTCCGAAGAGCGCTCGAGCGGCAGCATCGAGCTCCTCATGACGCTGCCCGTCACCTTGTGGCAGGCGGTCGTCGGCAAGTATCTCGCCGCGTGGTGTTTCGCCGGAATCGCACTCGCGCTCACCTTCCCGATCTGGATCACGGTCGCCTGGCTCGGCGACCCCGACAACGGCGCCATTTTCGTCGGCTACCTTGGTGCGCTCCTCATGGCGGGCGGGTTCCTTGCGATCGGCACCTGCATGTCGGCGCTCACGCGCAACCAGGTCATCGCCTTCGTGCTCGGTCTCGTGGCGAGCCTCGTCAGTCTCTTTGCCGCCTATCCGATCGTGCGCGAGTTCCTCTCCCGCATCTTCTCGCAGGCCATTGTCGATGCGATCGCTGGATTCAGCTTCCTGATGCGCTTCCAGGCAATCTCCAAAGGGGTCCTCGACCTGCGCGATCTCCTCTTCTTCCTGATGCTCATCGGCTTCTGGCTCATCGCCACCGTGATCGTCATCGATATCAAGAAGGCGGAGTAGCGCAATGACGAACCCCGCTTCCGGCAGACTCCTCGGGCGCAAGTCTCTAGGCGGCGGTACGCTCGCCGCGCTCGCGGTCCTTTTCGTCGGCCTCACGATCCTCTTCACCTTCGGCCTCAGGGGCTGGCGGCTCGATTTCACCGAGAATCATCTCTACACGCTCGCGCAAGGCACCAGGAACACGATCGCGAAGCTGAATGAACCGATCAACCTCTACTTCTTCTACTCGAACAAGCTCACCAACGACCTTCCGGACCTCAAGCTGTATGCCGCCCGCGTGCGTGAACTCTTGCAGGAAATCGAGGCGCGCTCGAACGGCAAGATCCGTCTGAGCGTCATCGATCCGGAACCCTTCTCCGAAGAGGAAGACCGCGCGAACGAATTTGGCCTCCAGGGCGCGCCCTACAAGGGCGAAGACAAGATCTACTTCGGACTCGCCGCCACGAATTCAACGGACGGCCAGGCGAACATCCCGTTCTTTGACGCGGGCCGCGCACAGTTTCTCGAATACGACGTGGTGCGGCTCATCCATGAACTCGCGACGCCGAAGAAACCGGTCGTGGGCCTCCTGACGGGCCTGCCGATGGATGCGGGCTACAACCCGATGACGCAGCAGATGCGCGATCCCTGGACGGTGCTGAGCCAGCTCGAGCAGCTCTTCATCGTGCGCACGCTCAAGTCCGACCTGAAGGCGATCGACACGGACGTCGACGTGCTGATGATCGTGCACCCGAAGGACCTCGCACCCGCCGCGCTCTATGCGATCGATCAGTTCGTGCTCCGCGGCGGCAAGGCGCTCGTGTTCGTCGATCCGCAGGCCGAGCAAGACACCGCGGGACAGGATCCGAACCAGCCGTTCGCGAATTTCGGCATGTCGAAGGCCTCGACGCTCGAGCCGCTCCTCACCGCCTGGGGCGTCGAGTTCAAGCCGAGCGACATCGTCGGCGACCTCGCCACGGGCCTTAGCGTTTCCACCGGCCAGGACTCGAAGCCCGTGCGCCACATCGCGATCCTGGGACTCCCGGCTGCAAGCTTCAATCACGACGATGTCGTGACGAGCCAGCTCGAGACTGTCAACGTCTACACCGCGGGCCACTTCACGAAGCGCAAGGATGCAAAGATCGATTTCGAGCCGCTCATCCAGTCGAGCGCCGAAGCTGCCATCCTGCCGGCGGAGCGCGTGCGCATGGCGACAGATCCCACCACCTTGCGTGACGGCTTCAAACCGACAGGTGAGCGCTACGTGATCGCTGCCCGCATCAGTGGCACGCTCACGACCGCGTATCCGAATGGATCGCCCGCTGCGGCGGACAGCGCGGGCAAGGACACGCCGTCGGTCCCGCTCGCGGCGAGCGAACACCTCACGGCGTCGAAGCAGCCGGCCAACATCATCCTGGTGGCCGATACGGATCTCCTCGGCGACCTCCTCTGGGTGCGCAGCCGCGATTTCTTCGGCCAGCGCTACGCGACGGCATGGGCATCGAACGGGGACTTCGTCGCGAACTCGCTCGACAATCTCACCGGAAGCGCCGATCTCATCAGCATCCGCGGCCGGGCCAACTACTCGCGGCCGTTCACGCGCGTCGACGACATCCGACGGCAGGCGGAAGAGCGCTTCCGCAGCAAGGAGCAGGAGCTGCAGCACCAGCTTTCGGACGCTGAAAAGAAGCTGAGCGAACTGCAGTCGCGCCGCAATGACCAGTCCTCGCTCATCTTGACGCCGGAGCAGGAGAAAGAGGTCGCGAATTTCCAGGTAGAGCGCACCCGCATCCGTAAGGAGTTGCGCGGGGTGCAGCACGGGCTCGCCCAGAATATCGAAAGCCTCGGCAATTGGCTGAAGGCGATCAACATCCTGCTCATGCCGCTTATCGTGGCCGCTTGCGGCTTCGCAGTGCTCTCTTCGCGAAGTCGGCGGCGGACGATGGGCACCGGGAGCAAGGCGTCGTGACCGAGCGACGCGTCTACCTCCTCATCGGACTTGCGATCGCGGTGATCGCGGCCGCGATCTGGGTCTCGAGCCAACGGCATCTCCCGCGCGATGTCGACATCGGCAACAAGCTTTTTCCGGACCTGAAGCTCGGTGAGATCCGCGAGATCGACGTCAGCAAGGCGGGCGCCAAGCGCGTGGTCACACTCGAGATCAAGGACAATGCGTGGACCGTGGCGGAGCGCGAACAGTATCCCGTGGACGCCGCCAAGGTCCGCACCCTGGCGCTTGCCATGGCGGACCTGAGGATCGTCGAGGAAAAGACTGCGGACCCGAAGAACTACCCGGCGATCGCGGTCGAGGATATCTCGCAGCCGGCCGCCGGCGGTACCGAGATCGATCTCAAGAGCGCGACTGCCGTGGCGAGGCTCATCGTGGGCCGGAACTCAGGTGGGCGCGCAACCTTCGTCCGCAAGCCCGGCAATGCGCGGAGCTTTCTCGCTGCGCCGCAGGTATTCGCCGACCCGGATCCAAAGAATTGGCTCCATCGTCCGATCGTCGACATCGCGTCGGATCGCGTGCAGGAGGCTCAAGTCACAATGGCCAAAGTGAGCTACGTGCTGACTCGCAAGGATCGCTCGCAGGCCAATTTCGCTCTCGCGTCGGCACCCAAAGGCAAAGCGCTCGCGAGTGAAATGGCCGGCAACGCGGCTGGTACCTTTTTGTCTGGTCTCGAACTCGACGATGTGCGCAAACAGGATGCGGCCCGCTGGAATTCGCCCTCGGACCACGCCGAGATCCACACATTCGATGGTTGGGTCGTCGGCATCGACGGGCTGGTCGAGGGCGAGCGGCACTGGATCCGCCTCGCGAGCCGGTACGATGAAGCGCTCGCCAAGGCATTTGCGCCGCCGGCAGCGGCTGCGGACGCAAAGGAACCCAAGCCACAACCGGACGTGCGCAAGGACGCGGCCGAATTTGCAACCAGCGTCGCCGCGTGGGAATACGAAGTGCCGAAGTACAAGTACGACACGCTCTTCAAGCCGCTCGACGAGATCGTCAATAAGCCGTGACAACCGAGGTGCCGTCGGTTGCGGGAGGCGGTCCATCGGCCGATCTTCCAGCGCCGACAGGCCGGCGCCTGCTCGCCGCCCTCTACGACGCGCCAGCCCTCTTCGCGCTATCGCTCCTGGTCACGGCGCTGCTGCTCGTCATCAATCGCGGTGAACGGCTGGATGCCGGACCCTATAGCCTCGCCATCTACCGCACGTGTCTCGTCACGCTTTGGGCCGCCTACTACGGCATCTCCTGGACGCGCTCGGGACAGACGCTCGGCATGCGCGTGTGGAAACTTCGTGCGCGCCGCCCGGACGGCTCGCCTATTCGCTGGCCCGACGCACTCCTCCGACTTGCAGCGAGTCTTCTCGCGTGGCTGCCGCTTGCGCTCGGCGTCCTCGCCGCGGCGTGGGATCCCGGGCGCCGTGCCTGGCACGATCGCCTCTCGCACACGCGCGTCGTCGCCCTTCGCTAGCGCGCGGGGCCGGACGGGCGATGTTAGCGGGCACGCCTGTCGAAATTCGCGAACTGTGGACGATTGAGCCGGCAGCAGCCACGGCACCTCCCGGCACCCGGCTCCTGCCGCCCCGCGCGGGTTAGCGAGTCCGGCGCAGGGCGACCGTCGTCGCAACGACGAGCAGGATGAGCGGCGTCCAGGCGAGCAGGATCGGGTTGACGTTGAAGACCAGCGCGCTGCTTTCGAGCGTCCGCTGCAACAGATAGAAAGCAATGCCGATCAGGACACCGATGACGATCTTCGCGCCGGAGCCGGCCGAGCGCATCGATCCGAAGCAGAACGGGAGCGCGAGCAGCACGATCACGGCAATCGAGAGCGTGCGCGCGATGCGCGCCCAGAACGTGAACTCGATCTCGCGGGTGTCGAGCTCGTTTTCACGCAGGTGCCTGAGGTAACGCGCGAGCTGCACCGTCCGCATCTGGTTCGGCACGACGATGGCGAGTCCCAGGAATTCCGGGCTTACGCGCGTTTCGAACGTGCGCCGCGCCTCGCGGGACACGCGCGTACCACCGTCGACGAACTCGGTCTCTGCATACCCTTCCAGTTGCCATCGGTCCCCGACACCGACAGTCGCCGTGGCAGCGCGGCCGACGGACGCCAGACGCTTGTCGCCGGAAAAGTGAAAGATCGATACACCGCCGAAAATCGCATCGCCCGTCTGGCGGTCGAGCTGCACGATGTTGTTGCCATCCTTTACCCAGGCGCTGCCACTGCCCGCAACGCTGAAATCGGCGAATTTGCTGAAGACCTTGAACTGCCGCGCGTATTGCTGGGTCGATGGCCCGATGTACTCGCCAACCAGCACGCCGACGGCGATCAGGACAAGGCCCGCGCTGAACACCGCGGCGGACATGCGCGCGAGCGACACACCCGAGGCGCGGATCACGATGATTTCGCTGCCGCGCGCCAGGAGGCCGAGCCCGAGGAGCGAGCCGAGCAGCGCTCCGATCGGCAGCAGTTCGAAGAACTGCTGCGGCATCGAGAGCAGGGAATAGACGAAGGCGTCCGATGCCGCATACGCGCCGACGCCGATGTCATCCTGCTGGCCGATGAAAACGAAGAGCGTCCCCAGGGTCATGAGGACGCCCATGACGAGTGCCGTGTAGAGGAGCACCGTGCGCGCAATGTAACGGTCGATGATCGTCACGGGATATCGTTCATCGGGTTGCGCTCACGGCGCCGCCGCGCGCCAGCGGATGGCTCGATCGCGCGCAAGGAGCACGAGGGCATAGGCGATCATCAGCAGGTGCACCCACCAGAGGCCGAGCATCGCGGGCATCGTGCCGCGCTCGATCCATACTTTGCCGGACGACAGCAGCGTGAAGTAGACGAAGTACACCAGAATCGCCTGAGCCATGCGGGCGTAGCGCCCCTGGCGCGGACGCAACCGGCTCACCGGCACGGCAAGCAGCGCTAGCACGAATGCCATGATGGGCGCGGACAGGCGCCATGAGAGCTGCGCCTGGTCGCGACGGTCCGCCGAACCGATGAGATCACGTGTTGCCATCAGCTCGCGCCGGTCCTTCGGGGCCACCAGGTCCGGCAGGCGGACGGGGATACCGTGGGATTCGAAATCGGTGATGCGAAATCGCGGTTGCCCCGCAATGCCGTCGTAGCGAGTGCCGTTGTAGAGCGTCACAGTATGCGTGCTGCCGTCCGCCGACACCGTGTGCTCGGCACGCTCCGCCACGGCTACCTCGACTTTGCCGGCCCGGGTGCGCTCGAGGAACACATCGTAAAGAACGCCCTTGTCATCGGTCCGCTGGGCGTAGAAGACGGAGTCGCTCCCGAAGCTTCGAAACTTGCCGGGGGCGAGGCTCCCGATCTGCGCGGCGCGCAGGGCGTGGCTGCGCATGGCGTAGCCCTTCTGCGCAGCCTCTGGCGCTCCGAAGAATGCCAGCCAGGCCAGCGCGACGGCGGCGAAGACGGCGAGCACCGCGACCGGTCGGTACAGGCGCAGCGTCCCGATGCCGCAGGCCTGCACCGCCACCATCTCGCTTTCGTGATAGAGCCGCCCGAAGGCGAGCACGATCGCGAGCAGCAGTCCCACCGGTATCAGCACCGTGAGGTTCTCGATCGTGCTGAGCCCGATAAGGGACATCACGATGTCCTGCGGCAGGTTCTGCTCGGCCGCCCGCTGCAGCGTGCGGGCAAGCTGGTTGCTGACCAGGATGACTAGCAGCACGCCGGTCACCGAGAGCCAGCTTTGGGCCGCTTCTCGGAGGAGGTAACGGTCGATGATTCCAGACAAGCGCCGGCCTTCGCGTTTAGGGAGGGGCGCGGAATCCGGTACACTGCATGTCATTCGAGTCCCGTCGCCCGAGCGACGGTACAGTAAAGCACCCCAGCGTCCGCCTCAACGACAACAGCTCCCGGCGGGCGCGACAAGAGGCCTCGAGATCTATGCAGTTTCAGGTCGTTTCCGGCAAAGCCGCCCCGGCGTCGAGCGACTGCGCAGCGGTAGGAATCTACGAGGGCGGTGCGCTCTCCGCGAGCGCGCGCGAGCTCGACCGTCTGGCCGGCGGGCGCCTCGCAGCGCTCATCGGGCGCGGTGATTTTTCCGGCAAGCCAGGCGATACGCTGCTCGTCGGCGATCTAGGTGCGGGCGCGCCTTCGCGCGCGATTCTCGTCGGCCTCGGCGCGAAAGCGACATTCAACCGCAAAGGCCTGCGGCGCGCGCTCATTGCCGCGTTCCAGGCCATCACGCGGACCGGCGCGCGTCAGGCGAACCTCGCAATTGCCAGCGAATCCGTGCGCGGCGTCGATGCCTACGCCCGCGGCCGGCTGGTGGCAGAGCTCGCCGAGCTCGCTCTCTACCGTATTCCGGACCTCAAGACGGCGCCGAAGCCGGCGCTGCCCCCGCTTGCCAGCGTGTCGCTTCCCATGAGCGACGCAAAATCGGCGCGTGCGGCCGAGCGCGGGATCCGTCACGGCAGCGCGATCGCGAGCGGGATCCGCAAGGCACGCGATCTCGCCAACCTGCCGGCGAATGTCTGTACGCCAAGCTACCTCACGAAGACCGCGCGCGCGCTTGGCAGGAGTCACCAGAAGCTCAAAGTGACCATCCACGGTCCCGCGCAGATCGATCGACTCAAGATGGGCGCGTTCCGCGCTGTCGCCCAGGGCAGCGCCGAACCAGCTCAGCTCATCGTCATCGAGTATCGCGGCGCGGCGAAGAGCGCAGGACCGGTCGTGCTAGTCGGCAAAGGCATCACCTTCGACAGCGGCGGCATCTCGCTCAAGGATCCGGGCGGCATGGATGAGATGAAGTTCGACATGGGCGGCGCGGCAAGCGTCTTCGGAGCGCTCGCCGCCTGCGCCGAGCTGGCGCTGCCGATCAACGTCGTCGGGATCGTCGCGACCTGTGAAAACATGCCGGACGCCCGGGCGGTTAAGCCCGGCGATATCATCACGACGATGTCGGGCCAGACCGTCGAAGTGCTGAACACGGATGCGGAAGGTCGACTCATCCTCTGCGACGCACTGCACTTTGCTCGCCGTTACAAGCCGGCCACCGTGCTCGACATCGCAACCCTCACCGGCGCATGCGTGATTGCCCTTGGGCCTCACCTGAGCGGCGTCTTCACGCCGGATGACCGGCTGGCTGCGGAACTCATTGCGGCAGGCACGCGCGCCGACGACGGCGCCTGGCGCATGCCGCTCACCGAGGACTATGCGGAGCCGCTCAAGAGCAATTTCGCGGACTTTGCGAACGTCGGAGGCCGCGAGGGCGGCGCCATCGTCGCTGCCGCATTCCTCGCGAAATTCACGCAGCAGCTGAGCTGGGCCCATCTCGACATCGCCGGCACCGCCTGGTTGAGCGGCGCGCAGAAGTCCGGCACGGGCCGACCGGTGGGCCTGCTCGTCGACTTTCTCATTGCCAGGGCCGGGGTGTAGCTGTCGCAATGCCGCGGGTTGACTTCTACGTTCTTGAAGGCAGCGAGCCGCGTCCGCGGCTGGTATACGCCTGCCGCCTTGCAGAGAAGGCGTTCCTCCTCGAACAGCGGGTCTCGCTCCTCACCGACATTGCCGAGGACGCAAAGCAGCTTGATGATCTGCTCTGGACCTTCCGCGACCGCAGCTTCGTACCGCACGAACGACAGCCGGTGGATGGCGAAGCGCAGGCGCCGGTCGTCATCGCCTGCCGCGGCGAGACGCCGAGCCACCGTGATCTCCTCATCAACCTCGGGTCCGAAGTCCCGCCGGGAGTCGAGGAGTACACGCGCATCGCCGAAATCGTTGACGCGGACGCGAAGCGACGTAGCGCGGGCCGCGAGCGCTACCGCTATTATCTCGATCTGGGATTGAAGCCAGACACCCACAACATCGGAGGCGCTTCGGGTGGTGACCAAGAAGTCCAGTAGCGACGGCGGGTCGATCCCGGTGCTCAGCGAAGTCGTTTCGCTGCGCCGGCCGAATACAGCGCTTGCGCCGGAGAAGCTCGCGGCTCTGCAGACGGAACTCGTGGCGCAGGCGCTCAAGACCGCCGAGGAACTGCTGCATGCCGCGGCGCGCGACATCGAAGCGACGCTCCTCGAGCGCGTTGCCGACGAACTGCGCTCACGGCTGCCTGAAATCGTCGACCGGGTGCTCAAGGAGCAGCTCTCCAGTCCGAACGGTCCACGAGGCCGCTAGATGGACAAGGCTTACTCCCCGCGCGACATCGAAAGTCGCATTTACACGCGTTGGGAAACGGCCGGCTACTTCGCGCCGTCCGGTTCCGGCGCGCCCTACTGCATCATGATCCCGCCGCCGAACGTGACAGGAACGCTCCACATGGGGCACGCGTTCCAGGACACGATCATGGACGCGCTCATCCGTCACCAGCGCATGTCGGGGCGCCGGACGCTCTGGCAGGCCGGCACCGATCACGCCGGAATCGCGACGCAAATGGTTGTCGAGCGCCAGCTGAACGCCGAGGGCAAGACGCGTCACGACCTCGGCCGCGAAGCCTTCGTCGAGCGTGCCTGGCGATGGAAAGAACAATCGGGCGGGACGATCTCGCGACAGCTCCGCCGGCTCGGTGCCTCGCTCGACTGGTCGCGCGAACGCTTCACGATGGATCCGGGGCTGACCGCTGCGGTCACCGAAGAGTTCGTACGGCTCTATGACGAGGGGCTCATCTACCGCGGCAAGCGCCTGGTCAACTGGGATCCGGTGCTGCTTACGGCGGTGTCCGACCTCGAGGTGGTCGCGGAGGAGGAAGCGGGCACGCTCTGGCACATTCGCTATCCGCTCGCAGACGGCACCGGCTCGCTGACCGTTGCAACCACGCGGCCCGAGACGATGCTCGGCGACACGGCCGTCGCCGTGCATCCGGATGACGAGCGCTATCGCAAGCTCGTGGGCCGGAAACTGCGCCTGCCCCTCACCGACCGGTTGATCCCGATCATCGCGGACAGCTATGTCGACCCGGCGTTCGGCAGCGGCTCGGTCAAGATGACGCCGGCGCACGACTTCAACGACTACGAAGTCGGCGAGCGTCACAAGCTCGCGATGATCAACATCCTGACTCCGGACGCGAAGCTCAACGACAACGTGCCCGTCGCCTATCGCGGACTCGACCGCTTCGCGGCCCGCAAGCTCGTGCTCGCCGATCTCGAGCGGCTCGGTTTCCTCGAGCGTGCGGAACCCCACAAGCACATCGTGCCGCGCGGGGATCGCACCGGCGCCGTGCTCGAACCCTATCTGACCGATCAGTGGTACGTGAAGATCGCGCCGCTCGCCGCCGAAGCCGTCAAGGCCGTCGAGAGCGGGCGCATCCGCTTTGTGCCCGAAAACTGGTCGAAGACCTATTTTGAGTGGATGCGCAACATCAAGGACTGGTGCATCAGCCGCCAGCTCTGGTGGGGACATCGAATCCCTGCGTGGTATGACGAAGCGGGCAACGTGTACGTCGGCCGCTCAATCGAGGAAGTGCGCAAGTGCCATGGCATACCGGCATCCGTCGTGCTCACGCAGGATGCGGATGTGCTCGACACCTGGTTCTCTTCGGGCCTGTGGCCCTTCTCGACGCTCGGCTGGCCGGCAAAGACGCCCGAGCTCGCCGAGTTCTACCCGACGAGCGTGCTCGTCACGGGCTTCGACATCATCTTCTTCTGGGTCGCGCGCATGATCATGCTCGGCATCAAGTTCATGGGCGACGTGCCGTTTCGCGAAGTGTATCTGCACGGCCTGATCCGCGACACGGAAGGCCAGAAGATGTCGAAGTCGAAGGGCAATGTCATCGACCCGCTCGATATCGTCGATGGCATCGATCTCGAGGCCCTCGTCGCGAAGCGCACGACTGGCCTCATGCAGCCGCAGCTCGCCCCGGCTATCGAAAAGGCGACGCGCAAGGATTTCCCGAAAGGCATCGAATCGCACGGCACCGATGCGCTGCGCTTCACATTCGCCGCGCTCGCGACCCAGAGCCGCGACATCCGCTTCGATCTCGCCCGCGTTGCGGGCTACCGCAACTTCTGCAACAAGCTGTGGAACGCGGCGCGCTACGTGACGATGGTCGCCGAAAACCAGGACTGCGGCCTCACGGGCGAGGTGAACTTGAGCGCGGCGGACCGCTGGATCCGCTCGCGTTGCGCCTTTGCGGCAGAAGAGGCTGCGCGCGGCTTCGCCGATTACCGCTTCGATCTCGCCGCGCAAGCGCTCTACGAATTCACCTGGTACGAATTCTGCGACTGGTACCTGGAACTGTCCAAGCCGGTGCTGCAATCGTCGGCGACGAGCGCCGCGGCGCTCCGCGGCACGCGCCAGACACTCGCCGTGGTGCTCGAGACCGTGTTGCGGCTCCTGCACCCGATCATGCCGTTCATCACGGAGGAGATCTGGCTGAAGGTCGCGCCGCTCGCGGGCAAGCACCGGGCGACGATCATGCATGCAGCCCTATCCCGGCGCAGACCAGTTCCCGCGAGACGCTGCGGCCGAGGCGGAGATGCGCTGGGTCATGGACTTCATCCTCGGCGTGCGCCAGATCCGCGGCGAAATGGACATCGCTCCGTCCAAGCGCTTTGACGTGCTGCTCGAGAATGCGAGCGCGCGCGATGCCGAACTCGTGCGGGCCCACTCGAACCTTCTCGAGCGGCTGGCGCTGGTCGCAAGCATCCGCACGCTGGCAGCGGGTGAAGTGGCGCCGCAGTCCGCGACCGCCCTGCTCGGTGGCCTCAAGATCCTGGTGCCGATGGCGGGCCTCATCGACGTCGCGGCGGAGCAGGAGCGGCTCGACAAGCGGCTCGCCAAGGCCCGCGCCGAGCTTGCCAAGTGCAATGCGAAGCTCGGCAACTCGAATTTCGTCGCCAACGCGCCGGCGGAGGTGATTGCGAAGGAACGCACGCGCGTCGCCGATTTCGAACGCGAAATCGCCCAGGTCGAAGCGCAACTGAAGTTGATCGCCGGGCTCAGGTAAGATCGGCTCATGGATGAGGCCGAGAAACTTGCCCGCAACGGCCGGCAGCATATCGAAGGCGCGCTCGCCGCCGTCAATCGCGTCATCCTCGGCAAGGACCGCGAAGTCCGGCTGGCGCTCGCGTGTCTCCTCGCGCGCGGCCACCTGCTGATCGAGGATATTCCGGGCGTCGGCAAGACGACGCTCGCGCACGCGCTCGCGCGAGTGCTCGGTCTCTCCTACCAGCGAATCCAGTTCACCAGCGACCTGCTGCCGGCGGATATTGTCGGGGTCTCGATCTACGATCGGGACACGCAGCGCTTCAATTTCCACAAGGGCCCGGTGTTCGCGCAGCTCGTGCTGGCGGACGAGGTGAATCGCGCGACGCCCAAGGCGCAGAGCGCCCTTCTCGAGGCGATGGAAGAGCACCAGGTCACCGCTGACGGCGCGACCTATCCGCTGCCGAAGCCGTTCTTCGTCGTCGCCACGCAGAATCCGACCTACCAAATCGGCACTTTTCAGCTTCCGGAATCGCAGCTCGACCGGTTCCTCATGCGCGTCGAGCTTGGTTATCCCGCCGCGGCGCTCGAGCGCGAGCTCCTGATGGGCCGGGACCGCCGGGAGCTCCTGCCGAATCTCGAAGCGGCACTGCCGCTCGGGCAGCTCCTCGCGCTCCAGGATGCCGTCACCTGGATCCGCACGTCGGACGCGCTCCTCGACTACGTGCAGCAGATCGTCGCCTTCACGCGGGCGGCCACGCGCATCGCGGTGGGACTCTCACCGCGCGCAGCCATTGCCATCGTTCGGGCCGCGCAGAGCTGGGCGCTCCTGCACGGCCGCCCCGGCGTGCTGCCCGAGGACGTGCAGGCTGTGTTGCCGGCGGTCATCGGTCATCGCCTGCGTGCCCGCGATGAAACTTCGAACCTGTCCTCGTCGGCGATCGGCCGCTGGGTGATCGAGAACGTCCCGGTCCCGTGACGAAAAAGGGGACAGATCTATTTTCCCGAGATGGGCTCGCCTACCGTGACAAGGCTTAGCGGAAAAACAGATCTGTCCCCGATTTCGAACCTGCGTGGCGCTCTTGACCGCCGCCTACGCAGCTGGTCGATCAAGCGCAACGGCACTGACCGTCTGCCGCTTGAGTTTCACCGGCGGCGTGTCTACATCCTGCCCACGGGCTTCGGGCTCCTGTATGCAGCCATTCTCCTCGGCATGCTGCTTGCGGGCCTCAACTACAACAACAACATCGCACTCGCCCTCGCCTTCATGCTGGGATCGCTCGGCATCGTCGCGATGCATTACTGCCATCGCAACCTCGCCGGCCTCAAGCTCGTCGGCGTCGACGCCGCGCCGATTTTCGTCGGCGAGACCGGAAAGCTGCGCCTGGAGCTGCACAACGCATCGACGCTCGAACGGCTTGATATTGAACTTGAGGCGGACCGGGCGGGGAGCGTCAGCGTGTCGGTCGCGCCTGGCGAACGCATGTCTTGCGACTTGCCGGTCGTCGCGGCGAATCGCGGCCGTAACCGCATCCGGCGGATCGCGATCGCGACGCGCTTTCCCCTGCGCCTATTTCGGGCGTGGGCCTGGGCCTACGACTGCGGCGACTTCATCGCGTATCCACGCCCGCAGGGCAGCGCGCTGCCACCGCTCATCGAACCGTCATCGACTGGCCGCCACGACGCGCCGAGCGGCGGCGATGAGGACTTCGCGGGCCTGCGCGAGTATCGGAAAGGCGATTCACCGCGCAGCGTGAGCTGGAAAGCCTATGCCCGGACCGGACTCCTGCTTTCGAAGGAGTACAGCGGCGCGGCACGGCGCTGGCTCTACTTCGACTGGGAGCAGACGCCCGGAAGCGATGTCGAAGCGCGACTCAGCCAGATGGCCCGCTGGGTGATCGACGCGGAGCGCGCGTCCGATGCCTATGCGCTCGTGCTGCCCGGCGTGCGCGTCGACATGGGCGTTGGCCCCGTCCAGCGCGGAAGATGCCTGCTGGCGCTTGCGCTCCATGGTGAGCCTGCCGACGGCGGCCGCGCATGACCGAGTCCCCGCAGAAGTCGCTGGATCGCGTGCGCTGGACGCTGGTGGCGCTCGGCGCCGGCCTGCTGCCGCACGTCCTGCACATGCCGCCGTGGATCACCACTGCCATCGCGGCTACGGCGCTGTGGCGGCTCTTCATTGCCATTCGCCAGCGCCCGCTGCCCGGCCGGCTGCTGCGACTGCTCGGCGCGCTCCTCGCGCTCGCCGCGGTGCTCGCGACGTATAGAACCGTTAACGGTCTCGAGGCGGGCAGCGCGCTCCTCGCATTGATGGCGGCGCTGAAACTCCTTGAGACGCGCATCCTGCGCGACTACGTGCTGGTCATTCTCATCGGTTGCTTTCTGCTCCTCGCCGCGATCCTTCGCGACTCGAATCTCGCGTTCGTACCCTACTATGCGTCGGCCACCTGGCTCGCTGTTGCCGCGCTTGCGGCCGTCACGCGCACCGGCGGCATTCTGCCGTGGCGGCGCGCGCTGGCACTGAGTGGACGGATGTTGCTGCATGCCGCGCCGCTCGCCGCACTCCTGTTCTTTCTCTTTCCACGCCTTCCCGGTCCGCTCTGGGCGCTGCCGAGTTCGTCGCGGGCGACAAGCGGACTCTCCGATGAGATGAGTCCGGGCGACATCTCGGAGCTCTCGCTCTCCGACGCGCCGGCGTTTCGTGTGCGATTTCACGGACCCGTTCCGCCGCCCGTGGAACGCTACTGGCGCGGACCGGTGCTGCACGACTTTGACGGCTACACCTGGAGGCGGGCGCGCGGCGCATTTCTCCCGGGATTTGCGCCCGAGTTCTCGGGCCCGCGCTACGAGTATCGCGTGATGCTCGAACCGAACAACCGCAACTGGCTGTTTGCGCTCGATCAGCCCGCGGCCTGGCAGGCCGATCCCGACATCTTTCAGACATTCGACAATCAGCTGCAGTTATCGCGGCCCGTCACTCAACCCGAAAGCTACGAACTCGCTTCATACACCCGCCACACTACCGGTAGCAGTCTTCCGCTCAGTGTCCGACGTCGCGATACGCAGCTGCCGCCCGGGCGCAATCCGCGTTCGATCGCCCTTGCGGTGCAATTGCGTGCGGCGAACGCGAGCGAGCGCGCATACGCGCAGGCGGTGCTCAACCTGTTCGCACAACAGGGCTTCACCTACACGCTGACGCCACCGAAGCTCGATCCCGATTCGATCGACGATTTTCTCTTCAACACGCGCCGCGGATTCTGCGGACACTACGCGTCCGCCTTCACGACGCTGATGCGCGCCGCCGGCATTCCCGCGCGCGTCGTCACCGGCTATCAGGGTGGCATCTACAATCGCGTCGGCGGCTACTGGTACATCGCGCAGTCCGATGCTCACGCCTGGAGCGAGATCTGGCTCGACGGCAGCGGCTGGCAGCGCCTGGATCCGACGGCGGTCGTTGCGCCCGAGCGGCTCGAAGGTCTGGCCGGCGATCTCGGCGAAACCGCGGCCGCGGAGGATCGCTGGCTCGGCGCCGCCGCCTGGCTTCGTGAGGTGCGCTTTGCCTGGGACGCCGCGAACACCTGGTGGCGTGACCGCGTGGTGGACTTCGGTCGGCTCGAGCAACGCGCTCTGCTCGAGCAGCTTGGAATTCCCGATCCCGACTGGAAGACGCTCGGGCTGCTGCTGACGGGCGGATTCACCGTGTTCCTTGCCTGGATTACGCTTGCCATGCGCCGGGAGCTCCTGCCTCGCCGCAGTGAGCCGCTCACCGCCATCTACGATCGCTTCTGCCGCGCGGCGGCTCGCAGAGGCTTCACTCGCCGCCCGGACGAAGGCCCCATCGATTTCGCCTCGCGGCTGAAAGAGTCTCTACCGGGATCGGCTGCGTGCATCGACGCGTTTATCGAGCCATTCGTGCGCGCGCGCTATCTCGCTCCGGCGCAAAAGGCGGACCTCAACGCGCTCGCGCGGCTGGCGCAGGCATTCGACCGCAACCCGGGCACCACGTGACAGCGCTCGTCGCGGTGCTAGCTGTACTCGCCGGCGTACTCGGCGTCCAGCTCGGCCTGCCCTGGTGGCGGGCACGCAAGCGCGCGCGCCTGCGTCAGTACGGCTTCAGGGCGACCTGGCGCCCGGTGCTCGAGATGCACGCGCCGCTCTACTTCCGCGTCCCGCCGCCGCTCAGGCCCCGCCTCGAGTCGCTGATCGCAGTCTTCGTCGCCGAGAAGTCCTTCGTCGGCTGTGCGGGCGCGGAAGTGACCCTGACGATGAAGCTCGCGATTGCGACGCAGGCCTGCCTCCTGATCCTGAACCGTGAGGACGATGTCTACGACGGCCTGGAGACCATACTCATCTATCCAGCGGCATTCCTGGTTCCGGAGCGCGACGTCGACGAGGCCGGCGTCGTCACGGAGGAACATCGGGAACTTGTCGGCCAGGCTTCGAGCACCGGCCGCATCATTCTTTCCTGGGCAGACGTCGCGCAGACCGGCAGTGTCCAGGTCGAGTCCGCAAACGTGGTACTGCACGAGTTCGCTCATTACCTCGACTTCGAAGACGGCGCCGGCAACGGCGCCCCGCTCCTCGCCGCGAAGCGCGACTATCAGCGCTGGTCGGAGGTCATGCGATCGGCGTACTCGCGCATGTGGCACCGGGTGCGCGGCGGACGCGGCACGGTGATCGACGAATACGCGCTCGAGGACGAGGCGGAATTCTTCGCCGTGGCGACCGAAACCTTCTTCGAGCAATCCGCCGCCCTCAAGACCGAGGATCCGGCGCTTTACGCGGAGCTCGCGCGCTTCTATCAACTCGACCCCGCCGACTGGTCAGGCGCCGGCGGTTCCTGACTTCACGCGCAGAAGCAGTACACCGCCGATCGCGAAGAGGACCGAGATCGACATGATGCCGATGCGGGAGTCATGCGTCGCGTAGGCGACGACGCCCGTGAGCGTCGGCCCGAGCACCGCGGCGAATTTGCCCATCATGTTGTAGAAGCCGAAGAACTCGCCCGACTTTCCCTCGGGCACGAGACGTCCGTAGAGCGAGCGCGAGAGCGACTGGATGCCGCCCTGCACGAGGCCTACAACAATAGCGAGCACCAGGAAATCGCGTTCGCTGCCGACGAAGTACGCGCCGAAGGTAAGGCAGACATACACAGCGATCGCGATGAGGATGCCGGTTCTTGCGCCGAACTTTCCGCCAAGCCATCCGAACGCAAGCGCCGCCGGAAAGGCGACGAACTGCGTGATGAGGAGCGCCATCAGCAGGCTCTTCGGTTCGAGGCCGAGCGAGAGGCCGTAGTCGATCGCCATCTTGATGACGGTATTCACGCCATCGATGTAGAACCAGTACGCAACGAGAAACACGGTGAGGTCGCGGTACTTGCGGATGGCACTCAAGGTGGCGAGGAGTTCGCGCCAGCCTTCGAGCGCCGCCTTCAGGCCATGCCGCGGGTGCGCGGGCTTCTGTTCCTTGACGAAGAAGAGCGCCGGAATCGTGAAGACGAGCCACCAGACGCCGACCGTCACGAACGACATGTGCACCGCCGCGGCGCCATCGGCCAGGCCGAACGACTGCGGTGACTTGTACATGAAGAGGTTCGCGGTGAAGAGCAGTCCACCGCCGAGATAGCCGAGCGCGTAGCCGTAGCCCGACACGAGGTCGAATTCCTTCTCCTCGGACACATCGACGATCAGCGAATCGTAGAACTGATTGCCGCCCCAGAAGCCGATCGAAGCGATGACATAGCAGGCGACCGCCAGCTGCCACTCGCCGCGACCGACCAGATACATTGCGGATGTCATCGCCGCGCCGAGCACCGTGAAGAGCGCGAGGAGACGCACGCGCGCGCCACCCTTGTCCGCTATCGCACCGACGAGCGGCGCAACGAGCGCAACGATGAAGCTGCCGATGCCATTGGCAAGACCGAGACGGAAAGTGCTCTCGGTCACATCGGTGCCCGCGCTCCAGTAGAGCTTGAAGAAAGTCGGAAAGAATCCGGCCATGACGGTTGTCGCGAATGCCGAGTTGGCCCAATCGCAGAACCCCCAGGCGACGACTGGCCGCCGCCAGAGGACTGAGCGCTTGTCTTGCGCGTGGCCCGACGCTGCCGTCATGCGGCGCGCGCGAGGTGATCGCGGGTTTCGCGAAAGTCGATCTCCGGCCAGCGCTCGCGCGTCAGCTGCAGATTGACGCGCGACGGCGCGAGGTAGACGAGCGCACCGCTGTGATCGATCGCGAGATGCTCGTACGCCTTGGTCCTGAATTCCCCGAGACGCTTCTCGTCCTCGCAGGCGATCCAGCGGGCGGTGAAGACGTTGATGTCGTCGAACACGCAATGCACGTTGTATTCGTCCTGCAGGCGAAACGCGACCACCTCGAACTGCAGCTGCCCGATCGCACCGAGGATGAGGTCATTGTTGCGCATCGGACGAAAAAGCTGGGTCGCGCCCTCCTCGCACAACTGGTCGAGCCCCTTGCCGAGCGCCTTCATGCGCAGCGGATCCTTGAGTACGGCGCGTCGAAAAAGCTCCGGCGCGAAATTCGGCACGCCGGTGAAGGTGAGATGCTCGCCTTCCGTGAACGTGTCGCCGATGTTGATCGTGCCGTGGTTATGCAGGCCGATGATGTCGCCCGCATACGCGCTGTCTGCCTGCTGGCGCTCGGCGGCCATGAACGTCAGCGCGTCCGAGATCCGCGTCTCCTTGTCCTCGCGCACGTGAAAGAGGCGCATGCCGCGCTGATAGCGGCCGGAGCAGAGCCGCATGAAGGCAATACGGTCGCGATGGCCCGGATCCATGTTCGCCTGGATCTTGAAGACGAAGCCGCTCAATTTCTCCTCGAGCGGCTCGACGGACCGCTCGGTCGCCGCGCGCGGGAGCGGGCCCGGCGCATGCTCGACAAACGCAGTCAGTAGTTCGTCGACGCCGAAGTTGTTGATCGCCGAACCGAAGAACACCGGCGTCTGGTGGCCGGCGAGATAATCCTGGCGATCAAACGTGGCGGTGGCGCCCTGCACGAGCTCGATTTCAGCGCGCAGCGCGTCCGCGCGGTCGCCGAGCAGGTCGTGGGCCGCGGCGGACTCGAGACCATCGATGACGCGATGTTCGCCCGCCCGCCCCTTCTCGCCCGCCACGTACACGTAGATGCGGTCCTCGATGAGATGGTAGATGCCCTTGAGGTCGCGCCCCATGCCGATCGGCCAGGTGACCGGAGCGCAGCGGATCTTGAGCACGTGCTCGATTTCATCGAGGAGTTCGATCGGCTCGCGGCCGTCGCGGTCGAGCTTGTTGATGAAGGTCATGATCGGCGTGTCGCGCAGGCGGCACACTTCCATGAGCTTGATCGTGCGCTCCTCCACGCCCTTCGCGCAGTCGATGACCATGAGCGCCGAGTCCACCGCCGTCAGCGTGCGATAGGTATCCTCGGAAAAGTCCTCGTGGCCCGGCGTATCGAGGAGATTGACCATGCGGCCCTTGTACGGGAACTGCATCACCGAGGACGTGACCGAAATGCCGCGCTGCTGCTCGAGGCGCATCCAGTCCGAGGTCGCATGCCGGGTTGCCTTGCGGCCCTTCACCGTACCCGCCATCTGGATCGCGCCGCCAAAGAGCAGCAGCTTTTCAGTGAGCGTGGTCTTGCCGGCGTCCGGATGCGAAATGATCGCGAACGTGCGGCGGCGGGAGATTTCTTCCGGATGGGTCGTCATGGCGGCGCGGATTCTAGCAGCGCCCGCGGACTCGGTTCGAGGCGCGCTCAGCCGGTCCCGAGATCGAGCTTAAGCACCACGGCATCCTCGCGCCCCGCGGTCGCCTGATAGTAGCCGCGGCGAATCCCGACCTGCTCGAATCCCATGGACTGGTAGAGGCGAATGGCGGTGGTGTTCGACGGGCGGACCTCAAGAAACGCCTCGCGTACGCCGAACCCGCGCGCGCGATCCAGCAGGTGTTCCATCATGTGGCGTCCAAGGCCGCGGCAGCGGCACTCGTCGGCGATGCAGACATTGAGGATGTGCGCTTCGCCTGCGCCGGTCGAGAGCACGCCGTAGCCCACGATTTTCGATTCAATTTCCATGACCCGGCAGACATATCCAACGCGCACGCAATCGCGGAATATTCCTTCCGTCCACGGAAAGAGGTAGGAGCTCTTTTCGAGCTCGGCGACTGCCACGAGGTCCGCATCGTGCATCGGGCGTATGCGTACCGCAGGCAATTGCATGTCACGTCGGACTGCAACCATGGTGCTGCCATCCACCGCCTCAGGCGGCGCCCCCTTCGAGCACACCCCTCGCGAACTTGAGATCGACCCAGGCCTTGCGCTTCTCACCCGGAGAGCGCAGCAGGTACGCCGGATGATAGGTCACGACGAGCGGCGTCGAGAGCGGACCGTAACGATGGACGAGGCCACGCAGGCGCGCCAACGGCACGTCGGTATCGAGGAGCTTCTGCGCGGCGATGCGGCCAACGACCAGTATGAGTTTCGGTGCGAGCAGTGCGATCTGCCGATGCAGGTATGGCGTGCAGCACGCCGCTTCCTCCGGCTTCGGGTCGCGATTGCCGGGCGGGCGGCACTTCAGGATATTCGCGATATAGACCTGCTCGCGCGGCAGCCCGATGGCCCGCAGCATGGAATTGAGGAGCTGCCCGGCACGGCCGACGAAGGGTTCGCCCTGACGGTCCTCATCCGCACCCGGCGCCTCGCCGATGATGAGCCAGTCGGCGGATCGGTTGCCGACACCGAAAACCGTCTGGGTGCGCGATCGGTGCAGCTCGCATGCTGTGCAGGCGGCCACGCGAATGCGCAGCGCCTCCCAGTCGAGTGTCTCAACGCTGCCGCCAGGCGTCGGTGCCGCGATCGCCGAAGCTGCGACCGGCGGTGGCGGTTCGCGCACAGCCGCCGCTGCGGGATCACGGGCCGGCTTCAGCTCGAAGGCTTCGATGCCTAGCGCGTCGAGATAGGCGAGCTTGCGCGACTTCATGTTGGGCCTGCGGGATTGCGCGTCGACCGACGCCGGGCTTTGCGCCAGAGCCAGGTAGCAGGGCCCGACATGGAGTACACCCCGAACATTGTGAACAGGACAATCGGCGGATCGAGTGGAATGATCACGAATGGCACAATGACCAGGATGAGGTAAAGGAAACGCACGGGACTGCGCCAGTCGATCTGCTTGAAGCTCCAGTAGGAAAACCGGCTGACCATGAGCGCCCCCGCGACCGCTGTCACGGCAAAGGCGGTGGCGAGTCCGAACACCGCGTGCAATTCGTTCTCGTAGGCGAACCAGATGAAGGAAGCGACGAGCGCGGCAGCCGACGGGCTCGGCAGGCCTTCGAAGTAGCGCTTGTCCTGCGTCGATGAGCGGGCATTGAAGCGCGCGAGACGCAGCGCCGCGGCAGCGGCGAAGAAAAAGGTTGCGAGCCAGCCGAGGCGGCTCCACAGGACGCCGTGCCGCCCTGTCTCGTTCACCGCCTCAATGATGCGGGCGACACCCCATTGATAGGCGACGATCGCAGGCGCGAGCCCGAAGGACACCATGTCGGACAGGCTGTCGTATTCCTTTCCGAAGGCACTCTCGGTGTGGGTCATCCGGGCCACCCGGCCGTCGAGCCCGTCGAAGAGCATGGCGACGAAGATCGCCACCGCCGCGCGCTCGAAATGGCCATCGATCGCCGCCACCACGGCATAGAAACCCGCGAACAGCGCCGCAGTCGTCAGGACGTTCGGCAGCAGGTAGATTCCCCGCCGTAGCGCCAGGCGTTTGCTCGGCTCTTCCATCGTCGATCGGGTCCTTCAGGGCCGGGGGCCAGGGCCGGCGCCGCATGATAGGGGGGTATCCCCCGGACCAACAACATCAACAACACGACCGAGGGCGGAACCGCTCACTCCCCCGCCGATCGGGGCGGCATTTCCAATAGAATAGCGGCCTTAGCGATCATTCCTACTCCCGAGAACATGCGCCTAAGCGAACTCCCGATACCGACCCTGAAGGAAGTGCCGGCCGACGCAGAGGTCGTGAGCCACCAGCTGATGCTGCGCGCGGGCCTCATCCGCAGGCTTGCGAGCGGGATGTACAGCTGGCTGCCGATCGGCCTGCGGACGCTCCGCAAGGTCGAGCGCATCGTGCGCGAGGAGATGGACCGTGCCGGCGCACTCGAGGTTTTGATGCCCGTCGTGCAGCCGGCGGAGCTCTGGCAGGAGTCGCGCCGCTGGCAGGAGTACGGCCCGGAGCTCCTGCGCTTCGAGGACCGGCACGACCGCTCGTTCTGCCTGGGACCCACTCACGAGGAAGTGATCACCGACATCGCTCGCCGGGAGCTCAAGAGCTACAAGCAGCTGCCGGTGAACTTCTACCAGATCCAGGTGAAGTTCCGCGACGAGATCCGGCCGCGCTTCGGCGTGATGCGCGCGCGCGAATTCATCATGAAGGACGCCTATTCGTTTCATCTCGACGAGGCTTCGCTCATCGAGGGTTATCAGAAGATGTACGAGGCGTACACGCGCATCTTTTCGCGCATGGACCTCAATTTCCGGGCCGTGTTCGCCGACACGGGCAGCATCGGCGGCAACGCGTCGCAGGAATTTCACGTGCTCGCCGAGTCCGGCGAGGACGCCATCGCATTTTCGGATAGCGATGACTACGCAGCGAATCGCGAACTCGCGCCCGCACCGGTGCCCGCGGCCCTCCGCCCCGCGCCGAGCGCAAGTGTCGAAAAGGTTGAAACGCCGCGCGTACGCACGATCGCCGACGTCGCCGCGTTCCTGCGCACGACACCGGACCGCGTCGTGAAGACCCTCATGGTCGAGGGGAGTGACGGCGAACTCGTCGCGCTCATCGTGCGCGGCGATCACGAGCTGAACGCGATCAAGGCGCAGAAACTGGCGGGTGTCGAATCGCCTTTGCGGATGGCAAGCGCGGCGCGCGTGCTCGAGGCGACCGGCTGCGAACCGGGATCGCTGGGACCCATCGGACTTCATTGCCGCATCTACGCCGACCACAGCGCACTCGCGCTCGCCGACTTCGTCTGCGGCGCGAACGAACGCGACATGCATCTGACAGGAGTCAACTGGGGCCGCGATCTCGAGACGCCGGCGGCGGCGGACATCCGCAATGTCGTGCCCGGCGATGCGAGCCCCACGGGCAAGGGCAAGCTCAACATCGCGCGCGGCATCGAGGTCGGACACATCTTCCAGCTTGGTCGCAAGTACAGCGAGGCGATGAAGGCGACGGTGCTCGACAGTGAGGGGCGCGACGCCGTGATGCTCATGGGCTGCTACGGCATCGGCATCACGCGGGTCGTCGCCGCGGCGATCGAACAGAATCACGATGCACGCGGCATCATCTGGCCGGAGCCCATCGCGCCGTTTCACGTGGTCCTGGTCGCGATCAACTACGCCAAGTCGGATCGGGTGCGCGCGGCGAGCGACCGGCTTTACCAGGAACTCACCGATGCGGGCATCGAAACGCTCTTCGACGACCGCGACGCCCGGCCCGGTGTGAAGTTCGCAGATGCAGAACTCATCGGCGTGCCCCACCGGCTGGTCGTGAGCGAGCGCGGGCTCGAGAGCGGCAAGCTCGAGTACCGCGAGCGGCGCGCCGTCGACAACGAAGAGTGTCCGCAAGGCGAAATCGTCGCCTTCCTGCGGTCACGGATGCGCCCGGCCTAGCGCACGATGGCGCTGCGCCACTCCGCCTGCGCCGTGCTCGCCCTTGGCGTTCTGGCGAGCTGGCTGCCGTCGAGCGCGCTCGCCGACGGCCAGACGGACCCGGAAATCGAACAGGTCGTGCGCCGCGCGCTCGCCGACCTCAATGCCAAGTGTCTCGGCGAAAAGTACGACTACGATGTCTGGAACGCCCTGATGGAGCCGCGCCTCAATCGCCGCGTGCCGGACAAGACGGAACGGCAGGAGATCCTGCGAAACGTCTATTGCGAAGCAAATCGACGCGAGCCGAAGCTGCCGCCGGAGCTTGTACTCGCCGTGATCGATGTCGAAAGCGGCTTCGATCGCTACGCGGTGTCACGGGTCGGCGCGCAAGGACTCATGCAGGTCATGCCCTTCTGGCCGGAAAAGCTCGGCATGAAGCGCCACGAACTCGTGCGCATCCGCGAGAACATCCACATGGGCTGCGAGATCCTGCGCTTCTATCTCGATCGCGAGCACAAGGACGTGCGCAAGGCGCTCGCGCGCTACAACGGCAGTGCCGGCCGGCGCGCCTATCCAGACAGCGTCGTGAAACTCTGGATGAGCCGCTGGCGCAACTAGGTAGTCGAGAAGCGATCGGACGAGAGCGCTCCGGCCTCGATATCGGTCATCTCGACGGCGGTCACCTCGACGGCGGTCACCATGGACGCGGTCGACCCGATCCACAGCCAGTCGAGGAGCGCCCGCACGCTCCCAGATTCGCCGCAGGCAATGACTTCCACACTTCCGTCCGGGAGATTCCGCGCATGGCCGGTCACGCCGAGCTCGCGCGCCTTCGAGGCCGTGCTCGCACGGTAGAAAACCCCCTGCACCCGCCCTGAAACGATCGCCCGACGCACGACTCTCATGCAGCAAGCCTACAGCGCCGCTCGCCGGCCCTCTACAATGAGCCGGTCATGACAACGATCCTGGTGCTCTATTACTCCCGAAGTGGCAGCGTTGCCGAGTTGGCCCGCCAGGTGTGCCGTGGCGTCGATTCCGTAGCCGGCGTGCGCTCGAGGTTGCGTACCGTGCCAGCGGTTGCCGTCGCGACGGAAGTCGCCGCGCCACCGGTGCCGCAGAGCGGCGCGCCCTATGCCACGCTCGAAGACCTGACGGACTGTGCGGGCCTGGTCATGGGAAGTCCCACCCGTTTCGGCAACATGGCCGCGCCACTGAAGCATTTTCTGGATACGACCGGTGGACTCTGGGTCTCCGGAGCGATGGTCGGGAAGCCCGCGGCGGTCTTTACCTCGACCCAGACCCAGCACGGCGGCAACGAATCGACGCTCCTCAGCATGATGCTGCCGCTCCTGCATCACGGCATGGTGCTGGTCGGCCTGCCGTTCACGGAATCGGGCCTGCAACGGACGACTGCGGGCGGCGGGCCCTATGGCGCGAGCCATGTCCATGGCTCGCTCAAGACGGTGGAGCTGACCGACGAGGAAAAGCAGCTGGCGCAACGCCTCGGCCAGCGCGTGGCGGAGCTCGCCCGGAGAATCAGCGGCCGAGAATCTCTTTGAGGAATGGAATCGTGAGGCGGCGCTGTGCCACGAGCGACGCTTCATCGAGAGTGTCGAGCACTGCGCACAGGGTGTGCATGTCGCGCGGCAGGCGCTTCAGAAGAAATTCCGCGCTGTCAGTCGGCAGTTCGAGCCCGCGCAACGCGGCACGCTGCTGGAGCGCACCCGGCAATTCCTCGTCATCAAGCGGCCGGAGGTGAAACACCGTTGCGGCCGCGAAACGCGATGCCAGGTCGTCGAGGCCCCAGCGTGTGGCCGCCGGCGGCGCGCTCGCGGCGAAGATCAGTGCGGCGCCGTGTTCGCTCGCCGCATTGTAAAGATTGAAGAGTGCACGCTCCCAATCCGGTCGGCCCGCAACCGTATCGACATCATCAATGGCGACCGCGCCGAGCGACTCGAGACCCGCGAGCACGCCGGCATCGAGTCCGGCGAGATCCGCAACCGGCACGTATGTCGAAGCCTTGCCTGCCTCGCCAGCGCCCGCGCAGGCCGCCTGCAGCAGGTGCGAGCGGCCACTGCCGCGGGCGCCCCAGAGCCACACGACACCATGGCCTGCCGTGGCGGCGAGCGACTGCACGGCGTGCACGGCCGCCCGATTGGCCCCGGGGGAAAAATTCTCGAAGCGCGAAGCCTCGCGCAAGCGCACGCCAAGCGGGAGCTGCAGCATGCCTTTAGGCCGACGGGCGCCGCTCACGCGTGATGATAATGGCTTTGCGCCAATATCGTCCGACGTAGTCGATGCCGCTTGCCAGGGTCGTTACGAACACCGCGGCGCCGAGCGCGGTGACGACGGCATCCGGCGGAATGCGATAGGCGCGCGCGGCGATCACCGCGAGCACATAGAAAAGCTGCAGACCCGTGTTGATCTTGCTGATGATCGTCGGCCGGCCCTCGACCGGTCCGAACCATTTGCGGTACGCAATCGCTCCGAACGCGATGATGAGGTCGCGGCTGACCGCGGCAACCGCAAGCCACACCGGGACCCAGCCGACGATCGCGAGCGTGATAAAAAGCGTGACCAGCAGCAGTTTGTCGGCGAGCGGGTCGAGAATCTTGCCGAGCTCCGAGGTCCAGCCGAAGCGCTTGGCGAGGAAGCCGTCGAGCGCGTCGGAGAAAGCGCCGATCGCGCAGAGTACCAGCGCCTCATTGAGGCGTTCGGCGCCGACGAACCAGGCGATCG
The DNA here is from genome assembly GCA_963826145.1 of uncultured Gammaproteobacteria bacterium. Taxonomy (GTDB): domain Bacteria; phylum Pseudomonadota; class Gammaproteobacteria; order Steroidobacterales; family Steroidobacteraceae; genus JBGPLJ01. The sequence continues at coordinate 1,798,518 of CAWGVW010000001.1, forward strand.
GAATCACGAGCATCATGCGCACGATGCTGATGGCATTCGGGAGCTGACGCAGGCTCATGGCCGGTACCGAATCAGGATCGTCGAGGGTTCCGTGGAATCACCGGCCGGCTCAAACTTGCGCTGGGTCGCGAGTGCGCGTCGCAGGCGGTCCGGTGACCCGCGCACGTTGACGGACAGCACGACACGGTCGCCCGCGAGCTCGCTCACGAAAACGCCCCGAATGAGGCTGGACGCTTCGAGCGTCGCTATGAGATCGGCATACGCTGCAAGCGAATTGACGCCGGCGATGTCGAGGGTTGCACGCTGCGTCGGTTCGGTGTTCGGTGCCGCCAGGATTTCGGCGAAGCGGTCGGCAAGACCCTGAACGCCGTCCGTGGGACCGCCGTGGATTGCGGTCGTTTCACCCGCGGCGATCAGCGTCCAGTCGCCGGTCCCGCCGCTCTGCTTGCCGATGAGGACGGCATCGGCGCGATAGCGCGCGGCGGCTTCGATGAGCCGATCGTTCGATCCGCTCCAGACATCGGCCGCCGAAGCGTGCGTGCTGTCGGTAGTATCGAGGCGCGGCCAGATAAGCGGCAGACCTCGACTCAGCGCAGCGGCGTCGACGGCCGCCTTGAGATCGCTCTCATCGCTCGCACCGACGAGGTGGCGTCGACCCCCGCTGTCGTCGACCGCGAGCCAGACGACGGTCGCCGGGCGTTCACGTCCCCAGACGGGGCGGCCGGCGGCGGCGATCAAGCTCTCGAGCTTGTTGCCGTCGAATCCGATCGTGACCTTGCCCCCAGGGAGGTTGCGATACTTCTGCACATAGCGCTGCGCATTCGCGACCAGATCGGCGAGCCCGGGCGCGTTGTCACCGTCCCGCTCACCCGTGATGCGCACGATCACCGTTCGCATCGCGTCCTGGAATGCGGCCGCCTGGCCGCGATCCGAGGCGACCGTGGCTTCGTAGAGGTCGGGAACGACGGTGGCGAATGTTGCGCTTGCGAGGAGCGCCAGCAGGCCGCCCACGGACCACGCGCGCACGAGACCGACGCTGGCGCTGGGGGTGGGTTTCGGCAAACGATGGCTCTCGGAAGATCGGGGCGGGCGTGTAAAATACCACAGGCCGCAAATACGCGAATATGAACGAAAAAGCCCCTATAACCTATCGCGATGCGGGCGTCGACATCGACGCCGGCGACGCGCTTGTCGAGCGCATCAAGCCGCTCGTGCGCCGGTCCATGCGGCCGGAAGTACTCGCGGGCGTCGGCGGTTTCGGGGCGATGGTCGAGATCCCGCTCGATCGCTACCGGCGGCCCGTGCTGGTATCCGGCACGGACGGCGTCGGTACCAAGCTGCGACTTGCGATCGAGACGCGCCGCCACGACACCATCGGCATCGATCTCGTCGCCATGTGCGCCAACGACGTCGTCGTGCAGGGCGCCGAGCCTCTCTTCTTTCTTGACTACTACGCGACGGGCAAGCTCGATGTCGACGTGGCGGAGCGGGTCGTCGCGGGCATCGTCGAAGGCTGCGTGCAGGCGGGTGCAGCGCTCGTCGGCGGAGAGACCGCCGAGATGCCTGGCATGTATTCGGGCGACGACTACGACCTCGCGGGCTTCTGCGTCGGCGTCGTCGAGCGCGACCACATCATCGACGGCTCGACTACAAGAGTCGGCGACACCATCATTGGCCTACCCTCTTCCGGCCCCCACTCGAACGGCTACTCGCTCATCCGTAAGCTCATTGCCGCGGCCGGCGCGAACGAACGTACGCTGCTTGACGGACGCCCGCTCTACGATCGGCTGCTCGCGCCGACCCGCATCTACGTCAAGGCGCTGCTCGCGCTCATCCGCGCGGTGCCGGTGAAGGGACTTGCGCACATCACCGGCGGCGGCCTCACCGACAACATTCCCCGCGCATTGCCCGACGGTACCAAGGCCGTTCTCGAGCGAGCGGCATGGCCGCGCGATCCGGTATTCGAGTGGCTCAAAGCTACGGGAAGGATTGCGGATGCCGAGATGTATCGCACTTTCAACTGTGGAATCGGCATGACCATCTGCGTCGCCGCGGACAACGTCACACACGCGCTCGAGCTGCTCGCGGCGAACGGTGCTCCGGGACTCGTGCTGGGCGAGGTTCGAAGCGGCCATGGCGAAGTGGAGATCCATTGACGGCTGCGGACTCGCCGCGCCTCCTGCCGGCGGTCATCCTGATCTCGGGCCGCGGATCGAACATGCGGGTGATCGCCGAACAGGCGTCCGCGGGCGAGCTTCCCATCGAAGTCCGCGCAGTCATCAGCGATCGCGCGGACGCTGCGGGGCTCGAAACGGCGCGTCAGCTCGGCATCCGTACCGCCGTGGTCGCACCGCGCCAGGGAGTCGAACGGTCGGAGTACGATCGTGAACTCGCGGCAGCTGTTCGCGAACGCCAGCCCGGAGGTCGTCGCGCTCGCGGGATTCATGCGCGTGCTGTCACCCGCCTTTGTCGAGGAGTTTCTCGGGCGCGCGCTCAATATTCATCCCTCGCTCCTGCCGAAATACCGCGGTTTGCACACGCACGCGCGTGCGCTCGCCGCGCGCGAGGCGGAGCATGGCGCGAGCGTCCACTTCGTCACGCCGGAACTCGACGCCGGACCCGTGGTCATCCAGGGCCGGGTGCACATCCGGCCCGGTGACGATGAAAGGACACTGGCGGCCCGCGTGCAGAAACTCGAGCACCGGATCTACCCCCAAGCGATTTCCTGGCTCGCCGCCGGCCGGCTCGAGTGGAACGGCGGCAGCGTCCGGCTCGACGGCGCACCGCTGACGTCGCCCAGAATCATCGACGAGCCGGACGCCTGAGATGGAACGACTGGACAGGACGATTGCTCGTCTCGGCAGCTGCCTGGTGGTGCTTGGCGTGGCGGCGAGCGGATCAATCGACGCGCAGACGCCACCTGCAGCGCCGGCGGCCGAGATCGCTCCCGGTGCAACACTCAAGCCCTTCGTCGCCCGCTACAAGGTGGAGGCCTTCGGTTTTCTCGCGGGCACTGCTGATATCAGCCTTACGGGCGGCGCCGCCGGCGAATACCAATACCGCACGTCCCTCAACCCGCACGGACTCTTCCGGTTCGCGATCCCGAGCGGCGCGACGCTCACCACTTGGGTCCACTTCGACGGCACGACGGTCCGTCCGCTGCGCTACCGTGAGGAGGACGGAAGCAATGACACCGACAAGGACGTAGCGCTCGAATTCGACTGGGTGCAAGGGCTTGTGCAGGGAACCGCGCACGACAAGGCGGTGCGGCTCGCCGTCGCTCCGAATACTCAGGATCCACTGTCGCTGCAGCTCGCGGTGCTCGCGGATTTCACAGGCCGGCGCGAACCGCACGCCTACGCCATGGTGGACAAGACGAAGGTGAAGGAATACGACTACAAGTCCGAAGGAACCGCCCGCATCCATACGGAACTCGGGACGCTTGATACCGTGATCTTCTCGAGCAGCCGTCCCGGCACGACGAAGGTCACCCGCGTCTGGTACGCGCCCTCGCTCGACTACACCGCCGTGCGGTCCGATGAACTCGACGACGGCAAGGTCCGCATCCGCATGTCGATCCTGTCACTCAAGCGCTGAGGCCCGCGTCCGAACTCAGGTTTTCGGCAGCGTGACGCCCGTCTGGCCCTGGTATTTGCCGCCGCGATCACGGTACGACGTCTCGCAGACCTCGTCCGACTCGAAGAACAACATCTGCGCGACGCCCTCATTTGCGTAGATCTTGGCGGGAAGCGGTGTCGAGTTCGAGAACTCGAGCGTCACGTGACCCTCCCACTCGGGCTCGAGTGGCGTGACGTTCACGATGATGCCGCAGCGCGCATACGTGCTCTTGCCGAGGCAGACAACGAGCGTTGAGCGCGGGATGCGGAAGTACTCCACCGTGCGGGCGAGCGCGAACGAATTCGGCGGGATGATGCAGACGTCGGCCTTGAGGTCGACAAAGCTCTTTTCATCGAAGCGCTTGGGATCAACAATAGTCGAGTTGATGTTCGTGAAGATCTTGAATTCTCCCGAGCAGCGCACGTCGTAGCCGTAGCTCGAGGTCCCGTACGACACGATCTTGTGACCGTTGGCTTCGCGAACCTGCGATTCGGCGAATGGTTCGATCATCCGGTGATCGCGCGCCATGCGGCGGATCCAGCGGTCGGACTTGATGCTCATCGGGTGCCTCGCTCCACGGAATCAGCTGTCTTCGACGGTGATCTTCGGAAAGAGCCGGCTGTAATCGCGGGCGGACCCCGCAAGGCGCACTGCCGTGCGCCGCGCCATCTCGAAATAGGCGATAGCCCGCGGGCTCCCCGGGTCGGCCACGACGGTCGGCCGGCCGCTATCCGCTTCTTCGCGAATGCGACGGTCGAGCGGCAGCTCGCCGAGGACCGCCACTCCATTTTCGTTCGCGAGCCGCGCACCACCGCCTGCTCCGAAGATGTGTTCCTCGTGGCCACAGTTCGCACAGATGTGGGTGCTCATATTCTCCACGATGCCCAGCACCGGCACGGCGACTTTCTCGAACATCTTCAGCCCCTTCAGCGCATCCGCGAGTGCGATGTCCTGCGGTGTCGTCACGATGATGGCGCCGCTCACGGGTACCCGCTGCGCGAGTGTGAGCTGGATATCGCCGGTGCCGGGGGGCATGTCGATCACGAGGTAGTCGAGCTCACCCCACTCGGTGTCACCGAGGAGCTGCGTGAGCGCCTGGGTGACCATGGGCCCGCGCCAGACCATCGGTTGCGCCGGGTCGATGAGAAATCCGATCGACATGACGGCGATACCGTGCGCCGACAGAGGTTCGATCCGCTTGCCGTCGCGCGTCGCCGGCCGCTGGCCGACGAGTCCCATCATGAGCGGCTGACTTGGACCGTAGATGTCCGCGTCGAGGAGGCCGACCCGGGCGCCCTGGCGGGCCCAGGCGAGCGCCAGATTCGCGGCGACCGTCGACTTGCCCACCCCGCCCTTGCCGGAAGCCACGGCCACAACATTGCTGATACCCGGGAGTGGCTTTAAAGCCTTCTGCACGGCATGCGCGACGATTTCACTGCGGACCACGACGTCGATGCGCCGCGCGTCGCCGCCGAGCGCTGCATGCAGTTCCCGACTGAGAGTTTCCGCGTAGTCGGCCGCCGGAAAGCCGAGGACGATTTCGACACGCGCACCGCCGTTGGTAGCGACGAACGAGCGCACGGCCCCAGCCTCGCCCAGCGTCGTCCCAAGCCAGGGATCGCGGTACGCTTCGATCCGACGACGCAAGTCTTCGACGCCGCTGCCGCTTGCTGCGCTCATGGGACGGTACAAGTCAACCGGAATGTGAGAGAAAAGGCGCGCAATTGTAGCGGATTGCTCCGCCAAGGTGCGGCAAGCGATCAGGGGATGGATGAACGGCCTGTGGCATAATGCCCAGCGGACACGGTCGTCAATCATGTCCTTACGCATGAGCCCATCGAACTACGAAGTTCAAAGCCTGGACGCGGGATGAGCTTTTTCAGCACCCTGAAAACCGAGCGCCTGATCGCCGAGATCCGGGAAGCCACCGATAAGCAGAGCCCCCAGGCCCAGAAAGCCGTACAGAGGCTCGCGAGCATGGGCGCATCGGCCATCGCGCCGATTGTTGAAGCCCTGGGCCAGGCCGACAAGCGCGAAACCGTAGCTTATGTCGAAGCCCTGTCGGCGGTCGTTGACAACAAGACATTTCCCCTCCTCATCAAGGGCATGGCGGAAAACAATGCTCGGGCGGTCGCAGGCATCGCCTGGGCGCTCTCCACCAGCAAGAATTACACACCGAGCCTCCTGCTCGAGGCCCTGACGAACCCCGATGCATCGAAGCCGGCGATTCTTGAAGTGATCGCGGCCCAGCGCACACGCTTCAGCGCGCGCGAACTCCTCACGGCGGCGTATAACCAGGAGCCCAACGAGAAGGCGGCACTCTTTCGCATCGTCGGCGACATGGTCGACGTGAACTCGGTGCCGGATCTGATCAGCCGCATCGAAGGCAAGGATGTCCTGGCACGCGTCCACATCATCAACATGCTGGCGCGATTCAACCTGCCGCAGGTGAGCGAGGCGATCCAGAGGCAGCTCCGCGACAACAACAAGCTCGTCCGCCAGGCCGCGCTCGTCGCGCTCGCCAAGATCAACCAGCCGATCGCCATCGAACCGGTCGCCAAGCTCCTGCTCGACGGTGACATCGACATCCAGAATAAAGCAGTCGACCTGCTCATCAAGCAGAAGCATCCGGAAACGGTGAAATACCTGCTGCCCGCGCTCAAGGACGAATCCGAGTACGCCCGGCGGGCGGCGGTCGAGGTGCTGAACGAAGTCGGGGATGCCCGCTCGATCAAGAGTCTCCTCGATGCGATCAAGGACGACGACTGGTGGGTGCGCAGCCGCGCTGCGGACGCGCTCGGCAAGATCGGCGGCCCGAAAGTGGTCGATGCGGTGCTGCAGCTCATCAAGGACGATGACGAAGACATCCGCCGCTCGGCCATCGAAATCCTCAACCAGACGAAAGACGAACGCGCCATCAACCATCTCATCGAAGCCACCAAGGACAAGGACTGGTGGGTGAGCGAACGGGCCGTCGACGCGCTCGCGGAGATCGGCAGCAAACGTGCGGTCCCGCGCCTTGTCGAGATGCTCGGCTCGCAGACGCAGGGCCGCTCGCTCCCGACGGTCGTGCGCGCGCTCGGCAAGCTCGGCGATACGAAGATCATCGAATCGCTCTTCACCGTGCTGCAGCGGCCGGAAAAAGAGGTCAAGCTCGAAGCGATCCAGGCGCTTGCCAAGCTCGCGGATGAGAGACGCGCCGATGTGGTGCGCAACCAGATCCAGGCGGCAAGCATCGCGAGCGGCGATCAGACGATCGCCAACGCCGCGCTCAAAGCGGTCGAGGACATCGCCAAGCGCCACTCCACCGGCTCCTCGACCATGACGCCCGCGGCCGCGGCCACTACCAGCATGGGCGCAACCGCACGCGCGAGCTCCGATCCGCACCGCCCGGCTTCAGCTCCGCCGCCCCCGCCGCCGCCAACTCACGCGGAAGCGGCAAAGACGCTGCTGATGGATAACGCCGAGGTCGCCGCCATCGTCAAGCAGCACGAGGCGGCGGCCAAGCTCGACATCGCGACCCTGAAGCCGGGCGACATCCTGGAGGGCCGCTACAAGTTCATCGAGAAGATCGGACGCGGCGCATTCGGAACGGTGCTCCTGATGGAGGACACGGTCGTCGATGAGCGGCTGATCCTGAAATTCCTGAACCCGAACGTGTCGCAGGACGAGGAGATCATGCAGCGCTTCGTGCATGAGCTGCGCTACTCGCGCAAGATCACGCACAAGAACGTCATCCGCATCTACGACTTCCTCTACATCAAGGGCAACTACGCCATCTCGATGGAGTACTTCCCTTCACACACGCTCGGCACCGAAATCAACGAAAAACCGATGGATGTGAGGAAGGCCCTGCAGTTCGGCATCGACATGGCGAACGGCATGACCGTGGCGCATCACGTCGGCATCGTGCATCGGGACTTGAAGCCCGCGAACATACTCATCAACAACGAGGGCCTCCTCAAGATCGTGGACTTCGGCGTGGCGGCTGCGCAGACGCAGGGCGACACGCAGCTCACCAAGACCGGCTATGTGATCGGTTCGCCGAAGTACATGGCGCCCGAACAGATCCTCGGCAAGAAAGTCGACGAGACGGCGGACATCTACTCGATCGGCGTCATCATGTACGAGATGTTCACCGGCCAGCCGCCCTACTCGCGAGGCGATCACATGTCGGTGATGTACCAGCACGTGCAGGGCAAGGCGCGCCCGCCGAAGGAAATGCTGGCGACCCTGCCGCAGGGCGTCAGCGATCTGGTGATGAAGGCCATGTCGGTCGACAAGACAAAGCGCTTTCCCAACATGGAAGCCCTGCGCGAAGCCCTCGAAAAGCAGCTGTAACTTGTGATCTGGGTCTCGGCTGGAGCGTCACGGGCCTAGACTTCACATAACGTTTAGGCATCATGACGCGCCATGGCACGAATTGACGCCTTCTTGAAGTTAGGCCTTGCCCAGGGCTGCTCCGACATCCACCTCGCGGTCGGCGTGCCGCCGATGCTCCGGATGCACGGCGACCTGATGCCGATCAAGTTCCGCGAGGTGGGCGACGCGGAGCTCGAGGGCTACATCACCGAGATCCTGACCCAATCGCAGGTCACCCGCTTCCAGGACGGTCACGATCTCGATTTCTCCTACGTCTCGGGCGAAGGCGGGCGCTTCCGGGTCAACGTTTACCGCAAGGAGACCGGCGTCGGGGCAACCTTTCGCTCGATCCCGAGCGAGATTCCGAGCCTCGACCGCCTGGGACTCCCGTCCATCATCAAGAAGCTCTGCGATTATCACCAGGGCATGGTGCTCGTCACCGGCAGCACCGGGACCGGCAAATCGACGACCCTCGCGTCGATGATCGACCTCCTCAATACCACTCGGCGCGTGAATATCATCAGCCTCGAGGACCCGATCGAGTTCGTGCACAAGAGCAAGAACGCGCAGGTGATCCAGCGCGAGCTCGGCACGCACCTGCCGACCTTCGCCGAAGGCGTGCGCGCGGCCATGCGCGAGGACCCGGACATCATCCTTGTCGGGGAGCTGCGCGACGCCGACACGATCCGCATGGCGATGACCGCCGCCGAGACCGGCCACCTGGTCTTCGGGACGCTCCATACGACGGGCGCCGTCAAGACGATCGACCGCGTGATCGACGCGCTGCCGATCGAGGAGCGCGAGCAGACCAAGAGCTTCCTGGCGCAGAGCCTCATCGCCGTCATCACGCAGATCCTGGTGAAGACCGCCGACGGCCGCGGCCGCAAGGCGGTCTGCGAAGTGATGGTGGTGACCAAGGCGATCGCCAAGCTCATCATGACCGATCAGACGCACCAGATCCCGACGCAGCTGCAGACCGGCAAGGAATACGGCATGCAGCTCCTCGACCAGGCGCTCCTTGCGGCCATCAATGCGAAGGAGATCGACCCGGACTACGCGTTCGCGTACGCGAACGACAAGAAGCTCTTCTCGAAATTCGTCACCGACACGTCGATGCTGCCGAAACTCGACCTCGCGCGGGCTGACGGCGCGAGCTGACGGCGCCATGGCCAAAATCGACGAATTCCTCGGCGAGATCCTCGAAAGGAAGGGCTCGGACCTGCATTTTCTTGCGGGTGATCCGCCGCGCATCCGCCTGTACGGCGACCTGCTGACATTGCGACCGGACCGCCTGGCTGCGGACTTCGTCAAGGACTGCCTTTACGAAATCATGCCAAAGCAGGCCGTACGCCGGTTCGAGTCGAAGGACGGTACGGACTTCGCGCACCACGTGCCGGGCGTTGCGCGCTTTCGCGTGAACGTCATGCGCCAGCTCAACGGCATGGGCGGGGTATTCCGTGTCATCCCCTCGACTGCGCTCTCGCTCGCGCAGCTCAATATGCCGGATGCAGTGCGCAACCTCTGCCGCGTGAACAGCGGTCTCATCCTCGTGACCGGCAAGACAGGCTCCGGCAAGTCGACGACCCTCGCGGCGATGATCGACGACATCAACACGCGCGAAAAAGGCCACATCATCACGATCGAGGATCCGATCGAATTCGTGCACATGAGAAAGAGCTGCCTCATCAGCCAGCGCGAAGTGGGCGTACACACTCCCGGATTTTCCTCCGCCCTGCTCTCGGCATTGCGGGAAGACCCGGACGTGGTGCTGGTCGGCGAGTTGCGCGATCTTGAGACCATCAGCATTGCGGTGACCGCCGCCGAGATGGGCATTCTCGTCATGGGCACGCTCCACACGAACGGTGCGGCCCAGACGGTCGACCGCATGGTCAATCAGTTTCCCTCGGACAAGCAGTCACACGTGCGCACCATGTTGTCCACGTCGCTGCGCGGCGTCGTTTCGCAGCAGCTCCTGCAGCGGACCGACAAACAGGGGCGCGTCGCCGCACTCGAGGTTCTCGTCAACACGCCTGCGGTCGCGAATCTCATCCGCCAGGGCAAGCTCGACCAGCTCGAGAACTCCATGCAGAGCGGCGCGCAGTTCGGCATGCGCACCATGGACATGGCGATCCAGGCCTTGCTCGATGAGCGGATGATCTCCGGCAAGACGGCGTATCAGAAGGGCATCAACAAGTCGAAGTTCGAGCCCGTGAAGGACCAGGGCTGAAGCTATTCTGTGTAAACTTGCGCGATGCCGCGCAAGCTCTTCGTCACCACGGCCCTGCCCTACGCCAATGGGCCATTCCACATCGGCCACATCATGGAGTACATCCAGGCCGACATCTGGGTGCGCTTCGAGCGCATGCAGGGACACGAGGTCCACTTCATCGGCGCGGACGATGCGCACGGCGCGCCGATCATGCTCAAGGCCGAAGCCGAAGGCGTCAGCCCCGAGGAACTCGTCGGCCGCATTCTCGCCGGCCGGCCGCGCTATCTCGACGGCTTTCACCTGAGTTTCGACAACTGGCATTCCACGCACTCGCCGGAGAACGTCGAACTCTCGACCGACGTCTATCGCAAGCTCAAGGCCGCGGGGCTCACCTACGTGAAGCCCGTCGAGCAGTTCTTCGATCCGGTCAAGAACATGTTCCTCGCGGACCGCTACATCAAGGGCGAGTGTCCGAACTGCCACGCGAAGGATCAGTACGGCGACGCGTGCGAGAACTGCAGTTCCGTCTACTCGCCGACGGACCTCATCAATCCCTATTCGACGCTGTCCGGCGCAAAGCCGCTGCGCAAGACCTCGGATCACTACTTCTTCAGGCTTTCCGATCCGAAGTGCGTCGAGTTCCTGACCGGCTGGCTCAACGAGCCCGGGCGCTTGCAGCCCTCGGTTGCGAACAAAGCGCGGGAATGGCTGACGGGGAGCGGCGAACTGAAGCTTGCCGACTGGGACATCTCGCGAGACGCGCCGTACTTCGGCATTCCGATCCCGGATGCCCCTGGCAAATACTTCTACGTCTGGCTCGACGCGCCCATCGGCTATCTCGCTTCGCTCAAGAACTACTTCGACACCGGCAAGGCCCGGGCGCACGGCGAACGGCGCAGCTTCGAGGAGTTCGTCGCTGCCGACGACGTCGAGCAGATCCACTTCATCGGCAAGGACATCATCTACTTCCACACCCTCTTCTGGCCCGCGATGCTGAAGTTCGCCGGTCGGAAGACACCGAATCACGTGTACGTGCACGGTTTCATCCAGCTCGGCGGCGAGAAGATGTCCAAGTCGCGCGGCACGGGCCTCTCCCCGCTGCGCTATCTCGACGTCGGCTTGAATCCGGAATGGCTGCGTTACTACATCGCGGCCAAGCTCAATGCGAACGTCGAGGACATCGACTTCAATCCGGACGATTTCATCGCGCGCATCAACTCGGATCTCGTCGGCAAGTACGTGAACATCGCGAGCCGCGCGGCGAACTTCATCACTCGCCATTTCGGCGGCGAGCTGCGCTTTGCCGGCGAAGCGAGGGAACTGGTACAGGGCGCGATCGGTACCGCGAACTCCGTGCGCGAAAGCTTCGAGGCTCGCGAGTTCGGCAAGGCCATTCGCGACATCATGGGAACCGCCGACCGCATCAACCAGGAGTTCGACGCGAAGCAACCCTGGGTGCTCGCGAAGGATCCGTCGAAACTTGGCGAGCTGCATGACATCTGCTCGCGTGCCCTGCACGGTTTCCAACTCCTGACGGTCCTGCTGGCGCCAGTCCTGCCACAGACGGCTGCACGCGTCGCGCGGGACTTCTTCGGACTCGGCCGCGACTTTTCATGGAGCGACGCCGAGACGCTGCCGAAAAAGATCGCTCCCTACACACATCTCATGACCCGTGTCGATCCGAAACAGGTCGACGCTCTGTTCGAACCGGACAAGGGATCCGCCCCGATGACAACACCAGGTGCTCCGACCGAAGCCGCCGGCAATGCGACGATCACCATTGACGACTTCATGAAGATCGATCTGCGCGTCGCGAAGATCGCAAATGCCGAGTACGTCACCGGCTCCGAGAAACTCCTCAAGCTCACGCTCGACCTGGGAGCCCTCGGAACGCGCGAAGTATTTTCAGGCATCAAGTCGGCTTACGATCCCGCCAAGCTCATCGGCCGGCTGGCCGTCGTCGTCGCAAACCTCGCTCCGCGCAAGATGAAATTCGGCGTATCGCAGGGCATGGTGCTCTGCGCGAGCGACGACGGCCCGGGCATCTACCTGCTCGACGTCGATTCCGGCGGCGAACCTGGCATGCGAGTGACCTGACGGCGGGACATGAAACCCGAGTCGGTCCGGCAGATGTTCGAGCGGCTGCGCGCCGCGAATCCCCATCCGACGACTGAACTCAACTATCAATCACCGTTCGAGCTGCTGGTCGCGGTGATTCTCTCCGCGCAGGCGACGGACAAGAGCGTGAATCTCGCGACGGGGCAACTCTTTGCGGTCGCCAACACGCCGGCCGGGATCGCTGCGCTCGGCATCCCCGGCCTCTCGCGCTACATCCGCACGATCGGCCTCTTCAACACGAAGGCGAAGAATGTCATCGCGGCTTCGAAGCTCCTCATCGAACGTCACGGCGGCGAGGTGCCGCGCGATCGCGCGGCCCTCGAAGCGCTGCCGGGAGTCGGCCGCAAGACCGCGAATGTGATCCTGAATACCGCCTTCGGTGAACCGACCATCGCGGTCGACACCCACATCTTCCGCGTCGCAAATCGTACGGGGCTCGCGCCGGGCAAGGACGTCCTCGCAGTCGAAAGGAAGCTCCTGAAGGTGGTCCCGGATGAATTTCGCAAGGACGCGCACCACTGGCTGATCCTGCACGGGCGGTACGTGTGCAAGGCGCGCAAACCCGATTGCCCCGCCTGCATGATCCGGGCGCAGTGCAGCTACCGCGAAAAGACTCAGGCCGTGCGCTGATCCTCGAGCCCGAGTTCCTTCTTCATCGCATCGCGCATCAGGTATTTCTGCGCCTTGCCCGACACCGTCATCGGAAAGTCATCGACGAACCTGACGTACCGCGGAACCTTGAAGTGGGCGATATTCGCGCGGCAGTAGTCCTTGAGTTCCACCTCGCTCAGCGGGCACGCGGGCCGCAACTTTACCCACGCGCAGATCTCCTCGCCGTACTTCGCGTCCGGAACGCCGAACACCTGCACCGCCTCGATGCTTGCGTGGGCGTACAGGAATTCCTCGATCTCGCGCGGATAGATGTTTTCGCCGCCGCGGATGATCATGTCCTTGACGCGGCCGACGATGTTGCAGAAGCCCTCTGCGTCCAGCGTCGCCAGATCGCCCGTGTGCATCCAGCCGGCCTCATCGACCGCCTCGCGCGTCCTCTCGATGTCGCTCCAATAGCCGCGCATCACGTTGTATCCGCGGGTGCAGAGTTCTCCCGACGTCCCGCGCGGCACAACGCGCCCGTCGAGGTCGATGACCTTGGCCTGGACGTGCGGATGCACCCGTCCGACTGTCGAGACGCGGCGCTCGAGCGGATCGTCTATCGCCGTTTGAAAGCTCGCGGGGCTCGTCTCGGTCATCCCGTAGGCGATCGTGACACCCCGCATGCCCATGTCGTCGATCACGCGCCGCATGACTTCGACCGGACACGGAGCGCCCGCCATGATCCCCGTGCGCAATGCCGACAGGTCGAATGAACCGTAATCGGGGTGCGCGAGCATGGCGATGAACATCGTCGGTACGCCGTAGAGCGCGGTGGCGCGCTCCTCGTGCAGCGCTTCGAGCACGGCGCGCGCTTCGAACGCCTCGCTCGCAAAGATCATCATGGTGCCGTGGGCGACGGCGCCGAGCACGCCGATCACCATGCCGAAGCAGTGATAGAGCGGCACGGGTATGCACAACCGGTCGTCCTCGCCGAGCTCAAGCGGCTGTGCAGTGAAAAACCCGTTGTTGACGATATTGAAATGCGTGAGCGTCGCGCCCTTCGGCTGGCCCGTCGTGCCGCTCGTGAACTGGATGTTGATCGGATCGTCGGGATCGAGCCGTCCGGCGAGGCGACGCACATTGTCGGCGGCGCCGGCGTCCTCGCACCGCGCGATGTCCGCAAAGCGCAGAAATCCTGCTCGCCGGTCGGGCGCGATGCGGATGAGCGTCTGCAACTGCGGCACGCGCGGCGAGCGGCTGCCGTCCGGCATCAGTTCGAGCAGCATGGCCGAATAGTCGGACGACTTGAATCGATCCGCGTGTACCAGAGCCCTGCACCCAACCCTGTTGAGTGCGTACTCGAGTTCCGCGATCCGATACGCGGGATTGATCGTAACGAGGATGAGACCCGCCTTCGCTGTGGCGAATTGCGTCACGACCCACTCGGCACAGTTCGGCGCCCAGATGCCGACGCGATCGCCCGGTTCGAAACCGAGCGCAACGAAGCTTGCGGCAAGTTCGTCCGCCGCCTCGCGCAGCTCACGCCAGTTCCAGCGGATGCCCTGGGCACGCGACACGAGCGCCGGACGCTCGGGCCAGCGGTCGGCCGCCTCATCGAGCAGCCGACCGACGGTGATGTGGCGCAGCGGGACACCGCTCGCGCCGCTCACGTAGCTCGCGGCTTGCATTGCTATCTCTTCGGCAGGTAGAGATCGGTCAGCGTGCCTTCGAACGCCTCGGCGGCCATGGCGATGCTCTCCGATAGCGTCGGATGCGGGTGCACGGTGAGCCCGATGTCGGCGGCATCCGCACCCATTTCGATGGCGAGCGCGACTTCCGCGATGAGATCGCCAGCATTCGGGCCGACGATGCCGCCACCGACGACGCGATGCGATTCCTTGTCGAACAAGAGCTTCGTGAAGCCCTCGTCGCGGTTCAGCGTGAGCGAGCGGGCGTTCGCGATCCACGGAAAGACGCCCTTGCCGAGCGCGAGCCCCTGCGCCTGCGCTTCGGCTTCGGTGATGCCCGCCCAGGCGATTTCCGGGTCGGTGTAAGCGACCGACGGAATCACGCGCGCATCGAAGGCACGCTTGAGACCCGCGGCGACCTCCGCCGCGACCTTGCCTTCGTGCGACGCCTTGTGCGCGAGCATCGGTTGGCCGACGACGTCGCCGATCGCGAAGATATGCGGCACATTTGTGCGCTGCTGCCGATCGACACGGATGAAACCGCGCGCGTCCACCTCGATGCCCGCGTTGTCCGCGCCGATGTGGCGGCCGTTTGGCACGCGGCCAACGGCGACCAGGATCTTGTCGTAAGTCTCCGGGTCCGGCGCCCCTGCGCCTTCGAATGTCACTCTCAGGCCCTGCTTGCGCGCCTCGACGTTGGCGACACGGGTGCCGAGGAGAATCTGCCGATAGCGCTTCGCGAGCCGCTTCTCGAGCGGTCGCACGAGATCGCGATCGCAACCTGGCATGAGCCCCGGCGTCAATTCGACCACCGACACCTCGACTCCGAGCGCGTCGTACACGCACGCCATTTCGAGGCCGATGATGCCGCCCCCGATCACGAGGAGCCGCTTCGGAAGGTTCTCAATCTCGAGTGCGCTTGTGGAATCGAGAATGCGCGGATCGTCGGGCAGGCCCGGCAGGCGCACCGATTCCGAACCGCAAGCAATGATCGCCTGGCCAAAGCGCACGATGGTCTTGCGCTCGCCGTCGCGCACTTCAAGGCTGTTCGCATCGAGGAACCGCCCCGTTCCGCGCACGATCTCGACTTTACGCTGCTTGGCGAGCATGTTGAGCCCGCCAGTGAGTTTGCCGACGACCTTGTTCTTCCACTGGCGCAGGCGATCGGCATCGATGCGGGGCTTCCCGAATACGACGCCGCAGTCAGCCATCGATTCCGCCTCTTCGATCACGCGCGCCGCATGCAGGAGCGCCTTCGAAGGGATGCACCCAACATTGAGACAGACGCCGCCAAGCGTCGGCCAGCGTTCGATCAGCGTAACCCGAAGGCCAAGATCGGCCGCGCGAAATGCCGCCGTGTAGCCTCCGGGCCCCGCTCCAAGCACCACCACGCGATGACCAACGTCCGCGGCACTGCCTTTGCGCAGCGTCGTCGATGCCGTCGCCTGCTGCCACGGGCGTTGCGGGAGGGGCAGACACCGGCTTGGGCGATGGCGCGGCCGTTGTTGGCGCCGGCGCGGCCGGTCTCGGTGGTGGGGCGGCAGGAGCAGCGGCGGGTCGCGGCTCGTCACCGGCGACCTCCACGCGAACGAGGGCGCTGCCCTTGGAAACGCGATCGCCCTTCTTCACCAGGACCGCTGTGACCTTGCCCGCGACATCCGACGGTACGTCGAGGGTCGCTTTTTCGGTCTCGAGCGTGACGAGCGGCGTCTCCTTCGCAACGCTGGCGCCCTGCTGCACCAGTACATCGACGACCGGGACATCCTTGAAGTCGCCGAGGTCGGGGACGAGGACGTCCCGCTCGCTCACGGAATGGCCTCGGTGAGCGCGCGTGCGTCGCGGAGCACCGCGGCGAGATAGGTCGTGAAGCGCGCGCCCATGGCGCCATCGATAACCCGGTGATCGTACGAAAGCGCGAGCGGCAACATGAGCCGCGGTACGAAACTGCCATTCTGGTAGACGGGCTTCATCGCAGCGCGGGCAACGCCCAGGATCGCGACCTCGGGTGCATTGATGATTGGAGTGAAAGCGGTGCCGCCGATGCCGCCGAGGCTCGACACCGTGAACACCGCGCCCTGCATTTCGGTGGGCGCGAGCTTGCCATTGCGCGCCTTTTCCGAGAGAGCGCCGAGCTCGCGTGCGATCTCGTAGATGTCCTTGCGGTTTGCGTCGCGGATCACGGGGACGACGAGCCCGTTCGGCGTATCGGCTGCGAAGCCAAGATGAACGTACTTCTTGTAGATGAGGTTCTGGCCGGAGGCGTCGAGCGAGCTTGCGAACAGCGGAAATTCCGCGATCGCGCGCACGCAGGCCTTCAGCACGAATGCGAGCGGCGTGAGCTTGATGCCCTCCTGCACGGCCTTGCCCTTCAGCTGGTTACGCAGTGCCTCGAGGTCGGTGATGTCCGCCTCGTCGAACTGCGTTACGTGCGGGACATTGACCCAGCTCGCGGCGAGCCGCGGGCCGGAGATCCTCTGGATCCGGCCGAGCGGCTTCACTTCGATCGGACCGAACTTGCCGAAGTCGACGGTTGGAACCTTCGGCAGCGCGGAAACGGGCGCCGCCGCCGCGGCGCGTTCGCCTGTCATCACGCCCTTGACGAATGCCTTGACGTCCTCGTGCGTGACGCGGCCCTTGACGCCACTGCCCTTCACGCGGCCAAGATCGACGCCGAGTTCACGCGCAAACAAACGCACCGACGGACTCGCGTGGGACTTCGCAAAACCGACCTCATCGAGCACGGCCGGTGCCGCCGTGCTGGGTGGCAGCACGTGGGTTTCGGTGAAAGCCGAGGCCGCGGCAGGCGCAGGTACGGGCGTCGCAGGCGGCGCAGACACCATGGCCGCAGACGGTGCGGGTGCGGGCGGCGCGGGTGCGGGCGGCGCGGGTGCGGGCGGCGCGGCTTGCGCAGTGGAATCAGCGAACGGTTTGCGCAGCGCCGGCTGGCGCACGGTCGGTTCGCTACCTGTTTCCACCGTCGCGGGCGGCGCGGCCGGCGTGGCCACGCGCTCCGCCGCGACAATGTCGGCGATCGGCGCGCCTTGCGACACCTTGTCGCCCTTGCGCAGCCGCAGCGCGACTACGGTTCCCGCCGCCGTCGACGGCACATCCATCGTCGCCTTTTCGGTTTCGAGCGTGATGAGCGGCGTCTCGAGGGCGATGACGTCGCCGACCTTCACCAGCACGTCGACCACCGGGACATTCTTGAAGTCGCCGATGTCGGGTACGACGATGACTATGGGTTCGGGCACGCGGCAATCCGTCGCTTCAGACGGTCAACGGATTCGGTTTCTGCGGATCGAGGCCGAAGTCCGCAATGGCCTTCGCAACGGTCGCCGCATCGATCTTGCCGTCGTCCGCGAGCGCCTTGAGCGCCGCGACCACGACGTACTGCCGGTCGACCTCGAAGAACCGGCGCAGCGCCGCCCGCGAATCGCTGCGGCCGTAGCCGTCCGTGCCGAGCACGACATAGCGGCCCGGCACCCACTGCCGAATCTGGTCGGGGACCGTCTTCATGTAGTCGGTGGCCGCAATGAAGGGACCTGAACGCTCGCCGAAACACTGGTCGACGTAGGTCTGCCGCGCCGGGGATTTCGGATGCATCATTTTCCAGCGCTCGACATCGAGCGCATTACGCCTGAGTTCGCTGAAGCTCGTGACCGAAAAGACGTCCGCCGGCACGCTGTAGTCCTTTTCGAGGATCTCCGCTGCTGCGAGTACTTCGCGCAGGATCGTTCCCGATCCCAAGAGCGTGACACGCACCTTGCCACGCCCGCCGATCTGCAGGAGGTACATCCCGGAGAGGATTCCCTGCTCGACGCCCGTCGGCATCGCGGGCTGCACGTAGTTTTCGTTCATGCAGGTGATGTAATAGAAGACGCCTTCCTGCCGGACGTACATCCGCTCGAGGCCCGCGTGCACGATGACCGCGAGCTCGTACGCGAAGGTGGGGTCGTAGGCGATGCAGTTCGGCACGGTGGTCGCGACGAGCTGGCTGTGCCCGTCCTGGTGCTGCAGGCCTTCGCCCGCGAGCGTCGTGCGGCCCGCCGTTCCACCGATGAGAAATCCGCGCGCCTGGCTGTCGCCCGCCGCCCAGATGAAGTCGCCGACGCGCTGGAAGCCGAACATCGAGTAATAGATGTAGAACGGCACCATGTTGACGTTGTGATTCGCATACGCGGTGCCTGCCGCGAGCCAGGAACAGAGCGACCCGGCTTCGTTGATGCCTTCCTCGAGGATCTGGCCCTTCTTGTCCTCACGGTAGTACATCAACTGGTCCGCATCCTGCGGCGTGTAGAGCTGTCCGACCGCCGAGTAGATGCCGACCTGGCGGAACATGCCCTCCATCCCGAAGGTACGCGCTTCGTCCGGCACGATCGGCACGATATAGGGGCCGATGCTCTTGTCCTTGATGAGCACGGAGAGGATTCGCACCAGCGCCATCGTCGTCGAGATCTCGCGATCGCCGCTACCGTCGAGCAAAGCCTGCAGCGACTGCAGCGCCGGCACGACGAGCGGCTGCGCAGCATCGCTGCGCGCGGGCAAGTAGCCGCCAAAGTTCGCCCGCTGCTCCTGCAGATAAAGCATTTCCTGGCTATCGGCGGCGGGCTTGCGAAACAGCAGGCCCTTCATGTCCTCGTCGCTGATCGGAATGTTGAAGCGGTCGCGAAACGCGGTGAGCGCCTCCTCGTCGACCTTCTTCTGCTGGTGGGTGATGTTCTGGCCTTCACCGGCCTTGCCAAGCCCGAAGCCCTTCACGGTCTTCGCGAGGATTACGGTTGGTCCACCCTTGTGCGCGACCGCCGCAGCGTAAGCGGCGTAAACCTTCTTCGGATCGTGCCCGCCGCGATTGAGCCGCCAGATCTCCTCGTCCGACATGTTGGCGACCATCGCCTTGAGTTCAGGGTACTTCCCGAAGAAATTCTCGCGCGTGTACGCGCCGCCCTTCTGCTTGAAGTTCTGGTACTCGCCGTCGACGCACTCCTCCATCACCCGGCGCAGAAGCCCCTTGGTGTCTTTTGCGAGGAGCGGATCCCAGCGTGAGCCCCAGAGGACCTTGATGACGTTCCAGCCGGCCCCGAGGAATGCCGCTTCGAGTTCCTGGATGATCTTGCCGTTGCCGCGCACCGGTCCGTCGAGCCGCTGCAGGTTGCAGTTGATGACGAAGATGAGATTGTCGAGGTGCTCGCGCACGGGCATTGTGATGGCGCCCATCGACTCCGGCTCATCCATCTCGCCATCGCCGAGAAACGCCCAGATCTTGCGATCGGAGGCCTTGATGATCCCGCGGTTTTCCAGGTAGCGCGTGAAACGCGCCTGGAAGATTGCTGCCATTGGCCCGAGGCCCATCGAAACAGTCGGGAACTGCCAGAACTCCGGCATCAGCCAGGGATGCGGATACGAGGACAGGCCGTCGCCGCCGACTTCCTGGCGGAAATGGCGGAGTTGCGAGTCGCTCAGGCGACCCTCGAGATACGCGCGCGCGTAGATGCCGGGCGAGGAATGGCCCTGCATGTAAATCAGGTCGCCCGGATGCTTGTCCGAAGGCGCCCGCCAGAAGTGGTTGAATCCGACCTCGTAGAGCGTCGCCGATGACGCATAGGTCGAGATATGGCCGCCATACTCCGAGCTCTGCCGATTCGCCTGCACCACCATCGCGAGCGCGTTCCAGCGGATATAGGCTTCGAGCCGGCGCTCGAGCGCACGATTGCCGGGATATTCCGGTTCCTGGCCCGGCGCGATCGTGTTGACGTAGGCCGTATTCGGCCGGAAAGGCAGGTAGGTGCCCGACCGGCGCGTCTGATCGATCAGCCGCTCGAGCAGGTAATGCGCACGCTCGGGGCCGTGCATCTTGAGCACGGAATTGATCGACTCGATCCACTCCTGGGTCTCGAGCGGATCGACGTCGTCTAGCTTCTGGATATCGGCCATGCGGGTATAAACAGGGAGTTGCGCCTGTATGATCGGGGTTTCAAATTTTTGGGTCAAGCAACATGGCCGCGTCGCGATTCGCACTTGATCTGCCCGTTGCGCCACCGTTTCGAACGGTGAGCGTTGGCAAGGCGCTGACTGCCAGCGATGTCGCGAGGCTCGACGCGATTGTCGTGCTTGGTTCAAGGGGCCAGCGCGCGCAATGGCCGGCACTGCCGTTCGCCCGCGAGCTGCGCCGCTCGCTCGCGCGCCGCCGGCTGGAGCCGCACGGCGTGCGGTCCGTGCGACTGCCGGGTCGCACGTCAACGCTTTGCGTCTACGCAAGCGTCAGGACCGACGCCAGCATGTTCGAGCGCCTGCAAATCGCCGGACGCATCGCCCGCGCGCTCGACGAAGCAGCGCCCGGCCGTATCGGGCTCGTGACCCTCGAGAAGGACGAGACGGCCGCCGAGCACAATGTGGAAGCCGCTGTCGCAGCGCTCCTTGCGCGTGCTTACCGACTGCCGAAATTCAAGTCGCGTGGCGATGCGCCGGCGGGGCGCGTCGAACTGCGCGTATTCGGCCGGCATCGACTCGACCTCGACCGCCTGAGGGCGGAGGCCCACGGCAACGGCGTCGCCCGGTGGCTGACCGCGTTGCCCGCGAACGTGCTGACGCCCGCCAGCTACCGACAGGGCGTTGCGAGACTTGCGCGGCAGCACGGGTGGCGCATGCGGTTTCTTGGCCGGGCGGCGCTGCTGCGCCTCGGCGCAGGTGCATTTCTCGCGGTCACGCAAGCGCACGATGCGCAAGGTGGCATCGTTCACCTGCGATACCGTCCGAAGCGGTCGCGCCGCGCGCCCGTCGTCGCCCTCGTCGGCAAGGGCGTTTGCTTCGACACGGGCGGCATCAACCTGAAACCGCACCGTTCGATGCTCGACATGCACACCGACATGGGCGGCAGCGCCGTCGCCCTCGCAGTGCTGGAAGCGCTCACCACACTGAAATTTCCGTTCGGTGTCGATGCCTGGCTCGCGCTTGCCGAAAACCAGATCGGGCCGAAGGCCTACAAGCCCCAGGACGTCGTGCGGGCGGCGAATGGGACGACAATCCAGGTGATTCACTCGGACGCCGAAGGCCGCATGCTGCTCGCGGATACGCTCGCACTCGCCTCACGCGAGCGCCCGAAGATGATCGTCGACTTCGCGACGCTCACGGGCGCCTGCGTCACCGCCCTGAGCGAACGCTACGCAGGAGTATTCACGAACCGCCCGGAGCTCAGGGCGAAGCTTGAAGGTGCGGGGGTTGCGAGCGGCGAGCGCGTCTGGGCGTTTCCGATGGACGAGGATTTCGATTCGGACCTCGAAAGCCGAGTCGCCGACGTGCTGCAGTGTGCGGTCGATGCCCGGGCCGACCACATCCTCGCCGCCCGCTTTCTCAAGCGCTTCGTGCCGGACGAGATTGCCTGGGCGCATGTCGATCTTGCACCGAGCGAACGCAAAGGCGGCCTCGGACACATCACGACCGATATAACGGGTTTCGGCGTGCGCTTCGCGTTGAACCTGCTGCTCGACAGCGGGGTTCTAGCCGGGCTTCGCTAGCTCTCGACCGGCATCCGGTACACTGGTGCGCATGGCCGATACGCTCACCTTGCGCCGTCCCGACGACTGGCATCTGCATCTGCGCGACGGCGCCGAGCTGCGCGCGGTGCTGCGCTACACGACAGATCGCTTTGCACGTGCCATCGTCATGCCGAACCTGACGCCGCCCGTGACGACCGTCGCGCAGGCGGCGGCGTACCGGCAGCGCATCCTCGACGCGCTCCCGCCCGGTGCGAAGTTCGAGCCGCTCATGACGCTCTATCTCACCGACGCGACGCCTGCGCACGAGATCGAGGCGGCCCGCGCAAGCGGCATCATTTGCGGGGTGAAGCTCTATCCGGCCGGCGCGACGACACATTCCGAAGCGGGTGTCACCCGCATCGAAAACTGTTACGCAGCGCTCGAAAGCCTGCAGCAGGGCGGCTTGCCCTTGCTGGTGCACGGCGAGGTCACGGACCCTGCGGTCGACGTCTTCGATCGAGAGGCGCGTTTCATTGACGCGGTGCTCGTGCCGCTGACACAGCACTTCCCGCGGCTCAGAATCGTGTTCGAGCATGTCACGACCCGCGCCGCCGTTGACTTCGTGCGCACCGCCCCTGAGGGCATCGCGGCAACGGTCACGCCGCAACACCTGATCGAGAATCGCAACGCAATTTTCCGTGGTGGACTTCGCCCGCACTACTTCTGCCTGCCGGTGCTCAAGCGCGAATCGGACCGCCAGGCGCTCGTCGCGGCGGTGACCAGCGGGAATCCGAAATTCTTTCTGGGGACCGACAGCGCGCCGCACGCACGTCACGCGAAGGAATCGGCCTGCGGCTGCGCGGGCATGTTCACTGCACACGCCGCAATTGAGCTCTATGCGGAAGTTTTTGACGCGGCCGGCGAATTGAAGCGCCTCGAGGGTTTTGCGAGCGAGTTCGGCGCCAGGTTCTATGGCCGGCCGAAGAACGAAGGCCAGATCACGCTCGAGCGCCGCAGCTGGCAGGCACCGGAGCGTATCGAGTTCGGATCGAGCGAACTCGTGCCCTATCGCGCGGGACAGGCGATCGCCTGGAGCCTCGCGGGCGCGTCGGTGAAGAACCGTGGATGACGCCGCAGCAGCGGGAATGGCCCGGCGTTTCCGTGGATTCCTCCCGGTCGTTGTCGACGTGGAAACGGGCGGCTTCAACCCCGCGACCGATGCCCTGCTCGAAATCGCCGCCGTGCTGATCGAAATGTCACCCGCCGGCGAAATCAAGCGCGGAGAGACCTATCGCTTTCACGTCACGCCGTTCGAGGGCTCGAACATCGAACCGGCCGCGCTCGCCGTGAACGGCATCGACCCGGATCATCCGCTGCGGCCGGCGATCGATGAACGCGATGCCCTGCAGCGGATATTCCGGGAAGTCCGCCGTGCTGTTCGCGATGCCGGCTGCACGCGCGCGGTGCTCGTCGGGCACAACGCGTTCTTCGACTTGAACTTCCTGAATGCCGCGGTCGCCCGCGCGGACGTCAAGCGCAATCCCTTTCACCCGTTCTCGAGTTTCGACACAGCGACGCTCGCTGGCGTCGCCTACGGGCAGACGGTGCTCGCGAGGGCCGTACAGTGCGCGGGGCTTGAGTGGGATCCGGCAAGCGCGCATTCGGCGGCGTATGACGCCGAGCGCACCGCCGACCTCTTCTGCCGGATCTGCAATGAATTCCGCCCGCTCTATGAGCGCGCGCTCAGCGCCGGCCTTGTCGATGCGCCCTCAGGCAGTGCCGAAGTCGAAGTCGCAGGCAATTCAGGCCGCGACAGCGCCAGCTTCGGCGAGTAGCTTCTTCAATTCGCCGCTGCGGAACATTTCAAGCGTGATGTCGCTGCCGCCGACGAGCTCTCCGCCGACATAGAGCTGCGGGTAAGTGGGCCACTTCGAAAGCGCCTTCAGCGCCTCGCGCAGTTCGGGGTCCTCGAGGATATTGACGGTATTGAAGGCCGCGCCGCACTTACGCAGCGCCGCGACCGCCTGCGCTGAAAATCCACACTGTGGGAAATCCGGTGTGCCCTTCATGAAAAGCACAACGGGCGCACTTGCCAGTTCCTGTTTGATTCTCTCAGCGACATCCACGGGTCTATACCTCCAGATCGGGCGCAGGATTGTACACAAGGCACGCGAATCAGGCGTCGGGGCGCTTCGCGGCAGCGCGGCGGCGTGCGGCGGACTCGAGCACTACCCGCTTCTGCTCTGCCGTCAACGACAGCCAGGCAGCGATCTCGGTGATACTCCGATAGCAGCCGGTGCACACCTCGTCGGTGCCGAGCGTGCAGACGCGGGTACAGGGGGACTCAGGGCTTACCGTCATGCTAGGTGCTTGATGAGCATGGGATTCTAACCTATTCTCGCGGTCGGCCCTGAACGTTGGGGCAGAAGAAGAACACGCAAGACGCAAGAGGTAGTTGCCATGATTCTTTTCACCAATGTGCGCGCTGCTGATCGCGACGGCCTTCGTGCTGGCCATCGCCATCGCCATCGTCCTGACGCAGGTCGTGCTCGGCGGCTCGATCGCCTTCAATCACGCGATTGCCGCCCGCTGGCTGCATATTCTCTCCGGAGTGATGTGGATCGGCCTCCTCTACTATTTCAACGTCGTGCAGACGCCGGGCATGGCGGAAGCCGGAGCTGACAAGGGCGGTCCGGGCGGCGCCGGCATCAATAAGTACATCGCACCGCGGGCGCTCTGGTGGTTTCGCTGGGCGGCGGTGCTAACGTGGCTGACGGGTGCCTACTACCTCGAAACGGGCGCTGGCTTCGACCGCGGGCTCGTCAATGCCTTCACCTTCCGTCCGGGTTACGAAGTGATCGGCGTCGGAGCCTGGCTCGGCACCATCATGCTGTTCAATGTGTGGGTCCTGATCTGGCCGAACCAGAAGAAGATCCTCGGCATCAAGCCGGCCACGGATGAAGAGAAAGCCAAGGCGCGCAAGGTTGCGCTCTATGCCTCGCGCGCCAATTTCATATTGTCGGTGCCGATGATCATGTGTATGGCCGGCCGGGCGCACGGGTTACCGTTCTGAACGGAACTGCCGCCGGCACTTCCGCAGGACCTCGGCGACCAGGTACGCCGCGCCCTGGAGGAAGACGTTGGCAGCGGCGATCTGACGGCGGACCTCGTTCCCGCCGCGACTCGTGCGGTCGCGCGGGTCATCACGCGGGAACCCGCCGTTCTGTGCGGGCGCGCGTGGTTCGATGAGGTCTTCCGCCAGCTCGACGGCGAAATCCGCGTCGAATGGCTCGCCGCGGAAGGTGCTTACGTCCGGGCGGAAGATCTGCTGTGCCGTGTTTCCGGCGCGGCGCGTCCGATACTCACCGGCGAGCGCACAGCGCTCAATTTCCTGCAAACGCTCTCGGCCACGGCGACGGCTGCACGCCGGTTCGTGGACGCCGTCGCCGGCACCGGCTGCCGCATTCTCGATACTCGCAAGACCCTGCCGGGCCTCAGGGCTGCGCAGAAATACGCAGTTGCCTGCGCGGGCGCGGACAATCACCGGCGCGGACTCTATGACGCCATCCTCGTCAAGGAAAATCATATCGTCGCAGCCGGCTCGATCGCGGCTGCGGTTCGTGCAGCGCGCCAGGGCGGGCGCACCGTCAAGGTCGAAGTGGAAGTCGAGACCCTGGCGGAGCTCGAGGAAGCAGTGACCGCGGGCGCCGACATGGCGCTGCTCGATGAATTCACGAGTGCCGATCTCGTGAAAGCCGTGGAACTCAATCGCGCACGCGGCCGGCCGCTCAAGCTCGAGGCCTCCGGGGGCGTGGGTCTCGACAACGTCCGCGACATCGCACTGACAGGCGTCGACTTCATTTCCGTCGGCGGCATCACCAAGCACATCCACGCCATCGATCTGTCGATGCGATTCGCCCTGTTGGCGACGCCGTGAAAGGCCGGACCGTCGCAATCCTTGAAAGCCGCGTCGGCGAACGCCTGGCCGATCTCATCCGCAAGCGGGGCGCAACCGTGCTGCATGCACCGGCACTCGCCGAAGTGCCGGACGTCGACCCGCAGGCGATCCGCGCGCTCATCCACGATCTGCGGGAGCGGCCGGTCGCGCTCGCGATCTTCCAGACGGGCGTCGGAACCCGCGCTCTATTCGCGACGACGGATACGCTGCAACTCACGGATGAGCTGCTCGCCTTGCTCGCGGCGACGCGGGTGGCTGCGCGCGGTCCCAAGCCGACAGGCGTACTGACGTCGCGCCGGGTGCGCATCGATTTCAGCGCACAGGATCCTTACACGACGCGCGAAGTGCTCGCCGCGATTTCGGCGGTCGATCTGAAAGGCCGGCGCGTGCTGGTACAGCGCTACGGCGACACGAATTCGGATCTCCACGACGCGCTCCTTGACCGGGGCGCCGAGGTCGTCGAGGTCGCAACCTACCGTTGGGCGCTGCCGCCGGATACGGCGCCCCTCCAGGGGCTGATCGAGGCGCTCGCACGCCGCGAAGTCGATGCGGTGGTCGTTACGAGCGCATCGCAGATCTTCAACCTGACAGAGGTTGCGCGCCGGGTCGGGCGGGAGGGCGCGCTTGCCGCCGATCTCGGTCACACATTCGTCGCCTCCGTCGGCCCGGTGGCGTCGCGCGCTCTCAGGGGTATTGGAGTCGAACCGGCCTTCGAAGCGAGCCCGCCCAAGCTCGGCCCGCTGCTCGCGGGCTTGGAAGCAGCGCTGACCGGTACCGGGATTGGATAACTGGGGATTTGAGACAGAGTCGCATCCCAAATCCCCAGTTATCCAATCCCGGTACCGACTACCAACTACGCGTTGACGGCCTTGAGGACACGCTGGGGTTGCGCGACGCCGTAGCCCTGGGCGTAGTCGACGCCGAGGCTGCGCAGCATCTCGATGATTTCGGCGTTCTCGGCCCATTCGGCGATGGTCTTCTTGCCTGTCAGGTGCCCGATCTCGTTGATCGAGCGCACCATCTCGCGGTCGATCGGATCGTGCAGGATTTCACGCACAAAGCTGCCGTCGATCTTGAGGAAGTCCACGGGGAAGTGCTTCAAGTAGCCGAACGAGGAGAGGCCGGTGCCGAAATCGTCGAGCGCGAATTTGCAGCCGAGTTCCTTGAGCGCCTGGATGAAGCGGTTCGCCTGCGAGAAGCTCGCGACGGCCGCGGTCTCCGTGATCTCGAAGCAGATCTTGCTCGCGTCGAGACCGCTGCGATGGAACTGGTCGATGACGAACGGCAGGAACTTGTCATCCCCGAGGCTCTGGCCGGAAAGATTGATCGAACACAATGCGAGTTTCTCGCGTTCGTCCGCTTCGGATACGAGCCAGCGGAATGCGTTCTCGATGACCCAGCGGTCGATGTTCGGCGTGATGCCGTAGCGCTCGGCGGCGGCGATAAAGTTGTCGGGCGCGACGATCTTGCCCTGCTCGTCACGCATGCGCAGGAGGAGCTCGTAGTGCGCCCCCGTCTCGGGACCCTGCAGCGGCAGGATCGGCATGCGGAAGAGCTCGAAGCGGTGTTCCTCGAGGGCGTTGTTGATGCGCGCGGCCCACTGCATTTCGCGGCGGCGACGCATCAGGTCGATGTCGTTCTCTTCGAAGCTGTGCACGCGGTTGCGGCCCGATTCCTTGGCGGCGCCGCAGGCGCTATCTGCGGCCGAGAGAACCGACGCGACGTCCTCGTTGTCCGCGGTGATCGGAACCACGCCGACGCTCGCGCCGAGGCGGAAGGTGCGGTCCTCCCAGGAGAAGCGGAAATTGCGCACGGCTTCACGCAACGTTTCCGCCGTGTGCATCGCCTCTTCCAGTGAGCAGGCCTCGAGCAGTACGCCGAACTCATCGCCACCGAGCCGCGCGAGCGTATCGCGCCATCGGATCTTCGCCTTGAGGAGCGCGCCGACCTGCCCGAGCAGCGCGTCACCCGCGCTGTGGCCGCAGGTGTCGTTGATGATCTTGAACTGGTCGATGTCGAGGTAGCACAGCGCATACGAGGTTTCCCTCGCCTTGGCGCTTTTCAACGCCCGATCGAGGCGGTTCTCGAATTCACGTCGATTGACGAGCCCCGTGAGCACGTCATGGCTCGCGTGATACGAGAGACGCCGGTTCAGCTCGCGTGCTTCGCTTACGTCATGGAAGACGAGGACACCGCCGCCGACGGCGCCGGTGCCGTCGCGAATGGGCGATGCGGTGCTTTCGACATAGAGTTCGTTGCCATCGCGCCGGATGAGAAGCATCGGCCGCACCGACTTGATCGAGCGCGTGCGGCGGATCGCGACGGAGAGCGGATTCTCGAGCGGTTCGCAGGTCTCCTCGTGGAAGGCGCGGAAGATCTCGTCGATCGGCCGCCCCTGCGAATCCTCGAGCCGCCAGCCTGTGAGCTCTTCGGCCACGGGATTGATGTATTCGATGTTCGAGCGCGCGTCGGTCGTGATGACGCCGTCGCCGATCGACTGGAGGGTGATCTGTGCGCTTTCCTTCTCGCGAAAGAGCGCTTCCTCATAGAGCTTGCGCTCGGTGATATCGAGTTCGACGCAGACGATGCGCCGCAAGCGCCCGCCCGCCTCGACCCGCGCCTTCGCGCGACTTACCACCCAGCGCCATTCGCCGTCGCGGTGCTTCAGCCGGTGCACGCTTTCAAAGAGCGGTATCTTGCCGATCACGTGATCGCGCATGGTCGACTGCACACGGGCGAGATCGTCCGGATGCACGAGCTGGCGCCAATCGGGCGAATCATTGAGTTCGTCCTGCGCGTAGCCGAGCATGGCTTTCCAGCGCGGGGAAAAGTAGACGGTGTTGAGGTCGGCGTCGAAGTCCCAGAGGCCATCGTTCGCGCCCGCGAGCGCAAGTTCGTTGCGCTCCTGCATGTACTCGAGGTCCTCGCGCATGCGGATGCGCTCAAAGCCGGTGGCGAGGCTGGTGCCGACGAGCTTCAGCAGCAGGTGCTGGTTGACGTCCCAGCCGTTGCGCGGGCGCGCCGATGCCAGGCCGACGAAGCCCGCGACCTTGCCCGCGACGGCAAAGCCGATCAGCAGGAGCGATGCGATTTTCAGCTGCGCAAAGCGCAGCGCCTCTGCGCCCTGTTCCATCTTCGGGTTGCTCGTGTCGCGGATCTCGAGAATCCGCACATGACCGAGACGCGCCGCGAGCCACGGCATCGATTCGAGCGCCTCGGACTTGAGCACTTCAGGTGTGCACTGGGCGAACATGCCTTTTGACACTGTCACGTTCGCGATGCGCGTTCCGTCGTCGGTGAGCTGTGCGAGGAAAACTGCGTCGGTCGCCGTCGCAGTGCGCAGGTCTTCGAGGTTCTGGGCGATGCACGAGGTCATGTTCTCGCGCGTCATGCACTGGAATTCGACGGCGATCTTGGTGCAGGTGACGTCGAGGCCGAACGTCGGTCGGGAGGCGGAAGAAGTCCAGACCTTGGGCGAGAGAATGTCGGAAGCGGTCAGGTCGGCAGCGGTCTTGTCGACGATGATGTCCCCCTTCTCAGTGGCCATCGGCTGTGGCACCTCTAACTGCGGCGGCAGGTTGCGCAGCATTCTGGCACATCTCTCAAGGAAAACAAGGTAAGCAACTGTATTTAAAGCGCCTCACGCACTCCCCGAATCGGCTGTCAGCGCAGGTCCACGTCGACTATCGGAACACGGCACCTGCCTGGAAACGCTTGCTCCACATCACACTTGTCGCCGCAAGCCGACGATTTTCGGCGTCAACGGGCCATCAGATGCCGCGTTCCAAGGCCCCGTCACGTTTTGCACCGGAGGCTAGAGGGCCATGTTTATTTCCATTCAACAGAAGCTGGCGCGGGCGCGCTCGCTCTTAGTGTTCTTCGTCACGGCGTCTGTCCTGAGCCTCGCGGCTTGCGGCGGCGGTGGATCGGGCGACAGCTCCGGCCCCATCGCACCCAGCGGCTGCACCAGCTCGAGCTGCGGCGATGTGTATCTCGGACTCACCGATGCGGATGGCGATTTCCTCACCTACACGGTGGACGTCCTGTCCCTCTCGCTCAAGAAGGCCAATGGCGCCAGCGTCGAAACCGTGCCGACCGCGCCACGTGTCGATTTCGCGCAGCTCGTCGATCTCACGGAATTCCTGAGCGCGGCGACGATTCCGAACGGCGAGTACGTGGAGGGCAGCATTCGCCTTGATTACGCGAATGCCGACATCGAAGTAGATGTCGCCGGCACCGCAACTCCCGCGCGTATCGTCGACGATGCGGGCAATCCGGTGGGCATCGTCGACCTCGCCATCAAGCTCGACAACCGCAATCACCTCATCATCGCTCCGGGCCGGCCGCGATTCATTGAGCTCGATTTCGACCTGGCGGCCTCGAACACCGTCGGTGATCTGACGCAGTCGCCAGTACCGGTAACGCTTCGGCCCTTCGTCGTCGCGTCGGTGGAGCCTGTCGCCAGCAAGGAGATCCGGGTCCGCGGTCCGCTCGTCAGCGTCGACACGGCAGCCGGATCGTATGTCGCGGATATCCGCCCGTTCCATCGGCCGAACGGCAACTTCGGCCGCGTCACGGTGCATACGAACGATCAGACCACGTGGGAAATCGACGGCGTACCGCAGACTGGCGCCGCGGGCCTCGCCGCGCTCGCCGCGGAATCCGCGGGTACGCCGACGGCGGCCTTCGGCACCTTCACGACGGCCGACCGGACATTTACCGCTGCGCGCGTGAACGTTGGAACAAGCGTCGAAAGCGCGCAGTTCGACGCGATCTCGGGCAGCGTCACCGCACGTTCGGGCGACACTCTCACGGTTCGCGGCGTGACCCTCGAGCGGCGCGACGGCTCGGTGAAATTCCTGCGCGGCGACGCTATCGTCCAGCTCGGCGCAAACACCAAAGTCACCAAGGAAGGTGGCGCAAGCCTTTTGACCATCGACGCCATTTCCGTCGGGCAGCGCATCCGTGCCTTCGGTGATGCATCCGTCGAAGACAGTTCCGGCGACGTTACGATCGACGCCACGGCAGGCCGCGTACGCTTGCGCATCACGAACCTGATCGGGCTTGTGAAGAGTACGAATCCCGGCAATCTCACTCTCGACGTGCAGGCGTTCGACGGTCATCGCGCGTCGATCTTCGATTTCACCGGCACGGGCTCGGGCACCGCGACGGATGCCGAGGCGGACAATTACGAAGTCGCCACGGGCAATCTGAATCTCAACCTCTTCATGCCGGGAAGTCCGGCGCGTGTTTTCGGCTTCGTCACGCCTTTCGGCATGGCGCCGCCCGACTTCACCGGCCGGACCGTCGTCGATTTCCAGGAAGTGCCTTCGCTCCTTGGCGTCGGCTGGCTGCCGGGCGGTACGTCCGCGCCGTTCTTCAGCATGAATACGACGGGTCTTACGATCGATGCCGCGAATCCCGCGCTCGGCGCGCGCCACCATATCGTGCTCGCGTTCCAACCGATCGACATTGCGACGCTTGCAACTCCCGTGACCTTGATCCCGGACGCGGCGAAGCCTGGTACGTTCGCGATCGGCAAACCGCACGAAGTTGAGGTGTTCAGCGAGTTCAGCGACTTCGTCGCTGCTCTCACGACGGAACTCGCTACCGCGAATGCGGTTGGTCTCGTGGCCACCGGCCATTTCGATGCCGCAAGCGGCGACTATTCGACGAACCGTGTGCTGATCACGCTCAAGCCGAACAATTAGAAATCTGTGCGCCGAGGGCCCGTGTCATCGTTCCGATGGCGCGGGCCCTTGGCTTTGGTTCGGCCGGTAGAGGAGCGCGGATTCCTTGCCAAGCGCCGCGCAATTGGCGCTGGCAGGTGCCGTTACCCACGACCAGCGCATGCCAGCCGAGAGGCCGGCGAACACGGTCGCACCCGCGCCGATGAAGCACTGAGCCTGCTGCTTTTCATCCACGAGCACAGCCCGTGCGGGGCGCTCGTTGAGCCAGCGCGCAGCGTCATAGCTCTCCTGCGGACCTTCGCGCCAGCGGCGATGCCCGAAGTTGACCATCGGCCGGTCGACATAAAGGAGGAACTGCTCCTTATAGGCGACCATGCCGAGCGCATAGCCGACCGGAGCCTTCGCGAGTGCCGCGGTCATGAAATCGGAGCCGGACCGAACGCCATTCAGCGCGGGCGCCACCACCCATCCCATGAAGAGCCAGACCGATCCCAGACAGAACGCGAATGCGATCAGTCCCGCGCGCGCGCGCCAGGCGGCGGCAGAAATGAATGCTACGACGGCGAGCGACAGCGTGACGGACCAGGGAATCGGTCCCGCGTCATCGGCGATCTTCGCTGCCTTGTCGGGTGCCCAGTGCGTGGCATACAGGTAGGCCGCAGCCGCGAGCGTGCCAATCAGAAGACTCAGCACCCAGCCTGCTAACTGCACACTTCGTCGCGACCACAGGTCCCTGAGATACGGTGCCGAGGCGATCACCACCGCAGGAATCGCTGGCACGATGTAGACCCCTCGTTTGCCAGGACTCAGGCTGAAAAAGACGAGGACGAGGACTGCCCAACTGAGTGGCAGCCAGACGCGCGAGTCGCGACTCGACCACGCGGCTCGCCAGCGCGGCACTAACCAGACAAGGAGCAAGGACCCGGGCAGCCAGAGCACCGGGATCACCTCGACGAGGTAGAAATAGAAGGGCTGCACGTGATGCCACGACTCGGCATACCGCGTGACCGTCTGATGGAAGAGAATCTCGTTCCGATAGGCGACGAGCGCGGGATCGCCGCTCGCGGCTACGTGGATGACCATCGGCACGAGCCACAGCGCGATCGCGCCGAGCATGGCGACTGGCGCGAGCGCCCAGCGCCAACCGCCCCGATCGAGCGCAGGCAGGCGCCATGCGCGCCAGCGCATGAGTGCATACGGCAACAGCACGAGGAGCGCCAGAAATCCGACGCCCTTGGTGATCACGCCGAGTCCCGCCGCGAATCCACCGATCGCATACCAGGACCAGTTCGTCTTCACGAGGAGATGCCGCAACAGGCCGTAGAGTGAGAGCGCGATGAATGCGGTCACGGTCATGTCGATCTGCGCGGCGCGCGCCTGCCAGGCGAAGGCGACCGTGAACGTCAGTAGCAGCGCCGCCCCGAAAGCCGAATCGCGATCCCACAAGCGGCGGACCAGGTCGTAGACCAGCACGATCACCGCGAGCGACGCAAGGAGCGAGGGCAGCAGGAACGCGACGCGCAAGGAACCGGTCACGGCATAGAAGATCGCCATGATCCAGAAATAAAGGGGCGGCTTGTCCGGGTAGTAGTCGCCGCCGACCACCGGAACGAGCCAGCGGCCGGATTGCACCATGTCACGCGCGATGAGAGCGAAGCGAGGCTCGTCCGCCGGCCAGGGATCGCGCAATCCAAGGCCCGCGGCGTACATGAGGAGCGCGAGGCCGAGGAGCATCAGCAGGTCCCTGGTTGTCGGCCGCAGGCCCCGTGTCATTGCGTCCGTCATGGGTGGCAATGCAAAGAGTGAGAGAATGCCGCTGCGCATGGGGTCCTGTAGGAGTGAGCCGTGAACTCGGTACTGTTGACATTCTGGGGTGTGGTCATCACCCCGTGGAAACTCATCGGTTACGTCGGCGTCGCCCTCTTCGCAGGCCGCTGGTTCGTGCAGCTCTATGTCTCGCGCCAGCATCGCCGGCCGGTCGTGCCGCGCCTCTTCTGGTACATGAGCATCGTTGGCAGCCTGATGCTCCTCTGCTACTTCATCTTCGGCAAGAATGACTCCGTCGGCATCCTCTCGAATGCATTTCCGTTCCTGGTTGCCGCCTACAATCTCTATCTCGACATCCGGTCGCGGCGCGTTCATTCCTCCGTGACCTGAAGGCCGGACTGGTAGCGGCGCTTCAGCCACATCACGCCGAAGATATCGACGATCCCGACCCACAGCCGGTTCCAGAGGCCGTACTTGGAGGTGCCGCGCGTGCGCGGCCGGTGATTGACGGGCACGGACACGACGCGGCTCCCTGCGCGCTGGAAGAGTGCCGGCAGGAAGCGGTGCATGTGATCGAACATCGGGAGCGTCAGATAGGTTTCCCGATGCATCAGCTTGATGCCACACCCGGTATCCGGCGTGCCGTCGTCGAGCAGTCCACCGCGCACGCCGTTCGCGATCCGCGATGACAGGCGCCTGAGCCAGGTGTCCCGACGCGTCACACGATTGCCCATGAAGATGAGAACGCCCGTGTTTGCAGCGTCGTCCCTGGACGCGATGAGTGCGGGAATGTCCGCAGGATCGTTCTGGCCGTCGCCGTCGAGTGTTGCGATCCAGGGACCGCGTGCGGCCTGGACTCCCGTCCAGACTGCGGCGCTCTGGCCACGGCGCACAGAATGTCTGAGGAGCCGCAGCTCGGTCATTCCCGCCGCGCGCTCCGCAAGCACCGCCCTCGCCGTCCCGTCATCGCTCCCGTCGTCGACGAAGATCAGCTCGAAATTCGCCCGGCCGCGCAGCGCCATTGCGATTTCGCGCGCGAGCGGTGCGACATTCTCCTCTTCGTTGCAGACCGGAACGACGACGGATATTTCGGGCGGGTTGAGATTGGCGTTCAAGCGAGGCTCCACGGCCAGTATACCCAAGCGGTTGGCGCCGTTGGCTCGGCTTCCGTATTCTTCCCGCCGTGAGCCCGCATTCGCACGCACATCACGATCACACGCACGAGCACGAGCCGCAACGCGACGAGCGGCGGCTTGCCTGGACGCTGCTGCTGACTATCAGTTTCATGGCGGTAGAAGTGATCGGCGGCTGGCTGGCGGGTTCGCTGGCGCTTATCGCGGACGCAGGCCACATGCTCACCGATGCCGCATCCATCGCGCTCGCGTGGTTTGCTCTGCGCCTCGCACGCCTGCCGTCGGACCGGAGGCGCTCTTATGGTTATCAGCGCCTGACGGTGCTTGCCGCGTTCGTGAACGGCATCGTGCTGATCGGCGCCGTCATCTGGATCGCCGTCGAGGCTTTCGGCCGGCTCACCGATCCACATTCGGTCAACGGCCGGCTGATGCTCGTCATCGCCGCAGGCGGCGCGGTCGTGAATCTCATCGGCATGTTCGTGCTGCGTGGCCACAGCCACGACAATCTCACCATGCGGTCGGCGTACCTGCACGTGCTGAGCGATCTGCTCGGATCCGTCGCCGCCATCGCCGCGGCGGTCGTCATTCTCGCGACCGGCTGGGTGCGCATCGACCCGCTGCTCTCGCTCCTCGTTGCCGTGCTCATCGTGCGCAGCGCCGTCGCGCTGGTGCGCGAATCCGGCCACATTCTCATGGAAGGTGCTCCTGAAGGCTTCGACGTCGACAAGCTACGCGTCGCGCTGCGCGGTTGCGTACCAGGGCTCATCGACGTTCATCACGTGCACGCGTGGTCACTGACGTCGCGGGAAACGCTCCTGACGCTGCACGCCCGTGTCGACGAGCGCGCCAATGCCTCGCAGGCACTCGCCGAGATCAAGATCTGCCTTGCGCAGCGATTCGGCATCCAGCACTCGACCGTGCAGATTGAAGCGGAACGCTGCGCCGACGCGACCGACACCGACCCCTGCGGGTAAAGGTGCCGCGGCACCTACAGCGCCGCGCGTGCCGATTCGAACAGCGTCCGCAGCTCCGATTCCATTTCGCGTTGCCAACGCTCGAGGGCAGCGGCGTCGAGGGTGCGCGGCACCTGGCGCGGCGCGCCGACCGCGATGACGATGCGGGTGAATGGCACGGGGATGACGAAGCGATCCCACTTGACGAGCCAGGCGCGACGCGCGGCATACGCCATCGGGAGGATCGGCCGGTTCGACATCTGGGAAAGGAGGATGACGCCGGGCTTGCAGACGAATGCCGGGCCGCGCGGACCGTCGGGCGTAATGACCGGCGACACGCCGTCCCGCGTGAGAGCCTGATAGTAGTCGCGCAGCGCCCGGGCGCCCGTGTTGGTCGACGATCCCCGAATGACATGACCGCCGACCCGCCGCACCATCATCGCGCCGATTTCGCCGTCGACCGACGGGCTGATCAGGAATCCGACCTTCAGGGGAGCCGCCCGCTGCCTGAAGAGATAGCGGCCGCAGAAGAGCTGGTGCTGATGCCAATAGCAGGGAATGATCGCGCCCGATTTCGCGACCGCGGCGGCGAGATGCTCCTCGCCGAGCACTCGCACGATCCGGCCGGTGAGCCACCATAACCGGATGATGCCAAGGCCGATCGGCACAGCGATCTGATAGGCGGTTCGCCGCCAGAAGGTGAGCCGGCGGCTCGACCGCGTCTGCTGCTCGTAAACCGTATTGCGAGGCTCGCTGTCGGGCTGGTTGGCCATGATCGCGCGGAATGCTACGCCAACTGCGTGGCGCGCCGCAGTTCGACGTCGATCCCGGGACGTTCGGTCGCGAGCGCCAGTGCACAGCCTTCGAGCCTGTCGCCGCCGACGTAATACCAGCGCTGGCCGCGGAATCGGGCGCCGTCCGCCTCGACCGCGACCGCCGCAGCGTCGAAAACCGAAGCTCCAGCCGCCTTCAGGACGGCTTCCTTGCGAGTCCAAAGCACCGCAAGGCCCTGCGGGCGTGATTCATAGAGATCGAGTTCGTCATTACTTGCAATTCGGCGCAGAAGCTCCCGCCGAACGCGCGCTGGCTCCTCGATGTCGAGGCCAACCGCGAGGCTTGCCGAAACGGCGCATGCGACCAGAGCGGCCGTGTGACTGATACTGAAGCCGGGACCGCCCGGCCAAACCGGCTTGCCCCCCTCCGGAAACTCGAGAACCGACGCATCGAGTTCGATGCCGCGGAGCGCGGCAGCGCCATGCGCAATGAGATCGATGCCTGCGAGCGTTGCGGTCGCAGAAGCGTCGCTCGCTCGCTCGATGCTCTGCCGCTTCGCATAGGGCAGCGCGCGTAACCAGCGTGCCGCGAGCTCGGGCCGCGAGAGGCCCGCGAGGGGTCGGTAATATACAATGGCGTCCGTCACCTAAAAATCCACCTGCGCGCTCATGAGCCCGAGTCCCGAGACCGGTCCGCATGCATCCGGAGCTGCCGATCCGCCGGCGCCACCGGGGCCGGAAGACGCATTCGACATCGGTTCGACCGAGGATTCGATCGATCGCATGCGCGAACTCTACGCGCGCTACGGCGATCTTTATCGCGTGTACGCGCCCGGACGCAAGTCCTTCACCTACGTGATCAACGCGCCGGAGGACGTGAAGCGCGTTTTCCTCACGAACCACCGCAACTACACCAAGGGCATCGGCCTCGATCGCGTCAAGATCCTCCTCGGCAACGGCATCATGGTGAGCGAAGGGGACTTCTGGCGCACCCAGCGCTACATGATGCAGCCGCTGTTTCACCGCAAGGTGATCGAACGCTTCATCGGCATGATCGCCGAAGCGAACGAGGCTCTCCTCGTGCGCTGGGCGGCGAAGGCCGCCGCTGGCGAACCGGTAGACGTCACCGAGGAAATGAGTCAGCTCACGCTCGACATCGTGCTGAAGTCGATCCTCTCCACGGACCTCACGCGGCTCGCGGCAAAGAGCGGCGGCAATCCGTTCGAGGTCGTTACGCGCGAGCAGGACCGCAACCTGCAGTTCGCCTACAAGTTCCGCCAGCTCACGAAGCTCGTTGCCGAGCTCGTGAAGCAGCGCCGCGCCGACCGCCGCGACGAATTCGATTTCCTCGGCATGCTGATGAACGCGCGCGACAAGGAAACGGGCGAACCCATGGGCGAACGCGCGCTCATCGACGAGGTGCTGACGCTCGTGGTTGCCGGTCACGAGACGACCGCGTCCGGCCTCAACTGGACCTGGTTCCTGCTGTCGCAGCACCCGGAGGTCGAAGCGCGCCTGCACGCTGAGCTCGATGCGGCCAGGGACATCGGCGATCGGACGTTCAACGCTCTCGATCAGCTGCCCTATACCCAGCAGGTGATCGAGGAAGCGCTGCGGCTCTATCCGCCGGGCTGGCTCCTCTCGCGACGCACGATCGAAGCGGACCGCCTGGGCGGATTCGACATCCCCGCGCGCACCGATATCCTCATCAGCCCCTACTTCCTCCACCGCAACATCGAGCACTGGCCGGACCCGGAAGCCTTCCGTCCGGAGCGCTTTGCGCCGGCAGCAGTCGAAGCGCGGCATCGCTTCGCCTATATTCCGTTTGCGGTGGGGCCGCGCCACTGCATTGGGGAAAACTTCGCGCTTTTCGAGATGGTGATGCACCTTTATGAAGTAGCGCGGCGCTTCCGTCTGCGCTTCGAGCCGTCCGGACCGCTCGAGGTCGAGGCGGCGATCAACCTGCGGACGAAGAAGAACCTATTCATGACACTTGAACGACGGCTTGAGCGGCACGCATGAAATTCTCGACTCTCGGCGAAATGCTCGAGTACCAGCGCGGCGCGGCGCGCAGCATCACCTACATCATCGGCGAAGGCGCGGAGCGCACAGTCAGTTTCAGCGAACTCTACGAGCGCGGCCTCGGGATTCTCCATCATCTGCAGCGGCTCGGCGCGCGGCCCGGCGACAAGCTGATCCTCTTCATCGGCGACAACGAGCAGTTCATCGATGCGTTCTGGGCGGCGATCCTCGGCGGCATCGTTCCGGTGCCGGTCGCCATTGGCATCAGCGACGAGCATCGGCACAAGCTCTTGAGAATCGCGCGCAAGCTCGGGACGCCGTACCTGTACACGGATCGCAAGACGCTGGGCCGTCTCGCCGCCTTCACGGACAAGCCGGACCAGAAGGCCGGCGAAGCCGAAACACTTGCGGCGCTCAAGGCGCGCACGTTCCTGGTGGATCAGCTCGACGACATCTCCCGCGCAGGCAAGCGTCACAAGGCGAGCGCCGGCGATACGGCATTCATTCAATTCTCGTCCGGATCCACGAGCGATCCGAAGGGTGTCGTACTGACGCACGCGAATCTCCTCGCCAATGTCCGCCAGGCAACCGAGGTCGCGGGCTTCAACGAAAACGACGTGTCGCTCAGCTGGATGCCGCTTACGCACGACATGGGCCTCATCGGCATGCACCTAATCATGTTTGCGAATCGCGTCGCGATCGGGCTCATGCAGACAGAACTCTTCATTCGCCGCCCCCTCCTCTGGCTGACGCTTGCGACCCGCATGCGGGCGACGGTGCTTTGTTCGCCGAACTTCGGCTATCGCCACTATCTCAAGGTGCTCGGCGAGCGCACGCCCGAGGGACTCGACTTGAAGAGCGTGCGCGTCCTCTTCAATGGAGCGGAACCGATCTCGGTCGACCTCTGCCGCGAATTCGTCGATCGCATGGCCCCCTTCGGACTTGCCGCGACAGCCATGTATCCGGTCTACGGCCTCGCCGAAGCATCACTCGCCGTCAGCTTCCCGCCGACGGGCAGCGTCTGGGAATCCACCGCATTTGATCGTCACCAGCTCGGCGTCGGACAGTCCGTGACGAGAGTGAATCTGGACAGCCGCGATGCGCTGGCGCTCGTGAGCGTTGGCCAGCCCATATCGGATTGCGAGCTGAGACTCGCCGACGACGCGGACGCCGGCGTCGGCGATGGCCAGGTGGGGCACATCCAGATCCGCGGCCCGAACGTCACGGCCGGCTATTTCGAAGACCCTGAAACGAACGCCCGCTCATTCGCGGCCGGCGGTTGGCTGCGCACCGGCGACCTCGGCGTAATGCTCGATCATCGCCTCTTCATCACGGGCCGCGCCAAGGAACTCATCATCCTGAACGGCCAGAATTACTACCCGCACGACCTCGAGTCGATCGCCGAGCGGGCACCCGGGCTCGAACTCGGGAAAGTCGTTGCAGCCGGCTGCCGCAGCCGCGAATCGAAGGGCGAGGATCTCGTGATTTTCGTCCTGCACCGCTCCGACATGGCCGATTTCCTGCCGACCGCGCTTGCCGTAGCGCGGCTCATCAACGAAGAGGCCGGCCTTGAAGTGGCGGAGGTCGTGCCCGTCAAGCGCATCCCGAAGACGACGAGCGGCAAGATCCAGCGCCATCTGCTCGAACAAGGCTACGTGGAAGGCGAATTTGCCGCGGAACTCGCGGAGCTCCACGCGCTGCGGGCCACCCACAAGGGCAGCGGCACCGAAGCCGGCTCGGATGTGGCGCGACAGATCAAGGCCATCTGCGATGCCGCGCTCGAAGGCAAGCGCATCGACGTCACCGACAACCTGTTCGAAATCGGCGCGAGCTCGCTGAAGCTCATCGAGATCCATGAGCAGATCGACCGCATCTGGCCAGGCAAGGTGGACCTTACCGAGATCTTCGACTTCCCGACCATCGCAGAACTCGCGCAGCACCTCGAAGCCAAACTCTCCCCTCTCCCGTAGGGAGAGGGGCCGGGGGTGAGGGCCCGGGGGTGAGGCCCCTAGTTGAGCCGCGCACCTTTCAGGAAGTACTCGACCTTGTCCCGGTAGCTGCGCGAGAGCTTGAGCTCGTGCCCGCCGTCGAGCGTGAGAAAGTATTCGCCGTTCATGTGCGCCCGCAGGCGCCGCACCCGCCTCAAGTTGACGATCGTCGAGCGGTGCACCCGCTGGAAGAGTTTCGGGTCGAGTGCGCTTTCCAGATCCTTCATCGTGCCGCGCAGGACGTAGGTGTGACCATCCGCGTGCACGCACATGTAGTCGCCCGCGGCGTCGATCCACTCGATCGAGCTCGCCGGCACGCGCACGGTCTCACGGCCCTGGCGGATCGGCAGCATCTCGACGTGCCGTCCCTTGAGCGCCTGATCCGCGCCCGCGAGGAGGTCATCGAGCGCAAGCTCGCCGCTGCCGGTGATTTCGGCGATCAGTCCGACGAGGCGGTCGCGCTGTGCTCCGGCCTGGCGCTGCTCGAAGTGCTCGCGAATGTGCTCGACGGCGGCGGCGAACCGGGCGTCCTCCACAGGCTTCAAC
The DNA here is from genome assembly GCA_963826145.1 of uncultured Gammaproteobacteria bacterium. GTDB lineage: Bacteria > Pseudomonadota > Gammaproteobacteria > Steroidobacterales > Steroidobacteraceae > JBGPLJ01. Next base: position 1,839,409 of record CAWGVW010000001.1, read on the forward strand.
AGGTAATCGATCGCCTGCGCCTCGAAGGCCTGGATGGCGTACTTGTCGTAGGCCGTCACGAAGACGATCAGCGGCATCGTCGCGGTTGGCAGTTCCTTCAATACGTCGAACCCCGATAGTCCCGGCATCTGGATGTCGAGAAAAACGAGATCGGGTCGATGTTCGCGAATCGCGGTGAGTGCTGTGCGACCGTTCTCCGCTTCCGCCACGATCTCGAATTCGCCCGCCTTCGCGAGACGGATGACGAGGCCACGCCGCGAGAGCGCCTCATCATCGACGATCAGCGTGCGGATGACTCGTTTGCTCCCGTTCATGCAGCACCTGTCGCGTTGAAAGGCAGGCCGATCTCGATGCGAAGCCCCGGCTGGGCGCTCAGCGTCGCGAAGCGATGCCCATCGCCATAAAGCACGGCAAGCCGCTCGCGCGTATTGCGAAGGCCGACGCCCCGGCCATTGGCGGCCAGATTCTGCGAGCCCAGGCCCGGGCCGTCATCGACGACCACGAGCTCCAGCATGCTGCCGCGCACGCGGCCTTCGATGCGGATGAGGCCGCCGCTCTCGCGCGGCGAGATTGCGTACTTGATGGCATTCTCGATAAGCGGCTGCAGGATGAGGCTCGGCACGAGCGCATCGAGGGCCTGCTCCTCGACGGCAAACTCGAGGCGCAGGCGCGTGCCGAAGCGCAGCCGCTCCGTGCCGAGATAGAGATTGAGCGCGTCGATTTCCTGCCGCAGCGTTACCTTCTTCATCGGATCCTGGTCGAGTGTATAGCGCAGGAACTCCGAGAGGCGCATGACGGCGCTGTTCGCCGTGCGATTCTCGTTGTCAAGGATGAGCGTTGAAATCGCATTGAGCGTATTGAAGAGAAAGTGCGGGTTCAGCTGGTAGCGCAGCATCTTGAGCTGGGCCTCCTGCGCGAGGGTCGAGGCCTTGTGCATGGCCTCGCGCTGCTCCTGCATCCACTCGTAGTACTTGATCGCGAAATACAGGCCCGCCCAGCAGAGCAGCAGGTACACCGAGCTCAAGGAGCCGGCGAAGATTTCAAAGAGCGTCTTGAATTTCCATTCGGGATCGACGAACCGCGTGTAGCTCAGATTGATGACCACGCGCCACGCGAGCGCGATCGGGTAAGTGGTCGCGAGGATGCCGAGGATCATCGTGCGCGGGCGGCGGCCCCAGAGCGCCCGGAATGCATAGCGCATGGGAGCGCTCAGCAGGAACCCAGAAATCGTCGTGATGATGACGACCCACGTCCAGCCCTCCGATTTCTCGTACAGCCAGAAGCCGACAGATTGCGTGAGCCCGTACGCGATCCAGCCGAGACTGTGCAGCGTCCAGAAGAGGAGGTTCCGGTTGTTGCGAAATGTGTCGAGCGTAAACATGGGCCTCGAGGGGCGTCGAACAGCGTGGCGCCGACCGTCGCGGCAGATTAGACGAGGTCGCGGCCCAGGCCCAACGGCTGGTCGCGCCCCGACCACGTCTCGTCGTGCGGGCTAGCGGTTCGCGTAGACCGAGCGCTTCAATTTCCAGCGCTTGTGGGACCAGAGCCAGTCACCGGGCGCTTCCTCGATCTGCGCCTCGACCAGGCGCGCATAGCGCTCGGTGAAAGCGCCGGCGGGCAGCCGCTCACCTGCATCGGCCAGCGGCACGAACTCGATCTCATAGTGCCCTCGGGCGACGCGCCGCATGCGCAGGAAAAGCGCCTGGTACCGAGTCGCTTTGGCGATGTGCTCCGCCCCCATGAAAAACGCGGTCTCACGATTCAGGAATCGTGTCCAGTGCTTGTACTCGCTCGTCTTCGGTTCCTGGTCCGCGACCATGCACACTGCGCGCACGACCTTGAGGCGCTTCAGGACGTCCGCGAGAAAGTCGCTCGCGGGCACCATGCGGCTGCCAAAGCGCGCCCGCAACCGGAGCATGAGCCTGTCCGCCCAGGGGTCCTTGAGCGGCTTGTAGGCGGCATCGGTTGGAAATTCGATATTGAGGGCCAGGGCGTGCAGCATCCATTCCCAGTTGCACTGATGCGCGGTCACCACGAGCAGCGGGCGGCCAGCTCGCAATGGCGTGCTGACCGCATCGATATTGCGGATGCGGACGCGCGCGCGGATGTCATCCGCGCTCATGCGCGGCGTCTTCGCAATTTCGACCATCACGTCGGCGAAGCCACGGTAATAGCCGCGCCGGATTCGCTTGCGTTCAGCGGCAGAACGGTCGGGGAATGCGACGTCGAGGGAATGCGCGATGACTTTGCGCTCGTGACCCACGACGTAATAGGCGAGGAATGCGAGAAAGCTCGCGAGGCCGTAGAGGGCCGGCCACGGCCAGCGCGACAGAAAGCGGGTCCACCAGGGAGCGGCCCCGTCATCGCCGTCGTCATCGGCATTGCCGTCGATGTCAGGCGCTGCCGGCGGGTGATCGGTCATGGACCCTCGGACCGCCTCGAGACGAAAGGGTGGTGCCGTCTCACGGATTCGAACCGTGGACCCCATCATTACGAATGATGTGCTCTACCAGCTGAGCTAAGACGGCGCGGGGCCCGGATTCTAAAGGAACCGCCGGACGAGTTCTAACCGGCCTTGCGCTTCACGCGGATGACGACTTCCACCCCGGCGAGTTCCGTCCCCGGCGGAAGGTTCGGCAGGCGGCTCAACTCGAGAGCCGGCAGCTCGAGGTCGGTAAGCTCACCCGTATCGACATTGTGGAAGTGCGAGTGGACGCTCGTGTTCGAATCGAAGCAGGTGCGCGTCGGATCGACATTGATCTGGCGCACCAGCCCACGCGCCGCAAACAGATTCAGGGTGTTGTACACCGTCGCCTTTGATGCCTTGAAGCCCGCGCTCGCAAGGCGCTCGAGCACCTGTTCGGCCGCGAGGTGCTGCGGACAGGCAAAAAGGAGCCGCCCGATCTCCACGCGCTGCGCGGTCGGGATGATGTCGAACGAGCGCAGGCGTGCGATGACGCTTTCGGCGCTGGCGAGGAGTGGAACGGATGGCTGCGACATGCGGCGCATTATACGAACCGGCCGCAAATCGGGGCAATCCGCTCGCTAACTGTGCTCGAATCGTCGCATTGAACGAGCTAGCGTCTTGCACACATTTTTTTGAGTATTGCCGGAGAGCGCACCATGGACGGTCGCCGTGGCGAGGCTGCCTTTTCCCTCATTGAGCTCACTGTGACACTCGCGGTGGTCGCGATCGTGATTGCCATGGGGACACCGGCATTGCGCGAAACGATGCTCGACGCACGCCGCGCAGCGGCCGTCAACGCTTTCATGCATACGCTCTACAGCGCGCGCGCGGAGTCGCTAGTGCACGTGCAGTTCGTCTCCGTCTGCCCCAGCCGCGATCAGAGGCAATGCAGCGCTCAGCCTGCCGACTGGTCCGAGGGCTGGATCAGCTTCGTCAACAAGGACCACGATAGTCCGGCCCGGGTCGATCCGGGAGAAACGCTGCTCGAACGGCACCCAGCGCTGGCCGGGACCCGTGTCGTTGCCAACCGGGATTCGCTCGTTTTCCGGCACGACTCCTTCTCCGGCACAACCGCCTCCTTCTTCTTCTGCGACGAGCGCGGCGGGCTCTTCGCGAGGGCCGTCATCGTGAGCCAAACAGGGCGCCCTCGCCTTTCCGAATCAGATGCTTACGGTAAGCCCCTGAAATGCAACTAGGGATGCAAATCGGACGTGCAATTAAGGTAAGTCCAGGGCCCTTGTTCGGCCGTTCATCGGTCACGGCTGCCCGCCAATCGGAAAGCGCCGCGACCCCCGGAACCCGACCGTATAGTGCGCCCCATGAAAAAGCGCACCCAACTCGCCTTCACGCTCATGGAACTCCTGGTCGTCATCGCGATCGCCGGCGTGCTGGTGACGTTCGCGGTGCCGAACCTCCAGAACTTCCTCAAGAACAACAAGATGACCGGTGTGGCCAACGACATGCTCACCGCGCTGACGATTGCGCGCAGCGAGTCGATCAAGCTGCAGCAACCCGTCGCGCTGTGCGCCTCGACGAATCCCAAGGCCGCAAATCCAAGCTGTACGGTTGGCACATTTACGCCGGGTTGGGTCGTCTGGGTCGACGCAAACAACAACGGACTGCATGACAACGGCGAGCGCATCATCATGGCGCGCGATGCGCTCGACCCGGCAATCTCGGCAGTCGCGAACAACGCATATCTCGTGTCTTACGCATCGACGGGTTTCACGCAGACGAACCCGGGCGGCCGCGTTGCTACCACGCAAATCGCCATGTGTGACGACCGCCACAACACTCAGACGCTGGGAACTCAGTCGGCAGCGCGCGGCGTCACCATCAGCACCACGGGACGTGCGCGCGTCACCCGCATCCTGGCTGAGATCACGAACATCATCGCCGTGACCGGCACCCTTGGAAACTGCACCTAGGAGCCAATGATGCCCCACAACCTCAAGACCCCGCGTCGCATGCTCGGCTTCAGCATCGTGGAAGCGATGGTCGCGCTGGTCGTCATGTCGGTCGGCATGCTGGGCATCGCCGGACTTTATGTTTCGAGCCTGAAGGCGGGTCGCACGGCCGTTCTGCGCACCAAGGCCGTCAACATGGCCTCGGACCTGGCAGATCGCATCCGGGCGAATCGCACGGCGCGCAACGCCTATGACACCGCAGTGGTTGCCCCCTGCTCGGTTCCGGGCGGCGGGGCGACACTCGCCGAGACAACCGCACGCAATCGCGCTGCGCTCGACACGTGCACCTGGCAGACAACGGTGCAGAACGAGTTGCCACAGGGCACCGTCAACTGCGTCTTCGTCGTCGGCGCACCCGCCGGAATGCCGAACAGCTACATCGTCACGATCAACTGGCAGGAACCGGGCGAACAGCAGGCGTTCTCGTATCAGTTGCGCGTGCAGGCGTCATGAGCATGAAGCGCTCGCACATGACACCGGGCCGAATTGGCGGTATGAGCTTGGTCGAGCTGATGGTCGCCCTGGCGATCGGCAGTTTCCTCATGTGGGGAGCGATCACGGTCTATTCGCGCAGCCGAACGACCTATCAGGTGAGCGAACAGGTTGCGCGGTTGCAGGAAAATGCGCGCTACGCGATCAGCGTGATTGAACCGGACATCCGCCTCGCCAACTATTGGGGTCTGATGAACGATCCGACGGTGGTGACCGGCGCGGCGACGCCGGCGATGGGCGTGTCGCCGCTCAGTTTCAACACGACGCCCTGCGGCACGAATTTCGCGCTGAATCTTGGTGAGATCATCCGCGGGGACAACAACACATTTACGCTTGGCCCCGGTCGCACTGCGGCGTGCAACCCCTACAACTCGGCAGACGTGGCGGGCGGCACCGCCCAGCCGGGTGCCGACACGATTACAGTCCGCCGCGTCAATACCCAGACGTCGGTCGCCAGCAACCAGCGCCTGCAGCTCTATGTCACGCGCTGGGGTGGCTCATCGCAGGTTTTCGTGAGCAACACGGCGCCGGGCGCGCTCGGGCCGAACGCGGAAGTGCACGACGTCATCGTCAACACCTACTACGTCGACGCAGATTCGGTCGGCCGGGTCGGCATTCCGTCGCTGCGCCGAAAGTCCCTCATCGGCACTGGCGCAGGTCCGGACTGGTCCGATCAGGAAATCATCTCAGGGGTCGAGGACATGCAGGTGCAGTTCGGCATCGACCTGGGCCGCGATGCGAATAACGACGGCGTTCCGGACGACGGCGATGGCAACGGCCTGCCGGATTCCTACACCGGCATCGCGTCCCAGTGGGTGAACCCAAACGCCGTGCCGGCAACGGCCCTGGTAGTTTCGGTGCGCTTCTGGTTGCTGATTCGCTCGGAAACCCCTGAACAGGGCTTTTACGACACCAACACCTACGTCTACGGCGATCGCGCCGTGGCCAACGGCTTCACCAACATCCTGAATGCGGCCGGCGTCGGCAAGGCCTATCGGCCAGGGACGCCATCAACCTCGGTCGCCGCGAACTACCGGCGGATGCTGGTGTCCCGGACGATCCAGCTGCGCAACACCATGAGCATCGGACCATGAAGACCCGTACGACAGAGCGAGCGATCACCTTGGGGCACCAGCACGGCGCTGCGCTGGTCGTTGGACTCATTCTTCTCGTGGTGCTCACGCTGCTTGCGGTCTCGGGCATGAATACGGCGAGCACGGAACTCAGAATGGCGGGCAACGAACAGTTCCGCAAGCGCGCGTTCGAAGCGTCCGAGGCCGGTATCGAGCGTGGACTCGCGCAGGGGCCGTTCAACCCGGGCGCGCCGCCTGTGACAGTCGCGGTGACTCCGGCGGATCCCGCCGTCGTGGAGGATCGCTATTCCCTGCTGATCACGCCGGTCGGTGCGACCGCGGCACCGCCGGGCTACAGCCTCAAGACCTTTTCGGCCGAGCACTTCACGATCCTGAGTCAGGGCGACTCGCTGCGCTCCGGCACGGCTGTACAGAACTCCGTGTCGACGCATACCCAGGGCCTGTTCCTGGTCGTGCCAATGCTGGACTCCTCCAGCTGATCGCCGTCGCCGCCCACTCAACGAATTCGCATACCGGAGCTCATCATGCGCATCAAAGTACTCTCGCTTTTCGCACTTCTCGCGGCGATCCTCAGCGGCCCCGCTCATGCGGTGCTCATCGCCACCGAACAGGCCATCGAGGCCAGCACGCGCTCGATCAGCCTTCCGGCAAGCCCGACGGGCGTCATCGTCGCCAAGCCCTGCCCCGCCTGTGCGCCGCTCGTACTGCACATGACAGCGGCCACGCGCCTCGCCGTCGGCAGGACACAGGTCTCGCTCGCGCAGCTGCAAAAGTTCGTTGCGTCCGGCGGCGAGCGCGGCATGGTCGTCTTCTATGACGCACGCCAGCGCACGATCACGCGCATCTCCGTCGAAGGCCAGCTGCCGGCAGGCAAGCCCTGAGCCGCAACTGAATCTGTCACTCCACCCCGACAAACGAACCGTCCCCTCGCGTTCGCAAGTTTGAGGAATCCACCATGCGTCCCTCGAAAATCCGCGCCCTGAGTGTGCTTCTCGGCGCCTGCTACTGCCTGACGGTCAGCGCTCCTTCGCTCGCCGATGACACCGAGATTTTCGGCGCCAATCAGGCGATCGGCGTGGGCCTCAAGCCGAACATCCTGTTCATCATCGACACGTCCGGCAGTATGGACAGCGACGTCATCTCGCATAACCAGCCGTACAACCCGGCGACAACCTATGCCGGCACGTGTGACAGGAACAACGTGTATTGGCGCCAGGACACAGGCACGCCGCCAGGCTGCGCCACGAATCAGTGGATCCCGGCCACGCAGCTCAAGTGCAATGCCGCGACGACTACGATCAACTCGCAGGGTCGCTACGTCGCGGTGAGGGCCGCCATGTGGAACCCGGGCACGGCACGCCGTCCGCGCAACAAGTGGATGGGGATAACCGCCGGAACGACGAACCAGCCCGTGGAATGCGCGGCCGACGCCGGCATTCACGGCGACGGCACGAGCCTCACGAAGCTCTATGCCCAGAACGGCGACCCGGCGAACCTGTGGACGTCAACGGCCGCGAACGCGATCACGTGGTCGGGCGGCGACAGTGCCGACGGCACCTACGTCATGTACAGCGGCAACTACATGAACTGGTACTACGACATGAGCACGACGACGATCCTGTCGCGGCTCGACGTGGTGAAACAGGTTTCGACATCGATCGCGAATTCGGTCGACGACGTGAATCTCGGTCTCATGCGCTACAGCAATAACGGCGGTGGCGGCGAAGCATCGGCCGAAGGCGGCATGATGACCTACCCGGTGTCGGACATTGCGACCTCGCGCGCTGCGATCATCGCCGACATCAATAGTTACCAACCCGCGGGCAACACGCCGTTGTCCGAGACGCTCTATGAAGCCGGCCAATACTTCGCCGGTCGCGCGGTGGACTACGGTCTCACGTCGCGTATCAACGCCGGCACGGCGTTTCCGAGCGTCGCGTCGTCAAGGCAGGCCGCGAACCAGTCGCTCTACAAGACCCCGATGCAGTACTCCTGCCAGAAGAACTACATCGTCTACCTGACGGACGGCGAGCCGACAGCGGACAACAGCGCGGATGGCAAGATCATCGCGCTGCCGAACTTCGCGAGCCTCGCGGGCTCGAGCGACTGCGACGACACAGGTCCGGGCCGCTGTCTCGACGACATGGCACAGTACCTCTTCAAGGCGGACCTGAACGCCGGCGTTCAGGGCACGCAGAATGTCATCACCTACACCATCGGCTTCGGCCCCGACGTCGCGGGCTCGACCTTCCTCAACAAGGTGGCGCAGCGCGGCGGCGGCGTGGCGTACACGGCTGACGACGTAGCAACGCTCACGGACGTCCTGACCACCATCGTCACGAACGTCGTGAAGCAGAACACGACCTTCACCTCGCCCTCGGTCTCGGTGAACGCGTTCAATCGCACGCAGACGCTCGATAACCTGTACGTTTCGGTCTTCCGACCGGCGGACGAACTGCATTGGCCGGGCAACGTGAAGAAATACCGCGTGGCGAACGGCCAGATCGTCGATGCCGTCGGGAATCCCGCGATCGACAAGGGCTTCTTCAAGGACGGCACGCGCAGCTTCTGGTCGGGCGTCAACGATGGCAACGCGGTCGACCAGGGCGGCGCCGCGAGCCAGATTCCTGTGCCCGGCTCACGCAAGGTCTACACCTATCTGGGCACCAACACGACGCTCACGAATCCGGTCAACGCGGTGGCACAAGCCAATGCGGCGCTGACGGACGCGATCCTCGGGCTCGGGGCCGCCGGACTTCCGCCGCGTGCGGACCTCATCGAGTGGGTTCGCGGCCGCGATACCGAAGATGACAATAACAACGGCGACGTGAACGAGCCGCGCCTGTCCATGGGCGACCCGGTGCACTCCAAGCCGGCGGTCGTCATCTATGGCGGCACAGCCGCCGCCAATGACATCAACGACGCGGTGGTGTACGCGTCCACAAACGACGGCTACCTGCACGCCGTCGACGTGAGCACCGGGCAGGAACTCTGGTCGTTCATTCCCCGCGACCTGCTCGCCTCGATGCCAGCGCTCTTCCTGAATGGCATCCAGAGCAATAAGCACTATGCCCTCGACGGCGACCTGCGCGTCTTCAAGATCGACCGCAACGCGAACGGCGTCATCGAGCCGGCCAACGGCGACAAAGTGTACCTGTACTTCGGCATGCGCCGCGGCGGCAGCAACTACTACGCGCTCGACATCACAGCCAAGAACAGCCCCGTCTACATGTGGACGCTGACGCCGGCTGAACTGCCGGCGCTGGGCCAAACCTGGTCGACGCCGGTCGTCGCGAAGGTGAACATTTCGGGTGCCACGCAGAACGCCGACAAGTTCGTGCTGCTCTTCGCGGGCGGCTACGAGGACAGCCAGGACAACGAGGCCTACAACACCGACCTCACCGGCAACCGCATCTACATGGTCGATGCCGTCAGCGGCGCACTGTTGTGGAACGTCGGCGGCCCGGCGGGAGCTGGCGTACCGGCTCCGGACCTGAGCCTCGCGAAGATGAACAATTCGATTCCCGCGGATGTCCTGGTGCTCGACATGAACCAGGACGGCTTTGCCGATCGCCTGTATGCGCCGGACACGGGCGGGCGCCTCTGGCGCTTCGACATCACGAACGGCAATCCGAAGGCAACGCTCGTCGCGGGCGGCGTGATCGCGGCGCTCGGCGACGGCGAGCTTTCCTCGCCGACCATTGCCGATGCGCGCCGCTTCTACAGCGTCCCGGACGCAACAGTGGTACGTAACCGCGGCAGCAACCCGTTCCTCGCCCTCGTCGTCGGATCGGGCTTCCGCGGGCATCCGCTCAACATGAACATCCGTGACCGGCTGTACATGATCAAGGACGCCTCGCCGTTCAACGCGCTGACGCAGGCTCAGTACAACACGATCATGACGACGCCCACGTGGACGCTCGACAACCAGCTCGTGAACATTACCGACAATCTGAACGCGATAGTCTCGACGACCGACAAGGGATGGAAGCTTGAACTGCGCGAGGGTGCGAGCACCTGGATTGGCGAGAAGGCGCTGTCACAGGCGACGATATTCAACAATCGGGTGTTTTTCACGACCTACTTGCCGCAGACAACGGCGGCCGCCGATCCGTGCGCGGTCGGCCAGGGCACCAACCGGGCCTGGGCGATCAGCCTCTTCAACGGCGCTCCGGTCGAGAACCTGGACGGCCTGTCGTCGACCAACCGCGAAGACCGCTACCACACCCTCGAGCAGGGCGGCATCGCGCCGGAAGTCGTGTTCCTCTTCCCGGACAACGGCTCCACGGTCACGAATCGACCGCTCCTGTGCCTGTCGGGCGTCGAAGTGCTGGCTGGCGTCTGCGTGAATGCCGGCGCACCGGTGCGCAGTTTCTGGCAGGAACAGGGAACGAACTGATGACCGTCACTACTGGAGATTCCATGACAAATCGTCAGCGTGGCTTCACGCTCGTCGAACTGCTGACCGTGATGGTCGTGATCGCGATCATTGCCGCCATCGCCGTACCGAGTTATCGCAAGTACTTGCTGCGCACGCAGCGCACCGATGCGAAAACTGCGTTGCTGCAGGCACAAACGGCCGAAGAAAAGTTCCTGCTGCAGAACAACCTCTATACGGCGAACCTCACGGGCGGTGCTGGCGTCGGCCTCGGGCTCCAGGCCGTGTCGGAAAAGGGTTTCTACACCATCGACATTCCGGCCTTGACCAATACAGATGGCAGCAACGGATTCACGCTTCGCGCCCGGCCCGCGGCAGTCGCTGGAGGCCAGGCCGATGACACGGATTGCGTGGTGTTTACCCTCGACGGCTCTGGTGTGCGAACGGCGACCAACTCGGGCGGCGCCGACAATACGGCAGCTTGCTGGAGATGATTGCGACGTGCCAATGCGCAGCTGGCGCGTCGGTACGTTCAGGTCGGACGCAGCGACTTCGGCAGGCTGAAAATCACATGCTCGGGCCGGCCGATCATTTCTTCGGCGCCGATGCCGCCCCAGGAACGCAATCGCTCGACGACGTCGGCGACGAGGATCTCTGGCGCTGACGCCCCGGCCGTAATGCCCGCGGCGCGTTTGCCCTCGAACCACGAACGCTTCAAATCGTCGGATCCATCGACGAGATAGCCGGGCACACCTGCCCGCTCGGCCAGTTCGCGCAATCGATTCGAGTTGGAGCTGGCGCGCGAACCGACGACCACCAGCACATCACACTCCTTGAGGAGCCGCTTGACGGCATCCTGGCGATTCTGCGTCGCGTAGCAGATGTCTTCCTTGCGCGGACCCGCGAGCGCTGGAAAGCGTGCTCGCAGCGCATCGACCACTTCCGCCGTGTCGTCGACCGACAGGGTCGTCTGGGTCACGAAAGCCACGCGCTCGGGATTGCCGATCTCGAGCCGCTCGACATCAGCGACCGACTCGACCAGGAGTATTCGCCCGCCGAACGAGGTATCGAACTGCCCCATTGTGCCCTCGACCTCCGGATGGCCCGCATGGCCGATGAGAATGACCTCACGCGCGTCGCGCGCGTAGCGCGACACCTCCATGTGCACTTTGGTGACGAGCGGACAGGTGGCATCGAAGACATTGAGGCCACGCCGCCGGGCTTCCTGCTGGACCGCCCGCGGCACGCCGTGGGCGCTGAAGATGACCGTGGCGCCGTCGGGGACCTGGTCCAGTTCATCGACGAATACCGCCCCGAGCGCGCGCAGGCGCTCGACCACGTGGCGGTTGTGCACAACCTCATGCCGCACGTGGATCGGCGGACCGAAGACGCCGAGCGCGCGCTCGACAATCTCGATTGCCCGGTCGACGCCAGCGCAGAATCCCCGCGGGTTCGCGAGCAGTATCTTCACAACGGCGCCGGATCCTTCGAACCGCGCCTGACATCGAGCGCCAGGTCGATGAGGAGCAGGATTGCACCGAGGGTGATCGACGAGTCCGCGACATTGAAGGCCGGGAAATCGAAACTGCGGTAGTGGAAGTGCACGAAGTCGACCACATGGCCATGCCATACCCGGTCGATCACGTTGCCCAGCGCGCCGCCGACGATGAAGGCGCAGGCCGCGGCCTGCAGCGCAGGCGGGTTCTTCGCCCGCATCCAGAGCGGCAGGGCGACGCTCACTGCGAGCCCAAGGCCAATGAAGAGCCAGCGCTGCCAGCCCGCCGCCTGGGCGAGAAAGCTGAAGGCCGCGCCCGTGTTGTGCGTGCGGATGATGTCGAGGAATGGCGTGACCGGTAGCGACTGGTAGAGTTCGAGGTGCGCGACAATCCAGGCCTTCGTCGCCTGGTCAAGCACAATCACGAGCACCGAAAACCAGAGCCAGCGGACAGCCGCCGGAACGACGGCGGCAGGAGCGGCGGATTGCACAGGGGCTTTATCGGTCACGTGTAGCGCCTCGTTTCGCCGGGCCCGTCGACATTCAGAACGCAGCGCGAGCAGATCTCAGGGTGCTCCGCAGCCGTGCCGACATCCGGGCGATGATGCCAGCAACGGATGCACTTCGTCTGCCCACTCGGCGTGACCCTGAGCCACACGCCCTCCCCGGCCGGTACCGCCCCTTCGGGAGTCGCGGAAGCGCGTTGCACGCGTGCCGCCGACGTGATCAGAAAGAATCGCAGCTCATCGCCGAGCGCGTTCACCCGCTCAAAGGTGTCCGCATTGCAGATGATCTCCACTTCGGCGTCGAGCGAGGATCCGATGGCATCCTGGGTGCGCAGTCGCTCGAGTTCACGCGTGACCTCGCCGCGCAACGCAAGGAGAAAGTCCCAATCGATGGCGCTCTCCTCTGCGGCAGCCGGCAAAGCGTGCCAGGTTGCGAAGAACACCGACTGCGGCCGCGCGCCGGGGAGCGAGCGCCAGATTTCCTCGGCCGTGAAACTCAGGATCGGCGCGAGCCAGCGCACCATCGCTTCGGCGATGTGCAACATCGCAGTCTGTGCGGAGCGGCGCGGCGCACCGCTCGCCGGTGTCGTATACAGCCGGTCCTTGAGCACGTCGAGATAGAAGCCGCCGAGATCGACGGCACAGAAGTTGTGGACCTTCTGATAGATGAGATGAAAGGCGTTCTCGCGGTAGGCCGTGACGATTTCCTGCTGCAGCTCCGCTGTGCGGCGAATCGCCCAGCCGTCGACCGCCACGAGTTCACCGGCCGCAACCGCATCCCGCGCTGGATCAAAGCCGCCGAGGTTTCCGAGGAGAAACCGCACGGTATTGCGCATGCGGCGATAGGAATCCGCTATGCGCTTCAGGATCTCGTCCGAAACGCTCATCTCATTCGCGTAGTCGGTAGCCGCCACCCAGAGCCTGAGCACGTCCGCGCCGAGCGAGCCGATGAGCTTCTGCGGCGCAATGAAATTGCCGAGCGACTTCGACAACTTCCGTCCCTTCTCATCGACCGTAAAACCGTGGGTCAGCACGGCGCGATAGGGTGCGCGGCCGTGCAGCGCGACCGAGGTGAGAAGCGAGCTCTGAAACCAGCCGCGATGCTGGTCCGAGCCTTCGAGATAAAGATCCGCCGGCGAGGTGACGTCCGGGAAGATCGCCGGTACCGCGTGGTGCGCGACGCCCGAATCGAACCACACGTCCATCACGTCGGGAGTTTTCTCGAAGTGCTCTGCGTCCGCGCCCAGCACTTCCCGCGGATCGAGATCGAACCAGGCATCGATCCCGCCCACATCGACCCGCTGCGCGACTGCCTCGAGAAGATCCGTCGCCTTCGGATGCAGTTCGCCGGTTTCCTTGTGCACGAAGAGCGCGAGCGGCACGCCCCAGGTGCGCTGGCGCGAAATGCACCAATCGGGCCGGCTCTCGATCATGCCCGTGATGCGCACCTGGCCCCAGTCCGGCATCCAGCGGACTTTGCGGATCTCCTCGAGCGTCTTCGCTCGCAAGCCGCTGCGGTCCATGCTGATGAACCATTGCGGCGTCGCCCTGAAGATCACCGGCGTCTTGTGCCGCCAGCAAACCGGATAGCTGTGCACATAGTTCTCGACATGCAGCAGTGCTTCGCGCTCGCGCAGCACGTCGATGATTTTCGCGTTGGCGTCGAACACGTTCTGGCCCGCAAAGAGCGGCACGCGCGCGAGAAACCGCCCGTCCGGTCCGACGGGATTTTCGATTTCGAGCCCGTAGCGGATGCCGACGTTGTAGTCATCGAGGCCGTGGCCGGGCGCGGTGTGCACGAGCCCCGTTCCCGCATCGAGCGTGACATATTCGCCGAGGACGATCGGGACCACGCCGACCGCGCCCGGATTGAACGGATGCGTCACCTTCAGATTCTCGAGATCGCGCCCCTTCAGCGTGCGCAGCGTCTTGAAGGATTCGATGCCCGCGCGCTTCGTGACAGCCGCGACGAGATCCGTTGCGAGGAGCAGCCGCTCCGCGCCGGGCGCTCCGCTCTCGACGATCGAATACTCCAAATCCGGATGAACGGCGACAGCGCGATTGGCCGGCAGCGTCCAGGGCGTGGTCGTCCAGATCACCGCGCTCAGTGGTTCAAGCGCCGCTGGCGCGATGCCGATTCGCTTCGCCCATTCGCCGGGCTCGGCGATCGCGAAGCGCACGTCGACGCTCGGATCGGTGCGCTCCTCGTATTCCACTTCCGCTTCCGCTAGCGCCGAGCGGCAATCGAGGCACCAGTGCACGGGCTTGTAGCCCTTGTAGAGGTGGCCGTTCTTGATGATTCCGGCGAACGCGCGCAGCTGCTCGGCTTCATAACGCGGCAGCATGGTGAGATACGGGCGCTCCCAGTCGGCCAGCACGCCGAGACGCTTGAAATCCGCGCGCTGTACGTTCACCTGTTCCTCGGCGAACTTTCGGCAGGCGGCGCGGAACGCTTTCGCATCGAGCTTCGCGCCGACGCGGCCGTGCTTCTTTTCGACCTGGTGCTCGATCGGCAGGCCGTGGCAGTCCCAGCCCGGCACGAAAGGCGTATCGAAGCCATCGAGGTTGCGCGACTTGACGACGATGTCCTTCAGCACCTTGTTGATCACGTGACCGAGATGGATGGCGCCGTTTGCGTACGGCGGTCCGTCGAGGTACGCGAACTTCGGCCGCCCCTTCGAGACCGCCCTCAGCTTCCCGTAGATGTCCTCTCGATCCCACCAGGCGAGCATTTCCGGTTCGCGCCGCGCGAGGTCCGCCTTCATCGGAAAATCCGTCTGCGGGAGCTGGATCGTGTCTTTGTAATCGCGTTTCGTCACTAGTGTCTCTGGGCGGCCAGCGCCGCCTTTGCCTGTCTTGCGTCCTCGTGCATCTGCAACACCATGTCATCGAGGCTCGGAAACATGCGCTCCTCGCGCAGTTTCGCGACGAACTCGACGCGCAGATGCTCGCCGTAGAATTCATCGGCGAAATCGAACAGGTGCACCTCGAGCACCGGTTCCTTGCCGTTCACGGTCGGGCGGGTCCCGACGCTCGCGACCCCGGGCAGCAACGGCCCTCCTTCTCTCGCGGCTTGCACCGCGAAGATCCCCCAGAGTGGAAAGCTGCGCCGCAATTTCAGGTTCGCCGTTGCAAAACCAAGCTTGCGTCCGAGCTGCTCCCCGCGGACGACGCGGCCCGTGGCCTGATAGCGCCGGCCGAGCAGGCGTTCGGCCGACTCGAGATCGCCGCGCGCGAGTGCCTCCCGTACGCCCGTGCTGCTGACGCGCTCGCCGAGCACCATCACCGGCGCCACAATCTCGACCGCAAAGCCCATCTTCGATCCTGAGAGCTCGAGCGTCTCGCCGGTGGTGGCTCCGCCGGCGCCGAATCGAAAGTCATGCCCGATGACCACATGTTGCGCGCCAAGCTTCGCAATCAGCAGATCCTCGACGAACTGAAGGCCGGTCATTGCCTGCAGCTTCGAGTCGAACCGCAGCACCAGGAACCGGTCGAGCCCGCGCCAGGCGAGGAGCCCGAATTTGTCGCGCAACCTCGTGAGTCGCGGGGGCGCATTCGCGGGGTCGATGAATTCGCGCGGCATCGGCTCGAACGATACGAGCGTCGACGGCAGGCCGAGTCGTGACGCATTACTGCACAAGCGACGCAGGATGTCCTGGTGTCCCAGGTGCACGCCATCGAAGGTGCCGATCGTCGCGACGCAGCCATGGTGGCGCGCGCGAAGGTTGTGCAATCCGCGGATGAGTTCCATTGCAGCCTTGAGGCGGAAGTGCGCTGAATGATAAGGGAAAACGGTAGTTTTCGCGCCCCGGAATGCGCGGGCGGTGGATGCGGGCCGGTGCGCTAGGGCGTGCGGAAATGCCGGTAACGCATGCCGAGCGCGAGCAGGACCGCGGCGTAGGCGGCGACCGCGCCGAAGATCACGAGGCTGATGCGCAGCGCCCGGTGCACGCCATCGAGGGTCATCCAGTGCTGCAAGGGTCCCGCTGTGAAAAGGACGACGGCCGTCATCGCGGCGGTCGCCGCACCCACGCGCAGCGCAAAGCTTCCCCAGCCCGCCACCGGCGTGAAAATGCCGTCCCGGCGCAGTCGCCGGTAGAGGAACGCAGCGTTCAGACAGGCCGTGAGCGATGTGGATGCCGCGAGCACAACGTGCGCTGCCTTGAATTGCACGAACTGGTGAACCGTGAAGAGCGTGAGGCTCACCGCCATGCCGATCACGAGGCTGATCACCGCGTAGCGGACCGGCAGCTTCATCTCGTGGCGGGCGTAGAACCCCGGCACCAGGATCCGCACGAGCGAGAAGCCGACGAAGCCCACACCATATGCCCACAGGGCGTAAGTGGTCATGAGCACATCGTCCGCGGTGAAGCGACCGTGGCCGTAGACGGTTGCGACCAGCGGTCCCGCAAGCAGGATCAGGCCAGCCGCGGCCGGCAGACCAATCACGAGGAGCCCGCGCAAGCTCGCATCGAGCGTCTTGGAGAATCGCTCGGTCGACTGCGTCGCGTGATGCGCCGCGAGCGCCGGCAGGATCGCCGTGCCCATCGCGATGCTGAAGATGCCGAGCGGAAATTCCATCAGGCGATTGGCGTAGTAGAGCCAGCTCACACGACCGTCGCCGAGATGCGTAGAGAGGTTCGTGTTGAGGAGGAGGCTCACCTGCGCGATCGACGATCCGATGAGCACCGGCACCATGAGCCCGACGATGCGCCGCACGCGCGGATCGCTCCATGCCCAGCGCGGCCGCGGCAGGAGATCAAGGCGCTTGAGCGACGGCAGCTGGAAGAGGAACTGCAGGATGCCCGCGGCAAATACCGCATAGGCGAGCACGTGCACCGAGCTCGAGTCGATGTAGATCGTCGCAATCAGGCAGACGTTCAGGATGACCGGCGTGACAGCCGGAATCGCAAATCGACCATAGGCATTCAGCACGCCGCCCGCGAGCGATGTGAGCGAGATGAACATGAGGTACGGAAAGGTCCAGCGCAGGAGTTCCGCGCCGAGCGCAGCTTTTTCCGGGTTTGTCGCAAAGCCGGAGGCGAAGAGCCAGACAAGCACCGGCGCTGCGAGACATCCCGCGAGCGTCACGACGCTGAGGAACCCGCCGAGAGTTCCCATGACCACGGCAACCAGGTCGCGTGCTTCGGCGTGGGTGCCGGTTGTCTTCGTTGCCGTGAAGACCGGCACGAAGGCTTGCGAGAACGCGCCCTCGGCAAACATCCGGCGCCCGAAGTTCGGGATCATGAGCGCCACCAGGAAGGCATCCATGCCGCCCGTGGCACCGAATACGGTTGCGAGCAGGATTTCGCGAACGAACCCGAGGACCCGCGAGATGAGCGTCATCGATCCGACGACGCCGGTATTGCGAAAGACGCTCACGAGTCAGCGCTCGGCGGGGCGGGAATGGGCGGCGACCATGCCCTCGACTATAGCGGAAATGTGCCAGTTCCCGGGCACTTACACGCGCGCCGGGCAACGGGAGGCGCATTGACAATTGGCAGGGTCGTCAGCACACTACGCGCCCTTTTGAGCCGCCGGCGAGCCGCGCGGCGAGTGCCTTCAGGAGTCGACTTTGGCCAATACGAAATCCGCCGAAAAAGCAGCGCGCCAGGCCGTGGTCCGCCGTGCTCGTAACGTTGTCCATCGCTCGCGCCTGCGCTCGGCGCTGCGCGACGTCACGCAAGCCATCGCGAGCGGCAAGAAAGATGTGGCGCAGGCCGCTTACAAGACGGCCGTGCCGGTCATCGACACGATGGTGACCAAAGGCATGATCCACAAGAACAAGGCCGCGCGTCACAAGAGCCGCCTCGCTCACGGCGTCAAGGGACTGAAGTAAGAGCCTCGCGCTTCGCCGCGAGCGCTTCCAGCTCCTCCATCACCCGCGCGCAAAGTTCGCGCGTTCCGCGACCCGTCGCCGCGGATATTTCAAACACCGGACCCTTCCAGCGCAGACGTCGCACGATATCGGCGGCGCGGCGCTTTGTCTCTGCCGCGTCGAGCAGATCAACCTTCGTGAGAACGAGCCAGCGTTGCTTGGCCGCCAGTTCCGGGCTGAACTTCTTGACCTCTGCGGCAATCGCCCGCGCGTCCTTGACGGGATCTGCATCGGGATCCAGCGGCGCGATATCGACGAGGTGCAGCAGCACGCGTGTGCGCTGCAGGTGCTTGAGGAACCGAATGCCGAGCCCCGCGCCCTCCGCGGCGCCTTCGATGAGCCCCGGAATGTCGGCCATCACGAAACTGCGCTGCTCGCCCACGCTGACGACACCCAGATTCGGGTACAGAGTCGTGAACGGGTAGTCGGCGACCTTCGGGCGCGCGGCCGACACGGAGCGGATCAGTGTCGATTTGCCCGCGTTCGGCAGGCCGAGAAGGCCCACGTCCGCAAGGACCTTCAGTTCCAGCTTAAGCGATCGCTGCTCGCCGGGCAGCCCGGGACCCGCCTTGCGTGGCGCGCGGTTGGTACTCGACTTGAACTTGGTGTTGCCCCAGCCGCCCTTGCCGCCCTGCGCGACCAGCAGGACTTGCCCAGCCGTCTTGAGGTCGCCCAGCACTTCATCGGTTTCTTCATCCTGGATCACCGTTCCCGTTGGCACGGCCACGTAGAGATCTTCGCCCGAGCGGCCGGTGCAATCGTTGCTCCCGCCCGGCTCGCCATGCTCGGCCTTGTAGGTCCGCGCTATTCGAAAGTCGGCGAGCGTATTGATGCCTTCCTGCGCTCGGAGGTAAACGCTGCCGCCGTGGCCGCCGTCACCGCCGTCCGGCCCGCCGAAGGGTACGAACTTTTCGCGGCGAAAGCTCACCTTGCCGCGCCCGCCATCGCCGGCCCGGATCATCGCCTTGGCTTCGTCAACGAATTTCATGTTTCTACTCCCTCTCCCGCTCGCGGGAGAGGGTTGGGGTGAGGGCCGGGGTGAGGGCTCGGGTGAGGGCCAAACAAAAACGGCGCTGCTCGTGCAGCGCCGCCGTGATTCTCCTCGCCGTCTGCCGGCGACCGGCCGGGTGTCAGGCCTCGTTCGGCCGAATGCTGACGAACGTCCGCTTGTCCTTGCCGCGCTGCTTGAACTCGACTTTGCCGGAGACCTTTGCGAACAACGTGTGATCGCGTCCGATGCCGACGTTCGTGCCCGGATGCCATTCGGTGCCGCGCTGGCGAATTAAGATGTTGCCGGCCAGCACTTCCTGCCCGCCGAACCGCTTGACGCCCAGGCGCTTGCTCTCCGAGTCGCGCCCGTTCCGTGTACTGCCGCCTGCTTTCTTATGTGCCATAAACCAATCTCCAATTCATTCGTGCCCTCTCCCGCTTGCGGGAGAGGGCCAGCGTGAGGGCTCAGCCTACGATCTTCGTGATCTTCACTTCCGTGAAGCGCTGGCGATGGCCCTTGTTGCGCATGTAGTGCGCACGGCGCTTGAATTTGATGATGCTGACCTTGTCAGCCTTGCCCTGCGCCTGAACCGTCGCTGTTACCTTGCCGCCTGCGACATAGGGAGCGCCGATCCGGATGGTCGCGCCCTCGCCAACGACCAGCACCTGGTCGAAGTCGACGGAGGCTCCCGCTTCGGCCTCGAGCTTCTCGATGCGAAGCACGCTGCCCTCTTCCACGCGGTACTGTTTTCCGCCGGTGGCGATCACCGCAAACATTTGAATTCTCCAGAAAAATTAGGGCGTTGGCCCCAAAAGGCGCGCCATTCTACGGGGCTCGCCCGGGACGGTCAAACGGCATTCGGAATGCGGCCCGGGAACCGCGCTCTCGCGCTATCCTTAGCAATCAATCGGGAACTTTGGTTTTTTAGCGGGGAACTAACGGACGCCCGCGGCTCGGCCGCGTGGCGCGTCGAAAAAAACATCGCAAATGATTAAATCACCCAAGCTCAGCCATCGCACCGCCTCCCGTTCACGCCCTCTGTCCACCGCCGGCTCGCTCTTGCTGGCGGTGGTCACGTCGCTCGTGCTTTACGGTTGCACGTTCGGTGGCGGCGCCCAGGAGCCGAAGATCACCGACCAGCCGAAAGATCTGACCGTATTCCGCCTGCAAAGGGCGCGATTCACCGTAGGTGCGGAAGGCAAGGCGCCGCTGGCGTTTCAGTGGATGCGTGACGGCGTCGCAATCCCCGGCGCCATCGACGTGACCTACACGACGGACCCCGTCAACCCGGACGCCGACCCCACCGATGTCGGGCACGCGTTCTCCGTGACGGTCACGAACGAGAAGGGCAGCATCACGAGCGATTCGGCCACGCTCAGCATGTTCTTTGCGCCGACCATCACGACGAATCCGACCGACCAGGCCGTGGCCGTCGGTGCCACGGCGACCTTTACCGTGGTTGGCGATGGGCAGTCGCTCGGCTACCAGTGGTACCGGAACGATATCGCCATCAGTGGCGCGACCTCTGCAAGCTATACGACGCCGGCCACGGTTGCGGCCGACGATGGAGCGGTCTTCACGGTCGACGTCGGCAACGGCACGGGCTTTGTGACGAGCACACCGGCCACACTGACCGTACTGGGGGTCCTCAGTATCATCACGCCCCCCGTCAGCCAGTCGGTCAATGTCGGTCAGCCGGCAATCTTCAGCGTTGTCGCGGTCGGCGATCACCTCACCCGTACCTACCAGTGGCGCAACAACGGCGTGGATATCGCGGGCGCCACGAGCTCGATCTACATCACGCCGGCGGCAGTGCTCGCCGACAGCGGCGCGAGCTTCGATGTCGTCGTGACGAATGCAAGCGGTACCGCAACGAGCGCCGCCGCGGTGCTGACAGTCGTTGCACTCGCTAATTCCCCGCCGCCGGTCCTGCCGGCCCAGGTCTTTGCGGGCAAGTCGGCGAACGCCGCGGTCAGTTTCAGCGTTGTCCTCGAGAGCGATGGCACGGTTGTCAGCTGGGGCGACAATTCCGCCGGCCAGGCCGGCAACGGAACGGCGGCGGCAGGCTCCGAAACTCCGAAGACCGCGAATCTGCCAGCAGGCTCGCACGTCGTCGAGGTGGCCGTCGGCGCGGGTCACGTTCTCGCGCTTCGCGACGACGGCGCCGTCTACGGCTGGGGTCTCAACGGCAGTGGCCAACTCGGCCTTGGCGATTCGTTACCGCGCGCGACCCCGACCCTCATCACCCTGCCCCATCCTGCCGTCGCAATCGCTGCCGGCCTCGCGCACTCCGTCGCGGTTCTCGACGACGGCACCGTGTATGTATGGGGCGTCAACGTGCTCGGCGAACTCGGCAATGGCCTGAGAGCGCCTGTCGCGAGCGCGACACCAACGCAGGTCGCCGGCATTACCAATGCCATCGCGGTTGCCGCGGGTAACGATCACACGTTGGCGCTGCTCGCCGACGGGACCGTCGTCGCGTGGGGTTCGAACACGTCCGGACAGCTCGGCAATGGCCAGCTCGTCTTGAGCCGCATACCGATCGCAACGGGGCTAACGGGTATTTCGCACATCGCAGCGGGCGGCGACATGTCGATGGCGATTACCGATCATCGCATCGTGCTCGCCTGGGGCGAGAACACCGACGGCCAGCTTGGCCTCGGCGCGGCGATCACCACTGACGTGCCGACGCCATCCGGCGTGTTCGTCGACGGTGTCGACGCAGCCGCAAGCAACCGGCTCCTCCTTGTCGTGGCGAGCGACGGACACGTCGCCGGCGCGGGCGCCAACGAAACCGGCTCCCTCGGTGACACGACGACGACGGCGCGCAATGTCTTCACGCCGGCCACCGGCCTTGCGAACATTCTCGGCGTCGCGAGCGGCGGCAAGTCGTTCTCGCTCGCGCTCGCATCCGACGGCAGCGTCTTCGCCTGGGGCGACAACACGGCGAAGCAGCTGGGCAATACCGCCCTGGCTGCCGCAGGCACGGCGACGCCGACCCTGGTACCAGGCTTCGACGCGATTCCCTGAGAATCGCGCTTAAGGAGACCGGCGTGACGCTCGAGGCATTGAGGGCACTCGTCGCAGCCGACCTCGAAGCGGTCGATCGCTCGATTGAGGCACAGCTCGCGAGCGACGTGGCCCTCGTCGGGGAAGTCTCGAAGTACCTCATATATGCCGGCGGCAAGCGGCTTCGCCCGCTTCTCGTGCTGCTCGCGGCACGCGCCTGTGGCTGTCGCGACAACCGCCACGTCGAAGCCGCCGCTCTCATCGAATTCATCCACACGGCGACGCTTCTGCACGATGATGTCGTCGATGCGTCCTCCAAGCGCCGCGGCCGCGATACGGCCAACGAAGTGTTCGGCAACGAAGCGAGTGTGCTGGTCGGCGATTTCCTCTACTCGCGCGCCTTCCAGATGATGGTCGGGCTCGAAGCACCGCGCGTCATGGAAGTGCTGGCGAACGCGACCAACACCATCGCCGAGGGCGAGGTGCTGCAGCTCATGAATGCGCACGACCCCGCGACCACCGAGGATCGCTACTTCAGCGTGATCTATCGAAAGACCGCCAAGCTCTTTGAAGCCGGCGCGCAGATCGCCGGGATCCTCGCGGGCGTCGCGGAACCCGTCGAATCCGCGCTCATCGCCTATGGCCGCCACGTGGGCACGGCCTATCAGCTCATCGACGACTACCTCGACTATCGCGCGTCTGCGGAGGAACTCGGCAAGAATCTCGGCGATGACCTTGCCGAGGGCAAGCCAACGCTTCCCCTGATCTACGCTCTGCGTACTGGAACGCCGGCGCAGCAGGCCCTGATCCGCGAAGCGATTGAACATGGTGGCCTCGATCACCTCGGCGCAATAACGGCAGCGATTGATTCCACCGGCGGCCTCGACTACACGGCGACGCTTGCCCGGCGTGAATCCGGGCTCGCGCTCGCCGCCCTTGCCGCATTGCCGGAGACTCCGCACAAAGCGGCGCTTCGCGGCTTCGCGGAATTTTCCGTCCAGCGCTCGCACTAGCAAAACAAGAAGGACAAGAACGATGAAAAAGCTCGCACTGACTCTCACCGCCGCGGCACTTGGCTGCATCGGCACAGCGAATGCAGCGGACGCGCCCATCATCGCACTCAAGGCCGCGCGCCTCTTCGATGCCGTCAGCGGCTCGCTGCGCACGGATGCTGTGGTCGTCGTGCAGGGAACGAAGATCCTTTCGGTCGGCGGCGAAGTGCCGGCGAGCGCACAGGTGATCGATCTTGGCGACGCGACACTGCTGCCGGGCTTCATCGATGCGCACACGCACCTCACGCAGGAATATAACCCGGACTATTACAAGGAGTTCTACAAGGAGCTGTTCCGCTTCCCGGCCGAGCAATCTTTCTATGCGGCCGTGTACGCGAAGCACACGCTCGAAGCGGGCTTCACGACGGTGCGCAATGTCGGCGCCAGCGACTGGGTCGATGTGGGACTACGCAACGCCATCAACGCGGGCGTTACCGAGGGGCCTAGAATCCTCACGGCGATTCACGCGATCGGCGTGACCGGCGGTCATTGCGACCAGTCGCCCTACCCGCCCGATTTCCGCAAGCCCGTCGGCGCGATCGAAGGCGTGTGCGACAGCCCGGATTCCTGCCGCGAGGCGGTGCGCGACCAGATGAAGTGGGGCGCGGACGTCATCAAGATCTGCGCGTCAGGCGGCGTGCTGTCCGAAGCGGATCCGGTCGACGTGCCGCAGCTCACGCCCGCGGAACTCGAAGCGATCGTGACCGAAGCACACCGCTGGAAGCGCAAAGTCGCGGCGCACTGTCACGGCGATCTCGCCGCGCGCCAGGCGATCGAAGCCGGTGTCGATTCCATCGAGCATGGCACCTTCCTCACCGAAGATACGCTGAAGCTCATGAAGACCAAAGGCGTGTACCTCGTGCCGACACGGATGGCCGCGTACTGGGTCGGAAAGAATGCAGACGTCTATCCGCCACAGATTGCCGCGAAAGCGCGTGCCGTCGGTCCGGCGCACGCCGAGATGTTCAAGACCGCCCTCAAAGTGGGCGTGAAAATCGCGTTCGGTACAGATGCCGGTGTCTATCCGCACGGTATGAATGCGCAGGAATTCAGCCTGATGACGGACCTTGGTATGCCCGCATCGTCTGCCCTTCTCGCGGGAACGCGCGAGGCAGCGAAACTGCTCGGCGTCGATGCGACGACCGGCACTATTGAAGCAGGCAAGTCGGCCGACATCGTTGCCGTTCCGGGCAACGCGCTGGAAAACATCCACGCCACGGAGCATCCGGTGCTCGTGATGAAGCAGGGCCAGATCTACTTGCGCAAGTAGGCGCCGTTCAGCGGCGGAGGATACGGTTCTCGCGCCATGGCGGACGGATGAGCGTGCCTTAGGAGCTCGCGAGCGATACTTCAGGCCTCGCGAAACCGGCGATGCCGGTCGGCCCGGTCGGAAAGCTCGCGTTCGCACGATAGAAGAGTGCCGACGCTAGGCGCCGCCTCGCGTTCAGCTGGCGTTTAGCTTTCCGGGGTCCGCGCTACTCTTATATATAGCGCCGGATATGTTCTCAGGGCCCCGGCGGCGGATTACTGGCGGCCTCGTCCGGCGGCGGCGCGAAGCTGCCGCCAAGTGCGAGATGCAGATTGACTCGCTGGCTCAGTTGCTCGCTTTGCACGCGCAGCAGCGCAAGCCTTGCCGAGTCGACAGCAAGCTCTTGCTGATTGACAGCGCGCAAATCTGCGGTGCCGACTCGCTGGCTCGATTGCACGAGCTCGAGCGCGCGCTGATTGTCGGACACGTTGCGTTTGAGGATTTGCTCGCGCTCTGACAGCGAACTGGCCGCGGCGAGCGTGTTCTCCACATCGCTGAGGGCACGCAACGCGAGCCGGACGTAGTCCGCCACGGCTTCTTTTTGTTCCAGCGTGCGGATCTGGACCTGTGCCCGTAGCCCACCGCCCTGGTAGATCGGCGCAACCACCCTCGCGCCGACGCCGCCCGTCGGGTTCGAGAAATCGCTCTTGAGCTGGAGGATGTCGCTGCTGAGGGCGGCGACATTCGCGTTCAGGACGATACGCGGCAGATACGCGGCCTTTGCCTCACCGACGCGATTGAAGGCGACGGCCACACGGCGTTCGGCGGCAATCATGTCGGGCCGCCGTTCCAGCATCTCGAGCGGCAGGCCGGCAGGAACGGGACCCGGGAGCGCGGGAAGATCGGGACGAGCCTGAAGTTCAGCCGCCGGGTAACGGCCGAGGAGCAGGTCGAGTGCGCGCAGCGATTGGCCGTTCGCTAGGCGCACCTGATTGGCAGTGTCCTGCAGGGTGCCGAGATTGGCGCGCGCCAGCGCGATGTCCTGTTCGGTGCCGGGCCCGATCTTGCGACGCCTCTCCGCCAGCGTCACCAGCGCCTCGGCGGCCGTTACCATCTCTTGCGCGATCTGCAGCTGCTGCGTCGTCTCGGTCGCCGTGAACCAGCTCTTCGCCATCATCGCAGCGAGCGACTGTTGCGCATACTCGAAGTCCGCCTGCGCAGAAGCATGCGTCGCCCGATACGCGTTGCGGCTATAGCGCAGGCGGCCCCAGAGATCCAGTTCCCAGGACGCGCCGAGTGAAAGGACCTGCAATGCGTCGCCGCCGCCCATATTGACACCGCCACTCCCCAATACGCTCACAGAGGGACGCAGGGCGGATTGGGCGAGCTCGATGTACTGCGCGGCCTGTTCCACCCGCGCGGCCGTCACGCGCAGGTCGGGATTGTTGGCGAGCGCTTCGGTGACGAGAGCGTTCAGCTGTGCATCGTCGAAGGATGCGAGCCAGTTGTCTGCGACCGGACCCGTTACAGCGCCGGCTTTCCAGGGCTCGGACAACGGCATGTTATTGAGCGTGCCGGATTGCTCGCGAATCTCCTCAGGCGTGGGCGGATTGAGCGGCGTGATGCATCCCGAGATCACCAGCGAGAGAAGCGCGCATGGCACAGCGACGAATGGACGCCCACGGCTTGCCAGCGGCTCGCATTGGCGACCATGGGTGTGCATCCGCGCTTGCCCCTCAGTGCAGCTTCAGGATCAGCCAGTCGAGCTTCGCGCTGACCCGCAGGAGAATCTTGCGAAGAATATGGATCATCTCGCCGCTGTGGGTGTAGATCGCGCCGGCGCCGTGCGCGCCGGACGCGAGGAAGAGGCCCTTGTCATTCCCATCGACGAGCAATCGAACGGCGAGTGAATTCGGCGGAATGGGCGCAATACCGGCAGTGATGTACATCCCGCCGATAGGCAACTGCCCCGCGGCCGTCGCCCACATGATCGAGTCCACTTTGCACTTGATGATGCGCCCCGGGTACATCGCCATCGCAATCTCGGCCTCCTGTCCAGGCTCCACCTTGCGCACTTCATTCTGCTCATAGACGGCAAGAATCCATTGCTCGTCCTCGACGAAAGTCATGACCGGCGCCAGCGGCAGCTGGGCGGCGACAGTACCCGGACGCAGCGCGAGCGAAATCACGGTGCCATTGGCCGGCGCGTAGTAGACGGTCTGATCGAGCTCCCATTTGGTATCCGCCACTTGCTGCTCCGCCTGGGCGATCTGCGCCTTGACCTGCGCCGTGTCGGCGACGGCCGCATCGAGTTGGCCGGTGAGCTGCGCGAGATCGGCGTTCGCCTGCTCCAGGTCGAAGCTGTTGCCCGCCCCGGATTCGGCGAGTTCCTTGTATTGCGGCACCCGGGTGCGCGCCAGCGATATCTTGGCGTCCAGCGCCCGCACCTGGCTGGTGCTCGACTTCAGCTGCTCCTCGAGCTTGTGCAGGTTGGCCTCGCTCCCTTTCACGGCGATTTCAAATGGCGCGGGATCGAGCCTGAAGAGCACGTCGCCCTTCTTGATCGGACGATTGGGCTCGATCGGCACGTCGATCACACGCCCGGTGACACGCGGGACCACGGGCACGACGTAGTTGATGACGCGGATGTCGTGCGAGGACGGCGCGACGATGTTGAGATAGAGGATGAGCGCGGTCAGCCCGAAAATCGGCAACGTGATGACGATGACCTGGCTGACGATGTTCCACGGCAGCAACTTGAATTTGAAAAAGATGAGCCAGACGAAGAACGAGTAGATACCGAGAAGAATGATTTCCATCGGTCAGGTCCTTCAGGTATCGCTCGCCGCACGGCCCGCCGACTTGGCTTCGAGTTCAGCAACGCGCTCGCGCAACTGCAGGAGTTCTGCCGCTTCGTCGGTGTGGGCCTCGGGTTTGCCGGTGTCTTCGTGGCCGTGTGCCACTTTGTCTGTGCCGTAGGCCATCTTGTAGAGAACGGGCTTCGAGTACGCCCAGAGCCAGGCGATGGGCCAGAGCATGCCGCCGAAAACGAGCGAGAGCAGACACAGGGTCTGGATGGCGGCGGCCTGCGGGTGCTGCTTCTTTTCGGCGATCTTTTCCGGGAGGATATGGACGAGCCAGAACACGACGATGGCAACGGTCGGGGCGATGATAAGCACGACCCATGCCGCCACGTTCGCTGCCGTGTCAAGCGCCGCACCACTCAGGAACGACGCGTGGGCGTGAGTTGGCACAAACAGCAGTGCCAGCAGCAACGGTGCCGGAAGCCAGCGGCTTGACGCGAATCGCGCGATGGGTTTCATGAGGTAGCCGATCCAGGGCGAGCGCCCGATGAAAGTTCGCATCCTTAGTTCGACGTAATATGCTGACGTCGCGGATGCCGTTGTTGTGCTTAGCTACTGTAGCCACTATGTTTTTTGATATCAATGCGAAGCGCTGCATTTATCATGATCAGGATGGGGAGTCGTATGGGTACAAGGGCTGATTTCGCTACATTCTTAATGATGCTAGCGCTGGTCCAGGCGCCTTCGCTGGCCGCCGTCCCCGCAGTGCAGAAGCAATATCAGCTCGTCAATCCGGGACCATCGGGCTTTACATTGAAGCTTGCCGATGCACCGGTGCGGGCGCCCGGCGCGAACGAAGTCCTCGTGCGCGTACGCGCGACATCGCTCAATCGCCGCGATATCTACGTGATCGATGGCCAGTATCCGATCGGCTCGCGCACGAGCCTGGTGCCGCTGTCGGACGGAGCGGGCGAAGTGGTCGCAGTTGGCCCCGGCACCAAGCGATTTCGCGTCGGCGACCGCGTCGCAGCGAACTTCTTTCAGAACTGGGTGCAGCGGAAACCCCGCCGCGGACACGCCGACGACCGCGCTCGGCGGCGCGCTCGACGGCATGCTGACGGAATACGTCACGCTGAACGAAGCGGGCCTCGTCAAGATTCCGGCCAATCTCAGCTTCGAGGAAGCGGCAACGCTGCCCTTGCGCGGGCGTCACGGCGTGGAACGGGCTCGTCGACGCGCGGCCACACGCAGGCGGGCGACTACGTCCTGCTCGAGGGGACCGGCGGAGTGTCGATGTTCGGATTGCAGTTTGCGGTGGCGCTCGGCGCGAAGCCCATCATCACGAGTTCGAGCGATGCGAAGCTCGATCGTGCGAAGGCGCTCGGCGCTGTCGGCCTCATCAACTACAAGAAGAATCCGGAGTGGGAGAAGTCGGTGATGGAAATCACCGGCGGCGCGGGCGCACAACACATTCTCGACGTCGGTGGAAAAGACACCCTGCCCCACGCGCTCGCGAGTCTCGGCTCGGGAGGCAATCTCGCCCTCATCGGTGGGCTCGGCGGCTTCGGCGGCGAAATTCCGACGTTCGCACTCATGGGCCGCAACGCTTCGGCGTTCGGCATCTACGTCGGTTCGCGTCGAGAATTTCGAGGCGATGAATGCCTTCATTGAGAAGCACAAGATCAAGCCGGTGATCGACCGGACCTTCGACTTCAAGGACGCCAAGGCCGCCTTCGATCTCATGAAATCCGGCGATTTCGTCGGCAAAATCGTCATCCGGATCAATGGGATTTGATGCCTCGGGGGCGCTTCAGTACACTGCGCGCCCCTCGTCGAATCGACCGATTTCCGAGGTTTCGGGGTGTAGCTCAGCCTGGTAGAGCGCTACGTTCGGGACGTATAGGTCGCAGGTTCAAATCCTGTCACCCCGACCAAGTAATTCAAAACGTTAGACGCGAACTCAGCCGCACTTCAAGTCGACGCGGGCACGCATTGGGCACGCAATCGCTTGCAAGTGACTGATTCGCCGTTGGCGCGCCGCTCGCGACACTCTATCTATATGCGTTGAGACGACTGACTTGCTTGCCTGTACCAGGCGACGGGTACGTCGCTTACGTATAGGCCGCGGGTCCAGGTTCCACCCTGCCGAGTAGAACTCTCACTTTGCCTCAATGTCATCGAGAGCCGCGTTAGCCGCGGCGCACAGCGTCACGATGGGGCGAATTCGAGGAATCTCGCGCAAGCAATTGGACTCTGCACACCTTAACCATGTGTCAGGAAAAGCGTCGGAAACCCGCATAGCGCATCCAAAGTCAGTAAGCAGAGCGGGGAGCGCAACCGACAGTGGCGGGCCCGAGCGCGATCCTCTTGGAGTCAGCTGATCGTCCGAGTTGTCGAGGACAGTTGCGAGTTTCGCGTGATAGCAATCTGCTGCAAGGATTCGTCCAGGAATTTTCGCCAGCGCTCCTGTTGCAGGGTCACAGCCAGCTGCGCCTTCACTTGCTCGAATGAGGGCGGCGTCACCGGACGCGACTCGATGAGTCGAACGACGTGCCAGCCGTAGGCGGTCTTAATTGGCTGCCGCGCGTATTGATTGAGCTTCAGCGTTCGGGCTGCGCCTATCAGAGCACTCGGTACACCGTCGGCCTTCACCCAGCCAAGGTCTCCCGACCGCAAACGGGATTCATCGGCCGAGTTCTCCCGCGCCAGTGCGCCGAAGTTCTCGCCGCGGTCGAGCCTCTCGACGATGTCTCGCGCCGCATTGCGGGTGGGAACGAGGATATGCGCGATGTGATATTCGGCTGACGGCAGCGCGGCGACATAGCTTTGGTAGGCCCCAGCGAGTACCTCGTCGCTCGGTGTCGCATAGACTCCGGCAGCGCGCGCCGCGGATCGCGCCAACGATTCGACGCGCGCGATTTCGGCTTCTTGAACCGCATCCGGTGATGAAGCTTGCGATGCAATTGCAGCGGCGGCTTCGAGACGCAACATCTCATCAAGCAACGCGACTTTCTGTCTGGAATCGACGCGCGCAGAATCAATTCCCGTCTTGCTCTTTACGTAGAATTCGAATACAGCCGTGGTGACCGGTTTGCCACCCACCACGGCAACGACGTCCGTTCCCGAACCGACTGTGTGACTGCAAGCCGCCGCCAGTATCAAAACCGAGCTGGCGAGCGTGCGCCGAACGCAACTGCCTCCATCAAGCCGCGCGATCTCCATTTCTGTCTCCTCCCCTTCAACGCACGCGATAATTGACGGTCACCGTCCGGGTATTGCCCGCTCGATCCCGCCCGGCAACGGACAGGGTCTTCGCACCCGCGGTCGCGGTGTCGATCGATGTTCCGACTGCGACCGTACCGACGCACTGTGCGTTCCCCGATTTGAGATCTGCACAGCCATAGAGGGCCGGGATGCGTGAGCCACGCGGATAGGTGACCCCGGCAAGCGGGCTTAACACCGCGACGAGGGGCTTGGTGGCGTCGCGTTTCACGGTGATCGAGCGGGAATTCGTGCCGCCGGCGCTCGTCGCCGTACATGCGAATGTCGTGCCCGCGGTATCGCTCGTAACTGTCGAGGAAGTGCAGCCCTGCTGGGCAGTGATGGCTGACTCCGCATCCGTCACCTGCCAGACGACGGAAACGTTCGAGGTGTACCAGCCATTGTCACCCAGCGTTCCTTGCACGAGCGCCGCGATGGCGGGCGCCGTCGTATCCGAGCCTGTCGTCGTGACCGTGTGGCAACAGTGCCGACCGTCGCCGTGTTGCCAGCCAAATCAGCTGCCGTCACCGGGAAATTCTTCGCGCCCGCGATGGCGGTATCGATCGACGCGCCATTCGCGACCGGTCCGCTGCAGCTCGAAATGCCGGAGCGCCCGTCGCTGCATGCGTAATTCGCAGTGACTGTGGATCCTGCCGGATAGCTCGCACCGGCGGGCGGCGTGTTGATCGTGATTGCCGGCGCGGTCTTGTCTATGTTGATTCCGCTTGCCGTCGCCGATGCGCTGGTATTGCCCGCGACGTCGGTACAGGTGCCTGAGGCCGAGAGGCCGGTGCCCTCCGCCGACAGCAACGTGCTCGGCGAGCAACCGGCGATCCCGGAGCCGGACAGACTGTCCGTACCGTCGAATGACACGGTGACGTCGGTGTTGTTCCAGCCGTTCGCATTCGCAGGAGGTGTGGCGTTCGCTACCGCAGTGGGTGGCGTGCGATCGATTCGAATCGCGGTCGCGGTAGCCGTTGCCGCATTTCCTGCGAGGTCGCGGCAAGTGCCCGACGCCGATTGATTGCCGCCATCGGACGACAACGTCACGGCGGCATCGCAGCCATCCGGGGCGACACCCGAAAGCGTATCCGTCGCGGTGAATGAAACGGTCACCGGCGTCGTATTCCAGCCGGCGCCATTCGGAGATGGCGAGGCCGATGCCGCAGCGGTCGGGGACGTCTTGTCGATGTTGATACCGGTGACCGACGCGGATGCACTGACATTGCCGGCCCGGTCCGTACACGTGCCGGATGCGGACTGACCCGTGCCCTCCGCGCTCAGCAGCTGATCGGTGGCGCAACTCGCGATACCGGATGTGTCGTCGGTTCCGGTGAACTGCACTGTGACATCAGCGCGGTTCCAGCCGGCACCGTTGGCAACGGGCGAGGCCGTTGCGGCTGCAACCGGTGCAGTGCCGTCACGCTTGATGTTCACGGTGTTCGACCAGGGGCCGCCGGCGCCGTTGGCAGTGCAGGTAAGCGAGGTGCCTGGAGTATCGGTGTTGATGACTGTGCTGCCGCATCCCGTCTGCGACGCGATGAGCGACGACGGATCGGTGACGGTCCAGTTCACCGTCACGTCGGATGTGTACCAGCCACCCGAACCGAGCGCTCCGCTCACATTGGGCGTAATCGTCGGTGCCGTCGTGCCCGAGCCGCCGTTGCTCTCCATGGCTGCGAACGGCGAGAAGGAATTGACGTTACCGCAAACGGTGTGAGTGGCCGCGTTATTCGACGTCGTGGTATCGACCCAACCGTCGTTGACAAAGTGCAGCAGGCGCACGGCCGCCGGATTCGCATAGGTGACGCCACCGTAGTCCAGGCACACTTCGATCACGCCGGAAAAGACCGCGGTGCTGTTGATGTCGAAGTAGCTGACTGGATCTCCTGGGACAACGGGATCTCCTGGGGTGAAGCCGGTCGGCGGCGGTGGCCCATACGGGCTCGCCGTGACGAGTGTCGCGCCCGCGCGCGTGACGCTGGTGAAGCGCAAGGTGAATGGCCCCGCCGTGACGGTGGGGCTCCCCACGCTCGTGTTGTTCTGAGCTGCGTTGCGCCGCCAGTCGGTGAGAGCAATGGCGCTGCCAACACCCGGTATATCAAGTACCAGCATGGTGAACGTTCCATCGATCCCTATGGCGAAGATCCCGACTTTGTTCGGCCCCGATACGGCGAGGAAGGCGATATTCTGGCCGTCGGGAGACCAGACCGGAGAGATCGCGCTCGGCGTCCAGCCAATCGGCACATTCGGGGTCACTTGCCGGGAGTTGGCGAGATACGGCGGCGCCGCCTGAAAGTCAGCCGCGAAGATGTAACCGGCCTGGCTGTAGGCCACCTTGCTGCCGTCGGGAGACCACGCCAGCCGCTCATCCAGCTGGCCTGGTAGATTGGCAATGAGAATCGGGGGTCCGCTGGCGTCGGCGGGCACAATGTATCGTGTGTGATCGAAATCAGTTTGCGCGGCGGCGGTAAATGCGATCCACGCACCGTCGGGCGACCACGATGGGTTGCGGATGTTGATTGGCCCCAGATTGCCGTTGCCCACATCTGCAAAGCCGAGATCGGCCAATACGCGAACATCGGTGCCGTCGGCGTTCATCGTCCAGAGTTTGTGATTGGCACCATTTGGGATACCGATGTCCTCTGCGCCGGCAAAGACGATGCGCTGGGAATCCGGTGACCAGTCGAGCGACGTGATGCGTGCGTACACTCCCGGCAACGGCGTGAGCAACGTCTTGCCGCTACCGTCGGCGTTCATGACGACGAAGCCCGCAACAGTCTCGAAGAATGATCCGGACGGGGCCAAACGCCTGACGAACGCCGGGACGTAGGCGATACGCGCACCATCGGGCGACCAGCGCGCGTCGACGGCGCCGGTTACGCGTGCGCCACTAATGTCGAAATACGCCTGCGCGGGATTGGGGTATACCTGCCCAGGTTCGCCAAGGAAATCGAGATCGGCAGAACCATCAGCCCCCGATCGATGCAGGAACGAAAAGCCACTTGACAACATGTATTGGGACTCGGTCGTCGCGTAGGACCGTACAAACAACAAGTCGCCGCCCGCGCGCGTCGGCAGCGGCGGCGGCTGCACGGAGTGAGGATCCCATTGGAGAAAATCGATGGAGCCGCCGTATTGTCGG